>NZ_CAKXZT010000119.1:217129-228790 GCF_935825525.1 Mesorhizobium escarrei
GTGGATTTGAGGTTCCTGAACGCTGATGCCAACAAATAGCAGGAACCTCAAATCCACCACACTAGGGCTGCTGCTGAAAGCGGCGCGGGCACGCCTTGCTGCGGCCGCAGTCGCCGACCCGGCGCTGGATGCAAGGCTGATCGTCGAACATCTTTCCGGCACGACCCCCACACAAGCCATCGCCGATCCCGAATGCAGTGTCGATGCCGCCGCGATTGCCGCGATCGATGCAGCCCTGAGACGGCGGGTTGCCGGTGAGCCGGTGCATCGCATCCTCGGCTATCGCGAATTCTACGGCTTGCGCCTGTCGCTGTCACCGGAAACGCTGGAGCCGCGACCGGACACCGAAACGCTGGTCGAAGCGGTGCTGCCCTTCGTGAAGGCGACAGCAGAGCGGCAAGGCCAATGCCGCATCCTCGATCTCGGCACCGGCACCGGCGCCATCGCGCTGGCGCTGCTCAGCGCCGTTCCGGCGGCGGTCGCCACCGGGGTCGATATTTCGCAAGGGGCGCTGGCGACCGCCATGCGCAACGCCAGGGAATTGGGGTTGGGCGACCGGTTCCAGGTGCTCGAATCCGACTGGTTCGAAAAAGTTTTTGGCCGATACCATGTAATTGCCGGTAACCCTCCCTATATAGCGTCCATAGACATTGAAAATCTGCAGGACGAAGTCCGCGATTTCGATCCACGCCAAGCCCTCGATGGTGGCGTGGACGGTCTGAGTTCCTACAGAATCATCGCCGCCGAGGCGGCAGGTTTTTTGGAAGCCGAGGGCAGGATTGCGGTCGAGATCGGCCACACCCAACGCAAAGAGGTCACGGGCATATTCTCCGCGGCCGGCTATATGCCGGCGGGGGTATTCCGCGACTTTGGCGGAAACGAGAGGGTTCTGATCTTTGAACTGACAAACCCGTGATGCAGTGCAAAAAACCGCTTGGCAATGCCGGGGAATGCGGCTAGGGTCGCCTTAACCGGATGAGACGAAGCAGGCAGTGCTCCTAGCGATTCGGTTTCCTTGGAAATAGCTGCCTTCTTGCGCAAACGACGCCCAAGCTTCGTGCGGGAAATCGTCCGGCAAGTGATGTAACCGGAACAGGATGACACGTGGCGCCAACGCAATCGATGCGGGCGAACGCCGGTGAAGAGACGAAACGGCTGGCTGCATGAGCGCCTCCGTTCGTGAAAAAGTTTTCGAAAATTTCAAAATGAAGAGAGTCGAATGAGGCCACAACAGCAGAACAGGCGCATGCGCGGTCGCAACAACAATGGCGGCGGCAATAACAACAACAATAACCGCAAGGGTCCAAATCCCCTGACGCGCAACTACGAGAGCAACGGTCCGGATGTGAAGATCCGCGGATCGGCTCAGCAGATCGCCGAAAAATACGCAACCCTTGCCCGTGACGCGCAAAGCTCCGGCGACCGGGTGATGGCGGAAAACTATCTCCAGCACGCCGAGCACTACAATCGCATCATCGCTGCCGCGCAGGCGCAGCTACCGATCCAGAGCGCTCAGCAGAATCGCGACGATTTCGACGATGACGGCGACGAAGATCGGGACGAGTTCGACAATGCCGGCAACAACAATGTCGGCGAGACTGCGGCTCCGGTGGTCAACCACGGTGCAGGCCCGCAGCCGGTCATCGACGGCACGCCGGCCGAATTGACGTTCAACCAGGAAAACGGCCGCGACAATCGTGATGCTAATGGGCGCGATGCCAGTGGGCGCGATGCCGGCGGGCGCGACAATGTCGGCCGCCATCGCGACCGTCGCCCCAGTGGCGGCTACGGCCAGAACGGCCAGCGCGGCGAATTTGGTGCGCGCGGCGAGCAGGGCGGACAGCGCGGCGATCAGAACCGGCGCAACGAGAGACCGGTTCAGAACGAAACGCCCGTGCAGGCGGAAGCTGTGTCTGCGATCGAGCCTGTTTCGGTGGCCGAACCCGCACCGCAGTTCGACAGCTTTTCGCCGGCGGCTCTGGCTGCCCAGGCCGAGATGAACGAAGCCGCTGCCGAAAGCGGCGCTGCCCGCCGCCCCAGGCGTCCGCGCCGTCCGCGCGTCAATGCTGATCAGGTGGATGGCGGTAACGACAATGCTGGCGGCGATAACGCAAATGCAACTCCGGCGGAAGACGCCGGTGGCGAGCCCGCCATCATCGACGTCAACAACTGATCGAGCAGGGCCTTCAGACATTCCTAGACGGCGGAGAGAAATCTCCGCCGTTTTTGCTTTGTGCGCCCGCGGAATATTATGAGTCCGCCGTCATCGGGACGTCTTGAGGGTCCGTAGCTTGCGCCCCATATCTCGCGTGAACAGGACCCGGCTCGAACGGGCGGGTCCGTCACCGCAATCTGATCCGGTGCCGCAAAGCGGGCCGGTGACGGAAGGAGACAGATATGAACCTTGAAAAATATTCCGAGCGCGTGCGCGGCTTCATCCAGTCGGCGCAGACCTTGGCTCTCTCGCGCAACCACCAGCAGTTCACCCCCGAACATATATTGAAAGTGCTCGTCGACGACGACGAGGGCCTGGCAGCGTCGTTGATCGAGCGCGCCGGCGGCAGCGTCCGCGACGTCAAGCTGGGCGTCGAGACGGCACTTGAGGCAATGCCCAAGGTGGAGGGCGGCAACGGCCAGCTCTATCTGGCGCAACCGCTGGCCAAAGTGTTCTCGACCGCCGAGGACCTGGCCAAGAAGGCCGGCGACAGCTTCGTCACGGTCGAGCGGCTGCTGACGGCGCTGGCGGTCGAGAAATCCGCCAAGACTGCCGACATCCTCACCAAGGCCGGCGTGACGCCACAGGCGCTGAACCAGGTGATCAACGACGTCCGCAAGGGTCGCACCGCCGATTCGGCGAGCGCCGAGCAGGGCTATGACGCGCTGAAGAAGTACGCGCGCGACCTCACCGCCGACGGTCGCGCCGGCAAGCTCGACCCGGTCATCGGCCGCGACGACGAGATCCGCCGCACCATCCAGGTGCTGTCGCGCCGCACCAAGAACAATCCGGTGCTGATCGGTGAACCCGGCGTCGGCAAGACGGCGATCGCCGAAGGGCTGGCGTTGCGCATCGTCAATGGCGACGTGCCGGAATCGCTCAAGGACAAGCAGTTGATGGCGCTCGATATGGGATCGCTGATCGCCGGCGCCAAATATCGCGGCGAATTCGAGGAGCGGCTGAAGGCGGTTCTTTCGGAAGTTACCGCTGCGGCTGGCGGCATCATCCTGTTCATCGATGAGATGCACACGCTGGTCGGCGCCGGCAAGGCGGATGGCGCCATGGATGCGTCGAACCTGTTGAAACCGGCACTGGCACGCGGCGAACTTCACTGCGTCGGCGCGACGACGCTCGACGAATACCGCAAGCATGTCGAGAAGGACGCAGCCCTTGCCCGCCGCTTCCAGCCGGTCTTCGTCAATGAGCCGACGGTGGAAGACACCGTCTCCATCCTGCGCGGCCTGAAGGAAAAGTACGAGCAGCACCACAAGGTGCGCATTTCGGATTCGGCGCTGGTCGCGGCAGCGTCGCTGTCCAACCGCTATATCGCCGACCGCTTCCTGCCGGACAAGGCGATCGACCTTGTAGACGAGGCCGCGTCGCGGCTCCGGATGCAGGTCGATTCGAAGCCCGAAGCGCTGGACGAGATCGACCGCCGCATCATGCAGCTCAAGATCGAGCGTGAGGCGCTGAAGGTCGAGAAGGACGACGCGTCGAAGGACCGGCTCGCCCGGCTCGAAAAGGATCTTTCCGACCTGGAAGAGGAATCGACCGAACTGACCTCGAAGTGGCAGGCCGAGAAGCAGAAGCTCGGGCTCGCCGCCGACCTGAAGAAACAGCTCGACGAGGCGCGCAACGAACTCGCCATCGCCCAGCGCAACGGTGAATTCCAGCGCGCCGGCGAGCTTGCCTATGGCAAGATTCCGGAGCTCGAAAAGAAGCTGACGCAGGCCGAGGCGCAAGACGGCAAGGTCGGCATGGTCGAAGAGGTGGTCACCCCCGATCACGTCGCCCACATCGTGTCGCGCTGGACCGGCATTCCGGTCGACAAGATGCTGCAAGGCGAGCGTGACAAGCTGCTGCGCATGGAAGACGAAATCGGCAAGCGTGTCGTCGGCCAGGGCGAGGCGGTGCAGGCCGTGTCGAAAGCCGTTCGCCGTGCCCGCGCCGGCCTGCAGGATCCGAACCGGCCGATCGGTTCGTTCATGTTCCTCGGACCGACGGGCGTCGGCAAGACCGAACTGACCAAGGCGCTTGCCAGCTTTCTGTTCGACGACGAGAGCGCCATGGTGCGCATCGACATGTCGGAATTCATGGAGAAGCACTCGGTCGCCCGGCTGATCGGCGCGCCTCCCGGCTATGTCGGCTATGAGGAGGGCGGTGCGCTGACCGAAGCGGTGCGACGCCGGCCCTACCAGGTCGTGCTGTTCGACGAGATCGAGAAAGCGCATCCGGACGTGTTCAACGTGCTGCTGCAGGTGCTCGATGACGGCCGCCTGACCGACGGGCAGGGCCGCACGGTCGATTTCCGCAACACGCTGATCATTATGACGTCGAACCTCGGCGCCGAATATCTGGTCAATCTCGGCGAGAACCAGGATGTCGATGTCGTGCGCGACGAGGTGATGAGTGTCGTCAGGGCGTCGTTCCGGCCGGAGTTCCTCAACCGCGTCGACGAGGTGATCCTGTTCCACCGGCTGCGTCGGCAGGATATGGGCCGCATCGTCGAGATCCAGCTCAAGCGGCTGGAAAGCCTGCTCGCAGATCGCAAGATCACGCTTTCGCTGGATCGGGAGGCGATCGACTGGCTGGCCGCCAAGGGCTATGATCCGGCCTATGGCGCGCGGCCGTTGAAGCGGGTGATGCAGAAGGACCTTCAGGATCCGCTGGCGGAGAAGATCCTGCTCGGCGACATCCTCGACAGTTCGACCGTCAAGGTCACCGCAGGTTCCGACCGGTTGAACTTCCGGTCGAAGCCGACGGTCGTGGCGACCGAGGCGGCGGCCTGATTTTCGAGGCCGCCACATAATTAAAACGTTAAACGGGGCGCAGATGACGTTGGACGACTACAACAGCTTCTGCGCCTCGCTGCCGTCGGCGACCCATGTCGTCCAGTGGGGCGGTGCTCATGTCTGGAAGGTCGGAGCCAAGGTCTTTGCGATCGGCGGTTGGAGCGAGGGCAAGGAGCCGTTCGTCACCTTCAAATGCTCCGACGTCGCTTATGACATCTTGAAGGAACAGCCGGGCCTTCGGCCCGCGCCCTATCTTGCCTCACGCGGCATGAAATGGATCCAGCGCCAGACAAGCCAAAGCATGGACGATGATGCGCTGAAGGACTATCTGCGCGAAAGCCACCGTCTCGTCGTGCTCAAGCTGACGAAGCAGGCGCGTAAGGAATTGGGATTCGCCACCAGCTAGCTATGTTGCTCTCACCGCCAGAAATCCGCCATCTTCATGCCCGGTTCATGTTGGAACCCTATGGTTGACGACTGATTTGCTGGCGAAGGGGTTCGCCTGCCGCACAGGCCCGAAAATCGAATTCGATTTTCGGAAAGCATGATGCGAGATTTTAAGTGTTGGAGCGTCACTGCGCGTCCGAAGGACGCGTGGCGCTCTAAAGAGACAACGCCGGGCGGCGGCAATTACGGACCGGAGAATTTGGCCAACATGTTCCGCACGACCTTCACCCTTTCGGCGCTCGCCGCCGGGCTGCTTTCTTCGGGCGTAATGGCGGCGCCGACGGAGGACATCGCGCCGCGATCTGCCCGAGCCGCGGATAGCCATGCTGTGCTGGTCGCCCAGAACGGCGATTTTGACGTCTACTACGACGCCAGAGGAAACCGCGTCGTCGTCGATACGGAAACCGGCCAGGTTCTTGCCATCCAGCCGCCGCAGACCAGGTTTGATCGCCGCGCACTCCGCCGCGAGCGCTTACGCAATCTCGGACCGGTCGAGGACGACCGCTATTATCTCGACGATCCGGAAGATATGGCGCGCTTGCGCCGCAGGCAATTGGAAGAGGAAGGCCTGATCGTCGTACCGCCGGTCGATGAATATGATCCGTACAGCGATCCGGTGGACGCTTTTCCCGAAGCACCGCTGGATGGCGGCAACTATGGCAACAATTATCCGGAAGCGCCGCAGCCGGTAAAGCCGCGCACCGTCAAGCGCCAGCCGCTCAACGAGGCTGCGATCGAACCGGTCGAGCCGACGGCGCCGGGCGACCAAGCGGCACTGCCGCCAAAGATCGACGGCAAGACTGCCGTTGATCCATCGCTTTCACTCGGTGCACGCCAGGAGGTCGCGGCGCTGCAAGTGCTGCTCGACCGCGCCGGCGCTTCGCCCGGCGTCGTCGACGGGCGCTTCGGCTCGAATGTCGACAAGGCGCTCGCCGCCTACAACGAGATCACCGGCAGCAATCTGCGGTCGACCGATGTGGTCGGCATCCAGGCGGCCCTTGAGCAATCCGGCGGCGATGCCTTCGCCTCCTACAACATCACGCCCGAGGATGCGGCCGGGCCCTATGTCGCCTCGGTGCCGGAAGACTACGGCCAGAAGGCGCAGCTCGAACGGCTGAGCTACACCTCAGTCACCGAAGCGCTGGCCGAGCGGTTCCACATGGACGAGAACTATCTGAAGGCGCTCAATCCGGAAGCCAATTTCAACCGTCCCGGCACGATCATCAAGGTCGCCAATTTCGGCAGGCTGGTGGCCACGCCGGTGGCACGCATCATCGCCGACAAGGGCAAGAAGCAGGTCCGCGCCTATGACGCGTCGGCCAAGTTAATCGCGGCCTATCCAGCCACCATCGGCTCGGCGGACACGCCTTCACCCACCGGCACGCATGCGGTGTCGCGGGTCGCTCTCGACCCGAACTACACCTACAATCCGAACATCAATTTCAAGCAGGGCGAAAACAACAAGATCCTGACCATCCCGCCGGGCCCGAACGGCCCCGTCGGCTCGGTCTGGATTGCGCTGGACAAGCCGACCTACGGCATTCACGGCACGCCTGACCCTTCCAAGATCGGCAAAACCGAAAGCCATGGCTGCGTGCGGCTGACCAATTGGGACGCGCGCGAACTGGCAAAAATCGTCTCGCCGGGCGTCATGGTGGAATTCATCGACTAATGCATGTCGCGCAAAAGTGTGCAACGGTTTTGCGATAGCGACATGCATCAAACGATAACCTAAAGCGCGTCGCATGAGGCTGGTCAAACGCGACGCGCTTTAAGCGCCGTATCCCAAATCCCTGCACACCCCTGGCTCCACTCCGGGGGCAGGCTTTTTGGCGACGTGCATTAATCAGCCGGTGATTTTCGCAAGCGAAGGAGCCGCGGGCCGACGGCATCGAAGTGCCGATCCTGTCCTGGTTTTAACGACAGCAGTCCTCTGGCCGGTTGTCGCCAGCGCATAGAAGGGCTAAGAGACCGTTTGGAAACTCTACTCTGGCGGCCATCTGATGGCGTTTTCTGCGCTTCCGGTGCTCACGGACCCAAATATCCACTGCGCCCCGGTTCTCGAAACCACCACCATATGACTCGCCAGAGCGAATTTCGAAACAGTCTCTAAGCAGGCTTCATGCGTTCTCCAAGCGAAGTCGGCGCCGACGCCGTCCCCCTGACCAGGCCGCTGCCGGCCGATACGTTTTGCCCGCAATCGCGGCGCAGGTTCGTGCTGATCGCGGCGATCCTGGCTTCCGCGCTCGGTTTCATCGACGGTTCGATCCTGGCCATCGCCACGCCGGCGATCCGCGTCGATCTTGGCGCCAGTTTCGCCGAGGCGCAGTGGATTTCAAACTCTTATGCGCTGACGCTTTCGGCACTCATTCTTGTTGGCGGCGCCGCCGGCGACCGTTTTGGCCTGCGGCATGCTTTCGTGGCAGGCATCGCGCTGTTCATTGCCGCCTCGCTTGCCTGCGCGGTGGCGCCGAACCCGCCAATGCTCATTGCATTTCGCGCCGTTCAGGGCATCGGTGCTGCCATCATGGTGCCAGGCAGCCTCGCCATTATCGCCAAGGCCTATCCGAAGAAGGAGCGCGGCAGGGCGATCGGCATCTGGGCGGCGGCCTCGGCACTGACGATGGCGCTTGGCCCGGTGCTGGGCGGCGTTGTCTTGTCGGCCTTCGGCGACGGCATCTGGCGGGTGATCTTCGCGGTCAATCTGCCGCTTGGTCTTGTCTCGATCTATCTTCTGCTCGCCAAGGTCCCGGCCGACGCACCGACCGAAAAGCGCAGCCTGGATCTCGGCGGCGCTGCACTCGCCACCTTGGCGTTCGGAGCGGTTGCCTACGGCTTGACTTCGATGGGCGCAGAGGGCGAGGGGCAAATGTCGGGCCCGAGCATTGCCGCCGGCGCGGTGCTGCTCATCATGTTCATTGTCTTCGAGCGCCGGCAGCGCGAACCGATGATCGATCTCTCGCTGTTTCGGGTCGGCGCCTTCGCCGGCGCCAATGTGGCGACCTTCTTCCTCTATTTCGCACTGTCGGCCAACCTGTTCTATCTGCCGATGCTGCTCATCGCCGGATGGGGGCTGAGCGCCGCCGAGGTCGGCTTCATCTTCCTGCCGCTGTCGGTCTTGATCGCGCTGTTGTCGGGGCCGGTCGGCCAGTGGTCCGACCGGATCGGTCCGCGTTTTCCGATCGCCAGCGGCAGTCTCGTCGTCGCTGTCGCCTTTGCCGGGCTTGCCTTGCTGGCCTATGCCGGCATCCACAGTTTCTGGTGGGGCGTGTTTCCGCTGATGGCGCTGATGGGGCTCGGCATGGCGCTGGTGGTGTCGCCGCTGTCGACGGCGGTGATGACGGCGGTCGAGGACAAGGATACCGGTGCTGCCTCGGGAATCAACAATGCCGTCTCGCGCATTGGCGGCCTGATCGCAGTGGCGGCGATGGGGTCACTGGCGGCCTGGGTCTATGCGGCAGCGCTGAACAGCGGTGCCGCATCCGGCATTCCGGGTTTCGGCGAACCGGCGCCGGCAGGCCCGGCACCGGATCTCGATGCAGCAAGGCTGGCCGCCAGCGACGCAGCGTTCGCAGCCGTCGCCTTGGTGACCGCGCTGCTTTGCCTGCTCTCGGCGATCGTGGCGTGGACAACTGTTTCCGGCGAGCGACTGCCATGGCCACGTGGATCTGAGGCTCCGCAGAACTGAGCAGCCCGCAAAGGGCCAACTCGGCTCAGCCTTCGATCTTGGCGCTCGCGACCTTCAGCGAATCATTGTCTTCCTGCTTGAGCAGATCATCGATGCGCCCGCGCTCGCGCTTGAAGGCGACGAGGTCGTCGCCCTTCAGCACCTTGCCGACCGGCAGGCGAACGCGCATCGGGTCGACCTTGGTGCCGTTGACGATCAGCTCGTAGTGGAGATGTGGACCGGTGGCGAGGCCGGTCTGGCCGAGAAAGCCGATGGTCTGGCCTTGGCGGACGCGCACGCCCGGCGCGATGCCTTTGGCAAAAGCGCTCTGGTGATTGTAGGAGGTCTCGTAGCCATTGGCATGACGGATGATGATCTGTTTGCCATAGCCGCCGGCCCAGCCGGCTTTCTCGACGACACCGTTGCCGGCGGCGATGATCGGCGTGCCGATGGCGGCTGACCAATCGACGCCGGTATGCATGCGCACATAGCCGAGGATCGGATGCCTGCGGGCACCGAAGCCGGAGCGGAATTTTCCTGCGGGCAGGGGATTGCGCAGCAGGAATTGCTGGGCGCTGCGGCCATCCTCGTCGAAATAGTCGGTGCTGCCGTCCTGCATCCGAAACCGGTAGAAATTGCGCGTCGTGCCGCCGAAGCTCGCCGAGACGTAGAGCAGCTCGGATTCGTCGGATGCCCGGTCGTCCCCGTCCGGCTGCGAGAACAGCACCTCGATGCGGTCCGACGGATTGAGCCGCGACTGGAAATCGACGCCGGACGCCAGGAGCTTGATCAGCCGCTTGGTCATCGCCTTGGACATGCCGTAGGAGTAGGCGGCGCGGTAGATGCCGTCATAGACGTTCGGCAGATTGCCGCGCACCACCACCGGCGGCGAATCATCGAACGCGGTCAGCAATTCGGGATTGGGCTCCGGCTCCTGCGCCGGCACATATTGGCCGTGATCATCGAGCGCGATGGTGACGATATGCTGGGCCCTGTCGTAGATGCCGGTGCGAACGACCTTGGCGGCGTCGCCATGGATCTCGAGGCCGACGCGCAGCACGGTTCCCGCCTTGAGCGCTGTCGCATTCAGCAATTTGGCGATCGCCTCGGCCATGCCGGTGGCGTCCTCGCCGGTATAGCCCGAATCGGCGAAGGCCTCGACGATGTTGCGGTCCCTGGTGAAGGGGATGATCTCCTCGGCGAAGGCCGGCGCCTGATCGTCGGGGGCAGCACGCGGCGACACCGAGACGTTTTCCGGAACGATCCTGACGTCGTAGGAGCCGGCCATGCTCTCGGCGAATGCATCGCCGAAGCGCTGCGGGTCGACATAATGCAGCGACGCGACCTGCACGGCGCCGTCGCTCAGACCCGTGCCGGCCTCGCGCACCACCTTTTCCACCTCGTCGGCGGACAAGTCACTCTTTTCGTCGAACGCTGCCGTCTCGATCGGGAAATCGACCGTCTTCAGGCTCAGCTCGCTTTCGACCTTGGCGCCATAGATCTGGCCGGCGGCGGCGGTCGCCGGCTGACCGGCATTGCCGTCGCGGTCGTCGCCAAACACCTGCATCGGATTGAAAGGCGGATAGGCACGGCTGGTCGTGTGCCCGGCGGCAAGCGCCATCTTGATCTGCACGAAAGGCATGGTGTGGATGACATCGCGGTCGCCGACCTTGGTCACCATCGGCACTTCCATGCGCCGGCGGTCCTTGGCCCTGGCGATCTGGCGCGGCGCCACCAGCCTGGTGGTCTTGGCGATCTCGCCGGAATCGTCGCCTCTTGCAAGGCTGATCAGTTCGGCGATCTCGGGCGGCGTCGCCAATTGCTGACGGCCGTCGAGGGCTGCGAACAGCGCCACGCCCATCAGCACGCTCGACGTCACGCCAGTAAGAAAAGTGCCCGACAGCCAGCGCGCCGAAACCTCGCGCCGGTCGGGCGGGCCACTGCGACCGTCCGCAATCAGCGGCGGCTCGTTGCCGAGTTCGGCTATGACATTTTCCGTATCTGGCATCCAGAAAGGCTGCTTCTTCCCCGGGCGGGACGGCTTGTCGCTTTTGTTGTGGTCATGACATTTGCCTGTCACGGCGGGCGAAGTCAACGAAGCGCCTGGCTTCGGCCGAGATCCCCAGTCATACTTCTCTCTTAGTGGCCCTCTTACAGTCTCTTATAAGGCGCCGCGCCGGTGGTGCATGCAGCCGGCTTCGTGGCCTTGGTGTCAAACCGCAATGCGGCGGCAATAGGGCTCCGTGGTGGTGGTCGGCTTTGTTATCCCCATGCCGCCGCGGAAGTCGGCTACCGAAAATCGGCGCCGCAATCTTTCGTCGCAAAAAATTCAAAAAAGACCGAAATCGTTGTTGACACTTTGAACGCGCGACGACTATATACGCCTCACCAACGAGGGCGGTGCGCCGCTGGCGACGAAGAAGTTCGCTTCTAGATCTGCCCTCTGCGAAATTCAAGAGAGCCGCGTGAGCGACACTCGAACGGCCCCGAAGCCAAAAGCGTACGGGCCACGACAGCGCGTCTGCGATGTCTGTTCTTTG
>NZ_CAKXZT010000120.1 GCF_935825525.1 Mesorhizobium escarrei
CAAAGAACAGACATCGCAGACGCGGTGTCGTGGCCCGTACGCTTTTGGCTTCGGGGCCGTTCGAGTGTCGCTCACGCGGCTCTCTTGAATTTCGCAGAGGGCAGATCTAGAAGCGAACCGCTTCGTCGCCAGCGGCGCACCGCCCTCGTTGGAGAGGCGTATATGGGAAGCATCGGTTTCGTGTCAAGCACCTTTTGGTGAAAGAACCTGCTAATTCCACTGCCGCCTTGGCATCGTGCTGCGTTCCCCGGGTTTCAGCCAGATCGAGCCTTGTTGGCTGCAGGGACTGGGGTAACGACAGCAATGCTCGTTTTCGGTTAATCCATAGCCTCTGCCGCTGGCGGAAGAGGAGGGGTTCGAACCCTCGATGCGGGTGTCCCGCATAACGACTTAGCAAGCCGCCGCCTTCAGCCGCTCGGCCACTCTTCCTCTTGTCAGCCGTTGATCAGCTGTGGATAATTTGGAGGCGCCAGCCGGACTCGAACCGGCATACACGGAGTTGCAGTCCGCTGCATAGCCGTTCTCCCCACGGCTCTCCGAGCCCATAGGCCGAGCCGTGCGCGTCTGCCGGTTCTCGCCACGAGATGCTTGAGACCAGATCCCCTGTAGGCCGGGTTCTGTCGAGGGTTGCCATTCCTCTTGGACGCCTGTCGCCAGGCGCCTCCTTGCCCACCACCACGGCCCTCCCCGACACAGGTCACAGGGCACTTCTTGCGGTTGCTTCCCCACCCCGTCGCCCGTTTGACCCGTCCCGACTGGGACGGCTCGTCTCTGTTGCCGTGGCTCGCCTTGCGGCGGGCAGGCATCGCCTGCTGGGGTGTGTCGGCGAAGCCCGGACTTTCGCTCCACGACATCAGTCGCTTAGTGCGCGGCAGCCCGGAGATCTGGTCTCTCTGGTCCGAAGGTTCTCGCCGCACAAGGGCCAGGAGTTAACCGATCCCCCATGTGGTTGAACCGTCTCCGGTCCTGCCAATCTATATGGGAACAAAACGGGAAACTTCAAGGATCGCGCCTGGAACCATTCGGCCCGGCTGTTAGTCCCTTCAGCGAGGAACGGGACCGCGAGCGATTGTCGCGGCGCGACAGGCCTGAGACTCTCAACAAGTCTTCTCGACCAATATCGCTCGACGACCGCCGGCGCCGGTGCCGTTCTGCGCGCGAACAGGGAGATTCACCATGAAAGTCGCTGAGATAATGACCCCAACGTTCATCTCGCCAGTCCCGGCGAGTCGTTGCAGAAAATCGCGAGACGCATGGCGGTTGACGACGTCGGATTCCTGCCCGTCGGAGAAAACGACCGACTCGTCGGAACGATCACCGACCGTGACATCGTCGTGCGTGCGATCGCCGAAGGCAAGGACGGTAATGCGACGGTCCGCGACGTGATGACCAAGGATGTCAAATACTGCTTCGAGGACGAAGATATCGAGCATGTCGTCCAGAACATGGGCGATATCCAGGTCAGGCGTTTGCCTGTCCTCAATCGCGACAAGCGCCTGGTGGGCGTGGTCTCGCTCGCGGCCGCCGCGCTCAAGGAAGATCCGGCAAACGTCGGAATCGCCATGTCCGGCGTCGTCGTACCCGGAGGCGCACACGCGACATAAATAAATCCCGGCGGGCAGGCAGACGGGATCGGACGGACGACCTGCCGAGCGGCGCCGTCGGCATGGCCTCGAGGCGGCGATCGAAACGGCGCGCGCATCGTGGTGATCTCTGCCGCCCGCGTCAATCGGCCGGTGGGCCCAGCCGGGGCCCTTATCAACGTTACACCGATTTAATGTGCAAGCGAGCGGGAGAATTGCCATAAAGCTTTGATATCGACGGGCCATCCCCTTTGTCGGAGGGTGCCGTCGCGTCTACTTCACCTTGGGAAGCGTAGACGGGATCTTTGCCAACCGGAGTGCCGATGGCCGCCTGGAAACAGATCGTTTTTGCACTTGTGATCCTCGTCGCGGCTGCGGCTGCCTGGGTTCGCTTTTTTCCAGGCGCGCCGGATGTGCTGGCGCGCTGGGGCATCGACTGGACTGGCGCCGCGACGCCTCCGACAGTGACGGGCGCGGTCGACAAGGCCGGGCAAGCGGGCAGCCGCAGCGATGCCGGCCAGTCGGTGACTATCGTCGCATTGCCGGCTGCCACGGCCGTCATCAATGATCGCCTGCAGGCGATCGGCACCGGCCGCGCCAACGCCTCGGTGACGGTCAATCCCTACAGCTCCGGCCGCCTCGTCGAATTTCTGGTCGAGTCCGGCGCCCATGTCGAAAGAGGACAGATCATTGCCACCCTCGATTCCGACACCGAGGTGATCGCACAGGACCGCGCCAAGGTTGCCTTGCAGGACGCGCAGGCCAAGCTCGACCGGGTCAAATCGCTGCGGGCTTCCAACGCTGCGACGGCGGTCGCCGTTGCCGATGCCGAAGTGGTGCTGGCCAATGCCAGGCTGGCGCTTCGCGATGCGGAACTGGCCTTGCAGCGCCGCTCGATCGTCGCGCCGATCGCCGGCGTCGTTGGCATCCTGCCGATATCAGCCGGCAACTATGTGACCAGCCAGTCGGCGGTCGCCACCCTCGACGACCGCTCCAGCATACTGGTCGAATTCTGGGTGCCGGAGCGCTTCGCCGCCGCCGTCAAGGTCGGCGCGCAATTGTCGGCCACGCCAATTGCCAACCCCAACAAAGCCTACACCGGCGCGGTTTCCGCCATCGACAACCACATCGACGAAGCCAGTCGTACCCTTCTGGTTAAGGCAAAGATCGCCAATCCAGCCGATTCGCTGCGTGCCGGCATGTCCTTCCAGATCACCATGAAGTTCCCCGGCGACAGCTATCCCGCTGTCAGTCCGCTGGCGATACAATGGGGTTCGGACGGCGCCTATATCTGGACCATCGTGGACGGCAAGGCCAAGCGGGTTGCGGTGCGCATCATCCAGCGCAACACCGAGACCGTGTTGATCGACGCCCCGATCGTCAGCGGCGACATGGTAGTGACTGAAGGCACCCAGAGCGTCAGCGAAGGCGGCGAGGTCCGCATCGCCGGCCAAGAACAGCGCGCCGCGGACGCCGACGGCTGATGACCGCAACCAACAACGCCGCCAGCGACACAGGCTTCACCGCGCTGTTCATCCGCAGGCCGGTGATGGCCTTCGTTTTGAACACGCTGATCGCGGTCGCCGGCCTTGCTGCCTTTTACGGTGTCGAAATCCGCGAACTGCCGGATGTCGATCGCGCCGTCGTCACCGTCAACACGACCTTTGAAGGCGCTGCGGCCGAGACCGTCGACCGCGAATTGACCGACGTGATTGAAGGCGCGGTCGCTCGCGTCTCCGGTGTGAAGTCGATCTCGTCCACCTCGTCCTTCGGCACAAGCCGCGTCACCATCGAATTCAACGACGGCGTCGACCTCGACGTCGCCGCCTCCGATGTGCGCGATGGCGTCGGCCGCGTCGCCGACCAGATGCCGGACACGGCGGATGCGCCTCGCATCGTCAAGGCCGATGCCAATTCCGAGCCGGTGATGCGGCTGGCTGTCACCTCCGACACCATGTCGGTGCAGGACATGACGGTGCTGGTCCAGGACCAGATCGAGGACGAGCTTGCCGCCGTGCCTGGCGTAGCCGACGTCCAGGTCTATGGCGACCGCGACAAGATATTTCGCATCGATGTCGACCAGAACAAGCTCGCCGGTCTGGGCTTCACCGTCGCCGACCTGAGGACAGCGCTGGCCTCGGTCGCTTTCGATTCGCCGGCTGGCTCGATCACCACGACCAACCAGGATCTGATCGTGCGTCCGACGGCGGACGTGACCACGCCGGAGGAGTTCGAAAACATCATCATCGGCGGCACGACCCGCATCCGCGACGTCGCCACCGTCACGCTCGGCCCCGACATCGGTCAGACCACATTGCGTTCGAACGGCAAGACCGGCATCGGTCTCGGCATCATCCGCCAGGCGGAATCGAACACGCTGGATATTTCGACCGGCGTCAGGGCCGCCGTCGCCGCGCTGCAGGCGGATCTGCCTCAGGGCATGTCGATTAAGGTCACCAGCGACGATGCGGTCTTCGTCAACGGCGCGGTGCATGAGGTCGAGATCGCACTTGGCCTGTCCGTCTCGATCGTGCTGATCGTCATCTACGTGTTTCTCCTCGACTGGCGCGCGACGCTCATTCCCGGGCTTGCCATGCCGGTCGCCATGATCGGGACGATCGCCGCCATCTATCTCGCCGGCTTCTCGGTCAACATATTGACGCTGCTCGCCCTGGTGCTGGCGACGGGCCTGGTCGTCGACGATGCCATCGTCGTGCTGGAAAACATCGTGCGACGACGCAACGAAGGCATGGGGCCACGCGCCGCAGCCGTTCTTGGCGCCCAGGAAGTGTTCTTCGCCGTCATCGCCACGACGCTGACGCTGGTCGCCGTCTTCGTGCCGATCTCCTTCCTGCCCGGCCAGACCGGCGGCCTATTCCGCGAATTCGGCTTCGTTCTCGCCATATCGGTGCTTCTGTCCGCCGTCGTGGCGCTGACGCTTTGTCCGATGCTTGCCTCGCGCATGCTGTCGGTCGCGCCGCTTCACCACAAAGGCGGCAGCGGCATCGGCGCCCGCATCGGCGGCGCGCTGAACACGCTCTACCGGCGCTGCCTGCGCATCTGCCTCGATGCGCCGTGGATCGTGCTTTTGGTCGCGCTGCTGTTTGCAGCCACCGCCTTCACGCTGTTCGGCACGATCCGCCAGGAACTGACGCCGACCGAGGACCGTGCCGTCGTGCTCATGCGCGTTGACGCGCCGCAAGGCGTCAGCCTCGACTACACGACGCAGCAGATGCAGAAGATCGAAAAACTGATCCAGCCGCTGCGCGATTCCGGCGAAATCCGCAACACCTTCGAGAGTGCCGGCCGCAACGGCGCCTACAATGCCGGTTTTATGGTGATGACGCTGGCGCCATGGGACGAGCGCGCCCGCAGCCAGCAGCAGATCATGGCCGACATCAGCCGGCTCACCCGGCAGGTGCCGAGCGTGCGCGTCTTTCCGACGCAGCCCAACAGCCTCGGGATTCGCGGCGCCGGCAACGGCCTGCAGTTTGCGCTGGTCGGCAACAACCGTGCGGCGCTCGGCGACGCTGCGGTGAAGATCATCGCCGAGATGCAGAAGGACGCCCGCTTCCAGTCGCCCCGGCTCTCCGTCGACCCGACGCAACCCCAGCTTTCGGTGGCCATCGACCGCGAGCGTGCTTCCGACCTCGGCATCGACATCACCGGGCTTGCCGATACTTTCCAGGCCATGCTCGACGGCAATGATGTCGTCGACGTCTATATCGCCGACCGCAGCTACGGGGTGAAACTCGTCTCGACGACCAACCCGATCAACGATCCGACCGATCTGGAGAACATCTTCCTGAAGACGGCCGACGGCCGCTTCGTGCCGATGTCGACCATCGCCACTTTGACCGAGCGCGCCGTGCCGCCCTCGCTGACCCGCGAGCAGCAGCAGCCGTCGGTGGCGATTACCTCCAACCTCAGCGGTGATTTCGCGCTCGGCCAGGCGCTCACCCGCGCCGAGGCAATCGCCACGCCGCTTCTGCCGCCAGGTAGCCGCATCGTGCCGTTGGCCGAGGCGGCGACGCTGGGCGAGACCAACAGCGCCATGATCACCATCTTCGGTTTCTCGCTGGTCATCATCTTGCTGGTGCTTGCCGCCCAGTTCGAGAGCTTCGTCAGCGCGGTCATCATCATGGCAACGGTGCCGCTCGGTCTCGCCTGCGCGATCTTTGCCCTTTTGCTCAGCGGCACCAGCCTCAACGCCTACAGCCAGATCGGCCTGGTGCTCCTGGTCGGCGTCATGGCAAAGAACGGCATCCTGATCGTCGAGTTCGCCAATCAGTTGCGCGACCGCGGGCTCGGCGTGCGCGAGGCGATCGAGCGGGCCTCCACCATCCGGCTACGGCCGGTGATGATGACGATGATCTGCACCGTGCTCGGCGGCGTGCCGTTGGTGCTGGCGAGCGGCGCCGGCGCCGAGGCGCGCATCGCGCTCGGCTGGGTGATCGTCGGCGGTCTGGGTCTGGCCACCGTCTCGACGCTGTTCCTGACACCGGTCGCCTATCTCCTGCTTGGCCGCTTCGTGACGCCGAAGGTGGAAGAAGCATCGCGGCTGAAGCGTGAGCTCGAACAAGCCGCCTACACCAATGTCGAGCCGGCTGAGTAGGCAGGACAATCGCTTCAGCTTATAGACCAGTGGCCGCTCATTCCGAGCGTTTGCGCTGCCCCTCACCTGCCTGCCGGCATCCTCTCCCCGTATAGGGACGGTATAGGGACGGGGAGAGGGGCGCTGTCATCGACGGTTTCGCCAATCACCAACTTGCAGGATGGCGCCAACATCACAGCCAGCCATTTCTCCCCGTTTACGGGGAGAAATGCCCGGCAGGGCAATGAGGGGCAGCGCCGACTTCAACAAGTTGATCTCCAATACAAATTGGGCACTATCATTTGCCTGAAGAGCGGCCTGACCATGGCAGCCTTCTGCTGGGCGAGTCGCGGGCGAGCGGAGGAATTGCAATGAGCTATCTGGACGAACTGTTTTCGGTGGCCGGCAAGACCGCGCTGGTGACCGGGGCTGCGACCGGGATCGGCCGCATGGCGGCGACCGCTTTGGTCAGGGCCGGCGCCACCGTGATGATCGCCTCGCGCAAGGGCGAGGACTGCGTCAGGGTCGCCGGCGAATTGAACGGCCTCGGCGGCGCCGGCCGGGCCGAGGGCTTTGCCGGCGATGTCTCCAGCGAGGCTGGCATCGCGGCGCTGGTCGACGAGGTCAAGGCGCGGACCCAGCGGTTGAACATCCTGGTCAACAATGCCGGCGTTTCGTGGGGCGCCCCGCTGGAAAGCTTCCCCTACCATGCCTGGGCCAAGGTGTTCGGCGTCAACGTCACCGCCGTCTTCCATCTGACCCGCGAGCTTTTGCCTCTGCTCGACGCCGCTGCCAGCGATGCCGATCCCGCTCGGGTGGTCAATCTGGGTTCGGTAATGGGCACGCAGCCCCTGGCCGACGACGCCTACTCTTACTCTGCCTCGAAGGCTGCTGTTCATCATCTGACGCGCACCTTGGCGATCGAGTTCGCCGCCCGCCGCATCACCGTCAACGCCTTCGCCCCCGGTCCCTTCCAGAGCCGGATGACCGCCTTCGCCACCGCGACCGAGGACCAGGCCAAGCATATCGGTGGCCATGTTCCGCTTCGCCGCATCGGCGCGCCGGATGACATTGCCGGCGCAACGCTCTATTTGTGCAGCCGTGCCGGCAGCTATATCACCGGCGCCATCCTGCCGATCGATGGCGGGCAGTCGGTGCAGCATGGGCTGACACTGTTCAAGGAATGAAGCCGCTCGCGCTCCGGACGGTTGAAATGGAGGACATCAGCGTGGAACCGATCAGTCTCGATGTGCTTCTGGCCAGCGTCGGCAAGGAGGTCGGCGTGTCGCCGTGGCGGTTGGTCTCGCAGCGCATGATCGACCAGTTCGCCGATGCCACCGACGACCACCAGTTCATCCATTGCGATCCGGAGCGCGCCAAGCGCGAGACGCCGTTCGGCGGCACCATCGCACACGGCTTCCTGTCGCTTTCGCTTCTGTCGGCGATGACTTTCGAGACCATGCCGCCGCTCGAAAACAGCAAGATGGGTGTCAACCATGGCTTCGATTCACTGCGCTTCCTGGCGCCGGTGAAGACCGGCGCACGCATCCGCACCCGTTTCGTGCTGGCCGACGTCAAGGTCAGACCGTCGGGCTGGGTGCAGACGGGCCATGATGTGACGATCGAGATCGAGGGTTCGAAAAAGCCGGCATTGACCGCGCGCTGGCTGACGCTGACATTGATCGAGCGCCAGCCAGAGGCGGCCTGAACGGCTCAACGAGCCTCGGCAGAGATCATCTTCATGTGTCGGCCGACCTGCAGGGGGCGGTATAGCCAATCGGCGTGCTGCGAAGCCGATTTCGGCAACACCGATTTTTGACCACGCCTTGTCCGATTCCGTACAGCGTATATAGTTTAGCCAGCCACTAACCGCCGCTAACAGATAAAGGCAGGCGAAAATTGCCGCTTAGTGCCCAGACACGCCGCGAAAAACAAAAGGCCGAACTGCGCTCCGAACTTGTCGATGCAGCGCACAAGCTCGTGCAGGAGGAAGGCTATGAAGGCCTCACCATCCGCAAGCTGGCCAAGCGCGTCGGCTATGCGCCAATGTCGGTCTATTCCTATTTCGCCGACAAGCAGGACATCTTGTTTGCGTTGGCGGAGGACGCGTTCAAGACTCTGGCAAAGCGTATCGAGGATCACCCGGCGGCCGACGATCCGATCGAGGCGCTGCAAGTGGTGATGAACGAATACGCGGCCTTCGGCCTTGGCAACCCAAACGAGTATCGCACGATATTCATGACCGAGAAGGTCAAGCCTCCGGAAGGCAGGACCTTCGCCGAGATGCAAGAAGGCAATCCGTTGATGAAAGTGCTGATCGACAGGGTCGAGGCCTGCGTGGCCGCCGGCAAGCTGAAGGGCGATCCGCGCGCCATTGCCACCATGCTGTGGGCGGTCGGCCACGGCACGATCTCGCTGCTGATCACCTTTCCCTTCTATCCGTTCGGCGACCAGCAGGCGTTCGTGAAGCGGATGTGCGACTTCACGCTTGCCGCGCTGGCCACGCAGGACGTGCCGCCGCTGACCGAGACGCCGGTCAACTGCTGAAGGGTTCCTTCGATTACGGATACCAGATGATCTTGGCACGGTGAACCGCGCCGCGTGCGCTCGGCGCTTCCGGCGCAATACGATTCTCAACCTTCAGTAATTTATTCGTACATGTACGACTTCCAGCTTGAATCTCACGATTGTTGGGCGTATATGTACGCCATACCGTACATGTACGGAAAAGAGTCAGCACCGGAGACAGACAATGAAAAAGACAATCCTCACCCTCGCGGCCCTGCTTGCTTTCTCGGGCGCTGCCTTCGCCGGCCAGAGCCAGCCCGGCAAGCAGGCGCCGGCCGCGGCCTGCGCCGAGACCAGCATCAAGCTCGATTGCGGCGCGACCGGATCGGTCGAGAAGCCAGGCGCGGCCACGCACAAGGGCTCGAAGGAAAGCCAGGACACGCGGCTCGGCATCGACATCGACCCGTGGATCGTGCCAAGCGCGTTCTGAGGCTCGAAAACAAAGGGGCGGCAGGAACCTGACCGCCCGATTTCGTGGCCATTTCAGCCCGGCTCCGCTGGAGCCTGACGGAAACTATTTCCTGCGCTTCTTCATTCCAGCCACGGTCTTGGCCTTGCCAGGTCTTGCAGGAGCGCCGGAAATCGTAGTCCCGGTGATCGACACCGGATCGCTGGCCGGAAACGTGTCCTCGAGCCCTTCCTCGAGTTCATCTTCAATGTTTGGTTCTTTGTGCTGTTCGTGTTCGAACGAGCGTACGGCCGGCGTCTTCTGAACCGCTGGATTCGGCGCGGATTTCGACGGCATCGACATTCTCCCTCGACTTGCTCCGGCTCCCTCGACTTGCTCCGGCAAACGGTCGAGCCCAGTGAACATTCTTAAGCCGCTGCGTCGCCGGCCGCCTCCGACAGGAAAGTAAAGACATAATCGGAAAAAGAGCGCCAGCATTCAACCCGGAACGCGTCGGTTGCGGTGCGCAACAGCACGATCTCGACCTTGCCCAGAATGGTGCGCGACGCCGCGCCGACCGGAAAGGCGTCCAGCGACAGGTCCTGCGGGCAGCCTGAATTGATCGTCGCCGCCGCTGCCGGGCCGATGACCGAAATGGCGACGTTGCGATGCGAGATGCCGACCGCCGAATGCAGCACTGTAAGCTCTGCGCAGTCGGCGAGCGGGTCTTTTCCCGCCTCGTCGATGACCAGCCATTCGTCCGGCCCAAGCCACAATGCCGTGCGCCCGGCCTTTGCCGTCGAGGTTTTGGGTTTTCGCGGCAGGGTCACGCCGAGCGCCTTCGAAAGCGCCGCGACCGAGGCGTCCGGCGCGCGCAGCGAAATACGCTGCGCCGTCGGCAACACAGCAAGCGTAACGCCGGTTACGGAAAGCTCCTGACCGGCGAGAACCGGCCGGCGTTCGACCAACGTGGGAGCAATCTTGTTGGCGACAGCCTTAGCCATTGAGGCGCTCCCCCTTCTCGTCGAAGAACACCATACCGGTGACCTCCACCTCGATCGTCCCGTTGGGCATCGGCACGTAGAGCGTCTCACCCATCCGGCCACGGCCGCCGGTTACCAGGGCCAGGGCGATCGAGCGGCCGCAATTTTCCGACCAGTAGCTCGAGGTGACATGGCCGATCATCGTCATCGGGATCGCCTGCTTCGGATCGCCGACGATCTGCGCGCCTTCTTCCAGCACAACTTTTGGGTCTTTGGTCTTCAGGCCGACAAGCTGCTTGCGGCCCTTGGCGACGAGGTCGGGCCGAGCCATGCCCCTGATACCGACGAAATCGGTCTTCTTTTTGCCGACCGCCCAGTCGAGCCCGGCATCGCCAGGCGTCACCGTGCCGTCGGTGTCCTGGCCGACGATGATGTAGCCTTTTTCGGCGCGCAGCACGTGCATCGTCTCGGTGCCATAGGCACAGGCGCCATGCTTCTGGCCCTCCGCCCACAGCGCTTCCCAGACAGCCTGGCCGTAATCGGCCGGCACGTTGACCTCGAAGCCACGCTCGCCGGTGAACGACATGCGGAACAGCCGTGTCGGCACGCCGCAAATCCTGCCCTCGCGCACCGACATATGCGGCAGCGCCCCGTCCGACATGTCGATGCCTTCAACCAGCGGCGCGATGATGTCCCGCGACTTCGGTCCCTGCACGGCGATCACCGCCCACTGCTCGGTGGTCGAGGTCAGCCAGACGTTCAGATGCGGGAACTCGGTCTGGAGGTAATCCTCCATATGGTTCATGACGCGCGGCGCACCGCCCGTCGTCGTCGTCACATGGAAGCGGTCGGCTGCAAGCCTGCCAACGACACCGTCGTCATAGATGAAACCATCCTCGCGCAGCATGATGCCATAGCGGCAACGCCCGGGCTCCAGTTTCTCCCACGGATTGGTATAGAGCAGTTCCATGAACTTCGCCGCATCCGGCCCGACCACCTCGATCTTGCCCAGCGTCGAGGCGTCGAACAGGCCGGCTGTTTTGCGCACCGTGACACACTCGCGGTCGACGGCGGCGTGCATGTCCTCGCCTGCTTTGGGAAAATACCAAGCGCGCTTCCATTGGCCGACATCCTCGAACACAGCGCCTTGAGGCTCGGCCCACGGATGGATCGCCGTCTTGCGGGTCGGGTCGAAGAGCGGACCCCGCGCATGCCCGACGATCGAGCCGAACGTCACCGGCGTGTAAGGCGCCCGGAACGTCGTCAGGCCGACCTGCGGGATCGGCTTGTCCAGCGTCTCGGCGGCGATGGCCAGGCCGTGCATGTTCGAGGTCTTGCCCTGGTCGGTCGCCATGCCGTTGGTGGTGAAGCGCTTGACGTGCTCGATCGAACGCATGCCTTCATGCACCGCCTGGCGGATGTCCTTGGCGGTGACGTCGTTCTGGAAATCGACGAAGGCTTTTACAGTCGTGTCCGGCCCGGCTCCGGGCGCCGCACCCAGCATGCCGCGTGACCAGCTCTCGCTGGCGTCGACCTTCGGCTTGATGCCCTTGACGGTGTTGGCGCCGGCATTCTTGACGCCCGCATCCTTGGCCGCCTTGGCGCCCGCCGCATAGGCTTCGTCGATCGTCGCCGACAGCCCGTCCGTACCGTTGCAGGCGCCGACCGACACGCAATCCTGCGCGTAGGTGCCGGGCACGAAACGCTTGGTCTCGTCGTTGAAGGCAACCTTGCCGCGTGACTGCGAGAACAGATGCACCGACGGTGTCCAGCCGGCCGACATCAGGATCGCGTCGACCGGGATGGTGCGCTCGCCGCCGCCATTCTTCGGCTGCACGGTCATCGATGAGACGCGCAATTTGCCGCCGGCGCGGATCACCGCGCGGCCGAAATTGACCTCGATGCCGAGCGCCCTCGCCTCGTCGATCACCGACCCGGTCGGGTGGTCGCGCAGGTCGACTATCGCCGCCACGCCGACGCCGGCCTTCTTGAGGTCGATCGCCGCCGCATAGGCGGAGTCATTGGCGGTATAGACGCCGACATTCCTGCCGACCGCGACGCCAAAATGGTTGAGATAGGTGCGCGCCGCCGACGCCAGCATGACGCCGGGCCGGTCGTTGTCGGCAAACACCATATGCCTCTCGATGGCGCCGGTCGCCAACACCACACGTTTGGCGCGAACCTGCCATAGCCGCTCGCGCGGCAGCTCGCGGCCGGGGCTCTGCAGATGGTCGCTGACCCGCTCGACCAGCCCGACGAAATTCTGCGCGTAATAGCCGAAGGCCGTGGCGCGCGACAGCACGCGGACATTGTCCATCGCCTTGAGCGCCGCGACTGCACCTTGCGCCCAGGCAAAACCGTCCTGGCCGTCGATCCTGGCGCCACTCTCGAAACGCAGGCTGCCGCCGAAATCCGCCTGCTCGTCGGCAAGGATGACGCGCACGCCGGTTTCGGCCGCGGCAAGTGCGGCAGCGATGCCGGCAGCCCCTCCGCCCAGCACCAGCACGTCGCAATGGGCAAAGCGCGCCGAATAATGGTCGGGATCCGGCTGGTCGGGAGCGACGCCTAGCCCGGCCGCAGCCCTGATCCTGGGCTCGTAAAAGTTTTTCCAGGCGGACTTCGGCCACATGAAGGTCTTGTAGTAGAAGCCCGCCGAAAGCAGCGGCGAGGCGATGTCGCCGAGCGCGCTAACGTCGAAGGCGAGCGACGGCCAGCGGTTCTGCGACTGTGCCGTCAGCCCGTCATAGAGCTCCTGCACGGTGGCGCGGACATTGGGTGTCCTCCTGGCGGAGTCGCGCTTGATCTCGACCAGCGCGTTGGGCTCTTCCGCCCCGGCGGACAGGAAGCCGCGCGGCCGGTGATATTTGAACGAACGGCCGACCAGATGGACGCCGTTGGCAAGCAGCGCCGAGGCCAGCGTTTCGCCCTCGACGCCGGCATAGGACTGGCCGTCGAAGCTGAACCGAGCGGTCTCTGCCTGCTTGAGGCGCCCGGCGCCGGGAATGCGAAACGTCGCGATCATTCGGCCGCTCCCGGCAGCTTCGCCGGCTTCGGCTCGCCGGCCTTGTAGGTCAACAGGAACCTGTCGCTGACGGTGTCGCGCACGGCGTTGAAGAACCGGGCGCAGCCATGCATGTGCCGCCAGCGCTCATAGATGATGCCTTTGGGATTCGAGCGGATGAAGAAGAACTTTTCGAAGTCGTCATCGCTTGTCGCGGCCATATCCGCCGAACGCGCGATATGCGCCTCGCCGGCGTTGCGGAATTCGAGTTCCGGACGCTCTTCCTCGCAATAGGGGCAGCGGATGAGAAGCATGGTTATCCCTACAATTCGCCGTGGCCGACGCGGGCGCCGGCAGGTTGATCGCGAAGCCTCTGGCTCATGGCGACAGCCATCTCGGCCGTCATCAGTGTGCCACCGCAGCCGCCGCCGCCTCGTCGATCAGGCGGCCGGTGCGGAACCGCTCGATGGTGAAGGGCGCGTTGATCGGGTGGGGATCGTCCCTGGCGATGGTGTGGGCAAAGACATGGCCCGAGCCCGGCGTCGCCTTGAAGCCGCCGGTGCCCCAGCCGCAATTGACGTAGAGGCCGGGCACCGGCGTCTTGGCCAGGATCGGCGAGCGATCCGGCGTCACGTCGACGATGCCGCCCCACGAGCGCAGCATCTTCATGCGCGTGAACATCGGGAACATCTCGCAGATGGCGTCGAGCGTGTGCTGCAGGATGTGCAGGCCGCCGGTCTGCGAATAGGAGATATATTGGTCGGTGCCGGCGCCGATGACCAGTTCGCCCTTGTCGGACTGCGAGATATAGGCGTGCACGGTGTTCGACATCACCACGCAGGGGAATACCGGCTTGACCGGCTCCGACACCAGCGCCTGCAGCGGGTAGCTTTCCAACGGCATGCGCACGCCGGCCATGTTCATGATCACGGACGAATGCCCGGCGGCCACCACGCCGACCTTTTTGGCGCCGATGAAGCCGCGCGTCGTCTCGACGCCCATTACCGCACCGTTCGGCGCCCGCTTGACGCCGGTGACCTCGCAATTCTGGATGATGTGGACGCCGCG
Organism: Mesorhizobium escarrei; assembly: GCF_935825525.1. Taxonomy (GTDB): domain Bacteria; phylum Pseudomonadota; class Alphaproteobacteria; order Rhizobiales; family Rhizobiaceae; genus Mesorhizobium; species Mesorhizobium escarrei. Next base: position 14,186 of record NZ_CAKXZT010000120.1, read on the forward strand.
CACCGAAGCGCCGCGCGCATAGCCCCAGGCGACGGCATCGTGGCGCGCCGTGCCGCCGCGACGCTGCAGGGTGGCGCCCATCACCGGATAGCGGGCATCACGCGAGATGTTGAGCGGCGGGCAGAATTCCTTGGCGGCTTCCGGCGTCAGCCATTCATTGTCGATGCCGTTCAGACGGTTGGCATGGACGTGGCGTTTCAAAACCTGGATGTCGTGTACATTGTGCGCCAGCATCATGACGCCGCGCGGCGAATACATGACGTTGTAGTTGAGCTCCTGGCTGAGCCCGTCCCACAGTTTCAGCGCATGGTCGTAGATGCCAGCGCTCTCGTCGTAGAGATAGTTGGAGCGGATGATGGTGGTGTTGCGGCCGGTGTTGCCGCCGCCGAGCCAGCCCTTTTCGAGCACTGCGACATTGGTGATGCCGTGCACAGTCGCGAGATAGTAGGCGGTGGCCAGGCCATGGCCGCCGGCGCCGACGATGATGACGTCGTATTCCTTCTTCGGCTCTGGCGAAGACCATTGCTCCTCCCAGCCCTTGTGGCCGCGCATGGCCTCGCGGGCGATGGCGAATACCGAATATTTTTTCAACGTTCTGGCCTCGCAGACAGCGGCCGGGCATCCAATCGAGCGCCGGCGCGCGAGGTGTATCACTAGCGAAACAGCGCTGCCAGCCTTGCGCTGTTTGCGACGGCGCTTGCCGTTTTGCGCCACGGCCAAAAAGACCTGTCGAAGCAACGAGCCGAACGACGCATCCGGACGCCTTCGCAGGTATCGGGTGGCTCGCTTTGCCCCGATCTGCGACCAAGCATCCGATTGCCGGCAAAGCTGGCGCGAAAAAGGATGAAAAAATGCTCGCACTCGCCAACAAGATCGCCATCGTCACCGGTGCCAGCTCCGGCATCGGCCGCGCCACCGCAAAGCTCTTTGCCGAGGCTGGCGCCAAGTTGGTCGTCGCTGCCCGTCGCCAGGCAGAGCTGGACGCGCTCGTCACGGAAATCGAGGACGCCGACGGCACCGCCATTGCTCTTGCCGGCGACGTCCGCGACGAGGCCTATGCCAACGCCCTTGTCGAGCTGGCTGTCGGACGGTTCGGCGGCCTGGATATCGCCTTTAACAACGCCGGCTCGGTCGGCCAGATGGGTTCGATTTCGGAGTTGTCGCTGGAGGGCTGGCGAGAGACGCTCGACACCAACCTGACCAGCGCCTTCCTCGGCGCGAAATATCAGGTGCCGGCGATGGTCGAACGGGGCGGCGGATCACTGATCTTCACCTCGACCTTCGTCGGCCACACCGTCGGCATGCCTGGCATGACCAGCTATGCCGCAGGCAAGGCCGGACTGATTGGATTGACGCAGGTGCTTGCCGCCGAATACGGCGCCAAGGGCGTGCGGGTCAACGCACTGCTGCCGGGCGGCACAGACACGCCTTCGGCAACGTTCAAGACACCTGAATCACGAGCCTTCGTCGAAAACCTGCACGCTTTGAAGCGCGTCGCCGAGCCTGAGGAGATCGCCCGCTCAGCGCTCTACCTGGCTTCGGATGCATCGAGCTTCACCACCGGCGCGGCATTGTTCGCAGATGGCGGCGTCTCGATCAGCCGGACGTGAGGTGTTTCGCGTCGGCGAGCAATGGAACAGGGCGTGTAAAACCCGGCTTGCTTTCTTGGCGCGATTTGGCGATTGCGTTTTCTGTTCGAAGAATGCTGTTCGAAGACGGGCCTAAAACATGCTGCTGATCAGGACCTACATCGCTGCTAGCGCAATCGAGGGCGTCGGAGTGTTCGCCGCCGAGCCGATCAGGAAGGGAGCGTCGATCTGGCGGCTCGATCCTGATTTCGACCGGCTGATCCCGATGGAAAAATATGAGACGGCGCCGCCGCACCTCAAGGAATTGCTCCACAGATATGCCTATCCAAGCCCCGACCGGCCCGGATTCATGGTTTATGAAGTCGATAATGGCCGCTTCATGAACCATTCCGAAAGGCCGAACACGGATTTTTCGCAGTATGGCGGGGCAACCGCGATCCGCGACATAGCGGCGGGCGAGGAAATAACCTGCGATTACGGCGAGTTCTTCGAGGATTTCGAGCGGCTTCACCTGGCCACGACATAGAGGGAGAGCCTGTCGCCGCTTGCTCTGTTGCGAATGCAAGGACTATCAAACCGGTCCGGAGCGGTGATCGCTCCGGGCCACATTTCCAGCCTCCAGCTTAGTTCTGGTGAGAATGCGGCTCGTCGGTGTGGCGGCCGTCGTACTGCAGGTCCAGCTCGCGAATCGCCTCCTGGCCCTTCGTCGGATCGACAAGCCTGAGAAGCGCGTCGATCTTGGCCTCCATCCGGTCGGTACTCTCCTTCGATTGCGGCGATCCGACGAAGAGCAGGAACGCCAGGCCACCGACCTGCCAGAGCAGCTGCAGGAATTCCGACTGCCAGTTCTCGAGCGTATCGCGGCTCATCTCGATCAGATAGCCGCCGAACTCGGGCGGTTGGCCAAGCGCTCGCTGCTCGTCGAGATAGGCGAACCAGCCGAAAACCCAGTGGCCGACAAGCGAGATGATGAAGAAGCCGAGGGTAATCCAGGCATAGCTGTAAGCCCGCCACACCGAAGGTCGCTTCACGTTGCTCGCCGGCCTGCTGTCGTCACCGCTTGGCATTGTCGCTGTCCGATGCCGAGCGAGCCAGGAACTGCCCCGTAGTTGCGGGCAGCTTGTTTTTCAGCCACTCGGCCATCGCCTCCTCTTCACGCAGATTTTGTTCGCAGGCCCGGGCGATCTCCGTTTCGCCGAGGGACTCGGCGGTTGCGATGAGGATCGTGTAGGAGGCGATCTCCATATGCTCGAACGTGTAGCTCGCCAGTGAGCCTTTCATCACCTCGTCGTCGGCGAAGACGCCGCTCAGGGACTGCGCCATCGCCAGCAGCTTGCCGCCGGCGTCCTTCAGCGCGGATGTATCTTCGCCGAGTCTTTCCAGGCAGGTTCCGAGGCGCGCGGCGTGTCCCTTCGTCTCATCGAGGTGCAGGCTGATGCGCTTACTGAGCTCGGGATAACTCTCCAGCCGATTGAGCTGGCCGTTCAGCATGGTTTCGGCCTGCTCCTCCATCGCATGCGCATCCTTGAGCCATTGGACGAGCCATTCACGGGTGCCTGGCATCGGTTTTCCCCTGTGCTTGTTTCGCCGCAACAACCATTGGGGAACGAGGTTGGTTCCTTCGTTGATAGAGCCGGGCGGAGCGTTCTGCTGGATTGGGGCAGCCAGAATTTATCGGTGGCGAAGAAAGCGCCAACGATCGCTCATCGGTGCGGAGAGCCCCCGAGCAGGCGAATCTACTACCAGAGTTCGTAATTCCTTGCTTTCTGACGGCAGTTATGCTATTGATTTGCCCATGGTGCTGATTTGCGCCGACGACCCGCCGCTGAGGCGGGTTTTTCGTTTCGGCAGTGGACAGAGCGGCATGATTCTGCTATCAGCCGCCACAATTCGCGGTGTAGATCGCCGCAGAGGCAAGTGACTATGGCCACTTGCCTGTTGTTAACAAACCCGAAAGACAGGATTGCCCGTGCAGGTACTCGTCCGCGACAACAATGTTGACCAGGCGCTTCGCGCGCTCAAGAAAAAGATGCAGCGCGAAGGCATCTTCCGCGAAATGAAGATGCGCGGACATTATGAGAAGCCCTCCGAGAAGCGCGCCCGCGAAAAGGCGGAAGCCGTCCGCCGCGCCCGCAAGCTGGCCCGCAAGCGCGCCCAGCGCGAAGGCCTGCTGCCGATGACGCCGCGCCCGGTGGCGGCTGGTGCTGCTGGTGCCGGTGCTCCGCGTCCGCCGCGGTTCTGACGCCAATTTTTCGTCCTTTTCGAAGGATACCCAAGGTGGCGCGATGCGTAATCGCCGCCACCTTTTTGTTTTGAATTCGACCAGTTCGCAGAGGGCCGGTTCGGAGAGGGAACAGACCTGACGGCGCGGGCGGGCAGTGAGGACAGAGCAGACATGAATGCAATAAGCGTGGAGCGCAGAACCGCAATGCGCGGCTTCGCCCTGACGGCAACCTTGCTTTCCGGGCTTGCGCTCGCCAGCTGCCAGACAGCAGCCCCGACCGGCGAATTCACCAACATCGACAGGGCGCAAGGGTCGGCCGAGAACATCTCCTCGCTGTCGGCCGTTATCCAGCGCAGTCCTCAGGATCCGGAAGGTTACAATGTGCGCGGCTCGGCCTATGGCCGCGGCGGCCAGTACCAGGCGGCGCTCAAGGATTTCAACACCGCCATCCAGCTCAATCCGAATTTCTACCAGGCCTATTCGAACCGCGCTCTCATCCAGCGCTTCCTCGGCGACCAGGCGGCCGCGCTTGCCGACTACAACCGCTCGATCCAGATCAATCCCGACTATGACGCCGCCTATATCGGCCGCGGCAATCTCTACCGCAAAGCCGGCCGTATCCAGGAAGCGTTCAACGATTTCCAGAAGGCCATCCAGCTCGACACGACAGATGCGCGCGCCTATCACAATCGCGGCCTGATCTATCAGAGCCAGGGCCAGCACGCTTTCGCCATCGAGGATTTCTCGACCGCCATCTCGCTGGCGCCGGACGCCGCCGACCCCTACAATGGCCGCGGCCTCTCCTATCTCGCGACGAACGACGAGGACAATGCCTTCGCCGACATCAACATGGCGATCAAGCTCGACGGCAAGAATGCCGAGGCTTGGTCCAACCAGGCGCTGATCTACGAGCGGCGCGGCGACAAGGCCAAGGCGGCAAAATCCTATCGCGAAGCCGTGCGCCTCAGCCCCACCTACCAGCCGGCCAAGGACGGCCTGGCGCGCACCAGCACCGGCTGACCGACGGCGGCTTTTCGGCCTGATATGGCAGGCTTGCCGTTCGGCGTGCCTTAACCTTCAATGACTTGTGCATTGGCCCGCCTTGATCGCGCCAAGTTCTCGGCGGAACGCTCGGGATGTTCAGCCGTTGTTCAAGGCAATTCGCAAAAAGGACCCCTCCCATGATCAAGAAACTCGCCTGTGCCGCCGCCCTCGCCGCCACGGTGCTCGCTGCCCCTGCCAGCGCGGGCAGGCTGGAGCTCGGCGTGCTCGACTGCACCATCGACGGCGGTACCGGCTACATCGTCACATCCCACAAGGGCGTGGCCTGCACCTTTCGCCCCCATCATGGCGGTCCCCCCGAAGCCTATACCGGGGTCATCTCCAAGCTCGGCGTCGACGTCGGCAGGACCCACCAGGGCGAATTGATATGGGCGGTTCTGGCGGCCACCCGCGATCGTGATTCCGGCGATCTTGCCGGCAACTATTATGGCGTCAACGCCGAGGCCAGCCTGGTGACCGGCGGCGGCGCCAACCTTCTGGTTGGCGGGCTGAACAGCGCCTTCTCGCTGCAGCCTCTCAACGTACAGGCGCAGACCGGCGTCAACCTGGCAGTCGCCGTCACCTCACTGCAACTGATCCACTCTTTCAAATGAGCGCCATAGCGTAGCTCTGCATGCGGCGCGCAACAGGATAGGACTGTTCCGCGCCGCACGACTTTTGGGAACCGCCGTGCCCAAGGAAGATCATCGCTGACGCCATGATCGCCAATCTTGACATCCCGCCTTCATCACCTCAGCGCACCCGCAAAAAACCGCTTGAGCTCAACTGCGGTTGAGGTCTTACAACCCGTTCCCGAAGCGCCGTGTACCCAATTAATGCATGTCGCGCAAAAGTGTGCAGCGGTTTGGCGATAACGACATGCATAAAACAACAACCTAAAGCGAGTCGCATGAGGTCGGTCGAACGCGACGCGCTTTGGAGACGAAGAGCGCTCCACCATTTTTTGAATCGGCGTATGAGAAAATTCGGGAGGGCGGGGTGACCGAAACCAGCACAAACAGGGTCGATTGGCGCGCGCTGTGGGCGAGCGGCGATCTGGCGCGCTTCTGCTTCATCAGCCTCGGCATCCTGCTGCACGCCACCAACGAAACCATGGTGGCAACGGTGATGCCGGCCATGGTCGGCGAACTCGCCGGCGTTCAGCTGGTCGGCTGGTCGCTAGCGATCTACGAACTCGGCGCCATCGTCGCCGGCGCCGCCGCCGGACGGCTGGTGAGCTATGTCGCGCTGCGCACCAATTTGGTGGTCGCCGCCCTGCTCTATGCGGCCGGCGCCCTGGTCTGCGCCATCGCGCCCTCCATGCCGCTGTTCCTGGCCGGGCGCCTGATCGAGGGGCTTGGCGGCGGCGCGCTGGTGTCGCTGGCCTACGTCTCGGTCGAGCGGCTGTTTCCACGCGCCATCTGGCCGCAGCTTTTCGGCGTCATGTCGGCGATCTGGGGCGTCGCTGCCTTCAGCGGCCCGGTACTCGGTGCGTTGATGACCGAGTTGCTCTCCTGGCGCTGGGCTTTCGGGGTGTTCACGCTTGGCGGCGCGGCCATGGCGTTGGCGAGCTTCATCGTGCTCGACACGCCTGAGGCCACCCGGCCGCAGGCGATCGCTGGAACGGCGCCGCCCTTCCCCTTTGCCGCGCTCGGCTGCCTTGCCGTCAGCGTCGTGCTGATCGCCACGGCCGGTGTCGACATTGCCCTGCTGCGCTCATCCCTGCTGCTCACGTTCGGCCTGATCGGGCTTGCGCTGTTCATCCGCATCGACGCTCTGAAGCCGGCCTCGCGGCTGTTCCCGTCGCAGCTGTTCTCATGGCGCTCGCCGGTCGGTTTAGGCATGACCATGGTCGCCGCCTTTTCGGTGGCGACCTGTTCCTTCGCCGTCTACGGGCCGCTGCTTCTGACCAGCCTGCACGGCATTCCGATCCTGACCACCGGCTATATCATCGCCGCCGAATCGATCGCCTGGTCGATGCTGTCGATCCTCGTCGCCAATGCGCCGCCGGAACGCGAGAGGCTGATCATCACCGGCGGCGCGCTGATGATCGCGGCCGGCATCGCCGGTTTCGCCTACGCCGTGCCGGCCGGCTCGATTCCGCTGATCCTGTTTTGCGCCTTGCTGCAAGGCGGCGGCTTCGGCATTGCCTGGCCCTTCGTCACGCGCGTGATCGTCGCATCGGCCAGGGACGGCGAACGAACGATCGCCTCCGCCGCCGTGCCGACGATGCAGCGCATCGGCTATGCGGTCGGTGCCGCGTTGACCGGCATCGTCGCCAACGCCAGCGGTTTCTCAGAAGGCCTGAACCGTGAGGCGGCGGCAAATGTCGCCACCTGGCTGTTCCTCGCCTTCGTGCCACTCGGGATTCTGGGTTGCCTTGCAGCGCTGAGGATCTCGGGGCCGGCGGAGCTGCCAATCTCCCCCCTCGTGGGGGAGATGCCCGGCAGGGCAGAGGGGGGCGCGAAGGATCGCCAGACGTGGCCTTAACCTACCCCATTACGAGAGAGCGCAGTCCTGCTATTTCGAGCGCCGCTGCGGACACGATCTTGGAAAGGTCGGCGGGACAGCGCCCCCTCTGGCCTGCCCTCTTTGCCACCACTTGGCATCTCCCCCACAAGGGGGGAGATTGACTAGACGACAACCGTCTTCAGTCGTTCGGCAATCAAGGCGGCCAGCCGCGTGGCCACCTCGTCCTTGCTCATCTCGGGCCATTCGTCGACACCGGCCTTCGAGACGATCCGCACCCGGTTGCGGTCGCCACCCATCACACCACTTTCCTGGGACACATCGTTGGCGACGATGAAATCGGCGCCCTTCTTCGCAAGCTTGGCCTCGGCGTTGCGGACGAGATCCTGCGTTTCGGCGGCGAAGCCGACGACCAGGCTGGGCCGCTTCCTGTGGTGACCGACACCGGCAAGAATGTCAGGGTTTTCGACCATCTGCAGCGCCGGCGGCCCCTCGCCCGCCACCTTCTTGATCTTCTCGCCGGCCGAGGTCTCGCTGCGCCAGTCCGCAACCGCCGCGACGAACACCGCCGCGTCTGCCGGCAGAAGCTTTTCGACCGCGTCCTTCATCTCGTTCGCGGTTTCGACATGCAGCGTGGTGACCTCAGCCGGATCGGCAATGCCGACCGGACCGGAGACCAGGCGCACATCGGCGCCCAGCCGTGCCAGCGCCGCCGCGATGGCATGACCCTGCTTGCCGGACGAACGATTGGCGATGTAGCGCACCGGGTCGATCGGCTCATGCGTCGGCCCTGAGGTGACGATGATCTTTCTGCCTGCCAGCGGCTTCAGCCTGCTATCGAGCAGCGCCTCGATCGCAGCGACGATCTCCAGCGGCTCGGCCATGCGGCCCTCGCCCGCCTCGTTGCTCTCGGCCATCTCGCCCTTTGCCGGGCCGACGAATGCGACGCCGTCCTTCTGCAATGTCACGCGGTTGCGCCGGGTAGCCGGATGCGACCACATTTTTGGGTTCATGGCGGGCGCCATCAACACCGGCTTGTCGGTGGCGACGAGCACGGTTGAGGCAAGGTCGTTGGCATGGCCGTTGGCGAGCTTCGCCATCAGGTCGGCGGTGGCCGGCGCCACGACGACAAGGTCGGCCTCGCGCGACAGGCGGATGTGGCCGACATCGTGCTCGTCATTGCGGTCGAACAAATCGGTGAACACGTGGTCGGCCGACAGCGCCCCGACCGACAGCGTGGTGACGAATTCCTGCGCCGCAGCGGTCATCACGACACGCACGGCGGCGCCGCGCTCGCGCAGCCGGCGGATCAGGTCGAGCGCCTTGTAGGCGGCGATACCGCCGCCGATGATCAGCAGGATGCGCTTGCCGGAGAGGGTCATGCGGTTTCCCAAGGATTGACTATCTCGACGCCACAATCGGCAAAGTCGACAATATTTCGAGTGACTACCGCAAAGCCGCGCGAGCGGGCAATCGCTGCGATCTGCGCGTCGAATTCACTGATTGGATGTCCAAGACTCCGCCTATGAGGCACAATCTCCGCATAGACTTCCGCTTCACGGTCTCCGAATGCAAGTACAGGCGTCCTCAGCCATGTCGTAAAGAATGCCCTGATGACGCTGTTCAATGCGGCCTTGCGTTTTCCATCTGGCATATTGGCAAGGCCAACGAGCAATTCTGCCTTGGTCATGGCTGTGACGTACGAGCGATTTGCGAGTGAGCTATCCATCCACACGGCCACACCGGGGTCTGGGCGCGGCTTGAAAGTTTCTGAAATAACGTTCGTATCTAGCACGAACATGGTCAATCGAATTTCGGCGGCGTGCGTGCGGGACCGCGTTCCGGCAACTCAATATCGAATCCGCCATAAGGCTCAACCAAATGGCGAATCGCCGTGTAAAGAGTCACGCCTTGCGAGTTGTGGTCCGAGCCATCGGACAAGACGCTCTTCGCGAGGACGCTCCGCGCTTCCTCTTCCATCGACACCCCCCTTACCGCAGCGCGCTCGCGCAATTTTTGCTTCACACTGTCGTCGAGATTACGGATCGTGAGGGTACCCATGGCGTTCTCCTTTCCCACTCAACATAATCAATGACAAGGTCGCTTTCAATGAAAGCAACGCTAGCACTGCTGTCATTGCTTACATTCAGAGCAGCTTCCAGGCGATAAAGGCCAGCGTCAGCGCGATAATCCACAGCGCCAGCCTGCCTGAGCGGGTGTAGTGCGCCTCGGCCTTGCCGATGGCGTGCGCCGTCCTTTCGTCGAAACGCAGCCCGTGTTCGGCCATCAGATCGATCTCGCGCGACAGCCGCTCGGTGCGGGCGGCAAGGTCCGGCGCCTGGCGGGCCAGCGCCAGCAACGCGCCGGCGCCGTCGCGTGCGTCGGCCAGCAGGGCTCGCGGACCGAGATTGCCCGATATCCAGCCGCCGACCACCGGTTCTGACGCCTTCCACATGTTGAATGCCGGGTCGAGCGTGCGGGCAACGCCCTCGACCACCACCATGGTCTTTTGTAGCAGCACCAGCTCGGACCGCGTAGCCATGTCGAAGAGGTCGGTGACCTCGAACAGAAGCGCCAACAGCTTGGCCATCGAGATGGTTTCGGCCGGCTGGCCGTGGATCGGCTCGCCGATGGCGCGGATCGCCTGGGCGAATGCCGCGACATTATGCTGGCGCGGCACGTAGCCGGCCTCGAAATGCACTTCGGCGACGCGCAGATAGTCACGGGTGATGAAGCCGTAGAGAATTTCGGCGAGGAACCGGCGCTCCTTCTTGCCGAGCCGGCCGGCAATGCCGAGATCGACAGCGACGATGGTGCCATCGGGCTCGACGAACAGGTTTCCCGGATGCATGTCGGCGTGAAAAAAACCGTCGCGCAGCGTATGGCGCAGGAACGACTGGACCAGATTGGCGGCGATCGCCTTGAGATCGTGGCCGGCGGCAGTGAGGCCGGCAATGTCGTTCAGCTTGATGCCGTCGACCCATTCCATGGTCAGTACGTCGCGGCCGGTGCGTTCCCAATCGACGGACGGCACGCGAAAGCCGGGATCGTCCTTGGTGTTTTCGCCGAGCTCCGAAAGCGCTGCCGCCTCGAGCCTCAGATCCATCTCGATCTTGGTGGTCTGCGCCAGCGTCTGGGTCACCTCGACCGGCCGCAGCCGGCGCGACGACGGGATGTATTTTTCCTGCAGACGGGCGGCGAGGAAATAGCTTTCGAGGTCGCGAAAGAAACGGCGCCGCACGCCCGGCCGGATAACCTTCACCGCGACCCGCGAACCGATGCCGTTCTGCAAAGTTTCGGCGGTATGGACCTGAGCGATCGAGGCCGCGGCGACCGCCTCGCCGAAACTGGCGTAGAGCTCGCCGACCTTGCGCCCGAGCGAGGCCTCTATCGCCGCAATGGACTCGGCCTGCGGAAATGTCTGCATCTTGTCCTGCAGCATGGCCAGATCGAGCGCTATGTCGTTGCCGACGACATCGGGCCGTGTCGCCAGGAACTGGCCGAGCTTGACATAGGATGGGCCGAGCCGGACGACCGCCTTGGCCAGCCGATCGCCGCGCTCGTAGGCAAGCGCGCGGCGGCGGGTTAACAGCCGTGCCACCCGCCAGCCGAATTTCGGCAGGCCGAAGAGCTCATCGCCCGGCAAGGCCGCGACGACGCCTTCGCGGATCAGCACCCAGCCGGCCCGTACGAGCCTGAGGCCAGCGCCGACACTGCTCATGATTGCACCAGCCCTGCCGGTTTCTTAGACCGGCGAAGGGCTCCCCGCGGATGAAAAATTCGGGCCAGCCTCAAAGCTTCCAGCCCGAATGAAGCGCAGCTATGCCGCCGGAATAATTGCGATAGGAAGCGCGGTCGAAGCCGGCGCGGGAAATCATCGCCGCGAAATTCTGCTGATTGGGAAATTTGCGGATCGATTCGACAAGATAGGCATAGGGCTCGCCTTCGCCGGTCACCGCCTTGCCGATCCTGGGGATGGCGTTGAACGACCACGCCTCGTAGAACTTGTCGAGCAGCGGCATGTCGACCTCGGAAAATTCGAGGCAGAGAAATCGCCCGCCGGGCTTCAGCACGCGATAAGCTTCGGCCAGCGCCACATCGATGCGCGGCACGTTGCGAATGCCGAAAGCGATCGTGTAGGCGTCGAAACTGGCCTCAGCGAAAGGCAGTTCCTCGGCATTGGCCTCGACGAAATCGGTGTTATCAGTCAGGCCCTTTTTCTCGGCCCGGTCGCGGCCGACGGCGAGCATCGAGCCGTTGATGTCGAGAACCGTGGCATGGGCGTTCCTGCCGCTCGCCTCGACGATGCGGAAGGCGATGTCGCCGGTGCCGCCGGCAACGTCGAGAACGCTCCAGCCTGGTCGTTTCGGTGGATTGAGCCATGTCACCATGGCGTCCTTCCACAGCCGGTGCAGGCCGCCCGACATCAGGTCGTTCATCAGATCGTAGCGGTTCGCCACCTTGTGGAAAACGTCGTTGACCAGGGACTGCTTCTCGCCTGCCCCTACACGCTTGAAACCATAGGACGTTTCCATGCCGCCAACGGCCGTGGTTCTCTCTACCGACATTATTTTTGATCCGCCATAAAACCGGCGGGACCATAGCCGATCGATGGTGCCGACGCTATTGTTTAAGGCGCGGTGTTCGGCCGCGCTTCCCGGTCGTGGAATCATGCTTATGGGTGCGCGACCTGGACTGACCTGACGGGATGACTGCATGCCTTTGAAAGCGGAACTGCACTGCCATATCGAAGGGGCAGCGGCGCCCGAACTCGTCATCCGCCAGGCTCAGAAATACGGCAAGGACACCTCGCCTTACATTCAGGACGGCTCTTTCGTCTGGCACGACTTCACCTCCTTCCTCGCCGCCTATGACTTCTCCTCCGACCTGTTTCGCACGGAAGAGGACTATGCGCGGCTGGCCGACCATTATCTGACCAGCCTCGCCCGCGACGGTGCGATCTATTCCGAGATCTTCACTTCGCCGGACCACGCCGGGAAGGCCGGCCTGTCGCCCAAGGCCTACACGGACGCGCTCGGCGAAGGCATGACGCGCGCCAAGGCCAAGACCGGCATCGAGGGCCGCATGATCGTCACCGGCGTGCGCAATGCCGGCGTCGAATCGATCGAGCAGGCGGCGCGCTTCGCCGCTCGTTGCGGGCATCCGCTGGTCACCGGCTTCGGCGTCGCCGGCGACGAGCGGATGGGCGATCTGGAGGACTATGTCAGGGCCTTCGAAATCGCGCGCGAGGCCGGCCTTGGCATCACCGTCCATGCCGGCGAACTGATGGGCTGGGAGAGCGTCGAGGCCGCACTCGACCACATCCGCCCCTCCCGCATCGGCCATGGTGTGCGTGCCATCGAGAACCCCGACCTTATCCGGCGCGTCGCCGACGAAGGCGTCGTGCTCGAATGCTGTCCGAGCTCCAACATCGCGCTGAAGGTCTTCGACAGTTTCGCCGATCATCCTTTTCCGGCCCTGTTGGCGGCAGGCTGCAAGGTGACGCTTAACTCCGACGATCCGCCCTATTTCCGGACGTCGCTGAAGCGCGAATACGATATTGCCGCCGAGCATTTTTCGATGAACGACAAGGCGCTCGCCGCCGTCACCAGAACCGCCATCAACGCCGCCTTCGTCGACAAGAAGACCAAGGCAATGCTGCTGGGCCGGCTGGACGGCAAGAGCCGGTGAATGGTGAATGGTGAATGGTGAATGGTGAATGGTGAATGGTGAACCCGGCACTTCGGTCCGTCAACCGAACCAAGGACTCGCAAACCTACTCACTATTCACTATTCACCATTCACTATTCACCTGCGCAGCTAGGAGAACACCATGCAGGGCGTCACCGTCGTCGACCACCCGCTTGTCCAGCACAAGCTGACCATCATGCGCAAGAAGGAAACCTCGACGGCCGGCTTTCGGCGGCTGTTGCGGGAGATCTCACTGCTGCTCGGCTACGAGGTCACGCGCAACCTCGAACTGACGACGACGACGATCGAAACGCCGATCGAGACGATGGAAGCGCCGACACTGGAGGGCAAGAAGCTGGTTTTCGCCTCGGTGCTGCGCGCCGGCAACGGCCTGCTCGAAGGCCTGCTCGACCTGGTGCCGGCGGCGCGCGTCGCCCATATCGGTCTCTACCGCGACCACGAAACGCTGGAAGCGGTCGAATATTTCTTCAAGGCGCCGAGCGATCTCGCCGACCGGCTGGTAATCGTCGTCGATCCGATGCTGGCGACTGCCAATTCGGCGATCGCGGCGATCGACAAGTTGAAAGGGCGCGGCGCCACCAACATCCGCTTCCTCTGCCTGCTGGCGGCGCCAGAAGGCCTCGAGCGCTTCATCAAGGCGCATCCCGATGTCCCGGTCTTCACCGCTTCCATCGACCGCCAGCTCAACGAGAAGGGCTACATCATGCCCGGCCTCGGCGATGCTGGCGACCGCATGTACGGGACCAAATGACCGTGCCGCTCGTTTACCGATCGTTTACGCAAACGGCCGCTTTCCGCATCTATTAAAGCGGCAGACACCATGCCGCGATAAGCATGGGCCTTCACGAAGGCCGGTCCATGCTGCGCAATCTTCTCATCCTTGGCGTGCTCGCCGTAGCATCGGCGTCGTTCCCGATGCTCTATCAGTCGAATCCGCAGATGTTCGAAGGCCTGCTGAAATCGGCGGTCGGCACCAGGCCTGCGGTCGAAACGCAGACGCATCTGAACCTGGCCACGGTTCCCGACAGACCGGCGACGCCGCTCGGCCGCAAGGTCGTGATCACCGCCGACGCGCGCGGGCACTTCATGTCTGCGTTCAAGCTCAACGGCCGTCAGGTCGACGGCATGATCGATACCGGCGCGACGCTCGTCGCCATCAACAGTTCGACGGCGCGCAGGATCGGTATTTCGCTGAACGCATCGGACTTCAAACACCAGGTCAATACCGCCAACGGCGCCATCAAGGCTGCCCTGGTGACCGTCGATCGGCTGCAGATCGGCAAGATCACGGTCGACGGCGTCCAGGCGGTGGTGCTCGACGACAAGGCGCTGCGCACCAACTTGATCGGTCTGAGCTTTCTCCAGCGGCTGGAAAGATACCAGGTCGAGAACGGCGCGCTGCTGCTCGTCCAGTGAACCATGATCCCGAACCGCAGGTCCGCGTCAGCGAAAAGTGGAAACCGGTTTCGGAAAGATCATGGTCCAATAAAAAAGATCACCCGCGCGGCAGAATCCGCCGAATGACGGTTTTTTCCGCAGGTTGCTTCGAAGCGCCGATCGCATAGGCCGAAAGCACGGCGGCGGCGGCCGCCTCGGCATCCCCGGCATTGCGGGCATGGACCAGCGCCAGTGCCTCACCGGCCCGCACCTCCGCGCCGACCGGCAGCAGCCGGGTGATGCCGACCGCATGGTCGATCCTGTCGTCCGGCCGTATGCGCCCGCCGCCAAGCCCGACCACGGCGAGGCCGATGTCGCGGGTAGCGATGCCGGTGACGAAGCCGTTTTCGGTCGCCTCGACCGCAAACTCCGTCGCCGCCTTCGGCAGGTATTTTTCCGGATTCTCGACAAAATCGACCGGACCGCCGAGCGCCGCCACCATGCGCGCGAAGACGGCTGCGGCACCGCCGCCGGCAAGCGTCTCGGCAACGCGCCGCATGCCGTCCTGGTTGGACGACACCAGCCCGGCCGACTGCAGCATGTCTGCGGCCAGCGCCAGCGTCACATCCTCCAGCCGCCGGTCGCGGAAGCGGCCGGTGAGGAAATCGACGGCATTGCGCACCTCGACGGCGTTGCCGGCTGCCGACGCCAGCGGCTCGTTCATGCCGGTGACCAGTGCTGAGGTCTTCAGTCCGGCGCCATTGGCGACTTCGACCAGGCTGTTTGCCAGCGTCGTTGCATCGCGCGACTTTTCCATGAAGGCGCCGTTGCCGACCTTTACGTCGAGCACCAGCGACTGCAGGCCGGCGGCCAGTTTCTTCGACAGGATCGAGGCGGTGATCAGCGGCACCGATTCGACGGTTCCCGTCACGTCGCGGATCGCATAGAGCCGGCGGTCGGCGGGCGCGAGATCGGCGGTCTGGCCGATGATGGCGCAGCCGGCTTCGAGCACTGCCTTGCGGAAGCCCGCCAAGTCCGGCTGGCTGATATAGCCGGGGATGGCATCCATCTTGTCCAGCGTGCCGCCGGTATGGCCGAGACCGCGGCCGGAAATCATCGGCACATAGGCGCCGCAGGCGGCGACGATCGGCGCCACCATCAGCGAGACATTGTCGCCGACGCCGCCTGTCGAATGCTTGTCGGTGACCGGGCCCGGCAGGTCCGACCAGTCGAGCACGTCGCCCGAATCGCGCATGGCCAGCGTCAGAGCCACCGCCTCGTCGCGGCTCATGCCGTTGAAGAACACCGCCATGGCGAACGCCCCGACCTGCCCGTCCGAGACGGTGCCGGCCGTCACACCTTCGATGAAGCTGGCGATCTCCTGCGTCGACAGTCTGTGGCCGTCGCGCTTGCTGCGGATGATTTCCTGGGGAAGCATCAGGCCGGGACCTTACGCTCCGGCAACCCATCCTGGAACACACGCTGCAGGATCGTCGCCAGACGCGCGCCGCCGACCGGCGCCATGTCCTTGGTCTCCTGGTGCGAAAGCTCCGCCCCGGTCATCCCTGCGGCGAGATTGGTGATGACCGAGCAGGCGGCGACCCGCAGGCCGAGGAAGCGGGCGAGAATGACCTCCGGCACGGTCGACATGCCGACGGCGTTGGCGCCCATGACACGCGCCATGCGGATTTCGGCGGGCGTCTCGAAGCACGGCCCGGAAAACCACATATAGACGCCCTTGTGCAGGGCGGTAGCCGTCGCCTTCGCCGCCGCCTCGATCGCCGCGCGAAGGCCGGCGTCATAGGCTTCGGTCAGGCCGACGAAGCGGCGCTCGCTCGGCTCGCCGATCAGCGGATTGGTGCCCGAGAAATTGATGTGGTCGGTGATCATCATGACCGATCCCGGCCCCATGCCCGGATCGACCGAGCCGGCGGCATTGGTGAGGATCAGTTGCGAGATGCCGAGGCCGGCAAGCACCTCCAGCGCCGGCCGCATCGCCGCCGCGTTGCCGTGTTCGTAGTAGTGAGCGCGACCGGACAGCATCAGCACTGGCGTGCCGGCAAAACGCCCCGCCACCACCTCGCCGGCATGGCCGGTGACGCCGCTTCTGGGAAAGCCCGGCAATTCGGCATAGGAAATGCTGACGGGATCCTCGACCTGCTCGACAAGCCCGCCAAGACCCGAACCCAGCACCAGCGCGGTGGCGGGCGCCAGCCCGTCCAGCCTTTCGACGAGACGATCAAGCGCTTCCTTCATTTCAACCAGCTCTTCATTTCAACATATCGCCCTGAAAGGCGTAGGGCAGCATCTCGCCCATGGTCACGGTCTCGACCACGCCGGCGTTATCGCAAAGATAGAGCCTGGTTTCCGGCCGGCAGAATTCGGCCAGCCGCTGCCGGCAGCCGCCGCAGGGCGAGCATTTCGCCGTGCGCTCGGCGATCACCGCGATCTCGGTGATCCTGCCGCCGCCGGCCATGATGTAGTGGCCAAGCGCCGTGGTTTCGGCGCACCAGCCTTCCGGATAGGAAGCGACTTCGACGTTGGCGCCGGTAAAGATGCGGCCGTCCTCGGTGCGCAGTGCCGCCCCAACCGGGAATTTCGAATAGGGCGCATAGGCCTTGGCCATGGCGGCCTTGGCCGCTTCGAACAGATCATGAGACATTGTTTTTCCCTCGCATGATCTTGTCCGAAACCCGGCTTCCACTTTCGCTGACGCGGACCTGCGGTTCGAAATCACGCTTAGCGTTCCTTGACATAGGGCACGCCGCCGGCGCGCGGCGGGATCGCCTTGCCGATGAAGCCGGCGAGCAGGATGACGGTGAGGATATAGGGCAGCGCCTGCATGAGTTGCACCGGCACCTTGCCGATCAGCGGCAGCGGCGTGCCCTGCAGGCGGATCGACAGCGCGTCGAGGAAGCCGAACAACAGGCAGGCGAACATGGCATTGACCGGCTTCCACTTGGCGAAGATCAGCGCGGCCAGCGCGATGTAACCCTTGCCGGCGGTCATGTCCTTGACGAAGCCGCCATTCTGCACCATCGACAGATAGGCGCCGGCAATGCCGGTGAGCACCCCGGTGCAGATCAGCGCCCGGTAGCGCAGCCAGGCGACCGAGATGCCGGCGGTGTCGACCGCGGCCGGGTTCTCGCCGACCGCGCGCACGCGCAAGCCGAAGCGGGTGCGGAACAGCACCCACCAGGTGAACGGCACGGCGAGGAAGGCGACGTAGACCAGCACGGAATGGCCGGAGATCAGTTCCGAATATATCGGGCCGAGGATCGGCACGCCCCTGACCGCATCCGCACCCGGCCAGATGATCGCCCCGAACCGCTCGTCCGAGGCAAGAGCTGGTGTACGTCCACCTTGCTGGAACCAGGCCTGGCCGAGCATAATCGTCGATCCGGCGGCGATGAAATTGATCGCCACGCCGGAGACGATCTGGTTGCCGCGATGGGTGATCGAGGCAAAGCCGTGGACCAACGCGAAAGCGACCGAGATGAGAATGGCCATGCCGAGGCCGATATAGGCGGAATGGAAGACGGAGGCGGAGGCAGCACCGGCGAAGGCGCCGACCAGCATCTTGCCCTCGAGCCCAATGTCGAAAATGCCGGCCCGCTCCGAATAGAGGCCGGCGAGGCAGGCGAGCAGCAACGGCACTGACAGGCGGATGGTCGAGTCCAGAACCTGGATGATGGCGTTGAACAGATCCATCTCAGGCACCCTTCCCCTTGATCGCTTCGATGCCGACAGATTTCGGGCTGAGCGAGGCGAACAGCGCCTGGACATAGGGCCGGAACATATGCTCGAGCGCGCCGGCGAACAGGATGACCAGGCCCTGGATGATGACGATCATGTCGCGGCTGATCGCCGGCATCTCGAAGGCGAGTTCGGCGCCGCCCTGGTAGAGCATGCCGAACAATATTGCGGCGAGCACGATGCCGACCGGGTGCAGGCGCCCCATCAGCGCCACTGCGATGCCGACGAAACCGGCGCCCGACACGAATTCGAGCGCGACATTGTGCTGGTCGCCCATCGTCGGGTTGAGCGCCATCATGCCGGCCAGCGCACCAGAAATCATCATCGCAATGATGATGATGCGAGTCTCCGAAATGCCGGCATAGCGCGCCGCTTTCGAGCTGTGGCCGTAGGTGCGCATCTCGTAACCGAGCCTGGTGCGCCAGATCAGCACCCAGACCAGGAACGCCATGGCCAGCGCCAGCAGGAAGCTGATGTTGAACGGCGCCGAGCGGATCTTGGCGCCGAACAGTTCGATGACCCAGTTGAGCTTCGGCAGTTGCGCGCCGTCGAGGAAGGTACGTGTCTGCGGCGCCATCGAAATGGCCGGCTTCAAGAATCCGACCAGTGCGTAGACCATGACGCTGGCAGCGATGAAATTGAACATGATGGTGGTGATGACGATGTGCGAGCCGCGCTTGGCCTGCAGATAGGCCGGGATCAGCGCCCACAGCGCCCCCATCGCCGCGGCGGCGACGATCGCCAGCGGGAAGGTGAGCCACCATGGCAGCACGCTGTCGAAGGCCAGGCAGATGATGCCGATGCCGAGACCGGCGATGTAGCCCTGGCCCTCGCCACCGATGTTGAACAGGCCGCAATGCGCCGCAACCGCCACCGAAAGCCCGCTGAAGATGAAGGTGGTGGCGTAGAACAGCGTGAAGGCGATGCCTTGCCCGCGGCCGAAGGCGCCCTCGACCAGGACGACGGCCGCGCGGAACGGATTTTCGCCAACCAGGAGCACGACGAAGCCGGCGACGACGAAGGCAACGGCGAGATTGATCACCGGGATCAGCCCGTAGTCAGCCCAGGCCGGCAGCTTGGCGTAGGGCGTGCTCATTCCGCCGCCTCCCGCTGCTCGACGCCGGCCATCAGCAGGCCGAGCTCGCCTTCGGTCGCCTCGGGGCCGCGCTCGCCGACGATGCGGCCGGCAAACATCACCAGGATGCGGTCGGACAGCGAGCGGATCTCGTCGAGCTCGACCGACACCACCAGCACCGCCTTGCCCTGGTCGCGCATGGCGATGAGCCGCTTGTGGATGAATTCGATGGCGCCGACATCGACGCCGCGCGTCGGCTGGCCGACGATCAGCACGCCCGGATCCTGCTCCATCTCCCGCGCCAGCACGATCTTCTGCTGGTTGCCGCCGGAGAAATTCGCGGTCTTGAGCCGGCAGTCCGCCGGGCGGATGTCGTATTTGGCGATCTTGTCCCTGGCGTCGTCGCGGATGGCGTCGATGTCGAGGAACGGCCCCCGGAGGTACCGCGGATCGTCGTGATAGCCGAGGATCGAATTCTCGTTCTCCTCGAAGGCCAGCACCAGCCCGACATGATGACGGTCTTCCGGGACATGGGCGAGGCCGCGGTCGCGCAGCTCGCCGGGATCGGCGGCCCCGGTCAGGTCGATCGGCTTGCCGTCGAGCATGACGGAGCCCGAGATGGCGCGCCTGATGCCGGAAATCGCCTCGAGCATTTCGGATTGCCCGTTGCCGGCGACGCCGGCGATGCCGACGATCTCGCCGGCGCGCACGTCGAAGGAGACGTCGTCGACCATGGTGACGCCACGAGAATCCTTCACCGTCAGGTTCTTGACCGCGAGCTTGACCCCGCCGGCTTCCGCCTCGCCCTTCTCGACCCTGAGCAGCACGCGCCGCCCGACCATCAGCTCGGCCAATTCCCCGACCGTGGTCTTCGTGGTCTGCCTGGTCGCCACCATCGTGCCCTGGCGCATGACCGAGACCGTGTCGGTGATCGCCATGATCTCACGCAGCTTGTGGGTGATCAGCACGATCGTTTTGCCCTGCTCCTTCAGCTGCCTGAGGATGCGGAACAGATGGTCGGCTTCTGCGGGCGTCAGCACGCCCGTCGGCTCATCGAGGATCAGGATCTCGGCGCCGCGATACAGCGCCTTGAGGATTTCGACGCGCTGCTGCAGGCCGACCGGCAACTCCTCGATGATCGCATCGGGATCGACCTCGAGCCCGTATTCGCGCTCGAGCCGTTCCAGCTCGGACCGCGCCTTGGCGATGCTCTTCTTCAGCAGCGCATCGCTTTCGGCGCCGAGAATGACGTTTTCCAGCACTGTGAAATTGTCGACCAGCATGAAATGCTGATGCACCATGCCGATGCCGAGCGCGATGGCGTCGTTGGGCGATTTGATCGACGCCGGCTGGCCGCCGACGCTGATCTCGCCGCTGTCGGCCTGATAGAACCCGTAAAGAATCGACATCAGCGTCGACTTGCCGGCGCCGTTCTCGCCGACAATGCCATGGATGGTGCCGCGCGCGATCTCCAGATTGATGTCGCGATTGGCGCGCACGGCGCCAAAACTCTTGTTGATGCCGATCAGCTCGATTGCGGCTTGCGCCATGCAGCCTGTCCCACTCGTATTTTTTATCGCTTGGTCAAAACGCCTAGCATGACGCCCCGTCTGTGCCAATTGCCGGAGCATCGTTCACTCTCGACAAATCCCGCCATGCTTGTCAATTTCCAAAGGTGGCCGCAGCCTGCACAATCGCCTGATCGAGGATTTCAAATGACCATGCCCGACGACCGGCTGACGACGCTGGAAATCCGCGCCGCCGAGCAGGAGAAGACCATCGAGGAACTGTCCGGCCAGATCGCCGAGCAGTGGAAGGTGATCGAGCGCATGCAGCGCAAGCTCGATGCGCTGGCCGACCGCTTCCTGGCGCTGGAGGAACAGGCCGCACCCGACGTGCCGGTAACCAGGCCGCCGCATTGGTGAGCTTGCGGATAAGAAAAAAACCGCCGGGTTTTCACCCGGCGGCTTCGATCAGATCCGCAATCTCGCGATCAGTAGCAGGGCTATCGCAGGTGGAAAGGCTTTCGCTCTTCGATGTACCCCCACCCCTAACCCCTCCCCACAAGGGGGAGGGAGACTTCCGTTGACGCTGACCTCGGCAAAATGGCTTCGTTTTCGGTGCCGAGGGGAAGTAAAAGGAGCGCGGCAGCGTTCCCTCCCCCTTGTGGGGAGGGTTAGGGTGGGGGTCCTCTTCGCAAGAAACCGGTGGGGGTCCTCTTCGCAAGAATCCTGCAATCAATAAGGGCAGGAATTGTCCGACATGTAGTCGTGCACCTTGATGGTGCCGGCGATGATGTCGGCCTTGGCCTTTTCGACCGCCGCCTTCATCGCGTCGTCGACAAGCGCCTTGTTGTTGTCGTCCATGGCGTAGTCGACGCCGCCTTCCTTAAGGCCGAGATCGTTGATGCCGCCGGTGAATTTGTCGTTCTTGGCGTCCATGAAGGTGTTGTAGACGGCAACGTCGACGCGCTTGACCATCGAGGTCAGCACCTTGCCGGGCTGCAGTCCATTCTGGTTGGAATCGACGCCGATGCCGAGCTTGCCGGCGTCGGCCGCCGCCTGCAGCACGCCAACACCGGTTCCGCCTGCCGCCGCGTAGACCACGTCGGCGCCCTGGTCGATCTGGGTCTTGGCGATCTCGCCGCCCTTGGCCGGATCGTTCCAGGCCGCCGGCGTGTCGCCGGTCATGTTCTGGATGACGTCGGTGGCGCCGGCCGCCTTGGCGCCGCCGACATAGCCGCAGCCGAATCGGCGGATCAGCGGAATGTCCATGCCGCCGATGAAGCCGACCTTTTTGGTCTTCGAAGCCATCGCCGCCATCACGCCGACGAGATAGGAGCCTTCCTGCTCCTTATAGACGACGGAGCGGACGTTGGGCTTGTCGACGACCATGTCGATGATGGCGAATTTGGTCTCGGGAAACTCGACCGCGATCTTCTCCAGCGCATCCGCCCAGGAGAAGCCCGCCATGGCGATCGGATTGCGGCCATCCTCGGCGAAACGGCGCAGCGCCTGCTCGCGCTGGGTCGCGTTCGAAACCTCGAATTCCACATAGGCGATGCCGGTTTCGGCCTTGAACTTTTCGGCGCCGTTGTAGGACGCTTCGTTGAACGACTTGTCGAACTTGCCGCCGAGATCGTAGAGAAGTGCTGGCTGGATGTCCGCGGCGAAGGCCGGAAGAACCATCGCAGTTGCGGCCAGGAGGCCGAGAACAATACGTTTCATGTGATCCACACCCTGTCGGTTATTTTTCCGTTATGCACCGCCTGCCTGCGCGGTTCCCCGGCAGGCATGCGACATCAGACAGGAGTGTCTTCCTCCCGCTTCGGGCCAATCTGGCACGGCCCGAAGCAAAATTCACGCGGAATTTTGACCTGTTGGAAAAGCCGGACGCCGCATCCCGGCGCCACGGATCATCGTCCCGCCAAGGCCTCAGGCCGAGACAGCAGCCGGGATGGCGCAGGCGACGCCGGTGCCCTGCAGATTGCAATAGCCGTAGGGATTCTTCGCCAGATATTGCTGGTGGTCTTCCTCGGCGAAGTAGAATTCCGGTGCCGGCGCGATCTCGGTGGTGATCTTGCCGCGCCCGGCGCCGCGCAACGAGGCCTCGTAGGCGTCGCGCGAGGCGATCGCCGCCTCGTATTGCGCATCACCGAACGTATAGATCGTCGAGCGGTAGGTGGTGCCGACGTCGTTGCCCTGGCGCATGCCTTGCGTCGGATCATGGCTTTCCCAAAACAGCTTCCGAAGCTGTGCATAGGACACGATCTTCGGGTCGTAGACGACCAGCACGACTTCGGCATGGCCGGTCAAACCGGTGCAAGTTTCCTGGTAGGTTGGGTTGGGGGTGACGCCGCCGGCATAGCCGACGGCCGTGACCCAGACGCCCTCGACCTGCCAGAACATACGTTCCGCGCCCCAGAAGCAGCCCAGCCCGAACATCGCCTTCTCCAGCCCGTCGGGATAGGGGCCCTTGAGCGGCCGGTTCGAGACAAAATGATTGGATGCCGTCGGGATAGGATTGGCGCGCCCCGGCAGCGCCTCGGCAGGTTTTGGCAGGTTGAGCTTCTTGTTCAGCATGTCGCTGAGAAACATGTGCAGTCTCCCTTTCTCTTTGGTTGGAGCGTTCTCTGTTGTTGGGGACGCCAGAAGGTCATCGACAACAAATCATCAAGTCTAGGCGAACCGCCCGGTCGGCCGCTCCCGCCTGTGGCCGATCATGTAAAAAATGAAGGCAAGCCCCGCGAACACCGCGAAACCGGGCTGGTTGAGCACCCAGGCGATGGCGCCGTCCCACAGCAGCGGACCAAGCCTGTCGCGGACAAAGCTTTCGAAGGCGCTTCGCGTATCCGGCGAGGCGGCGAGCCAGCTCGTGTTGAGCGGTGTCATGACCAGCGCGGAGGCCGCCACCGAGCGCGTCGCGTCGACCACCGCCATGATGACCGAAATCGAAAGCGCAACCATTGCGGCAAGACGGAAGACGAAGCGGAACACCCAGACCTTACCTCCCCGCAAGCTTATCAGAAATATCTGTATCGGCCTGACAAATAGGTTCTGCGCGCCTTATCCGCAATCGCGCCACGCGAAGTTGAACCTACTCCGCCGGTTTTCGCCGCTGAGGCGTCGGTCGGCTAAGACGACGACGCCGAGCGCGGCGATGGGCTTACCTATCCGGCAAAGCGAATAGAGTGCTGTTATGTCTTGGCATTCGGCACCGGATCGACTAGATGAGCCCCGCGCCTGTTGCTTTGACGGCTCAGGTGCGGGGAAGGTGGCTGCTGGTTGCGGCGCCTATGGTGCGGAGTTCCGGACCGGGAATCCCCTAAGGGAGACGGCATCTCCCCAACCCGCGCGGCGAAACCGGCCGCGGTGAAAATGCCAGGACGGAGAGGTGGCCGAGTGGTTGAAGGCGCACGCCTGGAAAGTGTGTTTACGGGAAACCGTAACGCGGGTTCGAATCCCGCTCTCTCCGCCAGTCAGTTTCCCTAAGAATCATTTTGTTTTCTGGTCCTTGACCACATTCGCTGCGGCACTCGTCGCAGCAACGGCCGGCTCGGCCGCCGCCGAAGCGCCTTTCGAGGGCACCCGGCAACAACTATTTGAAGCTATTGTAAAATACCCTGACGATGTCGCAGCGTAATAACCTAATATGCGTGCAGCTCGATTCCCTTATAGGAGTGCAGCTTAAAGCCTAACAAGTGCGCAACAAAAGACCTTTAGCTCCAAACTAATCCCGCGACACAGTGACTTTGACAGGTTGGAAGCCGACCGGCATTGGCCCTTGAAAGTTCAGTGGCCAATCTCAGCGGCAAATCGCAACCCCTCGAGATTGGCTCAGACATACCTCCCTTCGGTCGAGTAGAGGCGATG
>NZ_CAKXZT010000121.1:0-89594 GCF_935825525.1 Mesorhizobium escarrei
ATGAAAATCCGGTGGCAGGTCACTTTCGCCAAGAAATCCACAATATACGGCCGGAATCTCTATTGAGCGGCCACTAACGAGGCTGGCTCTGCCCCGCGTGGTCCTGCAATGAGCAGACGGCGCAAGTTGCGCTATTGCGCTCGATTATTGCTATAGTGAATTTGATGGAAGCTTGGGGCATGACAACGCCGTGCGCACGCGATGCTCTTTAGGGCCGTAAGCTGACGCACGACGAAATCGTTGCCCGCAACCGGGCGGTAACGGCGTGATCAACCGAGCCCTGAGGATAGACGAAGGTCCCCATCGTTCCGGATCGAAGGCTGCGAACTCTCGCGGGCTCCTTACGAACAGAAACGGACGTCGTATGCCCGCACATTGGCATGTCCCCGACACGACAACGTCGCGAGAACGCAGGCGTGCTTCTGCTAGATGGGCTAGGTCATCCATCTGATCAGATCGAACGGCGGCTTGGATCCAGTGCCCCGATATGGGAGCCATAGGTCACGATGACAAGGCTTGCCGGTCCGCTCTCGGCCCGAGACAAAGTCGCTTGCTATGGCAGACATGGGTCGGCAGGCCCGATCAAGACGTACGGTGCATCGCCGCCCAGTGTCCGCAAGTGGCGCGTTGTGCCGTTTCGGAATGGATGTCCAGGGGCAAGATCGCTGATCAATATAGGGTCAAAGTCGCATAAGCGTGCAGTGTGGAGCTCAACGGCGTCTTGTGCCGGGGTCGCCCCATCACAACGTCTGACCCTTTCACGACTCTTTCTTTCGCGGTCGCCCAACAGGCGAGGTGCTGGACAATCGCAGCCTCGCCGCCATGCGCGATGCCGACAATGACTATTTTCCGGCGGAACTGATGTCGCAGATCTAATCTCGCACCCTGAGGCGAGACCCGCGCCGGCGACCCTGCTTATGAATTCGCCTCGAACAGGCTAACGGCATCGGCGACAATGTCGGCGATCGGACGCGTTGCATCGAGCGTCACTGCGTTCTCGTCGGCTGCCCGCGCTTCAACGGCAGACAGGTCTTGGCGCAACGCTCTGGGAATAGCAGCTTTGCGCCGCAAGTCGGTCGTAGAGTTGAGCTTTGCCATTGACCCAAAGCTGCCGTTCGTCGGATCATGACATCAGTGGGCGGCGTGGCCAAGACCATGCCCAGTTCTCTCAGGGTAAAACTGCGCAGAGGTTCAGCCTCATCGCTCCAAGCAGATCGCCACGCCCTGGCCGCCGCCGATGCAGAGCGAGGCCAAGCCCTTGCGGGTCTTGCGCCTCGTCATCTCGTGGAGCAGCGTCACCACGATGCGGCAGCCTGATCCGGCCAGCGGATGGCCGAGCGCGATGGCGCCGCCGCTGATGTTGATGATCTCCTCGTTCCAGCCCATCTCACGATTGACCGCGATGGCCTGCGCGGCGAAGGCCTCATTGATCTCCATGACGTCGAGCTCGGATGGCTGCCAGCCGGCCTTCGCCAGCGCAAGGCGTGAGGCCGCGACAGGCCCCAGCCCCATGTCCATCGGCTCGACCCCCGCCGAAGCATAGGACGCGATGCGTGCGAGGGGCTTTAGCCCGAGCTCGTTCATCCGCGTTTCCGACATTACCAGCACGGCGGCAGCACCATCATTGAGGCCGGAGGAGTTGCCGGCCGTGATTGTCCCCGCCGGGTCGAAAACCGGCTTCAGCCGGGCAAGTCCTTCGAGGGTGGTCGAGGGGTTTGGATGCTCGTCGCGATCAACGACGACATCGCTTTGCCCGGTCTTGATCGAGACAGGGACAATCTCGTCGTCGAACCTTGCCGATCGAATGGCAGCGTCGGCTTTCTCCTGCGAGCGCAGCGCGAAGCAGTCCTGCTCACCACGCGTGATCTGGTAGCGCTGCGCTAGGGACTCGACCGTGACGCCCATATGGACCTGATGGAAGGCGTCCCACAGCCCGTCGGTGATCATCGAATCCTTGACGCTTCGGTCGCCCATGCGCACGCCGCCGCGAACGCCCGACATGAAATGCGGCGCCGATGTCATCGAGTCCTGCCCGCCGGCGATCACACAGTCGGCGTCACCGCAGCGAATGGCCTGCGCCGCAAGATGGATAGCCTTCTGGCCGGCACCGCACACCTTGTTCACGATCATCGCCGGCACGCCGACCGGCAGGCCAGCCTTGAGCGATGCCTGCCTTGCCGGGTTCTGCCCGGCGCCGCCGGTCAGCACCTGGCCCATGATCACCTCGCTGACGGCATCAGGCGCAAGCCCGGTTTCGGCAAGCATAGCCTGAATGAGTTGCCCGCCCAGTTCCGCCGCCGAGAGACTGGCGAGCGCGCCGTTCAGCTTGCCGATCGGCGTGCGTTTGGCCGCGACGATATACACCGCATCCTTCAATTTCCGGTCCTCCATTTGCGCGGCGCACAGGCTGTGTTCGTCGCTTGACATTCTGGTTATAACCAATAATATGAAAGCAACATGCAGACAAGATGACGGCCTCGCGCCGGCCTGCATGCCGGGAGGAAATCCATGCCATCCGTGCTGTGGACGCCGGCGCCAGCCGCGTTCCAATCGTCCAATCTTGCGCGCTTTTGCCTGACCAACGGCTTCGACCCGCGCGACTACGAGACGCTGCATCGCTGGTCGGTCAGTGACCCCGGCGCGTTCTGGCGGGCGGTGTGGGATTTTGGCGGCGTGATCGGCGATCCCGGCGCGATTGCTCTCCTGCGCGACGATCAGGCGCCGATGACGCAGAGCCGGTTCTTCCCGGATGCATCGCTCAATCTCGCGGAAAACCTGCTGCGTGGCGACGATGGTCAGATCGCGGTCATCGAGGCCGACGAGGGCGGCCACTTCCGCACCTTAACCCTTGGCGAACTGCGCCGGCTCGTCGCCAGCACCGCGCAAGGCCTGCGGGCGGCGGGCGTGGTCAGGGGCGACAGCGTCGGCGGCATCCTGCCCAACCGTGTCGAAGGTCTCGTGGCGCTTTTGGCGGCGCTGTCGATCGGCGCCATCTGGTCGTCCTGCTCACCCGATTTCGGCGCCGCGGCGATCGTCGACCGCCTCGGCCAGATCGGCGTCAAGGTGCTGTTCGCAGCACCCTGCTACCGCTATGCGGGCAAGGAGCACGACATTGCGGATCGGTTGGCCGAGATCGTCGCGGCGATGCCGACTGTGACCACGCTGGTGCTGACAGGTGACGATAAACCCGCCATGCCGGCTGCTGTCGCTTTCGAGGATTTCGGCGCAGACGCTCCGTTGGCCTTCGAACGCATGCCCTTCGATCATCCGGCCTATGTGCTCTACACCTCGGGCACCACTGGTGCGCCGAAGGCAATCGTCCATCGCACGGGCGGCGTGCTGCTCCAACACCTGAAGGAGCATCTGCTGCATGGCGACGTTCGCCCCGGCGACGTGATGAGCTGGTACACCAATACGGCCTGGATGATGTACCATTGGCTGCTCTCGGGCCTCGCCTGCGGCGCGGCGGTTGTGCTCTATGACGGCGCGCCGATCCTGAAGACAGCTGATGGCCTCGACCCCAGTCCGCTCTGGAAAATGGCGCAGCGTGCACGCGTCACCCATTTCGGCACCAGCCCGAAATATCTGGCGACGCTGGCCGCCGAAGGCTACGCGCCGGGACGGCTTCACGACCTGTCTTCACTGCGCTCCCTGCTCTCGGCCGGCGCGCCGGTCTCTCCCAGCCAGTTCGACTGGGTCTATGAGCATGTGAAGCCGGAAATGATCTTTGCCTCGATCTCGGGCGGCACCGAGATCATCGGCTGTTTCCTGCTCGGTTCGCCGATCCATGCCGTTCGCCGTGGCGAATTGACCGTCAAAGGGCTGGGCCTCGCGGTGGCTGTCATGGACGAGCGCAATGCTCCGGTCATCGGCCGGCAGGGCGACCTCGTCTGCACCGAACCTTTCCCGTCCATGCCTCTGACCTTCTGCGGCAAGGACGGCGACGCGCGCTACCACGCTACTTATTTTGCGGCGCGGCGTGAAATCTGGACGCATGGCGATGTCGCCGAGATGACTGCGCATGGGTCAGGGATCATCCATGGCCGATCGGACACGACGCTGAAGCCCGGTGGCGTGCGCATCGGCACGGCCGAAATCTATGCCGCCTGCGAGAGCTTCGCCGAGATCGAGGATTGCCTGGTGTTCGGCGCGCCGGTCGAAGGCGACGAGGAGATCGTGCTTTGCGTCAAGCTGAATGACGGTTTTGAGCTGACGCCTGAGTTCGCCGCGCAGATCCGCCGCGCCATCCGCGAAGGCGCATCGCCGCGGCATGTGCCGCATCGCATTCATCTCGTGCAGGCTATTCCCTACACGCTCAACGGCAAGAGGGTCGAAGGCGCGGCGCGAACGACACTTGAGGGCAAGCCGGTGAAAAATATCGCTTCGCTTGCCAATCCCGCGTGCCTCGAGGAATACCGCGCGCTCGACAGGAGCAAGGCGGCATGAGCCGGGCCAAGGGAGTGATCGTCGGCATCGGCGAATTGAAGCCGCAGCGTCTGAGCAGCGGTGTGACGACGCTGGAAATGATCGCCGAGGTCTCGCGTCTGGCCGTATTCGATGCCGGGTTGGAGCCGGCTGCGATCGACGGGCTGCTGGTCGGGCCCCAGGTCGGCGAGACGCCGCAGCATGTCCCGGCGACCATCGCTGAGTATCTCGGGCTGGCGCCGACCGTGGCCAATGTCGTCGACCTCGGTGGCGCGTCCGGCGCCGGCATGGTCTGGCGTGCGGCGGCGGCAATCGAGGCCGGCATGTGCGAGACAATGCTGTGCGTGCTCGCCAACAACCGCGAGGAGGCAGCGCCGCGCTCGCCCAACCGCAACCCGATCCGCGAGTTCGACGTGCCGTTCGGCGCCTCGGGCGCCAACATCTCCTACGCGCTGCTGATGCGGGCGCATATGGCGGAGTATGGTTCAACCGCGCGGGATTTCGCGCTGATTGCCGCGGCGGCGCGGGCCAACGCACAGCTCAACCCCGACGCCATCTTCTTCGGCAAGCCGGCAGATGTGGAGATGGTGTTGGCCTCGCCGATGATCGTCTCGCCGCTGCATCTCTATGAAATCGTCATGCCGGTCGCCGGCGGCGAGGCTGTTATCGTCACCTCGGCCGAACGCGCGCGCTCGCTGCCCAAAAGATCCGTGCATCTGCTCGGGGCCGGCGAGAAGGTCACGCATCGCGCGGTCAGCCAGGCGCCCAGCCTCACCTCCGGTCCGCTGAAGAGCGCCATGGCGCGGGCCTTCGCGCAGTCCGGCACCCAGGCCGACGAGATGGATCTCCTGTCGCTCTACGACTGCTACACGATCATGGTCGCCACGACGATCGAGGATGCCGGCCTCTGCGCGCCCGGCCAGTTCGGCGCGTGGCTGCGCGACCACGACCTTTCTCACAACGGCGACAAGCCGTTGAACACCCATGGCGGGCAGCTCGGCTTCGGCCAGCCCGACCTTGCCGGCGGCATGACGCATGTCGTCGAAGCGGTGCGTCAATTGCGCGGCGAGGCGGGCGAACGCCAGATCGGCAGGGCCGACCTCGCGCTGGTCACCGGCAATGGCGCGACGATGAGCGAGGCGACCGCGCTCGTGCTGGGAGCCGCCTGATGTCCGTCGATCTCAACGCCTTGAAGACCCCGGCTCCGACGATCACTGCGTTGACCCAGCCATTCTGGGATGCGGCGGCGCAAGGACGGCTGAAGATCCAGCACTGCGAGGACTGCGACAAGGCCGTGTTCTACCCGCGGTCGATCTGCCCGCATTGCTGGAGCACGCGCCTTGCGTGGCGGGATGCATCCGGGAGGGGCAGGCTGAAATCCTTCTCACAAGTGCACAAGCCGGGCCATCCCGGCTGGCTGCCGGCGGCACCTTACGTGGTCGGCCTGGTCGAACTGGCCGAAGGCCCGACCATGCTGAGCTTCATCCTGCCTGGTGCTCGGCCACCGCACGTAGGAGACGCGCTGATGCTCGCACCGACGGCGATCGGCGGTCGCGTCCTGCCAGCCTTCAAATCAGTCGAAACCGCAACAGAGGAGAAGCCGCAATGAGCACAGAGACAAAAGACGGCTGGGCAGGCGTGGTGAAGGGCCGCCCGCAAGTCGGCGCCTTCGCCGAGCGCACGCGCCGCACGCGCGCCAGCGACATCGAAGCCTTCACCGACATCACCGGCGACCGCAATCCGCTGCACTATGACCGCGCGCTGGCCGAGAGATCGGTGTTCGGCAAGCTGATCGTCCAGGGCGGCGTCACGTCAGGAATCCTCAATGCGCTGGTCGCCGAGGACCTGCCGGGACCTGGAACCGTGTTCCTCGAAGTCGCCTGGAAGTTCGTCAAGGCGGTCGGCGTTGACGAGGAGATCACCGGACGCGTCGAGGTCAAGGAGGTGCGCCCCGACAAACCGATCTGCAAGATCGAGACATCAGTGCGCAACGGCCAGGGCGAGCTTTGTCTCACTGGCACGGCCACGGTGTTCACCGTTCCGCTGCAAGGCGCATGATCGCGATGGACGACAGCCGTCCTGGCGTGGCGGCCGACAGCGAACGCTGGCGTGTGCTGTCGCTGCTTTGTCTGGCTGTCGTTCTGTCGCTGACCACCTGGTTTTCGGCAACCGCCATCCTGCCCGAGTTGAAGCAGGAGCTGTCGCTCACCGCCGGGGCCGAGGCCTGGCTGACCAACGGCGTCCAGGTCGGTTTCGTGATCGGCGCGCTGGCGGCGAGCCTGGTCAACCTTCCCGACCTGGTGCGGCTCAGCCGTCTGATGGCCGCCGCCGCACTGGTTGCCGCGCTCGCCAATGCAAGCCTGCTGTTTCATCCCGGCCCAGGCGGCGCCATTGTCGCGCGCATCGTCACCGGCGCCGCGCTTGCCGGCGTCTATCCGCCCGCGCTGAAGCTGGTCGCAACCTGGTTCACGCGCGACAGAGGGCTGGCTCTCGGCGCGATCATCGGCGCGCTGACGATTGGCTCGGCACTGCCGCATCTCTTCCGCGCCGCCTTGAGCGCGCTCGACTGGCGGCCGGTGGTTGCCGCCGCCAGCCTGGCGACGGTGATCGGCGCGCTGCTGTTCCTGCTGTTTGCCAGGGAAGGGCCCTATCCATTCGGCAAGGCGGTGTTCGAGCCGTCACGCATCGGCCAGGTGTTTCGCGAAAAGCCGCTGCTGCTCGCCAATCTCGGCTATCTCGGCCACATGTGGGAACTCTATGCCATGTGGGCGTGGCTGCTTGCCTATACGCGTGCCGCTTTCGAGGCGCAGGCCGTCGGAACGGCGGCAGCTGCGTCGCTGTCGACCTTCTTCGTCGTTGCGTCCGGCATCCTCGGCTGCCTTCTCGGAGGCTATCTGTCGGACCGCATCGGCCGAACAGCGACCACAGCCGGCATGATGATCGTCTCGGGAAGCTGCGCACTTCTCATGGGCTTCCTGTTCACCGGGCCGCTCTGGCTGTTCATGCTGGTTGCCATCGTCTGGGGCATTTCGGTGATCGGCGATTCCGCGCAGTTTTCAGCTGCCGTCACCGAGCTCGCCGACCGTCGCTTCGTCGGCACGGCGCTGTCGGTGCAGCTCGGCGCCGGCTTCGCGCTGACGGTGCTGGCCATCTGGCTGACCCCGCGCTTTGCCGACCTCATCGGCGGCTGGCGCTGGGCCTTCCTGCTGCTCGTTCCCGGCCCGTTTCTCGGGGCTATGGCCATGCTGTGGTTGCGAAACTTGCCGGAGAGCGTGAATATGGCCGGCGGCCTCCGCTAGGGAAGGACGCTGCCGCTTTGAGTCGCGGCAATGATTTGCGGCGGGCTGAATGGAACAAACGACCAGAAAGCGCGGGCGTCCTCGCTACGACCAGGAAGATGCCGGAGCCGCCGAGGCGTTCCGCTCGATCGGCTCCAAGGTCGAGCTCAATCGCGACGAAGCAGCGCCGCTCTGGGTCCAATTGCGCAACCAGGTTGAGGAAGCCATCAACACCGGCCTGCTGGCCGCCAATTCGCGCATACCGTCGGAGCAGGCGCTGTGCGACTTCTTCGGCGTCTCGCGCCCGGTCGTGCGCGCCGCGATCGGTTCGCTGTCCAGCGAAGGGCGCATCATCAAGATGCCGCGCAAGGGTATGTTCGTCGCCGCGCCGCGCGAGCATGTCGACTTCATGACCGCCAATCTCGGTGTGTTCGACGACCTGACGGCGAAGGGCCACAAGGTCTCGACACGCACGCTGGAAATCTACCGCTGCCCGCCGAGCGAGAAGGAGTCCAAGGTCTTCGGCATTCCCGCCAATGGCAGCGTGGTTCGCATCAGCCGCGTCTACATGACCGACGGCTCGCCGATCACCATGACACGCATCAGCCTGCCGGGGCACCGGGTCCCCGGTCTCGAAAACATCCTGTCGGAAAACCAGTCGATCTTCGGCACCATCCGCGCAGTGTTCGGCCTGACGGTGGAGCGCGCGGACCGTTGGTTGCGGGCGGCATTGCCCACCAAGGAAGAGGCGGAGCAGATGGGCGTTGCCGCCAACACGCCGCTGATCGAAATCGAGTCGATCGCCTATGATTCGGACGGTGCGGCGCTCGAATATTACGAGGCCTTCTACAACTCCTCCGTCGCCCGCATCCATATGGCGGTCGAGCAGCCGTCGGCGACGGTAAACGGTGTCGATCGCACCTGAGTTTATCAGTCAAAAAAGATCCCGTTTTCTGGTTATAACCAGATTGACGGACCCGGGAAGCTTCTGTAACGTCCTTGCAATGGGTCGGGAGGAGCCTGACCCCTAAGGCATTATCATGATCGATCGGCTTGCGACGCCGCCTTGGCGGCGAGAGGAAGATTTCGCCCGCGCTCAAGCTTGGCCCTGATGGAGGATTTGCATGGACTACCGGTCGCAATTCGACCTGACGGGCGAGGTTGCCGTCGTCACTGGCGGCGCCAGCGGCATCGGTCTGGAGGCCGCCAAGGCGCTCGGCACCTGCGGCGCGCGCATCGTCCTGCTCGACGTGAATGCGAGCGGCCTGGATGCAGCCGCCGAGGCGCTCACGGCCGCCGGTGTCGCAAGCGTCGATGGCCGTGCGCTCGACGTCACCGATCCGCGTGCCGTCGAGGCAATGGCCGCCAAGATCGTCAGCGACCTCGGCCAGGTCGACATATTGGTCAACAGCGCCGGCATCGCCCGCCTCAACACCGCGCTCGACACATCAGACGAGGAATGGCGCCAGGTGATGGATGTCAACGTCAACGGCGTCTACTGGGCCTCGCGCGCCTTCGGCCGCTCCATGGTCGCCCGCAAGAAGGGCTCGATCGTCAATCTCGGCTCGATGTCGGGCCTGATCATCAACCGTCCGCAGACCGCGCCCTCCTACATGGTGAGCAAAGGCGCCGTGCACATGATGACCAAGGCGCTCGCCGTCGAGTGGGCGAAATCGGGCGTTCGCGTCAATGCTTTGGCGCCGGGCTATGTCGGCACCGAGATGACGCTGAAAATGCGCGAGCGGCCAGAACTCTTTAACACCTGGATCGACATGACGCCTATGGGCCGGCTCGGCGAGCCGCGGGAGATCGCTTCGGCGATCCTGTTTCTCGCCTCGCCGGCGTCGAGCTACGTCACCGGCGCGATCCTGTCGATCGATGGCGGCTACACGGCCTGGTGAGGGCCGAGCAAGGATTGGAATTATCGCATGACCGTTTCGGACCTAGAGGCACGCCAGGCAATCATCGACGCCTGCCTCGAGATGAACGCGCTGGGCATCAACCAGGGCACGTCGGGCAATGTCAGCCGGCGCCATGGCGAGGGCATGCTGATCTCGCCGACCAGCACGCCTTACGAGACGCTGGTGCCCGAGGACATCGTTTTCATGGCATGGGACGGCGAGGTTGATGGGCGCCTGCCGCCGTCGAGCGAATGGCGTTTCCATCTCGACATCATGAAGGCGCGGCCCGAGGTCAACGCGGTTGTCCACGCGCATCCGACCTACTGCACGACCATCGCCATCATGGGCAGGAAGATACCGGCGATCCACTACATGGTCGCGGTCGCCGGCGGCAGCGATATTCGCTGCGCCCCTTACGCCACCTTCGGCACGGCAGAGCTCTCGGCGTATGCGGTGGAGGCGCTGCGCGACCGCAAGGCCTGCCTGCTCGCACAGCACGGCATGATCGCGGTCGGCTCCAACCTCAGCCAGGCGATGTGGCTGGCGGTCGAGGTGGAAACGCTGGCGCGCCAGTATCACGGCTGCCTGCAGCTCGGCGAACCGCCGATCCTGTCCGAGGAGGAGATCGAAAACGTCATCAAGCGCATGGCCAGCTACGGCCTTCGCGACAAGGAGGAGGCCGCCTGAGCGACGGCCGGGAGAAATCCTTCAGGATGGCCCTGAAGCGATCAACAAGGGAGGAAATCGACAATGACCAGAACAATGAAGGGGATGGTGAAGGCGCTCGCTTTGGGGTTGGCGGCAGCTTGCGGCGTCGCCGTCGTTTCAGGCGCTACCGCCGAGGAGCTGTCGCTCAAGGGCAAGCGCATCGGCGTATCCGCCATCGGCACCGACCATTATTGGGACCTGATGGCGTTTCGCGGCATCCAGGACCGTGTGAAGGAGCTGGGCGGCGAAGTCATCGCGCTCGACGCCGGCCGCAAGGACCAGCAGCAGATCGCGCAGCTGCAAACGCTGATCGCCCAGAAGCCCGATGCCATCATCGAGCAGCTCGGCAACCTCGAAGTGCTGAACCCGTGGCTGCAGAAGATCCGCGATGCCGGCATCCCGCTGTTCACCGTTGACACAGCCACGCCGCACGCCATCAACAACACCACCTCGAATAACTACAATATCGGCGCCGAGATCGCCCTGCAGATGGTCGCCGACATGGGCGGCAAGGGCAATGTGCTGGTCTTCAATGGCTTCTACAGCGTGCCGGTCTGCAAGATCCGCTACGACCAGTTGAAATATGTGCTGACCTCGTTCCCGGATGTGAAGATCGTCGAGCCGGAGCTGCGCGACGTCATTCCGAACACGGTCCAGAGCGCCTATTCCAACGTGACCGACATGCTGACCAAGTCACCCGAGAAGGGCTCGATCGGCGCGGTATGGGCCTGCTGGGACGTGCCGCAGATCGGCGCCACGCAAGCTGTCGAGGCCGCCGGCCGCAATGAGGTCAAGACCTATGGCATCGACGGCAGCCCCGAAGTCATCAAGATGGTGATGGATCCGAAATCGTCGGCCGGCGCCGTGGCAGCGCAGCAGCCCTATGAGATCGGCAAGACATCGGTTGACAATACCGCCAGATATCTTGCCGGCCAGAAGGTGGCGCCCTTCACTTTCGTGCCTGCGGTGCTGATCAACAAGGTAAATGCCGCCGAAAAGGGAAAACCGTTCCTCGACGCGGCTGAAAAGGGTGGCGTTAAATAGGCTGAGCGTATTGGCGGGCAGCCAGACCTTTACGGCTGCCCGCCACCATCAACCAGGATTGACGGCCATGCAGGCAGCAAAGCGTGAAATTGCTGTATCAATGAGCGATATATCGAAGCGGTTCGGTCCGGTGCGTGCACTGGAGAACGCGAGCCTTGAGATTGAGCGCGGCTCGATCCTCGGCCTCGTCGGCCAGAACGGCGCGGGCAAGTCGACGATCATCAAGGTGCTGGCCGGCATCATCCGGCCGGACAGCGGCACCATCGTCATCAATGGCGAGACCGTTCCCTCGCTTTCGCCGGCATCGGTCGAGAAGCTCGGCGTGCATTTCATCCACCAGGACAGGCTGCTCGTGCCGACCGCAACCGTCGGCGAGGCGGTGTTCCTCGGCCACGAAATCGGGTTCAGGCCGTTCGTCAACCGCCGCGCCATGGAGCGCAAGGCAGCCGATTTGTTGCAGCGGTTCTTCGGCATGGAATTGCCGGCGGGAACTTTGGTCAAGGACCTGACCACGGCACAGCAGAAGGTGGTGCAGATCACACGGGCGCTGGCGCAGAAAGCGTCCGTGCTGGTACTCGACGAGCCAACGGCGGCGCTAGTCAAGCGCGAGGCGGACAGCCTGTTCGACGTGCTGCGCCGGCTGCGCGACGACGGCATCGCCGTGGTCTTCATTTCCCACTACATGCAGGAGATCGAGAAGCTCTGCGACCGCGTCACGGTGATGCGCAACGGCACCGATGTCGGCACGGTCGACCCGCGCGAGACATCGATCGATGAGATCATCTCGATGATGATCGCCCGCGATGTTGGCGAGATGTTTCCCAAGCGTTCGGTTACACCAGGCGCGCCGGTGCTCGAAGTCACCAATCTGCGCCTCGGTGGCGGTTTCGAAAACATTGGCTTCAACGTTCGCGCCGGCGAGATCGTCGGCCTCACCGGCCTGCTCGGATCCGGCGCCAAGGAAATCGTGCAGTGCCTGTTCGGCCTCAAGACCGCCGATGGCGGTTCCATCAAGGTCGAGGGCAAGCAGCTCGCGCTGTCGACGCCGGTCAAGGCGGTGCGCGACGGCATCGCCATGCTGCCCGAGGATCGCCGCGCGCATGGCGTGGCGCTCGGCCTGTCGGTACGCGAGAATATTTCACTCGCCAGCCTGCGCCGCTATTCGAAGAGCGGTCTGGTCAGTCGCGGCAGCGAGAACCAGGCGGTCGACGGCCTGATCAAGGAGCTGTCGATCAAGACGCCGCATCGCGACGCCTTGGTGCGCGAGCTCTCCGGCGGCAACCAGCAAAAGGTGGCGATCGCCAAATGGCTGAGCTGCCAGTCGCGTGTCTATGTTCTGGACGAGCCGACGGTAGCCGTCGACGTCGGCGCCAAGGTCGAGATCTACAATCTGTTGAACCGGCTGGCGGGCGAGGGCGCGGCGATCCTGCTTCTGTCGTCCGACCTGCTCGAACTGGTCGGCGTCTGCGACCGGGTGCTGGTCGTCTATCGCGGCCGGCTTGCCGGCACCTTCTCCGGCCCGTCGATCAACAGCGACGCACTGCTCGCGGCCTCTTCAGGCGCCCGCTCGAACGCTGACGGGGTGGCGGCATGAGCGCGACAATTCTCCACGCCGAAGCCGGCGCGTCCGACGAAGCCCGTGCCACCGGCAAAAGTGCTGGCCGGCGCTTCGCCACCCTCGTCGTGCGGCTCGGTGCGATTGCCGCCTTTGCCGCGATCATGGCCTATTTCGTCGTCTTCGCGCCGGGCTTCACCTCGACCTTCAACCTCATCAACGTCGTCGAGCAGTCGGCGATCCTGGGCGTGCTCGCCTATGGCATGACTTCCGTCATCATCGGCGGCGGCTCCGATGTCACCGAGGGCGGTATCGACCTGTCGATCGCCGCCAATATGGGCCTGTGCGCCGCCGTCTACGCAACGCTGCTGTCGATGGGGTATGGCGACTTCCTGTCGGTGCTCGCGGCCATCACCGTCGGCATGGCGGTTGGCGCACTGAACGCCCTTGCCGTGGTCGGTCTCGGCATCCTGCCGCTGCTGGCGACGCTTGCCGTGCTCAACGTCGCGGCCGGCATGGAACTCACGCTCACCCAGAACACGGTTGTCGGCGCATCCTCCCCGCTGCTCGCCTTCCTGGTCTCTGGGAGCTTCCTCGGCATCTCCGCGCTCGCCTGGGCGCTGATCGTCTTCTCCGCGACCATCATCGCCATTATCCATGGCACGGCGTTCGGGTTGCGGCTCTACGCGGTCGGCGGCCACCCGGAAGCTGCACGCGCGGCCGGCCTCAGCGTTCCGTTCTATGTTTCCTTCACCTATGTGCTGAGCGGCTTCTGCGCGGCGGTGGCGAGCATCCTCACCGTGTCGCGGCTCTCGGCCAGCACGCCCGGTTCCGGCGAACTGCTTCTGTCGGTGCTGGCGGCGGCCTTGCTCGGCACGGTCTTTTCCCGCCGCTTCGTGCCGACCATGGGCGGCACTCTGCTCAGCGTGCTGTTTATCGGCCTGCTCGCCAACGGCTTCCAGCTGCTCAACGTTTCCAGCTACTGGGTCAACGGCGTGCAGGGCGCGCTGATCCTGCTGGTGGTGGCCATCACATCCTTTGCCCGCGGCTCGGAGAGTTCACGATGAGCGTCTCTGCCAACCCCAACACCGCCAAGGTGAGCCTGCGCGCATTCCTCGCCAAATACAGCGTGCTCATCGCTTTTGCCGCGATCGTCATTTTCTTCGCCGTGGCGAGCCCGACCTTCCTGACGCCGGCGAACCTGTTCAACGTGCTGGTCAACAACGTCGTCATGCTGGCGATCGTGGCGCTTGGCCTCACCATCGTCATCTCGTCCGGCGGCATCGATCTTTCGGTCGGCGTGTCCGTCGACATGGCCAGCATGGTCTTCGTCATGCTGCTCGCCGCCGGCTACAGCGGCGTGGTCGGCGTCGGTGGCGGGCTCGGTGCAGCGCTCATCGTCGGCATCCTCAACGCGATCCTCATCACCAGGCTCAACATCAGCCCGTTCCTGGCGACGCTTGGCGTGCTGTTCATCGGCCAAAGCACGCAGCAGCTTGCCACCAGCGGCGGCCAGCCGATCTACCTCACCAGCGGCTATGCCAGCGACCAGTTCAAAGCCATTGCCCGCACCGCCTTGTTCGGCGTGCCGACACCGGTGATCGTGCTGGTCATCTTGGCCATCGCGGTCCACGTCCTGCTGCACCGCTCCGTCTTCGGCCGCTACGTGCAGGCGATGGGCGCACAGCCGGGCGTCGCCTGGTATTCCGGCATCCGCGTGCCGCGCGAACTGTCGATGGTGCATGTGCTGTGCGCGCTGCTCGCCGGCGTCACCGGCATCCTGCTGTCGGCGACGGTGAAGTCCTACGTGCCGCTGTCCGGCAACGCCTTCCTGCTCGACGCGATCGGCGCCACCTTCATTGGCACGACGCTCAGCCGCGAACGCAAGCCCTCGGTGATCGGCACGCTGCTCGGTGTCCTCTTGCTCGCCATCGTCAAGAACGGGCTGCTGCTCGTCGGCTGGAATTTCTACTGGCAGCAAGTCGGCATCGGCGTGCTGGTCTTCCTGGTGCTGGCCGTGAGCTTCGGCCTGCGCCGCGCCACCCATTGAGTTCGAAAGGTCAGCCAACCATGCCACGATTCGACGTCAGTTCGATCGGCTTCTACGTCCTCGACATCCTGGGACGGCCGGTGTCGCGCATCCCGGAAGGCGGCCGCGCCGACTATATCGAGGAGATCCGCATGACGGTTGCCGGAACGGCCGGTGCGACCGGCATGGACTGCGCCATCCTCGGGCTGAAGACCAGGGCCGTCACCACGCTCGGGACCGACGATATGGGCGACTGGTTCCTCGCCAAGCTCAGGAAGTGTGGGCTGGAGTGCGGCCTCGTGCGCCGCGACGGCAGCGTCCAGACCTCCTCCACCATCCTGCCAGTGCGGGCCAATGGCGAGCGGCCGGCATTGCATGTGCCGGGAACAGCCACTTTGTTCGAAGTCGCTGATGCCGATCTCGACGCTGCCTTGGATGCGACAGTCGTTCATGTCGGCGGCACCGGCCTGTTGAAGCGTTTTGATGGTGAGCCGACGGTCAAGCTGTTGAAGCGCGCCAAGGAGCTTGGCCGCACCACCACCTTCGACCTTATCCAGGCGACACCCGAAACGTGGCGGCTGGTCGAGCCGTGCCTGCCCTATATCGACTATTTCGTGCCGAGCATCGACGAGGCCGGCGAGATGGCGCATGACCGCGATCCGGCGCGCGTCGCCGCCTTCTTCAAGGCGAGGGGCGTGAAGAACTGCATCCTTACGCTTGGCGCCGACGGCGTCCATGTCTCGCCGCAGCATGGCGAGGATTTCCATCTGCCGGCCTTCGACGTCGAAGTCTTCGACACCACCGGCTGCGGCGATTCCTTCACCGCCGGCATCATCGTCGGCATCGTCAAGGGCTGGGATCTCAAGCAGTCGGCGCGCTTCGCGACAGCCGTCGCCGCCAAGGTGGCGATGGGCCTTGGCTCCGACGGCAAACTCGTTTCATTCGACGACACGATCGCGGCGATGAATTCGCTGCCGGTCAAGACTTCAAAGGTGCAAGCGGCATGACCACTCTTCCCGAAGCGAAGGGCAAGACGGCACTCGGGCAGGTCGCTCGCCAAGGGGCTTGCCGAGGCCGGCTTCGATGTCGCAGTCACCGATCTCCGATCGCAGGCCGCCGAGCTCGACGTGACCAGAGGCGAGATCGAGCTGGCGGGCCGCAAGGCCTATGTTTACACGATGGATGTCAGCAAGAAGCACGACATCGAGGCAACGGTCGACGCGCTGCTCGAGGCGGCCGGCAGCATCGACGTTCTGGTCAACAATGCCGGCATCCTGAAGCCGAGCCTGCTCCAGGACCTCGACGAGGCCAGCTGGGACGCGCATTTCAATGTCAATGCCAAGGGTGTGCTGATGATGTGCCAGGCCGTGCTGCCGCATATGCGCGCCAAGCGATCGGGCCGGGTCATCAACATCGCTTCCATCGCCGGGCGGCAAGGCGTGCCGACGCAAGGCCATTACGCGGCAACGAAAGCGACAGTGATCACGCTGACGCGGGTTCTGGCGCAGGAAGTCGGCATGGACGGCGTCACCGTCAACGCCATCTGCCCCGGCATCATCCTGACCGAAATGGGCAAGAACAATCTCGGCAGCGAGGCGGCCATCCACCATTGGGAAGATGTCGGCGCTAAAGCGTCTCGGCGCGCCGGAGGACGTCGTCGGGCCGGTGCTGTTCTTCGCTTCGGACCTGTCGGCTTTCGTCACCGGACAGTCGCTCAACGTCGACGGCGGGATCTACTACCACTGACCTTCGTAGGGGTCTTTCGATGGTTTGAGCTTTGGAGCCGCCCTTGTGAGCCTACGGCTCGACCATTGGCTCGATGATGGTCTTCGCCTTGGCCTCTGGGACCAGTTCGACACAAGGTATCTTGGGACGACGTCCCAAAGGGACACGAAACCTGAGTCCGCTTCACTACTCTTTCCTTCGCGACCGCCCAACGACAGGTCGCGCCCGGTCAGCGGACTATCAGCTTTCGGCACATAGGATCACATACCACTTGATGCAGCCGCCGATTGACCCGCGCCAGACCACCAACACAAAAAGTCCGCGCGCACCGCCAGTTCCGAGGGGGTAGGCGCACTGAAGCGACTGGCGACTGGTCGCAAGTAGACGGCGCCGCCTGCTGATTCAGGGCGGAACTAACGAACGCTTGTTCGATGAAACGGAACCGTCCGCTTTCTCCGCGCATTTCGATGGACTATGAACAAGACGGCTTCCAACAACGACGCGGGCGGATCATCGGCAGGCTGGACCGTCAGGCTCGGAGAGTCTCCTATCGTAGGTACAGCAATCCACAGCGGCACCGACGTGGGCAGGTCTTGTCGATCCTTCATGCGTCTCTCTGATCCTGACCGGCTTCGAGAAGAGGACCCGTTCACCGAGCGCTTTATCGCGGATTTTCCTACCCAAATCATCGTTCATCGATCTCGCTTCCAAGTAGATCTGAATCGCGCGCGTGAGGCTGCGGTCTACCGGTCGCCCGACCAGTGCTGGGGGCTGGAAGTCTGGCAAGGGCAGCCGGCCGAGGAAATCGTAGAGGAGTCTCTCTCGTTTCACGACGCCTTCTACAGTGAGCTGAACCATGTCCTCGCCAACATCGAGAAGCGTTATGGCAGGTTCGTTCTTGTCGACGTCCATAGCTATAATCACCGGCGCGACGGGCCGGAGGCTATGCCTACGTCTCGCGAAGTCGCGCCGGACATCAACATTGGTACATCTTCTATGGACCGCCAGCGCTGGGCGCCTGTAGTCGACGCTTTCATCGAGACGCTCCGCGGCCATCATTTCAACGGCGGACCGCTCGACGTGCGCGAGAATGTTTCCTTCCAGGGCAAGGGCGAACAGACTCGTTTCGTTCATGCCAACTTTCCAGAAACCGGGTGTGCCATCGCGGTAGAGTTCAAGAAGATTTTCATGGACGAATGGAGCGGCGAGCCCGACTGGGGAGCAATCGAACGGCTGCGCGCCATGCTGGCTTCAACGATACCGGTCCTGGAGTCGGCACTGCGGGGCATGCAATGAAGCCCAAGCTCGTTGAGCCCGCGCCTCCGTTGGCGCATATCGAATCGGACTTGGGCGCGCTTTTTCAGCACGGCAAGCCGATCCGCCGCGAGTTTGGCAACGGCAACCGTTTGCACTTGGATCGGCCGCTGCCCTTTCTATGTGTCCATGTTGGGTCGCACCAGGACGCGGCATTCCATGCCGTCTCCGCCAACGCGTCCTATCTAATTGCAGTAGACATTGGCCTCGCCGGCGAGGTCGCGCGGCTGGTGGCGCGAATGATGCGCGATCACTGCGGCGCGTTCCTCGTG
Organism: Mesorhizobium escarrei; assembly: GCF_935825525.1. Lineage (GTDB taxonomy): Bacteria > Pseudomonadota > Alphaproteobacteria > Rhizobiales > Rhizobiaceae > Mesorhizobium > Mesorhizobium escarrei. The sequence continues at coordinate 18,252 of NZ_CAKXZT010000121.1, forward strand.
CTGGACATCGGCGAGTTGGCGGAAGACCGGTTCCTGACGGAGGATGTACCGTTCCTGCCGCCTTTCGAGATTGCGCTGGCCTGCGGCAACACGGCGGCGGAGAAGGCTGCACTCAAGAGCTTCGCCACCGCTGCGTCCGCACGCGAAGCAAAATACCGCACGCCGCGGGTGGACGAACTCAACCCCACGGCACGCGCTGAAGCACGGCTCTGGAATGAACTCGGTGATGCGGCGTGCCTGACGGTACGCTTCGCACCGATCTACCGGGTGCCGGGCACCAAGCGCGTCTACCCTGAGCTCCAAGACCTCGTCGTCGCCAACATGGTCGATTCCGCGCTTCAGGCCGTCAGTGCCTTCCTGAAGGCATCAAAGCTGGAACACCCGGCAACCCACCGTTCACTGGGGCGCCGCGCCTATATCGACGCAGTCGTCCGCGCTGATCGGGCGATCGACAACGTTGCATCGACCTTCGATTTTCTGCTTGCCGTCACACCGATCAATGCCGAACCAGCCTGGCTGGAATTCCAGGCCGGTGTCTTCGAGCGTGTGCCCGCACTGCTCTACAGGCCGCTCGAGTTTGAGGTCGCCGCCCAGAAGCGGAAGCTCTATTCGATCTCGCTCGATTATCTGGAAGATCCGCTGCTGACCAAACTGCTCTCCGAAAAGCAGCAGGAACTCGATCTCCAGTTGGCGATGCTTGCGGCACGCGAAACGCCCCGCTTCGTCGAACTCGGACGAGCACTCTATGGCGGCGTTGAGCCAAGCCTTGCGGCAAGGGCACGCACCATTCTCGAAAAGGCGCCGCCAGTTGCTTCGGCGGCCCGGCAGGAGGGTCTCGGTGCTGACGCCATTGCCGCGGCCGCGCGAGAGATGATCGCCAAATACCGGGCGGCCTACCCCGAATTCAATGCTTCCGTGGAAATCCGCGGCGACCTGCCGGCGGGCCTCCTAGTCTCTCGAAACCGACTGCTGGTTTCGCGCGATACTAGACTTCCATCGGAGCGTCTGACTGCACTGCTTAGTCACGAGATCGGTGTTCATCTGCTGACCTATTTCAACGGTGATGCTCAGGGGCTCGCCATCTTCCGAAACGGACTCGCCGGCTACGAGGGGATGCAGGAGGGGCTGGCCGTGCTGGCGGAATATCTTGTCGGCGGCATGACCGCAGCGCGCTTGAGGCTGATCGCGGCCAGGGTCATCGCATGTCAGGCGATGCTTGACTGCGCAACCTTCGAGGAAGCCTTCCGCATTCTCCAAAGGGAGTTCGGTCTCGACCATCGCAGCGCCTTCAACGTCGTTCTGCGTGTCTATCGAGGCGGTGGGCTTGCAAAAGACGCTATCTATCTGCGCGGCCTGGGGCAAATTCTCGATCATCTGAAGAACGGCGGCAGTCTCACCCCCTTCTGGACCGGCAAGATCTCCGCCGCACATTTCGGCGCGATCCAGGAACTCCACGCGCGTGGCCTGCTGCGAGCGCCACGTCTCGAACCTGCGTTTCTCTCTTCCGACGCAGCGCGTCCGCGCCTCAAGAAAGCGATGGCGGGGATCGATCCGATCGATATGGTTGAAACTTGACCGGAGCCTCCTCAATGCGCATTGCATTCTTCGTCAATTCGATTGAGAGCGAGACGCCTGGCTACACGACGACAGCGCTGGCGCTGGCTGCAGTCCAGCGCGGCCATTCTGTTGTCTATGTTGAACCAGGCGACTTCATACTGCGTCCGGATAACGATCTGGCTGCCAGCGTAGTGGTTCTGCCGGATTCTCCCTACAAGACGTCCGACAAGCTGCATGCTGCCCTGAAGGATGCCGCGAGGCAGAAAAAGACCGTCGCGATAAGCGATATTGATATCTTGTTTCTGCGCAACGACCCGTCGCTGGACGCCACCGATCGTCCATGGGCTGCCAATGCAGGCGTTATGTTCGGGCGGCTAGCAGCGGAATGCGGCGTGATTGTCGTCAACGATCCGGACAGTCTAGGGCAGGCACAGAACAAGCTCTACCTTCAGTCTTTTCCCGAGGCGGTTAGGCCGGCGACCCTGATATCGCGCAGTATCACGGAGATCCGCGCGTTCATCGACAAACACTCGAAGGGCTGCATCGTCAAACCACTCCAAGGGTCGGGTGGCAAGAACGTCTTTCATATTGCGACGCCTACCGATTCCAACCTTAACCAGATTTTCGAGGCAGCCAGCGGTGACGGTTATCTCATTGCGCAGGCATATATTCCGGAGGCTAAGGCGGGTGACGTACGTCTTTTCCTGATGAACGGCCTGCCGCTGACGCGCGACGGCAGCTACGCAGCCTTTCGCCGAGTTCCGGCCAAGGGCGACGTCCGGTCCAATATCCATGCCGCCGGAACAGCCCGCAAGGTTAAGGTAACGGGCACGATGTTGGGCATTGCCGAGATGGTGCGCCCCAAGTTGATCAGCGACGGTATGTTTCTGGTTGGCCTTGACATAGTGGGCGACAAACTTCTGGAGATCAACGTCTTCACACCAGGCGGGCTGACACGGCTCGCCGTCATGTACAAGACGGATTTTGCCATAAGCGTCATCGTTGCGCTGGAGGAGAAACGGACGCTGCGACAAGCCTACGGAGCGACCATGCCGAATTCGCGGATGGCGACGCTCTGAGGAACGCAGGCAAGTCGGCCATCAGACCAGCTGGCGCGAAAGTCGCGGACGGCTGATTGGCTCGGAGCAAGTGGCCGAACGGTCTGAGGTTGTCGCGAAGCTCCTGTTGTGTGGCGACTCAATCCTTCGCGTGAAGGGCAGCCTTGAGCAGCGCCATGAATGTCGGCAGGCAGATTGCGATCGTTCGCGTCCAGTCGGACGTATCGCAAGCTCAGCTTGCACGATCCATAGGCATCAGCTTCCAGCAGCTCCAGAAATACGAGAACGCGAGAAACCGTGTGAGCGCGTCCATGCTCTACGAGATCGCACGGTCGCTTGGCGTTCCTGTTAGCCGCTTTTTCGAAGGCCTGCCGGGCAACGAGACCATCGGCGAGGCTCCGCCTCTGCCGGTCGACAAGCGCATCGATTTTATTGCCAGCGCGGAAGGCCGGCGTCTGATTGAGGGACTGATGCAGCTTCCTCCACGGGTGCGCAGCCGCGTGGCGGCCTTGATCTCCGCATTGGGGGACGAACTGGCAGTCATCGCCGCAGACCAGGACAGCGCGAAGGCCGGAGAACCCGCGCCGACCGAACGCAAACGCTTGAGCCGGCAGGGTAGTCCCGCCAGCGAATCGGCTGTCGCTCCACACAGACTGTGCCGTTCCAAATATAGAGCTTAGTCCATAGTGCGATTTTGGCGCCGATTGCCGCCGTCGTTCCAAAACCGGCTGAAAAACCGGCTGAATTCCAAAAATCAAGCCGGGACCGACTCGCCTGATGTGCCAAAAAAGTGCAGGGAAATCAATTGGAACGGCGCGCCCGACGAGATTCGAACTCCTGACCCCCAGATTTTCTGTCGCGACGATGAACCTCCGCCTTTCCTGTTCGATAATCCCAAGCATCCATTAGTAGGGCCTCGGGATCGACAATCCTCTAATCGAGAAAATTTGGAGGGGCGCTCCAGCTGATGAGTTGGCTGACCCGAGCCGGCCGAACGCGAGACAGCATGAGGGCTGCTATCGAACACTCACGCGGCTTCCTCCAGTAGGGTCTTGCGCTTCTTTTTCGCCAACAATTCGCGGACGAACTTATCCCATTTGGCCATGGCTGCCCGTTTTTCAGGCATGTAGTTCCATCGGTCATAGCTCTTGGAACTGACATCTTGGAGCGTATGGTTCTGCAACCGATCTCGGATTTCCTTCGAAAGGCCAGCTTTGCCAGCCAGGGTCTTCCATGTGAGCCATCCAGGCGACGAGAGACGGCGAAGGGGCAGGTTTCGTGAAATTGCTGATGATGTTGGTGTCGAGAAGATAGCGCATCAAATGTCGACCTTACGTCCTTCCTCGTGGGGACGGGTAAGGTCGAGTTCGGAGCCGATCAGCGGCGATGCGAGCAATGCCTTGAGGATGCCGCCCTTCTTTGCTCGCTCACCCGAGATCGTCTGGCTAACGGCGTTGCGGAGCCGGTCGGCGTCAGCGCCCCCCTCGGCCAAGCGCCGGGCAACCGAGCGAATCAGTTCACGGTCGGTGTCGCGGCCGATCACCTCGAAACGCACCATCCCGCGTTCAGTCAGGCGGACACGATAGTTGTCGATAGCGCGTCGTTGAGGACTCTTGCTCATAGGGGCCTCCGGGGGTATAACCGGTAATATAACCAGAACGCCCAGAATCTACAAGGCGGGGTGAGGGCCGCCTTTGTCGAGGACCACCCAAGCTGCCAACCGCCGCCTCGAATACTACGCCAGAATGCGATTGGACCGAAGAGTGCACGTATCTGGACTACGCGGTAGCCGTCCAGGTGGGCGCCGCTGCCGTCGCTAGTTCGATGCAGTATCCGGCTTCCGAAGTTAAGAAGGCAGGCTATCCCATTGAAGAAACTCACGTTTAGATCGAAAATGGCGGCATGTCCGCTAAGATACATCCCTTTCCTGAGCCAGACGGCGGCGACGTCGACTACTTCGATTTCTATGGGGACCGAAGTGGGAGACTGCCGCCGCGCAAGCGAGCCCCGCGTCGGCAGAAGCCGAAGTGGACCCCGAAGATTGTCGACGACTGACCATTTGCGGTCGCCTTGGAGAGCCGCCCGCTTACCTCGGGCGCCATTCGATGCCGGTGGATGTCCCGCCACGCCTTCAGATGCCTGAAGAACTGTCGTCTCGAAGCATCCGGCCAGGCCCGCCAGATCGCCTGATTGTGTGGGCGCAAGCCATCCACGACGTCACGCCAGCCGCCACCGCGAGCCACGGTCGAACGCACGAGGTCCCGGAACCAGCGGACGAACTCCGGCAGACTCTGGTTGAGCGGTATGTCTTGAACTACGATGGGGCTGGTCTTTTTGTGCACCGCCGGGAGCAGGCCTCTGCGTGAAACGGCGACAATCTCGCCGATATGTCCTCGAAGCAGCAGCGAGAGGCAGGTATCGACCATGCTGAGACCGGTGCCAAGGATCAGGACGCGATCGGCCGGTCCGGGCAAGGCGGATTGCTGCTCTTTCGAGGGTGCAAGCAGCGACCCGCCGCGGTTCGCTGTACGTCGTGACCTGTGGCCAGGATGCATTGCTGCGCGACGATGCTGGATCCGTTGGCGAGGCGCAGCTCTAGATAACCGTTGCGCTGAAACAGCTCGACGCATTCCTCATCGACGATCCGCAAGCGCGGACCACCCTTCTGCCGAGGCTCGGTCAGCAACTCTCCAAGATGTTCGCCATAGAGCCGACGTGGAGCAAAATACGTGGTCGGATCATCGATGGGAATGTTGCGTGCCTTCAGCCAGCGCGCGAAATGGTCGGGATCATCGGCAAAGGCGCTCATGTTGGCCGCCCGGACGTTGAGAACGTGCTCCGGGAGGTCGGTCGAATAGGCGAGACCTCGCCCGAGTGAAGCCCGCTTTTCTATGATGGTGATCTCAAGGCCGGCGTTACCGCTTCGCAGGAGATGCGCCGCCATCAGCACTCCGCTTGCACCGCCGCCTATGATTGCAATCGACCTGGTCGGTACCGCAGGGGCGGCTAAATTCCATCTTCCGCGGTAGGCAACCGTCATCACCGCGGGATCTCAGCATTCCGAAGACGCTCGACACAAAGCGCCCGCAACACGCGCGCGGCGTCAGCATAGGCCAATGGTCCTTCGCCAGAGGCAAGAAGCCTTTCGGGGACAACCGCGGCGACATCCTCCAGAATGCGAATCGGAAGCAGATCTGAACAGCTTCGCATACGCCCGAAAACTGCGCTGATGGGGATCGACAGGCCCTCGAATTCGACCAGCGGCTCACCCATGCCATGTTCCCAATCGTCGAAGGCGTCGAGAGCGTCCGAAAAAGCCTGATGCAGATAGACCGGTGCGTGGCCTTCGTGCAGTGCGGGAAGCAAGCGCATCATCAATTCCTCCGGTGATTTGCTAACGAACGCAAGCGAACTCATGAGATTCACAACGCTGGAACTTGCCGCCGAACAGCCCGTCCTGATCTTGAAATCAACGAAAGTGGAGAAGGCCTACCAATGGCCGTACATGCAGAGGTAGAAGCTCTCGTCACGCTCTGGCAGGCGTAAAAGCTCTTCCCCTTGTCGGACGTCTTCTCTCGGCGCGAACGTATCAGCCGCCGCTTCGCGGCCTCGCGAAAAGAACATCCGGAGTCGGCTCCAGACATCCACTGCAGCCAGTCCTAGAAATGTCTGCGTCATCATCACCTCCTGCTCATGCAAGCACGAATGGGTGGTAGGCGTTCAGGCATTCACCTGATCAGTATAACTCCGGAGAGCAGGAAGTCAACAATGTCTACAATTTTTATAGACATTCATGTTTTGGCATCACCGAGAGACCCGTGGCCGTCACGGCGATGCGGGCGCGACGCAAACCAAATTTAGTACCGCCGAAGTAAGCGAGTCGACGTTTTGGAGCTGGCGGCCGCTGAGATTCAGCGCTTCACGGCTGCGCACCTCAAGGAGCAGAACCAACGTTACCGGGCGATGCCAGGGTCGGCCACCCACCGATCCATCCGGCGCTTCACCGCCAAAAGATTTCATGGATCGTTGGGGCGACAGGAGAGCCTGCCACTCCCGGCCACCGGCTCCGCCAGGATTGCGCGTTCATCGACGTTTTGGAGGCGTTCCGTTCGACAACGGGGCCAGTTGAAGCTCCGCATTCGACGGCAAGCCTATGACCGATCTGGGGGCGCAACCCGTCGTGTGCATGTCTTTTCACGATGCCGCCGCCGAATCTGCGATGAGCGCCTTGCAGGCCTAGGCGAGGGCAGGGCGCTACGCTAACTTGCCTCTGACTTCGATAGGCTTCTCTGCTGTTTGCCAGCCATTCCAGCAGAAGCGAAGCGGATCGAAGCGCATGGAAGAATCGCACGCTGGCGTGCAATATCGCGCCCTGGCGTCGAAAAGGCGGTGGCTCCCCGGGCTGAACGAAACCGCGAACTACGTGCTGCCGATTCCCTTCGAAACTACGCCACAGCCCACTATCAGGATTCGGAAGCGGGATCGTGATCGCGCCGAGCGGGATCCGGCTTGCCGGTGGTCCGAAGCCGACATTGAAGGAACGCGCCGTCCGGTTCGCTCTTGAGAAGGGTGAAGTCCGGGCAAAAGACCTGACCGACATCGGCGTTCCTCGTTGCTACCTCGCCCGCATATGCGAGGAAGGGTTGCTCGTGAAGGTAGGTTACGGACGCTATCGCGCGGCCGTTCCCAAAGCAGCTTGATGGCACGATACAAACGGCTCTTCAGGGCACAAGATGCTGACGAGAGCCGGAGCAGGATTAGGTACGCTGGCGGAGAAGCGGCGGGGCTTGTGTTCTGGAACGGGCAAGTAGCGGCAGAGGAAGCTGACGCCCGGGATCGACGTATCGAACGTCTCGATTGGGGCCTGAAGCGGTCGGTCGGCTGCGGTACAGAGGATGACGATTGCGGAATTCAATCAGCAGGCCCGATGTTTTGGCTCGCCCTAAGCCGCCTTTTATAAGCCAAATACGCCGCCGGGAAACGAACATTTGGCTGGGACCAGCACTCGTGACCTGTCCTATCACTCCTGGCCTCGACTCGGCGCTCGCAGGGTAGCGGAGCGTCGCGTCCTCTGGAGGCATTTTCGCGGTTAGGCACCCATCAGATCAGCTACTTGATTCGAGGGTTGAAAAGTTTCTGGCGGTCACCGCAGCCATAACCGACACGCAACACACAACGGCTGACCACCTCGTGCCCGCAGAACTGCCATCAGCGAAAATCCATCACGACCGCTGTTTTCCTCTGGAGGCCGGTAGCTGATCGGCTCATGCGTTACTCAGCACCACGTCTGCGCTCTTACAGGACGCCGAGAGCCGGCTGGCCAACGCGATGGCGTTTTCGAAGGCGCCGGTGTTGGCGACACCCTTGCCGACAATGTCGAAGGCCGTTCCGTGCGCAGGCGTCGTGAAGACGGTGTCGAGGCCCGCCGTGACAGTGACTCCCCGGTTGAAGCCGCGCATCTTCGTCGCGATCTGGCCCTGGTCGTGATACATTGCGAGCACGCCGTCATAGTCGCCGGCGAAGGCTTTCAGATAGACCGTGTCCGATGGAAAGGGACCTTCGCAGGCGAAGCCCCTGGCCGCCATTGCCGCGACGGCCGGGCGGATGATCTCAATCTCCTCCATGCCGAACAGGCCGCCCTCGCCGCCATGCGGGTTGAGCGCGGCGACGGCGAGCCGAGGCGCGGCGATGCCCGCCTTCTTCATCATCGTGGTCGCCAGTTCGATCGCCGCCTCGATCGCCGGGCGGTTGATCTGTTCGACCGCTTGGCGCAGCGAGACATGCGAGGTGACGCGCGACATCCACTGTTTGTCCAGCATGTTCATCTCGCTGAAATAGCCGCGATGGCCAAGCAGGTGGGCGAACATCTTGTGCTCGTCGGGAAATTTCCAGCCGCCATCATACATTGCGCGCTTGTTCAGCGGCGCGAAGGTGATTGCGTCGACCTCGCCGACCTTGGCGAAATCGATCGCGCGCGACAGCGTCTCACCGGTGAGGCGGCCGGACGCCGCACTTGCGACGCCGGGCGCGTAAGGCGCCGGATCGGTGTTTCCGAGGTCGATAAGAGGGATCGCTGCGTCCGACCAGTCGACCGAAGCGGGGCTGGAATAGCGCCGATACTCGAAGGAGACGCCGGCCTGGCGCATGCCGAGATCGAGAACCCGGGCGTCGCCGACGACCACGAGCCGGGCGGTTTCGGCCATCCTGCGGTCATGAAGGATACGGGCAGTTTGTTCGGGGCCGATGCCGGTGCAGTCGCCGGTTGTGACAGCGATGATGGGGAGGCTCATGATATTCTCCGCGAAGTCGTGGATGCGGCGAGCAGCGCCTCGGCGATCGCCTTGCCGCAGGTGACGGTATCGGCGCTGCCGCCGAGATCGCCGGTGCGAAGCGCCGGATCGGCAAGCACTGCCTCGATTGCCGAGACGATCGCCGCAGCCGCATCGGCGTGGCCGAGATGGTCGATCATCATCGCACCCGCCCATATCTGACCAACGGGATTGGCAATGCCCTTGCCGGCGATGTCCGGGGCCGAGCCATGGACCGGCTCAAACAAAGACGGAAAGTTCCGCTCGGGATTGATGTTGCCGGACGGCGCGATGCCGATGGTTCCGGTGCAGGCGGGGCCAAGATCGGACAGGATGTCGCCGAAGAGATTGGAGGCGACGACGACGTCGAAGCGGTCGGGGTTCAGCACGAAAAGCGCGCAGAGAATGTCGATGTGGTACTTGTCCCAGCGGACATCCGGATAGGATTTCGCCATCGCCTCCACCCGTTCATCCCAATAGGGCATGGTGATCGAGATACCGTTCGACTTCGTCGCCGACGTCAGGTGCTTTTTGCCGCGGCTCCGGGCGAGGCCGAAGGCGAAGCGCAGGATGCGGTCGATGCCGACGCGGCTCATCACCGTCTCCTGCAGCACGATCTCGCGATCGGTGCCCGGATACATCTTACCGCCGATCGACGAATATTCGCCCTCGGTGTTTTCGCGCACGACGAAGAAATCGATGTCGCCGGGTTCGCGGCCGGCGAGCGGCGAGCGCACACCGGGCATGAGCCGCACCGGGCGGAGATTGACATATTGGTCGAACTCGCGCCGGAACTGCAGAAGCGAACCCCACAGCGAAACATGGTCGGGTACCGTTTCCGGCCAGCCGACGGCGCCGAAGAAGATCGCATCGTGCCCGCCGATCCTCGCCTTCCAGTCCTCGGGCATCATTCGCCCGTGTTCGGCGTAATAATCGCAGGAAGCGAAGTCGAAGTGATCGAACGCAAGGCCGATGTCGAATTTTTCGGCGGCGGCTTCTAGGACGCGAAGGCCCTCGGGTACGACTTCCTTGCCGATGCCGTCGCCGGGGATGACAGCGATGTTCAGGCGGTTGCTCGTCATCTCTGGCTTCCCTTCTACTCGTTGTCGCCGAGGAGCGCTGCGCAGACCGCTTCTGTGACCCTGGCTGTCGTGGCCGTGCCGCCGAGGTCGGGCGTGTGCAGTGACGCATCCGCGGTGACGCGCTCGATGGCGCGCATCAGGCGCGCCGCGGCGGCGGGCTCGCCGAGATGCTCCAGCATCATCACCGCCGACCAGAAGGTACCGACCGGATTGGCGATGCCTTTGCCGGTAATGTCGAAGGCCGAGCCGTGGATCGGCTCGAACATCGACGGAAAATTTCTCTCGGGATTGAGATTGGCCGTCGGCGCAATGCCGATCGAGCCGGCGAGCGCCGCAGCAAGGTCCGAGAGGATATCGGCGTGGAGATTGGTCGCGACGATCGTGTCGAGCGAGCGCGGATTGAGCGTCATTCGGACCGTCATCGCGTCGACCAGCATCTTGTCCCAGGCGACATCGGGGAAATCGGCCGCGACCTCGCGGGCGATATCGTCCCAGAGCACCATGCCGTGACGCTGAGCGTTGGACTTGGTGACCACGGTCAGCAGTTTCCGCGGCCGCGACCGCGCCATCTCGAAGGCGAAACGCATGATGCGCGTCACGCCGGCGCGGGTGAAGATCGAGACTTCAGTTGCGACCTCCTCGGGCAGGCCGCGATGCGAGCGGCCGCCCTGGCCGGCATATTCGCCTTCGGAATTCTCCCGGACGATGACCCAGTCGAGATCGCTCGGCGTGACGCCTCGGAGCGGGCTTTCGATGCCGGGCAGGATACGCGTCGGGCGGACATTGGCGTACTGGTCGAAGGGCTGGCAGATCGCAAGGCGCAGCCCCCACAGCGTCAGATGATCGGGCACGTCGGGCGCACCCACGGCGCCGAAATAGATCGCGTTGAAGGCCTTCAGTTGCTCGGTCCCGTCCTCGGGCATCATAGTGCCGTTGGCCTTGTAGTAGTCCGAGCCCCAGTCGAAATGCTGGACCTTGAGATCGAAACCCCCGTCGCGCGCGGCGCAGACGGCCAGTACGCGAAGGCCAGCCGCAACCACCTCCTTGCCGATTCCGTCGCCTGGAATAGCCGCGATCCTGTAGCTTCGCATCGATTCCCGTCCTCCGCTGGTAACGCCAAACCACAGCAACGATTTCGTGATGCCGAAAACGTCAAGAATTGTCAATTATAAACTGTTGACAATTTTTCCGAATGGGTGCGACGCTTCGGCCGGCGCACCTGTTCCGATGTCATAGCCAGGGAGAAATGCAATCTCGTTGCAAGCGAACCAGCAAATATCCGGAATGCCCCCGCTCCCCGAGAGCCATCCCGGCCTTATGCGGGGATTCCGTTACGAGCGCGTCCGTACGGGCGGCACCGAGATCAACGTCGCGATCGCTGGAAAAGGGCCGCCGCTCCTGCTGCTGCACGGCAATCCGCTGACCCATGTAAGCTGGCACAAGATCGCCCCGACGCTCGCCGAAAGCTTCACCGTCGTTGCGCCCGACCTTCGCGGCTACGGCGACAGTTCCAAGCCCGATGGCGGCGAGGATCATTCCGCCTATTCGTTCCGGGCGATGGGCAAGGACAATGTCGCCGTCATGGCGCATTTCGGTTTCGACCGGTTTCAGGTCGCCGGGCATGATCGCGGCGCGCGGGTGGCGTTCCGCATGGCGCTGGATTTTCCCGGGCGGATCGAGCGCATGGCCGCTCTCGACATAGTGCCGACCCATCATGCGCTGACCAGCGTCACGCTCGGCTGGGGGCTCGAAGCCTATCACTGGTTCTTCATGGCCCAGAAAGCGCCGTTCCCGGAAAAGCTGCTGACGGCGGACCTCGACTATTACATCGACTACAAGCTGAACAAGAAGGGCGTCGGGCTGGAAATCTTCAGCCCGCAGGCGATGGCCGAATACAAGCGCTGCACGACGCCCGAGCAGATCCACGCCGTCTGCGAGGATTATCGCGCCACCGTCGGCGTCGACCTGGCAATGGACACGGCGGATTTCGGCAAGCGGACGATTGCGTGTCCGGTGCTCGTTCTCTGGGGTTCGAACAGCCATTGCGGCCGGCATTTCGCCCCGCTCGAAGCGTGGGAGCCCTGGGCCCCGGACCTTCGCGGCTGGGCCGTGCCGACCGGCCACTATCCGGCCGAGCAGCGGCCGGACATCATCTACGAGGCGTTCTGGCAATTTTTCAACGGGCACGAACCCAGCTCGTTAGCCGGCTGACGGATCGCCCGGCTTCAAGCGGCAGAAACGCCGGATTCGATCGCGGCGAGGATGCCGCGGGTCATTTCGGCGGTGCCGGCGATTCCCCTGATGTCGCGGGTGCGGGTGGCGGGATCGGCGAGTGCGGCGGTGATGGCGGCTTCCATGATCGCCGACGCCTCAACGGCCTCCGCTATCTTACGGTTGTGGCCGAGCCACTCGATCATCATGCGGGCAGATTCGATCATCGCGAACGGATTGGCGATGCCCTTGCCAGCGATGTCGGGAGCCGAGCCGTGCGTCGCCTGCGCCATCGCCAGATTGCCTTCTCCGATGCACAGGCCTGGCGCCATGCCGAGGCCGCCGACGAGGCCCGCCGCCTCGTCGGTCAGGATGTCGCCGAACATGTTTGTGGTGACGACAACATCAAAACTCTGCGGATCGCGAATGAGCCGCATCGCCATCGTGTCGACGATCACTTCGTCCACCGTCACATCCGGGAATTCCTTGGCGATTCGGTAGCATTCCTCGACGAACATGCCGCAGCCGAGCTTGAAGACGGTGTTCTTGTGGACCACTGTCAGGCGCTTCTTGCGCTGCCGCGCGATCTCGAAGGCGGCGCGAGCGACGCGCGACGACCCGGCGCGGGTGATGACGCGGACCGAGATCGTCACATCCTCCGTCGGTCGGAACTCGCCTGAACCGGCGACGACGTTGCGGTCGGGCTGAAAGCCCTCATTGTTCTCGCGCACGATGACCAAATCGACGCCGTCATGGATCGCGCCGAGGCCGGGATAGGAGCGCGTCGGACGGATATTGGCGAAGAGGTCGAAGCGCTTGCGCATGATCGGATGCGGATTGATCGCGCCGGGAACTTTTGGGTAGGCCTGATGGCCGATCGGGCCGAGGATGAAGCCGTCCATCTTCGACAGCGCCTCCATCGTGCCGTCCGGCAAGGTCGAGCCATGCGTGTCGAGCGCGGTGCGGCCGATCGGCATGGGCCGCCAGTCGATGCGCAGGCCCGTCTTTGCGGCGGCGGCGCGGGTCACCTCGACCGCCGCCGGCACGATCTCGTGGCCGATATCGTCGCCGTTCAGGATCCCGATAACGAGATGGCTTTGCATGGTAGTGTCCTTTCAGACGCGGGCCGCGCCGGCGCGTGCAATCTGCGCGACGTCCACCGCCGTTTCGAGCGCCCAGCCCCTGGCGAGGAGGTCGCGGGCGGCCTTCTCGCCGATCACCGGGATCGACTGGCTGATGAATTTTTCGCCGATCGCCACGTTGGAGAGCGGCCGTTCCAGGCTGCCGATCGCATGCGGGACATGGAGGCTGATCCGTTCTCCGTCCTCGAGCGTGACGGCGATGTGCACCGCGTCTTCGTCAACGCTCGTGTCGCTCGTCGCCGTCACCTTGTCGCGCAGCGCCATGATGGCGGGATCGCGCACGGCCCCGTCGGTGAACGCCGTCGGCGAGCCGTCGCTGCGCAGGAGCGCCGTCGCGGCGGCATGAAAGACGCTGAACTTACCCTCCAGCCCGGTCTTCGGCGTCCTCTTGCCGGTGAGTTCCAGCACCAGCGGATGCGTGCGCAATTCGACGGCAACGATCGCGGAAACCCTGTCACCCAGTCTTTCGCGCAACTGCTGGCAGCCGTCGATAGTGGGATGGATGACGATGCCGCAGGCATAGGGCTTGTAGGTGTTGAGGCCGGCCTCCCAGCGCGTCCCGAGGCCACCGATGATCTCGGAATAGTCCTGCTTGGTGGAAAGCACGTTGGCAAAGCCGCGCGGCGCTTCGATGGCGCGGTCCGAACTGTCGAAATTCGCCTTGGCGAGGAAGGCCGCCATGGCGCCGTTCTGCGCGGCGCGGCCGGGATGAAAACTCTTGCACATCGTGCCGAACATTTCGCGCAAGCCCGACGACTGCGTCGCCGCGATGCCGAAAGCCCAGACCATCTGCTGGCGCGTCAGGCCGATGAGCTTGCCAGTCGCTGCGGCAGCGCCGAACACGCCCGCCGTGCCGGTGATGTGCCAGCCGCGATCGTAGTGGTCGGGATAGACGCAGTTGCCGATGCGGCACTCGACCTCGACGCCGACGATCAGCGCCGTCAGGAAGTCGCGGCCGCTGATCGCCAGGCTTTCCGCCACCGCAAGGATTGCCGATGCGACTGGGCCGGCGGGATGGATTATCGTCTTCAGATGGGTGTCGTCGTAGTCGAGCACATGCGAGGAAATGCCGTTGACTAGCGCGGCGTGGAGTTCGTCGAGCCGCTCGGTGCGGCCGATCACCTGCGCCCGCTCGGGGCCGGAAAACATCCGCATCGCGTCGAGCGCGCGATCGACGGTCTCGTGACGTGCGCCACCAACGGCGCAGCCGAGCCAGTTGACGAAGGTCCTGACACCTTCGGCGCGAACATCGGCGGGAATCTCGTCGGCGCGGAGATCCACGGCCCAGTCGGCCAGTCGTTTGGTGATCCCGGTGTCGTTCATCGTCTTACTGTCTTTCGATTGGGCAGGGATTCAGTCGCGGGCGCCGTTCAAACGGCGCGAAGGGTTTCGAAGAGGGTCGCGGCAGACCGCTGGCCGAAGCGACGAAGTATCTCGCCCGGCATCGCTGCTCCGTTCGCCGGTTCAGGCGGCGGAGATCAGGCGGGCGGTTAAGCTGTCGAGCGAGGCCAAGCGTTCCAGGCCACGCACCAGTTCTACGATCTCGTTCGCCTTGCTCTGCGCCATGCCGGCGAATTCCGCGTTCTCGCGGAATTTGTCGGCGACCTCGTCATAGCTCATCGGGAAGGCCGGGCTGCCCTTGCCGAAATCGGCGCGTCCGGAGATCTTGCGGCCGTCGGCGAGTTCGATGTCGATCAGCGTCGTCATCAAATGATAGCCGGCGGCCTCCGCCTCGTCGTCGACCACGAAATCGACCTTCTCGATCATCGCCTTAACGTCCTCGCGCTCGACGGCGGTGTCGGTGAACTCGTTAAGGCCGGCGCGGCCGTCGAGAAGCAGGATCGCCATACAGAATTCCATCGAGAATTTCGCCTGGAGCTCGTCCTTCGGCCGGTGGTGGATCAGCGCGTTCGGCATGTTGGAGTTGGTGCCGACGCGGACGCGCTTCACGTCATTTGCGCGGATGCCGTGCTTCCGGATCAGGCGCAGCATCTCGGTCATGCCGGGATGGGTCAGCGAGCCCGACGGATGCGGCTTGATCGAGACGCCGGGGCTGGCAAAGGTCCACGGCGCGCCGAGCTTGCCGAAGATGGCGCTCTGGTCGTAGCCGCCGCCGGCGGCGGCGAAGAAGCCGCGCGGCGCTTCGAGAATGCTTCCGGCGGCGGTCCAGCCATAGGAAGCGAACTGCGCCGCCGCGACGCCGCTCTCCGACGAGCGGCCGGCATGGAACGGCTTGGTCATGGTGCCGAAATTCTCGCGCAGGCCCGCCGACTGGCTGCCAGCGATCGAAAGGGCGCGCTGGGTCGTCGCGACATCGAAGCCCATCAGCTTGGCGCTCGCCGCCGCCGCCGCGAAGGTGCCGCAGGTCGCCGTCGCATGGAACCCGGTCTGGTAGTGGCGCGGCGCGATCGCCTCGGCGATCTTGCACTCGACCTCGACGCCGAGATGGTAGGCCAGCATGAAATCCCGGCCCGACGCCTTGACCAGTTCGGAAATCGCCAACGCTGCGGGCAACGCCGGAGCGGTCGGATGCGTCAGCAGGCCATAGACGCGGTCCTTGGCGACGGCGAGCTGCGTGTCGTCGTAATCGTCGGCATGGATGCCGACACCGTTGGCGAATGCGGCAAAGCGGGGCGCGACCTTGCGTCCGCCGCCGATGACCGTCGCGGTACCCTCGGCGAGACCGAGATCGTCGAGATGCCTGCGCACCAGCTCGCCGCTCTTGGCGACCGAGCCGGACAGCGCCAGGCCAAAACCGTCGAGGATCGATTTCTTGCCAAGTTCGACGACTTCGGCGGAGAGGTCGTCGACCGTCGCCCCGACGATGAAATCGGCGACGTATTTCGTTAGCGGGACATCGAGTGCTTTGTTCTGGTTCATGTCAATCCTCGTTCGATCACGGCTTTTTCTTGCGAAAGAATTTCCGGCCGACCCTGAAGCGTCAACTGTCAATTGTCAACAGTTTATCAGGGCAAAAAGCGACTGCCCACAAGGCGATGATCACATCGTCACTTCTCGGTGGTTTGCCCGGCCACGCGCGGCTTGCGCTGTGTTTTGGACGCGGCGGCTGCCGTCTCACCAGGTTGGCCGGCCTTGCGAGTGCGCACGATGCCGTTGAGGATGTGGGTGCGCGCGGCGATCAGAGCCCGGACGGGCTCGCGCGCCTCCAGCGCGTCGACGATCTCGCGGTGTTCGGCATTCGAGATATGCAGGACGTCGCGGCTGGCGAGTGCGCGGTAGCGCTGGATGTGAAGCTCGCGCACAAAACTCTGATAGATCAGTTCCAGCCGCTTGTTGCCGGCCATTTGCGCGATCTGCTTGTGGAATTCCAGATTGACCGGATAGTAAACATGGACGTCGCCGAGCTTGACGATCTCATCCATGCGCTGGAGCAGCGCGCGCAGGATGGCGATCTGGGGGTCGGTGACGCGCTCGGCGAGCATCATCGCCATGCAGCCGAAGACGCCGGCGCGGGCTTCCGACAGGTCCTGGGCTTCGTCGTTGGAAAGGGCGCGGATGAAAAAGCCGCGATTGGGAATGATCTCGATCAGCCCCATCGCCGACAGCGCGCTGCATGCTTCGCGAATGGGTCCGCGGCTGACGCCGAGGCGCTGCGACAGCGCGTTCTCGTTCACCCGCTCGTTCGGCTTCAGCTCGCCGTCGATGATCATCCGCTCGATCTCGGCCTGCACCACATTGGCAAGCGATCGCGTGCGAAGGAAGTCGATCGCGGAGAGGTTCGGCTGATTCAACAGATCGGACATGAGTGAGCCATCACAAGGTTCCAACGAAAAGGGATGCCGGCATGGCCACTTCGGACCGGTCTGCCTCCCCGGCCCCGTTTAGCAGCAATTGTGGCGGTTGGCGATGCTGGCCGCCAACCGGCATCCCGTACCGCCTTGCCGCCTCGGCCAGGCTCCTAACCACGGGCGTTCATCTGCGAGCCGCCGAGCACCGGGACCCGGTTGGCGATGAAAACGACCGCGAAGGACGCCGCCAGCAGGATGATGCCAAGCACGCAGATCGCGCCGAGATCGCCGCTCTCGTTGAGGTCGTAGATAATCACCGACACCAGCTTGGTGTTGGCCGTGGTGAGCAGGATCGTCGCGGAGAGTTCGCGGATCGTGCCGACAAAGACGAAGCACCACGCCGCGACGACGCTGGTGCGCAGCAGCGGTGCGGTGATGTCCCACAGCGTTCTCAGCCTCGACGCGCCCATGATGCGGCCGGCCTCTTCCAGTTCCGGATGGACGCCGGAGAAGGCCGAGGACATCTGCTGGTATCCGGCGGGGAGCTCGATGGTCATGAAGGCGATGAGCAGGATCCAGATCGTGCCGTAAAGCTGGAACGTCGGATTGGCGTAGCTGAGAAACAGCCCGACGCCGAGCACGATGCCGGGGATGGCGACTGGCGCCGTCGCCAGCACGCCGAGGAAGCCTGAGCCCGAAACGGAACGGCGAATGACGAGGTAGGAGACGACGAGCGCGATTGCGGTGACCACCGTCGCGGTCATGAAGCCGAGGAGAAAGGTGTTGCGCAGCGCAAGCTGCGTCGCGGAGAATTCGAACAGCACGAATTTCCAGTGGCGCAGCGTCAGCGTGTCGAAGCTGATCGCGTCGCCGACTGTGCCGGTGAAGGCGGTCTTCAAAATTGCGGCGTAGGGAAAGAACACGGTCAGGCAAAGCACCGTGACGACGAAAGCGACGGCGAGCCACTTCCATGGACCGAGCTGGGTGACGCGGGGCGTGCCGCTCTTGCCGCCAAGAACCGTATAACCCTTGCGGCCGAGGATCGATTTTTGCGCGCGCAGCAGAATGACCGTAATGACCAGGAGCGGCAGGGCAGCGGCCGCAGCGAGGCCAAGCCTCGGGGGAAACTGGAACAAGCTCCAGATTTTCGTGGTGATGACGTGGAATCCGGCCGGCAGAGCGAGGATCGCCGGCGAGCCGAACATGGTCAACGCCTGGAGAATGGCGATCAGCGTGCCGGCGAGCATCGCCGGCAGCACCAGCGGGATCGTCACCTTGCGCAAGGTCGTCATCGACTTGCCGCCGAGTATGGCAGACGCGTCCTCGAGATCGGACGGCACCTTGTCGAGCGCATTGGCGACGAGCGTGAAGACATAGGGAAAGGTGAAGCAGGCAATGGCGAAGATAAGGCCAGTGAAGGTGTAGATGTTGACGAGATACTGCGAGGAATCGAGGCCGAACAGCTTGCGGTAGAGGATGTTGACGATGCCGCTGTTGGGCGCCGCGATGATCTCGTAGGCGATCGCCCCGAGGAAGGGCGGCGTGACGAAGGAGGCGGTCACCAGGACGCGGATGATGCGCCGCCCCGGAAGGTCCGTTCTGGAGACGAGCCAGGCCATGGGCGTCGCGATCACGCACGCGAGGGCGCCGACGCCGAGCGCCATGCCGATGGCAAGGCCATAGGCCCTGAGCAGCGTGGGGTCGGCGACGAGCGCGATGAAATTGTCGAGGGTCGCCCCGCCGCCGGCATCGTTGCGGAAGCTGTAATAGACGAGCCAGAACAATGGCAGGAGCACCAGGACGCTCAGGACCAGGGTCAGGAGTGCGAAGGTCGGCCATGAAAGGTCGATGCCGCGAAGCCGACCTTGAGCCCAAGCGTAGCTGGTCATGATGTCTTACGTCCCGAAATACTGTTCGTAGTTCGACTTGATCGTCTGGATCACCGGCTCGAGCTTCGCGGGATCGGAATGCAGCAGCTTGATCTGCGATAGCGGCGTGCGGCCTGCCTTTTCCTTGACGTCCGGATGGAACGACCTCAGGCCGCCGAAATCGCTGTTGAGCTGCTGCGCCTCGAGCGAGAACAGGAAGGCGTAAAACAGTTTCGCGGCATTCGGATTGGGCGCCTGCTTGAGGACGGCGGCGTTGCCGACCGCGAGCGGCGTGCCTTCGGCCGGATAGACGATCTTGACCGGCACGCCCTCGTCCAGCAGGCGGAAAATATTGTATTCGTTGCCGTCGACCTCGAGAGCGCGCTCGCCTTGGGCGAGCTTCTTCGGCGGCTCGGTGGAGGACTGGACCTGCATGACGTTCTGGGCGCCGAGCTTTTCGAAATAGTCCCAGCCGAGCAGTTCGCTGAGCACGAAGGTGGCGGTCATCACGGTGCCGCTATAGCCCGGATGCGCCTTGACCATCTTGTCCTTGAAGCGCGGGTCGAGAAGATCCTTCCACGTTTTCGGCGCTTCCGCTTCGTTTATCAGATCGGTCCTGTAAGCCATGACGGAAAGGTGCGCCCGGTAGGCGGCGAAATTGCCGTCCGGGTCACGCTCGTCGGCCGGCCATTTGTCGGCCACTTCCTGCGGCACCATCGGTTCCAGCCAGCCCTCACGCTTGAAATACTGGAAGTGGACGGCGTCGGAGGTCTCGATAACGTCGACGCTGTAGATGCCGGTCGAATACTCCTGGCCGATGCGCTGGAACACGCGCTCCGATCCGGCGCGCTCGACCTGGACGGCGATCTCGGGGTACTTGGTCTTGAAAAGTTCGGCGAGCTTCTCGGCGACCGTGACGTCGGTCGCCGTGTAGAAAACGACCTTGCCTTCCGCCTTGGCAGCCGCCTCGAGTTCCGGTGTTATCTGGTATGGAGCCGGCGCTTCGGCCATGGCGGCGGATGAGGCCGTCATCCCCGCAGCCAGCAGCCCGGCGGAAAATATTTTCGTCCACATGCTTTGCTTCCTCCTATTGCGCGAGCGCCCGGCAACTCTCTGGCGGAAATTGCAGCCATACTTGTTGGCCAACCGGGATCGCGACGTTGACCGGGGCGACCGTACGCACCGTTTCTCCGCCAGTGAGTAAGACGAGATAGTCCCGGTGCGAGCCGAGATAGATCTGCCGCGTGACCGTTCCGGCCGCCACGTTGGTGTCGGCGCCAGCCGGCCTGGTCGGCGAGAGTTGGATATCATGGTGGCGGATCGAGACCGCCGTGTTCCCCGAACTGGCGACGCTGCCGCTGCCGCAGCGAAGGACGAGACCGCCCTCATGAACGACAACATCGCCGTCGCCCCGCGTTCCCGTCAGTATGTTGGTGCCGCCGATGAAGCGGGCGACGAACTCGGTCTCCGGCCGCTCGTATATGTCCTCCGGCGATCCGGCCTGTTCGATGCGCCCGTCATTCATGACAACGATGATGTCGGCGGTCGTCATGGCCTCGACCTGGTCGTGCGTCACATAGACCGTGGTGTAGCGGAACTCGTCGTGAAGCCTGCGGATCTCGAAACGCATCTCTTCGCGGAGATTGGCGTCGAGGTTCGACAGCGGCTCGTCGAGCAGCAGTATCTCGGGTTTTATGACGAGAGCGCGGGCCAGCGACACGCGCTGCTGCTGCCCGCCGGACAGTTCGCCGGGATAGCGGCTTTCGAGCGGCAGAAGCCGGGTCGCGGCGAGAATGGTGCGGGCGCGCGATGCAATCTCGGCCTGTGGCAGGTTGCGCAGCTTCAGGCCGTATGCGACGTTTTGGAACACCGTCATGTGCGGCCAGAGCGCGTAGCTCTGGAAGATCATCGACATGTTCCGGCCTTCCGGCGGCACTGTCGACTGCGCCGACGACATCGTCTGTCCGCCGACGCGGATCTCTCCGGCATTGGCCGGCACGAAGCCCGCGACCAGCCGCAGCGTCGTCGTCTTGCCGCAGCCCGAAGGCCCAAGCAGGCAGACGAGCTTGCCCTTGTCGACCGACAGATTCACGCCTTTGACGACCGTCTGGGAGCCGTAGCTCTTCGTCAGGCCGTCCAATTCCAGGAACGACATTCCACCTCCCGGGTGTTTCGCGGATTTCGGTCTGCGCCGTCCCGCCGTTTTAGCTTCTTGAGAAACCGTATGAGGCAAATTGCAGATTGTCAACAGATTACTGTTTGCTGTTTCCGCGCCTGCCGATGAGCCAGCGTATGAGCGGCGGCGCCAGGAGATTGGTGAGGACCGAGCGCGACAATTGAAAGCCGGCGACGGTGGCCGCGAGCAGGCCGAGCGCGCCTGCCGAGGCGATCATCTCGCCGAGCCCGCCGGGGGCGACGGCAAGGATTGCCGACAGATGATCGAGCTGCCCTGACAGCTCGACGATCGGCGCAAGCACCAGGAAGGCCGCGCCGATCAGCAGCAATCCCGAAAAGCAGCCCGCCAGCGCCACTCTCGGGAACCGGGCAAGCCGGTCGACCCGGAAACGCAGGCCGAGCGAGGCGCCAATGGTGATTTGCGCGGCGAGAAAGACGATTGGCGGCACGGGAGGCAGCGGATGCCCCGCCGCCACGACCACGAGGCTTGAGAGCATCGGCGCGATGATCCAGGCGTTGAGGACGCCGAGGCGCGTCGCCACCGCGGCAACGATCGCCGCGGCGATGACAAGCACGAGGATCTCGCCAAATCCATCCATGCCGTAGAGCGGCTGCGGCGGAGCGCTGGCTTTCGCCACCAAGCCGAGCCAAAGCGGAATGAGCAGCAGCACCAGCACCACGCGGAGCGTGTGGATAATCGCGACGGCCTGTTCGTCGGCTTTGAGATCATGCGCCAGCGTTGCCATCTCCGCCATGCCCGCCGGAAGCGAGGCGAGCACCGCCGTCAGCCGGTCGACCCCGGCAATCTTCGCCACCGGAAACGCGAGCAAGAGGCCGAAGAGATTGGAAGCGACGGCAACGCCGAACATCAGCGGAAAAAGCTGCGTAAGCTCGGCGAGAACATCGGGCGTGAGGACGGCCCCGACCGAAGCGCCGACGAAGAGCTGGCCGCCGCGCCTGAGCTTGCGCCCGCCACCCATTTCGCCGAAGAGATTGGCGATGATCGTCGAGCCGCACAGCGAGCCGAGGATCGCCGCCAGTGGCAGATGCAACCAGCGAAACAGCAGCGCGCCGGCGACCGCCGCGCCAAGCGTCGCCGCCGTCAGCAGCCAGGGCCGAACACGCGCCACCCGATCAGACCATCAGCGCGCCACCATTCACGTGAACCGTCTGTCCCGTGACATAGCGCGTCGTCGGCCCGCACAGCGTCCGCACCATCGCCGCGACTTCTTCCGGCGTGCCGCGCCGCCCAAGCACGTTGGTGCGGCTGGCATAATGCTTCGGCTCCTCGCCGGTGCGCCTGGTTTCGATAAGCCCGGGCGCCACGCAGTTGACCGTGATCCCGTCCTCGCCGAGATCGTGGGCGAGCGCCTTGGTCAGCCCGGCAAGCCCGGCTTTCGCAGTGATGACATGGACGCGATCTTTCGCTCCGCTATGTCCCGTCAGCCCGCCGATCATCACGATCGCCGCCTGGTCGCTGTCGCGCAGCGGCGTCAGCGCCGCCTTGCCGAGCAGGAAGACGCTGTCGAGGCAGAGCGCCATGACGCCGCGCCAATCCTCGTAGGTCAGGCTGTCGATCGTGCCTTCCGGCCGTATCGCGGCATTGGCGACGAGGATGTCGAGCTTGCCGAAGGCCGAAATCGCGCTCTCGACGATCAGCGCGGGCACGACCGGATCGACGAGGTCGCCGAGCGCGACCGCTGCCTTTCCACCGGCGGCCTCGACGCGGCGCGCCGTCTCCTCGGCGCCGTCACGGTCGCGGTGCGCATGGACCAGCACGCTGGCGCCGCCGGTGCCGAGCGCTTCGGCGATCGCCCGCCCGATATTGCGCGACGCGCCGGTGACGAGGGCGACGCGGCCGTCGAGTTCACGCATGTTCATCTCGGTCTCTCCTTGTCCGCCGCTAGACCGACGATCACCGAGGCGGCGGCATCGCCCTTCAGGAGCTCGCCGCACAGCGCGAGCAATTTCTCGGGATTTTCGATCCCGCCATATCTGGCATTGGCCAGGAATTTTTGATCGACCTCGTCGCGCGTCAAAGGCGCATCCACGCCGCCGCGCATATGATCCTGGCTCGCTTCAAAAACCCGACCGTCCCGGGTCTCCACCCTGACATGGCCGGTGAAGCGAGCCGGGTATGGATCGTCCGGGTCGATCTCGTAGGTGACCAGCCGGCTTAGCCGCAGCAGCGCCTCGTCCCTGATCGACGCGTCGGAAAAATCGGCGAGCCCGGCATGGCCGCGCTCCAGCCCGAGCGCGACGCCGAAGGGGATGCTGAATTTCGCCGCATAATCCGTCGGCGGATTGCGCTTCATTTCGAGCGGCTCCCACAGGCGATGGACATAGCCGTCGGAGGTCGCGCAGTGGATCGCGACGATCTCGTCCCCCGGGACGCCTTCGTCGCGCAGCCGGCGGGCGCAGTCGATATAGGGCTGGACCATCGTGCCGCAGGGATAGGGCTTGAAGCTGATCGTCTCGGCGATCCAGCGCCGCCCGAGATCGTCGAACAGCCTGTCGAACATAGGCGTCACCGAAGGCGCGAATGCCCTGAAGAAACCGTGCTCGCCCTCCAGAACCGCGCGCGGGCCAACAAAACCGGCGAAGCCCATCAATGCTGCGCGCATACCGGACTGCGCCGCCCAGCCGGCATGCATGCGCTTAGTGGAACTGCCGTCGCCGAGATATTCGATGATGCCCGAAGCGGTGGAACCGGCGATCCCCAGCGTCTCCTTCAACGCCTTGGCGTCCGCGCCGATCGCCACGCCGACGGCAAACGCGGCGGCAAGCGATCCCAGAACGGCCGTCGGGTGGAAGCCGGCCTTGTGGATGGCCTTCGGCGCGACTAGGCCCAGCCGGCACAGGAGCTCCGTGCCTGCCGAGATACCGAGCATGACGCGCTCGCCGGAAAGGCTTTCGCGCTCGGCGACAGCGAGGACCGCCGGCACGACGACCGCGCCGGAATGCACCGGGCCGCCCTCGAACGTATCGTCAAAATCCTCGCCATGCGCCGCCGTGCCGTTGACGAGGGCGGCGTCCGCCGCCGTCAGCCGCGCCGCATGGCCGATCGCGACATGACGGCCAGGTTCGGCGGCAGTGAGAATACTGCCGATATAGTCGGTGTTGCGGGCCGCCAGGCACAGGCCGACGACATCGACCAGAATGGCCTCGGCCTTAGCGGCCATGCTGTCCGGGATGTCGCGCGGGCGCAGCGCCGCCCCCCATTCTGCCAGCCGCTCCGAAAGCGTCGCATCGTTCATGCCGTTCTCCAGTCGATTCAAGTCGGGCTGCCCCTTCAATTCAAGGCGGTCCGCCGGGATTTCATTGTTTCGAGGAGGGTTCTTCCGAGCGAGCCGGCGATGAACAGCGCCGCGACGACGAGAAGGCCGAGCGAGATCGGATCGGTCAGGAAGATCGAATGGTCGCCCCCCGAAATCACCAGCGCGCGGCGGTAGTTGCTTTCGACGAGATAGCCGAGCACTAGGCCGAGCACCGTTGGCAGGAAGGGAATCTTCAGCATGCGCATGAAGAAGCCGACAACGCCGGCGCCAAGCACCAGGCTGAGATCGAACAGGCTCTGGTGGATCGAGAAGACGCCCGAGAAGATCAGCGCGAAGATGAAGGCGTTGAGATAGGCGCGCGGGCGGTTCACCAGCCAGATGCACGGCGCCATCATCATGATGCCGATGATGAGCTGCGCGATCGAGGCGACGAAGAGGCCGCCATAGAGCCCGTGGACGACATCCGCGGATTTCACGAAGATCATCGGGCCGACGGTGATGCCGTGTATCAGGAAGCCGCCGAGAAGGACCGCGGTCGAGTTCGAGCCCGGAATACCGAAAGCAAGCAGCGGAATGATCGCCGTCGCCGACACGGTGTTGTTGGCGGTTTCCGGCGCGGCGATGCCTTCCGGCGAACCCTTGCCGAATTCGTCCTTGTGACGCGACCAGCGTTTCGCCTCGTTGTAGGCGATGAACGAGGCGACCGTGCCGCCGGCGCCTGGCATGACGCCCTCGAAGGTGCCGACCACATTGCCGATCATCTGCGCCGGCAGAAGCCGCCGCGCGAGTTTCCAGCCGGGGAACTCGATCCTGGCTGTGCTCTCGACGCGGATCGTCGTGTCCTTCTGCGTTGCCTGGACGAGGAGTTCGCTGACCGCAAAGAGGCCGACCATGATCAGGACTGGTTCAATCCCGCCGAGGAGGTCGGCCGTGCCGAAAGTGAAGCGGTTTCCTCCGGTGACCGGATCCGTGCCGACCGTTGCGACCATGAGGCCGAAGATGCCGGCGATCATCGCCTTGACCAGCGAGCCGCCCGACAGCGTGACGATGACGCTGAGGCCGAGTATGCCGAGCGCGAAATAGGATGGCGGACGAAACGACAGCGCGACGCGCGACAAGGGTTCGCTGAGCACGACCAGCATCAAAAGCCCGAACAGGCTGCCGATCACGCCGGAATAGAGCGAGATGCCGAGCGCCAGCCCGGCCTTGCCCTGGCGGTTCATCTCGTAGCCGTCGATCACGGTCGCGGCCGCGGCGTTGGTGCCGGGCGTGCGGATGAGGATGGCCGGGATAGAGCCGCCATATTCGGCGCCGACATAGCTCGACGCGAGAAGGATGAGTGCCGATGTCGGTTCCAGCGTGTAGGTGAAGGGCAGCAATAGCGCCATGGTGATCGAGGGCGAGATTCCCGGAAGGGCGCCGCCGAGAATGCCCCAGGCGACGCCGATGCAGGCCATCAGGATCGCCGGCGTCGTGACCAGTATTTCGGCTGATTGCATAAGGACGTCCATGGCGGCAGGCCCCTAGAACAGCGAAATGAGGTGGCCGGCCGGCAGCGGAATGCCGAGCATGAGGACGAAGAGCGTATAGTACAAGACCGCTCCCGCAATCCCGATGGCAAACACTCGCCACGACAGCGCCGCACCGCCGTAGAGCGTCGCGGCGACGATGAGGGCCGCGATGGCGGGAACGTATCCGACCGTCCGAACAATCAGCAGATAGCCGATGCCGATCGCGAGCAGTCCACCCGCACGGGCCAGTCCGGCAAGCCCGCCTTGGATTTCGTCGCCCGGGTCTGCGTCTGCATCCGCATCCGCCGCCGACGCTGGTTCTGCCGCCGGTCGGGATTTCCTACGCCCCGACAGAAGGGCCTGCGCCGAGAGGACGAGCCCAAGGAAAATCATCAACAGCGCGAGGACTTTCGGCAGTCCGGCCGGTCCGACGGTATCGGCGAGTGCGCTCGCCCGGATCTGCAAGGCCATGGCGAAATAGCCGCCGCCGAGCAGGATGGCGAGAAGCCCGCCCATCAGTTCACGCGTCATCTAAGAACTCCGCAAATCCGGAAAAAAAGCAGGCCCGCGGACCTTGGCCCGCGGGAACCAGTTTTGCATGCCGACCCTACTGGATCACGCCTGTTTCCTTCAGGAAGGCCTCGGTCTCCGCCACGAAGGATTCGATGAACGGGCCATATTCGGCATGGGGAATAAAGTCAGGCCGAAGATCGGCTGCCGTATAGACTGCTTTGTATTCGGGGTTGGCGAGAACTGCGGGGATCGCCTTCTCCCAGGCGGCGATGACATCGGCCGGCAGGCCCTTGGGACCCGCGAGCCCGCGGAATTTTCGCGCGACTATGTCGTAGCCGAGCGATTTGACGGTGGGAACGTCGGGCAGGGTGTCGAGCTTCTCGGCGCTGAACGTCGCCAGGATGCGGATCTGCTTGGCCTCGAGCTGCGATTTCACTTCCTGGACCTCGCCGACGCCAATATCGAGTGTGCCGTTGAGCACGTTGATCATCATGTCGCCGCCGCCTTCATGCGTGACGACCGCGGCGTTTACGCCGGCCGCCTTCTTCAGGCGCTCCAGAAGCTGGCGCTCCAGCGATGCGGGATTGGCCGCGCCCCATGTCCCTTGCGCCGTCTTGGCGTGGTCGATGACGTCCTGCAACGTCTTGTACGGGCTTCCCTCGGCGGTATAGATCACCTCGGGATCGGTGAAGACGTTCACCAGCGGCTCGAGATCCTTGTAGGTCGCTTCGGGATTGCTCAGCAGCGAGGTATAGATGAAGGTCGGCGTCGTGGCGTAGAAGATCGACCCGTCCGGAGGCGCCGAGGCAAGCCGCGCCATGGCGTTGGCGCCCGAACCGCCGGTGACGTTCTCGACGATGACATTGGCGCCCAAAGCCGGACCAAGATATTTCGACAGTTCGCGCAGGAAAACGTCGCTACCGCCGCCGACGCTGGAGTGCGTAACCAGCGTCACCGTGTCCTTCGGATAATCCTGCGCCGTTGCCGGCGGCGCGAACGCGGCAATGCCGACCGCCAAGGCGCCCGCAATGACAAAAAATCCTCTCATGCACTCCTCCCGTTCCCAATCGTTCGTTGAGCTGACGCATGCCGATCGACGGTCTCCACACCCGTCCGGAAGCATCGAAGTTAACACTGCATCCGCTAGTGTAAACTGTCAAGTGTTGACAATCCAGTCGTAGAGAGCACATTTCCAAACGTCTCAGAAACCGGCCGACAAGTTGCGGCTTGAGCTTCGGGAGGTCAGTTTTGGGCGTCCGCTCTAGAGAATCGGTGTGATTGTCCCTAAAAGGCGCAACCGCTAGCTCCAGCTTGATGCCGCCGAATCTACGATGAGGGCTTTGCAGGCCTAGGCGAGGGGAGGGCGCTACGCTAGTTTATCACGGACCCTTTCGGACGCTCTTCGGCCGACGATGTTGGCCGCTCCTTTGCGGATGTTCGCCGGCATATCCGTGAACCTCATTGTCCGCCGTGGCGTCCAGTTTGCCTGGGCTGTGCGTTCCATCACGAATTGAGTGATTATGCGGCAAGCGTGCCCACGCCGAGGAAGAGTAGTCCCAAGTGCGGGCGCGGCAGAAGCCGTGACGGCACTCTTCTGCCGGCCCTTTCGCCACCGGTTAGCCTGATCGGCGCCTTGAGAACAGTGGCCTTTGCCCACGCCCCTCTCTCCCGAGGAGAGAATGCTTCTATTGCGGGCGAGAGTCCGGCTCGCGCGGGGCTCTACGCGGTCTGAAGCTGTTCGACAGAACTGGCGACTGACATCGCAATCGACCGTACAGCGGCGCCTGCGGCCAAAACTATGAAAACCGCCGTGACTGTAAGGAAGATCGACCACGCACGAATGGTCCCGCTCTGGTCATAGCAGCTTGCGAATTCCATGATGCTCTGCTCCTTAACGCCACGTAACGGCTTGCATGATGATCCCGCTTCAGGTGAAATACAAGCTGATCCTAATACACGATGACGCGAGTGCGAGCCGAATGAGTTTTCTCCGCCCAAGAGCAAAGCCCAAGAAGGCTTATCCGAACAGCGAGCGCTATGGGAGGAAGGCCGGCACCTTTACAGCGCCTATGACGCTGCAACAGCGTCCCGGCGTCGTCGACGGACTTGGCGAAGCGAATGCGCCTAGCCGCGATCTTGCTCGCCGTTGCAGTCGCGGCCTTGGGAATTTTCATCTTAAGCATGTTGCCGCATCAGGACCTAACCCGCGATCGCCATTCCAAGCCCGACACTAAGGCCACTCGCGAGGCCATAAGCAGGTCGGCAAAGTCTAGACAAGGCTCCAGGCGTCCTGCGTTCGCGCCGCCCTAACCGGCCAGGACAAACGAAATGGTCGGACCCTTGATTCCAGATGAGTAATCAGATCGTCGCGCTTGACTCAATGAGCATAGCCGTCGTGAGCAGCGCATGCTGAATACTTGAGGAATGCCATGCGAAGGTTCATTTTCACAGCAATGTGCATCGCCGCCGCCACATACGCTAACGCCCATGATTGGTACCAAGACAAGATTGATCCACAGATGAAATCAAGTGTTGCGGTGGTTATGATTGCCAGGCCGTACCTCGGTCTTCGGTGCAGTCCACGCAGGCTCGCGCAGCCGACGTAGAAGCGCCAAGCGTCGACAGCGTGGCGCCGAGCAGGTTTGGCCAAGTCGGAGAGTCGTCCAAGCCGTCGAATGGCGGCCAACTCCTCTTTGCGTCCGAGCACAACCGAGATAGTTGTCGTTATCCACTATCTCCGCTACGCTCGTGCTGACGTCGTTTACTTGCAGCCGCAAACCTGGTGCGAAGGGAGTGCCGACATGGCGAACAGCACGAAGGGTGCCGAACGCGGCGGCGAGCCTCTGCTGGCGGTCGAACGATTGACGGTGAGCCTGCCGAGCAACATGGAGCGAGCGTTCGCGGTCGAAGACGTATCGTTTAAACTGCACGCTGGCGAGATTCTTTGCATTATCGGCGAATCCGGTTCCGGCAAGTCGGTGACGGCGAACGCGGTGATGGGACTATTGCCCTCGACCATCCGCGTCACGTCGGGCAAAATCCTGTTCAAGGGCCAGGAGATCACCGGCGCCACCGAAACGACGCTGCGCGGGCTTCGCGGCCGCGCGGTATCGATCATCTTCCAGGACCCGCTCTCCGCGCTCAATCCTTTGATGACGGTCGGCGCCCAGATTGTCGAGGTCATGCGCGCGCACAATGTCGGCGACCGCGACAGCCGCGCGCTCCGGGTGCTGGAATTGCTGGAAGAGGTCGGCCTGCCCGAACCGCCGCTGATGCAACACCAGTATCCATTCCGTCTTTCCGGCGGACAGCGACAGCGCGTGATGATCGCGATGGCGCTGGCGCTCGATCCCGATGTGCTGATTGCCGACGAGCCGACAACGGCGTTGGACGTCACGACGCAGGCGCAGATCCTCGAGTTGATCCGCAAGATCCAGCGCCGCAAGGGCATGAGCGTGATGTTCATCACCCATGATTTCGGCGTCGTCTCCGAGATCGCCGACCGTGTTGTCGTCATGGAGAAGGGCAAGCTGGTCGAACAGGGCCTGACCGCCGACGTGCTCAACCGTCCCAGCCATCCCTATACGCAACGGTTGATCGCGGCCGTGCCGCGCGTGCGCTCGCTAGAGCGCGAGAAACACGCGGCGCAGCCGATGGTGATCGAGGTCGACAAGCTCAACAAAATCTATGGCGGGCAGGGCAGCTTCTTCACCAAGGCGCGTATCGTGCATGCGGTCAACGATGTCAGCTTCTCGATCCGCAAAGGCCAGACGCTGGGGATCGTCGGCGAATCCGGCTCCGGAAAGTCGTCGCTGGGAAGGGTCCTGCTCAAGCTCGCGGAACCCGACAGCGGACGCATCATGTTCGACGGGCGCGACATCGCGGCAATGTCGGCTGCGGCGTTCCGCCCGCTGCGTCCGTTGATCCAGATGATATTCCAAGATCCGTTCGCCTCGCTCAACCCGCGCCATACCGTGGGTCGGATCTTGACGGTCGGTCCAGTCGCGCATGGCATGGCGGCGGCGGAGGCGCGCAGCAAGGCGCTGCGCCTCCTCGGGACGGTGCGGCTCGACCGCGGCGCCTATGATCGCTTTCCGCACGAATTTTCCGGCGGACAGCGGCAGCGCATCGGCATCGCGCGCGCACTGATGTTCGACCCGCTGCTGCTGGTGGCCGACGAGGCGGTCTCGGCGCTCGACGTCTCCATCCAGGCGCAGATCGTGCAGCTGCTCACCGAGATCCAGCGCGACACCAATGTGGCGATGATGTTCATCACCCACGATCTGCGCGTCGCTAGCCAGATCTGCGACGAAATCGCGGTCATGTATAAGGGCCGCGTGGTCGAGACCGGTACACCGGTACAGGTGTTCCGCGATCCGCAGAACGACTACACCAAACGGCTCGTGGCGGCCATTCCTGGCGCGGACTGGGAGAGAGCAGCCTGAGGCCAGCGGCATCGCAAAAGGAGCCGACTATGGGATCTTCCGCCCCGCCGCGAAATATAGTTGCAAATGTCCACTATCTGGCATTTGATTAGGTTCTAACTTGGAAATGTCCTGACGACCGGTTCCGCCGGGTTGGGGAGCGTCTGTTGCGCTTCGCGATCGGTGAAGCCGTGGAAGCGGAGCGAGAGTACGCGTGGACGCACGGTCGAAAACGCCGCCGACGTCGATCACCGAAGTCACGTTGGACGTGCTCGAGGACACGCTGAGCTTTTATATCCGCACGATGAACATCGCGGTGTCGCGCGACCTCGATGACAAGCTCGAAGGCCTCGACGTGGCCAAGGGCACCGGCAAGATCACCACATTGCTGCTGGTCGACAGCCATCCCGGCATCCGTCCCTCAATCATTGCCGAACTGATCCTGCGCGACCGCTCCGCCACCGGCCGGCTGATGGAGCAGATGGAAGATCATGGCCTGATCACGCGACGGCAGTCCTCGACCGACAGCCGCGTGCAGGAACTCTACATCACCGAGAAGGGCGCCGCGCTCGCCGCGCGAATCCGCCCGCTGGTGACGGAACAGTCCAGGGACTTCTTCAAATTCATCTCCCCCGAGGAACAGCAGCAGCTGATGGACATCCTCAAGCGCGCCTATCGGCGTATCGTGGGCCTGCCGTGACAGGGACCCGGGTCGCGCTGGTCTCCGGAGCGAGCCGCGGCATCGGCGCGGCGACCGCTCGGGAGTTGGCACGGCAGGGCTGGCGCCTGTCGCTCGGCATGCGCGACCCCCGGCTGCCCGAATGGGCCGATCCCGCCTCGGTCCACATCCATGCCTATGACGCTGCCGGCGGCGATCTCGAGACCGGATGGGTGACGGCGGCGACGGCACGCTTCGGCCGGATCGACGCCATTGTCGCCAGTGCAGGCATTTGCAGCACCAGTACGGTGATCGAGGCCGATGACGACGAACTGGACCGGCTTCTCGAGATCAATTGCAAAGCGCCGCGCCGGCTAGCCAAGGCGGCGTGGAACGCGCTCACGGCGAGCGGGCGCGGCAGGGTGATCATCCTCGGCTCGCTGTCGGGCAAACGGGTCAAGCACGCGGGCGCCGGCCTCTATTCGATGACGAAATTCGCGGCCGTTGCGCTTGCCCATGGCATCCGCCATGCGGGATTCGATGTCGGCATCCGCGCCACCGCGGTCTGTCCTGGCCTGGTCGATACCGATATGGCCCGCGCGCTCGAGGCGCGCGCCTCGGCCGACATGACCGACCCGGCCGATCTCGCGCGCATCATCGCCATGCTCGTCGATCTGCCCAACGAAGCGAGCGTCGCCGAGTTCACCCTGAATTGCCAACTGGAAGAATTCTACTGACATGCCAGGTCCTTACGTCGTTCCCGTTCATGGCGATGCCGAATTGCCCGAAAAGGTCGACGTCGTCGTTATCGGCGGTGGCATCATCGGTACTACGACCGCGCTGGAACTCGCCGAGCGCGGCCTGAGCGTAGCGCTGTGCGAGAAGGGCGGCATCGGCCACGAGCAGTCGAGCCGCAATTGGGGATGGGTGCGCATTTCGCGGCGCGATCCGCGTGAGGTGCCGCTGATGGCGGAAGCGTTGCGTCTTTGGAGCAACCTCGACAAGCGCGTCGAAGCGGATACCGGGTACACGCGCGCCGGCATCATCTTCACCTGCGAAACGGATCGCGATTTTGCCGAACACGAGCGCTGGAACCGCAACCTCGAACCGTACCAGCTGGAATCGCGCATGCTGAGCGGCGCCGAATTCAAGGCGATGTTTCCCGACTCGCGGTTAGACATCAAGGGCGCGCTCTATACACCGGTCGACGGGCGCGCCGAGCCGCAGAAGGCAGCTCCGGCGATAGCCGAGGCCGCACGGCGCAAGGGAGCGACGGTGCTGACCGAATGCGCGGTGCGTGGCATCGAGACCAGCGCCGGCAAGGTTTCAGGCGTGGTCACGGAACGCGGGCCGATCGCCTGCGCCGCGGTGGTGCTGGCCGGCGGGGCCTGGTCGAGCCTGTTCTCCGGCAATCACGGTCTGCGCTTGCCGCAGCTCAAGGTGATGAATTCGGTGATCCGCACCAAGCCTCTCGAAGGCGGGCCGGATCAGGCGATCTGGGCGAAAAGCTTCGCGGTTCGCAAGCGCAGGGATGGCGGCTATACCATCGCTTCCGGGCACGAGAACGTCGTCGACATCGTGCCGAAGAGTTTCCGCTTCGCCGCCGACTTCATACCCGCCCTGCGCGCCGAATGGCATTCGCTGCGGTTTCGGCTCGGCGGCCGCTTCTTCGATGAAGCGCGGATCCCCAGCCGCTGGTCGCTCGATGAGGCAAGCCCCTTCGAATACAACCGCGTGCTCGACCCCCAGCCGTCCAAGAAACTTTCCGATGCTGCGCTGGTCGAACTCACCCAGGCTTTCCCGGCGTTCGCAAAGGCTGAGATCGCGCAGCGCTGGGCGGGCTACATCGACGTCACCCCGGACGCCGTCCCGGTGATCTCGGCAATCGACAGCACTCCAGGCTTCCACATCGCAACCGGCTTTTCCGGTCACGGTTTCGGCATCGGCCCGGCTGCCGGCCGGCTCATGGCCGACATCGTTACCAACCGCACGCCCATCGTCGACCCCGGCGCTTTCCGCTTTTCGCGCTTCAGCGACGGATCGAAGATCGAGCTGATCACCGGATTCTAGTTGAACCAGGCCGCTCCGGCAGAAGGGCGGATTGATAATGAGCAACGCAACCGCGTAACCACAGAGGAGAATGACATGGCCACCGACAAGACCACATTGTTTCCGGAAATTAGCCGGCGCAAAGCACTCGGCCTGATGGCCGCCACCGGCGCCAGCCTCGCTGTGCCGGCGCTCATCGGTCGCGGCTCCGCGCTGGCGGCCGCACCCGACAAGCCGACGGGCCAGCTCATCGTCGGGTTCTCGCAGGAGCCGACGGTGTTCAATCCGCACCTGCTGCACATCGAAGTCGACGAGGGCGTGCATTTCGCCGTTTTCGATCCGCTGTTCAACGTCGACCCGGATGGCAAGTTCACGCCTGCCCTGGCGGCCGAGGTGCCGACTGTCGAAAATGGCGGTATTTCCGCCGACGGCCTCAATTGGAAGATCAAGCTACGCGACGGCGTCAAATGGCACGACGGGCAACCGTTCACCGCCGAGGACGTCAAGTTCACGCTGGACCTGATGGTCGAGCCCGATTTCCGCAGCTGGCGCCGCGCCGGCCACGACCTCGTGCGTGACATCAAGGTCGTCTCGCCGTCCGAGATCACCTGGCGGATGGAAAAGACCTACGCGCCCTATCCTTCGATCCTCGCATCGACCTTCATCGTTCCAAAGCATGCGCTTGGCGAGGCGGCTGACAAGAACACCGCGCCCTTCAACAATGCGCCGATCGGTACCGGCGCGTTCAAATGGGGCAAGCGGGTAGCCGGCGATCACATCGAGCTCCTCGCCAACGCAGACTACTTTGGTGAGGGACCCTATCTGGAGCGCGTCATCATCAAGTACATCCCGGACCTCAATGTGCTCTACACGCAGTTCAAGTCCGGCGACATCGACATCACCGGCCTGCAGTGGATCACTCCGGACCACTATGAAGAAGCCAAGGGCCTCGCCGATCGCGAGGTCCAGCTCGTCGCGGGCAGCACCGTTGAAAGCTTCACCCTCAATATGGGCAGGCCGCAATTCAAGGATCCCGCGGTGCGCGCGGCGCTCTACCACGCGATCGACAAGCAGGCGATCATCGACGCGCTCTATTACGGTCTGCCCACGCCGACCGAGACCTACATGCCGCAGCAGTCGTTCTACTACAATCCTGATCTGCCCAAGCACGAGTTCAGCCTGGAGAAGGCCAAAGCGGTGCTGGATGGCGCCGGCTGGGTCGCCGGAGGCGACGGCGTCCGGGCGAAGGATGGGGTCAAGCTCGCCTTCACCTGCTCGACCACGGCGGGCAACCACATCCGTGAGCAGGCGCAGCAGTTCATACAGCAGTCGTTCAAGGACATCGGCGTCGAGATGACCATATCGAACCTGCCGCCGGCCGTCATGTGGGGCGACTACTGGATGACGTCGCAGTTCGACAGCGTCATCGTCGGCATCGACTTCCTGACCGGCCCCGATCCCGACACCTCAGATTACTTCGCATCGACATCGAGCGTGGCGACGGGGGGCGCTGGGCAGAACACTTGGCAATACCACAGCTCCGAGGTCGACAAGCTGCTGCAGGAAGGCGGTAACTCTCTGGTGCCCGACGAGCGCAAGGCCTCCTACATGAAGCTGCAGGAAGTGGTGCGCAATGATCTGCCGCTGCTGCCTCTGTTCCAGTACACCACGGTGCGCGGCCGCAAGAAGGGACTGATGGGCTTCACCCCCAACGTCAACAACCGCATCGACACCTGGAATGTCGGCACCTGGTACTGGGAAGGCTGACCCCAACCAAGCCAGGTTGGGTGGCTGCGCCCGACCTGGCAACAACATCGGGCGATCACCATGCTGCGATATATCGTCGGACGGATCGGGCAAAGCCTGGTGCTGCTGTTCCTCGTGTCGATCATCGGCTACTTCGTACTGCTGCTCGCCCCGGGCGGGCCGATGTCGCAATTCGCCCTGACGCCCGGCATCAGCAAGCAGGATCTCGACCGCATCGCCGAGCAGATGGGGCTCAACCGTCCAATCATCGTGCAATATGTCGACTGGCTGTGGCATCTGCTGCAAGGCGACTGGGGCGCGTCCTTCCGAGACAATCGACCCGTCCTGACGGTGATCCTCGATCATCTGCCGGCGACGCTGCTGCTGATGGGCAGTGCAACGGCGATCGCCATGACGCTCGGCGTATGGATCGGCATCATGGGCGCGATCCGGCGCTATTCCATCTTCGACTACGCCGCGACCGTCGGCGCCATGATCGCGCTGTCGGTGCCGACCTTCTGGTTCGGCCTCATCGCCATCTATGTCTTCTCGCTCAATCTCGGATGGTTTCCGGCCGGCAACATGTACACGATCGGCAGCGGTTCCGTTGGCGACGTGCTCTGGCACCTCGTGTTGCCGGCATCGGTGCTCGCGCTGGTCGATGTCGCGATCTGGAGCCGCTACATGCGCACCGCGACGCTGGACGTGGTCAATCAGGATTTCATCAAGACCGCGCGCGCCAAAGGCCTGTCGGCGCGGCGCGTGCTGTTTAAGCATGTTGTGGGCAATGCCCTGCTGCCGATGATCACGCTAGCGGGGCTGCAGGTGCCGGCGCTGCTTGGTGGGGCTCTTGTCACCGAGACCGTGTTCACCTGGCCCGGCATGGGCCGGCTGTTTCTGGACAGCCTCGGCTACAACGACTACCCGGTCGTAATGGGGCTGCTGATGTTCTCGGCCGTGCTGGTGCTGATCGGCAATCTGCTGGCCGATCTCATCAGCGCCTTCGTCGACCCGCGCATCCGGCTGGCGTGAGGACCCCGAGAATGTCCACCGTCGCCCCAGCCAACCTCGACCTGCCTCCCGAGAATTGGTGGCGCAGCCGCACCGCCCGTCGCTTCCGCCGCCATCGGCTGGCGATGTTCGGCGTCGTCATGATCGCGGTGCTGACCATCGCCTGCGTGCTGGGGCCTTACGTGCTGCCCTATGACCAGCTCTTCATCGACCTGCGTGCCCGCTTCGCGCCGCCAATGACCGGCGGGCACATCTTCGGGACCGACCCGCTTGGCCGCGATGTGGCTGCCCGCCTGTTCCATGCGGGGCGCATCTCCTTGCTGGTGGGGTTCTGCGCGATGCTCATCAGCATCGTCATAGGCACGGTCATCGGCGTCTTGTCCGGCTACTATGGCGGCCGCGTCGACGCCGCGCTGATGCGCTTCACCGACGCGTTCCTCTCATTTCCGAGCATCTTCCTGCTGCTGGCACTCGCGGCCTTCATCCGACCCGACCCGCTGATGATCACCGTCATCATCGCGGTGACGACCTGGATGGAGGTGGCGCGGATCGTTTCGACGGAAGTGCGCTCGTTGCGCGAACGCGACTTCATTCTTGCCGCCCGCATGCTCGGCCTCTCCAACCGCTGGATCATGTTCCGCGAATTATTGCCCAACGCCATCGGCCCGATCATCGTCGCCGCGACGCTGACGGTGGCCCGGGCAATCCTGCTCGAAGCCTATGTTAGCTTCCTTGGCTACGGCATCCAGCCGCCGCTGCCGAGCTGGGGCAACATGCTGAATGGCGCCCAACAATATCTGGGCAGTGCGCCGTGGCTGGCGATCGTTCCCGGCATCGCCATCACGCTCGCGGTCACCAGCTTCAATTTCATCGGTGACGGCCTGCGCGACGCGCTCGATGCCCGCAGCGATCTCAGTTGAGGGGGACGCAGGTGGCGAATTTCTCGCCTTTCGATGCGACGCTTTGGTACGCCACGGCAGGTGAAGCGCCATCGACGCGTCCGCTGGACGAGACGGTTCAGGCCGATGTCTGCGTCGTTGGCGCGGGCTACACCGGCATGACCACGGCGCTCGAACTCGCCCGCGCCGGCGTCAAGGTTGTGATCCTCGAAGCCGAGCAGGCCGGTTTCGGCGGCTCCGGACGCAACGCCGGCCACTGCACGCCGACCTTCATCCATTTCAGCCTGCCGCAATTGCGCAAGCTTATCGGCGAACCCTGGGCCGAACGGCTGATCCAGCGCCAGACCCGGGCCGCCGATCGTGTCGCCGACATGATCGAGCGCTACCAGATACAGTGCGAATGGGTGCGCAACGGGTTCGTCCAGGCTGCCGCCTATCCATCGGCCGTCGAGACACTCAGGCGCAAGGCGGACGACTACAACGCCGTCGGGGCCCGGACCCGCTTCGTCGATCGCGCCGAAATGGAGGCGATCACGGGCAGCGCACGCTTTCACGGCGGCTGGGTGCATGAAGAGGCTGGCCATCTTAATCCCCTCGGTTATGCGCGTGGACTGGCCCGCGCGGTCATCCAGGAGGGCGGACGCCTGCATACCGGCTCAGCGGTCACCGAGGTCAAGCCGGAGGCCGGCAAATGGCGCGTCGTCACGGCCAAGGGCGGCGTGCTGGCCGATAAGGTGATCTTCGCGACCGGCGCATATACGGTGGGCGGCTGGCCGAAGCTCGACCAGAGTTTCCGCATCATGCGCGTTTTCGTGGCAGCGACGCAGCCGCTGTCGCAGGAGGAGCGCCGCACGGTGCTGCCGCGCAATACCTCGATCCATGACGGGCGCGGCGACATCTTCGTCTACAAGTACAATGCGGAAGGCCGCATCGTGGCATCCATGTTCCCGATGGGGCGGCGCGGCCGCGATCTCGACTATACGCGCCAGGTGATGACCGATCGCCTGAAATGGCTGCACCCGCAGATCCGTACCGAACTGCGCTGGAAGTACCTCTGGTTTGGCGAGCTCGACATGCAGCAACGCACAATTCCGCGACTTTACGGGCTGGCGCCGGGCGTGGTGGCGCTGACCGGCCTGTCGGGCCGCGGCGTGCCTACTGGGTCGATGCTCGGCGGCATCCTCTCCGAATGGGCGCTTGGCGTGCCGGAAAGGGATCTGTCCCTTAAGGTCGAGCCCCTGCATCACGCGCCGTTCTATATGAGCTTCGCCCCGCAGCTCAGCCTGCGTTACCACCGTGCGCTGGACTGGGGGCGGACCCGGCGTGACGGCGCGACACTGCCCCCGCACGCATGAATTCGCGGTCTTGATGGAGCAAGAAAACAGAACTCGTGCGAACGTGACGGCCCTGGCGCAGACCCTAGATGAGATGCTTCATATTCGTTGCGTGACGGTACTTTTCGACGCGAATCGCTTAGTTGAGCAACCGGTGCTTTCTGATCGATAGCCAAGGCGCGATTGCCGCGCGCTATGACAAGATCCACTTATTCGACGCGAAACCGGTCGATTTAGGACTGCCACCTTACCCAGCAATCAGCCAACCATCGCCGCTCCCCTTCGATAGGCCAAGTGTCACCTCAAACCTTATTAATACAAGTTCGTTCGTCGAGCGAATTCTCTCGTCGAAATGAAAATGGTGACTGATAGAGGGATACCTTTCGGCTGTCGGGGCCAACTGTTGCACAAATGCGGTCAGGCTCCTTTGCGGTTCTGCCCCTTGCCGGCCCGCGGTGCCGCCGCAGGCGCCACACGACTCAGATGAATAGTGACGTCTATCGCGGCGGTTCGCATACTGAAGGATGCTCGCCACCCCAGTCGGCCAAAACGTCAGGTGCAACCGCCATATCTGCTTTGGCCGCATTTCACCGGAGTCTTTTTTCTAACGATTGCGGCAGGGTTGGAAGGATTTAACTCTACAAGGTCAATAGAATTAGCTGACTATGGAAGGGCATCGGATTTCTCATTTTATGGAGCCCTTCATGTCCACCATTTCGCGACGCATCCTTCTCCTGTCGTCCGCGGCACTGGCCGGCGTAGCCTTTCTCAGCCCGGCATCCGCCGAAGACCTCAAGATCACCATCGCCTATCAGACGGTAGTCGAACCCTCGAAAGTTCCGCAGGCCGACGGCCTCTATGAGGCAGCGACCAAGGCGGCCATAGACTGGCGCAAATTCGATTCCGGTGCCGACGTAATCGCCGCCGTCGCCTCCGGCTCGGTCGATATCGGCTATGTCGGGTCGAGCCCGCTTGCGGCCGCCGCCAGTCGCGAACTGCCCATCCAGACCATCTTCATCGTCGGCCTGATCGGCGAATCCGAGGCGCTGGTCGCGCGCAACGGCGCCGGCATTGAGAAGGTCGCCGACCTCGCGGGCAAGAAGGTGGCGGTGCCCTTCGTCTCGACCACGCATTACAGCCTGCTCGCCGCGCTGAAGCACGAAAGCATCGATCCGAAATCGGTCGAAATCCTCAATCTACGCCCGCCGGAAATCGCTGCAGCCTGGGCGCGCGGCGATATTGACGCGGCCTATGTCTGGGACCCAGCGCTCGGCCAGATCAAGCCCTCGGGCAAGGTCGTGCTTGATTCCTCGCAAGTCGCCGCATGGGGCGCGCCGACCTTCGACGCGTGGATCGTACGGACCGATTTCGCCGAAAAGAATCCGGAAGCGGTGCGCGACTTCGTCAAGGTGACCGGCGCTGCCTATGCCGAGTTCTTGGCGAAACCGGACGCCTGGTCGGTGTCGTCGCCGCAGACCGAGAAGATCGCCAGGATCACGGGCGCCAAGTTGGAAGAGGTGCCGCAACTGCTGAAGGGCTATGTCTTCCCGACGCTCGAGGAGCAGACGTCGGACAAGTTCCTCGGCGGCGGTACCGTCAAGGCGGTCGAGGCCACATCCGCCTTCTTGAAGGAGCAAGGCAAGATCGACGCTGTCCTTCCGGACTACTCGAAATATGTGGCCGCTAAATACGCCGCCGAGGCGCTCGCCTCGAATTGATGTGTTCGCGCGGCTCTCCTCCCGAATGCCGCGCGCTGCCTGCCCCGGAACTGCCGAGCGGTTTCGGGGCGGGCTTCCGTTCGTAAAACCTCGTGCGAGGGAAGATGCCGAGACTGGTTCTTGATCAAGTGTCCGTTTGTTACGACGGTCAGGCAAGGCCGGCGGTCGAGCGCGCCTCGATCGATGTCGCCAGCGGCGATTTCGTCGTGCTGGTCGGCCGCTCGGGATGCGGCAAGACCTCGCTGCTCAACGTCGCGGCCGGCTTGGTGAAGCCCGCAGGCGGCAGCGTCACGGTCGACGGCACGCCTATTATCGCGCCCGACGCCGATCGCGCCGTGGTCTTCCAGAACGATGCGCTGTTTCCGTGGTTGACGGCGCGCGAGAACGTCGCCTTCGCGCTCCGGCTGCGCGGTGTCCGGCCAAGCGAACGCGAGCGCCGCGCCGATGCGCTTCTGGCGCTGGTGAAGCTCGAAGGCTCGGGCGAGAGGCGTATCTGGGAGTTGTCGGGCGGCATGCGCCAGCGCGTCGGGCTGGCGCGGGCCCTAGCCGCGGAGCCGCAATTCCTGCTGCTGGACGAGCCGCTGGGCGCACTCGATGCGCTGACCCGCGAGCGCATGCAGACCACGCTGCTCGACATCTGGAAAGCGAGCCGCGTCGCCGTCCTGATGGTCACGCACGGCATAGAGGAAGCCCTGGTGCTAGGCACCCGCATCGTCGTCCTGGCGCCAGGTCCGGGCCGTGTCGTGCGGACATTCGAAACCGGATTCAGCCGGCGCTATCTGGCTGGCGAACCGCTTCGGGACATCAAGGCCGACCCCGCCTTTGCGGCGGCGCGGGGCGAACTCACCGACGCGATCTTCGAGGGAGAGGCGGCGTGACTATTTCTTCCTACGCAGAACGGCCCAGCCGCAAGCTCGACGAGACAGACACCGTGTCCGTGCCGCGGCCGTCAAGGAAGCGAGCGACGATCTCGGCACGCTTCGTCAGCGCCCTCACCATTCTGAGCGTGCTGGGGGTCTGGGCGCTATCGGCTCTCCTGCAACTGGTATCGCCGGTGTTTCTGCCGTCGCCCGCCGCCGTGTGGAGCAAATTCATGGCGGTCGCCAGCGACGGTTTCGTCGATGCGACGCTGCTCCAGCATATCGCCGCCAGCCTGTGGCGGGTGTTTGCCGCGCTTGTCGCTGCCGTCCTCGTCGGGGTCCCGGTCGGGCTGGCGATCGGCATCAGCACCGTCGGGCGCGGCATCTTCGATCCCTTACTCGAATTCCTGCGCCCGATCCCGCCGCTCGCCTATCTGCCGCTGGTCATCATCTGGTTCGGCATTGGCGAGCCGTCCAAGATCCTAGTGATCGCCATCGCCATGCTGGCGCCGGTGGCGCTGTCCACCGCTTCCGGCGTGCGTGGTGTTTCGCAGGAGCGCATCAACGCGGCCCGCTCACTCGGCGCCACGCGCGGACAAGTCGTCCGATACGTTATCCTACCCAGCGCGCTGCCCTCCATCCTGACGGGCCAGCGCATCGCGCTCGGCGTCGGCTGGTCCACGCTGGTCGCCGCCGAACTGGTGGCGGCGACGCGCGGCCTCGGCTTCATGATCCAGTCGGCCGCCCAGTTCCTCGTCACCGACGTCGTGGTGATGGGGATCCTGGTCATCGCGGCAATCGCCTTCGTGCTCGAATTCGCCATCCGCAGGATCGAGCGCGCGCTCGTCCCGTGGGCGGGACGCGAATGACACAACTGGACATGACCATGATGGGTCACCCCGCCGCAGCGCTGTTTGCCTTTCTTGCAAACCGGCTCCGAGCCATCGAGGCGAATCGCAAGACGCAGGTCAGCGCCGACACTTGGATCCGCGAAACTGCGGAGAGGAATGCCGAGCGTAACCGTCTTCCGCCGCCTGACGAGAGTTTCTACTGGGCATGCCCAACTCAACCGCATAGGTGAGAATACCGCCGAAGAGACCTATCGTTC
The DNA here is from genome assembly GCF_935825525.1 of Mesorhizobium escarrei. GTDB lineage: Bacteria > Pseudomonadota > Alphaproteobacteria > Rhizobiales > Rhizobiaceae > Mesorhizobium > Mesorhizobium escarrei. The sequence continues at coordinate 60,511 of NZ_CAKXZT010000121.1, forward strand.
GAGCCGCCGTGCCGGCGCCACCGCGCACGATAGCGCGCCCGCGCAGCTTGTCAGTCTTGACGTTCGCACGCGTCTTGCCCGCCATAATGTCCTTCAGGGTCTGCGTGATGTCGGACTTGGCCAAATCCTGTACCCGTCGACTACCGAGCAGAGGAACGATGTGCCGCTCGATGCGACCCACATCGGTCGAGATCGTCGTGGCGTTCTTCGGACGGCCTCGCTTTCCAAGCACGAGCCCGTTCGCGGCCGTATCTCCAGGATCCGGCCTTTTCCCGGGACGTCCTGTCCAGAATCAAGCTCGGGCGCCTCGGACGCGTCGAGGATGTCATGGGAGCGGTGGTCTACCTTGCCTCCGATGCGTCGGCCCCGGTCACCGGGACTTCACTGGTCGTTGATGGCGGCTGGACCGCGGATTGAGCCTCCGAGTTTGATAGTCGCTCCAAAATAGCCACAGGTACTCTGCGGTAAAAGTCTGGCTGCAGTCTCACCCTCGGAACTCCATGTGGGGTTGAGGCACCCCGCTTGAGCGCTCGCAACTTTACGCGCAAGGCGTGAGGCTTTCATACAAGCCGTTGCGGCACTGGCGGACTGTCGGCAACTACCTGCGCCGATGGCCCATCTTCCACATCGGTTGCGCTTGCCGCGCCCGACGGGTGGTGAAATGACGTCGGTTCTCGGCGCCAGCGTCACGTTCTCGATGACGCTCATGTGCGGGAACAGGTTGAAGCTCTGAAACACGATTCCTACGTTCTGCCGCAGCTTGTTCACATCAATGCCCGGTCCCGAAATCCGGTCGTCCTCGAGCCTGATTTCGCCGCCCTGGATTTTCTCTAGCCCGTTGATGCAGCGGAGCAACGTGGACTTGCCGCAGCCCGAAGGACCGATGAGGCAGACGACCTGATGCTCGATGACGTCCAGATTGACGCCTCGCAGCACCTGAAAGGCGCCGAATTCCTTGTGGACGTTCTTGATCTCCAGAAACGCCACTTCAGCCACCTGCCCGCATGCGCGCCGTGTCGCGTTCGATCAGCCGGTCGACGAAACGCGCCTGGGGAATAGTAATCAGTACAAAGAGGATCGCCACGATAGTGACCGCCGAGAGATTGAAGGCATTGGCGGCGATGATGCGCGACTGGTTGAAGGCATCGACCATACCCCACGACTTGGACGAGGGCGGTATCCTTCTGCAGGCCAATGAAGTCGTTAAGCAGCGGCGCCATGATGCGGCGCACCGCCTTGGGGCACGATCACATAGCGCCTGGTCTGCATGTAGGAGAGGCCGAGCGAGCGCGCCCCTTGGGGCGACATTTTATGAGTTCGGTTTGAACTCCCTCTATTTTGCTTAGCTTAGCTACGGGAAACCGGGATTTTTTAAACTGGAATTTGGTTTGAAAGCGTGCTATTTTACTAAGTATGGCTGAGCAAAAGCACGGAAAGCTAAACCAACTCGAAAGAACCCTGCCAGAGGGCCTGCTGGCCGATGCGGCCTGGATGGAGCGGCACGGCTACTCGACGAGTCTGCGCAGCCAGTATGTTTCTGCCGGATGGCTGGTTCAGCCCGTGCGGGGGACATATAAGCGCCCGCTCGGCGAACTGGACTGGCAAAAGACGATCGTCTCATTGCAGAAACTCATGGGCCGCCACCTTGCTGTCGGAGGGCGTACCGCGCTCGATATGCAAGGTTTCAGCCACTATTTGTCAGCCACCGGCCCCTCGACAATCCAGCTATACGGAACAGAGCCGCCACCGGGGTGGCTTGTAAAGCTTCCGCTGAAAGAGACGTTCCGGTTTCACCAGTCCCAGGCGTTGTTCAAGTCCCTTGCGGAGAACAAGGACGCCTTGCAGGCAGGCACATTGCGGGAGGTGCCGGGACCGTCCGACTGGCCGCTTGTCGTTTCGACACCCGAGCGCGCCTTGCTTGAGATGCTCGACGAGCTTCCGGGCCGCGAGAGCTTTCACCAGGTCGACATGGTCGTCGAAGGGTTGCGGACTCTCAGTCCGCGACGGCTGCAAACTCTTCTTGCTGACTGCAAGAGCGTCAAGGTCAAACGTCTGTTTTTCTGGTTTGCTGATCGGCACAATCCAACATGGCTGAAACAGATCGACCGCGCAGCCGTGAGCCTTGGCTCCGGCAAACGCATGCTCATAAAAGGCGGCAAGCTTGACCCGAAGTACCTCATAACCGTACCGAAGAACCTCGGTGCCCCTGTCTGAACGCTACAGGCGCCAGGTCGCGCTGCTGATCGACGTGATACCGTTCGTCGCCGCCGAAAAGGACTTCGCCCTGAAAGGCGGGACCGCCATCAACCTGTTCGTACGCGACATGCCACGCCTGTCCGTCGACATCGACCTCACGTATTTACCCGTCGCTCCGCGCCCGGAATCGCTGACCGCCATCGACGCAGCCATGAAGCGGATAGCCGCGGCCATTCGGAATGGTATGCGCGGCGTGCGCGTCACTGAGGTCATGAATGCCCGCGAACAGATCGTAACCAAGCTGACCCTTCAGCGGCCTGATGCGCAGATCAAGATTGAGGTCACACCCGTTCTGCGTGGCTGCGTTTTGGAGCCGGAGATGCGTTCAGTGTCGCCGGGCGTGGAAGACACCTTTGGGTTCGCGGAAATCCAGGTTGTCTCGTTTCCCGACCTGTATGCTGGCAAGATCATGGCCGCGCTTGACCGGCAGCATCCGCGCGATCTCTTTGACGTGAGGGACCTGCTTGCCAATGAAAGCTTCGCCGTGCTGTGTCCGACATGTCACCGCTGGTGCCACCACAAAGCCGTCGACATACTGCAGCCGCTGGCAATCCCGGTATTGCGCGCGGCTCGGTACAAAGGCATTCCGCTGTAACCGGCAAGTTGTGCCGATTGATCGATTGATCTTCCAGGCGCACCTTTGCAGGCCCGGCTCTAGGCGCTGCCCCAAGCTGCGGCGCGTCATACTTTCGCCGGCGGGTGCTGTTTGTCGCAAGGCTGTGGTCAAGCGGTTTTCCGAAGAAATAAGTCGGGCAGACCGCTCCGAACCTCGGCTGGAGTCTTTCGCGCGTCGCTGATCGCCCATCGCGCCACTTTGTAGCGATGCTCATGGTCTATGACGACGGTGCTATCAAATGCATGTCGATATTCGGCATCATCCGGGAGGGGGCGCTCCCATGGATGCAGTCAACCTTACGAGCGTGCCCGACTTCCTTACCGCGCCAATAGACGCGCGCGTGCAGGTGCGTGAGCATAGCGTCGTCGCGATTGATCGCGTCGATGACTTCTTGGCTGTGCACGAAGGGATCGATGAAGATGGGCTCTGCCGCTTCGCAGACGACCTTGAAGTTCCTGGTCTGGAAGCTCCATATCATTTCGCTCATCAAGCGTTGTCCTTTCGTCGTGTTAGGCATGCTGTCCACGGGGCCGGCAGGGCGGAGGATGCGGTAGCGCGAGGAGAAACCCGCGCTAACTTCTAAGGCGCATAGTTACGCGAAAATGGGCGGAGTCGCTGAGCGTATTCGTGGGATTTTCGAGCGGCGGCTGATTGCCGTCGATAACCACAAGCGCCTCTCCTTCGAGGCACTGACACGCATGTCTGCAAGGGGTACCTTTCAGCCAAGCGCGGGCCGAAAAGTCGACGGCAGCCAATACGACATTGCCCTTTAAGGCGGGTCGCTTTAGGTGGAATTCTGGCACGTCACATGCCAGGGATCTGAGTGTTCCAGCAGTGATAAGGTTGACGTCGATGCCCTTGAGTAAGCAAAAGGTCCCCGTGTCGTGGATCTGGGCGATTGGAGTCATTTTGGCTTGGGTTGTTGTCGCGACCAGCTTAGGACAGCCGCTTTGGGCGCAGCAGAGTTCGCAGGACCTTGTGGCGTTTGGGGCAATAAAGGGAGAGAATTTCTCTTTCCCTCAAACTTGGAGACTGCTGGCATCACAGTGGCTGCACGTCAAATTCCCACATATGCTGTTCAACGCACTCATGATCGCTAGCGTCGGTCAGGCTGCGGAGGCCCGCTTCGGGTGGCGCACCGCGCTAGCGGTTGGATTAATCGGAGGAACGCTAGCGCAGCTTGTGACGGTGTACTCCCTCCCGGATGCTTTCATCTCGGGCGCATCGCAGGCATATCTGGTTTTGTGCGGTTTGGTGTTGGTGACCGGCGCGATCCGTTCGTTCGGATGGTGGATGGCAATAGCGGGCGTACTTGTCGGCGTCGGACTTGATCTATTTGTGAGCAGCGATGGTGCCATAAAGCCAGGTCATCTCACGGGGCTGGCCTTTGGTTTGGTCTCAGGGATTGCGCTCAGGATTTCGCAACGCGCCGTGCAAGTCTGAAGATTCAGGGCGTGTCTCTATCTTTATGCACAGCAGAGCCTTCGCGTGGCGTGCCAGCCGGCCGCGCCGCTGCCTCGGGACGTGCATGGTGCCGCGTCCTCGATCTGGGGCCTGGCCGCGGCTGTCAGCGCTACCACGGCTATCGATCGCCTTCGAAGCAACATAAAATCGTCGCCGGCCGCATGCCCGGCCACATGAACGTGCTCTGGCCGAAGCCAACGTGCCTTACGAGGTGTTCGAGCTCGAGGACATCAACTCCGAGTTCGCGTAGGCCGACGTCGCCTACGTCATCCGCATTGAAGCTCAAGAGCGAAAACAGGCAGATCAGGACCAGGCTTGAGGTCGACTGAGCGGCCCGACACATTAGCCGTGGCGGCGACAGGCGATCGTTAGCCTCCCCCTTGGGGCAACAAGCCTCGCAGGCCGGCACGCCGGTCGTTGTCTTGCCGCCAGCCATGTTCCCTCCCGCCCGAACGCGGGCCTCAATTGCTTTTTTCTGGTTCAAATCAAAGTGCGCCGAGAGGCGGCATGATATAGCAATAGAAAGCTCATTTGCATGCATTTCTGGCAGGAGCCGGCTTTGCGTTCCGCAACCTTTGGGGCCGTCTGTCTTTTTCCCATTGCAGCGTCAAGGCAGGAATCGGTGGCCGATCCCGGTGCAGCGTGGTTAGCACAGACTTAGATAGCCGGTGGTCGGGAGACGGCGATTCGATCACCTAGCCGCTTTCGGACAGCCTCTCGTAGCTGGACCTTGCCAAGATCGTCCAGAATGGAGGCTGGAAGGGGTTCGGCCGCCGTCAACAATTGACGCCCAGGATGACCCGGTTCCAGCGGATCGAGGATTCGATCGGCGGTCGTGTGGTCTCGCCTGGCTATGGCGTTGGCGCCAACGAGGAGCAGAGCGCGCCGCTTGTTCGAACTTGCAACCCGCTCAAAGAGTTTAAGGGCATTTTCCGCGGGAGCATGGGCGCCGACGAGATGAGCCGCTGGCACCGCAAGGATTGGCGGCGACCTCAGCAGAAGCGCAGGTTTCAGATGCGCGACAATCCCAGGGGTCTATGGAATCGGCGTCGGCCAGGGCATCAATGGCGTCGAGGCGGATCCAGCGCGCTTCCGGGATACTAACGAGGTTCGCGATTTTCTGCTGGATTCCGGCGCTGCAACAATGCGCTGCCGCGATCAGGGCATACTGGCTGAGCGTGCGGTCGACCGTCGTGTTGGCAAGATCGAGAAGCGTCTCTGCCGATTGCATCGGATAATCGCGTCGGACGGCTTGAGCTGCCCCGTGATCTCAATCGCGAGCCCAGCTTAGTCCACCATCTTGAAGGCGCTGCCGGCGTTGACCGCGTTTCGATCCCGTGAGCGGTAACACCTTTCGACGTTCTTCATGTTATCCGGATGACGCGCATCATGACGCTGAAGGGCTGAGCGAACTATTGGCGCCCGACGCTCGACATGCCTGCCTTGACAGGTGCCCAACGTATCGTCGACCCGTCGCGCTTCACGCAGGGGGGTGGCTTGACATCCACAAGCATATTGCAACGTATTGCATTTCATTTTTGGTGTTGAAGATGCGCAACCCGAGTTCTGCCGCGACACTCGAATAGCCCGCGACCTCGACCCAGCTTTTCGCTTTGCTGCATCTGGGCAAACCAGTCGGCTTCTTCGATCGACATCTTCCACCTTTCGCCGCAGCTTCGGCGGTGTTGGTCGGATTGCCGAGCTTTATGCTCGTCCTGCGTGAGGCGAAGGCGGCTTTGGTGCGCTCCGAGATCAATCGACGCTCCTTCTCGGCCAAAGCGGCGTAAAGGTGCAGCATAAACGGGTCGGCGTCAGCGCGAGTTCGGCGACGATGAACGGAACGCGCTGGACCATCAGTCCGGCAACGAAGGCGATATCACGAGAGAGGCGATCGAGCTTGGCCACGACCACCGGGCATTGTCTGGCGGGCAAGGGCGAGGGCGGCATTCATTGCGGCCGTCGATCAAGAGCATCGCGCCCTTTCCGGTTTCGATCCCGGTGAACTCCTGGAGATGATCATCCCCTCGGCCTCGGCAAGCGGGCGACCGCGGCACGCTGGGCCCCGATGCCCAAGCCCGAGCGTCCTTGCCGCTGTGTGGAGACCCGATAGTAGGCGACCGGGCGCGGCATGTTGCTAATCCCTCGGGTGAGCAAACTGCAAACCGGTTTGCTGACGGAGACCGAATATGCAAGTTACCTCAATGCGTTGAGGTGACATTTTGGTTTTTGCGGCGGCATCAACCCGGGCCGTCGACCATAACGAAAGATCGCTCAGCGGCCGGATCGCCCGCCCTTCCTCAGCAGGAAGGCTCCGTGCGCCGCCAAGCGTCTAAGACCACGACATCGCCCGGGTAAGTGAGGAGAGCCAATGATTGGACGGCCACCAGTCGGGAACAAAGTCGAATACCCGTGATTTTGTACGTTGCCCAGAGTGGCAGGACCGAAAGCTAACCAACGGGTGTTCCATGGATTCTCCAACGTTGCCTCCGCCACCTCCGGCTGAACTCAGCCAAGCACTGAAACGCAATATCCAAGCGATTGAGGAGCGCCGGGCGAAGGAAGCAAGCGAGGCAACATTGGAAGAGAAAATCGCTGAGGCGATTACTTCTTTTACGGGCAGTATGCGTTTCGTGTACCTTCACTTGGCCGTGTATGGCGGCTGGATCATCTCGAACTTGGGCTGGATACCGATCACTCCGCCATTTGATCCGACATTCGTGATATTGGCTATGGTGGCTTCCGTCGAGGCCATATTCCTCTCGACCTTTGTACTAATCAGCCAAAACCGGATGTCAGCTGCCGCAGACAAACGGGCGGATCTGGACCTTCAGGTGAGCCTGCTGACGGAGCACGAACTCACAAAACTTACTGAACTTGTCGATTCGATAGCGGATCGGTTGAATGTAAAACAAGCCCTAAGCGATATAGAAGTCGGCGAGATTAAGAGGGACATTGCGCCAGAAGCAGTCCTGGACGAGATCGAAGAGAAGCAGCGGGAGGCTGCGAACAAGCTGGACCAGTGCTGAAGACACAACGCCCTAGTGTCGTGATTTCGAAGTTCGGTTGATTTTGATTTCGGGCTTCGGGATGCCGAGTTCGACATTTTCATCCAAGCAGCCAAACGGTGATCACCATGAGCGTGGGGCTAAGTGATCTCGGCCGGGCGGTAGACAGGTCGTAGCTGGCAACAGTGCGAAGCAAACGCCCGACGAAATTTAAAATGCTCATTGCGAATAGGGAACTCATACTTCCGGCGCAGTTTTACAGGCTATCTATCGCCGATCCAATGAGATGGTGCGACGGTGTATCCAGTTCACAGCAATCTGCCACCGGCCTTCATCGGGTCAAGATCTTCGTGATCGCATTTCATATCCCAAAGCGCGATGACGGGCTCGGGTAGGCCTGGACTATCGACTGGCCGCATGAAGACCGCGCCGCCGATGTCGTCTGCCTTGGTCGCTTCCGTCGTGCTGCTGTTCCAACCGGTCGTGACATACAGCGTCTTGAGTTCAGGCCCGCCGAAACAGAGGCTTGTAACGAAAGTGGCCGGCAAATAGAGCGACCTTCGCAGCGTCCCCCTGGGGTCAATACACACGACTTTGCTGCCGCCATAGAGTGCGCACCAGACATTGCCCACGCTATCAACTGCCAGGCCGTCCGGCATTCCGTCATTGTTTGCAAAGGCGAAGAAGACCCGCCGGCCGGATACAGTCCCATTGACGTCGAGGTCATAGGAAAGGATGCGGTGGCCGACCGTGTCACTGAAATAGAGCTTGCCATTGTCTGGCGAGAAAGCCGGGCCATTGCAAATAACAAAACCTTTGTCGGACACTTCTGCCGTCCCATCTGGGCCCATCCGATAGAAAACCGCATTGGGTTCCCGCTCGGAGAGATCATAGGTTCCGATCCAATAGCGCCCGGCGCGGTCGACCTTGCCGTCGTTGTAGGCCAGATTCATTTTTCCGTTTTTAGGATCGGCAAAGAAGCGTGTTTTGCCGGTGCTCGTATCGAGGAGGTGAAGTCCGTGATCAACGGCGAGAAGCAGGCGGCCCTTGTCGGCAAAAACGAGCGATCCGATCGTCGCCGCTTGATCGATTTTCCAACTTTCGACCGCGCCGCCGCCGCACTTTTGGCGATGCACGAGTGGGCCGTAGAAATCGATCCAGTAAAGAGCTTCCTCCACCGGATGCCACAAGATGCTCTCGCCCAGCCGGTCGCGCGTTGGAGTACAGATCTGCCATTCTGGGTTGCCCGTCGGCATGTCAGTTGCCTATATGGAACGTCTCGGTGTGCCCGTCGACGGCGATTGCGTGGCCGGTCACCATCTTCGCTGCGGGCGAGGCGAGGAACAGGCACATATCGGCGATCTCTTCGGGCTTCACGAAGCGTTTGATCGATTGGGATTGGACGTATTCCTTCCGGACGAGGTCGAGCGAGACGCCACGGCTTTCGGCCTCGGCCTTCATCACGTGCTGCATGCGTGCGCCATCGACGGATCCCGGGCAAACTGCGTTGGCGCGCACACCATAGGGGCCGAGTTCGACGGCCAGAGATTTGGTCAATCCGATGACCGCCCATTTGGCTGCGGCGTAGGGCGTGCGAAGGCCATAGCCGTAGAGTCCGGCGGTTGAGGAAATATTGATGATGCTTCCCGAATGTTGGGTCTTCATGGCGGGTGTGGCGCGTCTGGCGCAGAGGAACTGCGAATCGAGACAGACGCTCAGACATGCGCGCCAGTCGTCGAGCCTGATTTCTTCGATGTAGCCGGTCGGCCCTTTGGTGCCGGCGTTGTTAACCAAAACATCAAGGCCGTTCAGGTCGCCCAAGGCATCATCAAACCAACGGTCGATCGCTTCCTCATCCGTTAGATCGAGCCGCCTGACGGCGATCTGCGGATATGTCTTGGTGACGTCGCCAAGCGCCCGCTCGTCGACATCGCAAATATGAACCTTGGCGCCATTGTCAGCGAACGACTTTGCGATCGCCCATCCTATGCCTGAACCACCCGCCGTGATCATGACCCGCTGCGGCGGTTTGGCGGCTGCCGATGCTGCTTCAATCATCGCGAAAGCTCCCCGCCGTCCACGACGATATTGGATCCGTTCACGTACGAGCAGAGGCCTGAGCAGAGTGCTACGGCGACCGAGGCAATCTCTTGGGGTTGCGCGAAGCGGCCCATCGGAATAGCCGCCTCATAGCTGGCGCGAATAGCCCCGGCGTCAGCTCCCGATTGCCGCGCGATATTGGCAGTCGTTGATGCAACCATCTCCGTGTCGACGCTGCCGGGCGAAATCGTATTCACGCGTATGCCCTGCGGCGCGAGTTCCCCCACGAGCGTGTCCGCAAGCCTCAAGACGCCGGCCTTGGACGCACAATAGGCTCCCCACAATGGCCACCCTTTGAGGCCGTACTGGGACGCGACAAGGACGAGATTGCCGCCGCGACACAAGTGGCGCGTCGCCTCTCGCGCAACCAGGAAAGCGCCGGTCAAATTCACGTCCAGTACACGGCGGAACTCCGCTACCGACATGTCAGCCAAGGCAGCAACGGCGCCAATGGCGGCTGCGTGAACGACGTCATCGATAGGGCCTTCGATGGCTATGTCCTTGAATGCACGCACCACCGATTCTTCATCCGCAATATCGCAGCCGCGAACAACGTCCGATGGATTGATATCAAGACGGACCACCGTCGCTCCGGCCTGGTCGAAGGAATCCGCGATTGCCTTGCCAATTCCGCGGGCCGCGCCGGTGATGACAGCACGGCGTCCAACGAGGAGTGGTGGCATCTGGAACTGGGTCGAAGACTTTTCCGGTGGGGGATGATTGAGTGTCATTGAAAGGCTCCGGGCAATGCGATCTTGGATCTGCGAGAAGGCTATTTCACAGATCGCGGCCCCAACAATGGTGCCGACGGTCACTATCTATCGAGCGTCACGTTGCTGCCCTGGGGCCTGCATTTCACAAAGTCTATACAGGGCCGTCCAACCCTATCGGCCCATACTTGGTGGTGACCGTCGGCACCATTGTTGGCGCCTCGAAGCGTGAACTAGGCTTCTGGCAGATCCAAGATTGGTTTGCCGGGAGCCTTTGTCATGAAGCCTGATACTCTTCCCAAATGCTGCATCATCGGAGCTGGCTGCAGCGGAATTGTCACCGCCAAGGCGCTTGCCGAACGCGGCATCCCCTTTGACTGGTTTGACATGAGCGACCGGATTGGCGGCCAATGGGCATTCGAGAATCCAAATGGGAAGTCGGCGGCCTATCGCTCACTGCACATAGATACGTCGAAGCTGCAGCTTCAGCTGTCGGACTTTCCGATGCCTGCCGACACGCCTCATTATCTGCACCACACGCAAGTGCTGGCCTACTTGACGGCCTATGTGGAGCACTTCGGCCTGTCAGGCAAAGTCCAACTCAACATGGAGGTCACCGAGGCCAACCGTGACGGTCAGGGCACATGGCAGATTCGCTTGGGCGACGGCCAGACGCGCTCTTACGATGCCCTGTTCGTCTGCAATGGGCATCATTGGGATTCCCGTCTGCCGGAGCCCGCTTATCCGGGCCACTTCGACGGTACGCAGATCCACTCGCATGGCTATCGCGACCCGTTCACCCCTATCGACTTCAGGGGCAAAAGCGTCCTGGTTGTCGGGATGGGCAATTCGGCAATGGACATCGCCAACGAGCTTTGCCCACGCCACATAACGACGAAGCTTTTTGTGAGCACGCGTCGTGGCGCGCATATCTTTCCACGATTTCTCCTCGGAAAGCCGGCCGACAAGGGCAAACTATATCCGTGGCTGCCGCTGTCATTGCAACGTTGGGTCGGTCGTCGAATATTCCATTTCGCTGTCGGTCACATGGAGGACTTCGGGCTGCCCAAACCGGACCATCGCGTCTTCGAGGCGCATGTTTCGGTATCCGACACGTTCCCGACTCTGGTCGCTTCGGGCGATATAGAAATTCGGCCTGGTATCAGAGAGCTTGATGGAGACAGCGTCGTTTTCGAAGACGGGCGTCGCGAAAAGATCGATGTCATCGTCTGGGCCACCGGCTACAAGGTCAGTTTTCCGTTCTTCGATCCGTCTTTCATAGCAGCGCCCGGCAATCGGCTGCCTCTCTTCAAGCGCGTCCTCAAGCCCGGGATTCCGAACCTGTTCTTCATCGCTTTGGCCCAACCCAGCATCACGCTGTTTGCGCTTGCCGATCGCCAGGCAAAATGGATCGCGGCCTATCTGTCGGGTGAATATGCATTGCCTGACGCAGAGGAACAGGCGCGCACGATCCTCGCCGACGAGAAGAGACATATGGCGCGCTACTACCCGTCGGCGCGCCACACCATGCAGCTCGATCAGGACATTTATTTTGCCGAGCTGGACAGCGAACTGCGGCGCGGCCGGAAACGAGCACGTGCCCTTGGATTCGGACGAACACGACTGCCGGTGCCTAGCTTTGCTAGGCTTGAGGCCGCCTCGGCAGTTGAATGACCGCGGGCATCATTTGCCACTTGCCCGAAGATGTTGCATGTAGGTGAGAAAAAGCTCTCTCTCGGTGGTAATATCGAGCTTCTGGTAGAGGCGTAGCCGATGATTTTTCACCGTGCCGCGCTTGAGGCCGAGGCGACTGGCGATGCTGGCGATCGGATGCCCTTCCAGAGTGAGGGTCACAATTTGTCTCTCGCGCAGGGTGAGGCACGCAAGCCAGCCGTCGTCTTGCGCAAGCGGAGCGGGCAAGGCGGATACTTCCACTTGATCACACAAGCCGCCTGGAGCGACACCGAAGTCGGCTGCCAGGGGAGACCTGACAACGAGCCGGCCATCGGCAAGCGATGTCTGCGTTCTGCCGGCTCTGGCCAAGTCCGCCAGCGCTTCGGCGAGCCCGCCTTCTGGATCAGCCTCCAGCGTTCTCCAGGCATGATTGGCGGCGAGCTCCTTGCCGCTGCGGTCGATCAGTCGGAACGGTTTCTCGGTCGAATGGTCGACCTGGCCACGGCCTATGATCGCCTTGAGATGCGCTTTGTGCAGCCCCGCCAAAAGCGGGAAGACACTCTCGATGCGGGCGACCTCAGCGCAGGTGAATTCACCTACGGCACGGTCAACAATAAGGGTCGGGCTGGCGCCGCCGATTGGTGGCAAAAACACCGCAATTTCATCGCTAATGCGTGCGGCGCGCAGGAACTCAAGCGCATAGCGGCTCTTCCACAGTTCTGCGGGCGCCAGTGCCCGCAATGATTTGACGGCGGGCGCAGCGATTGTCCGCCAGTAATGATGGAAGGGGTCGAACGCGTAGAGGCCGGAGTCATATGGCGCGGCAACTTCGGTCCTGATCTGACGAGGAATAACAAGGTCTGGCGCGCCAAAACTTGAATAGCGGACCAGCGACAGGAGATCGGCTTCGACCAATGAAGTCAGCACCTCCAGCAACCGGTCATAGAAAGCCTCGCCGCCTATCGCTGCGCTGGCACGCTCCACGGTGTCCCAAAATCCCGTCCCGGCCGTGCCGGGCGAACCCTTCAGGGCGCCCAACGGTACGGCACGGTCTCGAAGGTCGGCGCTTATTGGAGAAAGAACGTTCATGTCTCACCTCCTTTGGCTGTTTGGCTTAAAAAATTGGTCGCTCGGCCAATTCTTGATCCCATTGGCCAAATATGTCAATGTCGGCGTATGAGCCTGACCAGAATAAGCGATATTAGACGGCGAGAACTGCGCCATGCTGCCTATGAGGTCCTTCAGGCGGAGGGAATGGGTGGGGCAACCATCGAGAAAGTTGCGCAGAAGGCAGGCGCGTCCAAGGGCATCGTCCACCACTATTTCAAAACCAAACAGGAACTGTTTGAGCACGCGATGCGGCATTCCAATGCCTTGCTCCGGGACGAGGTAGTCCGGCTGATGCGCCTGGCACGGACCCCCGACCAGCGATTGTGGGCGATCATCGAAGGCAATTTCAGCACGGCTTTTTTCACGCCCGGGATCTGTCGCGCCTGGCTTGCCCTTTGCGCCGAAATCCCGCGTGAACCACAGCTGGCGCGTATCCAGCGCGTCGTTCACGCACGCATGCATTCGAACTTGATGACTGCACTGTCGGCGCTCGTGCCGGCAGACGAAGGTGAAACCGTCGCGCTCGGCATAACGACACTTATCGACGGGCTTTGGCTCAGGCTGGGGCTGCATCCAGGCCAACTGACCGCTCCTGAAGCGCTGATGCAAATGGTCGACTATCTGGACCATCGTATCCCGCACATAAAATGGAACGAACATCTGTCCCGGGCTCATGCCGCTAGTCAGCAACTACGCTAGGTGACCGTCTCCACTGGCGCTTGCTTGAGCTGGTTGGAGTTGAGCAGACTGAATTCTTGGACGACGAACGCCTCTAACGGCGCTTGCTCCGACCCGAGTTGATCAGACGGCGACCGGCGGGACCGACATGTTTCCTGAACGAGGATGGTGACCGTTGGCACCATTGTTGGCGCCCGGGTGCCCGAATAGGCTTGCACCTTGACGCATTTCAAGGAGCATTTCGTGACCGGACGGCTATCGGGCAAGGTAACTCTTATCTCGGGGGCAGCTTCGGGGATCGGCCGGGAAACTGCGCGCCTGTTTGCGCGCGAGGGCGCCGAGGTCTTTCTGGGTGACATCGATTCCGAGAGAGGCGCGGCTGCTGCCGCGGAGATCGGTCCGCAGGCGCAGCTTGTCGCGCTCAACGTTACTCAGGAGCACTCATGGTCGGCAGCGCTCGAAATCGTGCTCGCGCGGGCCGGCCGGATCGACATCCTGGTCAACTCTGCCGGCATATGGACGGGAGGTGATTTCATCGACTGCTCGCTGGCCGACTGGCAGCAGACGATGGATATCAACGCCACCGGCACCTTCCTGGGTTGTCGTGAAGCGGTAAAGGCGATCAAGGCAACGGGCAATCCGGGCGCGATCGTGAACATCTCGTCAATCTACGGCAATATCGCCGCGGGTGACGCCGTTGCCTATGCCGCCAGCAAGGGCGCCGTTCGGCTGTTGACCAAAGGTGTGGCGCTTTATTGCGCGGCCAATGCGCTGCCCATCCGCTGCAACTCCGTTCACCCCACATACGTCGATTCCGAAATGCTGGAACGGTTTGCTGACGCCGTTGGCGGACGCGAGATGGAGGTCGCCAGGCTGAGCAGCGTCGTGCCGATGCGCAAGCTGCCAGTGCCTTTGGACATCGCCGAAGCCATCCTGTTTCTCGCATCCGATGCGGCTCGATTGGTCACCGGAGCGGAACTGCCGGTCGATGGTGGGATGCTGGCCGGCATAGTCGCTCCCGCCAGCGTTTCGGCGCGGCTCGTGTCAAAGCCGGGGGTGAAGCGCGATCCAGGGTAACGTTTCAAAGAAGACGACAGAAACACGGGAGGATGCAGTTCATGCTTACCAACATCAAAATCGCCCTATGGGCCGTCCCGATCTCGTTGGGTCTTGCGGCGTCATCCAGCGCCATTGCGAAACCACTGGGGGACACAAACACGGCGATCAAAATCGCGATCAACGAATGGACCGGGCAGAACCTGACCGCGCACATTGCGGGCAAGCTACTGGAAAAACTCGGTTACAAGGTCGAATACGTAACGGCGGGAACGCTACCGCAATTCACCGGAATTGCGAGCGGCAATTTGTCTCTTTCTCCGGAAGTCTGGCCCAGCAATCTCGGCGACGTCTATCCGAAGGCCAAAGCTGAAGGGAAGCTCGAGGAGATCGGCGAACTTGGCCTGCAGACCCGGGATGGCTGGATCTACACGGTCGACACCAAAGCCGTTTGCCCAGGGCTTCCCGATTGGACAGCATTGAAGAACCCGGCCTGTGTCCAGGCTCTGGCGACGCCGGAGACCTTCCCGAACGGCCGGCTGTTGGACTACCCGGCCGATTGGGGATCGGCGAGTGGTCCGGAACTCAAGAATGCCGATATTCCCTTCACCACCGTGCCAGCCGGGTCTGAAGGCGCGCTAATTGCCGAACTGCAGGCCGCCACTGCGGCCCACAAGCCGTTGCTGATGCGCTTTTGGGCACCGCATTGGGTTCTGACCGAAGTGCCGGTCGAGTGGCTGGAGATGCCGCCTTGCGATGAAAGCAATCTGGCGGAGTGCATCGTTGCTCCACCGGTGATCAAGGTCGTCTGGTCGGGTTTCGCGGAAAAATGGCCGGCTGGCTATGCCCTGATGAAATCTCTCCAGGTCCATGCTGATGACCAGCAGAAGATGATCTACGCCGTCGACAAACAAGGCAGGAGCCTGGACGTCGCTGTCGATGAGTGGATGGATCAGCACCAGAGCGATTGGCAGGGCTGGTTCAAGGCAGCACAGAATTGATCACGCGCGGCCGAGTAACGGGCCCTCCGTTCGCGGCTCGACATATCGTCACTTTGCTGGTGACTGCAGAGAAGGTTGGTTCATGATGAACCCTGTCGATGGGACCGGCTTCTCGCGCGAGTCGACCGCTGAGGTGGTCACTAAGCTTCGATGCCGTAATATTTGGAAGATCTATGGACAGCGGCCCGATAAGGCCCTGGCCACGGCGCTCGGAGGCTCGGAACCACCACTGACGTTGAAGCGTCGGCTGGAAGAGACTGGCCATTTTCTCGCCTTGGCAGATGTCAGCTTTGATGTCCAGCAAGGCGAGATCTTTGTCGTCATGGGCCTCTCCGGATCAGGCAAATCAACGCTGGTGCGATGTCTGTCGCGTCTCGTCGAGCCGACGAGTGGCGAGGTCTGGCTCGGCGGTGAGAACCTGTTGGCAGCGAGTGAGCGCCGGATGGTTGAAGTAAGGCGCAAGGTCATGGGGATGGTGTTCCAAAACTTCGGCCTGTTGCCGCACCTGGATGTCCTCGACAATGTCGCGTTTCCACTGCGGATGCAGGGTATGCCGCCAGCCGATCGGACTGCGAAGGCTCGTGACATGATCGAGCTGGTGGGGTTGCGCGGCCGGGAAAACAGCATGCCCCTCGAGCTTTCCGGAGGGCAACAACAGCGTGTCGGCATCGCTCGATCACTCGCCGTCGACCCCGAGCTATGGTTCCTCGACGAACCGTTCTCGGCGCTCGATCCGCTGATCCGGCGCCAGATGCAGGACGAATTCCTGCGGCTGCAGCAGCTGCTGCAGAAAACGATTGTCTTTATCACGCACGATATTCAAGAGGCTTTCCGCCTGGCGGACCGGATCGCGATCATGCGTGAAGGGCGGATTATCCAGATTGGGAGGCCTGCCGACATTCTGCTCACGCCTGTCGACGCCTATGTTGCGAGCTTCACCGAGGAGGTATCGCTGGCCAAGGTAGTGACCGCAGGCTCCGTCATGGCCAAGCTTCCGGGCAACTGGGACGCAAGTCGAGGTCACGAAGTCGACGCAGCGACACCGATCGAGATGCTCTTGCCACGCAGCCTTGCAGGCACACAGACATTTGTCATCACCCGCGAAGGAGAGGGGCCGGTGGGCCTGCTGACCTCCGAGATCATCGCAAAAGTGTTGGCCAATGATACTGCGCAAAGGGTGGTACGGTGAGCATTCTGGCCGCTTTGCCTGTGCGGGTCGACAATCCGGCTCCATATTTTCGGCGGCAGACGGTCTGGTTCGGTATCCTGATCTTCGTCTCGTTTTGCCTCGCCCAGCGAACAGCCTGGCCCTGGCTCCTGACCTATCCCAAGGCTTGGATCCTGCCGGCTGCGCCGGCTGTGAACGGCATCTTTGACTGGCTCGTGCCGCTGCTGACCCCACCCTGCGCGGTGATATCATCGATGCTGGGTGCTGCCCTCGATGCTTGCGGTTTTGCCCTTCGCTGGATGCCGTGGCCGGCGACACTGGCCTTCTTCGCTGTGCTCGGCTGGCGGGCGCAAAGCTGGCGACTGGCGCTTTTCACCGCGGTCGCTCTCGGTTACATCGTGCTCGCCGGTTACTGGCAGCAGGGGATGAACACCTTGTCCATGGTGACCCTCGCCGTGCCGCTCGCAGTCACCTTAGGCTTCCTGCTCGGGGTCGGCGCTCATACATCGCGTCATGTTCGAAGTGTGACGCTGGTGGCGCTCGATCTGTTGCAGACGGTGCCGGCCTTTGCCTTTCTCATTCCGCTTTTGCTGTTGTTTGGCTTTGGACCGATTGCGGGCCTGGTTGCCTGCGTGGCTTACGCGATCCCTCCCATGGTCCATTGCACCATGCTCGGCCTCGCCCGCGTGCCAGTGTCCCTGCTGGAAGTGGGTGGCATGGCCGGTTGTACGCGATGGCAACGTTTCTGGCATGTCGTACTGCCGACCGCCCGACAGCAAATTCTGACAGGTGTCAACCAGACGACCATGGCGAGCTTCAGCATGGTGATCATGGCGGCGATCATAGGCGGCTTCAACGATGTCGGCTGGGAAGTCCTCGATGCGATGCGCAAGGCGGATTTCGGCCACAGCCTGTTATCCGGCCTGGTGATCGCAGTGCTGGCGATGGTGGTCGATCGCATCACCCGCGGCTTCGCGCAACCACGCCACGGCTCAGCCCGCCAAACGCGACATGATGCCGTCCGCGTGGCTGCTTTCCTGGCCGTCCCCGTTGTCGGCGGCGCGCTGTTGCACGTCGCGCCGGCAAGCATGGCACGGATTGACACACTGCAGGGCGTAGTCGATCCCAACGCCTTGAACACTTTCGTGCTCGATCTGGTCCGTGCCTTTTCGGCACCACTCGACAGTTTAAAGGTATTTGTCCTCTATCATTTCATGCTGCCGCTTCGGATCGGCCTGGCTGCTGCGGTGACACCCTTCACCTGGGGTTTCGCTTGGACACCGCAGGTAAGCGCCTTCTATGCCGCGACGACGCTGGTGCTTGCGGCTTGGCTGACGGTCAATGGTCGGTGGGGCGCCGGCATTGTGGTGCTGTTGGGCGCCGCATTGCTGCTCTTTGGCTTCAACGGGTTCCCCTGGCCGGCATTCATAGCAGTGACAGCAGGGCTTGCCTGGTCGGTCGGCGGCGGCAGGTTGGCGGTTCCGGTCACGATCGGGACGTCCTTCGTCGTTACAGCAGGTCTCTATGAGCCATTGGGACAATCCCTCTATCTCTGCGTCCTGGCTGTCCTGATCTGCACTTTTTCAGGGGGACTGATTGGGATCGCGGCGGCAAAGAGCGACCGATTCTCGGCCCTCCTGCGGCCATGCTGCGACACGCTTCAAACCATGCCGCAGTTCATCTTTCTCATCCCCGCATTGATGTTCTTCCAGGTCGGTGAACTCACCGGCCTGATTGCGATCGCACTCTATGCAATCGTGCCGCCAATTCGGTATGTCGAATATGGGATAAAAAGCGTACCGGCCGATCTTGTCGAGACGTCGCGCCAGATTGGCTGTACTGCCTGGCAGCGCCTGATCCATGTTGAATTTCCAGTCGCAAAGCCGGAAATCGTGCTTGGCGTCAATCAAACCATCATGGCGGCATTGTCGATGTTGCCCGTGGCCGCTCTGGTCGGCACGAAAGACCTTGGGCAGCAGGTCTATATTGGACTGAGCAAAGCCGATGCGGGTCTTGGTTTGGTCGCAGGCTTGTCGATTGCAATTGTCGCGATGATCTCGGATCGCATCATGCGGGCGACCGTTTCAAGAGCTGGTAACTCACTGGACTAGCGGGCCAGGTGAGAACTGGTTTCAATGACTCAGTTAGTAACCACGTCACTTGGTGAGAAATCCGCGCATGAACAGGATGGTATCTGGTGACCCTCGATTTTCTTGCGTGCGCGATGCGTTTGGCATGTGCTTCGCCCAGGGCCTCGAGCGTGGTGGTAGCGTGTCGGTGGTGGTGCACGGCAGGACTGTCGTTGATCTGTGGGGTGGTCGTGCGGACGCTGCTTGCACCCGTCCATGGCAGCACGACACACTGGTCAACGTCTGGTCCGTCACCAAAGGGGTCGTGGCTTTGGCCATCGCAATGTTGGTCCAGCGTGGCAAGCTCGATTACGCCGCGCCCGTTGCGCGCTATTGGCCGGAATTCGCGACTGGCGGCAAGGAGAGCATCCCGCTTGATCTGGTGATGTCGCATCGGGCAGGGCTGAATGGTCTCGCGGTGCCAATGGGCGAGATAGGCCTGCTTGCGTGGACGCCTTTTGTTGATGCGATTGCCGCCATGCCGCTCGCTGTGGGGGCCGGGCAGCCGCTGTATCTATCACGCACCTACCTAGGGCCACCTCGCTGGTGAAGTGCTGCGTCGTGTCGACGGGCGCAGCATCGGCCGCTTCATTGCAGAAGAGATCGCCCGCCCGATCGGGGCCGACTTTCATATCGGCCCGCCGGAACAGGACGACAACAGGGTCGCCGAGATGATCGAGGGACCGAAGGCTTCGGACTGGATCGACCTTGTGCGCGCCTCTCCTTTCCCCACGCCTGCGACAATCCTGTACCCAGAGCACGAGCGCCCAACGACCGCCCCTGGCGCGCCGCCGAGGTGCCGGGCGGCAATGGCCAGTCGACGGCACATGCACTGGCACGTATCTACGGCATGATGGCGGCCGGTGGCGTCTGGGAGGGCAAGCCTCTGATCAGCCGCAGGACAATCGAAGAAGCAGCGAGATCTCGCTTCCGCGGCATGGATGAAAGCTTTGAGATGCCAGCTGCCTTCGCCGCCGGCCGTGCGTCGCAGCAAACATTCGGCCACACCGGCTGGGGCGGCACTATTGGGTTTGCCGATCTCGGCGTCGGCGTCGGATTCGGGTATGTTACGAACAACATGCTCGGTTTCCACGACATAGATCCACGCCGAAAGGCCTTGATCGATGCAGTTTACGACTCGCTCTGACGCCATGGCTGTGCTGCTCGGCGTTGCTTGGCCCCGCCAACGCACTGACAGAGGAATTCCCAGCACTACCTCTTCTTGCCTTACTGACGTTTGGACCTTTCTGGACGATCGACCTTCGGCGGGCTACTTGAACCCAACAAGCGGTCGACCAGGCTGGTCAACATGGCTAGCGCTGCTTCTCGTGTCGGTTCGGCCTTGGTCGCTGCCATGCGAACCCAGATGCCATCCATCAACATGGCGATCATTTCTGCCGCGCGCTCGGCTTCCACTTTGGGTAGGAGCTGGCGCAATTCGTGCAGCAGATTGCTGCGCATCCGCGAGTTCTGGACATTGAGCAATCTTGCAAAGCGTGCGGAGAAGGTTGCTTGGGCGCAATAGGAAATCCAATATTGAGCCCGGCTGGCGATGTACATCCGCTCATCGAAATTACCATTGCAGATCGTGGTTAGACGTTCCTGAGGGGTCTTGCAGCGGCGCAGGCTCGCCGCGATCTCTTCCGAGATCAGCCGATTCCCGAAGCGCACGGCGGCTTCCAACAATTCATCCTTGCCGGTGAAGTAATGGTGGACCAAGCCGCGCGACATGCCGAGGCGCTCGGCTACCTTGGCCAGGGTCACGCCATGGAAGCCCTCCTCGGCAAGGATGTCGAACGCCACCTGCTGCATGTCCTTGCGTCGTATGTCGCGAATTCGTGTTTTCATTCAATCCTCTGGAGAATGATCCCCAAAAGTGGAATCCGGTTTTCGGAAAAGATCATGCTCAAACAAAGAGATAGAGCCCATCCCAACTCCATCGGGATGAACGGGCTCCAGGCTACTGACAGCACGCGCCCGGGGCCGCAGTCAAGGCAGATTGTGCCATGAGCCTATAAATTGGCACTACGCCAAAAAATTGGCTTATGAGTCAACTTTTTGTTGACAAGAGCCTGCCCCGACGCCAACCTGCACCAATCGCATTGAAGTATAGGGAGAGGCGAATGGGCCGGATCAACGACAGAGTCGCGCTGATTTCCGGCGGCGCAGCAGGCGAGGTTGCGGTCGACGGCACGATGTCGGCCGACATAGTCGCGCCCGTCACCGTTCCAAACCCAGTTCGCGCATGGCCGGGGACCCACTCATGCAGATGAGCCGGGAGACATTGCGTACCGCCTATCGCCAGATGCGGACCATCCGCGCTTTCGAGGATGCGGTGAACCGCGCTTTCTCCAGTGGCGAAATCCCCGGCTTCGTTCACCTCTATAGCGGTCAGGAAGCCTGCGCTGTCGGTGTCTGCATGCATCTCGATGACCATGACTATATCGGCTCGACTCATCGCGGCCACGGTCATTGCATCGCCAAGGGGTGTGATATCGACGGCATGATGATGGAGATCTTCGGCAAGGCGGGCGGCCTCTGCGGCGGCAAAGGCGGCTCGATGCACATTGCCGACATCGAGCGCGGCATGCTTGGCGCCAATGCCATCGTGGGCGGCAGCCCACCCTTGGCGGTCGGGGCCGCACTGACTGCCAAGACGCTCGGAACCGACCGTGTCGCCGTCGCTTTCACCGGCGATGGCGGGTCCAACCAAGGGACGATGTTCGAGGCCATGAACATGGCCGTTGTCCTCAAGCTGCCGGTCATCTTCGTTGTCGAGAATAATGGCTATGCAGAGGGAACCGGCGTCGACTACGCTATTGGGTCAAGGGATATCGCATCTCGTGCCGCCGGTTTCGGCATGCCGGCGGAGCACATCGATGGGCTCGATTTCTTCGCCGTCTATGCGGCGATGGCAGAAGCCCTGGCACGTGCGCGCGGTGGTTCGGGGCCTAGTTTCATCGAGTCGCGCTGCGTGCGCCATCACGGCCACTACTGCGGCGATCCGCAGGGCTATCGGTCCAAGGAGGAGTTGCAGGCGGCACGGGCCAACGGGGACCCGCTGCTCCACTTCCGTGCCCGCGTCGGCGCGTCGGCACTGCTGGAAGCAACCGAACTCGACACCATTGACGCCGAGGTCGAACAGCAAATCGCAGCCGCAGTAGTGAGGGCGAGGGAGGCGGCCGATCCGTCGCCCTCCGCCCTGCTGACCGACGTCTATCTCAGCTATTGACCGGACAAACCGCATGTCAAAGAAGACCTTCCGCCAGGCGATCAACGAAGCTCTCCATGCCGAGATGCAGCGCGATCCGCGCGTGGTCGTGATCGGAGAGGATGTCGCCGGCGGCGCCGGCGGCACCGGGGTGGACGATGCCTATGGCGGCGTCATGGGAGTGACGCGCGGGCTGGTCGGTGCCTTCGGCCGCGAGCGCGTCATCGACACGCCTATCACTGAAAGTGCCATCATGGGCATGGCGGCGGGCGCCGCCGTCACCGGCTTGCGGCCGGTCGCCGAACTGATGTTCGTCGACTTCATCGGCGTCTGCTTCGACCAGATATACAACCAGGCCGCCAAGTTTCGCTACATGTTCGGAGGAAAGGCGAAGACGCCGCTGGTCATCCGGGCGATGTTCGGCGCCGGCTTCAGCGCCGGGGCGCAGCATTCGCAATGCCTCTATTCCTTCTTCACCCATGTTCCGGGCCTGAAGGTCGTCATCCCGTCGACGCCCTACGACGCCAAGGGATTGCTCATCGAAGCCATCCGCGATGACGATCCGGTCATCTTCCTCGAGCACACCAAGCTCTACGATATCGAGGGGCAGGTGCCCGACGAGGCTTATACGGTGCCCTTCGGCGAGGCCTCCGTTCTGCGCGAGGGGGGCGACGTGACGATCGTCGCGCTGGCGCGGATGGTGCATGTCGCGCTGGAGGCCGCCGACCGGCTAGCGGCGTCCGGTATCCATGCGACGGTCATCGATCCGCGCACCACCTCGCCGATCGACGAGGACACCATCCTGGAGAGCGTCACGGAAACTGGCCGCCTCGTGGTGGTCGACGAAGCCAATCCGCGCTGCAGCTTGGCCAGCGAGATCGCGGCGTTCGCCGCCGACAAGGCCTTCTTCGCGCTGAAGGCGCCGATCCGGCGCGTGACCGCTCCGCACACGCCGGTCCCCTTCGCGCCAGTGCTGGAGGCCGCCTACATCCCGAACGCCGGACAGGTCGAAGCTGCCGTCCGGCAACTGCTCGACATTAACGCCGACCGAAAGCGATGATGATGCAGATCACAGCCATATCGATGCCGACCTGGGGCCTGACCATGGAAGAAGGAACGCTGGTCGAATGGCTCGTGCCCGAAGGCGCGCGCGTCGCGCCGGGCATGGAGCTGGCAGAAATCGAGACGACGAAGGTCACCAACATGCTCGAAGCGCAGGAGGCCGGCGTGCTGCGCCGGCATGTCGTCGCAGAGGGGGAAACGCGGACCTGCGGCGCCCTGATCGGCGTCCTTGCCGACGAAACCGTGCCCGATGCCGAGGTCGACGCCTTCATCGCCCGTTTCGCCGAGAGCGCGGCAGGCGATGCGGCCCTGGCGCCGGCGCCGGAGCCCAGGCAGCTCGATCTGCCCGATGGACGCAGGCTCCGCTATCTGCGGGTCGGCGAGGGCGGCACTGCCGCCCTGCTGGTCCACGGCTTCGGCGGTGATCTCGATGCCTGGCAGTTGATCCAAGCAAGACTAGCCGTCGACCGGGCGGTCTATGCGATCGACCTGCCAGGACACGGCGAGTCGACGAAGGAGATACGGACCGGAGATCTTGCGGAACTAGCCGAAACGGTCGGGCAAGCCATGGACGCACTCGGGCTCGAGCGGGCGCATCTGGTGGGCCATTCGCTCGGGGCAGGCACTATGCTGCAATTGGCGCTGACGCACCCGGGCCGCGTCGCCTCGCTCGCCCTGATCGCGCCTGTCGGCCTTGCCGAGGCGATCGATCCCACCTTCCCGACCGAATTTCTTGCCGCCACGAAGACGCGCGACCTGCAGCGCTGCCTGGGTAGGCTGTTTGCCGATCCCGCGATGGTGGGCCGGGAGTTCGCCGACCGGGTCGCCCGCAACAAGCGGCTGGACGGCGCCGAGACAGCGCTCTCGAAGATCGTCGCGGCCTGCTTCCCTGATGGGCGCCAGCATGCGGTGCTGCTGCCGGCATTCGCGTCCTGGATCGCCGAGAATCCAGCGATCCCGGTCACTGTCATTTGGGGAGAGGAGGATGCCATCCTGTCGCCTGACCCGCTCGGCCAGTTGCCCGCGTCGGTTGTCGCGCTTCTGCTGCCGGGCGTCGGCCACATGCCTCAGCTGGAGGCTGCAAAGGAGGTCAACGCCATCCTCTGCGCGCATGTGGGAGGGGTGGCATGACTGGTCGGCTGGCAGGGCGCGCCGCCTATGTGACGGGCGCAAGCCGCGGCATCGGCCGTGGCATTGCGCTGGCGCTCGCGAGCGAGGGCGCCGGGGTCGTCGTAACCGACATCGAGGCAGACGCCGCAGAGGCCGTTGCGGTGGAAATTCGCGCAGCAGGCGGACGGGCCGAGTCGCGCGTCGTCGATGTCAGGAAATGGGACGACTTCGTCTCTCTGGTGGCGCATGTCGAACGGCAATTCGGTCAGCTCGACATCGCCGTCAACTGTGCCGGGGTCATCAGCGTCGCCGCTGTCGAAGACGTGGCGGAAGCGGAATGGGACCGGGTGATGGATGTCAATGCCAAGGGCGTGTTCCTGTCGTGCAAGGCGGCGGCTCCCGCGATGAAGCGCAATGGCTTCGGCCGCATCATCAACATCTCCTCGGTTTCTGGCAAAGACGGCTACCCGAAGCTGGCTGTTTACAGCGCCTCCAAATATGCGGTGCTCGGCTTCACCAATTCCCTCGCCAAGGAGGTCGCCCGCGACGGCATCACCGTGAACGCGATCTGCCCCGGTGTCGTGAAAACGCACATGTGGGACATGCTGTCGGACGAACTCAGAGAGCAAGGGGAAACGGCGGAGCAGTCCTGGCAGCGGCATGTGCTGGAGTTCGTGCCGCAGGGCCGGCCGCAGACGCCCGAGGAGATCGGAGGCCTCGCAATCTATCTGGCGCTGGCGCCGAGCGTCACCGGACAGTCAATTAACATCGACGGAGGGCTGACGTCGCACTGACATCGGGATCCGTGGTCGAAAAAAGAACGGGGACAATGACAACAGGGAGAAAAGAGATGTCCAAGTCGAGATTTTTCAAGTTCACCTCAGGCTCGCTCGTGGCGATGCTCGTCGCAATAGGATCCGGGGCGGCGCAAGCCGCCGAAATGGGGGCCAAGGACGAGCCCATCAAGCTCGTGATGGCCGAATGGACCGGCCAGCACGTCACCACACATATCGCGGGGGCCCTTCTGCAACGCATTGGCTACAAGATCGAGTATGTGACCGCGGGTGGCTATCCGCAGTTCACCGGCCTCGCTGACGGCACGCTCGACGTGACGCTCGAGATCTGGATGAACAATGTCGGCGACATCTTCCCGAAGGTGCTGAAGGAGGGGAAGGTGGAAGACATTGGCCAGCTCGGCCTCCAGACAAAGGAGGGCTGGGTCTATCCCAAGTACATGACGGATGTCTGCCCCGGCCTGCCGGACTGGACCGCGCTTACCAAGCCCGGCTGCGTCCAGGCGCTGACGTCTCCGGACACCTTCCCGAACGGCCGTCTGCTCGACTACCCGGCCGACTGGGGCTCCCGCTCCGCGCAGATCATCAAAGACAACAATCTACCCCTGACCACTGTGCCAGGCGGGTCCGAGGGTGCGATGGTCGCCGAGCTCGAATCCGCGGTGGCGGCCAAGAAACCTCTGCTCATGATGTTCTGGGCGCCACACTATGTCTTCGCGGAAGCCGACATGGGATGGGTGACGATGCCGCCGTGCAAGTCGCAGGACAACGATCACTGCATCAATCCTCCCGAGGTCCATAAGGTGGTATGGTCGGGCTTCAAGGGCAAATGGCCGGCGGCTTATGAATTCCTGAAGGCGTTCCGGCAGGATGCGGCCAGCCAGCAGCAGATGATCCTGGCGATCGACAGGAAGGGCCAGGACATCGACACGGTCGTCAACGCCTGGATCGACCAGCATCAGGCGGTCTGGCAGCCCTGGGTGCAGGAGGCAACGCGCTGATGCGAAAACCGCTCCGCCGCCCGATGTCGGCGGCACCTCGAGATCAGAGCGCCGCCCGGGGACCGGCGATCCGCAAATGACCCCGACACTGACATTGGTAAGAGGGGGAGCTAGCGCCATGACCAAGGCGGAACCGGACCGGCCCGTGAAGCTGTCCTGCCGAAGCCTGTGGAAGGTCTATGGCGCCGATGCCCAACGCCACGTCCGAAAGCGGGACCTCCTTTCCGGCGACCCGAGCACCGTAAGCGAACGGCTCAAGCGAGACGGGAAAATTCCGGCAGTGATCGACGCCAGCTTCGATGTCCTTGTCGGCGAGATTTTCGTCGTCATGGGCCTGTCCGGCTCGGGAAAATCGACACTGCTGCGCTGTCTGTCGCGTCTGATCGAGTCCAGCCATGGCCAGGTGCTCCTGGATGGCGAGGACCTGCTCGCCGCCAGCCCGCAGCGGCTGATCGAGCTACGCCGCAGCAGCATGGGCATGGTGTTCCAGCATTTCGGGCTGCTGCCGCATCTGAGCGTCCTCGACAATGTGGCCTTTCCGCTCCGCGTCCAGGGATGTTCCGTCGGCGAGCGGTATGCGAGGGCGAGGGAAATGATTGCGCTGGTCGGCCTCGAGGGTCGCGAGACATCTTTCCCGCATCAGCTTTCCGGCGGCCAGCAGCAGCGCGTGGGAATCGCACGCTCGCTGGCGGTCGGGCCGGGGCTCTGGTTCCTCGACGAACCGTTCTCCGCGCTCGATCCGCTGATCCGGCGGCAGATGCAGGACGAGTTTCTGAGACTCCAGAAGAAGCTCGGCAAGACCATCGTCTTCATCACCCACGACATCCAGGAAGCCTTCCGCCTGGCGGACCGGATCGCCATCATGCGCCAGGGCGAGATCATCCAGATCGGTCGGCCAACCGATATCCTGCGCGATCCGGTCGACGACTACGTGGCACAGTTTGTCGAAGACATATCGCTGCTTCGCGCGGTCCATGCGGCCGATATCGCAGTCCAGAGCGGCGTCGACTACGGCCCGTGCATGGAGACAGTGCTGGACACGGTGTACGTGGAAGAGCTCGTGGCCAAGGTCGCCACCGGCAGCACCGGATTCCGTGTGGTCAATGCAGCCGGAAGCGTCGTGGGGACGATCGATCGCCAAACCGTTTTGCAGGTCCTTGAGCGAGACAGGGAACGGCGGCATTGAATGAGCTCAACACAGTCGCCTCGCGGCGGTTGCGCTGGGATGCCGGCCTGTCGGTCTGGATAGCGGTTGTGTTCTTTACGATTCTTTGCCTGGCGCTACGCGGCGTCCTGCCTTGGCTCGCCACCTATCCTGCTGATTGGGTCGCGCCAATAGCACAATGGGTGGACGCTTGGAGCGCCGTCATCACCGAGCTGGTTCGGCCGGTATTTCGCGGCATCTCCTGGCTGCTCAAATGGCCGATGGTGGGTGTGCAAACTGGCCTGCAATGGCTTCCCTGGCCGATGACAATGCTCGTGGTCGGCGTTATCGCGCTGCGTGCCGGCGGCTATCGCCTCGCCGCCTTTTCGATCTTTACGCTCGGCTACCTCCTGATGACCAAATACTGGCCCCAGAGCATGAACACCCTGGCTCTCGTCCTGCTGGCCATTCCAATCTCCGTCTTCGCAGGATTCGCTATTGGCGTCCTCGCCTTTCAGGTGAAGCTGGCGCGGGCGACCATCAACGTCGCCCTCGACGTGATGCAGACAATGCCCGCCTTCGCCTATCTCATCCCGTTGCTGCTGCTGTTCGGATTCGGCCCGGTGGTCGGGCTGATTGCCAGCGCCGTCTATGCCATCCCTTTCATGGTGAAGAATACGATACTGGGCCTTGAGCGTGTCCCGAGCGACATTGCCGAGGCCGGCGTGATGAGCGGCTGCACGCCACGGCAGCGCTTCTGGCTGGTGGATGTGCCGACGGCTGCACCTCAGCTCCTGGTTGGGATCAACCAGACGACAATGGCCGCGTTCAGCATCATGATTATCGCCTCGATCATCGGCGGCTTCGCGGATATCGGCTGGGAAGTCCTTTCTTCGATGCGCGCGGCCGCGTTCGGCCAGAGCTTGCTCGCCGGCGGTGCGATTGCGCTTCTCGCCATGGTCATGGACCGGATCACGCTCGGCCTGGCCGGGCACGGCGGCGTCGCGCAGCACCCGGCCTGGCTCACCAGCCGGCGCATGTGGAGCGTCATCGGCATAGCATTGGTCGGCGCGTGGCTCATCCGACTGAGCGGGATCGCAATCACGCTCCCCTTTGCCTCCACGCGAGGCCTGATCGACGCCGATGCCGTCAATAACGGGGTTCTGGGCCTCGTTACACGCTTTGACGGCCCGATCGAGACTTTCAAGAATGGGGTTCTCTACTACTTTATCCTGCCGCTTCGGATTGGCATGATCCGCGCAGTAACGCCGCTCTCCTGGGGCATTGCCTTAACCCCAACGGTGATCGCCGTTTACGTGGCATCTGTAGCCGTCATTTCCTATGGCCTCGCGCTGCGTTTTGGCTGGCGTCCGGCATTTGCCGTAGTCGTTGCAGCGCTCTATTTCTTCTTTGGATTTTCCACCTTCCCCTGGCCCGCCACGATCGCGCTAATTGTCACTCTGGCCTGGCGATGCGCCGGTCGCTCAGTCGGGCTGTTCGCGCTCTCGAGCTGCATCTTCATCCTGTTGACAGGGCTCTGGGAGCCCTTCATGCAGTCGGCTTATCTCTGTGGCCTGGCGGTGCTGTTGTGTTTGGCGATCGGTGGGGCTCTCGGCATCTGGGCGGCGCACAGCGACACGGTCTCACGGGTGCTGCGGCCCATCCAAGACGCGCTGCAGACGATACCTCAGTTCGTCTTCCTCATTCCGGTTTTGATGTTCTTCAAGGTAGGGGAACTCACAGCTCTGATCGCGATCATGCTCTACGCGATCGTGCCGCCGATCCGTTACACCGA
>NZ_CAKXZT010000121.1:89604-118084 GCF_935825525.1 Mesorhizobium escarrei
ATCCGCGGTTGGTATGAGCGGCACCAGTCTTACCGCGAAGGACATCAACTGCTCGAGTGTTAAATAGCCGTCTTGCCATGCTGTACGAAGTGCTCGCCGTCGACGAGGTCCCCCAGTGCCCTTTGGACCAGCTCGAAATAGGGCTCGGCACCCTCATAGGCAGCATATTTCTCACTCGGCATTCTGATCTCTCCATGAGTTTTGCAGGTTACTTGCCAAGTGTCGCCTGTCGACGAAACCGGCCTTACCTTGCTCGATGATGCGGAAACAGGCCCGACGCCGCGAAGTCGGTGATGGTATCCATGATCGCTAGGCGATCATCGGCGCTGATTTGTTCGGCTCTTGCCATCGCTGTTCCCCCAAAGCAGATGATGGCCACGGTGAGCACTCTGGCTGTCTGCATTATCATGACCTCCTGCCTTACTGCTTTTCGCCAAAGCGCGTGAAATGCGCCGCAACCGCATCGGCGATTGGTCCGCTTAGAAGACCACACATGCTTGGCGTCTTTGGTTGATAACCACTCAGAGTGCTTTCAGCAGAGAGGCATGCGCCGCATCTGGCCCGGCGCATCGGGGTCATAATACTTGTTCGGTACGCCTTTCTCCTTCAGCATATCCGAGCAGAAACGCAGCCGGTCGCGATCGAGTGTCACGCCAAGTCCCGACCCATCCGGCAGCGACAAGAAATTGTTCTTTGGACTGAACGGGCCTTCTGCGATCACGTCATGCGGCTGCTGGCGAAGCAGCGATTGATTGGGTTCCCGGATATGCGGGTGCGCGGCGCACAGGTGCAGATAAGCGGCCGTGCCGAGGCCGCTGTCGCCCGAATAGCACCAGAAATCGATGCCCGCTCCCTGGCAGGCCGAGACGAAGCGCATCGCCGCGGAGAAACCGCCGAGACCCGCGACGTCCGAGACGATGGCATCCGGCACGCCGTACTCGACTGCCTTGGCGATGTCGGTGTTGTGGCCGGAGAAGGGAATCGTGGTGCGCTCGCGCAGCCGCTTCATTGCCGTCCAGTCAGGTGTCGGATCCTCCCAGTTGCGCGTGCCGATCTCCTCGAACGCCGGCGCAAGATAGGCCGCAGATGGCAGGCTGAAGGCCTGGTTGCTGTCGATCCTGAGCATGGCGTCAGGACCCAGGGCGTCGCGCAACGCTTGCATCAGGGTGATGTTGGCGCGAAGATCGGGGTTCGACACCTTGCCCTCGAAGAAGGTGGTGCCATGCGCCTCGCGCAGCGAAAGGCAGTAGTCGACAATGGCGGAAACGGTCGCCTCGCCACCCTTGCCGTCTTGTGGCAGGCGATAGCTGAAATAGTCGGTGAAGGGGATTTCGCGCCGATGGATGCCACCGAGCAGGTTCGCCACCGGCTGGCCCCACAGCTTGCCGCGTAGATCCCACAGCGCGATCTCGATGCCGCCCCATGCGCCGCGACGGCCGTAATCCGTGACCGAATGTGCGGCAGGCATCCAGGGCAGCACTTTCCGCTCGATGCCGGCGATATCGAGCGGGTCGAGGCCGACCAAGGTTTCCGCCCAGGCTTCGATCACAGCGGCCGCGGAATGGCTCGGCGCTTCGCCGATACCGACCACGCCGTCCGACGTCTCGACCTCGACCACGCATTTGGTGAAAGCGTCCAGCACTCCGTAGGACCAGAGATAGGGGGCCTCGAGCGGGACGAGAATCGGCGTTGCGCGGATGGAAGCGATTTTCATTGGACGGCGCTTTCTGCCGATTTTATCACAGGTAAAACGGTGTCCCTCGATTCCTCCCAACATTTCCGCCTAATGTCCATCACGAATTCGACATCTCGCAGCAGAGGAGGGACATGTGGCACGGGTCGCGTTGGACAAAGTCGAGCGGATTGCGGTGTTGGCACTGGCAAAGGCCGGCGCGAGTCCCAAACAAGCCGGTGCGGTCGCGCGCTCGATACGTGCTGCGTAGGCTGAAGGAACGCTCGGCGTCGGTCTCGGCAATCTGCCCTGATATTGCCGCCACGCGACAATCGGCAAGATTGTCGGGACGGCGGAACCCGTTGCCGTGGCGCCGCGGCCGGGCGCAATCCGCGTCGACGCGCTGGGCGGCTTCGCTCATCCGGCCTACGAAGCAGGTGAGCCGCAGTTGATCGAGGCGGCGCGCCGGCAGGGCATCGCCGCTCTCGGCGTTGCCAATGCCTATGCCTGCGGCGTGCTGGGCTATTTCACCGACCGCCTCGCGCGAGCCGGGCTGGTGTCGTTGGCTGCGACCAACGCCTCTTCGACCATGGCGCCGTGGGGTGGCCGCACGCCTTTTCGGCACCAACCCCCGGGCCTTCGGCGCGCCGCGCGCCGGGGATCCGCTGGTCATCGACAGTCGGCGGCGGCGACCGCCTTCGTCAATCTGGCCAGCGCCGCGGCCGCCGGACGCGAAATTCCGCCCCCCTGGGCGCTCGATGCCCGGGGAAAGCCGACCACCGACGCGCGGGAAGGGCTAAAAGGGCTCGATCGCGCCGTCCGGCGGCCACAAGGGCAGCGCGCTGGCGCTGATGGTCGAGGTGCTAGAGGCTGGCCTGACCGGCTCGCACTGGTCGTTCGAGGCATCGTCGCTCGGAGACGATTTCGGCGGACCGCTAGGCTCGGACAGAGCTTCATCGCCTTCGACTCTGAAGCCATGGCCCCGAACTTCGTCGAAAGGCTGGAGACGATGCTGGGTACGATGGCGGCACAGGAGGGTGTGCGTCTGCCCGGCGACCGCAGGCATAAAAATCACCGCTACGCCGAGCAGAACGGCGTGCCGCTGGAAGACGCGGAGGCAGCGGCGCTCGCGGAACTAGCCGGCGAAAGTCCCGCTTCCTGGCCGGACTGGGCTAGCCCCGCGGTCATTTCTCCTGCCTGATGGCGGGCCACTTCGGCCTTCAGCCAATCCAGAAAGGACTGCGCGACCGGGCTTGGCCGTTCCATGGTGACCCAATAGCAGATGTCGGTGCTCACGGCGCTGCCGGGCGCAGCCTTCAGCCGGCCGCTGGCGAAATGGGTGGCCGACGTGAACAGGCTCGCCAGCATGATCGCCGAACCCTGCGCGGCTATATCGGCGGCCGAATGCTCGGCATTAACGTGCGGGCCGGGCGGCACCGGCGCGTCCAGACCTTTCGCGGCAAGCCAGCCCTGCCAGTTCAATGTGCCGTTGTGCTGGCCACCGGGATTGTCGATGTGGATGGCCCGCAGCCTGGTCAGGTCGCGAAGGTCCGAAACGCCGTCGGCCTCGGAGCTGGGAGCGAAAGCGATGGCGACCGTCTCGCGCACCAGAAGGTGCCAGTCGGGACCGGGCGGGACGACCGTATGGGCGATACGGATGTCGGCAAGGTGGCCGTCGCGCCGCATCGGATCGTTGGCCGCCGCGACATAGGGCGTGACCTCCGGATTAAGCGCCTCGAAGCCGGCAAGGCGCGGCAGCAACCACAGAACGGTGAAGGTCATCGGCGCCACCACCCGCAGCGCCGGGGTCGCATTGAGGTTGCGCAGCACCGCATCAGCGGCCCGGATCCGCGCGAAGGCGTCCCCGAGGACGGCAGCGAGATGCGAGCCCGCCTCGGTCGGCAGGAAGCGGCCGCGCGACCTGAACAACAGGGCTCGGCCCGCCTCGACCTCCAACTCCCGAAGCCGGTGGCTGATGGCGGCCGGGGTCACGCACAACTCCCGTGCGGCGGCTGAAAGGCTGCCATGGCGAAGCACGGCCTCGAACGCTCTCAAGCCGACTGTGGGTGGCGACTGTCGCATTTACCACAGATAAAAGAAGAACGGCGAAATCGTCAATTCTCAGGCAGCACTTTTCAAGGCAGCGTTCAAAGAAAAATTCGCGAGACTTTTTGCGCCGTTCCATGGCGAAACCACTCAATTGCCAGGGTTTGGCCCCGCATAATCAGGCCGGGCGTCGCACGCCCGAACAAAGGGGAACTGAAAATGACCGAACATCGCAAGACGGGCGCCGGGCGCCCCATCGTCCAGAAGCTTGCCGGCGAGACGCGGGCGGGCCGGCTCGACCGCCGTGAGTTTCTTGCCCTCGCAAGCGTGCTCGGCGTCGGCGCCGCCGCGGCTTACGCCCTTGCCGGTCTAGCTGCGCCAACACGCGCCTCGGCACAGGAGCAGAAGAGGGGCGGCATCCTGAAGGTCGGCCAGCAGGTGCTCGACATCAGTGACCCGCGCGCCTTCGACTGGCCGCAGAAATCCAACGTGGCACGTCAGTTCTGCGAGCCGCTGGTCCGCTGGGAGCCGGACAACAGCTTCTCGCCCAGCCTGCTCGAATCCTGGGAGGTTTCGGACGACGCCAAAACCTACATCCTGAAGGTTCGCCAGGGCGTCAAATGGACCAACGGCGACGATTTCACCGCAGACGACGTGATCTTCAACATCAAGCGCTTCGCCGACACGACCGCGGAGGGAAGTTCCATGGCTGCGCGCATGGCGGCGCTGCGCAACGGCGACGAGCCGCAGGCGGCCGCGGATGCGATCGAGAGGGTCGACAGACATACCGTCAAGCTCCATCTGCGCGTCGCCGACATCTCGCTGATTCCGAGCTTCGGCGACTATCCGGCGCTCTGCGTGCATCCTTCCTTCAAGGGCAATCTCGCCGCCGAGCCGATCGGCACGGGTGCCTTCGAACTTGTCTCCTTCGCGGTCGGCGAGAAAGCGGTGTTGAAGCGCCGCGAGAACGGCAGCTGGTGGGGCGGCGAGGCGCTGCTCGACGGCATCGAGTTCATCGACTACGGCACCGACGAAAACCTGCTGATCTCGGCCTACGAGACCGGCGAGGTGCATATGAACGACGAGACAAGCGCCGAAATCGCCGCGAGCTATGACGCAGCCGGGCTCGTCCGCGAGACCGCGCTCACGGCCACGACCATGGTGGCGCGCATGAACGCCAAGACTGCGCCTTATACGGATGTGCGGGTACGCAAGGCGATCCAAGGCGCGGTCGACAATGCGGTGGTGCTTCAGCTCGGCGTCGCTGGCCTGGGCACTGTCGGCGAAAACCACCACGTCGCGCCGGTGCATCCCGAATATGCGGAGGTTCCAAAGGTAGCGCCCGACAAGGAAAAGGCGAAGGCGTTGCTGGCCGAGGCGGGTCAGACTGATACCGAATTCGAACTGATTTCGATAAATGAAGGCTGGATGTCCTCGTCCTGCGATGTCATCGCGGCGCAGATGCGCGACGCGGGGATGAAGGTCAAGCGAACGCTGCTACCGGGCTCGACCTTCTGGAACGACTGGACGAAATATCCGTTTTCAGCCACGTCATGGGGCGGGCGACCGCTTGGCGTGCAGATCTACGCTGTTGCCTACCGCTCCGGCGAAGCGTGGAACGAAAGCGGTTTCTCCAATCCGGACTTCGACGCCAAGCTCACCGAAGTGCTCGGCGTCTTCGATCCCGACAAGCGCCGCCCGCTGATGGCCGAAATGGAAAAGATGTTGCAGGACAGTGGCGTGCTCATCCAGCCCTATTGGAATGAACTCATCATGCACCGTATCGCTGCGGTGCGGGGCTATAAGCGCCATCCTCTGCGCGAGATGCACCTGGAGGAGGTGTGGCTCGACATGTGACGGCTCAAGGAGTCGGCAGCAACTTGCGCGCTGCCGGCTCGAACGAACCTGCCGCACTCGATCGGACCTGCCGAATGACCCGTTCTGCGTCCGTTGATGGGCAGGCCGAACAGACGTGCGTATTCCCGGCTGAATTGGGTAGGGCTTTCGTAGCCCACGCCGAAGGCGAATGACGCCAGACGATCAAAGAGCCCATTGCGGCGGGATCGTTGAACGCGGCGATCCGGCGACGGCTATGCGCTACTGCTGTGCGCATCATTCGCCGGGTGCTTTGCCGATAACGAGAGAGCGACAATTTCAGTTGGCGGGGCTTCGCGTCTCTCGCTCTTTCATCTGAGCAAACGGCTGACGGCGCTCGGCGACGTCTCTCTCAAACAGGCGATCCAGTTCGTTTTGGAATCTATGGTGCTGAGCCAGCATTTTGCCACGGCGGTCAACCGGTTCGACGGCCAGAACCAAAGGTTGAGGTTGTCCATCGAGGAAGGGGCCTGATCTCTCTTGCCGGAAAGCCGTGGGAGCCGACTACGCGGAAGACCGGCTTCCTACCATTATCAGGCCATAAGATGATCCTACGCGATTAAAATCATATTTCAGTCTGATATTGCAATTGTAACTATCATACTGTAGACTGATCTCTATAGTAGAAAAACCAGGCCATCATATGAAAACGTATGTGCGAAAGAGGGCGCGGGAGCGCCTGGATGAGCGGCTTGCGGGCTTGAAGCCCGTAGATCGGCTGCTTCCGCCTCCCAAGGGCTGGATACGGGCGATCCGGGATGCGCTTGGCATGAGCGGCGTTCAGCTTGCAGCCAGGCTCGGCGTGCGTCCGCAGACGGTGGAGGCGCTTGAGAAATCCGAGGCCTCCGGTTCAATCCAGCTCAGCACGTTGCGGCGGGCCGCCGAGGCGCTGGACTGCACGCTGGTCTATGCGCTCGTGCCGAACAGCTCGCTGGAGGAAGCCGTCAATGCGCGAGCGCGGAAGATCGCGATGCGCGCGCTTGCGCGTGTTGCCCATACGATGAAGCTGGAAGCGCAGGAAACCGGCGATGCCGGGATGGAAGCGCGCATCGAGGCTTATATCCGCGACCAAGTCAAAGACCGTGATCTGTGGGAGGGGCCGTGAGCGACCTCTTCGCGGAACCCGAAGACGCGAGGCCGCTGGAGCCGGAGGAGCGCGAAGGACTCCTGCAAAGCTGGATTACGCATCGCGGCGATCTCAACGAGGCCGAGCAGGAGAATATCCTGGCAGGGGTGGCGTGGGCGCGCGGGCGGCGCGGGCGCAAGCTGCAGGACATTCTCAGCATCGACGTCGCCATGACGTTGCATAAGCGCATGTTCGGCGATGTGTGGAAGTGGGCGGGGACTTGCCGCACGACGGCGCGGAATATCGGGGTCGATGCGTACCGCATCCAGACCGATATGGCGGCGCTGTTCGGTGACGTGCGCTATTGGGTGGAGAATGGAACGTATTCGCCGGATGAAATCGCCGTGCGGCTGCATCACCGGCTGGTTGCCATTCATCCTTTCCCGAACGGGAACGGGCGTCATGCGCGGCTGATGGCCGACCTTCTAATCGAGCGGCTCGGCGGCGAGCCGTTCAGCTGGGGCGGCGGCGGACTTGCGGATACCGGCGAACTGCGCACCAGGTATGTCGGGGCGCTGCGGGCGGCGGACGATCATGACATAGCGCCGTTGCTGGTTTTTGCGCGGTCGTAGTTCTTTCATTTTCATGGCGCGTCCTGCTCCGCTTGGGGCTACGCAGGATCGGGCTCTACTCGCCGCGCTCACCAAGCCCCGCCGGGTCTTAGCCGTCCGGTGACGATCCCTCGCGCAAGGTTCGCCACCGAATACGAGAACATATGAAGGATATGGCTGGGCGAACCACCCGCTAACTGATTGTTGAGAAGTCGATGTCCCTCCGGGGCCTACCCGGTATATTTTGGTTCGGTTAGCCAAATCATGAATGGCGAACCTCCGTGCATCGCATTGATATTGTTGATTTATGGTGGGCTTCCGAGACCGCCTTCTTCGGGCAAACCTCGCAAACTCCGGCCGAGGGCGTGTGGCGCGAGGCCGCCGAAGTGTCGGCAATACCTAGGTCCAATAGATCAATCCCCTCGGCTTTGGTCTGATCGGCTTAACATCCGCGCAGACGCAAAATTTCCGTGCCGCTCGCCGACGTTGCCGAACCGCTCGCCGCGGCGATCGCGCTCACCGACCGCACGCTGGCCGGCAAGAGCCGCGCGCATCTGCCGTGCCTGCATGTCGGACTCAAAGCAAACTTGTCCCGAAGGACGAGCCTGCAACGGCCGCGATCTTCGCGAGGGATGATGAGATGAACCAGTCAAGAACATCAGCCCTTCGGGTCAAGATTGTAGGGTTCCCGGTGCCATCGAGCGAAGGTCTCGGCGATCGCGAGGACCGCAGCATGAATCGGTCCTGCGGTTAGGTTGGGCATAATCGACGCATCCACGACACAAAGATTGTCGAGCGCTTTGAGTCGTAGATTTGCATCGACGACGGCGTCCGAGTCCTTACCCATCCTGCAAGTACCGCAGGGATGATGGTGTGTGATCACCGACTGCGCGATGAAGTCGTCCATCTTGGCCGCACTGTTCAAGGTGCCTGGCAGGAGTTCGCGCTCTCGCCAGCCGGCGAGTTCATCTCTATGCCCGATTGTCCGTGCTGCCTCGAGAGCTTGGCGAAACAGCTCGCGGTCCCGACCGGTTTGCAGGTATGCCGGGTCGATTATCAATCGATCACCGAGCTCAGGCCCACTTATACGCACGCTGCCGCGGCTCGTCGGATGGGTGATCCCGAACAGCAGCGTGTAGGCCGTGCCAGCGGCAGGCGCTTGGAAGCATTCGGACACGATCGGCGCGATGCCGCAGCCAACGACTATTTCAGGCTGCCCGGTAGCGGTGAAGTTGTCAGCTCGCATATAGGCCATCGACTCCGAATGTTGGAGGCGCGATGGAGGAACCGGCTCGCGGGCCGCATAAAGGTTGCCGGCACCAAGCAGGTGGTCCTGAAGGTTTCGACCGATTTCAGGCATATCGATCAAGCAGCCAACGCCCGCGGCATCGAGCACATCGTGCGGGCCGATGCCCGAACGCATCAGCAAAGCCGGACTTTCCAACGCTCCGGCACAAAGTACAATTTGATCCGCAAAGACTTCGACCGAACCCTGTCGCCCTACGACCTCGAGGCTGCGGACCTGATTGCCCTCCAAGTTGAGCCGCCGCACCCGGGATCCCGTAAGGATGGTAAGGTTTTGGCGGCCGCGAACAGTCTTTGTGAGCCAAGCGTCCGCCGCCGTAACCCGCCGCCCGTCGCGAATGTTCAAAGAGTTCGGGGTGACACCGATCATCTCTCCGCTGTTGTGGCCCTCAAGGCGAGGCAGACCCAACGATGCGCCTGCCTCGATGAAGGCACGAGCAAGCGGACTTACTTCGTCCGCCGGTAAATGGATCGGCAACGGCCCACCCTTGCCGTGAATGCCGTCGCCACCAAGCGGGTGGTTTTCGATAGCCTGGAAAATAGACAGCAGTTCATCCCAACTCCATCGGCGATCCCCAGTCGCGTCGACCCAAGCCTGGAAGTCGGAAGGATGACCGCGCATGTAGCCCATCGCATGCAGGCAACTCGAGCCGCCGATCAACCGCCCGCGCGCCCAATGATGCACCCGGCCTGCGGTGCCGGCTTGCGGCTCCGTACGATAGTCCCAATCATAGCTACGGCCCTGAAGCGTCGGCCAGGCAGCGGGGTTCCAGATGTCGGGGTCTGCCGCCTCTTCGCCTGCCTCGATCAGCAGAACGCGACTGTCCGGCTCTTCACTCAGTCGCGCGGCAAGCAATGTGCCGGCCGACCCACCGCCGACGATGACGATATCGGAATTCGATTTGCGCTCAACATTGGCCCTGGTCATCATCGCTCCATCTGCCACTTGCTGGCTTCGATAGCCGGCATGTCTGACACCGACATGGTGAAGACCGCGCGCACTGATCTGCGTTCGGCAGATACCCGATCCGAAACGTCATGAAGGACTTCGAGTCTCAGACGGAACTACAGTCTTTCGAAGAACTCAAAGCCCGCTGTCCATGGATATCTTCGCTGCCGCTTTCGCCTTCAAGACATGCTGTTTCGAGGCTTTGCGGGCGGCTTTCTCGTCGCCGGCGGCGATGGATTCGAATATCTCCCTCATCTCCGCCAGGCTGCTTTGTGCTCTGCCGTCCAATGACATCGATCGTCCTCGAAAGAAGCTTATCCTGGCCACCAGACCGCGATGCACTTCCTCCAGGATCGGATTCCCGCAATTCGCGAGTATGATTGAATAGAAGTCTGCGGCGGTCATGACCTGCGCCAGGCTGTCATTGCTGGATGCCGCCTCTTCGAATGCGGAAAGAGATTTCTCAAGTTCACGCAACTGTTCCGGGGAAATTCTCAACGCGCATCGTCCCGCTGCCTCGACTTCCAACAGCTCTCGAACCTCGTAGATGGCGGTTGCCACCTCCCACGAAAGTGCCGGTATCGACGGCCCGCGGTTGGGTACAATCTCGATCAGGCGCTCGGCCTCAAGACTGCGCAAAGCCTCTCTCAGCGACGGGCGGCTGATGCCGAGCTGTGTGCACAGTTGACTTTCGATGAGGCGGCTTCCCGGCTGGAACAATCCGGAGAAGATGGCGAGCCGCAACTTGTCGACGGTCTCCCGTTGCACTGTCCGTGGCGAAATTCGCAAATTCAAGTCTGGGGGCATCGATAACGTCTCATGGGCTTTTGAGTCGCAAGCTGAAGCAGCATACGCCACGCTGCGGAAATTTGACAGCAGGATAGCCAGATTGTCAAATCTGAAGATTGCAAGAAAGTCAGACAATCGGCTTGACGCGACCCCAGCTTTTATGATCCTTTTGCAGGAGACGGGCAGCGGAAGCGAGGATCATGGACATGGCGGCAGACATACCTTCCGACCACTTCATCTCGCGACGCATCGACATTGGCCGCATCACCTTGAACGTGCGCGAGAAGGGCAACGGCCCATTGATGCTGTTCTTCCACGGCATCACCTCCAACTCTGCCGTCTTCGAGCCGTTGATGGCCCGACTCTCGGATCGGTTTACGACCATAGCGGTTGACCAGAGAGGGCATGGCCTCAGCGACAAGCCGGAAACCGGCTACGCGGCGAATGACTACGCGGACGACATCGCCGGCCTGATACGCACTCTCGATCGAGGCCATGCCGTCCTCGTCGGACATTCGCTTGGTGCTAGAAATTCCGTCGCGGCCGCAGCGAAATACCCGGATTTGGTGCGGTCGGTCATCGCAATCGACTTTACGCCGTACATCGAGACTGAAGCGTTGGACGCGTTGGAAGCGCGAGTGAACGCGGGGAGCCAGCTTTTCGAGACTGTAAAGGCCGTCGAAGCATACCTCGCCGGCCGCTATCCGAATATTCCCGCCAACGCCATCAAGATCAGGGCTGAAAGCGGCTATCAGCCGGTCGATGGTGGATTGCGTCCATTGGCCTCGCCTGCGGCCATGGCGCAGACCGCCAGGGGCCTGCGATCGGACTTGGTGCCGGCCTACCGGAACGTGACGAAGCCAGTCCTCATCGTGCGAGGCGAGACGAGTAAGTTGGTGTCAGCGGCGGCGTTGGCGAAGACAAGTCGGCTGCGGCCTGATCTGCCTGTCGTCGTCGTTCCGGGCGCCGACCATTACGTCAACGAGGTCTCTCCCGAGATCACGTTGAAAGCCATCACGAACTTCATAGACGCCTGACGGCCAAGCGCCGTCTTCTTGTACGCAGCAGGATCCAGACAATGGCCAACGTAAACAAAACTTCGGGCAAAGCGCGTCGTGCCGAGGTCGCCGGTGGCGGCTTTGCCGGCCTGACAGCCGCCATCGCTCTCAGGCAGAACGGTTGGGATGTCAGGCTGCACGAAAAGAGTTCGGTGCTCCGGGCATTCGGAGCGGGCATCTATCTCTGGCACAATGGCCTTCGCGTGCTCGAAGGGCTGGGCGCCTTGGACGATGTTCTCCTGGGCTCGCACACGCCTCCGACCTACGAGACCTGGATGCATAACAAGTCGGTTTCCAAGGAGACGTTCAACGGTCTCCCCTGGCGCATCATGACTCGGAGCCACCTGCACGATGCCTTGGTCAACCGGGCCCGTGCCCTGGGCGTCGACATCCGCGTCAATTCCGAAGCAGTCGCCGCCGATCCGGACGGACGTGTAACCCTCCAGAGCGGCGAGGTTCTCGAAGCCGACCTGGTCGTCGGCGCCGATGGCGTTGGCTCCAAGGTCAGGGATTCCATCGGCTTCAAACAGGATCGATGGATTTCGAAAGATGGTCTCATCCGACTGATTGTACCGCGCATGAAGAAAGACCTCGGACATGGCGAGTGGGACAATACCATCGACATGTGGAACTTCTGGCCGCGTGTTCAGCGCATTCTCTACTCGCCCTGCAATGAGAATGAGCTCTATCTGGGCTTGATGGCTCCGGCCGCCGATCCTCGCGGATCAAGCGTTCCGATCGATCTCGAAGTTTGGGTCGAGATGTTTCCTTTCCTGGAGCCGTGCCTGATCGAAGCGGCCAAGCTGAAAACCGCCAGGTACGACAAGTACGAAACGACCAAGCTGGATAGCTGGACAAGAGGCAAGGTTGCCCTTGTTGGAGATGCCGCGCATGCGATGTGCCCGGCTCTTGCCCAGGGCGCCGGTTGCGCGATGGTCAACGCCTTCAGCCTGTCGCAAGACCTGGAGGAAGGCTCCTCGGTCGAAGATACGCTCGTCGGGTGGGAGAAGCGCATTCGCCCGATCACGGATCGCTGCCAGGCCCTGTCTGGCGACTATGCGGCGAACCGCTCGCTTTCGAAGGGAAACATGTTCACGCCAGCGGCACTGGAAGCTGCCCGCTTCGACCCGCTGCGCCGTGTCTACTCATGGCCGCAGTAACGTCGGACAAGCTGGTCAACGAATTAATTGGCGCGTGCAGAAGCTGCGCGCTCCCTTCAGGAGATGAAGATGAACTATTCCAGCGAAGTCGAAAGAGACTATGATGTCAGGGGATGGTACTCCTCAGTCCAGGAAAGCCGGCATGACGGCGGCAAACCTGGCGAAACCCTCATCAAGGTCGCGACAGGCGTTGTTATACGCAATCCGTTCGCCGGAAAGTTCGTCGCCGAACTGTCCGACCTGACAAATCCGAGTTCGGCTATCGGTCATGCGCTCGGCCAGCGAGCCGTGGCGCTGCTCGGCAACAGGCAGGTCGAAAGCTACGGCAAAGGCGGTATCGCAGGTACGGCCGGGGAACAGGAACATGTCGTTGCTTGCATCACCACGGTATTCGGAGATCCGCTGCGGCAGCAGGTGGGCGGTGGCAAGGCTTGGATCTCGTCGGTGAGCAAGGTCGCTGTCGCCGGCACTGCTATCGACATCCCGCTCGCCCACAAGGACGAACTCTACATCCGTTCCCACTATGATGCCGTCACCTTTTCCGTGCCGGATGCCCCACGCCCGGACGAGCTTTTGATCTGCGTCGCCGTCGCATCGGGTCCGCGCGTGCATCAGCGCGTCGGGGGTAAATCCGTGGCTGACCTCAGAGCCACCGCTGTCTAGTTCGATCGAAATTGGTGAAAGGACGAAAATTCCATGCCCCTGAACATCAAGGACCTCAAGATCACGTCCGAGGATTTCCAGCCGCTGGGGAAATTGCGCGACGAGCATGCCGGCGACAAGGGCAACGTATTGCCCAAGCTTACGGTCAGTGGCGTCCCGGTAGGTGCGAAAGATCTCGCGGTCATCTGTCATGATCCAGACGCGCCCTTGCCTAACGGTTTCACGCATTGGGTCGTCTACGGCATCGATCCGTCGACCACTGATCTTTCGGACGCGCAGGAAAAGTTTCGCGTAGGACCTAACGGCGCCGGCGACAAGCAATATTATGGGCCTCAGCCGCCCGCGGGCCATGGAGAACATCACTACTACTTCTGGGTCTATGCCCTGGACACGAAAGTCGAAGGGACGCCCACCAGGGAGGAGTTCCTCCAAAAATATGCCCGAAATGTCATCGAGCAAAATCGGGTCGTCGGCATCTACGAAAACAAGTGAATTCCCGCATCGGCGATCAATAACAACAATAAGTATGATCGCAGATGCCATGCAACGCGAGAATTTGAAAATGACAGAGAATAAATCCGCTCACGAAAAGATTTTCGATGAGCTGGTTACGGCCACGAAAATCCTTATAAACGAACGGATTATGGATACATTCGGCCACATCAGTGCCCGTGTTCCGGAGGATCCTCAAAGCTTCTTCCTGGCACAGAAGCTTGCTCCAAGCTTGATAACGGTCAATGACATCCAGCGCTTCAACCTTGACGGTGAGACGTCAGACAACCGCCCGTCCTATCTGGAGCGCTATATCCACAGCGAAATCTACAAGGCGCGTCCCGACGTTCAATGCGTGCTCCACACCCATTCTCCGGCTGTCCTGCCTTACTGTTTCGTCGACCAGCCGCTTCGGCCAGTCACCCATATGGGGGCTTTTCTCGGCGATGCCGTCCCCGTCTACGAGATCCGCGACAAGCACGGTGACGACACGGATCTCTTCGGCGGCAGCCCGAGCGTCTGTCGGGACATCGCCGAAAGCCTCGGAAGCTATCCTGTCGTTCTCATGGCGCGTCATGGCGTCGTTAATGTGGGCAATTCCGTCAGGGAGGTTGTCTTCCGCGCCTTCTATCTTGAGCAGGAAGCGGCAGCGCTTACGGCCGGCCTGCAGATTGGCACGATCAAGTATCTGTCGCCGGGCGAGATCAATGCGGCGGGAAAGCTTGTCGGCGCGCAGATCGACCGGGGATGGGATCACTGGTCGCAGCGTCTCAGGCAGGCCGGTTTGGCTTAGTGCCGCGGCCTTGAAGATTGCCTGGACCGTCCTGGTCTTTTGCCAGGATCTTCCAGGCTCGGTTTCGATAGTTCCCTGACGCAGGGGCGTCAGTCGAAGGCAATGAAACACACCATGCCGCACGCGGAAAGTTACGATTACATTATCGTTGGGGCCGGATCAGCCGGTTGCGTGCTCGCCAACCGGCTGAGTGCCGACCCGAGATGTTCGGTGCTGTTGCTGGAGGCCGGCGGCTGGGATCGCGATCCCATGATCCATATACCGCTTGGGTGGGGTAAGATCCTGACCGAGCGGCGCCATGACTGGATGTATTTCTGCGAGCCGGAAGACAATGTGGGCGGACGCAGGGTCGAGTGCGCGCGAGGGAAGGTTGTCGGCGGATCGTCGTCTACCAACGCCATGGCCTATGTGCGGGGCAATCGCGGAGACTACGATCGTTGGGCAGCCACAGGGCTCAGCGACTGGTCGTATGACAAGGTGCTGCCGTATTTCCGCAAGCAGGAAAGCTGGGAAGGGGGCGAGAACCAATATCGTGGCAGCAACGGCCCGATCAACACCCAATTCTGCCGCTACAAGGACACGCTGATCGACGCCTTTGCGCGAGCCAGCGTGCAGGCAGGCTATGCACAGACGAACGACTACAATGGCGAGCGGCAGGAAGGTTTCGGCCGCCTCCAGATGACGATTTCAAAAGGCCGGCGTTCTTCGACTGCGTCAGCCTATCTGCGGCCGGTGCTGAAGCGGCCCAACTTGACCGTTCTGACAGGCGCAAACGCAACGAAGATTGTGCTGGAGGGTGCGCGCGCCACCGGCGTCACCATCAACCATCGCGGCGGCGAACGCACTGTTGTCGCCCA
The DNA here is from genome assembly GCF_935825525.1 of Mesorhizobium escarrei. Lineage (GTDB taxonomy): Bacteria > Pseudomonadota > Alphaproteobacteria > Rhizobiales > Rhizobiaceae > Mesorhizobium > Mesorhizobium escarrei. The sequence goes on from NZ_CAKXZT010000121.1 coordinate 104,941, forward strand.
TAAGGAAGTGCTGCTTGCCGGCGGTGTGATCAACACGCCGCAACTCATGATGCTGTCTGGCATAGGGGCGCAGGATGAACTTGCTGCGCACGGTATCCAGACGCGGGTCAACCTGCCGGCAGTCGGCAAGAACCTGCAGGATCACGTCTCGGTCATTCTCATGTACCGGCGCCGCAATCCGGGCCCGTTCCTGCGAAACATGCGTGCCGATCGGATCGGTTTCGATTTCGTCAAGACTTACTTCACGGGACGAGGTTTTTCGGGGGATGTGCCCGGCGGGGTTGTCGCCTTCCTGAGGAGCGGTCCGGCGCGACCGTTGCCGGATGTGCAACTGCTCTTCACGGCGGCTCCGCTCGCCGCATGGCCATATCTCAAGCCGTTCAAGGCGCCATTTTCGGACGGCTTCGCGACGCGGGTCGTGGCCACACAGCCTGAAAGCCGGGGAGCGGTGAAACTGGCGTCGGCCGATCCTTCAGCGGCGCCCCTGATCCACCAGAATTTCCTGGCCTCGCCAAAGGATTGGGAGTCCCTTCGGGCCGGCTTCCGGGTGGCAAGGGACCTCGCGGCGCAGCCATCCATGCAGCCCTTCATCGAGGCGGAGTTTTTTCCCGGCCCGAAGTGCCAGAGCGACGACGAGATCGACGAACATATCCGCCGGACCTCCATCACCGTGCATCATCCGGCCGGGACCTGCCGGATGGGGGTCGATGCAGCCTCGGTCGTTGACCCGGAATTGCGCGTTCGCGGCGTCGAACGCCTGAGAGTGGTGGACGCTTCCGTCATGCCCGACCTGGTCTGCGGAAACATCAATGCGGCAGTGATCATGATCGCCGAGAAAGCTGCCGACCTCATCGCGGGCTCAAAAGAAAGCGGGGCAGTGCAATGATCCGACGTATCGCCATCATCGGTCTAGGTACGATGGGGCCGGGCATGGCTGCCCGACTCGCCAGAGGCGGCCTGCAGGTGGCCGCCTACGATGTTGCCCCAACAGCGATCGAGCGCGCGCGATCCATGCTAAGCGCGGCCGAGACCGTTCTCGACGCCTTGGGTATCGCGTCACCGTCGGCCGGCGTTGGAATGGTTCGCTTCACCGACGATATCGGCGATGCGGTATCCGGTGCCGACCTTGTCATCGAGAACGTTCCTGAAAACATTTCGGTCAAGGCCGATGTCTATCGCACAATCGACGGCCTGATAGCCTCGGACACGATCGTCGCGTCCGACACGTCGGGTATCCCGATCACCAAGCTGCAGGCGCATATCTCGCATCCCGAGCGGATGGTGGGCATGCACTGGTCGAACCCGCCGCACATCATCCCGATGATCGAGGTGATCGGCGGCGAGAGGACCGCGCCGCAAACCGTGGCGACGATCCGCGAACTGATCCGCTCGATCGGCTTGCTGCCGGTGGTGGTAAAGAAGGACGTTCCCGGCTTCGTCGAAAACCGCGTTCTCTATGCGCTGCTGCGTGAGGCGGTCGACCTTGTCGAGCGCGGTGTCATCGATCCGGAAGATCTCGACACGTGCGTGTCGTGGGGCATCGGCTACAAGATCGCGGTGATCGGGCCGATGGCCCTGCTCGATATGGCGGGCCTCGATATCTACAAGTCCGTGTCCTCCTTCCTCAACGCGGATCTCTCCAATCGCGACGATGTCGCGCCCATGGTGCTGGAAAAGACGAACGCGTCGAAGTTCGGCATCAAATCGGGCGAGGGCATGTTCTCATATACGCCCGAGCAGACCAAGGCGCTGCAAGGCGAACGGGCGCGCAAACTCGTCGCGGTGCGGCGCATCCTCGAAGGCCGGGGGTAGCCAATGGTTCATCGTGATCACAAGGCCGGCTGGGTTGGGGAGTTCGTAACGGCGGCTGTTGGTGCCAAGCGCGCCTTCACGGACCGGACGGTGCGGCCACGGTTGACGACAGCGCATGGGGTGGCAAGCCATGCGCGTTGAAACCATTCGAGCAGCCGGTGGCCGGCCGGCCCATATCCGCCATGACGACCTGATCTCCGCCAAGAGCGTTTCGGTGGTCATGGCCAGGCAGCTGGTTCTGCAGAATATCGATCTTTCGATACCGAAGGGGTCGTTTGTCTCCCTTATTGGTCCTTCCGGTTGCGGCAAGAGCACCTTACTCAAGGTTCTGGCCGGGCTTGTAAATCCGACGAGCGGCAGCGTTTCGATCGCCCGGCTTTCGCCGGTCGAGGCGGCGCGCAAGCGAATGATCGGCCTCGTATTCCAGGACGCCAACCTGCTTCCCTGGAAGAGTGCCGTCGACAACGCATCGATGCTGCTTGGCATCGCCGACAAATCGCTCTCTCGCGCGGATTTGCGGGCGCGCGGGCAGGAGATGTTGGAACTGGTGGGCTTGGGCGACAGCGCCCACAAGCGCCCCCATGAATTGTCCGGCGGCATGCGCCAGCGCGTCGCTATCGCGCGGGCCCTGGCGCTCGATCCGGCGGTGCTGCTGATGGACGAGCCGTTCGGCGCGCTCGACGCCATTACCCGCGATTCGATGGGCCAGTCGCTGCTGGAGATTTGGCAGCGCACCGGCAAGACCATCGTGCTCGTCACCCATTCGATAGACGAGGCCATTCATCTGTCGCGCCATGTCCACGTGATGGGGATCAAGCCTGGGCGGATCACCGAGAGCCTCGACATTGGTCTGCCCTATCCGCGCGATCTGTCGGTGGCGGAAGATCCGGAGTTCGTCAGGCTGGCGGTTCAGCTGCGGACGATGCTGCGCGCCAGCCATCAACCGGGAGGCGCGCCGTGAGCGATCAACCTGTCACCAATCTCTCCGAGTCGCGTCTTGCCTCAAGCTGGGGTGCAGCGACAGGCAGCTGGCTTCCAGCGGCCATCCTTCTGCTGGCGACGATCGTGGTGTGGGAAGCCGTGGTGCGGATTTTCGCCATATCCGCCTTCATCATTCCCGCCCCGTCCGAAATCGCGCAATCTCTGGTCGCGCAATGGGCAACGCTGATGCAGGCGACACTGGTGACGGCAGGCGAGATCCTTTTCGGGTTCCTTGTCTCTGTCGTGGTTGGCATTGCCATTGCGCTGGTCATCGTGCGCTTCGACTGGCTGGGGCGAGCGCTTTATCCGCTGGTGGTGCTGTTCCAGAACGTGCCCAAGGTGGCACTGGCGCCGATCTTCATCCTCTGGTTCGGCTACGGGCTCGCGCCCAAGATCGGCCTGATCCTGGTCATCGCCTTCTTCCCGGTGACATTGTCGATGCTGGCGGGCATGCAGTCGGTCGACCGCTCGCTGTTGTCGCTGATGAATTCGGTCGGCGCCAGCCCGACGCAGATCCTGTTCAGGATTCGCGTTCCGCATTCGCTGCCGAACCTGATGGCCGGAACCAAGATCGCTGCGACGCTCAGCGTCATCGGCGCCATAGTCGGCGAATTCGCCGGCGCCTCGGATGGGCTCGGCTACGTCATCCAGTTCGCTTCGACCCAGCTCGACACCGCGCTGGTCTTCGCGGCCCTGCTCCTTGTTTCGGTGCTGGGCATCGCCTTCTACTACGCAGCCGAAGTTCTCGAACGCATCATGGTGCCATGGGCACCGAAATTCAGCCACGCCTAGGACAGTCAACGACAGGAAGGATCGATCAATGCTGAGACGCTCACTCATCAAGGCAGCCACGTTTGCGGCATTTGCCGGCGCGCTTGGCTTCTCCGGCCTGGCGCTGGCGGCGGACAAGGTCAGCGTCCAGCTCGACTGGGTGGTGCGCGGCAACCACGCCATGTTCTTCGTGGGCAAGGAAAAGGGCTTCTTCGCTAAGAACGACATCGACGTGGCCGAGATCCGCAAGGGTTCCGGCTCGCCAGACGCCATGCGGCTGGTGGGCAATGAGAATGCGGATTTCGGTTTCGGCGATCTTCCCACGCTCGCGGTCGCGCGGTCGCAGAATGTCCCGGTGGTGGCGGTGGTCGCCGTCAACCAGCACTCGCCGCTGGCGATCATCTCGCTGGCGAAGACGATGAAGCTCACCAAGCCGGCTGATCTCAAGGGTCTCACTATCGGCATTCATCCAGCCGGTTCAACCTACATCTTCTTCAAGGGTTTCCTGGCGGCCAATGGCCTGACGGAGAAGGACATGACGCTGAACAGCGTCTCGCCGCCCTATGAAAGCTATCTGCTTCTGGGCCGGGTCCAGACGGTGGTCGGCTATGTCGACGCCGAGGTTCCCGAACTGGAGGCCAAGGCGGGCGGTCCCGGTTCGCTCAGCATCATGATGGGCGCGGACCATGGCTGGAAGGCTTATGGCTCGGGCCTGTTCACCTCTCAGAAGATGATCAAGGACAAGCCCGACGTCGTCGCCCGCTTCGTTAGGGCATACAGGGAGGCATTCGACTATGTCGTGGCCCACCCCGAAGAGGCCGCCGAGATCACGGCCAAGGCTGCACCCGGTTACGCGGACAAGAAGGATGTGCTGCTAGCGCAAATCAACGCCGATATCGCGTCGACCTTCACCGGCCCGGACACCCAGGAGCACGGCCTCGGCTGGATGACGAAGACGCGGTGGGAGGAAACGCTGAAGACGCTCACCGATCAGGGCGTGCTCAAGACGGCTCTCTCGGCGGACGATGTCTTCACCGACACGTTCCTGGCAAAGAAGTAAGGGGCGCGCGGTGTTGGGGCGGGCAAGTCGATGAGCGCCTACCGGCAGACCAGACTGTCCTGCCCCATGACGCAGGAAACGGCGCGTTCGCCTTTCGCCGCGTCGGTGCGGTCGAGTGTGATCTGCACGCGTGTGGCATATGCGCGACCCGACAGGCCGCACCACAGCCGCTCGAGGGGCAGGTTCTCGCGCTTGTCGTTGAGGATCGTGAACGTGCCCGTCTTGGGGTCGAACCAGAGTTCGAGGCGAGCGGTCTTGCCCGGCTCGACCGTCGCGATCCCGGCCGAATACCAGTGGGCGAAGTCGGCATTGCAGGACAGCCCGTCATTGCCCGCATTCGAAATCGTCAACGGCACCATGTCGAGCCCGTCGGTGCCCTTTCGGACGATGACATGGTGCAACTCAACCGCGTTGGCGAAGGATGTGAACGCCAGCGCCACAGGGAGAACATAACGAATCTTCACTTTGCCTGAGCTCCACGGGTAAATTTTCTCAGGCAGTCTACCTCGCATATGCGCAATAACAACAAGAATATTGATTGGTAAATCAAACAGAGAGGGTAACATGTTAAAGATCCTGAAGAGCAGTGTGAGTGCGGTTATACTGAGCGGCGTCTTGCTGGGCGGCGCGCTTGCCGGCGAAGTCAAGTCGATCGCCATCCTGACGCCCGAAGAAGGCACCGATTACGGTTGGAACCAGCAGGGCATCGATGCCGCCAAAGCGGCGGGCAAGGCCGCCGGCGTCGAAGTGGTCGTGGCCCAAGGGCTCGGCTATGGCGATGTTCGTCCCACGCTGCGGGAACTCGCGTCCGACGGCGCCAGCTTGCTGATCGCCCACGCCAGCGGTTACAATACTTCGGCCCCTGAAATCGCCAAGGAATTGAAGGTCCCGGTGGCGATCGTCGACACACCGACCGGCCTTGAGAAGGGCCTCGTCGCCGACTACACGCTGAGCGGTCACCAGGGTGCCTACCTTGCCGGCCGCCTTGCGGCCAAGACGTCGCGCTCCAAGTCGGTAGGCATCGTCGTTTCGGGCGAGCCGCCCTCGTGGAACTCGCAGTCGGCGGCGTTCGCGCAGGGCGTGAAGGCCGAGAACCCGGATGTCAAGATCACCTATGCGGTGATCGGTCCCGCCGCCTATAGCGACGCAGCCGGCGGCAAGCGCGTCACCGAAAGCGTGATCGCGTCGGGCGCTGACATCATCTTCGGCCAGGGCAACGGCTCGAGCTTCGGGATGCTGCAGGCGGTCGAGACGACCAAGGCCGGCGACGGCGGCAAGGTCTATTTCATCGACGTCATCGGCGACAAGACGCCGATCGATAAAGGCTTCCTGCTTTCTTCGGTGGTCTGGAACATCGAGCCGGTCTATGCGGCGATGATCGCCGACCTGAAGGCCGACACGTTCGGCACCAAGAGCTACTCGATCGGCCTCAAGGACGATTCGGTCAAGCTTCTGAAGACCGCTGCGATCCCGGACAATGTCTGGACCGAGATCCAGGCGCTGCGCGATGACGTCATTTCTGGTAAGATTCCGGTCGAGCCGGTCTATGATGCAGCGGCCGTCAGGACGCTGATGACCAGCGTCGCCCAGTAGGGCGATCAAGGTCGGCCGCCGGAGGGGTGATCCGTTCATCCCTCCGGACGATTCCCATTTTTTGTGCTGGGCTTCATGAGCAGTCTTTCTTCATCGTCCGTCGCCGCGCGCGACATCGTCGCGCTTGAAGGCGTGACCAAACGGTTTCCCGGCATCGTCGCCAATGACAGCGTCGATCTGTCGATCCGCCCGGGCGAGGTGCAGGTGCTGCTCGGTGAGAACGGGGCCGGAAAATCGACGTTGATCGGCATGCTGTCTGGCCTGTTGCAGCCGGACGAGGGACGCATACTGGTCGATGGCAAACCGACACCGATCACCTCGCCGCGCCATGCGCTGGCACTGGGCATCGGCACCGTGTTCCAGCACATGATGCTGGTGCCGACGCTGACGGTGGCGGAAAACCTCTTGCTTGGCGGACGGTGGTGGCAGCGCCCCAGGACCGAGGAACTGGCGGCGCGCGTCGCCGAGATCACCAGCACGCTTGGCATCACCGTCAAGCTGCATGCCAAAGTATCGGAGCTTTCGCTCGGCGAGCAGCAGCAGGTCGAAATCCTGCGCGCGATGGTGCGCAAAAGCCGGTTGCTGATCCTTGACGAGTCCACCTCCATGCTGACGCCGAAAGGCATCGACGAGCTGGGCGCGCTGATGCGTCGCCTTGTCGAGCAGGGCCTGGCGATTGTCTTCATCACCCATAAGCTCAAGGAGGCGGCGGCCTTCGGCGACCGCATCTCGGTGTTGAAGCTCGGCCGCAAGGTCGGCGAGATTCCGCCCGAGCGGTTTCGCGCGCTGGGCGAACAGGCGATCATTTCGGAGATCGTGGAATTGATGTTCGGCAAGCAGAGCGATGATCCGGAAGCAGTCGAGCGTCCGGTCCGTACAGTCCACGCCGAAGCGGCTCCGCTGCTTCAGGTCGCGGATCTGGCGGTCGCGCCGACGGACAATGCGCCAGGCCTGTCGTCGATCTCGTTCGACATCCGCCCCGGCGAGATCCTGGGCATCGCCGGCATCGACGGCAACGGGCAGAAGCAGCTCGCGGAAGCGCTGGCCGGCCAGCGCGCGGCGACTGGCGGTTCGGTGCGGCTGGAGGGCGTTGCCATAGAGGCGCTGAGCGTCGGCGAACGCCGTCGGCGCGGTCTACGCTACCTGACCGACGACCGGCTCGGCGAAGGTACTGTCGGCACCTTCCCGGTCTCGATCAACTTCTTCCTCAAGCAGGTGGGCGCGGCCCCGTTCTGGCGCAACGGCGTCGAGCAGCGCGCGGAGATCGACAAGCGCGCCACCCAACTCGTGCGCGAATATGATGTGCGCACGCCAAGCCTGAAGACGCCGGTCGCCCGGCTGTCCGGCGGCAATATCCAGAAGGTGCTGCTGGCGCGCGAACTGGCCGAAGGCGCCAAGATGGTGATCTTCAACAAGCCCACGTACGGGCTCGACCTCGCCAACACGCTGGCGTCGCGCCAGCGCATCCGCGACACCGCAGCGCGCGGCCTCGCCGTACTGCTGATCTCCACCGACCTCGAGGAATTGCTGAGCATGTGCGACCGCATAGCCGTCATCGCCAACGGAGCGCTGGTCGGCACCGTCGAGAACGTAGACGACGCGCGTACCAAGGTCGGCCGCCTGATGATCGGACTTGCCGCATGAGCATCGACACCGCCCCCACCGTCAGCGCCACCGCACTCGATGCCACGAGCGGAGCTGCGACGCGCCGTGACATCCTGCACAGGCTGCTGATGACGCTCGGCCCGATCCTTGCCGCTCTCGTCATCGCCGGGTGTATCCTTCTTGCCGTCGGTGTCGACCCGCTCGCCTATTATGGCTATGTGCTGGAGAAGGGGCTGTTCTCGCCACTCGGCATACAGCAGACGCTGACCCGCATGGCGCCGCTGCTGTTTCTTGCCGCCGGCCTGATCGTGGCCTTTCGCGCCGGCATGTGGAATCTCGGCGGCGACGGCCAGTTCCTGCTCGGCGCGGTGACGGCGGCGGCCAGCGCTCCCGTGTTCGTTCAGATCATGCCGTTCTGGCTGGCGCTGACCTGCTCGTTCCTCATCGCCGTGGTGGTGGCGATGATCTGGTCGCTGGTGCCGGCTCTGCTGCGTGCCTATCAGGGCGTGAACGAGATCATCACCACGCTGATGATGACATTCCTGGGCACATCGCTCGCGAACGTCCTGGTCAAGCTTGTATTTCGCGATCCCGGCACGACCGTTCCCCAGACCCGCACGCTGCCGGTAGAAGACCGGCTGCCGCGCCTGTTCGATACGACCATCACCAGCGGCCTGCTGCTCGGCCTGGCAGCAATCATCATCGTGCATCTTGTGATGACGCGCACGGCGTTCGGGCTGAAGCTGCGGATCGTCGGCGCCAATCCGCGCGCGGCGGTTCATGCGGGGCTGGGCGTGCCTGGCCTGACGACTGCCGTCTTCGCCATTTCCGCCGGGCTCGCGGGCCTTGCCGGCGCCGTCGACATCATCGGCGTGCAGGGCAATGTCCGCGCCGACTGGAATCCCGCTTACGGTCTGGCGGTCATTCCGGCCGTGTTCCTCGCCCGCATGAACGGTTTTGCCGCGATAGGTTTCGTGTTCCTGCTTTCGGTGCTGTCGATCGGCGGCGAAAGCGCGGCACGGCGGCTTGGCGTGCCCAATCATTTCACGCTGGTGCTGGTCTCCATCGTGCTGATCGTGCTCGCTCTCGCCGAGTATGTCGACCACCGTTACAACCAGTCGAGAAAGGCTTAGGGCATGACCGGGCTATTCAGCGCAGTCTTTCTCAGCGCGCTCCTGTTCGGCGCCGTCACCGCGGCCATCCCGCTGCTGCTGGCCGGCCTCGGCGAGCAAATGTCGGAAAAAGCCGGCGTGCTCAACATCGGCATCGAAGGCATGCTGCTGGCCGGCGCCTATCTTGGCTTCGTCGGCGCCTTCTATTCCGGGTCGCTGTGGCTGGGGTTCGTCACCGGTGCCGCCGGTGGCGCCGCGGTGGCGCTGATCATGGCGCTGCTCTGCGTGCGCATCGGGCTGAACCAGATCGTCATCGGCATCGCGCTGACGCTTGGTCTCGAAGGCCTGACGGCGCTGCTTCATCATTTCCAATTCTCGCGCAGCTATCCCCGCCTGCCGGCGGCGGACGCCACCGTCATTCCGCTGCTGTCGGATATTCCGGTCATCGGGCCCGCCTTCTTCAAGCATCACCTGATCGTTTATCTTGCGGTCGCGCTGGTGTTCGGCATGGGCTACCTCTATCGGCGCACGCAGCTCGGCCTCAACCTGCAGGCAGCGGGCGACAAGCCGGCCGCGCTCGACGTCGCCGGTATCGACGTCATCAAGACCCGGACCATCGCGGTGCTGACGACCGGCGCGCTGGCTGGGCTCGGCGGCGCCTATCTCGCCAATGTCGGGGCGGGCCTGTTCATTCCGTTCATCACCAACGGCGCCGGCTTTCTCGGCATCGTGCTGGCCATGCTGGCGCGCGGCCGTCCGGTCTGGGTGCTGTTCGGCGCCCTGCTGTTCGGCGTCTGCCTGTCGCTGACGACGGCCATGCAGGTGGCGGGCATCAACATACCGACCGACGTCATCCAGATGCTGCCATTCCTGGCGGTGATGATCATGCTGGTGCTGTTCGGCCGGCGTGCCAGCTTGCCGGCGGCACTCGGCATTCCATACGAGCGCGGCGCGCGCTGAGAACAATCAGATGCGCGGAAGAGACCCGCGCCAAAACAGGAGGCAAGAATGTCGGATACCAAGGTCTACCTGCTCGACGGCGGCTCGCTCGTTCTCGACGGATACCATGTGTTCTGGAATCGCGGCCCCGGCGGCGAAGTGCGCTTTCCGGTCTATTCGATCCTGATCGAGCATGCCGAGGGTCGGTTCCTCATCGATACAGGCTACGACTACGATCACGTCATGAAAGTGCTGCCCTTCGAGAAGCCGATCCAGGAAAAGCACCAGACCATTCCCGGCGCGCTTGCCTTGCTCGGGCTCGAGCCCAAGGACATCGACGTCGTCGTCAATTCGCATTTCCATTTCGACCATTGCGGCGGCAACAAATATTTTCCACACGCCAAGAAGATCTGCCATCGCTCCGAAGTGCCGCAGGCCTGCAATCCGGAGCCTTTCGAACATCTCGGCTATTCGGACCTGAGCTTCTCGGCGGAGGCCGCGGAAGCGCGTGGCGCGACCGCGCAACTGCTGGAAGGCACGACGCGCGCCAACTCGACCTTCGAGGGCGTCGAGGGTGACGTCGATCTCGCCAAGGGCGTAAAGCTGATCGCGACGCCCGGCCATTCGATCGGCCACTACAGCTTGCTGGTCGAGTTCCCCAAGCGCAAGCCGATCATGTTCACCATCGACGCCGCCTACACCCAGAAGAGCCTTGAAACGCTGTGCCAGGCGGCTTTCCACATCGACCCGGTAGCGGGCGTCAATTCGATGCGCAAAGTGAAGAAGCTGGCCGAGGACTATGGCGCGGAACTGATGTACTCGCACGACATGGACAACTTCAAGACCTACAGGACCGGCACACAATTCTACGGCTGACCCCTCGCCAATCCGGAGACAAGATGATGCGCTATCCCGAACACGCCGATCCGGTCATCACCCTGACCGCGGGGCCGGTGAACGCCTATGCCGAAGTGCTGCGCGGCCTCGGCCGCACCGTGCTTTACGACTACGACCCGGCATTCCAACTCTTCTACGAGAAGGTGGTCGACAAGGCGCAGAAAGCGATGCGACTGTCGAACAAGCCGGTCATCCTGCATGGCGAGCCGGTACTCGGCCTCGAGGCGGCGGCGGCGTCGCTGATCACGTCCGACGACGTCGTGCTCAACCTTGCCTCGGGTGTGTACGGGAAAGGCTTTGGCTACTGGGCAAAACGCTATTCGCCGCATCTGCTGGAGATCGAAGTTCCCTACAACGATGCGATCGATCCGCAGGCGGTCGCCGACATGCTCAGGGCACATCCCGAAATCACCATCGTCTCCGTCTGCCATCACGACACGCCGTCGGGCACGATCAACCCGATCGACGCCATCGGCACCCTGGTTTCGGCGCATGGCGGTTATCTCATCGTCGACGCCGTCTCGTCCTTTGGCGGCATGAAGACGTATCCCGAGGATTGCAAGGCCGATATCTATGTCACCGGCCCCAATAAATGCCTGGGCGCCCCTCCCGGCCTCACCATGATGGGCGTCAGCGAGCGGGCCTGGGTCAAGATGAAGGCCAATCCCCTGGCGCCGCGCGCATCGATGCTGAGTATCGTCGACTGGGAAAATGCCTGGTCGAGAGACAAGCCGTTTCCGTTCACGCCATCGGTTTCGGAGATCAACGGGCTCGATGCCGCGCTCGACATCTATCTCAATGAGGGGCCGGAGGCGGTGTGGGCGCGCCACGCGCTCACCGCCAAGGCCATGCGCGCGGGCGTCACCGCGATGGGCCTGTCGGTCTGGGCCGCCAGCGACAGGATCGCATCGCCAACCACGACCGCCGTTCGCACCCCCGAAGGTGTCGACGAGAAGGCGCTTCGCCAGGCCGCGCGCGCCCGCTACGGCGTGGTGTTTTCGTCGGGCCGTGGCGAAACATTGGGGAAGCTGACGCGCATCGGCCATATGGGACCGACCGCCCAGCCGATCTATGCGATCGCGGCGCTGACGGCACTTGGCGGCGCCATGAACGCGGCCGGCCAGAAACTGGCGATAGGCAAAGGCATCGAGGCGGCGTTGGCCGTTATCGACACCGACGCCTGAACAGACACCATTGGATCACGGATCGAGGGAGCATTTTCATGACTGAACGACTTGCGGGAAAGACGGCCCTGGTTACTGGCGCCGCGCAGGGTATCGGCAAGGCGATCGCGGCGCGGCTTGCCTCCGACGGTGCGACCGTCATCGTTAGCGACATCAACGCCGAGGGCGCCAAGGCGGCGGCCGCGAAGATAGGCGGAAAGGCGAAGGCGATCGCTGCCGACATTTCCGATCCGGCATCCGTCAAAGCGCTCTTCGCTGAAATCCAGGCCCTGACCGGTGGCGTCGATATCCTGGTCAACAATGCCAGCATTGTGCCGTTCGTCGCCTGGGACGACGTCGATCTCAACCATTGGCGCAAGATCATCGACGTCAATCTGACAGGGACCTTCATTGTCACCCGCGCCGGAACGGACCAGATGCGTGCGGCAGGCAAGGCCGGGCGGGTGATCAGTATCGCCTCCAACACCTTCTTTGCCGGCACGCCGAACATGGCGGCCTATGTCGCGGCCAAGGGCGGCGTCATTGGCTTCACCCGGGCGCTGGCCACGGAGCTTGGCAAATACAACATCACGGCGAATGCGGTGACACCCGGCCTGATCGAGAGCGATGGCGTCAAGGCGAGCCCGCACAACGAGGCGTTCGGCTTCGTCGAGATGCTGCAGGCGATGAAGGGTAAGGGCCAGCCCGAACACATCGCCGATGTCGTATCGTTTCTGGCGAGCGAGGACGCCCGCTGGATCACCGGCCAGACACTGAATGTCGACGCCGGGATGGTCAGGCACTAGGGCCAATCGTCAAATCGACAGTCACGGCCGGCGGAGGGCATCACGTACTCATCCGGCCTTCCGGCAAGCAAAAGCCACAACAGCGGTAGAGCCGATACTGCTCGTTCCCAAGGCAGCGCGCATGACTTTGAAGCCGAAGCGCGTCCTCCTTGCGTGGGACGCAAGCCTGGAAGCGATCCCGGGCCGGAGGTCGCGTCATATCACATTTGGCAGGTGGTCGTCCTTCAACCCGAGAATTGGGCGGTCTGGACCAGAAAGCCTGAGGCTGAGCTTTTGCGGCCGCTTCGACTGACGCGGGTCGCGGCGATAGATGCCGCGCCCTATGGCATACGCGTCAACACCATCTGCCCCGGCGTGATCGAGACAACACTCGGCGTACCCGCAGCCGGCGACGGCGATTTCGAA
>NZ_CAKXZT010000121.1:118094-199048 GCF_935825525.1 Mesorhizobium escarrei
CGGCGTCGCACCGGCCAGAATGCAATCGGCGAAGTGCAGCCATTCGCGGCGAAACGCGGTGTCGGACCGAAGCCAACCCCTCAAGGCCAGAGCGGCTTCGCGATGGCGCGTGCCGCACCAGTCTTGACCGGCAGTTTTCGCCTAGGCGGACGCTTCGAACGCATTCCGGTACGAGCGCTATTGTTCCACCCCCTTCAGGGTGCGTTAGTCTGGCAGTTGGTCGCCCTTGATTGGCGCCTTCCCTTTGCCGGCCCGATTCAGGATGTCCAGCGCCTTGGGGATGTCGGCACGGGCAGCGCGTTCATGAAAGTAGCTCTCCGTGCGCAGGGCCGAAAGCTTCTCAGCGACTGCCACGTTAATAAACTGGTTGAGCGGCACGCCCTCGCTCTCCGCTACCTTGCGCGCCTCATCGAGAAGCGAGAGCTGAAGCCGCAGTGCGAAATTGCTTCTCCTCATGTCTTTCTCTCCAATCGTCTCAGCGCCTCACCAGGCGACAGGACCATGATACCGAAGCGCTCGGCCACCTTGCCGAAGTCGCGTAGGTTGAACGTCACTATAGCATCCGCCAGTCCGTTTACCGCAGCTTCCAGCACCATGTCGTCGTCCAGGTCTCGAACGGCGGGCCGCCAGAGAAAGAGAAGGCGAACCGGCTCGGCGACGGCCGCCACGGCATCTAGCAACGCGTTCACATCCTCGGCCGACAGGGCGGAAGCCTCAGGGTGCTCGGGCCTTGTCATGACCGCCTGGTACTCGATCATCAGCGTCACCGAAGCGATGAGCGTCAGCCGGCGTTCCAAAGCCGCCACCAACAGTTGGCGCGAGGCGCCAGCATCACTTCGGATCGCAGCCACCATGGTCGCCGTATCGAAAAGCAGCCTCATGCAGGCATATTGGATATCGCGTGCAATATTGCAAGGGGGCAGAGCTTTTGGTAATTTGCCTGGCTGCGGAATTCCAAATCGCACTGCTCAAGTATTTGCACGCCACACTACGACAGCGCGCCAACTGAACTTGTCTTGCTGATCATGCACGCCGCTCAATGCCCTCGATCTACACAGAAGAGCGGGCATGCCATGGTGGACGAGGCCAAACCTGGGAAAAGCGCAAGCCACGATTACAGGGCTGACATGTCGGCACGAGACATGGCTGAACGAGCCGTCCTGTCGATCGCCCGTTTGTTGGGTCGGCGGGTTGCTCGGGAGCGTTTCGAGGAATTGCAGGCGGCCAACGACAACAAAGTTCATCCTCCTGAGAAAAAACCGTCAGGAGGGGAGGGTGGGGACGGCGGCGGACATTAGCAAAGAGAGGAAGAGGAGCGGTTCATGACCCGTGCCGCGATGTATGCTCGTTACTCATCCGACAACCAGCGCGAAGCCTCTATCGAGGATCAGCTACGGCCTTGCCGAGAGCTCGCGGCCAGGGAGAAGTGGACTGTCGTTGGGACCTATGCCGACGCGGCCGTATCCGGTGCAAGCGTCATCCTTCGACCAGACTCCAGCGCTTCTCGCCGATGCGTGGCGGCCTTACTGATGCAGCGTGAGCCGGTCCATGGGCGCGTTTGCTTCGGCCAACCTAGCCAGCGCCTGCTCGACTTTTTGAGCCGAGGTGTCAGTGCGCTTGATGTGCCGGATCATTTGCCGCGTCAGTCGCGCGAGCCTGCCGGCGCGATATACATCGCCGTATCTCGCAGTTTCAAGGTGGAGGGTCGCGAGCCTCATGGGCGACAATTCCAAATGTCTAGCGATCGAATTCGCGAACCCGCCTTTCGTTCCGCTCTCCGACCTTACGCTCGCAAAGAGCTGGCCGGAGGGCCGTGACGAATGAGAGGCCGGCCCTCACATATTGCTGCACGGTCGGAGGCGCTACCCGTGACAACATGGGGCAGCGGCGGATCGGAAGGCGCTCACGACCCGGATGGTTCAAACCC
Organism: Mesorhizobium escarrei; assembly: GCF_935825525.1. Lineage (GTDB taxonomy): Bacteria > Pseudomonadota > Alphaproteobacteria > Rhizobiales > Rhizobiaceae > Mesorhizobium > Mesorhizobium escarrei. Next base: position 120,022 of record NZ_CAKXZT010000121.1, read on the forward strand.
GTGCGAACTCCGTCAGCGCCGGTGGGATCGATCTTCGTCAACCGCGATCTGGCCTCCACCACGCGCCGTTGCGCAGCCCGTATCCTGCTGCACAGCGCGATATTGATGCCGACGCCGCGGTCTTCATCCAGCATTTCATTCGCACGTTTAAGGGAGAGCTCCGCTCGGTTGAGCCGCTGTCGGGCTCTCGCCAGTTCCATATCCAAAAATTCCATTATCCTGCATCCAGTGCAGTCCCTTCGATGGGTAAACCGCTCGTCGTGGCAGATGGTTCCGGCTGGCGCGAGCGTCCAATCCAAGCGTCGATATGAATCTCCGGACTTGGTTCAGTCGGCGGAGCTGGCATGCAAACTTGGCCCGAAGCATTCGTTCAACCCTCATGAGGCCACACAACTCCTCCGCCACCTGCAGGTGGCGCTTGGAGGCGCGACCGAAACTGTAGTGATGTTCAAAATGGATTGCGGTGGTATTGGCGCGATGGCGTGAAGGACGCCCACAGTCTGCACGATCCAAAATTTTATACGCTTCGAGAATAGTTGGTATGATCGATCGCGCCTTTTATTTGCTTATTCCATCACCTAAATACGACAGACGAATATTCTCCTTCCTACCTCGTGAAACCAAAGGTCCACAATTTTTGTTCCGTCGCTACGTGGTCGCGTGCTGCTTGGGTTGCGATGGAAGGCGTTTAAGAACTGCATCAGATATAAATGGAGCCATCTGGCGAATCTGCGAGAGAGATCGTCCGGGTTTTGAATGCGGTGCACCACGAAATTGGAGCACTGACTAAGGACCGTCTTGGACAATTCGCTAGGTCGCTGCGAGGCGAGTACAATGAATATCCCATACTTACGCCCCTCTTTGGCTATCCGTTCAAATCCCTTGGTGGAGTCGACCGCGTAGCGCGATGGCGTGGCACCGATATAGCGGTGGGCCTCCTCCAAGAGCAGGTGGATAGGAAATCGGTTCCCACGATCTTGAATAACTCACTCTCGATGTCGAGGAGAGGGCCTGCCATAGGTCTCATCGGCAGCTATAGCCGCCATCTATGGGGAGCGAAATGCCGGTGATCATCGAGGCCGCATCGCTGAGCAGGAACACGATCGGGCCAGCGATTTCGTCCTCTGTTGCCCACCTGCCGAGCGGCATCTGCTTCAGGAAGGGTTCGGCGATATGCGGCTGGCTCCAGTGGCCGGATGAGATTGGTGTCATGACCACGGTTGGATTGACACTGTTGACGCGGATTCCGTATTTGCCCAGCTCCAAAGCCGAACAGCGCGTGATGTTTTCGAGCGCTGCCTTCGAGGAGCCGTAGGAAATGTGCCCCTCGAGCGCGACGAGCGCTGCCTGGCTGGAGACGTTGACGATCGCACCGCCCTTGCCGATGCGGACCATTTGCTGCGTTGCATATTTGGTGACCAACAGCGCGCCACGCGCATTGATGGTGATGACCTTGTCGAAAATGGCGATGTCGGTATCCATCGGCGTTGCGATCTCACCGCCGAAACCGCCGCAATTGACCACCCCCCAGAGGTCGAGGCCACCCAGGGCATTTCGGATCTCGTCTTCCGAGGCAAGGTCGAAGGTCACGGTGCGGCAACCCGTCTCTTTGGCGATGGCATCGAGCGCTTCGCGGGAGCGTCCGGCAGCGATAACGTCGGCGTTCGCCCGCACCAGGTGCCGCACGGTAGCGCCACCGATGCCGCCGCTGCCGCCCGTTACCAAGATCTTTTTGCCCTGAAAATCCGTCATGATTTCCTCTTGTCCCTGTTCTAAGTTTTAAGCTTGTGTCGCGGCAAACCCGACGCTTGGTCTTCGAAGCCCATCGGCTGCCGGACCGTTCATCGTGATCAGTTGATTCGTTCCTTGAGTGGGACGGGCTCCGCATATGCCGCGGGGGCATCGGAAATTCTGTCGCCATCACCGTTGAAGAGATGGCAGACGCGGGCCGGCAGCGAGATCGCGATGCGGTCGCCCGCCCGTACGATCCGGCCGCGGCTGTCGCGAATGACCAGGCTTTCTTCGCGTTCATTGGCATATATGAAGGTGTCGCTGCCGAGGAGTTCGACCATCGAAGCCTGCACGACATGGGCATTGGCCTGTCCTTCGCCCGCAAGCTCAACGTGTTCCGGTCGAATGCCCAGCGTAACGATTTCGCCAGGCTCGACATGCCGCTCGATCGGAATGACCAGCGTCGGCCCCCAGGAAAGAGCCACGGTCGCGACCAAGCCGTGAACGGCAACCACCTTGCCATTCAGGAAATTCATCGCCGGCGAACCGATGAAACCGGCAACGAACAGGTTGGCTGGCCGGTGATAAAGCTCGAGCGGTGTGCCGACCTGTTCGATGCGCCCACCATTCATCACCACGATGCGGTCGGCAAGTGTCATGGCTTCCACCTGGTCATGCGTGACGTAGACCATGGTGGATGCCAGTTCAGACTTCAGCCGCGCGATCTCCACGCGCATGCCGACACGCAGCGCCGCATCGAGATTGGAGAGTGGCTCGTCGAGCAGGAAGAGTTTCGGCTTGCGCGTCATGGCGCGGCCGATGGCGACGCGCTGGCGCTGCCCGCCGGAAAGTTCTCGCGGCTTGCGTTTCAGGTAGGAGCCGAGCCGCAATTTATCGGCAGCACGCCCGACGCGTTCGACGATCTCGGCGGCAGGTGTCCGTGCGATCTTCAGGCCGAAGCCGATGTTGCGGCCGACATCCATATGCGGATAGAGCGCATAGGACTGGAACACCATGGCCACGCCTCTTTCCGGTGGCTCGGCACCGCTCATGTCGACGCCATCGACCAGGATGCGACCGGAGCTGATCGGTTCCAGCCCGGCGATGATCCGAAGCAGCGTGGACTTGCCGCAGCCCGACGGCCCGACCAGCACGCAGAACTCGCCGTCCTCGATTGTCAGCGACAGTTCCGGAATGACCGTGGTGTTGCCGAAGGCCTTGGTGATTTTGTCGATCGTAAGCGTCGCCATGGATCTAGCCTTTTACCGCACCGGCGAGCAGGCCACGCACGAAGGCGCGCTGCACCAGCACATAGAGGAGGATGAGGGGAAGCGCGATCAGCGTCAGGATTGCGAAGAGGGCACCGGGGTTGGCCATGTAGAGGCCGGAATATTGCATCGGTACGATGGTGAGCGTCTTCATCTCGCTTTTGGTGAGGACGATGAGAGCAAGGAAGAACTCGTTCCACGTCACGATGAACTGCCAGATCGTGACGAAGACCAGGGCCGGTCGCACAAGCGGCAAGGCCACGTGCCAATAGGTCTGCCATGCGTTGCAGCCGTCTACCCGCGCCGCCTCAAAGAGTTCATGCGGGGCATCCTCCATGAACGACTTGAGGATGACCATGGCAAACGGCACACCGAGCGCCGCATAGGGCAGGATGAGGCCGATATAGGTGTTCACCCAGCCGAAGTTCTGGAGGAGGATTGCGAGCGGCAGGACCATGGAGGCGAGCGGAACCATCAAGGTCGTCAGCAGCGTCGTGTAGAGGAAGATCGAGCCCTTCAGCCTCAGGATCGCGCAGGCGAAGGCAAAGAGCGAGGACACTGCGACCACGATCACAACTGTGGCAACGGTGATGATCAGGCTGTTCAGAAAGATGGCCCCCAGCGGATTGTCGCGAATCACGATGATGAAATTGTCGAAGGTCACCGGCCAGGTGAAGAGCTTGGCGTCGAAGGCCTGTGCCGGGGTGCGCAGCCCGATCGACAGCATGTAGATCTGCGGGATCATCCAGAAGCCGAGCACGATGAAGAGAACGGCATGGATGACCATGCTGCGGATCTTGATACGGGCGGCCGGCATCATCACGGGCGCTGCCTTCCCGCCGGCGTCAGACGGGCACCCAGCACTGCGATCTGGATCAGCGAGAGGGCGAGTGCGATGACCAGCACGATAACGGAGAGTGCGGCCCCGCTGCCGGTGTCGCCCAGCACGAAGCTCTGCTTGAAGATGAAGGTGCCGAAGACTTCGCTGGCCCGGTTTGGGCCACCGCCGGTCATCAGGTGCACGATGGGGAAGGTCTGCAACGTGCCGATAACGCCCAGAAGCAGCAGGGATTTCGTTGCAGGTGCCAGCATCGGCACGATGACATGCACGGCAAGTCGCCAGCCCTTGGCGCCGTCGATGCGGGCGGCGTCGAGCACTTCGGTGGGCAGGTTGGCAATGCCGGCGATGTACATGAGCATCGAGAAGCCGGTCCATTGCCAGATGTTGACGATGATAAGCGCATAGATCGCGCTCTTCGGGTCGCCGATCGGCGATGTCGCCATGACGATGCCGACATGCTTCAGATACTCCTGGGCAATGCCATAGTAGGGTGCGTAAATTTGCACCCACACCAGGCTGATGACCGAAACCGAGGTCACCACCGGCAGGAAGAACATGGTGCGAAAGAAGCCGCGAAGGGCATGGGTATGACGCTCGATGAAATAGGCGAGCACCCCTCCAATCAGCATCTGCACCGGTATGGTGAAGACGCCCCACAGAAACATGTTGCGCACCACGGTCCAAAAGGTCGGATCGCCGAGAACCGTCGTGTAGTTGGCGAGCCCGGCAAAGACCGCTCCGGCGCTTGTGCCGACATAGAGGCTCTGCCCGGCAACCCAGAGAATCGGATAGGCGATGAAGACGACAAAGAGAAGCGTCGCCGGAAGAACGAAAAGATAGAGCCTCGAAGCTCTGGATGCCGATCGCCGTTTGACCGCCGCGATGGCGGATCCGGCTCGCATGGCTTCTGTGCTCATGATGCTCGCCAGTTCAGACTGAAAGGAACCGGGCGCGCCTCTGCGCCCGGTCGTTCGTCTCGGTCTACTTTACAGCAAGTGCCTTCTCGGTCGCCACCTGAACGGTGGCGAGTGCTGCTTCCGGCTCGATGCTGCCGGCTGCGACGCCGGCAAGCGCATTGTCGAGCGCCTCGGCGACTGCCGGCGAGGCAAAGCGCTGGTTTTCCGCCTTGGGCAGATCTGCCATGAAGCGGGCAGACAACTCCTTTACGTGATCGGTGATGTCACCCTTCGGCGAATAGCCCTCGAATGCCGGAAGGTCGTTGAGGTCGTTCAACGCCTCCTGCAGGCCAACGCCGCTGGTGAGTTCGGCAAGGAAGGTCCAGGCTTCGGGGTTCTTGCCGCCGTTCTTGGTCAGGCCGTAGCCGATGTCGATGCCGCCGACGGGCGGGCTCGCGGGATTGCCGTCCTTGACCGGGGGCAGATAGAAGAAGTCGAAGCCGTCCATGTTCTGGACAAACTCCGACAGTGGGGGAGGGAACTTGCTTTCCTGCATCCACCAGGAGCCGAGCGCCATCATGCCGACCTTGCCCTGTGCAAAGAGCTGAGCGCCCGTGGGATAGGCATGCGCCCCCAGCGCTCCCTGCTGGAAGATGCCGTCGTCGAAGAGACCCTTCCAGGCCTTCATGGCCGCGACGAGTTCTGGCGCCGTCCATGGCGTTTCACCGGCCTGGGCCTTGTCGACGATGCCTGGCGAGAACTGGTTGGCGAGCATGAGGAAAACGTTCTCGTTCTGCCAGCCGTCGGCCGCGCCCTGGAACATCGGGATATAGCCGTTGTCCGTCAGTGCCTTGGCCGCCGCCTTCAACTCGTCATAGGTCTTTGGGGCCGAAAGATTGAGCTTTTCGAAGATCTTGCGGTTGTACCAAATGCACAGGACCTGGGATTCCTGGGGGATGATATAATAATTTTCGTCGCCCTTCGGATTGCCCATCAGCATCTGCTTGCGGTTGACCGGGAAGATCTTTTCCGCCCAGTTGTCGCCCCACTGCTTGGCGGCGCGGTCGTTCACCGCTTCAAGATTTTCGCGATATTGTTGGGTGAGCGAGCCCGGCTGCAGGCCGATCACGTCAGGCAGGCTCCCGGACGCCGCCGCTGCCTTCAGGGCGGTGATGTATTCGGGCGAGTAGTTGTAATAGGTATATTTGACCTTGACGTCCGGATGCGCCTTCTCGAAGGCAGCGATCGACTTTTCCATCGTACTCTGGACGAACCAGGACCAGACGGTCACCTCTTTCTGCTCGGCGTTGGCCGAAGCAGCAGAAAGAGCAGCGACGAGGATCATCGTCGCAAGAAACAGCAGCTTCCTCATCATATTCCTCCCTTTTTCTCCCACGTAATGCGCGCCTCGAGCCTCCTACTCGCGGGCGCTGTGACCCAATGGAGGGTCACGTTCCTAACGGAGCAGCGGATTGCTTCCGCCGCTCATCAGTTCCGGCCTCAGGCGGCCTTGGCGGCCGCGACCGTCAACACGTCCTCCGTGATCACCCGGTCGTCTGCGAGCGGGCGGTTCGGCGTCAGCCCGAGCTTCTGCAGGTCTCCATGATAGGCGCGCACCGCTTCCTCCGGGCCGATCGTACCGTCGGCAACTGCCCGCATCAGAACGATGAGGTGAAGCGGCGCCTCGGCGAGGTTGATCTTGCGGCCGAAGAGCGCCAGGCGAGCGCCGTAGCGCTCTGATTGAGCGACGAGCTCGAACGTGTCGCGGGTGGTGCCGGCGCCACCGCCGAGCACGCCGACGATCAGCTCGGAGTCGAAATTGACAAGTTCCTCCAGCGCTTTCGGCCCGTTATAGGGCGTCTTCAGGAAAAGCGGACGTTCGGCCTGTGGCACGCTCGCCAACGACTTGATGATGTGGTCGTTGACGAATTCGCCGATCTGCTCGCGGTCGAGACCAATATCCACGCTCGGATTGAAGACTTCATAGAAATATTTGAAGTTGGTCCGGGCCGCCTCGGCGCGGAACTCGGCGAAGGCATTCAACGTGCGGATGTCGAGTTCGACATCGTTGCTGAAGGAAACCGAATAGAGGGCAAGGTCCGTACCGCGCGTCGGGTAGTTGGCAATGGCACGCGAAAGATTGGTGTCGCGGAAGGGCACCGACGGCTTCTGGGTATAGACGCCGTGGCGCACGGCGCCCCAGCACATTGTTTCCAGATTGCCGCGGATCGCGGGCTTCACGTCGCTGCCGACGAATGCACCGCGCCCATCCAGCAGTTCCAGGTTCGATTGGGACACCAACATGATGTCGACGATGTCCTGCTTGATGATTTCTTCGATCTGCGTGATGAACTGCTGGCGACTGCGGCGTCGAGCAGGTTTTGCGGTCCAGTCGAAACCCGTCGCCGTCACACCTGCGCCAACGTCGCTGTCCTTCGCGTCGGCGATCACGAAATCCGAGCGGGTGTAACGTCCTGCCCTGATGTTTGCCAGTTTCCGGTCGAGTCTCGTCACCATCGTTCATTTTCCTCAACAGTAGCTGGTGTCCAGCTGCAAGACAGTGAATGCCTACGGCGCTTTGTCGTCAAAGCCATTAAGAGGATATTCCATAATCTGTCAATATCTTTCTTTTAGTGCTCGAAAGTGCGCAGCCCGGTGCGTTTGGCGCACACGCCATTTGCGATACCAAAATAAAATAATCAATAAAATCAAACGATTATATAGTATCTGCTGGCGTCCGGGTCCTTCGGGAGTCTGCCATTATTAAGTCGTGACGGAGCTGTGTGACGCAACTCAATATGAACGAATCGGGTGTTGCGGCGCACAAACTGATGCCGCAATGCGCAAAATTATACCTGAAATGACCGATAAAGAGAGGATCAGGTCAAATTTTCGTTGACATTGGCAGACATTGATAGAAAATGGCAGTTGTCGGCTGGCGACGCGGTCGCTCGGCTGTGGAGGAGCCCTGTGATGAATGTCCCGACCGCGAGGTGGGCCGCGCGATATGCGGCGCTGTCGGCCGGCCTGCCCGTCGGGAGGCATGCGGATTCGGGAGCTGGGGTTTTCCTTTGCGGAATGAGCGCGTGCATCGATGCGCGCATCGACATGCGCGACGTTGGCCCGCTTCTTGAAGAGAAAATCAATCGTCAAGCGGTTGAACTTGCCGCGATGATGAAGCGCCGGGTCGCGAACGGCGTGGGTGGGGAAGTCAGGGTGGAATGGCCCGAGGGGCCCGCGTGGCTACGCGAAAGACTCGGCGTTCGTTATGCCCTTGGCGGCACCGGTCCCCAGGCCGCCTGGGTATTGTCCCGGTTGGGCGCGCCGACGTTGATTGCCCTCGAGGATCGCTATGAGCAGATGCTGCGCCAGATTCCTTCAGATGTCCTCATTGGGCAAGGCGGGGTCGCAGTGCGGGCGGCCGACGTTGTGCCGACTGGCCAGCGTATGCCTGAGATTTTCATCTTCGAATATACTGCAGGCAGCGCGGTCGGAGATGTGGTCCCCAAACGGTCTTCCAGAATCATCGTTCGTTTTCACGATCGCGGCATACAAAAAGATCGCGACTTCGTGGAAGTTTCGAAGAAACTAGCCCCAACCGCCGCCGCTGGTCTTCTATCAGGCTTGAACGACGAGCCTGAGGAGAATGTCGAAGGCGCGAGCAAGGCCGTCTTTGACTTGGGCCGCGCGTGGAAATCCGCTGGCCTCAAGACCATTCATCTCGAACTCGCCGGTTACGTCACCCCCGATGCAATGCGGGCGGTACTTAACCTGTCGAGGGGCGCCGTCACTTCAATCGGCATGAGCCATTCCGAGTTGCTTGCGATGGACCCGTCGGCGGAGCAGCCGATGGACGCCCTGCTCGCGCTCGGCGAGCGGCTGCAGCTAGATCGGGTGTGCGTGCATGCCGATACCTGGGCGGCGTCCGCAACCCGAGGTGATCCTGGCAAAGAGTTGAATGCCCTCATGGCCGGGTGCGCAATTGCAGCGGCGCGCGCCGCGGCTGGATCGCCGGTGTCCGAAGTGCGTACCGACCCGGCGGCGCGATTCGAGAACATGCCGTTTGCAAGCTTTTCACAAAGGGGAGACTGGTCGTTCGTTGCCTGCCCCGCTCCCTATCTCGATCGGCCGACGACAACTCTCGGCCTGGGCGACAGTTTCACAGCTGGCTGTCTACTGGTGCTTGGGCGCGAGGCTCCGTCACCCGTTGATGGATTTCAAGGTTCAAGCCTTTGAACCGTCGTGATCGGACAAACGTCCGGGGAGTGCCGATATCGGCGTATTAAGTGGAGGAATGAAGCATGAAGCTCTTGAGATCACTGCTGTTCGCAGCGACCGCGCTCATATCCAGTCAGACCTTGGCGGAAACCACTCTGACCATCGCCACGGTCAACAATCCCGACATGATCGTCATGCAGAATTACTCGTCAAAGTTCGAAGAAGAGACGGGCATCAAGCTCAAGTGGCTGGTGCTGGAAGAAAATGTACTGCGCCAACGCGTGACCACCGACATCGCTACGAAGGGAGGCCAGTTCGACATCATCACGATCGGTATGTACGAAACGCCGATCTGGGGCAAAGCGGGATGGCTCGTGCCATTGGATGACATGCCGGATGGCTACGACATCGACGACGTCTTGCCGAGCGTGCGCGACGGCCTCTCCTCCGATGGAAAGATCTATTCGCTGCCTTTTTACGCCGAGAGTACGCTGACCTTCTACCGCACCGATCTGTTCAAGAAGGCCGGCCTCACAATGCCCGAGAAGCCGACCTGGACGCAGATCGCCGACTTCGCTGCAAAACTGAATGACAAGGCGAACGGGTTCTACGGCCTCTGCATCCGTGGACAGCCAGGATGGGGCGAGAACATGGCGATTGTCGGCCTCATGGGCAATGTATGGGGAGGGCAGCTGTTCAACCCGGACTGGACCTCTGGCTACAACAGCGACGCCTTCAAGTCAGCCGTGAAGTTCTACGTCGATGCCGGAAACAAATTTGGCCCGCCCGGCATGGTCGGCAACGGCTTCAACGAAAATCTTGCGCTGATGTCGAGTGGCAAATGCGCCATGTGGATCGATGCTTCGGTGGCTGCCGGCTTCCTCTACGACACAAAGCGTTCGCAGATCGCGGACAAGGTCGGTTTCGCTCAGGCGCCGATCGAATCCTGGAACAAGGGCAATGGCTGGCTATGGGCTTGGGCGCTCGGCATCCCTTCGTCGTCGACACACTCCGGAGAGGCTAAGAAGTTCGTCGAGTGGGCGACTTCGAAAGACTACATCAAGATGATCGGAAAAGAGGAGGGGTGGGTGACGGTTCCCCCCGGCACGCGCAAGTCCACTTACGAGAGCGCCGACTACCAGACGGCGGCGCCTTTCGCCAAGCCTACTCTCGTCGCCATCGAAGAGGCCGATCCGGTCAACACCACCCATAACAAGAAACCATATGTCGGCATCACTTTTGCCACGATCCCGGAAATGCAAGCGATCGGCAATTTCACGGCGCAGCAGGTTGCCGCCGCACTGACGGGCAAGATGTCGGTGGACGAGGCACTTGATGCCGCCGCCGCCAATTCCGATCGCACCATGAAGAAGGCCGGCTACATCAAGTGAAGTCGGACAACCGGGGCCGGTCTGCGGCCCCGGTTACCTCCAGGGATTTCCTATGGAAAACGCAACCGCAATGTCGTCGTTACCGACCGGCAGCTGGTTCAAACCCACTCGGACAGTCAGAGCGTGGCCGCTCATGGCACCAGCGGTCGGCCTGCTGTTGATCTGGGCGATCGTCCCATTGGCATTGACGCTGTGGTATTCCTTCCAGGGCTACAATCTGCTCTCGCCCCCCGCCACCTTCGTGGGCCTGGAAAATTACTACTTCCTGCTCACTGATCCGGATCTCCCGCGGGTCGTGTGGAACACGCTGGTTCTTGTGCTGGTGCCGCTCGTGGTGACCGTCACCGCCGGCGTCTTGCTTGCGGTTCTCTATGATGGTCCGTTCTTCGGGCGAGGCATTGCGCGGCTCCTCGTCATCGCGCCCTTCTTCGTCATGCCGACTGTCAGCGCCCTGATCTGGAAGAACCTGCTGATGCATCCCGTCTATGGGTTGTTCGCCTGGCTCAGCAGGAGCTTCGGCATGCAGCCGATCGACTGGTTCACCAACCACCCGATGACTGCGATCATCATCATCATTTCATGGCAGTGGATTCCGTTCGCAACGCTTATTCTGCTGACGGCCATGCAATCGCTCGATCGCGAGCAGCTGGAGGCGGCCCGCATGGATGGTGCAGGTGCCACTACCAGCTTTATTTTCATCACTTTGCCGCACCTCGCCAGGCCGGTCGCCGTCGTGGTCATGCTCGAGACGATCTTCTTCCTCGCAATCTACGCAGAAATCCTGGTGACCACGGTCGGTGGGCCAGGCGTGATCACCACCAACATTCCCTTCTACATCTATTCCCGTGGGTTGCTCGGTTACGACGTCGGAGTGGCGTCCGCCGGAGGTATCTTCGCCATCATCGTCGCCAACATCGTTGCATTCTTTTTCGTCCGCGCCATTGCGCGGCAGCTCTAGGCGGGCGCCATGGTCAAGAATAAGCGCGCGCTAGTCATCCGCACGGTGCTTGGCTGGCTCATAGCCTTCATTATGGCGTTTCCAGTCTTCTGGATGACGCTGGCCGCCTTCAAGACGGAGATGGACGCCTATGCATCGCCTCCGCTCCTTGTCTTCACGCCGACACTCGAAAACTTCGCTGAGATGAATCAGCGCGTTGACTATGTGCGCCACGCTTGGAACAGCGTCTTGGTGGCCCTCGGCTCGACCTTTCTGGGCATTCTGATCGCTGCACCCGCAGCCTATGTGATGGCGTTCCATCCGACCAAACGGACACGCAGCATCATGTTGTGGATGCTCTCCACCAAGTTCATGCCCGCGGTCGGCGTTCTCGTGCCAATGTACCTTATGCTGGTTTGGTTGGATTTGCTCGATACCCGAACCGCACTGATAACCATCACCCTTCTGTCCAACCTGCCACTCGTCGTGTGGATGCTCTATTCATATTTCAAGGAAGTGCCAGCCGAGATCCTCGAAGCGGGGCGCATGGATGGTGCCGGCCCACTCAAGCAACTGCGGTATCTTCTGGTACCGCTTGCCACACCGGGCATTTCATCGACCGCACTTCTTTGCATCATCCTGTCGTGGAACGAGTCTTTCTGGTGCATCAACGTGACGGCCGTGGACTCGGGCACGCTGGCGCTCGCCATCGCCTCTTTCTCGAATCCCGAGGGCTATTTCTGGGCCAAGCTGTCGGCAGCATCACTTGCCTCGGTCGCGCCCATACTGATTTTCGGATGGGTCACGCAGCGTCAATTGGTGCGCGGCTTAACATTTGGCGCTGTCAAATAGGAGTTGTCATGTCGGGTGTCGAACTCAAGTCCGTCCGTAAAAACTATGGCGCTGTCGAAGTCATCAAAGGGGTCGATCTCACTGTACGGGATCGGGAGTTCGTGGTGTTTGTGGGTCCATCGGGTTGCGGCAAATCAACGTTGCTGCGCATGATTGCCGGACTTGAAGAGATTACAGTTGGCGATCTGTTGATCGACGGCGCCCGGATGAACGATGTATCGCCGGACGCGCGCGGCCTTGCGATGGTGTTTCAAAGCTACGCGCTCTATCCGCATATGACGGTCGCGGGGAATATGGGATTCGCTCTCATGCTGGCGGGCGTACCGAAGGCCGAGCGAGACCTCAAGGTTCGCCAAGCAGCAAAAATTCTGCAGCTAGAGGCATTGCTCGACCGCAAGCCGGGGCAGCTTTCCGGCGGCCAACGGCAGCGCGTTGCCATCGGACGCGCGATCGTGCGCGAGCCAAAGGTCTTCTTGTTCGATGAGCCACTTTCGAATCTGGATGCAGCACTTAGGGTACAGATGCGCGTCGAATTGGCGAAACTCCATCGGGACCTAAACGCGACCATGATCTATGTGACTCATGACCAGGTGGAAGCCATGACCATGGCCGATCGCATCCTGGTACTGCGCGCGGGGATCGTGGAGCAGGTCGGAAGTCCGCTCGATCTTTACAACAAGCCTGCCAACACTTTCGTGGCCGGCTTCATCGGCTCCCCAAAGATGAATCTGGTTGGCGCATCCGTCTCCAGGAGAGATGGGCAGACTTTCGCGTTTCTGGATGGAGGCCAGCGCTTACCTATTGGCGACGTGTCCCTCAAGGACGGTGCCGGGATTACGCTGGGCTTGCGGCCGGAGGCGCTCTTGCTCAGCGCAGGGGGCGCCGCCAGGGGAGAGGTTTCCGTTATCGAACATCTCGGCGGCGAGACGCTCGTGTATGTCGACATCGGCAAGGGCCAACTCCTGACCATCAAAACCGGCGATCAGCAGCCAGCCCGGGTTGGCGACATCGTCCCCATATCGTTTGATCCTTCCCGTCTCCACCTCTTTGGTCCCGACGGCCAGGCCCTCAACTGAAAACCAGCGTACCAAAGGATAACAAATGTTCCTCGAAAAATTTCGGCTCGACGGGCAGGTCGCTTTCATCACCGGCGGCGGACGTGGCATAGGCCTGTCCTCGGCGGAGGCTTTGGCCGAGGCGGGAGCAAAAGTCGTCATTTCGGACATGGATGCTCAAGTCCTCCAGGCTGGCCAGCGGGAGATGAAGGTCAAGGGCCACGAAGTTGACACCTTGCTCCTGGACGTCACCGACTCAAAGGCCGTGGCCCAGGCAGCACGTACCACCAACGAGCGCTACGGCGCCATCGACATCCTGATCGCGAACGCAGGAATCGCCTGGCCGGATACAGGCGGCGAGGACATGACGGATGACGTTTGGCTCAAGGTGATCGATGTGGATCTCAATGGCGCGTACTGGTGTTGCCGCGAATTCGCCAGGCCAATGCTCGCGCGCGGGCGCGGCGCCATCGTAACTGTCGGGTCGATGTCGGGGCTGATCTCCAACAAGCCGCAGCGCCAAGTCCACTACAACGCCGCCAAAGCGGGCGTTCATCATATGACCAGGTCGCTCGCCGGCGAGTGGGCAGAACGCGGCGTGCGGGTCAACAGCGTGGCTCCAACCTATGTCGACACGGCGATGTCGCGCGGCGGTTTCACCGACGAGCGGATGATGCCGACATGGATGTCGATGACACCGATGAAGCGGGTCGCGCGCGCTGACGAAATTGCATCGACGATCCTCTTCCTGGCCACCGACGCCTCGAGCGCCATGACCGGTTCTGTCGTGGTCGTGGATTGCGGCTATACGATTTGGTAGATATTGACTGAAATTGAGCGCCAGCCATCCTGGCCTCCGCATGGCCAAAAATCCGATGAGGGGCGATAGCATGGAGTCTTCCACCAAAATGGAGTCTTCCACCAAACGCGTCGAACTTGTTCCGGCCAAGCGCCGTGCTCTTATCCTGGAACACCTGCGCGTAAATGGTGCCGCCAGCATCCAGGAACTGGCTGACACGATTGGCGGATCACAATCGACAGTTCGCCGCGATCTCGAACATCTAGTCGAGAAAGGGTATCTTGAGCGCACCCATGGCGGTGCCCATCTTTTGCAGCCGATGCGAGCGACGTTCGAGCGTGAAACCTCGGTGAATGCACAGCTGCAACACGCCGAGAAAGCAGCCATAGGACAGGAGGCAGCTCTCCGGTTGAGCGCGCGTGACAGTGTCATCTTCGACAGTTCTTCGACGGTGATGGAGGCCGTGCGCGCCGCGGCGGAGCGGGATTTGCCGCTGACCGTTGTGACGAACAGTCTTGAGATCGCCGATTTCGCGGCCGACATCAAATCCTGGCGCATCATCCTGCCGGGCGGCACCGTCCGTCCCGGCTACCGGCACCTTGCCGGCGAGCCGGGCGAGAGCTTCATCAAAACGCTCCATGCCGACCTCTGCATGACCGGTGCTTCGGCTGTGACGGGCACGTTGCTGACGGAAACCTCGCTGGAGGTAGCGTCTCTCAAGCGCGCAATGATCTCCTCTGCCCGCAAGACGATCCTGCTCGTCGACAGCTCGAAGTTCACCGCACCTGGTTTCTGTACGCTTTCGGATATTTCCGAGATCGACGAAGTGATCACGGACGAAGGCATCTCCCAGGACGCACTTTTGTCCTTGCGCTCCGCCGAGCGAAAAGTGACGGTGGTTAGCGCCAGTGCCTTGCCAGCTTCAGGTCGTTCCCAATTGTGATGCCGGCCCATGGGCCGACGTGAACTAGACCAGATCATGAGCGCTGTGAATTTGACGCAGGCGCTGCGGCAGGCTGGGTCGAAGCAATCGTCTGAATGTCCTCAAAGCCTTGGTCGGGCAAGCTTTCCCGGCGAGCGGGCGATCGGCGCCATGTGGCAAAAAGATCCGACGGCAAGATGCGGCTTTTCAAACCATTCCGGGAGGACGCCGCCCGCCGCGTCGAAAAGTCGAATTGGCTGCCGAAGCTACCCGTCGAGGTCCTCAAACAGCTGTTTTGCCAGCGCGCACCAGCCATTTGAAGCGCCCGGCCCGCCCGCGGCGAGCCGGATGACAAGCAAGCTACGGCCCGTGTGCTGACGACGCAAATCGGCGTGAGCCGGGCGGTAAACAGGTGCGGCCATGGGGGGCATCCTGAGACTTGTTCACGAGCACCATTGCTGCCGCAGCAACCTGCCCATGAATAATCGTTGTTGCAATTGCGCGGACTGAATTTCCCGAATAGGAACGGGAGATCAACGAGGGGACTAGGTTAATGGACGAAGCAATTGGTCAGACGAACTCTGATCTGTTAGGCCTGACGGCGGACATTGTCGCCGCCTATGTTCAGAACAATGCAATGCCTGCGGCCGATCTGCCGAGTTTGATCGCCAGCGTCAATACGGCGTTATCGGGCCTGCTCGAGCCGGTCGTGCCACCGCCACCAGTACTTGCTCCGGCTGTAAATCCCAAGAAGTCGATATTTCCCGACTACATTGTGAGCTTGGAGAATGGGCGTAAGTTCAAATCCATGAAGCGTCACCTAGGGCTGCTGAGTATGACACCTGACGAGTACAGAGCCAAGTGGGGATTGGCGCGAGACTATCCCATGGTTGCGCCGAACTACTCGGCTCAGCGGTCAGCCCTTGCAAAATCGATTGGCCTCGGTCGCAAGGCGACGGTGAAAACGCCGCCGAAGAAAGCGCAAGCAAAGCGGAAAGCAAAACCCTAGGCCTCCGCCGCAATCCGGCAGTTCTGGATTCAACGCTCGGGCGCCCGAAATCGGAAGGGCTAGGGAGGGAGGAAGGCTCCTCTCCTGCGATTAGTCTAGGTGGGTGGACTGACCAACTCGACCGATCACTCCATGTCTGGCACATCGCCGCCAATAAAGAGTGTAGTCGGCTCGCCGTATTCTCCCAAAATTGGATTTGCATCTCGCGACCACCCTCTTGGATGATTAGTTTATCGGGAGCGGTGATCCTGGAAGCGGTTCCATGCATGCATGCGGTTGGCGACCTGCACTGCGAGCGGATGGAACGGAACCGGCTTCATGTTCGTATGACGCGCATGCGGCTGCGCGCGGAGTTCCTGGCGGATGAAGAACGCGAGAAATGGCTGCACGATCTCGAGGAGCTCGACCGCATCGCCGACAGCGCCATCCGGCTGGTGCGCGAGGAGGTCGATCAGGACGCCGTCGAACCGGTCGACCTCGAAAGGCTGGTCCGTGACATCGAGGCCGAGATGATTTCGCTCGGTCACGCCGTGTCGATCGGGCATCTGGACAAGGTCATGGTCAAGGCAGGGGCACTCGGCCTTCGTCGGGCATTGCGCAATCTGATCGTCAATGCCGCCACCCACGGCAAGGGTTGCAGCATCTCTCTCTCCGCAGCAGGCAATCATGCCGTCCTCACCATCGCCGATGGCGGGCCCGGCATCCCGCCGGAACTGTTGGGCAAGGCGTTCGAGCCATTCTTTCGGGTCGATCCCGGCCGCCGGCAATCCATTCCGGGGGCCGGCCTCGGCCTCGCCATTGCCAAGGAAATCATCGAACGCTTCGGTGGAACCGTCACACTGGAAAACCGCGCCGGCGGCGGTCTTTCCCAGAGGGTCGTTTTCGACGCTGTTCCACAGCAAACTTAGCCAAGCATGATCATTTCAAGCGAGCGTTCCAAAGCGCCTCGGCCTTTTGGTACCAGGTATCGAAAGTCCCCTCTACGGTCTTTTCGTCGGTCAACAATGCCAGTGCTGCCGTTGCGATGACGATCTGGGACGCGCGCGGTCACGGACCATGCCGAATGGCAAAAATCTATCTGTTAGAATCGGACACTTGGAGTGCGTAGCGCGTGTGCCTACGCTCCCCGGTTTTTGTTAGCGCACCCTTAGCAACCAAGTCCTGCAGGTCCCTCGTTGCGGTCGCGCGGGATGCCTGTGTGATGGCGATGTAGTTCTCGGCGCTGAGACCCCCTTGGAAGCCCTCGATCCCTTCACGGAACATCCGGGCGATGGCCTTTTGCTGGCGCTCGTTGAACTGGTCTCGATGGCGTTCGTAAAACTTGGCTTTGGCGACGGAGAATTCTACCCGCGCAAGCGTTACGCGTTGCGCCTCAAGGATCGTGTTGGCGAAGTACAGCAGCCAGTCTGTAACCGCGTTGTTCTTGTTGCTGGCCTCCAAGTTGTCGTAGTACGCCTTGCGGCGGCGTTCGATCGTGTAGGCTAACGCGATGAGGCTGGGCTCACCCAGGTTTTGTGCCAGCGCCTTTTCGCAGAGGGTACGCCCTATGCGGCCGTTGCCGTCCTCGAACGGGTGAATGCTCTCGAAATAAAGGTGCGCGATACCGGCACGCGTCAACGCCGGGAGCGGCGTCTTGCCTTTGGGCGAGGTATCGTTGAACCAAGCGGCGAAGGTGTCCATTTCGGATTTTACCCGCGTCGAGGGCGGCGCTTCGAAATGCACTTTGGGCCGATCCAGCCGATTGGAAACGATCTGCATGGCATCGGCATGTCGGCGATAATTGCCGACGGTCTCCATTCGCCGTTCACCCGACATCACCATCTTGTGCCAAGCATAGAGGGTGCGATGTGAGAGCGGATCGGCAAAATGCAAGTAGACATCGGCCATCATTTCCGCGATGCCCCGCTCGGCAGGTGGAATGCGCCTGGTCTCGCTGCCCAGTCCAAGTTGCTGGCGCAGGGATGATTGCAGACTCTCGCGGTTGAGGTATTCCCCCTCGATCGCGGATGTCTTCAAGGCCTCCTCGCTAATAAGATCGATGCGGATCTGGTCGCGATCGTCGGAACCGACATGACGAAAGACGCCCAGGAACTCGCCCGATTGCAACAGGAACTCGCTTTCCAGTGGTTCCAATACATTCTTATCGTAGGTGAAATGCGGCCAGTCAGCCTGCTCCCAATTCCATATCATGAGTTATAACGCACCTTTCTATAACTCATAATGACAGAAAGTATGAGCTATAGCAGTCGTCTCTATGCCTCGGAAATCGCGGCTTTGCCGCCTGTCCCCCCGATACTCTGTCCAGCCATCCATCCTCAAACAGGGCTTACAAAAGGCATCGTGGCTGGCGATTCCAAATCCGCAGAGGCGATGCGGGACGCGATCGTTACTGTGTTTCGAGATCCATCGAGGATCGGCGGAATCGAAGTCGAAATCGCTGGGCGCCTCACCGCCCTCCTGGGCGAGAATGCCTTCCAACGGCGCCAAGGAGCGTGGGAAAGG
This sequence comes from Mesorhizobium escarrei, assembly GCF_935825525.1. Lineage (GTDB taxonomy): Bacteria > Pseudomonadota > Alphaproteobacteria > Rhizobiales > Rhizobiaceae > Mesorhizobium > Mesorhizobium escarrei. The sequence continues at coordinate 138,443 of NZ_CAKXZT010000121.1, forward strand.
TGGTAACGGGAGACGGATCGAACCACCGCCACGCGGATTTGCAGCGTGTTGATCTGCACTTTAGATGGCGAGACCGAGATCCAGGTGATCGTCATCTCGCAGGTTGCGCGTTGACCCTTTGCCGTCGGCGGGCGCCTCGTGCCAACAATCCCAGACGTACAACATCAACGGTACCGACGAAGAAAGATCCACAAACCCCAACCGTGCTTCGGTCTCGTCTACTTGTAAATTTCCTATGCTAGTGACGCGGTTCGAATTACATGAACCTTCATTTACAGGCGCCTTCCAGCGGAGGCGGCAGCATAGATGTTCGGCGATGATCTGGTCGAACGCCATCGATCAAAACGACTGGCACTCCAACGCGTAACCGCCGAGCCTGACAGTGCGATAGTGACACGCTGGGATGACTGCCCGAGCGACTTTCGCAAGCCGGCTGATATGGACATCGACCGTGCGCGGGCCAACATAGACATTGCCGGGCCAGGCTGCCTCTATCAGTTCGTCGCGGCTGAGCACCTTCTCCGGGTTCTCCAGCATGTGACGTAGCAATTTGAACTCAATCGGTCCGAGCAGGATTTACTTGCCGCACGATCCGCCGGCCCGAGAGCAACCTGTCGATGTCTTCCTCCGACCACAGGGAGATCTTCCGGGGATCGAACCCGTCGAAAGCGGCCTCGACACCGGTCCATCTTGCCTCGATGGCGGACCAGTTGAATCCCGCCTGGAACAGGCATTTCGTCATGGCCGAGAGCCAGTGGTCATCGTGCGTCCGGCCGAGCGCCTCCGGTGTCAACGCTTGAGGCAGAAGCGCCTCCAGCGCCGCTTGTCCACTCTGCCGCCCCGCGGCAATCTCCTGAATTTCCTCAAAGCTGCGCATTTCCGAGATTCCTTTCAATGCGCGACGGACAGGATCGCGGGAAGCATCGAGGCGAGAAGCAACACCGCCATGACGATGTTGAAAATCGCGATGCGATTGCCTCGGGCCAGAAATCCGCGCACGCCATGCCCGGACAAGGCCCAGACGCTGATCGAGGGGATGGTCACGGCGGCAAAGACCGCAATCAGCAGAAGAAGATCTGGAACTCCGGCCTCGGGCTCGAGATAGGAGACCGTGACGATCAGCGCGACCGTCCAGGCTTTCGGATTGAGCAATTGCAGGCTTGCGGCCTGCAGGAAGGTGAAGGGCTTCTCGAGTCCCGCGCCCGAGCCGCTCCCAAGCGATCGGCTCCTAGCGATTTTCCACGCAAGCCAAAGCACATAGACCGTACAGGCGGCGCGCAGGATCTGCCCCGCGGTCGGATAAGTTTCCAGCACAGCCCCCAACCCCAGCCCGACAGCGAAGACCATGCTGAGGAAGCCGAAGCTGATCCCCAGCACGAGGGGAATAGACCGTTGGAAGCCGAAATTCGCTCCGGAGGCGAGCAGCAGGAAGTTGCCGGGGCCTGGCGAGATCGACATGACGAAGGCAAAGCCGATCAGGGCCAAGAGCGTTTCCAGGGACAAGGAGCTCTCCATTCATGGGGATCGTGTCTTTCCGACCAATAGCTGGCAAATTTGAGTTAAACGATGCCTGATTGTCGGTATTCATTTGCAGATCGTCCCAAGCCGGCTCATTGTTGCGTCATGGATGTGCTGAACGACATTTGCTCCAGCCTGCGGCTGAAGGCCGAACTCTATTTCCACGCCGCCCTCGACGCGCCCTTCGCCGTGCGCCTTCCCGAGGAAGAGCGGCATATCCGTTTTCACCACATGCTTTCGGGGCGCGCCTATGTGGCGGTGCCTGGTCAACCGGCGGTGGCGTTGAACCCCGGCGACATGGTTCTGGTGCCCGAAGGGGCGTCGCAGATCCTGTCCTCGGACGCGGCGGCGCGTGATGCGATACCGCTGGAGGCCGTCCTCGCCGCTCATCCGGTCGAGGGCGACACGCTGCGCGTCGGTCACGGCGCGCCGGATTGCCGGATTCTGTGCGGCTATCTGGGGTTCGATCCGGGCATCCTGCACCCGGTCCTGTCCGTTCTTCCGCCGGTGATCGTGCTCAAACGCAATGACGCGACCTGCGGTTCGGCGCTGCAACTTTTGCATGACGAAGCGCTTCTGTCCGGCCCCGGCGCGTTTTTCGTCCTGCATCGGGTCGTCGAGATTCTCTTGATCCAGAGCCTGAGACGGGAAGCGACAGCGAGCAGTCCGGCCCATCCCTATATGGAGGCGCTGCGCGACCCACCGTCGCCAAGTGCCTGAGCGCAATCCACTTGGAGCCTGCGCGCAACTGGTCGGTGGACAGCCTTGCGCGCCATGCCGGCCTCTCGCGTTCAGTCCTGTCCGCGCGATTCTCGTCAAAGGTGGGAATGGGACCCTCGGCCTATCTCACCCTCTGGCGGATGACCAAGGCCCGGGAAATGCTCATCAATACCAGGCTTCCGATCGCCGATATCGCGGAACGCTGCGGCTACGCGTCGCTGCCTGCGTTCCACCGCCGGTTCACCGCGATTTTCGGGATAGGCCCGGGGCAGTGGCGGAAGCAGAACAACGGCGCGTATGACAGCTCGGCACGCAGATTGGCCGCGTCTTTTGCGGCAGAGCCCTCAAAGCTGCAAAGGGCGGGCTAACGCAGACGTCAGGAAGCCCCGTCCATCAAGCTTGTGGCCGTTCGACTGACATTCGCTGTCTTTAAGCCGCATTGCCACTTCTGGGTATTGTGCCGATCGGCGCGGAGACCCACACCGATTGACAGGCCGTCGAAGCCGTAGCCGAACCGCCCGGCGTCGTTCAGAGCTTCAACGTCGGCGATCAGCCCTTCCAATGTGAGGTCGAAAGCCGCGCAGTCGTACCCGGCCTATTTCGGCGCGGCAGCTGCGGTTTCACCCGGCGGCATGATCCGGAACATGAAGCTCGACACTTTTTCTCCCGGTTTGAACGGCTCGGGAACGTCGTTGTCGACCGGTTTCACACTTTGGAGGAATGCCGCGATCGCCATGGCGTCATCGCACAGGTACGAAAAGTTCCTGTTCTCAGGTGGCGTCTGGCCTCATGCTGACAACCAACCGTGCCGTTCCGATGACGGTCGGCGCGTCCTTCTTTTTCGACGCAAGCGGCGGCGGTGTGAAATGGGGAACCGCTTCCGCGGTTATGGTGCTGGGCGCCTTGCCGCCGGCATTGCTGGGTCTTGTGATGTATCGGCAGATATCAGGATCCATGATCGCTGGAGCGGTCAAAGGCTAAGGCAAGGACGGGTTCCGACGCAGAGGCCGCTCTCATCGGTCAGGTCCAAGCTGCAAAATCCTTGAAACCATGTCCGGTCACAATGCAGACGACGGTATCGCTCGATCCGATCGTGCCTTTTATGAACAGATCCCGGGCCGCAGCGAGAGAGGCCGCCCCCGTCGGTTCACAGAAGAGACCGGCTTTGCGTGCCAGGTCGATCATAGCCTCGCGAATGCCCACATCGCCGACGGCGTAAGCAAGGCCCTTGCTTGCACGGACAAGCGAAAGCGTCAGACTGCCTTCCTCGGGATAGGCCTGCAACGGGTCCGAAATGCCCGAAGCGATCGTGTTGGGATTCTCCCAGCCATCAACGTCGATCTTTCCGTCCTCGAAGGCTCTCGCTATCGGAGCACAACCTTCCGACTGCGCCGCGATCAGACGCGGCACTTTGCCAGCCCTATCCATGAAGCCCTGAAAGACACCTTTGACCAACGGCCCGGAACTCGTCGGGATGGCGATCCAGTCGGGTCCGACGCATTCCATCTGCTCATAGAGCTCCTGCCCGATCAGCCGCAGGGCATCCACGCCATAAGGGTTCAGATAGGTCGTCGTCAGATTTGCATAGCCTGTTTCGGCGCAGATTTGCCTGGCGTGCTCAAACGCGTTTCCGTAATGGCCCGGCACCTGCTCAAGCGCGGCGCCATAGGCAACAATCTGCGCCAGCTTGCCACGCGGCGTCGCGTCCGGGCAAACGATGATGGCGGGAACTCCCGCATTCGCGGCATAGCAAGCGGCAGCAGCACCGGCATTGCCGCTCGACGCGCTGACGATACCCGTCGCGCCAAGCGCAATCGCCCGGCTCAACGCCGCTGCCACAAGGCGATCCTTGAAGGAGCCGGATGGGTTGCGGGTTTCGTCCTTGACAAGAAGCCGACCACTGAAGCCGGCGTGGAGGAGATTGGGTCTGAGCTCTCGAAGCGGCGTGCCGCCTTCTCCAAGCGTAATGCCATCTCCGACGAAGTCGGCCCTAAGCCAGCTGTGGCCCTCCGGTTTTTGACGTACAACCTCCAGTATGCCGCCGCAATCGGGGCAGCGGTAAACCAGCGTTGGCGGCAGGGTGGCATCGCAGGCGATGCAGTGCAGCTTCAGTTCTGGGGATATGGTTTCGACCTCAGGAAGAACCGCAAGCGTCATTGCATCATTCCGCGCGCCGCGACAGGAAAGACGCATTCGACCCGCTTGCCGCGCATGCCGACATACCAGTCGTAGCGGTCGACCGTTGGATCGCAATGGCCCGGAACGAGGCGCAGCGTTTCTCCGATGGCAAGGCTTCCAGGGTCCGAACGCAGGACGAGCGAACCGTGCTCATCGGATGCGCCGGCATAGTCGATATCCTGTCTGGCGTGAATGAGAGGAAGCCCGCTGTCGATGGCAATCCCCTTGTGGCCGCAATCCAGAACCGCGATACCGTGACGGGCAGCACTCATGACGGTGCTCAAAACGAACAGCGATTGTTCGAAATCGGGAGCGGGACGATTTCGCGCATAGTCGGCATCCATGAACACATAGGAGCCGGCCTGCAGCTCGTTGTATACGCCGCTGGCTGCCTCGTGGGCGAAGGTTCCCGTGCCTGCGCCGCCTACAATTGCGCATTCCAGGCTTTGCTTCCTGATTGCGGCGACCGTATCCATCGTTCGCGCCGCAGCCTGGCCTATCGCGTCGCACCGCTGCTGTTCGGTGCGCAGGTGCTGGGCGCGCCCATGATAGGATTGCAGGCCGCCGAACACCAGATGGCGGCTTCTCGCTATGCGTACTGCAAGTACTGCGGCGGGCTCGCCGGGCTCCACACCGCAGCGGCCGCCGCTGACGTCGATCTCGACCAGCACGGTCAACCGCGTGGCGAAGGATTCGGCCACTGCCTCGATCTGGTCAACCACGGCCGCGCTATCGGCACAAAGCGAGATTTTCGACATCCTGGACAGCGCGGCCAGTCGCGCCAGCTTGCGGGCGGAAACGACCTCGTTCGAAACGAGAATGTCGCTGACGCCGCCCCAGGCAAGAACCTCGGCCTCCGCTGTTTTTTGCACGCATTGGCCGATGGCCCCTCTGGCAATCTGCCAGTGGGCGATGATGGGGGACTTGTGGGTTTTCGCGTGAGCGCGCAACCGCACGCCTGCGTTGCGGCAGAATGCGGCCATGCGGTCGAGATTGCTTTCCATTGCATCGAGATCGATGATGAGGGCAGGGGTATCGATATCCGCTTCGCTCATTCCGGGCTCGGCAGGGGGGCGCTGGAGCATTTTGTCTTTCTCTGATCGCAATGATGCCAATCATGACCATGCGGGCAGGAGATCGTCTTTGCTTGGCATGCGAGACGATTGACGAACAACCCGCGTCGTTCGCGTCAGGCGGCTATCGACGGCCGCGTCTGCTGCGACAGGGTTTCGAAATTGTCGCGGATATAGACCGCGGCACGCAAGGCGAGCGCCGAGATGGTCGCCGTCGGATTGACGACACCGCCGGTCGCGAGCACGCTTCCATCGACGATGAAAAGATTGGGGACCTCCCAGGTCTGATGCCACCGGTTGACAACGGATGTCGACGGGTCGCTGCCCATGCGGCAGGTGCCGATCATGTGCCAGGCGGGTGTGCGATAAACGCCTTCCTTGTCGCGATAATCATGCAGCCGATATTCGAAAGCGCCGCAGGCCTTTGCAAGCTCTTCGAGACGATCGAGCATGTAGTTCATCATGCGCTTGTCGTTTTCACCTGGTGCATAGTGGGTCCTTGCCGCAGCCACGCCGTCGGAATCCTTCAGCACCGGATCCAGCGTCACGCGATTTTCCGGATTCGGCAGATCGTCGCCAATGCCGAAAACGCCGATGGAATGGCCGAAGTGGCGCTCGAACCATGGGTGATGGTCGCGGCCCCACGGCGCGCGGGCCGGCGTGAACCAGCCTGCCGCAAGCTCTCCCGCCGAGGGCGTGGAGGTGATGCAGTTGAAATTGAAACCGTTGACGAAACCACGCGACGGGTCTGTTTCGGCAAACTGCCGTGACAGCAGGGATGCGACGTAACCGATATGACCATCGACCGGCTCGTCGACCCACATTTCGCAGGCAACCAGGGTGTGATGCAGGAGGTAGCGTCCGACCTGGTCGTTGGTGTTGGCAAGATTGTCGGATGCAAGAAGGAGCCGTGGCGTTCCGATGCCGTTCGCAGCCACGATAACCAGTTTCGCCCTCTGGAAATGTTTCATCCCGGTGTTGCGGTCGACATAGAGAGCTCCGCTTGCGCGGCCGTCTAGGTCTTTCTCGATCTTGAGCACGCGGGCATTGATGCGCAGTTCGCAGCCGGCATTCAATGCCTTCGGCCAGATGGACAGCGAATATTTGCTCATCGATCCGCGCGGGCAGCCGTTGCATGTGCCGCAATTGTTACAGGCCGGCCGACCGTCGTAATCCTCGGAGATCGCCGCGGCCTCGACCGGCCACCAGTGCCAGTCAAGCGCATCGAAACCGGAAGCAAGGCGCTTCGCCACCTTGGACACAGGCATTGGCGGGGTCGGGCAGCGGTCTCGTGGTGGCATGGCCGGATCGCCGGCCAGTCCCGACACGCCCACGAGCTTGTCGGCCTGCTCGTAAAAGGGGGCGATATCCTCATAGGTGATCGGCCAGTCCGGCTGAAGACCATGCTCCGTGCCCTTGCGGAAATCTGAAGGACGATAGCGTGGCCAAATTGCGCCATAGACGTTGGTCGATCCGCCGACAGCGTTCCACATCAGGATTTGCGAGGAGTCCGAATTGACGGGGAAATCGTCCGGATGGCTGCGCTTGTTGACATCCGGGCTCCAGTTGGTCCGGCGCTGCCACGACCAGTCGGCATGGAGATGCGGATGATCTTTCGGCTCCACCCAGGAACCCTGTTCCAGGCAGACGACATCGAGACCGGCTTCTGCCAGTGTCAGCGCTGCCAAGGATCCTGTCGCGCCAGCGCCCACGATCAATACATCACAGATGCGCTCTGTCGTCATCTTTCCAGTCCCCAATGATCTGTCTTTACCGTGTCCAGGTCGAGCGACGACATATCGACGGGCCTGACGTTTTCAGTTTCCAGGTAATGGCCGCGCCGATGGGCTGGCAGGTCCCGGTTGAAATCGAAGGGCGCCATGTCATAGCCGGTCAGATGGGGCCGGTGGGAGTATGGACGTCCCGTGTTTCGAATGGCTTCGATGACAAAGGGCGTTTCGTAATAGGCAAGCGTCACCGCCGTATAGACCTTGTCGAAAAGCTCGGTGTCGGCGTCCTCGAAGGCCTTGACGGACGCGATGCGGGTTTCACCATTGGCGCTTGAAAGGCCGTCCTTTTCCCAGCCCAGCAGATCGGCCAGTGCCGTAATCTGCACATCGCTCCAGTCCGCAAAGAGGCGCATCGCGACGATGCCGTGCACGCCGGCCTCGGATGCGGAGGGCCAGCCCTCGCTGCCGGGGATCAATTCATCGACAAGAGCGCGGATCATCCGCGTTCTCTCGGGCGGAGAAAGGGGCGAATTCCGTTCGCCGGCAAAAGCAAGCGATTGGGAGCTCATGCCACACCTGCCTTTCGATCGATCGTGACCGTGATCATCTTGAGTTCCGTCATGGCTTCCATCGTGTGCACGCCGCCCAGCCGGCCGATGCCGCTCTTGGTGCCGGTCCCACCTCCGAAGGGCAGGTGAATTTCCCACCAGGTGCTGCCGGCATTGACGTTGACGATCCCGGCGGGGATTGCCTTGGCGACCGAAACACCCCGCGCCACGTCCGCCGTGAAGACGCCCACCGACAGGCCGTATTCGCTGTCGAGCGCCAGATCGAGCGCTTCGGCCTCGTCCTTGAACGCGAGAACCGGGACGATCGGGCCAAAGGTTTCCTCGCGATTGATTCTCATCTCGCGCGTGACACCGGCGATGATCGTCGGTTCGAAAAACAGTCCACTGCCGAGATCGGGGCGCGGCTTGCCGCCATAGAGCACCTTGGCACCCTGTGCGATGGCGTCATCGACGTGCTCTTTGACCTTGGCCGCGACGTTGGCGTTGTTGAGTGGTCCCATGCTCGTTCCCTGATGGAAGGGATCGCCAAGCACATGTTTTTGGGCATGGGCGACGAGCTTTTCGCACAGGCTTTCGGCAATCGACTGATGCGCGAGAACGCGGCCCGTCGCGGCACAGACCTGACCGGCATTGAAGAATGCGCCGCCGGCCGCGGCGGCGGCCGCCGCGTCAAGATCGGCATCCTCGAAAACGATCACGGGGCCGTTGCCGCCCAGTTCCAGAAGCAGCGGCTTGCCGGCGCCGCGCTCGGCGATTTTCCTTCCGGTCGCAGCGCTCCCCGTAAAGCCGATGGCCGCAACGTCGGGATGAACCACGACGGCATCGCCAGCGGTTGCGCCTTCGCCGATGACCAGGTTGATGACGCCGGCGGGAAGGCCGGCGCTGTCGATTGCCTCCATCAAGGCACAGGCGACGAGCGAGGTGGATGGGGCGGGCACCCAGACGATGGTGTTCCCGGTCGCAATGCCCGGTGCCAGATATTCCACGGGGATGTTGACCGGGAAATTCCAAGGGGTGATGACGCCGTAAACCCCACGCGGCTGGCGGATCGTCATGACGAGCTTCGTCGGATCCTCCGCAGGCAGGGTCTGGCCGCCCAGTTGCTTGACGAGCTCGGATGCCAGCCGGAAGCCGTCGGCAGCCTTGCCGACCTCACCTATAGCCTCTGCAAGGACCTTGCCCTGCTCGGCCGAGAGGATGCGCGCGATCTTTTCTTGAGCGGCGTCTATTGCCGAGGCGATGGCAACGCAGATCGCGGCGCGCTTGAAAACCGGCATGTCGGCCCATGCTGGCGCGGCTGTCTTTGCCGCAGCGACTGCGCGTTGCGCCGTCTCGCGGCTTGATCGCGGCAGCTGGGCAATGATCTCCCCGGTTGCGGGATTGACCGCCGCCATGGTCTCCGGCTCCGTCTGCCATTCGCCGCCTATGAAATTGGCCGGCGCATCTTTCATAGCGTAGCCACCATCCATTTCTTTTGTCTCCTTCATTCGGCCGCTGCTGCGAGTGTTTGATCGTCGGTACCGATATCCTGGCCGGCAATGACCAGACCGGCGGCAAAGATACGTTCAGGCGCAACGACAATCTCGCCGCGCGTATCCTCAAGGGAAAACGCGCCGCTGCGCAATTCGAGGATGCTCGCATCCCCGGCCGAGCCAATCTTGAACGTTCCAAGCTCGGGGCGCTGCAATGCCTTGGCCGCATTGACCGTCGAGGCTGCGATGACGTCATTGATCGACATGCCGAGCGCCAGGAATTTCGAAAGCGTCGTGACCTGATCGTAGGCCGGGCCCTCGATGCAGAGCGCATGAACGTCGGAAGAGATGGTGTCCGGCAGGAAACCTTGCGCCGTCATTGAGCGTGCCGTCTTCCAGGAGAAGGAGCCCATCCCGTGGCCGATGTCGAAAAGAACGCCTCGATGCCTTGCCTCAAGGATTTCCGGCTTGATCTTGCCTCTGCCGTCGATGGGCGCATTGGGGAAGGGCCGGAAACAATGGGTCAGCACGTCGCCGCCGCGCAGGCGCGAGACAACGGCCTCGTAGGATGGCGGCGGCTCATCGATATGGGCCATCAGCGGCAGGCCCGTCTCATCCGCGACCTGCAGGGCGACATCTAGGGGCTGGATACCGGCAGGCCCGGAGGCGTGGCGGCCGATGCGCACCTTCACGCCGATGATGACGTCGCGGTTGGCGTTGATGGTCTCCACCGCTTCCCGGCCGGCAAGGAGCCGCATGTCATGGCTTTCGCCGATCATGATGTTCTTCGCGAAACCATAGATGCCGGCGAAGGAGATATGCAGATAAACGAGAATGCGGGCCGTGCTCCGCTCGATCACATGTTTGCGAAATCCCGGAAAATTTCCCGGTCCCGCACTTCCAGTATCGACGCAGGTCGAAACCGCGCTCTTTCGAGCAAACGCGTCGGGGTCCACACCGAGCGACGTTCCGCCCCAGTAGACATGCGTGTGCAGATCGATCAGGCCGGGCGTCACGATCAAGCCGGAGACGTTTCGTTCTTGCTTGCCGGAAAGACTGTCCCCAAGCGCGGCGACCTTTCCGCCGGCGAAGGCAACGTCGACGATGCGGTCAATGTCCTGGGAAGGATCGATCACACGACCATTTTTCAAAACAAGCTCATACGGCATGAATTCGGCTTTCGGTTTCCAAGAATTGCTGGTTGATACGGGTGCCGTCGTCTGCGGCGAAATGGCGAACGGCGTCCGCGCTCGCGCAAAGCGTGATGCTTTGGCCTGCAGACAGGCCGGACGCATCGCTACAGGTTGCGCGGACGACATGGCCGGCGACCGAGACGTCGAGAAACTGGAAAGGGCCCGCAGGCTCGATCAACAGAAGCTTGCCGGACAATGATAGGCCGCCATTGCCGCGTGCGCCCGGTTTCAGATCGTGGGGACGGACGCCGAGAACGCGGTCGGAGCTGCCGCCGCAGAGATTGGCAGGCAAGAAGTTCATTTGCGGGCTGCCGATGAACCCTGCAACGAACTGGTTAGCGGGAGCCGAATAGACCTCCATCGGCGGTGCGAACTGCTGCACGACGCCGTCCTTCATCACGGCGATCCGGTCGGACAGCACCATGGCCTCCTCCTGATCGTGCGTGACGAAAATGACGGTAATGCCGAGCGCCTTCTGGAGGCGCCGGATCTCGGTGCGCATGCGCACGCGCAGCGAGGCATCGAGATTGGAAAGCGGCTCGTCCATTAGAAGTACCGAGGGGTTTCTGACGATGGCGCGGCCAACGGCAACGCGCTGGCGCTGGCCGCCGGAAAGCGCTGCCGGCGGTCGGTCGAGAAGGGCCTCGATACCCAGAACATCGGCGGCCCAGGCAACCTGCTTGTCCACGGTTGCCTCGTCCAGTTTCTGCTGGCGCAGTGGAAAGGCGATATTTTCGCGTACCGTCATGTGCGGATAGAGCGCGTAGTCCTGGAAGACCAGCGCGATGTTGCGTTCGCGCGGACCGAGATCCGAAATCTCCTTGTGGTCGAAGCGGATGGACCCCTCGTCGATATCCTCAAGGCCGGCGATGCAAAACAGCAAAGTCGATTTCCCGCATCCCGACGGTCCGAGGAAGGAAATGAACTCGCCATCGCTGATCGAAAGATCGAGCCCTTTCAAAACAGCCATCGTCCCGAACCGCTTGTTGAGGCCGGCAATTTCGATCGATGCCATGCTCGAAGCTCCTTTCAGCCCTTGACGGCGCCGGAAAGCGCACCCTGGACGAGGTAACGTTGGAAGAAGAAGGCGACCGCCACAGGCGGCAGGATGGCAAGCACGCTGGCCGCAAAAAGCGGCCCATACTCATAGAAGCGTGCCTGGTTGAGAAAGCCTGCGATGACGACCGGGATTGTCTGCGTCTTGGGGGTCGAGGTCAGGATCATGGCAAAGAGGAACTCGTTCCAGGACACCAGGAAGCAGAAGATCAGCGCCGCGACGATAGCCGGCCGCACCACAGGCACCAGAACCTTGCAGAACATCGTCCAGCGGCTGCAGCCATCGATGAGTGCCGCGCGCTCCAGGCTGAGAGGTACGGTCTCGAAACTGGTCTTCATCATCCAGGCGGCAAGCGGCATCAGGATCGTCGAATATGCGATCACCAGACCGAGATGGGTGTCGATGAGCCCGAGCGTCCGAAAGATGACGAAGAACGGCAGAACCAGCGTCAGCGCAGGAACCATACGTGTCAAAAGAAGCGCCCAGAGGCTGACGGCAAAGAAACGATGTCCGGCGTAGCGGGCAAAACCGTAGCCAGCCAAGGTGCCGAGCGCGACATTGACGACGGAGACAACGATGCCGATGCCGAAACTGTTGAGCAGGGACAATGGCACGCGTGCGGCCTGCACGCTGGTCGTGCCCTGCGCCATGAGCACCGCCCGATAATTCTCGAAGGTGAGCGTCGAGGGCACCACGGAGGGAGGCGTTCGGATCAGGTCGGTGGCTGGCGACAGGCTGATCAGGATCAGTGCGGCGACGGGTAGGAAAGACCAGACAAAAATGGCAGCAACGGCGAGCGCGAAAAGGATCCTACCCGTGTTGCGCGTGGCAATCGGGCCCATGAGCCTCTTCGGCTTCCACTCCGGCAAGACGACCATGGGGGGGCGCAGGCGGCTGGCTGTCTGCAGTGCTGGAGCGGCCATCACCGGCACTGTCGTTCTGGCTTTCCTGGGGCTGAGGAAGGCGAAATAGGCGATCGCGAATGCAAGGCTGAGAAACGTCAGCACGTAGAGAAGAGCGGCCCCTTCGCCGAACTTCAGGAACTGGAAGGATTGCATATAGCCGAGCCAGGACAATGTGGTGGTCGCCGCGCCCGGACCGCCGCGCGTCATGATCCAGATGATGTCGAAGGCCAGGAACGCATTGATCGTGGAGATAATGGTGGAGAAAAGCAGCGTCGGCTTGAGCCAGGGCAGCGTGATCGAGAAGAAGCGCTTGACCGGTCCCGCGCCGTCGAGAATGGCTGCGCGATGCAGGTTGCCCGGCATGGACTGCAGGCTGGAAAGGAGCATCAGCGTCGTCAACGGCGTCTGGTTCCAGACCTGAGTCAACGCCACGAGGTTGAGGGCGCGGAAGCCCTCTCCGAACCATGCCCGTCCCCATGAACCGAGGCCCACGTCGTTGAGAAAGCCGTTCAACAGACCGAAATTGCCGGCATAGATGAAGGACCAAAGCACCCCGATAGACACAGGCGCCATGGCCCAGGGAACAAGGACGACGCTGCGCAGGAAGCCGCGGCCGGCAAATCGCTGGTTTAAAACGAGTGCGATCAGTGTTCCGAGTACGGTCGTTCCGATGACCGCAATCGCGGAGAAATAAAGCGTGCGGCCGAGCGCATACCAGAAGTCCTGACTCTGGAAGATCTTCGTATAATTGGCGAAGCCAACGAAAATCCAGCGCTTGGTGATCGGATTGGTGATGTTGAAGGACAGGTAGAGACTGTAGAGGAGCGGCACGCCGACGATCAGGACCATCAGGATCAGTGTCGGGGCGACAGAGAAATAAGCAAAGGCCGGAAGGCTGATCCTGCGGCGGCGTTGGTGCGCCAGTGGCTCGATTCTTTGCGACGGCAGCAGCGTCGTTGTCATGGCGTCCTCGCACATCATCTGGGCCAGATCGCCGGAAATGCCGCGTCTGGCGATGTCGTTGGAGGTTGATGCGGACGGAGCAGCCGGTCCCGATGACCGGCTGCCCCCGCATGCCTTACTGATACTGGGCCTTCAGCTCGGAGGCCTTGGCCGCAAGCGATGCCACCAGCTGGTCGGTCGAGCTGCCCGAACGGATGTATTCCTGGACCTGCTGCATCATGAACATATCCCATTCCGGGAACCAGATCGCCTTGCCGATCGCGCGTGACGTCGCCATGCCGAGCTGTTTGGCCGAAATATCGAGGTCGCGCCATTTCGAGAAACTGGCGACGATCTCGGGATCCTGCATGACTTCCTTGTAGCCCGAGCCGAGACCGAACTCGAGGGCCCAGCGCTTGATCACATGATACTGGCCATCCTTGGCTTTGCCGCCGAAGAACTGGAGCAGGTTCCACACGCGTTCCTCATCGACGGGTTGCGAGCCCATGAGATAGGCCGCCGTCCAGGCCATGGTCGAGCGGGTCGCTCCCGGCATGATCGCGTTGCGCACCTTTCCCGCGATCTTGGAAACGGCGGGATCATTGGCGACCTTGTGGTTGTAATCATGGACCACCATGAACGTGTGGCGACCGGAGGCATAGCTGGGTACGCCTTCGCCGGGCAAAGTCATGATGTCCTCGACGACCAGCTTTTCCTTGTAGAAAGTCTGGTTGATTTCGAGGATCTTGCGCAAGGCCGGCTCGTCGACGAAGTTCCCATCGGCGTCGAACACCTTCGCGCCTTCGGAATACCATGCCGCAAACATATACCAGGACATATTCGGCCATTGCTGCTGCCACATCGCGTGGAAGGGCGCCTCGGAGACGCCATCCCTCTTGAGCTTGCGACAGACCTCAAGAACGGCATCCCAGGTTTCCGGCGTCTGAACCCCGGCCTTTGCGAGATGCTCGTCGTTGTACAGGAAGGTGTTGTAGCCGGCGTAATAGGGGAGTCCGCACAGCGGCCCACCGTTTGGCAGCGAAAGCGACTCCACGCTGACCGGGAACATGCCGGCCTTGATATCGGCAACGCCCGGCAGGCTCTCGATGTCGCGGATCCAGTTGGCTGCGTGCCAACGGGCGATGTAATTCTCCTCGGAATACAGCATGTCGATATGCTGACCGCCGGTGAGCTTCGTTTCCGCCAAGGGGTGGTAGTCGCCCGATACGAGTTCGTAATTCACGCTCTCGTCGTAGAGTTTCATGAACGTCTTGACGTTCTCTTCAACGATCTGAGGCTGGTATTGCCAGCCAACGAAGCTGATCGGTGTGGAGGGCGCCGCGAAAGCGCGAGGCCCCATCATCGCTGCAGCGGATAAGCCCGCCGCGCCTTGCAGTATCTGTCTTCTGGACAGCAGGTGTCGTCCCAGCGAAGAAATCATGCTAGTTCCCCCAATCGTGATAGCTTTTTTGATTTCGGCCAACCGGCTGTGCCGGCAGATAACTTTCGGTATCTCCGACCTGGAAGACGAACTGTAAGGCCGGTTAAGTCTTACTATGGGGCAACTATGCAAATTTTTTTTTAGCTGTCCAACGAAATTTTTAATTTCCGGATCATTTTTCCGCCATTTTGAGTAAGTGGTCATTTTTTAAGCTGATTTTTGATCGAAAAAACAAAAAATAGACATTTTCTCGGATCAGTCGCATAGAGGTTGGGTCTGAGCCTCATCGCGTGCGATCGCCAGCTGCTGCTTGAGGCGGCGAAGTTTTTCCCGGCCGGCGTCCTTGCGTGCAATGGCGACGCCATAAGAGATGATATCGATCGCGATCATGTAAGCGTAGCGGATTGACGCTGGGCTCAGAATGTCTTCGTCCGGGGGACTGTTGATCGGCAGCAACTCATCCACGGCGCCGGCGAGAGGTGTTCCACTCGGGGTCAGCGCGATCGTTACCGCACCGTACTCGCGAGCAACGGATACGGCCTTCTCAAGCTCGACATTGGCGCCTGTGAGCGAACAGCAAATGACGACGTCCGTGCGGTCCACTCCCGTCGCCAACATGAATTGCATCTGGTGATCGTTACAGGGAATGACACGTATCCCCAGCCGGAAAAAACGGTTCTGGATCTCCTCGATGAGCCATGAGGAGACACCGCCACTCCCGAATGCGTAGAGCGTGTGACAGACGCTGATCTTGTCGACCACCGCCTGAGCGCGTTCGAGATCGACATTGTGATGCATATCTGCAATGGTTTTCTGTGCCCGTTTGCTAACGCGCTCCGCAACCTCGGCGATGGACCCGGGAGGCGTCTGGGGTTCAAGATAACGGATACCCACGCGCACCGATCCCATGATTTTAAGCTTGAGATCCTTTAAGCCGTCACACCCCAGCATGCGGGAAAACCGGGTGACGGTTGGCGCCGATACATCAAGCCAAGCGGTGAGTTCCTCGATGGGCTTTTCGACAAAGCTATGCGGTTCGCTCAAAATCGCGTGCGCAATCCGACGGTTTGTTTTGGAAAACTGTGACTGCTGGTCAACAATCAGTCCGATAATGTCTTGTGCATTGCGCTTGTCGCCTTTGACGACCGCGCCATCATTAGGTTGTGATGTGCGATTTTCTTGCGACCGATCGCGAGCCATTGAATATCTCCCTTTGGAATTGATCTCGCAACGTGGACACGTGTTCAAGGCTGATAGCGATGGCAGGTACGTCGTCTTCCGTCGGGACCACTCGCTTTCGGACTGCTCTCCAGGTCATTGGCGTTTGCATCAATTTACTTCACCCATGCCGGCGACGATCAAGAGGATCTAGGAGCTCATTCATCCGAGTAAATTACGGTATCGCCTCTGCGTTCGATACCGCAAATCAGCGTGACGCATCGCAGGCATTTTCCGGTGACGTAGCATGGCTCGACTATCGGAACAGTTGGTCAAGATTGCTTACGCTTCTCGCTCGCCCTTGGCCGGCCGCTGCGTCAGGATTTTCGGCGACGCTCCGATTTCGGAACAGTTCGGCTATCCATTCGACAAAACCCTCAGCGGTGCAGCTGAAACCGGGTTCCACTTTTCGCAGTCGCGACCTTCGATTCGGGCTCAAATCATCAGCAGCCCCTTCATGCTGGTGGTCGTGGATCGCAATGCCGAGCGGTTTGGCGGTCTCGATGATCAGTTTCGTCATCTCGATGTCGGCGCGCGACGGCGTCGGGTCGCCTGACGAATGATTGTGCATCAAATTCCTGTGAGCAAAATAGCGATATATATATATCAGCTACTTGTGCGTCAACTATAAAGCGATGGGGCCGAGAACTGGGGTCTGTGACTGCTCGTGATTGTCCCCGCTTGGGCATGAATACGTTGACTCAGTACTCTGACGCCTCGATCAACCACGGATTCCGAAGGATCGTCACTCTCGCCAGCACTGCTTGGAACCCAAGAACTACTTGTCTGAACGCTTCTCTGGCAGAGACTGCTTTTCAGGCTGCTGAAGCGGACTGCACAACTGATGAGCTATTCGGAGACCAGGCGCATGATCGTGTCGATGTTGAACTGCAGTCTTGTATCGAGGGCCTCTCGCGTCATGAGATCGCGTTCAAATATGATTGAACCGGTGAAACGGTTGGTGAGGTAATAGTAGCCGATGGCCGCTATCGTAATGTTCAATTGGACTGGATCGATGCCCTTCCTGAATACGCCCTGTTTCGCCCCGCGTTCTAGGATGGTGTCAACCATGGCCACAAACCGTCGGCTGAGGACCTGGACGACCTTAGACTTCTTGAGGTGGCGCGCCTTGTGCAGATTCTCGCTGTTGACCATCGTCAGGAACTCGGGATTGTCGAGATAATATTTCCACGTGAAGCGCACCAGCCGTTCCAGCGCTTCCTTAGGTTCGAGATGATCGAGTTCCAGTTTTTGTTCGGCGGTCCGGATATTGACATAGGCTTCCTCGAGAACGCGCTGGAAGAGGTTCTCTTTGCTCTCGAAATAGTGATAGATCATGCGCTTATTGGCTTTCGCACGCTCGGCGATGTCGTCGACGCGCGCCCCGCCTAGTCCCTTGCGGGCGAATTCCTTCTTGGCGGCGTCGAGGATGCGTCGCTGGGTCGCCTCGGCGTCGCGCACGCGGGGCTTGCGTGGCACCACTTCGGCCTTGTCGGGATCCACTGTTGTCAAAGGAACTGCCTCTCTTATGTAAATCCTGTTGTTGCAGGGTTAGCTTAGAACCGTGAAAATCCCCTGATCCTAGGTTTTGTTGGCCTTGCGGTTGAGGAAGGCCGCAACCCGTTGCTTGCGTTCCGGCGTATCGAGGATAAGCGCTGCGAGCAGGCGTTCCATCCTCAGCGACTGGCGCATCGGGTGCTCGGCGGCCTCGCGGATCACCTCCCGAGCAAAGCGCACCGCCGGCGCGCTGCGCTCTGCGATTTTTTTGCCGATCGAGATGGCTCCCTCGACGACCTGGTCGGCTGGGCAGCTCCGCGCAGCAATGCCAAGCGCGCTTGCTTCCCTCCCTGACAGTGACCGGCCTGTCAATATCAAGTCCGAGGCGATCGCTCGTCCCGCCATTTGGATGAGGCGCTGGGTTCCACCCTGTCCAGCGATAACGCCGATGCCTGTTTCCGGCAGCGCCAGATTTGCGTCTTCGGCGCACACCAGGATGTCGCAGGAGAGCGCGAGTTCGAAACCACCGCCCACTGCATGGCCGCGGACAGCGGCGATCGTCGGCTTGCGGGCTTCGGCGAAGCGGTCGAATTGTTCGAGCCAGTCAGCCAGGACGGCGTCAATCCCGGTCATCTGGCTGACCTCCTCCAAATCCGCACCAACTGAAAAGTGAGTTTCGGTTCCGGCAAGCACGAGGGCGTGGATCGACGGATCTTGCTCGGCATCGATCAACGCGTTGACAAGATCGGCGGCGAGTTCGCGCGACAACGGATTGCCGCGACGCGGCTTGCCGGTCATCGTCAAAATCCTGACCGGTTCCTCGGTCTTGATATCCAGATGTTCTCGCCGCAATCGTCTCTCCTCACATGAAAAGCTATCCGGGTTGGACCAATGTATAGAAGTAACTGTACGGTTACAAGCCGACTGGTTTGGACGAGATTTTGATCCAGCAGCAGCTAACAATGTCGCCCGCCGCCGAGCGCACTCGGCCATGGCCCGACAGCCTTTGATGGTCGCTCAGGCCGCATAGGAGACGCCTCAGGACGCGTCGGCTCTGCCCCCTCGGAGAACCCTTCCCAGTTTCCGCTTGCGCGCTAATAATGGCTGCGCTATAAAGTAACTGGTTAGTGCGAAAAATGAGTCGGGAGGATTGAATGTCAAAGTTTGACTGGCAGAAATCAGGTGTGAGTAGGCGCGCTCTGCTGAAAGGCGTTGCCGGACTAGGCGCCGCTGGCGCGCTGGGTTTGCCGTTCGCACGGCAGGCTCGCGCAGAGGAGACGACGTGGACGCTGGCCAATTCCATGCGCTCGCTCGCCAATCCCTATCACGCGGCCTTCGCCAAGGGCGGCGAGGAGTTCGCCAAGTCGATTGGTGCCAAGTACGAGCAACTCGTCACCGAAGGAAATTCGCAGAAGGGCATGTCGGACATTCGCGCGCTGTTGCAGCGCACAGGCGGCAAACTGATCTTGAATGTCGACCCCAACGATTCGCCCGACGCGCGCGTCATCGTCGAGGTGGTCCAGAAGGCCGGCGGCTATGTCGTGACCCAATGGAACAAGCCCGACGATCTGCATCCCTGGGATCATAATCCCAGCTATGTCGCGCATATGTCGTTCGACGGCGTTCCAGCGGCCAAGACCATCGCCGAAGCGCTGTTCAAGTCGTTTGGCGGCGAGGGCGGTATCGTTGCCATTGGCGGCATCTTGTCAAACGTGCCGGCCATAGAACGCAAACTCGGTCTCGACCAGGCGATCGAAGCTTCGGGCGGCAAGGTCAAGCTGCTCGACTTTCAGCCGGCTGATTGGAACGAGCAGAAGGCGTTCGAGATCATGCAGGCGTGGATCACGCGCTTCGGCGACGAGATTAAGGGAGTGTTCGCAGCCAATGACGGCATGGGCGTCGGCGCACTCGAGGCGTTGCGGCAGAACGGCCTTGCAGGCAAGGTTCAGGTCGTCGGCCTGGACGGAATCGAGGCGGCGGTCGCGGCGGTCGAGGCCGGGGAATTCGCGGGAACAGTCGCATGGGACCCGATGTGGACCGGCGGCATGGGCTTGGCGATCCCCTATGCGGTAGCGACCGGCAAGATCGACATTGCCAAGGAACCCAAGGAGCACCGGGAGTTTTACGGCACCGCCATCATCGTTACCAAGGATACGGTCGCCGGCTACCGCGCCAATCCAGGCAAGGTCGACTTCAACGATCTCTGGGGTAAGGCAACCGGCCAGATCCAGTATCGGAGCTAAAGCTTGGTCTCAAGCCTCCGGAAAAAGCCCGGCTGGCTCCCCGTTCGCCACGTCGTGAACAGTCCGGCGGCGGTTTCCTGAACGCGGAACTAAGCATTTCGCTTCGAAAAAGCACTTCGGCCCCCGGCGTCATACCGGGGTCCGGGATTTTTTGGGAGGTTTCTACGTGGCGTTGGCCGTTCGGACAAGCAAGGCAGGATTTGCGAAGTGGCGCGCGTGGGCGCCGCTCGCAGTGCTTGCAGGCCTATGTATCCTGGTCAGCCTCTTCAACAGCAACTTCCTCACCGTTTCCAATTCACTTCGATTGCTGAATACGGCGGCGATCCCGCTGGTGCTGTCCATGGGCGCGACGTTCATCATCCTGATGGGTAGCATCGACCTGTCCGTCGAGGGCGTGATCGCAGTCACCGCCGTCACGGTCAGCCTGCTCGTCGCAAACGACCTGACAGGGTATGACTACGGTCTGTGGGCGGTGCCGGTCGCAATCATTGCCGGCGGCCTGCTCGGCCTGCTCAATGGCGTCCTCCACGTGCGCCTCAAAACGCCCTCCTTCATGACCACGCTCGGCGTCGGCTTTGCCGGCGTTGGCATAGCCACCGCCATGCTGGGCGGACAGACGGTGCGTATTTCCGACCAGACTTTCCGCGCCTTGTCGCTCGGCCGGGTCGGCGGCGTGCCGATGGCCATCTGGATCGCTTTAGCCGCGGTTATCGTCGCTTACGTAATACAGGAGCGTACCCGCATTGGCCGCTGGGTCTATGCCATTGGAACCGACGAGACCACCGCCAGGCAGGCCGGAATTCCGATCGAGCGTACACGCATCCTGATATTCTCCCTCGCTGGCCTTTTCTATGGCCTCGGCGGCGTGCTCTCGGCAGCGCAATTTGGGCAAGGCCACGCGTTGATCAGCCAGGGTCGTCTGTTCACAACCGTTACGGCGGTGGTCGTGGGCGGTACGTCGCTCTCCGGCGGCGTCGGTTCGGTGCTCAATTCGGTCGTCGGCGTGCTCATCGTCGTGGTGCTTGCCAACGGCATGGTGCTGATGGGGGTTGAACCGTACATCCAGCAGGGCGTGCAGGGACTTCTGATCATCGTCGCGGTAGCTCTCTCGCTCGACCGCTCGCGCCTTGATGTGGTGAAGTGATGCTTCCTGCGCTCGAAATGAAAGGCATCAGCAAGTCCTTTCCGGGCGTGAAGGCGCTCGATGGCGTTTCCTTCAGCGCCGCCACTGGCGAGGTGGTCGGCCTGATTGGCGAAAACGGCGCAGGCAAGTCGACGCTTCTGAAAATCCTGAACGGGGTCTACAAGCCGGACGCCGGCAGTATCGCAATCGACGGACGCAACGTCGAAATTCGCTCCGCTCGAGATGCCTTTAACAAGGGCATCGCAATGGTGTTCCAGGAACAGTCGGTGATATCGAGCCTGACTATCGCGGAAAACATCTTTCTTGGCCGCGAAGAAGAGTTCCTCCGTTTCGGACTGATTTCCAAGGCGCGCATGAACGAGGCGGCGGCGCAGGAATTGGAAAAGGTCCGGCTCAAGATCCATCCCGGCACGCTCGCGGCCGATCTGACCTTCAGCGACCGCCAGATGGTGGAAATCGCCAAGGCGCTGTCACTCGACAGCCGCATCAAGCGTGATGTCACAATTCTTCTGGACGAGCCCACGTCGGTGCTCGAGAAGAAGGAAGTTGCGATGCTTTTCGACATCGTGCGCGAACTCAAGCAACGTGCCTCGATCGTGTTCATCTCACATCGGCTCGATGAGGTCCTGGAGATCTGCGACCGTATCTACATTATGCGCGACGGTCGCGTCGTGCATGAGACCCCGGCTGCCAATGCGGATGTCCATACCCTGCACCAGCAGATGGTCGGGCGTCAGCTTCAGCACGAGTATTACCGCGAGGAGAAGCAGGCGCAGCCTTCACCCACGATAGCGCTGAAGGTAGACAAGCTTAGCAAGGCGGGGGTTTTCCACGACGTCAGCTTCGACCTGCACGAGGGCGAAGTTCTTGGCATAGCCGGCGTCATCGGCTCCGGCCGTGAGGCGTTGGCGCGCTGTCTTGCTGGCTACGAAAAGGTTGATGGCGGTACCCTCCACATGGGCGGCGACGTTGTCCGGCTTGCCACAGCGCATGATGCCGTTGGCCGTGGCATCGGGTTTGTTCCCAGTGAGCGGAAGGTGGAAGGTCTGATCACGCCTTTCACTGTGGCCGAAAATATGACTCTTGCCTGCCTATCGAAATTCACATCCGGCGGGATTATCAGCGGCGCGAAGGAGAGCACGATCGCAAAGGATTGGATCGCAAAGCTCGGCATCAAGACACCTTCGACGAAAACGATGGTCGTCAGCCTTTCGGGCGGCAATCAGCAGAAGGTTGTGCTGGCGAAATGGCGGATCGCGGGCGTTAAGATCCTAATCCTCGACCATCCGACGCGGGGCATCGACGTTGGCGCCAAGGAGGACGTGTATTCGCTGGTGCGTGAGATGACCGCCCAGGGCCTCGCGGTCATTCTGCTTGGCGACACGCTGGACGAGGTGATTGGGCTGTCGAGCCGGATCCTGGTGATGAAGGATGGCGTGGTCAACGCTTCGTTCAACGCGCCCGCCGGCGGCAAACCGGCCCAACTCGAAATCATCCAGCATATGATGTGAGTTGATGCAGAGCCCCATGGAACACATCCGCACTATGCTCCCGCCCGCCGTTCTGGTCGGCATGGTCCTCATCGTCGGGCTTTACGACCCAACGTTCTTTTCACTGTCGAATTTTGAAACCGTAATTTCCGACACGATGAGCCTTTTTCTCATGGCTACGGGACTCACGCTGGTCATTATGATGGGAGGCATCGATCTCTCGGTACAGGCTGTCGCCTCGATGGCCAGTTGCATCCTTGCCGTGTATCTACCGGAGCTCGGTTTTCTTGCCATTCCGCTGGCGGTCCTTGGAGGCACGATCGCGGGGTTCCTGAGCGGCTTTGTCTCGATCGCACTGCGGATCCCGTCGTTTATCGCGACCCTTGCGGCGGGCGGCCTTGTCACCAGCGCGGCCTATTGGTTCTCCGACACGCGCTCAGTAGACATCGCCGAAGATCTGACCGGCCGATATCTGAATTGGTCTGTCGGCACTACCGCGGGAATTTCGAACGACATCTGGGTTGGCGCCGTCTTCCTGCTAATCCTCGGCGTTCTGCTCGGTGCGACGCCTTTCGGTCGGTATGTGCGCGCCGTCGGCGCTCAAGAGCGCGCCGTGATTGCGTCCGGTATAAATGTCAACCGCGTCAAGATCGCCACCTTCATGTTGTCCGGGACAATGGCAGCCGTGGCGGGCGTCATGATGGCGGCGCGCCTCGGCTCAGGTTCGCCTACGCTCGCCAACGAATTCCTTCTACCGGCAATTGCCGCGGTGATCGTCGGCGGTACGGCGATCACGGGTGGCGTCGGCTCCATTTGGCGCACCCTTGTCGGCGCGCTGATTATCCAGGTTGTGCGGATCGGCATGACCTTCATGGGCGTGTCGGTCTTCATCCAGCAGATCATCTTCGGATTCATCCTCGTGGCCGCCGTCGCCGTCACGATGGACAGGAAGAAAATCCTTGTCATCAAGTGAGCTAGAGGCGCCCCGTCGGGCAGTCGGTTCGCCAACATAGAGAAGCAGACACATGGACAACAGAAGCCCGCTTCATGCATTGCCCGCCAATCCGCGGGATTTCGGTTTCTTCGTTGATGGCCGTTGGGTCGAGGGAGGGTCGCGCGAGACCATTATCCGGCGGAGCCCGGCTCACAATGTCCCCGTAACGCGCATCACGCGATGCACCAGAGACGATCTCGACCGCGCAGTCACCGTCGCGCGAAAGGCTTTCGCGGATCGCCGCTGGTCCGGCCTTGCGGGCGTTGATCGGGCCGCTGTGCTGCTGAAGGCGGCCGCGGGCATTCGCGCTCGGCTCGACGAGCTGGCATTGTTGGAAACGCTCGAGACTGGCAAGCCGATTTCCCAATCGCGCGGGGAGGTGGAGGGCGCTGCCAGCATTTACGAATACGCGGCTGGTGCCGCGCGCGCCTTGCATGGCGACACGTTCAACAACCTCGGTGACAAGACGCTGGGCCTCGTTACTCGCGAGCCGATCGGCGTCGTTGGGCTGATCACGCCGTGGAACTTCCCCTTCTTTATCCTTGCCGAGCGGGTTCCCTTCATTCTGGCGGCCGGCTGCACGATCGTCGCAAAGCCGAGCGAGGTGACGTCGGCGACGACGCTGCTGATGGCCGAAATCCTCACCAATGCCGGCCTGCCGGATGGCGTCTTCAACGTCGTTACTGGCAGCGGCAGCGACATCGGCCAAGCGATGACCGAACATGCCGGCATCGATATGGTATCCTTCACTGGTTCGACTGAAGTCGGGCGACGAGCGCTTCTGGCTTCGGCCGGCAACTTTAAAAAGCTGGGTTTGGAGCTTGGCGGGAAGAATCCGCAGATCGTCTTTGCGGATGCCGATCTCGGCGACGCCGCGGACGGAGTGGTGTTCGGCACGTGCTTCAACGCCGGCCAGTGCTGCGTCGGGGGCAGCCGCCTGGTGGTCGAACGGTCGATCGCGGCAGACTTCGAAAAGCTTCTGGCCGAGAAGTTTTCCCGCATCCGGGTTGGCGATCCGCTCGATCCGCAAACCCAGGTCGGCGCGATCATCACCAGCGCCCAGAACGAATCCATCCTGAGCCACATCGCCGGCGGCCGAAGCGAAGGCGCACGGCTTGTCTGTGGCGGCGAAGCGCTCAACAACGGCATGGCTGGACGCTTCATCCAGCCGACGTTGTTTGCCGATGTCGGACGCGACATGGCGATTGCCCGCGACGAAATATTCGGACCGGTTTTGGCAATCTTGCCTTTCGATACTTTCGAGGAGGCGGTGGAGATTGCCAACGATACGATTTACGGATTGGCGGCCAGCATCTGGACCAAGAACCTCGACAAGGCCCTGCAAGCGATGCGACGTGTGCAGGCAGGTCGTGTCTGGATCAACACCACAATCTCCGGCGGGCCCGAGCTGCCTATTGGTGGCTTCAAGCAATCTGGAACCGGACGAGAAACTGGCATCTATGGGGTCGAGGAATATACCGAGGTGAAGGCTGTTCACATCACCCTCGGCAAGCGTGATCACTGGGTCTCGTAATGGCTGGAGACGCGTTCGACTACATAGTTGTCGGTGGCGGATCGGCGGGTTGCGTGGTCGCCGCGCGCCTCAGTGATGATCCATCCGTGCGCGTGCTGCTGTTGGAAGCGGGCGGCAAGGACACGCATCCTTACATCCACATGCCTGTCGGTTTCGCCAAGATGACCGGCGGCCCATTGACCTGGGGGCTGACGACTGCGCCGCAGAAGCACGCCAACAACAGAGAAATTCTGTATGCGCAGGGCCGCGTGCTTGGCGGCGGGAGTTCGATCAATGCTGAGGTTTTTACACGCGGCCATGCTGCGGACTACGATCGCTGGGCCAATGACGAAGGGTGTCCAGGCTGGTCGTCGGCTGAAGTGAAGCCCTATTTCCTGCGCGCCGAGGGCAACGAAACCTTTGCTGGCGAGCACCATGGCACAGATGGCCCGCTCGGCGTCTCCAACCTTCAGACGCCCCAGCCGATCACCCGCGCGTTCGTGCAGTCCTGTCAGCAATTCGGCATCTCGTACAATCCGGATTTCAACGGACCGGTGCAAGAGGGCGCAGGCACCTACCAGATGACGATCCGCAATGCCCGCCGCTGTTCGGCCGCAGTTGCCTATCTGAGGCCAGTTATCGACCGGAAGAATCTGACAGTGCAGACGGACTGCCTGACCAGCCGGATTCTGTTTTCCGGCAACCGCGCAACGGGCGTCGAATATCGCCAGAACGGGCAAGTGCGGACTGCTAGGGCCGCAGAGATCCTGGTGACGGCCGGTGCCGTCGGGTCGCCAAAGATCATGATGCTGTCCGGCGTCGGACCCGCGACGCATCTGAAGGCGAACGGCATAGAGGTGGTGCATGATTTGCCGGGCGTCGGCCAAAACCTGAACGACCATTTCGGCGTCGACATCGTCTACGAACTCAAGGGCCCAACCAGCCTCAACAAATACGACAAACTGCATTGGATGCTCTGGGCTGGACTTCAGTACACGCTATTCAAGACCGGACCGGTGACCTCGAATGTGGTGGAGGGTGGCGCATTCTGGTACTCGAAGAGGTCGGAGCCTATCCCCGATCTGCAATTTCATTTCCTGGCGGGCGCGGGGGTCGAGGCGGGCGTTCCAGCGATCCCGTCCGGGTCCGGCTGCACGCTGAATTCCTATGTGCTGCGCCCCAAAAGCCGCGGATCGGTCATGCTTCGCAGCGCCGATCCGGCAGACGCAGCGATCGTTGACCCGAACTTCATCGCGGATTCTCATGATTTGAGAACTGCGGGCGAGGGCGTGAGGATCAGTCGGGAGATCATGAACCAGCCCGCGCTGGCCAAATATATCAAGCGAGAGCATTTTCCGGGGAAAGAGGCCAAGACTCAAGCAGATTTCGAGGCCTATGCACGCGCATTCGGACGAACGTCCTACCACCCAACCGGTACTTGTAAGATGGGTTCAGACGACATGGCTGTGGTTGATCCGCAACTTCGTGTACGTGGCCTCGAGGGCATTCGCATCTGCGATTCCTCGATCATGCCGAGCCTTGTCGGCTCCAACACCAATGCTGCCACGATAATGATCGGAGAAAAGGCCAGCGACCTTATCCGGGGAAATCGCTAGCGTAAGAATGAACGCTCCGTTCCACCCCACTTTTTGGAAGTGGGAATCTGCCTCGATCAGTTCAATCCCAGTCTGGCGCCCACGGGACGGAAGCCTTGCCGATGATGCGATAGTTGGTAGCGGTCATCGCATCGATGCGGGCCATATCGACACTCGAAAGGGTGAAATTCATTATGTCGAAGTTGGCCTGGATGTTGGCTGGCTTGGTCGACATGGTGTTGATCGAGACGCCTTTCTGCAGGATCCAGCGAAGCACGATTTGTGCCGGCAGCTTGCCGTAGTTTTCAGCAAGCTCCGTGAAAAGCGGATAGCTGAAGACTTTGCCGCGCGCCACGGAGCAGAAAGAGGAGAGGGGGATCCCCGTTTCCACCGCTGCAGCCAGGAGCTTGTCCTGATTGAGAAGCGGGTGGAACTCGACCTGATTGGTCGCTAGAGGCGTGTCGATGGCGCGAGCCGCGTCGCGCATCATCTGGGCAGTGTGGTTGGACAGTCCTATGTGCCGTGCAAGGCCGCTGCTTCGGGCTTTCTCCAGCAGTTTAACCGGCCCGGCGACCGCGCCACTGGGCGGCCAATGCAGGAGCAGGACATCGACATAGTCCAGCCGCAGATCCTGAAGGCTTCTCTCAACAGAGGACAGGAAACGATCTTCCCCGAAATTTTCGGGATGAACTTTCGTCGTGATGCAGAGTTGATCCCTGGGGACGCCAGTCTGGGCAAGCCCTTCGCCGACATCCGCCTCATTGCGATACATTTGGGCGGTATCAAAGGAGCGATAGCCAACATCGACCGCAGCCTTTATGGCGCCGGCGAGCTCGGCGCCCTTGAGAGGGAAGGTGCCGAATGAGCGCTGGTAGGTCTTCTGGAAATAGATGCTCAAAGGGCAACATCCTCATTCAAGCGCGTCGCCAGCCGCCGCGCTTTTTGCACCATCTGGTTATTTACTATCTGCATCCTATATCATTTTCAAGCGCGGTGTCGAGGAATTGCCTCGAAGACTGAAAAATCCGAGTTTTATTTTGAGTTCTGGGTGGCGGAATTTTTCTCGAACAGCTTGATCAAAAATGTCCAATACCTTAATGGTAATAACCATCTAGTTATTTAATTAGTGATGACCTGTGGGAGGTGATGATGTCGAAGATCAAGTGCGCGGCTGAGGCTGCGGCGCTGATCCCGAATGGGGCAATCGTCGCGGTGAATTCCTCTAGCGGCCTGTGCTGTCCTGATGCCGTTCTCGCTGCCATTGGCGAGAGGTTCCGTAACGAGCGCGCGCCGCGCGATCTAACCATGATCCATCCTATCGCCGCCGGCGACATGTTCGGCACCAAAGGCATCGACCACCTCGCCCAGACCGGGCTAATTTCGACGATAATCGGCGGCTCCTATCCTTCCGGACCATCCTCAGCCGAGCCGCCCTTGATCTGGCAGATGCTTGGGAGGAACGAGATCGCCGCCTACAATGTGCCGAGCGGCGTCATATTCGACATCCTGCGCGAAGCCGCCGGCATGCGGCCAGGCGTGCTGACGAAGGTTGGCCTTGACACCTTCGTCGACCCCGATCTCGACGGTTGCGCGATGAACGATGCCGCAAGGCGGAAACCCATTGTCAAGAAAATCCAATTCGAGGGCGACGAGTGGCTCTTCTTCCCGGCGATCAAGCCGGATGTCGCTATCATTCGCGCCACCACTGCCGACGAGCGCGGCAATCTCACGTTCGAGCATGAAGGGGCCCATCTCGGGGCCATGGAACTGGCGCTCGCGGCCCGCAACTGTGGTGGCATCGTCATTGCCCAGGCCAAGCGAATTGCACAGTCCGGAACGCTGCGTCCTCACGATGTGCGCGTGCCTAGCATTCTAGTAGACTGCATCGTAGAGGCGCCAGATCAGCTTCAGACGACGGCGACTGTTTACGACGCCGCAATATCGGGCGAACTGTTTCGGCCACTGGACACGTTCAGCATTCCCGATTTTGATGTTGCGAAAGTCATTGCCCGTCGTGTTGCCATGGAGTTGCAACCTGGTTGGGCCGTCAATATCGGCTTCGGCATTTCGGCCAATGTTCCTCGTATCTTCCTCGAGGAAGGACGCCACGGCGATGTCACATGGGTGATCGAACAGGGCGCGGTCGGTGGCATACCGCTGCTCGACTTCAAGTTTGGGTGCTCTTCTAACGCCGAAGCCTTCGTCGCCTCTCCGCACCAATTCACCTATTTCCAGGCAGCCGGATTCGACGCTTCGCTTCTGTCCTTCCTGCAGATCGACCGGCATGGATCCGTGAATGTATCGAAGCTCTCGGTGCGGCCGCACGTGACGGCCGGCGCCGGCGGGTTTGTCGATATAACCTCACGCGCTCGCAAGATCGTCTTTTCCGGCTATTTCAACGCTGGAGCGAAATTCTCGATCGCCGATGGCAAGCTCGTCATCGACAAGGAGGGCAAGATCGCGAAGGTCGTCGAAGCGGTCGAGCATGTATCCTTTTCGGGCAAGCGTGGCGTAGCGCAGGGCCAGGACGTTACCTACGTCACAGAGCGCTGCGTTATGAAACTTTCGCCCGAGGGTCTCGTCGTCACCGAAGTCGCGCCAGGGATCAACATTCGAGACGACATCCTTGCGCGGGCAGAGTTTCCCCTGACGATTGCTCCCGACGTCAAACCGATGGCGGACGCGCTTTTCAGGCGGGAAAAGTCCGGGTTGAATCTGGAGCGGGCCTAGTCGGAGCCAGCTATCCATGCCCGCAACATCATGAGTTCGTTGGTGCCGGACTGAACCATTTCGCCTTTTTGGTTCGTCACTTCGAATTGCAGTCTCGCGATTCCGCGCTCAGGTTTGGTGGTTGGCCGTTTGTCGAGCACAGTGATGACGGCATGGATCGTGTCGCCGGCGAAGACAGGCCTATTGAATGACCAGTTCCAGCCGAGCGAAGCGACGGCCTCGAGTCGTGAACTAGACTGGTTCTTCAACCCGTCTGCTAACGAAAGAACCAGGAGGCCGTGTACGACGCGCCGCGGAAAGCCGAGTTTTTGCGCCGCCGCGTCCGACATGTGGATATCGAAGAAATCACCCGAGAGTTCGGCAAAGCGGTCGATATGGCTTGCTTCGACGACAAGTTCGGGCGTGGCGAACCAATCGCCCGGTAGCAGATCGTCATAGGTGTAGGAGCGGTGATCCAGTCTGCGTTTGCGTTCCATAGCACCGCCTCCTGCTATCGTGCCGGGGTTGGCGCATCCTCGCGCAACAAGCCTCTCTTCTTCAGGTCGGCCCAAAACTCCACTGGGATGGGGTGGGTGAACCAATCGAGATTCTTGCGTAGCTGCTCCACCGTACGCGTTCCCGCGATAAAGGACGGGATTGCCGGATGAGCTACTACGAACTGCATGGCTGCAGCCGGCAGGGGCACATTATGTTCTCTGCAGACGGCCTCAATGCCGGCGACGCGCTTCATGATCTCGGCGGGCGCCGGCGTGTAATTGTACTTCGCGCCCTCGACTGCACCTGTCGCCAGAATGCCGGAGTTGAACCCGCCGCCGACAACGACGGCTGCGTTGCGCTCCTGGCAAAGGGGCAGGAAGACATCGAGCGCTTCTTGTTCGAGCAGCGTATAGCGGCCAGCCAGGAGGAAGCAGTCCAAGTCGCGCTGCTTCAGAGCTTCGTGGCAGACCTGCCATTCGTTGACGCCGACGCCGATTGCCTTGACCACGCCTTCGTCGCGCAGTTTTGCGAGCGCCTTCCAGCAGCCATCCATGGCCGCTTTGAAGACTTCCGGCTGATCCGCGCCGCGCGTGAAGACATCGATGTCGTGGATGAAGCAGATGTCCATGCGCTCGAGCGCCAGCCGCTGCAGGCTGTCCTCGAAAGCTCTCATTGTGCCGTCGTAGCTGTAGTCGAAAGTCGCTTCGTTCGCCGCGGCATTCACCCATGGCGCAAAATTGATCTCCGAGCGCTTCTTCGGTTTCAGGACTCGCCCGACTT
The DNA here is from genome assembly GCF_935825525.1 of Mesorhizobium escarrei. Classification (GTDB taxonomy): domain Bacteria; phylum Pseudomonadota; class Alphaproteobacteria; order Rhizobiales; family Rhizobiaceae; genus Mesorhizobium; species Mesorhizobium escarrei. Next base: position 168,922 of record NZ_CAKXZT010000121.1, read on the forward strand.
TGGAAGACAGCACGAACTGGTCACGGTTTTTCCAGCGAAGCGAATGACCCGTCCGCAACTCGGACAGTCCATTGCCATAGTACGGCGCGGTGTCGAAATAGCGCACGCCGGCGTTCCAAGCGTGCTGGATCATGCCGTCGGACGTCTCTTCATCGATTTCACTGAAGATGTTGCCGATCGGCGCTGTGCCGAATGCGATTGCGGTCACGTCGATATCGATGCGCCCGAATTTTCTTTTGTCTCCCGCTTGCATCCATTCCTCCATTTGGTAACGATCTGGTTAGTTATCTTATCGAAGGCGGCCTAAATGGCAATAGCGACAGGCCAGAGGGAGGTCTCCAATAGCGGTTGACGATAGCTTGACGAGGGAAGTGCCCGGTGTTATCTAGTAACTAAATAGTTACATAAAAGTTAGATAGGTGAGGCGATGTATCTGAGCGCGACGCACGAGCAGGTGCGAGACATGGCGAGGCAGTTCGCCGAGGATGTAATCCGCCCGCAAGCTGAGGCGCTCGACCGGGAGGAACGATTTCCCGCCGAACTCTACCTGCAGATGGGAGAGCTTGGACTTTTCGGGATCGGCGTGCCGGAAGAGGAGGGCGGTCCTGGTTTCGATACGCTTGCCTACGCCCTTGTCATGGAGGAGCTTTCCAAGGGTTACGCATCGGTGGCCGATCAGTGCGGCTTGGTCGAACTGGTGAGCTCGCTCCTTGTGCGCCACGGCACTGCATCGCAGAAGGCGCATTGGCTTAAGCCGCTTCTGAGTGCAGAGAAAAAGGGCGCCTATTGCATCACCGAGCCTGAAGCCGGAACAGACGTGTCTGGGATCCGCACCACTGCGGACCGCGACGGCTCAGGCTGGCGATTGAATGGTGGCAAGATCTGGATTCACAACGCACCGGTGGCCGACGTTGGATTCGTGCTTGCTCGCACCGATAAGGCCGCTGGCCACAAGGGCATGAGCATTTTCATTGTTGATCTGACGTCCAAGGGGGTGGAGCGTGGCCCCAAGGAACACAAGATGGGACAGCGTGCCAGTCAGGTCGGTACGCTCAATTTCACCGATGTGGCGCTGCCATCCGAGGCTCTTCTTGGCGAGGAGGGGCGGGGCTTCCACATGATGATGAGTGTTCTGGACAAAGGGCGCGTCGGAATAGCCGCGCTTGCAGTCGGACTTGGCCAGGCCGGTCTGGAAGCTGCGCTTGAGTACGCCCAGCAACGCAAGCAGTTCGGTTCGAAGATCAGCGAATTCCAGGGTGTACAATGGCTTCTGGCAGATATGGCTAAGGACATCGAAGCGGCCCGCCTCCTGGTCCACAGCGCCGCCGTCAAGATGGATCGCGGAGAGAATGCAACCAAGGCATGTTCCATAGCCAAGTGCTTCGCCAGCGATATGGCGGTAGCGCGCACTGCCGACGCGGTACAGGTTTTCGGGGGCAGCGGCTATATACGCGGCTTCGAGGTTGAGCGCCTTTATCGTGACGCCAAGATTACGCAGATATACGAAGGCACAAACCAGATTCAGCGCATGATCATCGCGCGCGAACTGGTCAAGCACGGCGCGCGCGCATGAGCTCCGTTCGCCAAGCTGCTTTTATCACGGGCTCGAGTCGCGGCATCGGTCTGGCGACGGCGGTGGAACTCGCGCGCAATGGCTTCGACATCGCTCTGAATGGACCGATCGAGGATGCTGAGCTTGCAGCAGCAGAAAAAGCAGTGGCCGCCGAAGGCGCCAAAACCGTCAGAGTGCCGGGCGACGTCAGTGTGACCGCTTCTCATGCAGCGATGCTGGAGCAAGCCGAAGCGGCAATCGGACCGCTGTCAACACTGGTCAACAATGCCGGCGTGTCAGTGCTGAACCGCGGTGACCTCCTGGATGTGTCGGAGGACAGCTACGACCGCTGCATGGCGGTCAATGCGAAGGCGCAGTTCTTCATGTCGCAGGCTTTTGCGCGATTGCTTGTAAGTCGGACCCGGGATGACGGCCGCTTTTACAGTCTCATCAACGTATCTTCCTCCAACGCCGTTGCTGTAGCCGTGCAGCGCGGTGAATATTGCACGTCAAAGGCCGCTGCGGCGATGATCGCCAAGGTGTTCGCAGTGCGTCTCGGCAGCGAGGGGATCGCTGTCTACGATATCCAGCCCGGCGTGATCGAGACCGACATGACCCGGGTAGCGCGGGATATGTATCAAAAACGGATATCCGAACAAGGCCTAACGCTTTTTCCGCGGCTCGGCGACCCGTCCGAAATCGGTCGCATTATCGCAACGCTTGCAACAGGTGGTCTGCCCTATACGACCGGGCATGTGATCTCTGCTGATGCCGGCATGCTTGTGTCGCGTTTCTGAGGTCAAAATGAATATCCAGCTTCCCGACGATCGAGGCGTTCTTTCCCCGTACTCACTGATTGGAAAACCCATTGAAGCAACGCCGCTTGGCGAGGATTCTTGTCGCGTGGTACTTTCAGCTGCGCACGTTGTGGCCAATTCTTTCACGGACCAGGATCCCTCCGGTCCGGCGGATGTAGACTGGGAGGCCACCATGGCCTTCCGCCGTCATCTCGCCAGTCTCGGCCTTGGGATTGCGGAAGCCATGGATACTGCGCAACGCGGCATGGGCCTCGACTGGCCAGTCGCACTCGAATTGATACGCCGGACAAAGTCCGAACTTCCCGACGCGCTTGTATTTAACGGTGCAGGCACCGACCAGCTCGAAGCCGACGGAGCGCGTTCGCTTGACGATGTTCGTCGTGCCTACTTCGAGCAGGTCGAGGCGATCCAGAAGATCGGCGGCCGGATTATTCTGATGGCGAGCCGGGCGCTTGCGAAGGTCGCAGCAACGCCGACAGATTATGAAGCCGTCTATCGCGATGTGCTGGCGCAGTGCGAGGGCAAGGTCATCCTGCATTGGTTGGGCGACATGTTTGATCCCGCGCTTGCCGGCTATTGGGGCGCGGACAAATTCGACGAGGCACTGGAGACCTGCCTTGCCGTAATCGGCGAAAACCGGGACAAAGTCGACGGTATCAAGATCTCGCTGCTCGACAAGGACAAGGAGATCGCGATGCGGCGGCGGCTGCCGGTCGGCGTCAAAATGTATACGGGCGACGACTTCAATTATCCCGAACTCATTGAAGGTGACGATAGCGGCCACTCCCATGCACTGCTCGGCATATTCGATCCGTTGGCGCCCGCCGCCGCTTATGCCATATCGAGGCTTGGGGCCGGTGACGTAGCCGCCTTCCGACGGACCCTCGATCCAACAGTTCCGCTCGCCCGTCTGATCTTCCGCGCTCCGACCCGCTTCTACAAGACGGGTGTGGTATTCTTGGCCTGGTTGAACGGTTTCCAGGACCATTTCGTAATGCTGAATGGTGCGCAGGCGATGCGGCCACTTCCTTATTTCGTCGATATTTTCAAGCTCGCCGACGCAAATGGCCTGTTGCGTAATCCTGATCTGGCGGAAGCGCGTATGCGCAAACTGCTTGCGGTGTATGGCGTCTGAGGGGGCACCGACATGCGTGATTTCGCAAAGGATCACTCAGCCCTTGCCCTGAATACCGCGACTCTCGGCCATAATGTCGAAAGTCAAGGAGCGGGCTGGTCTCCGGAACGGGTAATCGATGCCTGTGCGGAACGCGGCTTTGGAGCTATAACCTTTTGGCGCCGCGAGATCGGGGGGAGAGCGGTCGAGATCGGCGAGCGCACAAGAGCCGCCGGGCTTTCCGTCAGCGGTCTGTGCCGTTCACCATTTCTGGTCGGTCCGCTCGCGCCACCGACCCGGCAAGCTGTTCTCGATGATTTTCACTCGTCGATTGACATGGCGGCCGGCCTGAAAGCAGCTTGTCTCACGATTTGCGTAGGCGGCGTGGTCGCAGGCACGCACAGTATGGCGGAGAGCCTGAAGCGGGTTGCGGAAATCATTGCGGAAGCCGCGCCTTACGCCGCGCAATCGAATGTGACGCTGGCTCTCGAGCCGCTAAATCCCGTCTATGGCGGAAACCGCTCCTGCCTGGTCACCGTACGTGACGCGGTCCATCTCTGTGAAACGATCGGCCATTCGGCGATCGCCATCGCTGTCGATGTCTATCATGTCTGGTGGGATCTCTCGCTTGGGGTGGAACTCAAGCGCGCCAGCGCGGTCCGGATCGCCGGATATCACCTATGCGACTGGCTCGCCGACACGCGCGACGTGCTTCTGGATCGCGGCATGATGGGCGATGGTGTGGCAGACCTGAAGGCTTTGCGCCGGGCTGTCGAGGAAGCCGGCTACACCGGTCCTTGCGAGGTGGAAGTTTTCTCTGTGAATAATTGGTGGAAGCGAGATCCCAACGATGTTTTGGACATCTGCGTCGAACGGTTCAAGGCAGTTTGTTGAGCAATCGAAAAATGCGTCGGCTTTGAAGAAGAGGCCGATCGTGAGAGGGGCGAGCTGAATAGCGATGGCGTCGAATCTGACACACAGCACCAGGTCCGCGGTGCAGCGATCGGTGTGCCGCCAAGACGTCACCAGAGAAGGTCGCCAAACACCTTCCCAGCTCACATTTTGGGCGAAAGTCCGAGGCGTGACCAGAGCCATGGTGTTTGAGGCCACTTTGGCTCTTAATTCGGAATGGCTGGCCGAAGATGACCTGTTCTTGGCTCGCTTGTCAGGACCATGCTGACGGCGCACGGTTCCGAAGAACTAGCGAAAGAGGTTTTTATGTATCAATCCTTCAACGGCTCGGCTCATCCGCTGGCACCCAAAGAAATCGCTATCGCCGCCGTCCCCAACGACGAGCGCGTCTGGGTGCCCCAGGCAGAGGGCGTGTGGTTCCGGCCGCTTATGCTCAACACATTGCAGGGGCAGTGGTGCAATCTGCTTCGCGTGCGTCGCGCCGGGATCCTGAGCCGCCACCTGCATCCGGCCCCCGTGCATGGCTATGTGATCAAGGGCCGCTGGCACTATCTCGAGCACGACTGGGTGGCAGAGACTGGATCCTACGTGTTCGAGCCGCCCGGCGAGATACACACGCTCACGGTGCCCGATGACGTAGCCGAGATGATCACCTTCTTCAACATCTCCGGCTGCATGGTTTACCTGGACAAGGACAACAAGCAGATTGGATTCGAAGACGTTTTTACAAAGATCGATATGTGCAGAAAGCACTATGCAAGCGTGGGTCTAGGTGAGGATTTCGTCGATCAATTCGTGCGATAGTTCCGGCGCAATCCCTCTTCTACGGCGGTGAGTTCGCGCTGTGCCACCGAGTTGAGAGCCGAGGAGAGTGTTCAGTGACTGAGTCCACATGGTCCACGCGCTTTTTCGCGGGCAAGAATGTTGTCATAACCGGCGGCACCACGGGAATCGGAAATGGTATTGCTTCGGCGTTCGCCGAGGCTGGAGCAACCGTCCACGCGACGGGTGCTACGGCTGCCGAGGTAGAGACCGCTCGCGGGTACGGGTCCGCCATCGTATACTCCGTCCTCGACGTGCGGGACACGGCGGCGGTCAATGAGTATGCCATTCAGTTCACATCCGTTGCAGCTCTCGTGAATTGCGCCGGGGTTAACCTGCGCGCCGCCGAGTTCACTGCCCAAGGCTTCGAAACGGTAGTTGACATCAATCTGACGGGCTCCATGCGCTGCGCTAGCGCATTCCGATCGGCGCTCTCCAACGGTGGTGCCATCCTGAACATCGCCTCGATGTTCGCGTTTTTCGGCGCGCCGCACGCTCCGGCCTACGCCGCCTCCAAGGGCGCGATCGTGCAACTCACCAAATCGCTCGCGATCGCCTATGCCGAGGCGGGCATCCGCGTGAATGCGTTGGCGCCTGGCTGGATCGAGACCGCCATGACCGCGGTGCCGCGTGCCGATCCTACTCGCAACGCCGAGCTAATGAAACGCACCCCGATGGGTCGTTGGGGGACGCCGGGCGACCTGACGGGCCCCGCGCTCTTTCTATGTTCGCCGCTCGCCGGCTTCGTTACCGGGGCGATTTTGCCCGTTGACGGCGGCTATCTCATTGCCTGAGTTCCCACCGCCCAAGACTTGCCAGAATTGGCATCGATCTGCGGGGACCGGGCGTTGCGGTCGTAAAACACCACACTGGACAATCGTAATTATTTGTGTGGAACGTGATGCAGCGTGATCTCGACCGGAAGTAAGCGTGCGCAAGAGGCCCCCCATCAAGGATATCGCCAAGGCCGCCGAATTGTCGACGACGGCGGTCTCCTATGCGTTGTCGGGAAAGGGACGACTCTCGGTGCAGATCCAGGAAACGGTAAGAAGAATCGCCGACGAGGTTGGGTTTATTCGGGACGACACGCTGCTCGCCTGAGGACCGGCCAGTCTAATCCTCTGGCCGCGATTGTACATGACATGTCCAACCCCTTCTTTGCCGAATTACTCAGCGATTGTGACGTCCGCCTATGAGGCCGGCTATCTGACAATCGTCGCGAACGCCAAGGACGACTCAATCCGGCGGCCTTGCCGATCTTGATGAACGATGGACCGATGCGCATCATTCTCCAATTCCGCAGCGTGCCTTAGCTGACCTTGCCACGGTAGCGGGCAAGGACTTCTTCTGGCGTCAGGTAGGCTGGGTCGACACGAGATCTCCTCAAGACGTTCAATTGTGCAGTGGGCTGTTGCACAATTTGATGCGCCTTAGGGAGAGCCCGAGCGGACCCGCGAGGGAGGCCGCATTGAATGCATCCCACAGGGTAGGCAGTTGGGAGAGGTAGGCTGTGCTATCTGGTGCCGTCACCGCAGACTTCTGGTCGTGACACGACGAAGAAGTGCTCAGGCGATGATGACCGCTTTGCACCTCATGCGTTTCAGCCATTCGAGGCGCCTTGCTTCGGCTTGCCTTTGATTGATGACTTGGTTCAAGCGCTGCCGCTTGGTGCCGATAAGCTCAGCGATCGTCTACCACGTGAGCGATACGTCGACCGCAGGGTGGCCGCGGCCTTTTGCGAACAGAAGCAGGCGAGTTGCCACTCGCGCCTAGTTCCAAGCTTGACCGCGTCGATCCGATAACGTTGCTCGTGCACGCGCTGCGCCTGCATAAGTACGTATCATTCGTCGCCAAATGCATGAGCGTCGTGTCCGTCAGCGCCCCCAGCAATCCATCGTGCAACCGGCGTTGTCGGGTGTCAGTTCTCCGATAGTGACCGCTCCGCCGCACGGATGCGATAGCGAGCCGCATGGATGCGATTGCCGCAGGTGCGACTATCGCAATACAGCCGCTTGCCATTGCGGGTGGTGTCAAAGAAGAGGCGGTTGCAGGCGTTCCCAGAGCAGGTACGCAGCCGCTGCCATTCGCCGATGATAATGAGCCGCGACAGGGCATAGGCGGTGACGCCCTTGAGGTGGTCGACATACGAGGCGTCCTCAAGGGTATAGTGGAAATGCGGCCGGGGATCCTCGGCATGCGTGACGATCTGCGGGATCGCGGACGCTGAGTAGAAAAGCTCGTTCAGCATTGTGAAACGCTGCCGGTTATCGGGCGCCTTCACGATGTCGTCGAGCCGGTCGCGCAGCTTGCGCATGGCGAGAATCTCGGCCTTCGAGCCATCGGGCTGGTAATAGACCCTGGCCTCGCCTCCCATAGCGCGAAGCGTGTCGGTGTCGTTGAGCCCCTCTTCGCCACCGCGAGCGGGAGAGGTGTTGATCAGCGCGACCGTCATTTCTGCGGAGGGCCGAACGTCAGGACCGAAAAGAAAGTCATTCATTGTCAGGTTGCTCCCAGCCGGCTGGCGGCATGTCAGGCAAGACATCGGCTAAATAGGTTGCTCAAGCCAAGCCATATGCCCGACCCGTGTCACGATGCGCGCGGCGGGCGGCGCTACCCCGACCGCGCGCTGCAATCGCGGTTTGCCTAAAAAAGCGCGTTTGCGCAAGGCGTCAGTATCAAATCTATTGACACTCCTTTTTTCAGAGTTATCAATTTCGCCACTGATTGGTGTTCTCCGGTGGTTGGCGGGCCAGCATCCAATCTGGTCGAAAGTGAGGGGGTAGGAGCAAATATACTTTTACTCATTATGGTATTTCTCTGACGTTCAACTCCAACTGATAGAGAAGGCGTAAATGATGTCCATAGTTTCCAAGGCCGCGCTTCGGCGCGCCATACCTGCCATTGCGTCCTTCGCGGTCGCGAGCATCGTCCTGCCGGGTCTTTGCGGCACCTCAGCCTTTGCGGCCGACACTGATGCGGTTCACATCGCTTCCACCGCACCCTTGACCGGATCGGCCGCCGCCTACGGAATTGAAACGATGAACGGCGTCCATCTCGCCGTCGAGGAAATCAACGCGGCGGGCGGCATCGGCGGCAAGCCTATCAAGCTCAGCGAATATGATGACCAGTGCGACCCGACGCCGGCGGCGACGGCGGCCAACCAGATCATCAGCGACAAGGCCGTCGTCGCGGTTGTGGGCAACGTCTGCAGTTCGGCGACGCTCGCGCAGATGCCGATCTTCGGGCGGGTGGGTATGCCGGTCCTCGCAGCGACGACGAGCTCGCCGGCGCTTTCGGCCAAGGGCTTCGAGAACTTCGCGCGCATTATCCCGAACGACGATATCCAGGGCGTGGCGAGCCTGGACCTCGGCACCAAGGTGCTGGGCTACAAGCGCATCGCCGTGCTTTATCCGAGCGACGACTATGGCCAAGCTCTTCTGGCGATTGCAAAGAGGGCCGCAACGGCTTCGGGCGCCGAGCTCGTCGCCGCCGAGACCTACATCACCGGCTCGACCAATGATTTCTCGTCGGTCCTCGCCAACATCGCGGCGGCAAATCCCGATGCGCTTTTCCTCGCCGGCTACTACGCCGACATGGGCGCCGCCGTGAGCCAGTCGGTCCGCGCCTTCGGCGACAAGCACATCGCGCTTCTCGCCAACGCCCAGACCCAGGTCCCCGAATATGTCTCTCTCGCCGGGGCTGCGGCCGAAGGCACCTGGGTCACCAATGTCTATGACATCAACAACCCGAGTGAGCAGAACAAGGCGTTCGTCGCGGCCTACACCAAGAAGTTCAATGCCGAGCCGGGCGTCCAGGCAGCAGCCGGCTACGACAACATCTATGTCCTGAAGCAGGCGATCGAAGAGAACAAAGGCTCGACCGAAAACCTCATGCCGGTCATTCGCGCGACCAAGCATGAGGGCGCGATGGGCACCATCAGCTTTGACAAGAACGGCGACAATATCGGCGGCTCGCTTGTCGTGCTGCGGCTGACCGGCGGCAAGTGGGTGTTCGACGACGAGAGCACCAAGAAGTTAAACGCCCACTGACAGCTGGCGCCGAACCCCGAGTATCGGCGTTCGGCTCGACACCCTCAATCCGTTCCCAATCCGCGTCTCGGCGACGCTACTCATCGCCGGTGACGATCAGGGCGCAATAGTCGGTGACGCAATAGAAGGTCAAAGGCAGATGCAGTTCTTCGCGACACAGTTGCTGAACGGGCTTACCGCGGGCGTCGTCTACGCGATGCTCGCCGTCGGCTACAGCCTGGTCTACGGGATCCTGCAGCAGATCAACTTCGCGCATGGCTATGTCTATATGTTCGGCACCTTCGTGACGGCGTCGTTGATCACGAGCGGCAGTCCGTTGTGGCTGGCGATCGCGGCAGGTCTGGTGGCGGGCGCGGTGATCGCGATCGTCATCGAGCGGTTTGCCTACCGCCCGGTGCGAGGCAACCGGTTGGCGCCTACGGTGACGGCCGTGGGCGTCGGCCTGATCATCGAGAATGTCGCGCAGCTGATCTGGACCTCAAGGATCCGGCCGATGCCGTTCCCGTTCCAGGCCGACATCATCCGGCTCGGGCCGGTGGTGCTGAGTCCCCTACAGATCCTGGTCGCCGCGGTCGGACTCGCCATGGCGGCCTTGCTGTGGGTCATCAGCACAAAGACCGATCTCGGCCGCGCCATGCGTGCGGTGAAGGACGATCTGGCGACGGCCGAGCTGATGGGCGTTCCGGTCGACCGGGTGGTGGTGACGGTCTATGTGCTCGGTGCCCTGTTCGGCGTCGTGGGAGGCATCCTCTATGGCGCCTACTACAACACGCTCTCGGTCACGATGGGGTTTTCAGGGACGCTCAACGCCTTTACCGCGACCGTCATCGGCGGGATCGGCAGCGTCTGGGGAGCCTTCGCGGGCGGCCTTTTTCTGGGCGTACTCCAGGCGATGGTCACCGGCTATGTAAGCTCGGCGCTCCTCAACACCGTTACCTTCACGCTTCTCATCGCCTTCCTTCTGTTCCGGCCGACCGGCATCGCCGGCGTCCAGGTCGCCTCGCGGCCATAAGATGGGGCTCGATGTGGTTTCCAAACCGATCACTGTGAAGGCGAGGTCCGACGCGTCAGCGTTGGCGCGCCTCAAGCCCTCGGGCCGCGCCCAGACGATGATGGTGTTGGGATGGCTGGTCGGGCTTGCCATCGTCGTGGCGATCCCGCTGCTCGACCTGCCGCCGATCTGGTCGGCGGCCGCGCTCCTGACGGTGATTTATGTGCCCGCGGCGGTTGGGCAAAACCTGATAATCGGCAATGCCGGCCTTTTGGCGATGGGGCAGGCCGCGTTTGTCGGTGTAGGCGCCTACACCTCGGCCGTGCTGGCCGTCCGCTACAATTTGGACGCGGCCGTGACGATCCCGGCGGCTATGCTCCTGTCGGGGTTAATCGGAGCGCTCGTCGGCTTTCCGGCGCTACGCATCAGCGGCGACTACCTCTTCATCGTGTCGCTCGGCTTCAACCTCATCGTGATCGACGTCATCCTGCAATGGGGGGATGTCACGGGCGGCGCGACCGGCCTGACGGGCGTACCGACGATGCATCTTTTCGGCGTCGACCTGGGCGTCGGAGCGCCCTTCTATCTGGTGGTCGTCAGCCTCGTCCTTCTGAGCCTCGTCATTACGCAGGCCATCGCCTCAAGTCGGTTTGGCCTTACGATGGAAGCGATCCGCGACGACGAGGTGGCCGCCAGATCCATCGGCATCGCGACCGCCGCGCCGAAGATCTACTTCTTTGCGATCGGCTCGGCGCTCGCAGGCCTTTCGGGTGCGCTGCTCGGCTACTACCTCGGCTATGTCGGCTCGCGTAGCTTCGATGTGACGGCAAGCCTCCTCATCTTCCAGATGGCGGTCATCGGCGGGCTTGGTCGGATCAGCGGCTCAATCGTCGGTGCTTGCATTATCATCCTGCTGCCCGAGCTGCTCAGGCCGCTTCAGGACTATCGGCTGCTCCTCGCCGGTCTTCTGATCGTTGTCCTGATGGCGACGCGGCCGCAGGGGATTCTTGGCAAGACCAAGATCACCAACCTGATCAAAAAATGACGGACACCGCGGAGACGCCGAAGATGGGAGACGCATTGTCCGTATCGAACCTGACGCTGTCGTATGGCGGCGTGAAAGCGCTCGCCGGCGTCAGCGTCGTGGTGCCGAGTGGCGAGATCATCGGGCTCATCGGTCCGAACGGCTCAGGAAAATCTTCCTTGATCAATGTGATCTCGGGCGCCTATCGGGGACCCTATCAGGGTGAGGTGTGCATCAATGGCACGGATGTACACGACATGCCCGCCCACCGCCGCGCGTCAGTTGGAATGTCTCGCATCTTCCAAGGCATCCGGCTGTTCGACACGCTGACGGTCGAGCAGAACATCCTGCTTGGCGGCCACGTCCACTATGCCACCGGCTACGTGGCCAGCATCCTGCGCACGCCGCGCGCGCGGCTGGAAATGGCCGAGCAGCGCGAACGGGCCAGGGCAGTCATGGCGCTTTTTGGCGACCGGCTTCTGCCGCGCGCCGATCAGCAGGTGCTGTCGCTCTCCTACGCCAACCGGCGTCGGGTCGAGATTTCCCGGGCGTTGATGACGGCGCCGGAACTCTTGCTGCTCGACGAACCCATGGCCGGCATGAACCCGCACGAGACGGAGGAACTCACCGAACAGCTGCGCGCGCTCAACCGTGCCCAGAAGATCTCGATGCTTCTCGTCGAGCACAAGATGTCGGTGATCGGCGACCTCTGCGCGAATGTCTACGTGCTGAGCAGCGGCACGGTTATCGCCCATGGACCCGTCGGCATGATCCAGCAGGACGAGAAAGTAGTGGAGGCATTCCTTGGCTGATTGCTCTACGCACCAGACGGCTGGTCAAAGCGGCACTCCGCTTCTGCAGCTGGACAATGTGAGCGTGAACTACGGCAAGTTCCGCGCACTGACTGATGTGAGCTATAAGATCTACCCTGGGCAGATCGTGGCGCTTCTTGGCGGCAACGCCTCGGGCAAATCCACGTCGATGAAGACGATCAGCGGCACCACGACCGTGACCGCGGGCGAGATCTTCTGGAAGGGCGAGTTGATCACCCGTGAACCGACGCCGGCGCGCATGGCGCGCGGCATCGGCGTCGTCCCGGAAGGACGGCGTATGTTCGCCTCTCTCACGGTGCTTGAAAATCTCCAGCTGGGCGCCTGGGCCGGCAGCAAAGGCAGCGCCACGAGCGACGACATCGCCGAGATGCTCGATCTCTTTCCGCCCCTGAAGAACCTGGTCAATCGCCCCTCGGGCGTCTTGTCGGGCGGCGAGCAGCAGATGGTGGCCTTTGCCCGCGCGCTGATCCGCCACCCCGAGCTCGTCATCATGGACGAGCCGTCGATGGGCCTCGCGCCTGCGCTGGTGAAGCGTGTCTTCGAGATCATCGAAGAAATCAAGAGCCGGAAGATCGCGGTCTTCATCGTCGAGCAGAACGCGCGCGCCGCCCTGCGTGTCGCCGACTACGCCTATGTTCTCGCGGCCGGGCAAGTCGTGCTCGAGGGCACGCCCGATGTGGTGGCGACCGCGCCGATGATGACCGAAGCATATCTTGGAAAGAGGAGCTGAACTTCATGTCAACGTCGCAGGGCCCGAAATGGGCGATCGTCACCGGTGCGGGCAGCGGAATGGGCCGCGCCTTCGCCGAGAAGTTCCTGGCCAAAGGGTGGGGCGTTCTCGCGATGGACCTTTCAGGCGAGGGCCTCGGTCGGCTTCACGAAGCCTACGCCGGTAGAGAGGCCAGTCTCATCGCGGCCACACTCGACGTTACCGACCGGGCTGCGATCGCCGACGCGATCGACAGGAGCGGCATCGGCGGTCAGCTTTCTGCGGCTGTGACGGCGGCGGGCATCTTTCCGCCGACGAACCTTCTGACCTTCACCGTGGATCACTTCGACCGCATCATGGGCGTGAACGTCCTGGGAACGCTCAACGTCGCGGCGGAGGCGATCCGCCACATGCGGGCTGCCGGCACCAGGGGCGCCATCGTCACCATCAGTTCGGCGGATGCCTTCACCGCCTCGACCCAGCAGCTCATCTACAGCGCCTCGAAGGCGGCGGTAGTGTCTCTAACGCGCGTGTTGGCTGCAACGGTCGCTGGCGACGACATCATCGTCAACGGCATCGCGCCCGGATGGGTGAATACACCGGGCAACGCGGCGACGGGACGAATGGTCGGGGCCGAGAAGCACATCCCGCTCGGTCGCGTCGCACAGCCCGAAGAAATCGCCGAATGGGTCTGGGCCCTCGCGAACCGTGAGGGGGTCAGTTTCGTCACCGGCGAGACGATCAAGGTCACTGGCGGCGAGTTGATGAGTTGAACGATGGCAGCCGCGTGCGGGCGGGTCTGGCAGGTCAGCCGGTCCAGGCTGAGAACAAAGGTAGGAAATCATGGTGCGCAAAGCGGCCCGTATCTGTGTGGTAGGTGCAGGAGTGTCGGGCCTCGTGGCGATCCGCGAGTTGGTCGCCGAAGGTCACGACGTGCAAGCCTTCGAGAAGACAGACGACGTCATCGGAATCTGGCGCAGCGTCTATGAGACGGTTCAACTGCTGACGTCCAGGCGCGCCACGTCCTTTAAAGGCTATCCGATGCCCGATGGGACGCCGCAATTCCCGACCGGGCAACAGTATCGCGACTACATCCGATGGTTTGCAAGGGAATCCGGCCTTCTTCGCCATATCCGCTTCAACACCGCCGTTGTCGCGGCGGTGCCGATCGAAGGAGGCACGCAGGGGTGGGATGTCACGCTATCGGACGGGACAACGGAGCGTTTCGACGCGCTCGTAGCCGCGCATGGCCATCTTTGGGCACCACGGATCCCTGAGGTCGAGGGCACGTTCGACGGGCCGATCCTCCATACCTCGCAATACCGTAACACAGGCGACATGGCCGGCAACACGGTGCTCGTCGTCGGCTCTGGCAACTCGGCCTGCGACATGGTCACGGACGCCATCGCCTCAGGCCGCGAGGCGCTCATGTCACTGCACCGCCCGACCTGGTTCGTACCGCAATCCTTTTTCGGCACGCCTCGCGGTGACCTGACCTTTCACGCCAACATGCCGGGAGCGGCGGGCGACGATTTCAACCACTTCATGGTGAAGGTCTCTGTCGGCGAGCCGAGGTCGTACGGCTTTCCCCAGCCGAGCGACGAGGACTGGACGGCTAGGCCGCCGACCTTCTCGACGCTCGTGCCCTACTGGGCCCAGCGCGGACGGGTTAAGGCTGTGCCGCAGATCGCGCGGTTCGAAGGACGCAAGGTTGTCTTCATCGACGGTACGTCGGCCGAAGTGGGCACCGTGATCTGGGCCACCGGCTATAAGGCCCCGGTCCCCTTCCTGTCGAAGGGGTGCCTGACCTATATCGGCGACTTCCCCGCTCGGAAGGTCGGCGGTCTCATCTCGGCGGATTTCGACAATTTCTATTTCTCCGGCATGTGCAGCCCGCGAGGCGGCGCTCCGCACAATTACGGCCGCGGCGCCGAGACGCTGGCAAAACTGGTTACGGCCCGTTTCCAGCTGGGCACGTCGCTGTCGACAACCGTGTTCGCCGACGAGGCTCCGTCGGGTCGTATGGACTGGTTGCTCGCACATTGGGTCGTGGAACTCGAGGCGGCCGAGGCGAAGCTGCGCGAGCATGCCAGCAATCTAGTCGCGTGTTAAAGCGACCTGTAGTATCTCCTCCCACTTTCAGGATGGTGGAGCCGAGAGGGCTCTAGCGTAGAATAGCGCGCACAAAGGCGGGTCTGCTTCGCGCCGCATGCACGATCGCCTGATTCTGAGATGGCGTGGTATTCATAGGCCTTGAGCGGGTACCTTCGCTCGCTCTCGAGTTCCAACGTGACAACCGCCGTGATGTCATTGCGACCGTATTCAAGGGCGTGGATAGCCTTCACTCAGCGCCTGCTCAGGGTGGTGCCGATGACTGATAGCAAAAGATCGGATGAGGCCACAGCTGTCGCTGTCTCGCCGTTGACCTGGAAGGCAACGGACGGCCCAAGTTAAGGAGGCTCGGAAGCGCGTCTCTGCTTCGAGCTAGGCCGTCGTTTTCCTAGAAATATGTTATAGATTACAGATAGTTAACACGAAAAACGTGCGTTTGTCCGACAGGAAAAACTTGTAACTGCACAACATCATTGACTTGTGATAGCACTGCATTATATACTTGTAATCGCGCGACATCAAAAACTTGCAAAGACTCGGATATGGCCGCTCCTCACGAGAAACTCGCTGACTCACTAGACACCCTCAAAAAGCTGCAAAGCGGGGGGCGCCGCGTGTTTCGTTCAGCAGAGATAAGGCGGGCGCACCGTGAGCGCCTCCTTCAAAATGGCTTCCTGCGCGAGGTCATCAAAGGATGGCTCGTCTCCACAGGCCCCCAGGAGGGAGACACCACCCCTTGGTACGCCTCGTTCTGGGAGTTTTGCGCTCTCTATTGCCGCGAACGGTTCGGCAATGAGTGGCACTTCTCGCCCGAGCAATCGCTCCTGCTTCATGCGGAAGCGACGGCCATTCCTCCGCAGGTCATCGTCTACAGCCCCAAAGGCGCGAATAACAACCTGCAGCTTCTCTTTGGAACGTCGCTTTACGACCTTCGGCAAAAGCAAATGCCGTCGGCCGAGGACCTCGTCGAAAAAGACGGGCTACGCCTCTTTGCGTCCGACGCTGCGCTCGTGAGAGTGCCCGAAGCGTTTTTCCAGCGCTCGCCGATTGAAGCGCAAGTCGCGCTCGCCGCTGTCAGAGATGTTTCCGGCATTCTCGGCCGTTTGCTAGATGGCGGCCATTCAGCCATTGCCGGACGCCTTGCCGGCGCATTCCGGCGTGCCGGACGGCCCACGTTCGCCGGCGAAATCACTAAGACCATGAAAGGCGCAGGCTATGACGTGCGCGAGGCCGATCCTTTCATGCCGCAGGAGCGCGTACCAGCGATCGCCGCTGGCGCACCGCCGATCGTCGGCCGCCTGCAGGCGATCTGGGAAAACACACGGCAGGCCGTCATTGAGACGTTTCCGGCGGCACCCGGCCTCCCGGAGGACAGAGATGCCTACCTGAAATTTGTCGACGACATATACCAGAGCGATGCCTATCACTCGCTCTCAATCGAGGGATACAGCGTTACCCCGGACCTCATAGACCGCGTCAGGCAGGGCAACTGGAATCCGGTTGTGAATGACGAGGACCGCAAGAACCGCGACGCCCTTGCCGCGCGCGGCTACTGGCAGGCTTTTCAACAGGTAAAAGAATCTGTCGCTTCCATCATCGGCGGTGCGCCGCCCGGTGCGCTCGTCCGCGAAGGTCATCGCGGCTGGTACCGCGAACTGTTCCAGCCCTCCGTCGCCGCCGGCATCCTCCGCGCGGGCGCGCTCGCCGGCTATCGCAATCATCCAGTTTATCTGCGAGGCTCCCGCCATGTACCTCCTCGGTGGGAGGTCGTGCCGGAGGGAATGACAGCGCTCTTTGATTTATTGGAGCAGGAGCCGGAGGCGTCCGTCCGCGGTGTGCTGGGCCACTGGCTCGTCGGATACATCCATCCTTATCCCGATGGCAACGGCCGCATGGCCCGCTTCCTCATGAATGCCATGCTGGCTTCAGGCGGCTATCCGTGGACCGTGGTCCGGGTGGATGACCGGGCACGCTATCTGGCGGTGCTGGAAAGCGCGAGCGTGGAAATGGACGTTCGCCCGTTCGCCACGTTCCTGGCAGAACGCGTCGGATGGTCGATGGAGAAGGCTGCATGATCCGCGCGCGGCTTGGCAAATGCGGCGCTGTCGAACGGAGCGGAGGCTGAATACACCTGCTCGCCGCCGTTCGAATCTTTGGACGAGGCGCTAGAAGCGTATCCGTCAGTCAATGGCAGTTTTGGTCATTTGCTGCTTTTGCAGAAAGAGGCAGACCACGGCACTCTCTGCCAGGCCTTGCGTCCATATTTCGAGTCCGCACACCTTGATGCGCGGCAGGAGTTCCACTCCGATATCGGGATCGATCTTCATCCCGATGCCGGGGATGAGGATATTCATCAGCGAACCTAGGCGAACGGCTCTATGCAGGATTTCTCAGCGGTGATTTCGATGGTGTTCTTCGCACGGTGGCTCGCTTCTGGAGAGACAATCTCGACATAGCAGATCGTAATGCGCTAGGACGCCTTTTGAACGGCGAAGGCGAAGACAAGGTCACTTGGTTTTTCACCGTTGAATTGGTGCGCGTGTTGGGCGCGCTTGCGGACGCATTGCGCCGCGGAGACGATCCGAGATTCACTCGCACGATGGCAAAGCTTGCCGGGCTCGACAGCCTTGCCCTCCGGACATTCAACGATGATGCGCTATGTTGGTTACGCTTCTGCACCAAGTGGCAAGGTTTTCGGCCAATAGTTTGCGGGATCTTTGCCCTGAGCCGCTCTGGTGACGTCATTCTAGGACGAAGTTGAAACAGGCATGCGGCCGCCAGAAGCCCGCAAGCACTCGATCACGCGCTCGGTCCAACTCGCAAGTTGCTGCCGCCGGGTAATGCTCGAAATGAATGGTCCGGGCGGTTCGAGAAACGTCACCCATCGGCCTCCTCACCGCGCGAACTGCGTAGCGGATTAAGGATCTCGTTCCCCTCGAAATCCCGTTCATTGTCGGCGACGACAACGCAGCCATTGGCTTCGGCCACCGCGGCGATGATTGTGTCGAGGCCGCTGCGGGGACGTCCCTTCGCCTTACCGTCCGCCATCATCCTAGCCCAGACGAGACCAGCGGTTTCGTCGAAGGGGAGCACACGCCCGGCAAACAAG
This sequence comes from Mesorhizobium escarrei, assembly GCF_935825525.1. GTDB lineage: Bacteria > Pseudomonadota > Alphaproteobacteria > Rhizobiales > Rhizobiaceae > Mesorhizobium > Mesorhizobium escarrei. The sequence goes on from NZ_CAKXZT010000121.1 coordinate 186,967, forward strand.
GTTTGCGGACCTTGCGGGCCGGAAAACCAGGCATCGAGTTGATCGCGCCGTTTGCCTGCCGGCTTCTCGAGCACCCCTCTGCGGATTTCGGCAAGGGTCAGGGACGCAATGAAGAGATCCTCGTCGGATTGTTCAGCCATCCAGGCGACGAGAGACGGCGAAGGGGCAGGTTTCGTGAAATTGCTGATGATGTTGGTGTCGAGAAGATAGCGCATCAAATGTCGACCTTACGTCCTTCCTCGTGGGGACGGGTAAGGTCGAGTTCGGAGCCGATCAGCGGCGATGCGAGCAATGCCTTGAGGATGCCGCCCTTCTTTGCTCGCTCACCCGAGATCGTCTGGCTAACGGCGTTGCGGAGCCGGTCGGCGTCAGCGCCCCCCTCGGCCAAGCGCCGGGCAACCGAGCGAATCAGTTCACGGTCGGTGTCGCGGCCGATCACCTCGAAACGCACCATCCCGCGTTCAGTCAGGCGGACACGATAGTTGTCGATAGCGCGTCGTTGAGGACTCTTGCTCATAGGGGCCTCCGGAGGTATAACCGGTAATATAACCAGAACGCCCAGAATCTACAAGGCCGCTAGGGGTGAGGGCGGATCCGCCTTTGTCGAGGACCACCCAAGCTGCCAATCGACGCCTCGAATACTACGCCAGAATGCGATTGGACCGAAGAGTGCACGTATCTGGACTACGCGGTAATCCCGACCACGTCCCCTCGGTTATGATCTCGGCAGTCCACCCGGGCGTATATCCACCTGGCGGATTACGGAGATTGGGGCCACATCGTCACCAGCCGCGAAACATCAAAGCCCCTGCGTCGTGGATCGAAGAGGGGCACGGGGGTCCTCGCGCGAGCCAGTTATCGGATCACCCGCTCAGAAATTTTTACCAAACATTCCGCCCCCTTTTTCACACGAAATCGTAAGTTGATTTTTTCCGGGAAAGTGCAACAAATGATTACGTGGGGTAGTGACCGAGGAACCCTCGGGTGAACGTTAAGACGACCAACGGGCGCACAGTCGAGGACCTTGTTATGGAGGTCATCGAGGCAGCCCCATACGGCGGAATCGTCTCCGTTAAGGCCACCATAGCAGCGGTGCGCGAAGATGGCCCCCATTGGGAAGTGACCGACTGTGATCTGATCGAGTTTATCGTGGAAGCGGCTCCGGCATTTGGGCATGCGGTAGCCTTCGACCAACGCGAATGATCCTCTAATGGCTCCCGGTTGATCAGCCAAAGTCCTTCGCGCTCAGAAATTTCTACCAAACATTACTGACCCCTAAAGGAACGATTCCGTAACCCGCGAGTTGCGGCTGGGCGGGGTTGGGACATGCAGACATGGCAAAGCGTGATAAGGCCGGGCATAACACCCTTGCCGACGCCGTTCGGGAGCTGATCGGTACCGAGGACAATCGTCGTCACGTAAACAAGCTGTTCGGGCTGACCGTCGAACCAGAACTGACGCCAACCCTCGCTTCATTGCTTGAGGCGATCGGTAAGGCCAGTCGGGACGAAACCCCCTAGCTGGCGCTCCCGGCCGAACCAAGGCGCGAACGTCATGCCGTCCACCTCGATACGCAAAACGGAATACGATCCGGAACGCAAAACCCTCTCTGTGTGGTTCGTGGCCAGCGGTAAATGCTACCAGTTCGAGGACGTGCCGCCGGAGACCTTCGCCGAGTTCCGCGCCGCCTTCGCCAAGGGCCGCTTCTTCAACGACCACATCCGCAATCACTTCCGGTACCGTCTGGTTGGGACCGGTCACGATCCTGGATGACCTAATCCGTGCGAACGACGGTTCACTTATCCATCGAGGTTCAACGGCTCATGGTCGGGGAGATAATGATGCAGCACCTCACCAAGGTTCCGCTTGTCGAACGCCTGGCCACAAATGGGGCAGAACTCGAAATGCTCTGCTTCGTCCTTCGCAGGCGGCCCGTGGCGCTTGCCCTTGATCCCGGTTGCGGGGTTGTTGGTTCTATCCCGGCTCACGTTGGTCTCTACCGTGCATACTCTGATAGGGGACGGCCCGACAGCCACTTGGGGGGCGACTATCGGGCCGCCGGGCCTAGCCAGCGGGGGGGGCGTTTCGTTTCGCCGGCTGGGGCGAATTATATGCCGCTTCATGCATCATTGCTAATTTAGTAAAATGGTCATGGTCCGTTCCCCTAGCCATCAAATCGGATGAGCCTAGACTCGAACCTGTGCGTAAACGAGTGACTGCCGGTGCTGGCCGGCTAGAGTTCATTCCTCCGATGATGCCGACCTTGGTGGCCAAGCCGCCCCACGGAGACGGGTGGACTCACGAGGTCAAAATTCGACGGCTACCGCTCTCAAATCCTCATCGACAACGAGGAGGTTCGCATCTTCACCAAGCGGGGTCTTGATTGGACAGCCAAGTATCGCGACCTGGCCGAGACAGCCAAGGGGCTGAATGTTCAGAACGTGATCGTCGATGGCGAAGTGATCGTTCTCAACAAGGAGGGCCATTCGGAATTTGCCGAGCTGCGGAAGGCGATCACCCAACGCCAGCACGATCTCTATTTCGTCGCGCTCGACTTGCTGCACCTGAACGGCCACGACCTGCGGGACATGCAACTGGAGGATAGGCGGGAAATTCTCGGCAGCCTAATTGAGGCCCGGCAGCCGCATCCAATTCAGCGAGGCACTGCCCGGCGAGGCAGACGCGATCTATCATCTCCTCGATAAGGCCGGCCTGGAGGGGATGGTGTCGAAGCGTTCGGACTCCAAATACCGCAGTGGCCCGACGACCAATTGGCTGAAGACCAAGTGCTTCACAGTCGGAGAGTTTGAGCTGCTTGGCGTCGAGCGTGAGAAGGGCAAGCCGGCATTCGCCCTCCTAGCTGAACCTGGCACCGGGAAATACGCTGGCAGCGCCTTCGTCAGCGTCAATCGCGAGATGCGGGAACGCCTCTGGAACCGCGTCCAGGAACATGCCGGGCCGGCGCCTAAGGACATGAAGAAACGGCCAGCGACGCAGTGGGTCAAACCGGGGATCAAGGCTCGCGTGAAGCACCTTAGGGGAGAGGAAGACCTTCGGCACGCGTCGCTGCAGGATTTCTGGGAAGACGATTGATTCTTTCACCCAGCGCGCCTGCTACGCTGACCAGACGGACTAGGAACAATGTCACCGTTCGGCAGTTCTCCTTTACCACAAAGGAGATTTGAAATGTCTGAGTCGCGAGAATGGCTGGTCCAATGGCTTCGGGACGCTCATGCCATGGAAGAACAGGCCGAAACGATCTTGAACGGACAGCTAAGCCGCATTGAGAACTATCCCGAACTCACCGACCGAATGCGGCTGCACCTTGATGAAACGAGGCAGCAGGCTGCTCGGCTGAAAGCCTGTCTCGATCGGATGGATGAGGGTTCATCCACGATGAAGGATGCTGCCGGCAAGTTGGTTGCTATGGCGCAATCGTTGAGCGGCATCTTCGCCGGCGACGAGGTAATGAAGGGATCGCTCGCGAGCTACACGTTCGAACACATGGAAATCGCTTCCTACACGATCCTCATTGCCGCCGCTGAATCGCTAGGGGAAACCGAGGTCGTGCGGGCTTGCGAAGAGAACCTGCGAGAGGAGGTCTCGATGGCGGAATGGTTGAAAGACCATCTTCCCTCGACAACCGAGCAGTTCCTCGCGAGGGCCGACACGGAAAGCGATAGCGCTAAGCGCTAATCTGCTGCACCTCTCCAAGCGGTGTTGCGCGTCGGACGCGGCAGCTTGTCACTCCATGTCCGGGACGTCGCCGCCAACAAACAGCGTCGTCGGCTCGCGGTATTCGCCCAGCGACGGGTTAGCTTCGCGCGACCACGCAATGACGCCAGCATGTTTCGCCGCCAGACCCTTGGCGGTTCTTATCGGCCGGTCTTCGGTCTGCTGCTCGGCTGGCCCAAAGACAGGCTGAAGGTCGCCGCTCTCGTCGCGGTCGAAGGCGGTGACCACGATGAGCTTAGGGATCTTCTGCTGTGGGAGGATGTTCTCAGACACGTTGGTTGCCTTTCCGCTGGGCGGGGAGTTCGGCAGCAGGCACGGGAAGTCGCTCCGGTTCACTGGGATAAATCGCAGTAGCACCGATCAAAGGCACCATCGACAGTTCCCGCTTTGGAGCTTTCTGTTCGCCCTTTAGGTCTGCGATTTCCTCGTCACGCCTTGCTATTCGGCTTTCCAGATTGGCGATACGCTCGGTCAGCAAGTAGCGGCCGACTAGGAAGCCCCCGCCTCCGAAGAGAACTGCAAACGTCGCAAAGACGGCTGGGTTCGCCAGCACCAGCGTCGAGTTGGCTTTCAGAAAGGCGATAAGGTCATGCATCGGGCAACATCGTCCTCGCGTGAGCGCCCACGGCTGTCACCCCAGGACTGGCGGCGTGTCATCGTAGCTGACATGCACCAAGCCCGGATGCCGGTGCGCGAGAGCGACGATCTGGGTCTCAAGCTCGCAGTTGTATGCCATGAGCGCCTTCACCGTCTCAAGCGGGCTGTCATAGCGAGCGATTAGCTTCTCCGCCTGAGAGTGCAGTTCCGCCTTGGCCTCGGGGTCCAGGTGCATAATGCCCATTGTGGTGCCTCCTATCGCGTTGCCCGGCGCGGTGCCGAGAGTGCATAAAGCCGTTCCGGAAGGTGCCCGTTAGGGACGATCATTTCCTTGAGCGCCTTCATCGCGTCGCCCTTGTAGACGGCAACGAACCTGTCGGCCGTGTCCTGTAAAGTCGGCCTCTTGGCGGCTGTCCAGCGTCACAATGCGATCCGTGGCAGTGCCTCCAAACGTTTCAGGCACAGTGAACAAAATAGGAACAAAACTGTCAAGAGAGAATTGACCAGAGGAGGAATGCGTTCCTATTTTGGGTCATGCCTGACACTGGTGGAAGACGTAAGCGCGGCAGCGAATGGAAGCTCAGCAATGCCCACGAGGTCGGGCAGCTTGTGCGCGTTCAATGCGGGCTCTGCAATGTCAAACGCTGGTATCAGCCAGGGGACCTGAAGGAGATCTTCGGGGACATTGAGGCCGAACTGGTGGGGAGCAAAATGAGTTGCGAACGCTGTGGAAAGCACGAGTTCATGCATGTCGAAACGCAGAACCCATCGGCACGGGAACGGCAGGGCATTCGGGTTAGGCGGCTTGCGGAAATCAGGACGGTACGGCGTGTTGTCTGGAGGGACGACGAATGAGGAGGGCGTTTATCAAATGGGTGTTGCCGACGCTTGCGGCGAGCCTGCGGAGCAACCCGAACCCTTCGACTGCACTCGTCATCTTGGTCATCCCGGGGGTGTTCAAACTGCAACCACCGTTTGCAGTGTCAGCAAGTTCTTTCAGGAATTAGGCTTCAGCAGCAACGCCGTTGAGCTGGAGCGCCGCCTACGCGATCTCATCGGGCTACATGAGGACGCCGAGTTTTCACCTCCAGTGCAGATAAGCGAAATCGATGCGGCAACCGCCATCATCGCCGAGAAGATCACCAGCGGAAACTGCGCATCGACATAGCGCTGCCACTGGAACGTCGCCCGGCCCTCCGACGAGGTTATCAGGAACGCCAGCATGAACGTAAAGATATACGCAGCCTTCTGGTCCGCGATCTTTATCTGATCGTAAAAGACATCGTTGATCTTTTTCAGATGATCAAGGTAATCTTTTCCCCTCACCGAGCCGACCTCCTGGCTGCCAACAACCGCCAGCTTTTTTCGTTGAAGCAGCCATTCTTTTTTTCGCCTGTTTTCCGATGCTGTGTGTCCGGGCAGCAACGTTTGCCGTATTCGGCGATCTGCTGCAACGGAGTATTTGGCAGTTCGATGAATGAACCGTCATAAAGCCGTTCGAAGAGGGGGCGCTTCAGAACTGCGATGCGGGGGCCGGTAAGTTTTTCGCTGTTGTTGACGGCGCTCGTCGGCATCCAGCCGGCGGCGGCCGATGTCGTGCCGCGCAACCAGCCGGCGGCCGGGTCGGTCATTGCCCGCAAATCGGGCGAGGAAGTGCGCTTCCTAGAATTCGCCTCTTGGCAGGTGGTCGATCTCAGGCAGGACGTCGTCCCCGGTGACTATCTGCGCACCAACGCCACCGGCAGCCTAGCAGTGCTGTTCGCCGACCGCACCCAGATGCGGCTTGGCCGCAATACGACGCTCCTGGTCAAAAAGATCGGCGCGGCGTCCGACACCGAGTTCAAGCTGGAGAGCGGCACCATCTGGGCGCGAGCAGAGCGCGGCGGCGAAGGGCTGACCATCGACACGCCCGCCGCCGCCGCCGCCATCCGCGGCACCGACTGGACGATGACGGTCGACGGCAACGGCCGCACCTCGCTGATCGTGCTGGAAGGCACGGTAGAACTCGCCAACGAATTCGGCTCTGTCAGCGTCGCCGAAGGCGAAGCCGCGGCGGCCACCATCGGCTCGGCGCCGACGAAGGTCGTCATCGTCGATTCGGACGACCGCGAGCAGATGCTGTTCTACTACTCCTTGCGCGACGCTTTCACCGTCCTGCCAGCATCGGCATTGTCGAGTCTGGACATGCGCAAGGCGCGCGCCAGGATAAAGACGATGGAGCCGTCGTCCCGATCCGCCGAGGACTGGGTGACATTGGCCGAGGTTAATCTTGACTTTGAAGGGCGGGAAGCGGCGCGCGACGCGGCCCGGCAGGCGCGACAATTCCCGCTGACCCACGCGCAGAAAGCCCGGCTCGATCTGATCGACGCGTTGATCGCCGGCGCCGAACAGCGCTATGCCGAGGCGGCGCATCTGTTCGAACGCGCGGCGCCGCATCTCGATCCCGGCCGGCGTGTCATGGCGCGCTATGGCGGCTACTATGCGCGCTCGCTGGCTGACCCCAGCCATGTCGAAGCTCCGCCGGTTAATGGGGATGCCGGCGTCGCCGCGGCCATCGCCGAGGCTCTGACGGCCGGATTTCTGGTCGACCTCAAAGCTGCAATTGCCGTTCTCGAAAGAGCCGAACGGCGCTATCCCGGTGATCCGACGCTGCCCGCCCTCAGGGCACAAATTGCGTTCCTGCTCGACGACCGCGAACAGGTGGAAGCGGCAATCGATCGCGCTTTGTCGCTCGACCCGGATAATATGATCGCGCTCCAAGCACGCGCCGGTTATCGGGCCGGAATCAAGAGCGATCTTGAAGGCGCGCTTGCCGACCTCGAGCGCGCGGTGGAGCTGGCGCCCGGCTCGGCGAGCTGGAACGCTCTCGGCCTCGTTCAGAGCGTGCGCGGCGCCACTCGCGAGGCGGAGGCGGCGCTGAAGCGCGCTATCGAACTCGACCCGAAAGATCCTGTCCCCCACGCCAACCTCGCCATCATCTATCTCGAGCAGGACCGCACGGCCGAAGCGAAGGCCGAAATCGACACGGCGCTCGCAGTCGATCCGGCGTTCGACATCGGGCTGGTTGCGCGCGGCCGCTACTATCTGCAGACCGGCGAACTGGACAAAGCGCGTGACGACCTGCTCGCCGGCACGACCGCCAATCCGGCCTATTCCAATGGATTGCTGCTGCTTGCCGTCGCCTATTACGAAGCCGGCGAGCTGGAACCCGCCGAACAGGCTATCGAAAACGCCGATCGCCTTGATCCGAACGATCCGGTGATTTCATCCTTCCGCACGGCGGTTGCAATCGACGAGTACGAAGCCGACAAGGCGATCGCCAGCGCACAGGAAGCGCTGAAGCGCACCAGAGCGCGCGGCGGCGACTATGCCGCGCTCAGCGCCAATCGCGACACCGGCTCGACGTTGAACGACGCGTTCCGGCTACTCAATCTCAACGCCTGGGGCCGCTACTACGGCGACGCGGTTTTCGATCCCTTCACCGGCTCCGGCTATGTCGACCAGGCGCTTGCCGGTAGCATAAATCCCTTCGTCAACAATCTGCGTTTCGGCGACGTGCCGACGGAACCGGGCACTAATACAACCAGCTTCTCATCGTTTTTCCAAGGCTTGATGCTCGACCCGCAAATGCTGGCCGGCCGCCAGAGGAGCGCCAACATCCTCCGGCGACCTTTCATCGAAACCACCGTCGGCGGGGGTTTTGTCGCCGACGACGGCGATCTGGGTTGGAACAGCGAAATCGAAACCCAAGGGTATCAAGCAGCTCCCTTTCCCTGGAGCTTCTACGGCAGGATCTACGGTTTGGAGACCGACACGCGTCGCGGCGATGATCCAGCGACCGGCCAGTTCGATCTCGAGGACCGGTCGATCACCGGCACAGGCTACATGGCCATGAAGCCGACGCCGAATGACCGGGTGGTGGCGTATATCGATGTCAAGGATTTCGAGTTCGACCTAAGCACAGTGCTGGACCCTACCGTTCTGCCGCTAGGAGGAACGTATGCCGACACCGGCGACACCCGAACCGGCAACGCCGGGGTCGCCTGGAGCCATACATTTGGTTACCAGAACGTTGCCAGCGCGGCGCTGTTTGCGACCGACATTACGGATCGAAGCAACAGAACCCGCTTGGAGGAAATCGGCTTCGGGGAAACAGGATTCATTCTGGAGAGTGAGACCAGCCAGCAATCCTATCTCGCCGCATTCAATCACATCTACGGAACCGGTGACTTGACTCTCCGATACGGAGGTGAGGGCGGACTATTGGAAGTCTCAAAAGACGAAACGTTTTCTTTCGTGTTTCCTTTTATCCCGGACACAATCATATCCGAATCCACTACGGCAGTCGATGTCGCCATTGGGCGCGTCTATTTCGACGCCGTCTACGAGTTCAACCCCAATCTCAAAGTGGAGGGAGCCCTATTCGGCACTTATCTCGACGGTGGCACGATTGATGAACAACGCCTGGAGCCTCGGCTCGGTGTCGCCTGGACGCCTTTCGAAGGCCACTACCTACGCGCCGGGTTCCTGCGCGAAAGCTCGTTCATAACGTCGGCGACCTTGGCGCCGGTCGGAATACTCGGCCTGCAATCCAATCAGAATTCTCTAGCTGTCGACGGCTTTTCGGACACGTTTGCCGCGCGCTGGGACGCCGAGTGGAACAGCCGCCTTTTTACGGCCGTCGATTACCAGCATCAGGAATTCGAGACACTTTCGATCGGCGTTCCGGCTTCCGCCACCACAATCGATCTCAGCGAGGGCCGGCTCGACCGGATCAGCGCCACGGCCAACGTCTGGATCGGCAACGGCTTCGGCGCGTTCGCGACCTTTGCCTACGCCGATTCAGAGAACGAAGATCCGACAAGTCCAGGCTTCGGCGGCCCGCTGCCCTTTGTCCCCGAAACGTCCGCGCGGTTTGGCCTGACCTGGGTTCACCCGTCCAACATCAAGGTCACGCTGGCCGAAACCTATGTCGGCTCACGCACCGGCGATGCGGCGGGGACTGAGCTCGAATCCTACTGGTCGACGGATGCCTTCCTGACCTGGGAACCTTTCGACAAACGATTTGAACTCGAAATTGCCGCGTACAATCTGTTCGACGAGGATTTTCAGGTCGCATCGTTCACCCCCGGCTGGGGCCGCAGCATCGTCGGTTCGCTGAAGGTCCGGTTCTGATGTTTGCAGGCGGGCCGTGGTGGAAGGGCCTTGGCGCTTCCGCGCCCGGAACCCCCTCCCGCCGCAACGGCATTCTTGCGATCGCGGTCCTCGCCGTGCTGCTGGTTGCTGGTCTGTCCCTGCTCACGCCATGGAAGCTCGTCGAGGCGCGCGCTTTCGATTATCTCTCGACCATTTCGCCGCCGCCCCCGCCCGATGACGGGCCGGTCATTGTCGCCATCGACGAGCCCTCGCTTGCCGAGATCGGCCTGCAATGGCCATGGCCGCGCGATCTTCACGGGCGGCTCGTCGAGGCTCTGCGCCGCGCTGGAGCGAAAGCCGTCGGGCTCGACATCATCTTTGCCGAGCCGTCGACGGCGGCCGCGGACGAAGCGTTGGTCAAGAGCCTTGGCCCGGACGTGGTTCTGGCCGGCGACGAGACGTTCATCGAGACCGAGCAGGCCGCCCAGCATGTCCGGGTCGAGCCGCTGGCCATTTTCACCGCGACGGGCGCCGCAACCGGCATCGCCTCAATCGCGCCCGACGGCGACGGCATCCTGCGGCGCGTGCCGGGCTATGGCGACGGCTTTGCGGCAGAGCTTCTGAACGCCGCCGGCCGGCCGGCCACTGTACCGCGAAACGCGCTGCTGCAGGCCTTCGGCCCGTCTCGCACATATCCGGCCGTCTCCTACTATCAGGCGCTCGATCCCGACAGTTTTCTGCCGGAGAATTTTTTCCGCGGCCGCATCGTCATGGTCGGGCTCAGCCTGCAGAACGCGCCGACGCTGTCGCAAGGCGGCGCCGACGTCCACGCCTCGCCGTTCACCATCCGCACCGGCAGGCTCGTTTCCGGCGTCGAGATCCAGGCGACGGTCTTCGACAATCTGGCGCATCAGCTGTTCATCGCGCGCCCCCCGGCATGGGCGGCAATTCTCTCGATCCTGCTTGGCGCGGGCATTGGCGTTCTTGCCGTCTGGAAGTCGACCGGATGGAAGACCCTGGCCGGCGCTGTGGTTGCCGTGCTGGCGCTCCTCGCCGGCAGCTATATGGCACTGCGCTACGGCCGTGTCTTCGTCGCGCCGCTGGCGCCAGCGCTTGCCTTTACTCTTGTCGCAAGCGCGCAGGCGGCGCGCGATTTCGCGGCGGAGCGGAAGCTTAGGCGCGGCATAACGCGCGCCTTCTCGCAATATCTGTCGCCGGCCCTGGTGGAACGCCTGGCGCGCGACCCGACGCAGCTTCGGCTTGGCGGCGAGGTCCGCACGCTGACCATTCTCTTTTGCGACATTCGCGGCTTCACCACCATCGCGGAGGCGATGAAGGCCGATCCCGAGCGGCTGACAACGCTGGTCAACCGGCTGCTGACGCCGCTTTCCGACGTCGTGATGGCGCATGGCGGCACCATCGACAAATATATCGGCGACTGCCTGATGGCGTTCTGGAACGCGCCGCTGGACGATCCAGACCACGCCATCCATGCGGTGGAGGCCAGCCTCGAAATGCTCGCCGCGCTAGATCGGCTGAACGCGCAATTGCAGGCGGAAGCCGAAACGCGCGGCGAAACGCCGATAGCGCTGCGCATCGGCATCGGCGTCAACACCGGGCAATGCGTCGTCGGCAATGTCGGATCGGAGCAGCGCTTCGACTATTCGGCGCTCGGCGACGCGGTCAATCTGGCATCGCGGCTGGAGGGCGCCTCGAAGGATCTCGGCGTTCCGCTGGCGATCGGCCGGGCGACCGCCGAACTGGTGTCAGACAGGATTCCGCTGACCCCGCTGCGCGAGATCACCGTAAAGGGGCGCGGCGAGTCTACCATGGTCTATGCCCCCGCGGCGGTAAGCGCACCGGTTTCGACAGCCGCAAGTTAGGCGGTTGTCCGTTCGCGTTCGAACAGGATTGTCGGCGACCCCTTGTAGCTCGTTCTGGTTATCTCGCGATAACCGCATTGATGCCTACTCGAACCTCGGTCCATGTGATCGGTCGTCGAGGCACCGCTACGATTGATAGTTCGAGCGACTCAGGCTCCTAGTTACTCCCGCCTATCAAAGCTGGGCAGCAGATTGCCGCGCCAAGATGTTTCGCACATTCGAGACCTGCCATTGGCCGTTGCGCACTGTTCGAACGCCACGGTTGTTCAGGGCGATGGCCAGGCCACGCAGGCTGGTGATGCCCGACTGCTGGATGGAGGATCGTTCTAGCGCGCCTAGTGCAGATTGAGGCGCAAAGCGGGTGATCGCAGAGATCTGGTTCTGACCGAGTAGCTGCCATTCCATCAACGCATCTGAATGGACCGCTTCTGGCGCAAGATGCTCGTTCGTGCTGGTCAGAACGGGCGACCGCTCACCACCCTCTGGCGACGATGCCGCCGTGCAGCGGCATTGACTGGTTCGGGTCAAGAGCTTGAATATGAGAAATGCGCTAGCTGTGACGGCGGTGGTCACCGTGGCTCGAGTGTCAGCAGATGTGGTTAGGTTGAGTGTCGGCGAGTAGCAGAGGTCCAGCAACAATGACTTTGAGGCGAACCAGAGCTTACGGCGCATCCGGCTTGGTTCTAGCGGTTTGCAGTGTGTTTGCTTGGCAGAACGCCACTGCTGCTCCC
>NZ_CAKXZT010000121.1:199058-212152 GCF_935825525.1 Mesorhizobium escarrei
GAGGCCTGAAGATTGGCCCTGTCAATTCCAGCAGGAATAGTTGTCGGCAAGCGAACTGCGGCAATACTGCACCGGATAGGATTCGAACCTGTAACTTCTGCCTTCGGAGGGCGCAGGTCCTCCGCCAAAGTGGCACGTTTCTGCGGTATTGCTATTGGCGAAATCGCGGCCGAAGGGTGTTTGTGCCCTTTCCGTTCACCGCTACCGGTTCAATCGAACCGGTAGCTCCTGTCCGAATAAATGGCAGCAACTCCTGTATCGTCGAGAATGACTACCATCGTTGTGATTATCAATTCAGAAGCGCTATCGCGCCAGCAAGCTGGACTGCGACGCCTATGCCCTGAAGCTGGCGCCAGATGCTATTGCGGGCTTCCTTGCTGAATATCATGCTGAGCATAAGCGACTGAACGCCATGAACCGCGAACGGCAAAGGGAAGTCGCAAGGCGGAGGCGTGGTATGTTCTTCTCCGGCCTATCGGACGGCAACGCCTATGAGGTGCTTGCGGAGCTTCGGCCTGCGCTTCGCAAATGGATTGTCCTTCAGGTGCGGCAGCTTCAGCGCCTTGCTCTGGAGAGCCTCCTGTCCTGGAGCGAAAGACGCGTAATCGGCGGGCATGTATGACACCGCCGGCCTGACGAGCGAAGCCGAGCGGCTGTTTCGGGCGCAGTCGTTTGGACTCAATCCAGACGACTCTCTTGCCATGATGATCGGCAAGCTCGATGCGCAGATATGCCAATGTGACGGTCTGGCTATCACTTCGATCTCATTCCAGTGATTGGAGCCGCGAGGGGTGCTCGGGACGGGCGCGAACGCGGTAGGGCAACACGCAGTCGCTCCATTGGTTTCGGCGATGTAAATTATGTAATTATGGATTGTAAATCCCGCAATTTCTCTTGAGTTTCTGAAAGTTGATTTGCGAGCGAACCAATACAAAGGTATTGCCGATACCATAGTGCAATAGAGTTCGATACCATAGTGCAATAGAGTTAATGTTGCCGACGGTCGATCCTTCTCTCACATCCGAATGATCGGATAGAGATAGGAGGACGTCATGTTAGCAGCATCACTATCGCCCACGCGGTGCAAACTACATGCCACCACGGCTCACGCCGGGGTCGGCGACTCAATCCGCCCCTTGTGCGTCAACGTTCCCGAGTCGGAACTGACCGAATTGCGCCGGTTTCGGCACAATGCTATGACCCTACTCATCACGACGCTTGCCGCAGTCGCGACAGGAGCCGTGCTCGCTACGAGCGCCTTCGCCCAGAGCGCGAGGGACGTCCGCGGCGCTTCACCGTTCGAAACAATCGAGAACGAACCCGCACCCAAACTGATTGTGGATCCACCACTTCCGGGCCCACTGGCCCAGGGCCTCTTTCAGGCCCAGTACCGGACGGAGAACGTGCACATCGTGCCGGTGTTTGGGGAGGGCGCCCTCAAGGCATCTCCACGCATCGGGCATCTGCATATAACCGTCGACGACCACGAATTCTTGTGGGCGGATTCGGGTAACACCAATACTGTCGACATTGCAGGGTTTTCGCCCGGCGATCACAAGGTGAAGATCGAGTTGGTCGACGCTAACCACAACGTCTTCGCCGGACAATCTGTGACGGTACCGTTCACTGTGCCTCCTGCAAAATAGGGAGACCGGCTTTCCGCTAATGCCCCGGAAACGGTGCCGTCGCGGGAGTGGTTGCATTTGGGAGTTGGCGTAGTCTCCGGGGTGTCAAACCTCGAATCATCCGGCGTTAGAGCGCCGGACAGGAGACTACGCCATGACAAGGACTCCCATGAATGCGGAGCCATTCATCCTGAGGAAGGCGACGAGCTATCTTCGACAGGCCAAGCCGAACGATACTGGCTGGGGCGCCGGGCCGCGGAGCACCATGTGCCGGGCAGGGGATCCGTTCATCGGCATGCTGGAACGATAGGAGAAAGGATTTCGATATGACTGAGAAACTTCTCTTCACTGGCAAGACCCACAATACTAGCGGTCGCGATGGCGGAGCCCGCAGCAGCGACGGCCAGCTGGACATCAAGCTGAAGCAGCCGCACCCGGCCGCCGAAAACCTGTTCGGTGCCGCCTGGTCGGCCTGCTACATGGGAGCGCTCGAGGTCGCAGCCTCCCAGAGAAACATCAAGCTTCCGGCGGGTACCGCGGTCGATGCAGAGATCGATTTGAACTCAGACGCCGGCTCCTACTTCCTGCGGGCGCGCCTCAACGTCAGCGTGCCGGGCGTCGACCCTCAGGTTGCGCGCGAGCTGCTCGGTGCGGCACACAGCATTTGTCCGTACTCCAAGGCGACGCACGGCAACATCAACGTTGCGACCAAGCTCCTCTGAACCCGGTCAAGTCTGCCCGGCGGAGACCGCGAAAGCCGGAGCTGTTCACCAATGAACTCAGAATAGCGTCCGGTCGCTGCATTGAGATCGAGTGATTGGACGGCGCCAAAGTGGCGCCGTCCAAGTTAATAACGGCGATCTAGGTAGTGAGCATCGTCATGATGCAACAATGTGACGTCTGGATGTCGCGTCGGCCCGGCCCCGCCGCCTTTGCGGGTGTCCAGCCGTCGCGGGGAGCTGTGAGGCGATCGACGATGAACGATATCATCGAAGTGCAATTCGATTTGACACCCCACCCAGGGGACCCCAGGTCGAGGCGCGTGATTTGGCGGGTTCCTACAAATGCACATCCCCATTCTTTCGTCCCCGGCCGTCATCCCAAGCAGGCGAATCCCGTGGCGGCTTGCAAACTGCAGGGTTGTGCGTTGCTTGTGGTTGCGCTTTCGGATGTCGACGCCGGATGCGTTGCCGGGCAGACCGTGCTGCAGACGGCGCGCGCTTCGGGGGTCAGGATTCCCGCGGCCTGCGAATTTGGCTGTGCGGAACCTGCAAGGTGAAAAGGTCTCCGGCACGTGGAGATGACCCACAATGGCGGCATCCTCGATCACGAGATCGATGACGGCTTTATCCTCGCCTGGCTGCTCGAAGCCGCTGTCGGCGCTCGAGATCGAAGCCTGATAGACAAGCCGCTCACACCCCGTAGCGCTCGGTGCGGATGAGGCCGGCTGGGACGTCGGCGTCGATCAGCGCTTGGGCGGCGGCCGAGACGAAGGCGTTCCAGCCGCAGACGATGGCGAGCTTCGGCGGCTCGGGCAGCCGCGACATGGATCATCTGGGCGTCGATCCGCCGCGAATAGTCATCGGGGCGCTGAGCCGGCTCGCGCGTCAGCGTCAGCACCAGGTCAAAGCCGTCGCGGCGGTCGTCGAGCTTGATCAGCTCGTCGCGAAAGATCACCTCGTCCCAGATCCGCGCCGAAAACACCAACGCGACCGGCACGGAGGATTTGCGCGCCGCGCGGTGGCGCACCATCGCCATCAGCGGCACCACGCCGGAACCGCCTCCGACCAGGATGATCGGCCCGCCATCGCTGTCGGACCAGACGAAGTGGCCGCCGAGCGGACCGCGCAGCTCTATTTCGTCGCCGACCGCTGCCACCTCGTGGAAGAAGGGCGAGACCTCGCCGTCTTCGAGCCGTTCGATCGCCAACTCGACCGTCCCGCCGCTCTCGGGTGCGGAGGCGATCGAATAGGAGCGGCGCGCCTGATAGCCGTCCGGCGTCGTCAGCCTGACATCGACATATTGCCCGGCCTGATGGGCAAAGGGTCGCGACAGCTTGAAGAAGAAACTGGTGACGCGCGGCGTGCGCTTTTCGATGCGAATGATCTTCGCCATCTGCCAGGGCGATTGCGTCGCCGCTGCCTCGCTCATGGATCGTCCGTGTAGCGCTGCTCGCGCCACGGGTCGCCATAGATGTGATAGCCGCGCAATTCCCAGAAGCCCGGCTCGTCGTGCTCGGTGAACTGCAGCCCGTTCAGCCATTTGGCCGACTTCCAGAAATAGAGATGCGGCACCAGCAGCCGCGCCGGTCCGCCATGGTCCGGCGTGATTGGTTTGCCTTCATAGAGCAGCGCCACCATCGCCTTGCCGGCGACAAGGTCCTTCGCCGGCACATTGGTGGCGTAGCCGTCGAACGAATGTGCCAGCGTGAAGGCGGTCGGCGGCGCGATGCCGGCATCGGCAAGGATATCGTCGATCAGCACGCCCTGCCATGACGTGTCGAACTTGGTCCATGCCGTCACGCAATGGATGTCACGCGTCATCCTGCTCAGCGGCAGCGCGTTGAACTCGGCCCAGGTCCATTTCTTGACCGGCCGCAGTCCGTGCTTGAGCGTGAACGACCAGTCCTCGGTGCGCACGCGCGGCGTCGGCCCGGCTGACAGCACGGGGAAGCCTTGCTCGAGATACTGTCCGGGCGGAATGCGCCCATCCGCATCCGTCGGAGGTTTTCGTCCTGAAAAGAAGCCGCGGGTTACCATCGACACGATCCGTTGCTGCGGGTCGAAATCGACCGCGGCCAGTGTTCTCGAAGATATCCCGCGGGCGACAGGAATCTTGGGCGAGGGGACTTGCCGCCATTGCCTTCTGCCTAGGGGGTCTTCGCATCATCGCTGTTGCGTCCGACAGCGGCGGAAATCTGCATGGCCTTGCCGTTGCGCCAGACATTGAGCGTTTCCGTGGCGCCCGGCGCGACGTCGGCGGCGGCACGCGACAGGTCCTTCGGATCCATTATAGCACGCAATTGGATCGGGGGGATCCGTTGCGAAATCAGAATCCACGCGGCGGTACAAAAAGGCAGATGGTGTGCCCGTCATTCGCGCCGGCCATCGAACACCAATGAAATACGCCATCGGGACTGTCCTTGATGCGGCTGTCTGCGTAAGTGATCAGTTCGCCCGTCCCCTTGATGACGTAGCCTTCAGGCCGCTCTCCGATCGCATTATCAGCGACTTCTCGGCAATCGTAGCCGGAGCAACAGGAGAAGGGATAGGACCACCCCCGAGGCTGCGCAGCGGTTGGCAACGCGTCATGCGCCATCGCATCGGATGTCATGAGGAACACCCATACGCCAACCAGTGCAGCGGTGACTAGTGCGGCGGCGACCACGGCCAGCAGCGTCATGCCTGCGAACACGCCGCTGGGTGCGGGCTTGGTGCGGTCGTCAATGACGCAGCTGATATGACAACGACAGAGCGGCCAGAGGTGACAGTCGACTACACAGTTTCTCGCCCCGGCCATGACCGCGCGGCGCGCGTAGGCTGGACCGGGGCCGCGCATGTAGTGGAGCTCGGGCCGGTAGCCAGGTGCTACGAATTCGCGAAAGGCTGACGCCGGCTGCGTGATGAGAGACCACAGTATCATGCTGCGAACTCCTGTCCACAAACTGCTTAGTCGGGTGCAACAGACAGATAAGATCAATTTTTGAGTTCAATCTATTGTACGATGGTGTTGACAATACTTTGGCATCAGTGTGCCAGACGAGTGCTCCGTATTGGATCGCCAGCTCCATGACCTGCAGTGACTTTTGTGCCCTTTGCCGAAGCCCGATGCCGCTTCAGAGCAAACGAGCGATAAATTCCACTGCCGGCCCTACCGAAGCGCCGGGATCCAACCTTCTCTACGGAGTAAACCGCCCTGGACAGGCAATACGCCCTCCTAGCTCACTGCTAATCTCAGGGTGGCGAGGCGCGCACAATGTCACATCGCCGTTCTGTTTCTGTGCAGCGCTCGCGTAGAAGGCTAATTCGCAGCAAGGAAATCCTGACTTCTGACCGAGCGGTTGCCGATCGTTGCCGCTGGCGACAATCGCCGGCTCGCTCAAATCAGCCCAATCGCCAGCTTCTTTCCTAGCGGCCTCCTGGCCAACGGCTGGTCAGTGCGCGAGGCCGAGCCTCGCGTCCATGTTCACAAGGTCGGGAAGAGATTTCGCTTCCATCTTGCGCATTACCCTGCCCCTGTGGGCCTTCACTGTGATCTCGCTGATGCCCAACTCAAATGCGACCTGCTTGTTCAGCAACCCGGAGACGACCAGCGCCATGACCTCCTGCTCGCGGCAACTCAGCGATTCGTGGCGATCTTGCAGAGCACGCACCTCCAAATCGAACTCGAGCGCGGTTCTGCTGCGCTCCAGCGCCTCCTCGACGGCGGCCAACAGCACTTCGGTGTGGAATGGTTTCATAAGGAACTCGACAGCGCCTGCTTTCATCGCCTTAACAGTCATAGCCACATCGCCAAATGCCGTGACGAAGACTATTGGCGTTATCCGCTCGACAGAGACTAGACTTTGCAAATCAAGCCCGCTGATATCCGGAAGATTGACGTCCAGGATCAAGCAGTTCGGAACACTAGGTCGCGGGAGAGAGAAGAATGCCAGAGCGCACTCGAAAACTTTCGGGCACCAGCCCGCAGAGTGGATGAGCGATTCCAGGGATTCGCGGACGGATCGGTCGTCGTCGACCACGAACACGACCGGTTTGTCTTGCGACATAGATGGCCTAGCGTCAGCAGTTTTCGCCAACTGCATGCCTTGCGAAAAGTTGTTGACAGCCTCCCCCTGGGGCGAGCGGGTCGCCGCCAGGCGCCGACGCAAATCTAAAAGGGTCCCTTCTGAAAGGTTGATGCGTAAGGGAGGAATCGCGTTGTTTCCCTGAGCCGCGTCTGACCCGGCGTCGGCGGTGCGTTTGGCTGCCTTGGGAGCAAGGGCGAGAGCGCTGGCGGCTGCCTTATTCGCGAGGAGGTTACGCCGCCTAGGTTCGGAAAGGGTATCCACTGCGAGGCTCCTTAGTTCGGCGTTCGGCAAGGTGGCGGGGGGATCAAAGGTTGACGAAGTTGCAGCCCCTGGCCGCAGAGCTGCCGCAACGCCGAGTTGCAGTTCCCTAGTGACTCATTAGCCCTCTTCAAGTGCTGGTATCCTAGGTTTGTGCGCCGGATTGGCTATCCAACGCTCGGAAGGGCATGCTCATATCAATGTATGAATTGGATAATACAGATCGCCGCTTTCTGTCGCGCCATGACGCAAACTCGCTGCGAGAGCATCAATGCAAACCTTGAGTGTTCTTGAGGCTTTACGCGGGCGAAACTTGGGGCCTCAGGCAACTCAAGAATAAATCCCGCGCGGGTGGCGCAGATCGTTGCTGGCGCCGTCACCCCGGGCGGGGAGCCCGGGGGCCGGGAGGCGGCGCTCCACCTAAAAGAATGAATCGACTCCGTCACCACTTTCGTTTGATGCACGCTCAGAGTTCTGGCATGCTTAGTAATGCCGCTCCCCTCGGACGAGAAATCTATTGTTCACGTGGTCGACGATGACGCGTCGATGCGAGGAGCGTTGCAAGACCTTTTCCTTTCGATAGGGCTCGAAACGCGGACTTATGCAACCGCACAGGATTTCCTCGACACACCCGTTCCGGATTCTCCGGGCTGTCTTATCATCGATATCCGCTTGCCTGACATGAACGGGCTCGATTTTCAGGCGCAGCTGTCACGGACGGGTGTTCGTCTGCCGGTCGTGATGATGACCGGATATGGCGACATTCCCATGTCAGTTCGCGCCATGAAGCGCGGTGCAGTGGACTTTCTCCCAAAGCCATTCAAGGATCAGGACATGCTCGATGCCGTGTTCGCTGCCATAGAGCGCGGGCGGCAGCAGCGCGCCGTCGATGGTGATGTTTCGAAAGTGCGGGAGCGATTTGAAACGCTGTCGGCACGGGAGAAGCAGGTAATGGTACTGGTCACAGACGGAAAGATGAACAAGCAGGTGGCCGGCGACCTCGGAATCAGCGAGATCACCGCCAAAATTCATCGTGGCGCGGCCATGCGGAAGATGGGCGCGAGGACCTTGGCGGACCTGGTCCGGATCGCGGACGTGATCAACCCCAGGCGCCGGCCGTAGGCGCGGAGTAACACTCCCGTATAGGTTGCTTATGGCGACATCACATGCCAGAAATGGCGATCCTGCTATTCGCCTTAGCTCAAATCCGTGGACAGGACGATGTGTCAAGAGAGTTCCTAATCGCGGTAGTCGATGATGACGAATCATTCCGCATGGCTCTCGTAGATAGCCTTAGTTCGCTCGGATATCGGGCATGCGGATTTGCATCCGCGGAGGACTTTATCGCCTGGGAAGCGGGCGCGTCCTATAGCTGCGTCATTGCTGACATTCACATGCCCGGCATGAGCGGACTTGATCTTGCCCGGCTGCTTACAGGGCGGCGGCGCGGTGTGCCTGTGGTTGTGGTCACCGCACGTTCAAACCTAGGCATCGTCGATCAGGCGGCAGCAAACGGCGCAACATGCCTGCTCCGAAAGCCGTTCAAAACGGAGGCGTTGATCGACTGTATCGAAAAGGCTCTCAAAGTCTGAGGAGTCCTGAGCGGCCGGCAAGCTCGCAAAAGGCCCGATCCCTACGGGCTGCTTGTCAACCTTCGATACCTCCCATTCTCAATAAGTCGACTATTGGCTATCCCTATTCGCCTCCGCCCAAAAGACGGCCGCGATGGCTCTAGCGCGTCCTCTTCGCGCCTTCTGTCGTCAACCACAGTCATAAGGCAGTACCAACGGGCAATTCGTCCCTCGCGGTCCCGAGCCGGATTCCCTCGAAACTGGAACCAGCGATACACGCCGTCCAAGCGTCGAAGCCGCGTCTCAAAGTCGATTGGCGACCAGTCTCGGGCGATCGCGTTAGCGCCTCGATGTGGCGATGGAGATCATCGGGATGGACCGTGCCATTCGTCGCCTAGCTATTACAGGAGACTACCACGCGCGGTCGCCCGGTCGCGTGGACGCCGAAATGTCAACTCGTCGCATGAGCTTAGAGCCGCGTTGTGGCGTGCGGCGGTCGCGCATGGCGAACACGAGAAGCGAACCGGCGACTGAGGGACGAGAACTGGCCCGACTGGTACGCCGAATACATGGTGGCGGAACAGTCCGCCAAGCCGCTGCCGTTATGAATAGTAGCTATGGTGTTCCTTGCAATTGGGGCGCAGTGTGCAATGGCAAACGAGTGCGTTTGGGCAACAAAGACTCTGCCCTCGTGCGCCCCGTGGACCGGGCGCGCGACCATGTGCGCGGCGGCAACGCCCCTAATGGGGTTATCCATGTCATTGTCTACGGCGATTGTCTGTGTCCGTCCCCCAACTCCCGGTCAGCGCCGCATGGCGCGCGCTTTCCTGCTGGCCCTGCTCGTCATCCTTCTCGGCACATTGCCGTTTGCGGCCATCAAGCTGCCGGAAATCAACGCGATTGTACCAACTCTTGCCGCCGCCCTGTTTGTCAGCGGCTGCGTCACCGCAGCTTTTCTGTTTGCTCAGTTCTCTATTTTGCGCCAGTGGGCACTTCTGGTGATTGCGAGCGGCTACCTGTTCAGTGCCCTGATCGTGGTTGCACATGCGCTGACTTTCCCGGGTGCGTTCACGCCCACCGGCGTCCTGGGCTCGGGACTGCAATCCGCCGTTTGGCTCTACTGGTTTTGGCATTCAGGGCTGCCCATTGCCATCATCGGCTATGCCCTGCTCAAAAACACGGATCGTGTGGCGGACGTTCGCTTCACGCGACATGCCATCAGCTTGAGCGTCGCGGGCGTTGTTGCCCTCGTCATTGGGTTGTTCTGGTTCGTTACGCAGCATAACGATCTGCTGCCACTAACCTATGTAGACGTTCATCCTGTCGGTCTGTTTCGTCGCATCATCGGTGGGATGGTGGTCCTGGCGCTGGGCGGCATTGCACTTTCGTTGCTATGGCTGCGCCGACGGTCCTTGCTCGACCTGTGGCTCGCCGTCGCTTTGTGCGCGCTCCTGCTTGAAGTAAGCTTGGGCTCCGTCTTGAGCGCTCGCTACAATCTTACGTGGTATGCCGGCCATTTTTATCAGCTTGTGACAGCCACCATCGTAATGGTGGTATTGGTTGCAGAGATGGCACGACTGTATGACGGCCTCGCTCGTTCGAACACCATGCTGGATCAAGAGCGCATGAGGTTGCAGCGCGCTATTGATGCGCAAAGCCGCGAGCGCGATGCCCGACTGATGACCGGCGACGCCGTTGCCGCCACGATTGCACACGAGGTCAAGCAGCCCCTTGCTGCTATGATAACGAGATCCGACACCGGTTTACGCTGGCTCGATCGCGCGGTTCCCGATCTAGATAAGGCGAGAACGGAGTTTACGAAGATCGCAGCTGACGGGCATCGCGCGGCCGCGGTGATCGAGAGCATCCGGGCGACCTTCCGGAAGGATGACCGCGTCAGAGCTTCGTTCGACGTTGACAAACTCATTGATGAAGCCATCGCTTTGCTTCAGGACGATCTGAAAAGTCACCGGATATTGGTCAAGGTTGAGCGAAACGCGCGGCCGCTGCGGGTGATGGGAGATCGAATTCAGGTGCAGCAGGTGCTCCTCAATCTGATCACGAATGCGATTGAGGCAATGACCACTGTGGATGGTCCACGCGATCTCGCCGTTAGTTCAAATCCTCACGACGATGGGGGTGTAGTGATTTCGGTGGCTGACACCGGCATGGGGATCGACCCGCAGGACCTGCAGAGGATATTTGATCCGCTCTTCACCACCAAATCTCGCGGGATGGGAATGGGCCTATCGATCTGTCGTTCAATCATCCAAGCGCACGACGGCATGCTCTGGGTATTGCCCAACGCACCACGGGGCTCAAAATTTCAATTCGTTGTGGGTGCCAGTATCGCATCCTCCATCGGCGGGGTGTGAGCCCCTTGGAAGTGGAGACCACACACCGTTTGGTTCCGCCCTCCAATGTAGTCCGAGGCGCACGATTGGCTCGGCTCGGGGTTCGAACAGCTTAACACCGTCGGCCCACCGGCCTGCAGTGGATCACTCCGGACCACTATGAAGAAGCCAAGGGCCTCGCCGATCGCGAGGTCCAGCTCGTCGCGGGCAGCACCGTTGAAAGCTTCACGCTCAATATGGGCAGGCCGCAATTCAAGGATCCCGCGGTGCGCGCGGCGCTCTACCACGCGATCGACAAGCAGGCGATCATCGACGCGCTCTATTACGGTCTGCCCACGCCGACCGAGACCTACATGCCGCAGCAGTCGTTCTACTACAATCCTGATCTGCCCAAGCACGAGTTCAGCCTGGAGAAGGCCAAAGCGGTGCTGGATGGCGCCGGCTGGGTCGCCGGAGGCGACGGCGTCCGGGCGAAGGACGGGGTCAAGCTCGCCTTCACCTGCTCGACCACGGCGGGCAACCACATCCGTGAGCAGGCGCAGCAGTTCATACAGCAGTCGTTCAAGGACATCGGCGTCGAGATGACCATCTCGAACCGGCCGTCATGTGGGGCGACTACTGGATGACGTCGCAGTTCGACAGCGTCATCGTCGGCATCGACTTCCTGACCGGCCCCGATCCCGACATCTGCGCAAGAAGGGCTGGACGATGCCCTGAACGCCGCGCGTTTCCCGAAGCGCGATCTGCTGATGAGCCGGATGATCGAACACTTGCTCCTGCAGCCAGCGCAAATAGCCGACGCCAGGTCGTGCGGGCAGAAAGCACCTCGGCCCACGGGCGAATTCCCTTGATCAGGCGTTCCGCAATCACGATCTTCGGCGTCGCGGCGGTGACGTCGCTCTCGGTGCCTCCAACCAACCTGCTAAGATTGCTTGCCTCGATGGCATCCGATTCGAGAAGCGGGAAATGGCCGACACGGGCATGGGCCAGCTGTTGAGCGATGTGCGAGCCCCCGCCGCCTAGTCCGCGATCGCCACGCGGACATTGTTCAGAAGCCCTTCGGCGTGCGGCCCAAGAAATCTTTGGCGTGAGAAGTCGCGGTCAGCCGTCATATGTGTAGAACTCCGTACTTCCGTCGCGGGCCGGGCGGTCTATGACCAGGTGAAGGCCAACCGTATTGAACTCGTCGATCTTTACCAATTCGTCCGGCGATAGCCAGACGCGGCCTGCGGC
The DNA here is from genome assembly GCF_935825525.1 of Mesorhizobium escarrei. Lineage (GTDB taxonomy): Bacteria > Pseudomonadota > Alphaproteobacteria > Rhizobiales > Rhizobiaceae > Mesorhizobium > Mesorhizobium escarrei. The sequence continues at coordinate 210,889 of NZ_CAKXZT010000121.1, forward strand.
GGTCTTGGCGTTCAGGACAATCGCGCCATGTGGCATCTGCGCGTCCTACGCAAGCGCACTTCCGTCGCTGTTGAAGCGCACGGCCGCCAGATCTACTTTCAGCAAGGCCCGGCGCCCGAGGATCATATCGGCTGCCTTCTCAGCGATCATGATGGTTGGGCCGTTGAGATTGGAGCTGATGACAGTCGGCATGACCGAGGCGTCGACCACCCGCAGCCCATCGACGCCGCGGACGCGCAGCTGAGGATCGACAACCGACCCGTCGTCGACCCCCATGCGGCAGGTGCAGCTTGGATGGAATTCAGTCTCGAGACGCGTGCGCATCAACTCGTCGATCGCGATGTCGTTTTTGACGCCAGCGCCGGGAAACGCCTCGCTGGTGCCGAGAACCGCAAGCGCCTTGTCGCGGGTGATCTCGCGGGTGACGCGAAGCCCGTCGCGAAATTCGCGTAGGTCGCGCGCTGTCGCCAGGAAGTTGAACTGGATGATCGGCGCCGTCCTGGGGTCCGACGTGCGCAGCCGGACTGTGCCGCGGCTTTCCTGCCGAAGCTGTGACAGATGTAGCATGAACCCATGCGCCAGCGAGAAGCCCTTGCCGGTTTGCTCGATCTTCATCGGACCGAGATGATATTGCATGTTGGGATAGTCGACCGCCGGATCGCTGCGAATCACGCCGCCGACTTCCCATATGTTGGAGGAGACCGGGCCGGTTTTCGTCACCAGCCAGCGCGTACCGGCATAGGCCTTGCCGACTGGGTGTCCCAGCCAGGTCATCGAGACGGGCTTGCTGCAATTGAAGGCCAACCCGATGTTGAGATGGTCCTGCAGATTGTGTCCGACGCCGTCATTGCGAGCGACGATGCGGACGCCGGCTCGACAGAGCTCTTCGGGGTTGCCGATGCCTGACAGCATCAGGATTTGCGGGCTGTTTATGGCGCCGGCGCTGAGGATCACCTCCCGTGAGGCCCATGCGGAGACGAGAGCGCCGGACCGTTCGTAGACCACGCCGGTCGCACGACCGCCCGCGATGGCGATGCGGTGGACCTGCGCGCCGGTGATCACGGTCAGGTTCGGACGGTTTCTTGCGGGGTGCAGATAGGCGACGGCTGCACTGCAGCGTTGTCCGTCGGCCTTGGTCGAATCCATGCGGCCGAGACCTTCCGGCTGCGCCCCGTTCAGATCGTCGGATATGGTGTGGCCGACATTGGCGCCGGCTTGCAGAAACTGGTCGAACACAGGATGTCAATCGGCCCACAATAGGGAC
>NZ_CAKXZT010000122.1 GCF_935825525.1 Mesorhizobium escarrei
CACCATGAACTTCCTGACGCACTCGTCCTAGGGCGAAGCAAGGAGCGAAGCGACGCGGCGCAGACCCTAGGATCCATGCCGTGACATCAGCCGAACAATGCAGCGGACAAGAAACGAACGCTACTCCGCGGCGCCCCTGAAAGCGTTCGCCCCGGTTTCGAACTGCAGCTTGGCCAGCCGCGCATAGATGCCGCCCTTGACGACGAGGCTCTGGTGGCTGCCTTCCTCAACGATGCAGCCGCCATCCATGACCAGGATCCGGTCCGCCTTCAGCACCGTCGCCAGCCGGTGGGCGATGACGATCGTGGTGCGGTCCTGCATCAGCCGTTCCAGCGCCGTCTGCACCAGCGTCTCGCTTTCGGCGTCGAGGGCCGAGGTCGCCTCGTCGAGCAGAAGGATCGGCGCATCGCGCAGAATCGCGCGGGCAATCGCCACGCGCTGGCGCTGGCCGCCGGACAAGGTCACGCCGCGCTCGCCGACCTGGCTGTCATAGCCTTTCTCGAGTTTTAGGATGAACTCGTCGGCAAGCGCATCCCTGGCCGCCGCCTCGATCTCGGCCTGGCTGGCGTCCGGACGGCCGAAGCCGATATTGTCGCGCGCGCTGGCCGCGAAGATGGTAACGTCCTGCGGGACGATGGCGATGCGCTCTCGGATGGCGACGGGGTCGGCCTCGCGCACATTGACGCCGTCGATCATGATCTTGCCGGTCTCGGGGTCGTAGAAACGTAGCAGCAGCGAAAAGACGGTGCTCTTGCCGGCGCCAGACGGGCCGACGATCGCCACCGTCTCGCCGGGCTTGACCTGGAAACTCAGGCCGTGGACGGCGGCGCGGTCGGGCCCGGCGGGATAGGAGAAGGACACGTTGTCGAAGCTTATTGCGCCTCTGGCCGTCGCCGGCAGCAGTTTCGGATGCGCGGGGGCTTGGATCGCGGGCTTCTCGGCCAGGATCTCGGTCAGTCGTTCGGCAGCACCCGCCGCCTGGGAAAGCTCGCCCCACACTTCCGACAGCGCGCCGAGCGCGCCGGCCGCGAACACCGAATAGAGCAGGAACTGGCCGAGCGTGCCAGGCGACAGCGTGCCGTCGAGCACGTCGCGCGAGCCGAACCACAGCACCGCCACTACCGAGGAGAAGATCATGAAGATGGCGAAGAAGGTGAGGAAGGAGCGGGCAAAGATCGAGGACCGCGCCGAATCGAAGGCGGCTTCCACGGCAGCTGAAAAATGCCCGGTGACCAGCTTCTCGTTGGTGAAGGCCTGCAGCGTGCGCACCGCGCCGATCTGCTCGCTGGCATAGGCCGTGGCGTCGGCCAGCGTGTCCTGCGCCAGCCGCGATTTGCGCCGCACCGAGCGGCCGAAGGCGACCAGCGGCAGCACGATCACCGGAATGGCGGCGATGACAAGGCCCGACAGTTTTGGGCTGGTGACGACCATCATCGCCACGGCGCCAAGCCCAAGAATGACGTTGCGCAGCGCCACCGACGCGGTGGCTCCGACCGCCGACTTGACCTGCGTCGTGTCGGCGGCGAGCCGCGAGACGATCTCGCCCGACTGTGCAGTGTCGAAGAAGGATGGCGACAGCGTCGTGACATGGCGGAACACGTCGCTGCGGATGTCGGCGACGACGCGCTCGCCCAGCGTGATGACGAAGTAATAGCGGCTGGCCGACGCCGCAGCGAGCAAGGCCGCCATCACCACCAGCATGGCGAAGTACTCGGCGATGAAGCTGGAATCGGAGGCGGAAAAGCCGTGGTCGATCATGCGCCGCACGGCCAGCGGCAGCGCCAGCGTCGTCACCGCAGCAATGGTCAGCGAGACGACCGCGCCAACCACCATTTTCCGGTAGCGGGTGATGTACGGAAACAGGCGCCGCAGCGGCTTGAGCGAGCGCCTGCGCTCGTCTGCATCGCCGCTGGTGTGCGCCATGACCGTTTCCTCTGGCCGCCTTCTGGGCATGCGCCTCAATATGCGCTTACCGCGGCCTTGTGATTCAATTCCGGCTGATGTATAGGCTCGCCGACCGTTTTTAAAAGCCGTGGCTCCTCAATAGCTGCGGCTTCGAGTTTTAAAAAGGGGCGCATCGACGCAGGCTTTATGCCCGTCAGCAGCGCCAGCGAACCAGGAATAGCACAATGAAGACCGACATTCATCCCGACTACCACACCATCAAGGTCGTCATGACCGACGGCACCGAATACATGACCCGTTCGACCTGGGGCAAGGAAGGTGACACGATGAACCTCGACATCGACCCAACCACCCATCCGGCCTGGACCGGCGGCCAGCAGACCCTGCTCGACCGCGGCGGCCGCCTGTCGAAGTTCAAGAAGCGTTTCGAAGGTTTCGGCCTCTAAGCCGCAGGCCTTTTCGGATCGAAGAAACCCGCCCTCGTGGCGGGTTTTTTTGTTGGAGATGTGGCTCTATTCGCCAACCAGTTCGCGCAGCGCCATTCGCTTATAGACGGCGACCAGGTCGTCGCCTTCCTTTCGACCGACCGAGATCGCCAGCCGCATGGTGGCCTCGCCCATCTGCCAGATGAGAAACGCCGTCGTTTCCAGCGCCGCCGGATCGGCGGTGGGCCGCAGCCGCTTCAGCACAGCGGTGAGAAATTCGGCGTTAGCCCGGCTGTCGGCGAGCTCGAGTTCGCGCAGCGCCTTGTCGGCCTGTGTGCCCGACCAGATGTCGCGCATCACCGGCTCGGCCAGGAACAGCCCGTAATAGATATCCACCAACTCGGAAAATGCCCGCCGCAGCCCTTCGGCGTCGCTAACCTCGCCAAGCGCTGCCGCGATGCAGGCCTGGCTTTCGGCGGTGTAGCGCTCGGCCAGCGCCCAGATGATCGCCCGCTTGTCCGGGAAGAACTGGTAGAGCGAACCGATCGACACGCCGGCCCGTTCCGCCACCTCGCCCATGCGCATGGCATCGCTGCCTTGCTCGGCGATCAGCGCAGAGGCGGCGGCCAGCATCCGCTCGACCCGCTCGCGGCTGCGTTGCTGGCTTGGCGCCCGGCGCGGCGATGCGATCTGGCCATCCTGGGAACCCGATACGGTCGAGCCTTCCATCACTGTCTCCAGGCGAATGATCAACAAACTGGCTTGACTCACAAAATACGAGGGTTTATCACGTTTTGCAAATGTGAGGATTGCTCATGTTTGAAACAAAAGGAAAATCACCATGATCGACACGACACGGAAACCGACATTGATCCTCGGCGGCACTGGCAAGATCGGCCGCCGCCTCGCCGAGCGACTGACAGCGCGCGGCCTGCCGGTGCGGATCGGCTCCCGTTCCGGCACGCCATCTTTCGACTGGGAAGACAACGCGACCTGGGGCCCGGCAATGCAAGGTGTGGGCGCCGTGTATATCAGCTACTATCCCGATCTTTCCGTGCCCGGTGCGGCCGAAGCGGTCGGCGCCTTCGCCAACCTTGCCGTGCAAAACGGTATCACACGGCTGGTGCTGCTGTCGGGGCGCGGCGAAACCGAAGCGCAACGCGCCGAAGAGATGCTGAAAGCCTCAGGGGCCGACTGGACGATCCTGCGCTGCGCCTGGTTTGCCCAGAATTTCAGCGAGAGTTTTTTGCTCGATCCGCTGCTCGCCGGTGAGGTGGCTTTGCCGGTCGGCACTGTCGGAGAACCGTTCGTCGATGCCGACGACATCGCCGACGCCGCCGTTACGGTGCTTACCCGGCAAGGCCATGTCGGCCAGCTTTACGAGTTGACCGGGCCACGGCTGCTGAGCTTCGCTGACGCGATCGCCGAGATCGGCAAGGCAGCTGGCCGCAACATCAGCTTCAAGCAGATTTCGCATGCCGAGTTCGCCGCCGCAATCGCCGCGCACGAGCTGCCGGCCGAGTTTGGCTGGCTGCTCAACGAGCTGTTCACCGAAGTGCTCGACGGCCGCAACGAGGCGCTGGCCGATGGAATCGAGCGCGTGCTCGGCCGAGCGCCAAGGGACTTCTCCGCCTACGCAACCGAAACCGCTGGTACGGGCATCTGGAGCAACTGACATGATCATGAAACTGCTTCCCACCCTCACCTTCATCGCCGCACTCGGCTCGGGCGTCGTCGCTGGTGTCTTCTTCGCCTTCTCCAGCTTCGTCATGCCGGGCCTCGCCCGCATGCCTGCCGCGGGCGGCATCGCCGCCATGAATTCGATCAACGTCACTGCGGTGACGCCAATGTTCATGACCGCGCTTTTCGGCACCGGGCTGATCTGCCTTGTCCTCGCCGCCAGCGCTGTCATCGGATGGGGCCAACCGGGCTCGTTGTGGCTTCTCGCCGGCGCCCTGATCTACCTCGTCGGCAACCTGATCGTGACGATGATCTTCAACGTGCCGCTCAACAACGCGCTGGCCGCCGTCGATCCGGCGAGCGCCAACGGCGCCGCTTTGTGGACCACCTATCTCAGGGACTGGGTGATGTGGAACCACGTCCGCACCATCACCGCCATCGTCGCGCTGGGCTGCTTCATCGTGGCGTGGCGGTGAATGCAGGGACCCTGCGTCAGGCAGGGTCTTCTGACGTGGTGTCTTTTGACTTGTCGCACTTGCGGTCGGCATGGCCGAGATCGCGGTCCGGATCGATCACGTCGCGAACCAGCTGCTTGAGCCTTGCGGCATCGGGGAAGCCGCCGTCGCGCTTGCGGTCCCAGACCAGAGTGTCGTTGCAGGAAATGGTGAAGATGCCGCCGGTGCCGGGCACCAGCGTGACCTCGCCCAGATCCGTTGCGAAGGTCGACAGCAGCTCCTGCGCCATCCAGCCGGCCCGCAGCAGCCAGTGGCACTGCACGCAATAGCTGATGCGGATGGTGGGCAGCACCTTTTCGGTCATGTCAGATTGAACTCCGCTCATATTCCAACTGAGCTCCCTCATCGTCTCAGATTGAGCTCCGCTCATATCTCCGATTGAGCTCCGCTTATGTCTCGGGCTGAGCCGTGCTCATGCCGCGCTGAGTTTCGCCATGGTTTCGTCGTCGACCTCGAAATTGGCGTAGACGCTCTGCACGTCGTCATCGTCCTCGAGCGTCGCGACCAGCTTCATCAGCGACTGTGCCCGCTCCTCGTCGACCGCAATGCTGGTCTGCGGCTTCCAGATCGGCTTCACTGATTCTGCCTCGCCGAGCGCGCCTTCCAGCGCCTTCGACACTTCGCCGAGATTCTCGAAGCTGCAATAGATCGTGTGGCCTTCCTCGTCCGACTGGACGTCGTCGGCTCCGGCCTCGATCGCCGCGTCCATGACCTTCTCGGCACTGCCGACCGACGCCGGATAAAAAATTTCGCCGACACGGTCCCACATGAACGACACCGAGCCGGTTTCGCCCATCGCCCCGCCGGCCTTGGTGAAGGCGGCGCGCACATTCGACGCCGAGCGGTTGCGGTTGTCGGTCAGCGCCTCGACGATGAGCGCAACGCCGCCTGGCCCGTAGCCTTCGTAGCGCACGGCTTCGTAAGTCTCGGCGTCACCCATCGACGCCTTGTTGATGGCGCGCTGGATGTTGTCTTTCGGCATTGACACCGCCTTGGCGTTCTGCACGGCCAAGCGCAGGCGCGGGTTCATTGAGGGATCCGGCGTGCCGCTCTTGGCGGCGACGGTTATTTCGCGCGCCAGCTTGGAAAACATTTTCGACCGCACCGCGTCCTGGCGGCCCTTGCGGTGCATGATGTTCTTGAACTGTGAATGGCCAGCCATGGCACCCCTGTCGTCTTCTTGGCAGAGCATCCTGCAGCGAGGTAGTCACCTCGCCTTTTGCCAAAATGCTCGAATTCAAAATTTCAGAACGTCCCTGCTGCGTCCGGATGGACGTACGGCGCTCTATCTCGGAATGGCCGGCTTATAGATAAATCGGCTCAATTCGTCCAGCCGCGCGGTAAGGGGGGAGCGCAACACGCCCGCCAGCTGCATTCTTGCGGCCATTTCACCCCTCCAGATCGGATTTCAGCCGGTCGAGAATGCTGATCGCATGCGTGGCGTACTGGCTGATCCAGCGGTCATGGATCTGCTTGATCGGCAGCGCATTGAGATGGTTCCAGCGCTCGCGCCCCTCGCGCCGCGCCACGACCAGGTCGGCTTCCTCCAGCACTTTCAGATGCAGCATGACGGTGCAGCGGTCCATGTCGGGAAAGGCATCGCATAGCATGCCGGTGGTCCGCGGCGCGTCCTTCAACTCGTCGAGCAGCGCGCGCCGGCGCGGATGCGCCAGCGCCTTGAAAACATTGTCGTCCCGCGCTTCGCTTGACATGTTATATTTTTATAACATAATATCGATCTGATCAAGGAAGGAGCTGTGGATATGTCTCTTGAATTCAGAGTTTCGGGCCGCATCGGCAAACCGGTCGCCGAAGTTTTCGACGCCGTCGTCAACCCGAACAAACTCAGCGCCTATTTCACCACAATCGGCGGCGCCAGTGCCCCGCTGGTGGCCGGCACCAAGGTAGTCTGGTGGGGCAAGGTCCCGGTCAAGGTCGACGAGGTGGAGAAAGACAACCGCATCGTGCTGCGCTGGGACGCCACCGACGCCGACGGCAAGCCGGCTTACAAGACGCGCATCGAGATGAATTTTGAGCCGCTGGACGACGGCGGCACCTTCGTCACAATCGCCGAGGCCGGCTGGCACGAGGACGCGGTCGGCCTGAAGAAGTCCTACCTCAATTGCGAGGGCTGGTCGCAGATGCTGGCCTGCATGAAGGCCTATGTCGAATACGGCATCAATTTGCGCGACGGCTACTATCGCAGCGAGATGAAGGGCGAGCCCGCCAATGAAGACAATATCTGAGAAGACGGAGGAAAGAATGGCTGCGAAGATCACCGGCGGCATCAACATCGCCATGAAAGTGCCGCCCCACCAATACCAGGAGACGATCGCCTTCTACCGCGATGTTGTCGGCCTAAAACCGTTCACGGCCAAGGCGCCGGCCGTTGGTTTCGAGCTCGGTCCCAATCGCCTGTGGATCGACGAGGCGCCGATGCTGAGCCAAGCCGAGGTCTGGCTGGAGCTGTTCACCGACGATTTTCCGGCCGCCGCCGATCATCTCGCCAAGGCCAGCGTTGTGCGCTGCGACGCCATCGAGGCGCTCGGCGAAGGTTTTCGTGGCGGCTGGATCACCAATCCGGCCAACATCATTCACCTGGTGCGCGAACCCGACGCATGGTGACGGAGACCCGTTCGGAAGGAGGACGAGATGGACATTCGTGAGACACCGACCGCCGAAGCCGGCATGCTGATCCGGCGGCCGGTCGCAGAAATGTTCGAAGTCATCGTCGATCCGGCGATCACCACGAAATTCTGGTTCACCCACGGCAGCGACAGGCTCGACAGCGGCAACGAGGTTCGCTGGGAATGGGGCATGTATGGCGTTTCGACGCCGGTCACGGTCAGCGAGATCGTCAGGAACGAAAAGATCATCATGCAATGGAGCGATCCGCCGACAACGGTGGTCTGGACCTTTACCGAACTGCCGGGCGGCACGACCTTTGTCGAGGTTCGCAATTTCGGTTTTGCCGGCAGCCCCGATGAACAGGTCAAGCAGGCGATCGGCTCGACCGATGGCTTCGCGCTGGTGCTCGCCGGCGCCAAAGCTTGGCTGGAGCATGGCCTGACGCTTGGCCTGATCGGCGACCGTCATCCGAAGGGCGTGCCGACCGCTTAGCTGAAGCGCTCAGGACCGCCGCTTTTCCTGCTCCGTCACATGGCGACGGAGCACGCGATTGATCTCGGTTTGATAGCCGCCACCCTCGACGTGCTCCTTGAACCAGGACAGCACATCAGCGTCGAGCCTAATGGTCACCGGTTGCTTGAGCGGTCGATAAAGATGCCCGCGGCGAGCGTGAACCCAGTTCTCGGTCGGGGCTTCCGGAATATCGGAAGTATCGATTTCGTCGTCAGGCAAATCAGCCAGCATGGCAAGCTGGTCGCGCTGATCCTGGCTAAGCTCGTTCCTGCTCATAGCGCCTCCTTTCACGCGGCGTCGCTTTTCGAGCGCCGATAGTCCGAATCCGTTCTTCATCTTCGAGATCAGGGTATGTATCCATAACGAGCAAAACCACCAGCATCTCGATCATCCCAATCGCATGCCATCGTTGCTCCCCAACTTCGAACCGGTCAGGCACGATAAGATGAAGCGGATCGTTGAAGACGCCCTTTGCGAGATCGAATGCGGCACCGTGCTTGGCAAGATTGCGCTTGGCCTTTTCGGCATCCCGCTCGAACTGCAACGCCGCACCATTATTTACGATATTGTACGTACAATTTTGTAAGAGTCTAGCGTCGATGACTCAGTGCCCCGCGCCGGCCCTTGCTTTTCTTCGACGTCGCGCCAGCATGTTGAGGCCCTCGACAAGGGCGGAAAAACCCATGGCGGCGTAGATGTAGCCCTTCGGCACATGGAAGCCCATGCCGTCGGCGATCAGCGTCATGCCGATCATCAGCAGGAAGCTCAGCGCCAGCATGACGATGCTGGGGTTTTTCGCGATGAAGTTGGCGAGCGGCCCGGCCGCCAGCATCATCACGGTGACCGCCACGATCACGGCGATGTACATGATGGCGATCTCGTCGGTCATGCCGACTGCGGTGATGATCGAATCGATCGAGAAGACGAGGTCGAGCAGCAGGATCTGGAAGACGGCGCCGGCCATCGAAAGCTGCAGCGTCTCACCGATCATCGTGTCCTGATGGTCCTCGAGATCGACCGTATGGTGGATTTCCTTGGTCGCTTTCCAGACGAGGAACAGGCCGCCGGCGATCAGGATCAGATCGCGCCAGGAGAAACCATGGCCGAAAGCGGTGAACACCGGCGCCGTCAACTGGACGATGATCGAGATGGTCGCAAGCAGAACCAGCCGCATTATCAGCGCCGCCGAAATGCCGATTCGCCGGGCGCGAGCCCTCTGCGCCTCCGGCAATTTGTTGGTCAGGATCGAGATGAAGATCAGATTGTCGATGCCGAGCACGACCTCCAGCACAATCAGCGTCAGCAACGCGACCCACGCGGTCGGATCGGAGACAAAGGCGAAATGCGGCGCCAGGAATTCGATGAGCTGCATGGAGGTCGTCCCCTCTTACGATCTAGAGCAGTGTCGCCGGCAATTAGGTATCGCAGGCGTTGATATCAATGTCACGACCAGAAAGATGGCGCCGTTTCCTCCAGCCGCGGCCCGCGGCGAAACGGCGCAATCCGCTCGGTCAGGCCGCTGCGATCCGAAATGTCGACGCCGACGCCGCACAATGTCGCCGGGCCGCTCGCCGCCTCGAAGCGTCCTTTCGGCACCTTCGACAGAAACCGGTTGAGCGGCTCCTCCTTGTCCATACCGAGCGAAGAATCATAGTCGCCGCACATGCCGGCGTCCGAGATATAGCCGGTGCCGCCATTGAGGATATGGTGGTCGCCGGTCGGCTGATGTGTATGAGTGCCGACGACCAGGCTGGCGCGGCCGTCGACGAAGTGCGCAAAGCACATTTTTTCGGAGGTCGCCTCGGCATGGAAATCGATGACCACCGCATCGGCCTGCTCGCCGAGCGGGCAGGCGGCAAGCTCGCGCTCGCCGGCCTGGAACGGATCGTCGAGTTCGGGATGCATGAACACCCGGCCCATGATGTTGGCGACCAGAACGCGCGCGCCGTTCCTGGCGATGTAGACGCCGGAGCCCCGCCCTGGCGTGCCCTTGGGGAAATTGGACGGACGCAGGAAGCGTTCCTCGCGCGGCGCGAAAGCCAGCGCATCGCGCTGGTCCCAGACATGGTTGCCGGTGGTGACGACGTCGGCGCCCGCCGCGATCGTCTCGCGAAAGATCTCTTCGGTGATGCCGAAGCCGCCGGCGGCGTTCTCGCCATTGACGATGACGAAGTCGAGTTTGAAATCCGAGATCAGGCCGGGGAGTTGTTCCCACACCGCCGTACGTCCCGTCTTGCCGACCATATCGCCGAGGAAGAGAAGTCTCATCTAAAAATGATCCTGAACCGAAGGTCAGCGAAGCAAAAAGCTGCATGACTTCCGGAAAAGACCATGCGTCCAGGAACTTATCTACAATTTCGGCGCGAACCGGCGCAACCCGCTCTCGGTGAGTATTTCCGGAATGGTCACGTCATGCGGCTCGTCCGGCACCAGCGGCACCTCCTGGCAGTCGAAAGCAATGCCGATCAGCCGCGGCTTCTGCCCCTTGTCGACCAGCCGCGCGATGGCGCGGTCGTAATAGCCGGCGCCGTAGCCGACGCGGTGGCCGCGCGCGTCGAAAGCCGCGAGCGGCACCAGCATCACCTGGGGATCGAGCACCTCGGCCTCTTCATGCGGCCCGACGGTGCCGAACCCCATGTCGATCATCGGTGCGCCGCGCACCAGTTCGCGAAAGACGATGGTGGTCTTGTCGAGAATCGCCGGCAGGCAAAGCCGTGCCCCATTTTCGCGCAGGGCGAACATCAGCGGCCGGACGTCGACTTCCGTGCGCATCGGCCAGAAGCCGGAGACGATCTGGCCCGGTTCTATCGCAATGTTGTCCCGCGCCGTCTCGGCCATTTCGAGCGCTGCCTCCACCCGCCAGAACGGATTGAGCGCGTCGCGGCGCCCGAGTGCTTCGCGTCGCAATTTTTTTTTCAGTTCTTTCAAGGATGTCATGCGCCGACGATAGAAAAGGTCAGATTTGGATGGAGTTTTAGGAGCGACGTTTTCTACCGCATGATCCACCGAAGTGTCAGCGGTTCGGTGAAAAGATCATGCGAAATGAGATCAGCGGAGCGAACTTTTCGTTCGTGAGCACCGCACAAAGCGGCGCGACGACAAAATCCGCAAAATATGGCCTTTTCGATGGGTGACGATCCACACAACCGGTGGAGAGAGCGATCCCGGGAACCTACAAAGTAGGTGGGCGCCGTATGAGAAAACCCACGGGTCTTCCCAGGGACAGCTCCCTAGGGATCATTAAGGCCCCGGGGAAAATGTTCTCCTGCCGGGAAGCGCAGACCGTCTTGCCCAATATAGGCCGACGATCGACCAAGCGCCATAGAGACGGCCATGCTCGGTGGCTTAATTCGTCACAAAGCCCTGCCCGGGAGTTTTCCTGGCACAAGGTTTCACCGCGCCCTCGCCGCTGCGCCTTGCGCAGGCTGGACTGTCTCCTTACGGTTGCCATCAAAACCGAGGAGCAAGAATGCGTTTCGAAGGCACGGCGGCCTATGTCGCCGACAAGGATCTGATGGTGGCGGTCAACGCGGCGATCGCGCTCGAGCGGCCATTGCTGGTCAAGGGCGAGCCCGGCACCGGCAAGACCGAACTGGCCAGGCAAGTGTCGGCGGCGCTCGGCCTCGAGCTGATCGAATGGCACGTTAAGTCGACGACAAGGGCGCAGCAGGGCCTCTACGAGTATGACGCCGTCTCGCGGCTGCGCGACAGCCAGCTCGGCGACGAGCGCTTCAACGACATCAGCAACTACATCAAGCGTGGCAAGCTGTGGGACGCCTTCACGACGGCCAGGAAGGTCGTGCTTCTGATCGATGAGATCGACAAGGCTGACATCGAGTTCCCCAACGATTTGTTGCAGGAACTCGATAGGATGGAGTTCTTCGTCTACGAGACCGGCGAGATGATCCGCGCCGCTGTGCGCCCGATCGTCATCATCACCTCCAACAACGAGAAGGAGCTGCCGGACGCCTTCCTGCGCCGCTGCTTCTTCCACTATATCCGCTTTCCCGACGTCGAGACGCTGCACCGGATCGTCGACGTGCACTATCCCGGCATCAAGCAGAACCTGGTGCGCGCCGCACTGACCCAGTTCTACGAGATCCGCGACGTGCCGGGCCTGAAGAAGAAGCCATCGACCTCCGAGGCACTCGACTGGATCAGGCTCTTGGTCGCCGATGACATCGCGCCCGAGGACCTGCGCGCCGACCCGAAAAACGCACTGCCCAAGCTGCATGGTGCGCTTTTGAAGAACGAACAGGACGTGCATCTGTTCGAGCGCTTGGCCTTTATGGCGAGAAGGCAGGGGTGAGGAGCGGTCGGCCAAAGCCGCGGCAGGGATCGGACAGCGCTTTCCCGTTGCTGGACCGTTGCCGCCGGCCGGGCACCGGGGCAGCCTGGGCCCGAAGCTTCGTAAGGAAATGAAATGGCCGAGATCACCGTCCGCCCACTCGCACAATCCGACCACGCCGACTGGCAGCGCCTGTGGACTGCTTACCTCACCTTCTACGAAACCAAGCTGCCGGAAGACGTCTACGCCGTCACCTGGAAGCGGCTGTTCACGGCGGGTGAGTTCGAGCCGAAGGGGTTCATCGCCACCCTCGACGGTAAGGCGGTCGGCCTCACCCATTACCTCTACCATCGCTCCTGCTGGTCCGAAAAAAACAACTGCTATCTGCAGGATCTGTTCGCCGACCCGGATGTGCGCGGCAAAGGCGTCGGTGCCGCCCTGATCGAAGCGGTCAAGCAGGAAGCCGGCAAGATCGGCGTTAAGAACGTCTACTGGATGACGCACGAGACCAACACCACCGCGCGCAAGCTCTACGATCACGTGGCGCGGCGAACCGGCTTCATCGAATATGATCTCCCATAGATGGTGCGATGTTCATCCCCTTCTTCCTCGAACTGAAGGCTGCGCGGGTTCCGGTCTCTCTCCGGGAGTATCTGTCGCTGCTGGAAGGGCTGGAGGCGGGGCTGGTCGACTATGACGTCGAGGGGTTTTACTATCTCGCCCGCGCCGCACTGGTGAAGGACGAGCGTCACATCGACCGTTTTGACCAGGTCTTTTCGCGCGTTTTCAAGGGCATTGAAGCGCTGGCTGGCGAAAACCAGGTCGACGTCGAAAACATTCCGGAGGAATGGCTGCGGCGGCTTGCCGAAAAGCACCTAAGCGACGAAGAGAAAAAGCTGGTCGAGGCGCTGGGCGGTTTCGAAAAGCTGATGGAGACGCTGAAGAAGCGGCTGGAGGAACAAAATGGCCGCCATCAGGGCGGGTCGAAATGGATCGGCACCGGCGGCACCTCACCCTTCGGCGCCTATGGATATAATCCCGAAGGCGTTCGCATCGGCCAGCATGAGAGCCGCAACCGCCGCGCGGTGAAGGTCTGGGACAAGCGCGAGTTCAGGAATTTCGACGATGCCGTCGAGCTCGGCACCCGCAACATCAAGATCGCGCTTAAACGCTTGCGCCGTTGGGTGCGCGAAGGCGCCGAGGAGGAGTTCGACCTGCCCGGCACCATCCACGCCACGGCCGAGCATGGCTATCTCGACGTGCAGACACGGCCCGAGCGGCGCAATGCCGTGAAGCTGCTGATGTTCTTCGATGTCGGCGGCTCGATGGACGATCACATCAGAAGCGTCGAGGAGCTGTTTTCGGCCGCCCGCGCCGAATTCCGCCAGCTCGAATATTTCTACTTCCACAACTGCCTCTACGAGGGCGTGTGGAAGGACAATCGCCGCCGCCATGCGGAGGTGATTCCGACCTTCGACCTCCTCCACAAATACGGTCCGGACTACAAGGTGATCGTCGTCGGCGATGCCTCGATGAGCCCCTATGAGATCGCGCATCCCGGCGGCTCGGTCGAGCACTGGAATCCGGAGGCCGGCGTCGTCTGGCTCGGCCGCCTGCTGCAGCAATGGCCTAACGCGGTATGGCTCAACCCCGAAAGCGAAAAGCACTGGGGTTTTACCCATTCGATCGCCATGATCCGCAATATTTTTGGCGGCCGCATGTTTCCGCTGACGCTCGCCGGGCTCGACGCTGCGACGAAGCAGCTTTCAAGGAAGCACTGAATGGGTCCACGCAAAACAGGACGGCCGACCTGTTTCCTCTGCCTGCAGTGTGGCGTCCAGTTCGCGGCGGCAGCCGCGCCGCCGCAACATTGCCCGATCTGCGAGGACGAGCGGCAATATGTGCGCTGGGAGGGCCAGGCCTGGATCACGCCGCAAGAGCTCGCCGCCGGGCATCGGGTCGTGATGAAGGACGACGCCGGTGTGCTCGCCTTCGGCATCGAGCCGCGCTTCGCCATCGGTCAGCGGGCGCTGCTGGCACAGACCCCGCACGGCAATGTGCTGTGGGACTGCATCTCGATGGTCAGCGACGAGGCGGTGGCCGAAATCAACCGACGAGGCGGCCTGGCCGCGATCGCCATTTCGCACTGCCATTATTATTCGGCAATGGTCGAGTGGAGCGAAGCGTTTGGCGGCGTGCCGATCTATCTGCATGCCGATGACCGCAACTGGATCATGCGGCCGCATCCGGCCGTTGTCAGTTGGGAGGGCGAGACGCGCGCCCTGAACCCCTCGCTGACACTTATCCGTTGCGGCGGTCACTTTGCCGGTGGCCAGGTGCTGCACTGGAAGCGCGACGGCGGCGGCGCCATCCTGGCCGGCGATGTCTTGCAGGTGACGCCAACCCGCCGCCATGTCAGCTTCATGTATAGTTACCCGAACTACATCCCGCTCAATGCGGCGAAGGTACTCCGCATCGCCTCGGCACTGGAGCCTTTCGCGTTCGACCATATCTACGGCGCATGGTGGAACCAGAACGTCATCGGCGATGCAAAGACGGCATTTGCAAGGTCTGTTGCGCGGTATCTCGCAGCGATCGCCTGAGGAATTCTTCGCGGCAGCATTGGAAATACCGGCAAACGCCGTAACAAATGCCTATTTTAGGCGAACTTGGGAAGACAACCCCAATAGCGGCACGAGCTAAGAGGCAAAAATGGATAGTCACACCTACCCTGTCACCCGCACCGATGCCGAATGGCGCGCCCGGCTGACGCCGGAGCAATATGCGGTGATGCGTAATCACGGCACCGAGCGGCCGGGCAGCTGCGCCCTGCTCCACGAGAAGCGCGCCGGCACTTTTTCCTGCGTCGGCTGCGACCAGCCCTTGTTCGAATCCAAGCTGAAGTTCGAGAGCGGCACCGGCTGGCCAAGCTTCAACGATCCGGTGCCCGGTTCGGTCGAGACGACCGTCGACCGCAGCTACGGCATGGTCCGCACCGAATGCCACTGCGCCCGCTGCGGCAGCCATCTCGGCCACGTCTTCGAGGACGGCCCGCCGCCGACCAGCCTGCGCTATTGCATCAACGGGGTCGCGCTGAAATTCGAGCCGGCTGCCTGACTGCAATTTAAGATTGTGCAATTTAGCGTTGTCAAAGGACGGCTTCGGCCGGCCTTTGCCGGCAGCATTTTCCTGTCAGATCACCACCACCAGCATCAGCCACAGCACAGCGCCCAGCGTCATCAGCGAAGCCTTGACGCCGCCGGATTTCTCGGCGGTCCGCCACACCGCAAAAGTCAGGAAGAAATTGTACGGCACCGGCGCGAAATGCACCGCCAGAACGAGAGCGAGCGGCAGCTTCAGCCCGAGCAGGATCAGCGCCAGCACCGACACTGCGATGTTGATCGCCGTGCCGACAAGGACAAGATCGCGCCAGAACAGCCGGTCTAGCGGCGCAGTGCCTCTCCAGCGCGAGCGGAAGAAACCCGCCGCACGGCCTGCCTTGCCGTTTTCGCTTTCGAAAGTCTCTGGCGCACTCATCGATGCGGCTTTCTCTCATTCGACAGCCGCAGAGATTTCCAAAGCAGCAAGCCTGTCAACGCAGGTCGATCATCGGCACGCAAGCGTATGATTTGGAAGATTGTCATCAAACGGTCGTGAAACCTTTCTACGTCGCCTTGTCGGCATCTCGGCAAAGACACCTTGCCGGAATCTGCCGCCCCCATCATCCAGTCACCTGCCAAGGAGGTCTTGAGATGAGCGATAATGTCTACAACGTGCTGTTTCTTTGCAACGCCAATTCGGCGCGGTCGATCATGGCGGAAGCCATCCTCAATCGGATCGGCGCCGGCAAGTTCAAGGCCTTTTCCGCCGGTTCGCGGCCGAAGGGCGAGGTCAACCCCTACGGATTGCAGCTGCTCGAAAGCCTCAACCACGATACGAGCTTCGCCCGTTCGAAAGGCTGGGACGAGTTTGCCGAGCCCGACGCGCCGGAAATGAATTTCATCTTCACGCTTTGCGACACCACCGCCAATGAATCCTGTCCGATCTGGCCGGGTCATCCGATGACCGCGCTCTGGTCGATACCAGACCCAGCCAAGGCAGAGGGCACCGAAGCCGAACTGCATCTTGCCTTTGCCGATGCCTATCGTATGCTCAACAACCGCATCTCGCTGCTGGTCAATCTACGGATGGACGCGCTCGACCATCTAGCGCTGCAACAGCATCTCGACGAGATCGGCCGGGATACGGCGAAGCCGAACTAAGCCCAAGCCGCCGACAGGCAGGCGAATTCACGAACCGGCTTCGCCAGCCTCGCCGAGAACCTCGGCAACGGCGCGCTCGAAACGCGATGCCTCCGTCACCAGCCAGTCGGCCATGGCCGGCCAATTGTCCTCGGCAAAACAGTTCACCCGCCACAGCGAATTGATGCCGAGGCCCTCGCAACTCTGTTCCGGCCTGAGCTTCAACCTATCTTCGATCGCCGGCTGGAACGGTTTCAACCGCGACCAGGCTTCCGTGGCGCCGAACTTCTCGTTGCGGCCGAAGAAGACGCCGACATGGTTCTGCGCCGGCGCGACATACATGGAAAGGACCAATGCGAAGTCGGGCAGCCCGCGCTGCCAGAACCAGGGTCCGCGCCGCGCCATCAGAGGCCTTTCTTCTGGATGCCGTTCCGCGAACAGCGTCCAGAAGCCGCGTTGGCGGAACTCAGACGCGCGGCGGCCGCCAAAGTCGAATTCGCTCATGGTTCGACCCGTTGCGGGCGCAACCGGCGCCCAGGGCTGTTACCAGCCTTACACCATGCCGAGTGCGGCTTTGTAGAGGTCGAGGATGGTTTCCTCCTCTTGCCGCTCAGCCTGGTCCTTCTTGCGCAGCCGGATGATCGACCGCATCGCCTTGGTGTCGAAGCCGGTGCCCTTGGCCTCGGCGAACACTTCCTTGATGTCGTCGGCGATCGTCTTCTTCTCTTCCTCGAGCCGCTCGATGCGCTCGATGAAGGCTCGCAGCTGGCCGGCGGCAACAGTCTGGCTGGTCTCGGTGATGTCGTCGGCCATTTTTTCTCCGCGTCGTTTCCATGCCGCGACTCACGAACCGTCGCGGCGAATTTGCAGCGGTTCGATGCCCGACCGGAGGCGACCGGTCAAGCTGTTATCGATGCGGCATGAAGGGCTGCCGCCAGACGCAGAAACCTCTGCCTGGGCAACATTTCTGTCTCATCCGAAGGCGATCAGCAGATCCTTCGCGTCGATCTGGTCGCCGGCCTTGACCAGCACTTCGGCGATTGTGCCGTCGCGCTCGGCATGCAATGCCGTCTCCATCTTCATCGCCTCGATCGACAAAAGCACGTCGCCGGCCTTGACCGCCTGGCCGGCGGCAACGGCAAGCGCCGAGACGACGCCGGGCATCGGCGCGCCGACATGCGCCTCGTTGCCCGGCTCAGCCTTGCGCCGCGCCTTGGCGGCGGAAGCGCCATGCGCGCGGTCCGGCACTTTGACCCGGCGCGGCTGGCCGTTGAGCTCGAAGAACACGGTGACCATGCCCTTCTCGTCGACATCGCCGATGGCCAGGCAGCGCACCACCAGCGTCTTGCCCTTCTCTATGTCGACAAAGATCTCGTCTTCCGGCTTCATGCCGTAGAAATAGGTTGGCGTCGGCAGCACGCTGACCGGCCCGTAGGTTTCCTGCGCTGCGGTAAAGTCGGAGAAAACCTTCGGGTACATCAGCCACGAGGCGAATTCGAATTCGCTGAGCTTGCGCTCGAGCTTATCTTCGATCTCCTTGCGGCTGGCCTTGAGATTGGCCGGTTTCAACTGCGAGCCAGGTCGCACGGTGATCGGCTTATCGTCCTTAAGCACCTTCTTCTGCAGTGCCTCCGGCCAACCGCCCGGCGACTGGCCGAGATCGCCGCGCAGCATCGACACGACCGAGTCCGGGAAGGCGATATCCCTGGCAGGATTTTCGACATCTGCAACCGTCAGGTCCTGGCTCACCATCATTAGCGCCATGTCGCCAACGACCTTGGACGACGGCGTCACCTTGACGATGTCACCGAACATCAGATTGACGTCGTGATAGGTTTGCGCCACTTCGTGCCAGCGCGTCTCCAGCCCGAGCGAGCGCGCCTGCTCCTTGAGGTTGGTGAACTGCCCACCCGGCATTTCGTGCAGGTAAACTTCCGAGGCCGGTCCCTTCAGGTCGCTTTCGAAGGCAGCATACTGGTTGCGCACCGCCTCCCAGTAGAACGAGATATTCCTGATCCATTGCGGGTCGAGGCCCGGATCCCGCTCGGTGCCCTTCAGCGCCTCGACGATCGAGCCCAGGCAAGGCTGCGAGGTGTTGCCGGACAGGGCATCCATCGCCGCGTCAATGGCGTCGACACCGCTGTCCACCGCCGCCAGCACCGTCCCCGCCGACAGGCCTGACGTGTCGTGCGTGTGAAAGTGGATCGGCAGGTCGGTCGCCTCGCGCAGCGCCTTGAACAGTGCGCGAGCGGCGTTCGGCTTCAAGAGCCCGGCCATGTCCTTGACCGCGACGATATGGGCGCCGGCCGCCTGCAACTCCCTGGCCAGCGCGACGTAGTATTTGAGGTCGTACTTGGCTCGCGCCGGGTCGAGTATGTCGCCGGTGTAACAGATCGCTGCTTCGATCAGCTTGCCTTCGGCGCCGACCGCGTCCATGGCGACGCGCATGTTGTCGACCCAGTTCAGGCAGTCAAAGACTCGGAACAGGTCGACGCCGCCGCTTGCTGCCTGTTTGACGAAATGCTGGACGACATTGTCGGGATAGTTGGTGTAGCCGACGCCGTTGGCGCCGCGCAAAAGCATCTGCAGCAACAGATTGGGCGCTGCCTCGCGCACCAGCGAGAGCCGCTCCCACGGGTCTTCGGTGAGGAAGCGCATGGCGACGTCGAAGGTCGCCCCGCCCCAGCATTCGAGCGACAAAAGCTGCGGCAGCGCACGCGCATAGGTGCCGGCAATGCCGGCGATGTCATATGTGCGCACCCGCGTCGCGAGCAGGGATTGGTGTCCGTCGCGCATCGTCGTGTCGGTGACCAGCACCTCTTTGCGTGCGCGCATCCAGGCCGCGAATTTCTCCGGCCCAAGCGCATCGAGCTTCTGCTTGCTGCCATCAGGCACATCGCCGTTGAGATAGGGCACCATCGGTGCCGCCGCATCGGCCTTCGGCTGCGGCCGGCCGCGAGTCTCGGGATGGCCGTTGACGCTGACATCGGCCAGGTAGTTGAGCAGCTTGGTCGCGCGATCCTGCCGCTTCACGCTCGCGAACAGTTCCGGCGTCGTGTCGATGAACTTGGTCGTATAGGAATTTTCGGCGAAACTCGGGTGATTGATGATCGCCTCGAGGAAGGTGAGGTTGGTCGCCACCCCGCGAATACGGAACTCGCGCAGCGCCCGGTTCATGC
The DNA here is from genome assembly GCF_935825525.1 of Mesorhizobium escarrei. Taxonomy (GTDB): domain Bacteria; phylum Pseudomonadota; class Alphaproteobacteria; order Rhizobiales; family Rhizobiaceae; genus Mesorhizobium; species Mesorhizobium escarrei. The sequence continues at coordinate 19,375 of NZ_CAKXZT010000122.1, forward strand.
GGGCGATGGTCTCGGCCGGCGTCGGCGCCCAGGCTGTCACTTTTTCCAGCAGCGGGTCATAGAAACGGGTGATGACCGCGCCCGAATAGGCGGTGCCGCCATCGAGGCGGATGCCGAAACCGGTGGCGCCGCGATAGGCGGTGATGCGGCCATAGTCGGGGATGAAATTATGCTCGGGATCTTCCGTAGTGATGCGGCACTGCAGCGCGTGGCCGTTGAGCCTGATATCCTTCTGCGCCGGCACGCCCGATTCCGGCGTGCCGATGGCAAAGCCATCGAGGATATGAATCTGCGCCTTGACGATGTCGATGCCGGTCACCTGTTCGGTGACGGTGTGCTCGACCTGGATGCGCGGATTGACTTCGATGAAGTAGAATTTGCCGGTGTCGGCATCCTGCAGGAACTCGACCGTGCCGGCGCCGATATAACTCGTCTCGCGCGCGATCTTCAGCGCGTAGCCGCAAAGCTCTTCGCGCTGCGACATTTGGAGATACGGCGCCGGCGCGCGCTCGACCACCTTCTGGTTGCGGCGCTGGATGGAGCAATCGCGCTCGAACAGGTGCACGGCATTGCCGTGTGTGTCGCCCAGCACCTGCACCTCGACATGGCGGGCGCGCTCGATCAGCTTTTCGAGATAGACCTCGTCCTTGCCGAAGGCGGCTTTCGCTTCGCGCTTGCCCTCCGTCACCTCGCGGGCGAGATCGGCCTCCGAACGGATGGCGCGCATGCCGCGGCCGCCGCCGCCCCACGACGCCTTCAGCATCACGGGATAGCCGATCGTCCTGGCGAGCGCCTTCACCGCCTCGATGTCGTCCGGCAGGGGATCGGTGGCGGGGATTACCGGCACGCCGACCTCGATTGCCAGGTTGCGTGCGGCGACCTTGTTGCCGAGCCTGCGCATCGTATCCGGCTTCGGTCCAATGAAAATAATGCCGGCCTTGGCGCAGGCTTCGGCGAATTCAGGGCTTTCCGACAACAGCCCATAGCCCGGATGGATGGCATCGGCGCCCGAAAGCCTGGCGACGCGGATCACTTCCTCGATCGACAGATAGCTTTCGATCGGCCCCATATCCCTGTTCAGATGCGGCCCGCGCCCGACCTGGTAGCTTTCATCCGCCTTGAAGCGGTGCAGCGAGTATTTGTCCTCCTCGGCCCAGATCGCCACGGTTTTGAGGCCGAGTTCGTTGGCCGCGCGGAAGACGCGGATGGCGATTTCGGACCGGTTGGCGACAAGGATCTTCGTGATTGCCAAGGACAAGGCTCCAGACGCTGGCGGGAAGGGAACTGGCGCCATGATTAACGCGAAAATGCTGCAGCGCAAACGAAATCAGGTGGGGGGTAGTAAACCGATTTAGTTTGATCTACCGCGTTGTCACATTGCGTATCGGTCCGGACGTCGCCTCGCGGTCCCGATCCAGGCTTTCGGAAACTCCCATGAAAAATGCCCGGCGCGAGGCGCCGGGCATTCCGAAGTTGTCGTCGTCGACAGGCTTACATTTTCTGGACGTAGGTGTACTTGCCGTCGTCGCCCTTCTTCCATTCGTACATGACGTAGCCAGGCAGCGTCGGATCGCCCTTCTCGTCGTAGGAAAGATCGCCCAGCACGGTCTTGAACGGGCCATTGGCCTTGAGAGCCTTGGCAACTTCCATCGGATCGTTCGACTTGGCGGCTGTGGCGGCTCCCGCGATCGCCTGCATGGCGGCGTAGGAATAAAGCGTGTAGGCCTCCGGCTCGAAGCCCTGCGCACGGAACTTCTCGACCAGTTCCTTGTTCTCCGGGATCAGACGCGGATCCGGGCCGAATGTGTTCAGCGTGCCATCAACCGCGTCACCGGCGATTGAGGCCAGTTCGTTCGACACGATGCCGTCGCCGGAAACCAGCGTGGCCTTGAGGCCCTGGTCAGCCACCTGGCGGATGATCAGTCCGGCTTCGGTGTGCAGACCACCCCAATAGATGATGGAAACACCGGCTTGTTTCATCTTGGCGATCAGCGCCGAGAAGTCCTTGTCGCCGATATTGACGCCTTCATACATGACTTCCGTCACGCCGGCAGCGTTCATCGCCTTCTTGGTCTCGTCGGCAAGGCCCTGACCATAGGTCGTCTTGTCGTGGACGACCGCGATCTTGGCATCCTTGAAGTTCTGCGCGAGATAGGCGCCGGCGATACTGCCCTGCTGGTCGTCGCGTCCGCAGGTGCGGAACGTGTTCCACAGGCCGCGCTCGGTGAACTGCGGGTTGGTCGCGGCCGGGGTGATCTCGAGGATACCGTTTTCCGCGTAGACTTCCGATGCCGGGATCGAAACGCCCGAGTTGAAGTGGCCGACCACGAACTTGACACCGTCGCCGACGAACTTGTTGGCTACCGAAATGCCCTGCTTCGGATCGGAGACGTCGTCGCCGATCGTGAGCTTGACCTGCTCGCCGTTGATGCCGCCGGCCGCATTGATGTCGGCGACAGCCTGTTCGGCGCCCTTCTGCAGCTGCGCGCCGAAGGCGGCATTCGGGCCGGTGATCGGACCGGCAACTCCGATCAGGACGTCAGCCCACGCGCTTCCGCTGAACGCGACGAGCGCGGTCAGGGCGACGGCGGACAAAAGTGATTTTCTCATGTAAAACGCTCCCATTTACAGAGTGGGCGTGGATGATGCTTTCATGCGATGCCCACTTTTACTCGCAGAAAGCGTACTTTGCCGATTTTCAGGCACTTGTCACGCCGATTCATCCCCGAAACGGCGTTAATGATGAACGTCAACCTTTTGGTTTCCAATTCAAAAGCGATGCTCTTTCGTAGAGCCAGCTATACTGTGTCACCATCTGGTTGGTGCGCGTGTATTGATAGCCGATGAAGCCCAGTATCATCAGGACGATGGTGTCGACGATGTAGTAGTGCAGCGAGAACATCGTGCCGCCGAACAGCGCGTGATGGATGAACCTTACGGCTATACCGAGGCCGAGCAAATAGGCGAACAATTGGACGAAGCTGCGCCATGTCTGGGCGCAGGCCTTGCCCGTCATCCACGCCGCCCAGCCGCCAAGCAGGCAGGTGACGAAGAAGAACTGCCAGACCGAGGGTTCCTCATAGAGAATGCCCTGCATGATTGATGTCTCCTGAACTCAGTGATGGCCGCCTTCGAGATAGGCGGCGCGCACGTCCGGATCGGCGAGCAGCTCCTTGCCGGTGCCGCTCATCGTCACGTTGCCGTTGACCATGACATAGCCTCGCGTGGCGAGCTTCAGCGCGCCGAAGGCGTTCTGCTCGACCAGGAACACGGTCAGCCCCTGCGTGCGGTTCAACTCGCGGATGGCGTCGAAGATCTGCTTGACGATCAGCGGCGCCAGGCCCAGCGAAGGCTCGTCGAGCAAGAGCAGTTTCGGCCGCGCCATCAGCGCACGTCCGATCGAAAGCATCTGCTGCTCGCCGCCCGACAGCGTGCCGCCGCGCTGGGTAATGCGTTCCTTCAGGCGTGGAAACAGCGTGAACACCTTCTCAACGTCCTCGTCGTAGTGCTTGAGGTTGTCGAGGCTGGCGCCCATCTGCAGGTTTTCCATCACCGTCATGCGCGGGAAGATGCGCCGGCCCTCCGGAGATTGGGCGATGCGCATGCGCGCGATCTCATGGGTCGGCAACTGGGTTATGTCGGTGCCGGCGAAGGTGATGGTGCCGGCCCGCGCCCGTGGTGCACCAAAAATGGTCATCATCAGCGTCGACTTGCCGGCGCCATTGGCGCCGATCAGCGCCACGATCTCGCCCTGCTTGACGGTGACATCGACGCCGTTCAGCGCCCTGATGTTGCCGTAGTAGGTCTGGACGCCCTTGATGTCGAGCAGCGTTGTGCCGGCCATCATTCATTCCCTCCGCCCCGGTTGGAGTCGCCCGGTGTCTTGGGCTTTGCCGGAGCCTTGGCGGCCGGCTTTGCAGTGGAGGATTTCGCGGCGGAAGGTTTCTCCGGTTTGGCTTCGGCCGGCGATGCGGGCCTTGCCGCGCCCGACCTTGCATCGACCTGCCCGGCTTTCGACGCGCCCTTCGACACCGTGACGCGTTCGCCCTCACTGTGTCCGACCGTGTCGGTCACCGGTCCGGCGAAATACGAGGACGACGAGCCCGGACCGTGCGTCGCATCCGGGCCGGTGTCGAGTTGCTCGATGACGTCTTCGTCGCCGACCTCGATCAGCACCGTCTCGACGTCCTCGTCTTCGACCCCGAGATAGGCGGCGATGACACGCGGGTCGGTGCGCACCGCATGCGGACTGCCGTCCGAGATTTTGCGCCCGTACTCGAGCACCACGACATGGTCGGAAATCTGCATGACCACCGCCATGTCGTGCTCGATCAGCAGGATGGAGGTGCCGGTGTTGTCCTTGATGTCCATAAGGAGCGCGTTGAGCGCCATTGATTCCTTCGGATTGAGCCCGGCCGCCGGTTCGTCGAGGCAGAGCAGTTCCGGACCCGTGCACATGGCCCGCGCGATCTCCAGGCGCCGCTGCGCGCCGTAGGGCAAGTCGCCGGCCGGATCGTCGGCTCGATCGACGAGGTCGGCCTTTTCCAGCCAGTGCCTGGCGAGGTCGATCGACTCGGCCGACGCCGTCCGGTAGCCGCTGAAGCCAAACAAGCCGAGGATAGTGTAGCCGGACGCCTTCATCAGCTTGTTGTGCTGCGCCACCAGCAGATTCTCCAGCAGTGTCATGCCGGAAAACAGGCGGATATTCTGGAAGGTGCGCGCCACCTTGGCTCGCGCCGGAATCTCATGGTTCGGCAGCCGTTCGAGCAGATAGCTCGAGCCGTCGCGCCGGTTGAGCGTGAGCATGCCCTCAGACGGCTTGTAGAAGCCGGTGATGCAGTTGAACACGGTGGTCTTGCCGGCGCCGTTCGGCCCGATCAGCGCGGTAATCTCGCCGCGCCTGGCCTGGAAAGACAGGTCGCCGATGGCGACCAGACCGCCGAACTTCATCGACAGATGTTCGACCTGCAGGATGGCATCGTTCACGGATGGGCTCGCATCACTCATCAGCCGTGGCCCTCCTTGGTGAAGGAGCCGGATACAGCCCTCCTCTCCTTGAGAAAGGCTGTCGGTTCACGACTGCCGACGAAGCCGCGCGGCTTCCACAGCATGACGATGACCATGGCCATGCCGAACAGCAGCATGCGGTAGAGTTCCGGCGTGAAGTCGGGACCGAAGACCTGCTTCAGGAAATCGAGTTCGCGCAGAACCTCGGTGCCACCGATCATCACCATGGCGGCGACGGCGATGCCGACCAGCGAACCCATGCCGCCGAGCACGACGATGGCGAGGATGATGGCCGATTCCAGGAAGATGAAGGATTCGGGGCTGACGAAACCTTGCCGCGCGGCGAAGAACGAGCCGGCGAAGCCGCCGAACATGGCGCCGGTGGCAAAGGCGGTGAGCTTGGTGGTGGTGGTGTTGATGCCGAGCGAGCGGCAGGCGATCTCGTCCTCGCGCAGCGCTTCCCAGGCGCGGCCGACGGGCATGCGCCTAAGCCTGATGGTGACGAAGGCGGTGAGCAGGCAGAGCCCGAGGATCAGGTAGTAGAGGAAGATCTTGTAATAGGCGCTCGACGTGGCGATGTCCAAGACCTTGGCGATATAGTTCGGATCCGAGACGTTGAACGTCATCAGCCCGAAAAAGGTGACCTTGGGAATGCCGGTGATACCGGCCGAGCCGTTGGTAACCTCACGCCAATTGATCAGCACCAGACGAATGATCTCGCCGAAGGCCAGCGTCACGATCGCCAGGTAGTCGCCGCGCAGGCGCAGCACCGGAAAGCCGAGCAACACCCCCCAGAAGGCGGCCATGGCGCCGGCGGCAGGCAGCAGGATCCAGAACGACAGGCCGTATTGCGTGCCGAGCAGCGCATAGGCATAGGCGCCGACGGCATAGAAGGCGACATAACCAAGGTCGAGCAGGCCGGCGAGGCCAACGACGATGTTCAGCCCCCAGGCCAGCATTACATAGATCAGGATCTGAATGCCGTAATTGTCGACCCATTTCAGAGAACCCTGGAACCCGGCGGCCACCGATCCTCCGTACAGAGCAAGCACCAGCACAACGATGATCGGGTAGAGCGCCAGTGCGGTTATGCCCAGTGCCGAGAAATGGGCATGGATGAAGGTTCGGAAATAAAACATCACCGAGGCGAGGGCGTAGATGATCGCCAGCGCTCTCAGGAACCGTGCATAACCGGCCAGGCCGGGCCCCAGCAATCCGTCAAGGGAGCCGGCAAGGAAGGCCAGCACGGCCACTATAACGATGGCAGCGATGAAATACGGCAAGCGGAAGAACCGCGTCGCCATGCTCTCCGGCAGCAGGCCGGTGGCGACGTCGACGATCTTCTGATTTGCCAGGAAAGGCTGTCCGTAGGCGACATAGAGAAAACGGCCGGCCATGGTGAGCACGACCACGACTGCAAGAAGCCACCAGCGCTGTACAAGGATCAGCTCGTTGGAGATGTTCTGATCGGTCCTCAGACCGATGAACAGCACGAACAGGCCGAGCGCGATGGCGCCGGCATAAAGCGCTTCGCGGGTAGCGCGCTGCATGGGAGTGGCGACGATGTCGCGCTCCGGAGACGTGGTGACCGCCATGAACTCAGACCTTTTCGACTTCTGGCCGGCCGAGAATGCCGGAAGGCAGGAAGATCAGCACGATCGCCAGGATGGAGAAGGCCGCGACGTCCTTATAGTCGATCGAGAAGTAAGCCGACCACATGCTTTCGATGAAGCCGATCATAAGCCCGCCGAGCACGGCCCCGGGCAACGAGCCGATGCCGCCGAGCACGGCCGCGGTGAAAGCCTTCACGCCGGGCGTGAAACCGTCGGAGAAGGCGATGACGCCATAATACATCAGGAACAGCGTGCCGGCGACGGCGGCAAGGGCCGCACCCATGACGAAGGTGATCGAGATGGTGCGGTCGACGTCGATGCCGAGCAACGCCGCCATCTTCCGGTCCTGCTCGCACGCTCTTTGGGCCCGACCCAGCGAGGTCTTGTTGACCAGGTACCAGAACAGCGCCAGCAGCAGCGCGGTGACGATGACGATGACGATTTGCTTCAGCGACACGCTGACGCCCTCGATATTATAGACCTTGGACACCATCGGCGGGATCGGCTTGTTGCGCGGCCCCTGCGTCACCTGGACGAAGTTCGACAGCGCGATCGACATGCCGATCGCGGTGATCAGCGGCGCCAGCCGGAACGAACCGCGCAATGGCCGGTAGGCCACCTTCTCGATCGTCCAATTGTACAGGCTGGTCAACAGCATCGCGACGATCATCATGACCAGCAGCGCGATCACCACCGGCACCGAATAGAACAAAGCACCGAGGATGAGGAAAACGATGAGGGCGGTGAAGGCGCCGACCATAAAGATGTCGCCATGGGCGAAATTGATCATGCCGATGATGCCGTAGACCATCGTGTAGCCGATCGCTATCAGCCCATAGATCGATCCCAGCGTCAGCCCGTTGATAAGCTGCTGGACAAAATACTGCATGCTGTCGTGGCTCCCCTGGAATGTCGCCCATGCAGACGCATTCCTTTTCGTATTTCCCCTAGTCGTAAAGTTTCGAGCCCGGATTGCAACGTCATTCTTTAATCGGCATGCGTGATTTTGAAGCACGCAATCGGATTGCCCGTTCTTTCCCTTCCCGGCCTCTGGACTATCGCGGACCCTATCATTGGCATAACGCAATGTCTTTGGCGATTCGTCGTCAAAATGCACGCCGTTTCGAAGGAATCGCCGTCAAAATAAGTTGATGAGCGGGATCGTTGCGCCGTCGCAGCGATCAATCTTTGCGTTTCGTTCGTTTCCCCTGGGTCAGGTTGCTCGCTATTTGACGACGAATCCGTGCGCGAACGGATCGCGATCGTCGATGAAGATCGTGTTCAACCCGGTCATCCGCGCCCAGCCGCCGATCGAGGGAATGATCGCCGGCTTGCCCGCCACCGTGACTTGCTTCTCGACCCTGCCCTTGAACAGCGAGCCGATGATCGATTCGTGGACGAATTCGTCGCCGGTCCCAAGCTTGCCCTTGGCGTGAAGCTGCGCCATCCGCGCCGAGGTGCCGGTGCCGCAAGGCGAGCGGTCGATCGCCTTGTCGCCGTAGAAGACGGCGTTGCGCGCATCCGCCTGGCTGTCGGTCGGCGCGCCCGTCCACAATATGTGCGACAGCCGGTCGATGCCGGGATTCTCGGGATGCACGAAGGCGTATTTTTCGTTGAGCCGCTGCCGCACCACCGGGCTCCAGGCGATGAGGTCGCCGGCAGAGTGCTCGGCCATGTCGCGATAGGTCTTCTGCGGCTCGACGATAGCGTAGAAATTGCCACCATAGGCGACGTCGACGCTGATCTCGCCAAGCTGCGGGCATTCGACAGTCAGACCCTCGGCATGGAGGAAGGACGGCACGTTGGTGATGCGCACCTCCTCGACATAGTCGCCGACCTGCTTGTACTCGGCGGTGACCAGGCCGGCCGGCGTATCCAGCCTGAGCAAGCCCGGTGTCTTCGGCTTGAGCAGCCCGTGCTCGATGGCCATCGTCACCGTGCCGATGGTGCCGTGACCGCACATTGGCAGGCAGCCCGAGGTTTCGATGAACAGGATGGCGATGTCGCAATCGGGCCGCGTCGGCGGATAGAGGATCGAGCCGGACATCAAATCATGGCCGCGCGGCTCGAACATCAGCCCGGTGCGGATCCAGTCATATTCGGCCAGGAAATGCGCGCGCCGCTCCATCATCGTCGCGCCGTTGAGCAACGGTCCGCCGCCGGCGACCAGCCGCACCGGATTGCCGCAAGTGTGGCCGTCGATGCAGAAGAATGAGTGGCGCGCCATTTCTAGATCCCGTCAGAAGCGGTTCGGAGAAAACGGAGACAGATCAAACACCGGATTTTGGCCGAGAATGAGATCGCGGACCAGGCGTCCGGTGGCCGCCGCCTGGGTCAGGCCGAGATGGCCGTGGCCGAAGGCATAGACTATCGTGCCGGCCTGCCTGGCGCCACCGATCACCGGCAGCGAATCCGGCAGCGACGGCCGGAATCCCATCCATTCGCGGCCGCCGGCCGGGTCAAGTCCCGGCAGGAATTTCTGTGCCTTGTCGAGCAGCGCTTTCGAGCGGGCGTAGTTGGGCGGCCGCTCAATGCCGCCGAGTTCGACCGCGCCGCCGACGCGCACGCCGGTTTCAAGCGGCGTGACGACGAAGCCGTGGCCGGAGAAGATCAGTTGCCGCTTCACGTCGAATGCGGTCTTCGGCAGCGTCGTGTTGTAGCCGCGCTCGGTCTCGAGCGGGATGCGGTCGCCAAAATGTTTCGCCAGCAGATGCGACCAAGCGCCAGCGGCGATGACGAGGCATTTTGCCTGCCGCAGCGTGCCATCGGCCAGCGTCAATGTCGCGCCGTCCTGTCCCGCCCCGACGTGGTCGATCCGAGCCTTTTCGAAACGCGCGCCGTTGGTCTCGGCATAGGTCCAGATCGCCTTGCCCAATAATTTCGGATCCGTAACAGTCTTCCATCCCGGCACGAAAGTGCCCTTGACGAAACGCGGCGACAGGCCCGGCTGCAAGGCGGCGAGAGCGTCGCCCTCGACATGGCCGAAGCCGATGCCGAAGCGTTGCCTCGCCGCCCAGCCGGGCAGCGACGCCTTGAACTCGGCCTTGCTCTCGTAAAGTTCGAGCGAGCCGTCCTCGCGCAGCATATCTTCGGTGCCCGAGCGCGCCATCAGCCCGGCCCATTCGGCCTCGGCGAGCCGCATAATCCCTGCCTGCGCCGCGAGGCTGGCCTCGTAGCGGTCGCTTTGTCCGGCGCGCCAGAAGCGGATAAGCCAGGGCAGCAGCTTCGGCAGATAGGCGGGCGTGATGCTGAGCGGCCCGAGCGGGTCGGCAAGCCATTTCGGCAAGTGCCTGATCATGCCCTTGTGGGCCAGCGGCAGCACATCGGAAAAGGCCAGGGCGGCGGCATTGCCGGCGCTCGTTTCCTCGCAGATCCCGGTCCGATCGAAGATCGTGACATTTCGCCCCGCCTCGGCCAGATAGGCGGCGACACAGATGCCGATGATGCCGCCGCCGATAATGGCGATGTCGATTGCAGCATCGCTGTTCATGGCTGCGCGCTGCATGACTCGGCCTCCGCCTCGCTCCGCACCTTGTAGCCAGCCCCCTCATCCGGCCCTTCGGGCCACCTTCTCCCCGTCGTCGGGGAGAAGAGGCTGACGCCAGCGTTGGCGACCTCTTCTCCCCTCGGGGAGAAGGTGGCCGCCCACGGGTCTTGCCTTCGGCAAGCCCGAGGACAGGCTCCGCGGCCGGATGAGGGGGTCTGCGACATTGCCACCCTTAGAATTGTGGCAGCTCCGGCCGCCCCGCCAGTGCATCCCGGACGATCTTTTCGACCGTCTTGCGGCGCTCGCCCGACAGCGGCTGGCGCGGCATGCGCACGCGGTCGTTGGTGTTGATCGCCAGGACTTCGGCGAGCTTGATGTTCTGCACCAGATAGGTCGAGACGTCGAGATCGAGCAGCGGCCGGAACCAGCGGTAGATTGTCAGCGCCTCCTCGCGGCGGCCCTGCTTCATCAATTGGTAGATCGCGACCGTCTCGCGCGGAAACGCGGTGACCAGCCCCGCCACCCAGCCGATGGCGCCGACCGACAGCGCCTCGAACGCCAGATTGTCGACGCCGGTGAACAAGTCGTAGCGGTCGCCGAAGCGGTTGATGATTTCGGTCGAGCGGCGGATGTCGTCGGAGGATTCCTTGATGGCGACGAAGCGCTTGTCCTTCGCCAGTTCCTCCATCTGATCGACGGTGACGTCGACGCGGTAGGCAAGCCGGTTGGAATAGATCATCACGGGCAGGTCGCCGGCCTCGGCGACGGCGCGCAGCGCGGCGACCGTCTCCTCCGCATTGGTGTGATAGATGGGGCTCGGCACCACCATCAGTCCGTTGGCGCCCTCTCTGGCGGCGCGGCGCGCGATCGCCGCCGCCTCGCGGGTGCCAGGTTCATTGACCGTCAGCAGAACCGGCTTGTTGCCGGCGATCTTCTGCGCGGTCTTCAGCACATCGATCTTCTCGTCATGCGAGAGCATCGGCCCCTCGCCGAGCGAGCCGCAAACGATGATGCCGTCGCAGCTGGCCTCCATCTGCAGCGCAAAGCAGCGCTCCATCTCGGCGTGGTCGAGGCGGTCGTCCTCAGTGAATTTGGTCGTAACGGCGGGGAAAACTCCGGTCCACATAGCGGGTCGCTCCATCTGATATATCAGCCATATATTTATTAAGAAACGGACTGTCAACACGGATTCCGCTATGATATATCAAAAATATATCAGGAGTTCGCCTTTGATATTCAATGGAACAAGCCCGGCAATCGAGCCAGTGGCGGCGAAAGCCTACCGCGTGCTCGAGCACATGATCGTGACACTCGAACTGGCGCCATCAAGCTTCATCACCGAAGGCGCGCTGATCGACAGGCTGGGGCTCGGCCGCACGCCGGTGCGCGAGGCGATCCAGCGGCTGGCGTGGGAGGGACTACTGGATGTCCGGCCGCGTGCCGGCATTGCCATTGCCCCGCTCCATCCCGGCGACTGGTTGCGCGTTCTTGACGCACGCCGTGGCGTCGAGGTGGTTCTTGCCCGCTCGGCGGCCCGCTTCGTCACCCGCGAGGCGGCCGACCTGTTTCACGGCGCGGCGCTGGCCATGCAGAAGGCGGTGATATCAGGCAACGTGCTGGCCTTCATCCAGGCCGACAAGGCGCTCGACGAGGCGCTGGCGCTGGCAGCCGACAATCCGTTCGCAGCACGGCTGGCGGCCCCTTTGCAGACCCACAGCCGCCGCTTCTGGTTCCGCTACAAGGCCGATACCGGGCTCGCCGAATCGGCCGAGCACCATGTCGCGCTGATCCGCTCGATCCTCGACGGCGACGAGGATGCCGCCGCCAAGGATGCCAAGCGCCTGATGGCGCTGCTGCGCGGCCATGCCGAGGCGGCCGCTACGCGCTAGGAGATCGGCATCAACCTTCGGCAGGCTCTTTGAGCCCCGCCCATCCGGCGCTGCCAGGTGCTGAGCATCGCCCAATTCCGTCATGCGTCCTGGTCGGTCGGGATCACCACGTTTTCCCAATGTTCGCCGGCCGCGACGATGCAGCTTCTGCCGGCGACATCGGTGACGATGATCGTCCAGCTTCCGCTCTCGGCGACATAGACTTCCATAATCGCCATCTGGCCGATCAGCCCGAAAGCAAACTGTCTTTCCTGGAACTGCTCGCTCAGGTGAGCTACGAGATCGCCATGTTCGACGCAGTATTGATATTGGGCGCTTGCGGCGTTCGTACCCACCGCCAATGCCCCGGCAAGCACTACGGTTTTCACCCAAACAAACAGCGATTTGCGTGCCATAGGGCACCTCCTTTGCCATCAGTCCGGCAAAGGGGACGCCTCATTTTGCCGGAACGATCCAGGCCGGTTCCGACGTCATCGCGTCGTTCCTTTCTGTATTCCGGTCTGTCAGCGGGACGATTCCAAATGTTCCCACTATGTTCCATATATGGTGTCGGCAACGAAAAGCGCAAGCAGGCGCCCGCTTGGGCGCCTGTGGATCCGTTTCAAGGTCGTCGCCGAGAACCGCGGCCTGCGCGCGGCTATGCTGAGGCGGTTGCCACTCGCTAGGCGGCTCAGGTGCCTGGCAGCGCTGCTGTCGCCACCGCGCTCTCCCAGCCTTCGCCCACCGAAACCACGCAGCTTTGACCGCGTGTGTCGCTGGCGAGGATGGTCCAGGTGCCTTTATCGGAAACGAAAACTTCAACAATCACATTCGGATTGACGACGCCGAGCGCGGTCGGATTTTCCCGGAACTTCTCCCCGAGCGCCTTGATCATGTCGGCTCGTGGCGCGCATTGTTCGGCCGCTGTTGCCGGGGCGGCGGAAAACGCGACAGCTGCCGCCCAAAGTATCGACACCATAAGACGTGTCATCTTGACACCTCCTTGCGCCAGCCGATGCCCCCGAAGCTGTCGCCAGCGCCGTTGGTTGGTCTGCCGCGCCTCCTCCGCGGCAGGATTGCAACTTAAGGCTTCTGCTGCCCGCCTGGTTCCATCACATTAGCGTTCACGCAGATACGGGGCGAGACCGGCCAATAGAAAGGCCCGGTTTCTGCCGGGCCTTTTTCGTTCAATCTTAAAATCTGGACCAGTTTGTCGACCGGCTAGTTCATCGTCGGGATGACGAATTCGGCCCCGTCCTTGACGCCGGACGGCCAGCGCGAGGTCACCGTCTTGGTCTTGGTGTAAAAACGGAATGCGTCCGGTCCGTGCTGGTTGAGGTCGCCGAAGGAAGACGCTTTCCAGCCGCCGAACGTATGGTAGGCGATCGGCACCGGGATTGGCACGTTGATACCGACCATGCCGACCTGGACCCTCGAGGCGAAGTCGCGGGCCGCATCGCCGTCGCGGGTGAAGATGGCGACGCCATTGCCCATTTCATGGTCGTTGGCGAGCTTGATCGCGTTCTCATAAGTCGGCGCGCGCACCACCGAGAGCACCGGCCCAAAGATCTCTTCCTTGTAGATGCGCATATCAGCGGTCACGTTGTCGAACAGGCAGCCGCCCATATAGTAGCCGTTCTCATAGCCCTGCATGGAAAAGCCGCGCCCGTCGACGACCAGCTTGGCGCCTTCCCTGACGCCGGTATCGACATAGGCCTTGACCCGCTCCAGCGCCTGCGCCGTCACCAGCGGGCCGAAATCGGCGGATGAATCCGTCGACGGGCCGACCTTCAGGCTTTCGACGCGCGGCACCAGCTTTTCCATCAGCCGGTTGGCGGTGTCGTTGCCGACCGGGACCGCCACCGAGATCGCCATGCAGCGTTCGCCGGCCGAGCCGTAGCCGGCGCCGATCAGCGCATCGACGGTCTGGTCCATGTCGGCGTCGGGCATGATGATCATGTGGTTCTTGGCGCCGCCGAAGCACTGCACGCGCTTGCCGGCCGCGGAGCCGCGCGAATAGATGTACTGGGCAATCGGCGTCGAGCCAACGAAGCCGATGGCCTTGATATCGGGATCATCGAGGATGGCGTCTACCGCCTCCTTGTCGCCGTTGACGACGTTGAGAATGCCCGCTGGCAGGCCCGCCTCGATGAACAGCTCGGCGATGCGCATCGGCACGCCTGGGTCGCGCTCCGAAGGCTTCAGGATGAAGGCGTTGCCGCAGGCGATAGCCGGCGCGATCTTCCACAATGGGATCATCGCCGGAAAATTGAACGGCGTGATGCCGGCAACGACGCCGAGCGGCTGGCGCATCGAATAGACGTCGATGCCGGGACCGGCGCCGTCGGTGAACTCGCCCTTCATCATGTGCGGCGCGCCGATGCAAACCTCGACCACTTCCAGGCCGCGCTGGATGTCGCCCTTGGCGTCAGCGATGGTCTTACCGTGTTCGCGTGCCAGAATGTCGGCCAGCGCATCATAGTCCCGGGCGACCAGTTCGAGGAATTTCATCAGGACGCGCACGCGCCGCTGCGGATTGGTCGCCGCCCAGCCGGGCTGCGCCGCCTTGGCGTTTTCCACCGCCGCACGCAGTTCCGCCTGCGAAGCCAGCGCAACGGTGCCGCGCACCGTGCCGTCCATCGGCTGCATCACGTCCTGTTTGCGGCCGCTGGTCCCAGCGACACGCTTGCCGCCGATGAAATGACCGTATTCGATCATGGTTTCTCTCCCTGTATTTGTGATGCGGCATTGTCCGCCTTTGCGCCGCCGATGGCAACGTGAGCGGAAACGCAACCGTTGTGCAGAAAATAGAGTCCGGTTGACTGACGGGCATCAATTCCCGCAAATGGTAGTACCACCTCAAGGAATGACAGGTTGAGTTCCTTCGCGCCCCCCTCTGTCCTGCCCGCTTTGCCAAAACTTGGCATCTCCCCCACGAGGGGGGAGATTGGCTGTCATCCCCGCTTTCGCCAACCCGCAACGTTGCAAGAAAGTCGCCGCCGGAGCGGCCGGCCGATCTTCCCCCAAGTGGGGGAGATGTCCGGTAGGACAGAGGGGGGCGCCGTAGAGCGCTGCCGTAATCCTCGTCATCCGGATCCTCCTCATGAACTGGGATGACGTCCGCATCTTTCTTGCGGTGGCGCGTGCCGGCCAGATCCTCGGCGCCGCAAGGCGGCTGGAGCTCAACCATGCCACCGTCTCCCGACGCGTCGCCGCACTCGAGGATGCGTTGCGGACAAAACTCTTTCGCCGGCTGACCACCGGCAGCGAGCTGACGCCGGCGGGCGAGCGCTTCCTCGACATCGCCGAGCGCATGGAAGGCGACATGATCGCCGCGCGCTCGACCGTGGCGGGCGAAGGCGACGACGTCTCCGGCACTGTGCGTATCGGCGCGCCTGATGGTTTTGGCGTCGCCTTCCTGGCCAAACGCCTCGGCGCACTGACGGCGCTTCACCGTGAACTCACCATCCAGCTGGTCCCAGTGCCGCGTTCCTTCTCGTTGTCCAGGCGCGAGGCCGACATCGCCATCACCGTGGAGCGACCGACGGAAGGCAGGCTGGTGGCGGGAAAGCTGGTCGACTACACGCTCGGCCTGTTCGCGTCCCGCGCCTATGCCGACGCGCATGGCCTGCCCCAGACGCCGGCCGAGCTTGGCCGGCACACGCTGATCGGCTATGTCCCGGACCTCATCGTCAGCCCCTCGCTCGACTATGCGGCCGAGTTCAGCGCCGACTGGCGCACGAGCTTCGCCATCTCCTCAGCGCTCGGTCAGGCCGAAGCGGTGCGCTCCGGCGCCGGCATCGGTATCCTGCACACCTTCGTCGCCCGCTCGATGCCCGAACTGGTGGCTGTCGACATCGTCGCGCCCATTCGCCGCGCCTACTGGCTGGTCTATCACGAATCAGTCCGGCCGCTGCGCCGCGTCCAGATCGTCGCGAGCTTCATCACCAAGGCGGTGGAACGGGAGCGAAGCCTGTTCGTCTGACGATATTCATCTGACGCGCTTTAATTGTAACTGTCCTCAAATCCGCTGCGCGGTTTCGGGGAGGTGTGTTGAACCTTGATCCCAAATTACACGGCAAGTTTCTCACCGCGCTCAACAAGTGAGAACCCCGTCCGATCCTATCGCTGGTAACGCTCCGGTCCGAGGTCGCCGACATTGATGTCCGGCACCCGGCTGGAGATGATGTCGGCCAGGACCTTGGCCGAGCCGCAGGCCATGGTCCAGCCGAGCGTGCCGTGGCCGGTGTTGAGATAGAGGTTGGAAAACTCGGTGCGGCCGATCAGCGGCGGCCCGTCCGGCGTCATCGGCCGCAACCCGCACCAGAAGGTGGCCGAGCGCATGTCGCCGCTGCCTGGAAAAAGGTCGCCGAGCGAATGTTCGAGCGTGCACCGCCGTGATTCATGCAGCGCCAGGTCAAAGCCGGAAATCTCCGCGGTGCCACCGACCCGGATGCGATCGCCGAGCCTGGTGATCGCCACCTTATAAGTCTCGTCCATCACCGTCGAGACCGGTGCTGCGGCAGCATCCTTGATCGGCACGGTGATCGAATAACCCTTGACCGGATAGACCGGGATGGGTCGTTTCAGGTTGCGCATGAATTTTGCCGAATAGCTGCCCATCGCCATCACATATGCGTCGGCGGCCTTCCAGCCTTTGCTCGTATTGATGTTGGCGATATGATTGCGCTTGCGGACGATGCGCCGTATCTCCGTGTCGTATTCGAAGCTGACGCCGCGCGCCACGCAGAGCTCGGCTAGACGGTCGGTGAACATCTTGCAGTCACCGGTTTCGTCGCCCGGCAGCCGCAGGCCGCCGACGAACTTTTCACGCACGGCTGCCAAGCCAGGCTCGGCCGCGATGCAGCCGTCGCGATCGAGGATCTCGTAGGGAACGCCATAGGTCTTCAGCACCTCGACATCGCCTGACGTGCTGTCGAGCTGCTGTTGCGTGCGAAAAAGCTGCAGCGTTCCCTTGGTACGCTCGTCATAGGCGATGCCGGTCGCCTCGCGCAGCGCTTTCAGCGTGTCGCGGCTGTATTCGGCCAAAGGCACCATGCGCGCCTTGTTCACCGCATAGCGCTCGGCCGTGCAGTTGCGCAGCATCCTGACCAGCCATACCCACATATGTGGATCGAGAGTCGGCCGCACCACCAGCGGACCATGCTTCATCAGCAGCCATTTGATCGCCTTCAGCGGGACGCCGGGACCGGCCCAGGGCGAGGCGTAGCCGGGCGAGATCTCGCCGGCATTGGCAAAGCTGGTTTCCAGCGCCGGGCCCTTCTGGCGGTCGATCACCGTCACTTCATGGCCGGCCTCGGCCAGATAATAAGCAGTGGTGACCCCGATGACGCCGCCGCCCAGCACGAAGATCTTCATCGCATAGCTCTCCAGAACGATGTCTTGTCAGGGGTTTTGGGGGCGGGGGCATCGTGGCTTTCTGTCTGCCGGATTTTACCGCGTCCGCCAAGTGCCCAAGCATGTCGCCCAGAACTACGCAGGCGGTTTTGGGACAACGACATGCCTGAAAAAGCCCGCGCGCTATCCATTCACATAGCGGCGGTGAAAGCGGCGTCCGAGGCTGGTCAGGATTTCATAGCCGATGGTGCCGGCATGGCCGGCCGCCTGGTCGACCGTCTGCGACGGGCCGATCAGTTCGACGAGGTCGCCCGCCTTCAGCCTGCCGGGCGGCAGGGCCGAAATGTCGAGAACTATCGAATCCATCGACACACGGCCCAGGAAGGGCAAGCGCACATTTTCGAACCAGGCGGCCGAGGCCGCGCGTCGATGCCAGCCATCGGCATAGCCAAGCGAGATCGTTGCGGCGATCAGCGAATCGGTGACGTGAAAAATATGGCCATAGCCGACGCCGGCTCCCCTATCGAGGCTGCGCGTCTGGATGATCTTTGCTTGAAGCCGCACCACCGGCAGCATCGGATTTTCCTGCGCTGGCGTCGGATTGATGCCGTAGAGCGCCGCGCCGGGCCGGGCGAGGTCGTAGTGAAAGGGCTGCCCAACAAAGATGCCGGAGGAATTGGCGAGCGAGGCCGGCGCCTTTGGCAGCATCCTGCGCAGCCGCTCGAATTCCAGCCGCTGCTGCTCGTTGGCTGGATGCCCGGGCTCGTCGGCGCGAGCGAGATGGCTCATCACCAAGGTGACGTCGATGCCGTCGAAAGCCTGCGGATCGGCAGCGGCCGCCTCCACCTCGGCTGCCGCCATGCCGAGCCGCGACATGCCGCTGTCGACCTGGATTGCAGCCTTGAGCTTGCGGCCGGCCGGTTGCGCCGCCGCGCGCCAGGCAGCGAGTTGGCCGGCGCTGTTGATGACCACGCCCAGGTCCGCTTCGACCGCTTCGCTTTCGGCACCCGGCTGAATACCGTTCAGCACATAGATCGCCGGCCGTGCGCCGAGCGCCTGGCGCAGCATGGCACCCTCGGCCAGATGTGCGACGAAAAAAACAGCGCAGCCTTCGGCCGCCAGCGCCGCCGCCACTTGGCGCGCGCCGAGCCCGTAGCCGTCGGCCTTGACGACACCGGCGCAGCCGACGCCGCCCAACCGCGCCTTGAGCCGCCGGTAATTTTCGCGGATGGCGCCCAGATCGACGGTCAATATGGCGCCGGCCGCCGCTTCGCTGATCGGCGCGGCTTTGACAGCGACCCTTCCAGAAAGAGATTTTTTGAAAGCGCCGTTCATGCCAATCCCGTCTGCAGCGGATTGGCCATCAATAAGGCGCTCGCGCCGACGCGGCAACCGTGGTCAGCGCGAGCGCGGCTTGCGCCAAGCTACGCAACCAGATGCCGGAATGCCGCAACCACATCCTCATAGACCTGACGTTTGAACGGCACGATCAGGTCGGGCAATTCCTCCATTGGCCGCCAGGCCCATCTGTCGAACTCGGCGGTGTGGCCGCCCGGCGGCGGATTGATCTCAATCTCGCTCACGGCGCCGTGAAAGCGGAAGGCGAACCATTTTTGCCTCTGGCCGCGATACTTCCCCTTGAAGGCGATGCCGACGAGATGGGCCGGCAGGTCGTAAAATATCCAGTTCGGCGCCTCATCCAGCAACGAGACGCTGCGCATGCCGGTTTCTTCGTAAAGCTCCCGCTGTGCCGCCTGCAGCGGCTCTTCGCCCTTGTCGATGCCACCCTGCGGCATCTGCCAGAGCTGCGTCGTGCCGGCGAATTCGCTGTCCGGCTCGGCAATGCGATGCCCGACCCAGACCAGCCCCTCTCCGTTGAGGACCATTGCTCCGACGCAGCGACGATAGGGCAGCGTCTCGGGGTCGACCGGTTTTTTCTTCGCCATGCTCAACCTTTTTCCGGATCCACCGCCACTGCCGAAATCGGCACGATCTC
This sequence comes from Mesorhizobium escarrei, assembly GCF_935825525.1. Lineage (GTDB taxonomy): Bacteria > Pseudomonadota > Alphaproteobacteria > Rhizobiales > Rhizobiaceae > Mesorhizobium > Mesorhizobium escarrei. Next base: position 38,704 of record NZ_CAKXZT010000122.1, read on the forward strand.
GATGCCGCGCTTCTTGGCCTCGATCACCCAGGATGACACGGTATCGACCGTCATGTCGAAGGCCGAGCCGATGCCGACGGCAAAGCCTTTCGCCCGCGCGGTTGCTTCCAGTTCGTCCAGCTTCTTCAATATGGCGCCGCGGTCCCGCACGGCGTCGATCGAAATGTCGCCGGCGGCGAACGGCACACCGTTCTTCAAGGCCAGTTCGGGCGCCAGGCTGCGTGCCGACGAACCGTCGTCGACATAGGCCAGGCCGCGCCTGCCAAGCTCGGCCATCAGTGGCGCCATCGCCGCAGCATCCGCCGAAAAACGCGCCCCCATATAGTTCATGACGCCGGTGTAATTGGTCGTCCGCGACAGCGCCCAGCGCAAATTCTCCAAATTCTCGTCCGGTGTCGCCACGACCGTCAGCGTGTTGCGGCCGGGATTGACATTCGGATAGTCGAACGGTTCGAGCGGCACCTGCATGACGATCTCATGGCCGCTCTGCCGCGCCGCCTGCATCCAGCGGCCGATGCTGTTGCCCTGCGGCGCGAAGCCCAGCGTCACTTCGGCCGGCAGCTTGGCGATGGCCGCCTGCGTGCCGGTCTGTGACACGGCAAGCCCGCCGATGACGATCGCCACGCGCGCACCGCGCGCACCGGACCACGGTCGCGCATAGACATCGAACGGCCGCCTGCCGTCGGCAGCACGAACCGGCAATGGACCGGTTTCGCCGGACTCGACCAGAGCCCTGTCGGGAATATGCGCGATCCTCAGGTTCTGGCCAGTTGTCGAAGGGTCGTGAATGACGATAGCCCCGGGTGGACCGTCGCCCGCTTCGGTCTGCATGTGGATGATCTGCGGCCCCGTTTTGGACCCGCCCGTCTTGGACCCGCCCTTCTTGGACCCGCCTGTCTCGGATATGCTCGCCTTGGACGCTGCTTCGGCCTTTGGCGCCGGCTCAGTGGCCAGCGTTGCGGGGTCGACCACCTCAGTCGCCTTCGGCGTCAAAACGGCGACTTCTTCCGGCTTTCGAAACGGCCTTTCGCGCAGCGCAATCGCGCCGGAGACGCCGATCACGGCCAGCACCAAGAGCGTGGCCGCGACCACGCCAGCGCTGATCCTGCGGGCCGCACGCGGCGGCCGGACGGCCTGCCCGAGTGGGCGTTCGATGTCACTACCGATGTCAGCCAAGCCGCATCCCCAGCCGCGGTTCCCCCGAATCAAACTGCCGAGGCCTTGCGGCCCCGGCAGCATTGCATCGCTTCGATCTGGCAGCCAGACCTGTTGTCCGGCTGATCGACTTTTACTGGTTCAGCACGGCCCTACTGGTTCAGCACAGCCTTGTCCGGATTCGGCGGGAACGCCGGATCGGTCTTCTCGCCGCGCAGCAACTGCTGGGCAAAGATGAGCTGCAGATCGTCTTTCGGCTCCGGTGGCACATAGGCTGCAGAGCCCGAACCGGCATCGCCCTCCTCGCTGCCCTTGATGTGGCCCTTGAGGTCCGACTCACCGCGCGTCAGGTCCCTGCCTTGCAGGTCCGGCGGCAACGGCTGGTCGACCTTGATGTCGGGCGTGATGCCCTTGCCCTGGATCGACTTGCCGGACGGCGTGTAATAGAGCGCCGTCGTCAGGCGCAGCGCGCCGTTCTCGCCGAGCGGGACGATGGTCTGCACCGAACCCTTGCCGAAGGACTGCGTCCCGACCACCGTGGCGCGGCGCAGATCCTGCAGCGCGCCGGCGACGATTTCGGACGCACTGGCCGAGCCGCCATTGACGAGCACGACCAGCGGCTTGCCGTCGATATCGTCGCCCGGCCGCGCGTCGAAGCGGGTGACGTCCTTCGGATCGCGGCCGCGCGTCGAGACGATCTCTCCGCGGTTGAGGAAGGCGTCGGACACGCTCACCGCCTGATCGAGCAACCCGCCCGGATTGAGGCGCAGATCAAGCACGTAGCCCTTGAGCTTTTCGTTCGGCACCTGCTTCTTGATGGTTTCGATGGCGCTCTCGAGATCATCATGGGTCTTTTCGGTGAAGGAGGTGATCTTGATGTAGCCGATGTCGTTCTCGACCCGGAACTTGACCGCCTTGACCTTGATGATGTCGCGCACCACCGTCAGCTCGATCGGCTTATCGGCGCCCTGACGCAGGATGGTGAGCTTGATCGGCGTGTTGACCAGCCCGCGCATCTTCTCGACCGCATCGTTGAGGCTCAGGCCGCGAACCTCCTCGCCGTCGATCTTGGCAATATAGTCGCCGGCAAGCACGCCCGCTTTGGCAGCCGGCGTATCGTCGATCGGCGTGATCACCTTGACCAGGTCATTCTCCATGGTGACCTCGATGCCGAGGCCGCCGAACTCGCCCTTGGTCTGCACGCGCATGTCCTGCGCCTCTTCGGCGTTCATATAGGAGGAGTGCGGGTCGAGCGAGGTAAGCATGCCGTTGATGGCGTTTTCGACCAGCGACTTGTCGTCGGGCGGCGTCACATATTGCGCCCGCACCCGCTCGAAAATATCCCCGAAGATCGCCAGTTGCTTATAGGTCTCGGAGCCCGCAGCGTTCGCCGTCGAGCCGGGCGCGCCATAGACCAGGCTCATCGCGGATGCGCCCATCAGCGCACCGGCAAACAGAAGCGACAGTTTCCGCATCATCTCACGTCCTTCCAGACAAACGGTCCGCCCACCATGGGGTCGGATCGACGGGTTTTCCATCCTTGCGGAACTCAACATAGAGTTCCGGCGTGGCATTTCCATTCTTCGATGCCGAGGTGCTCGCCACCCGGGCCTCTCCCATCGCGCCGACCGGCTCTCCTGCGAGCACCGACTGGCCAGACGCGACGCTGATTCTGCTCATCCCCGCGAGAACGACATGATAGCCGTCACCTGCGTTCAGGATCAAGAGTTGACCATAAGAGCGAAAAGGTCCCGCATAAAGTACATTTCCGTCCGCCGGCGCGGTGACGATGGCTCCCGATTGTGTCGCAACCATGTCACCGAGCATCACTGCACCGTTACCGTCGCTGGCCCCGAACCGTCGCTTGATCTTGCCGGTGACGGGCAACGCGATCTGCCCCTGAAGCGCCGAAAACGGTGCAGCGGCAGTGAGCCGGTTGGCTTCCGGCACCGGCAGTGCCGCCAGTTCAGTCTGTGCCGGGGCCTTCTGTGCCGGGGCCGTCTGCGCCGGAGCCTTGTCGGCGTCCGCTGCCTTCTGCTCCGCGGCCTTCTGCTCGGCTGCCTTCGCCGCGTCCGTCGCCTTGCGGGCGTTGTCGGCCTCGATTGAGGCGATCAGGTCCTTCAGGCTGCCAGCCTTGGCCGCCAGTGCTGCGGATCGCTGCTTTTCCGCCGCCAGTGCCGTTTGCGTCTCGGCCTCGAGCTTCTGCTTGGCTTCGAGCAGCATGCCGAGCCGCTTCTTTTCCGCCGCCTGCTCGCCGACTGCCGCCGTCAGCCGCGCCCGCTCCGCCTCGATCGAGGCCGTCACCCGCGACTGCTCCTTGAGGTCCGCCAGCAAAATCTCGGTCTGTTGGCGCAGTTCCGGCACCACGGCGCCGAGCAGGATGGCGCTGCGCACCGACGACAGCGCGTCCTCCGGCTTGACCAGGATGGCCGGCGGCGGATTGAGCCCCATGCGTTGCAGCGCGGCCAGCACCTCGGCCAGAACATCGCGTCTGGCAGCCAGCGAGGCGCGGATTTTCTGCTCCTCGCCCTTCAGCCGTTCCAGCTTGGCGCCGATGTCCTCGATGTCCTGACCGAGCTTCTGCTCGGTCATCGCCGACTGGATCAGCGCCGCGGTGATCGAGGCATGGTCTTTCTTGACCGTCGCCATGTCGGCGACGAGCTTGGCCAGCCGCTCCGACGACAGCGTGATCTCCTTCGCTACCCGTTCGTATTCGGCGCGGCTCTGGTCCGGGTCAGGCGCCATGTCGAGCCTGTTCTGCGCCCACGCGGCACCGAGCGACAGCATAAGCGCCGCCGCTGCCAAGCCGCAGCCTGCGCGCCAAAAGCCCGTTCGCGATTTCCAACCCTCAGCCATGAAGCCCGACTCTATGCGTGGCTTCGTTAACGAACCATCAACCATGTTCGAGAGCCCGCCGGCGGTAGTCAGCCTCGTGACGCATTGAGGCGAAAATCCGGGCGGCTCACGCCAATCCACCGATTTCGGTTGAACCTGCAACGGTTCACGAGCGATGATAGGGATGGCCGGACAGGATTGTGGCTGTCCGGTAAAGCTGCTCGCCCAACATGACACGGACCAGCTGGTGCGGCCATGTCAGCGCGCCGAAAGACACCATCAGGTCGGCCTGATCTCGCAGCGACTGGTCGTGACCGTCGGCACCGCCGATGGCGATGACAAGCGCCTTGCGGCCGCTATCACGCAACAGGCCGATGCGCCCGGCGAAATCCTCGGAGGAGAAATTCTTGCCGCGTTCGTCGAGCAACATCAGCGCGGCGCCAGGCTGCAACTGCGCCTGCAGTTTCTGGCCCTCTTCGCGGCGACGCTCGTTGGCGGTCTGGGCGCGGCCCTCCGCAATCTCAATGATCCCTGAGAATTCGAGCCCGACGGACTGCCCGCTCTTGGCGAAACGCTCGAAATACCGGTCGGCGAGCAGCTTCTCGGGGCCGGCTTTCATCCGGCCCACGGCATAAACGGTGACTTTCATCCCTGCCTCGAAGAGCCGCTAATGCATGTCACCAAGAATGGTCACCGGTTTTGGCAAACGACATGCATCAACCAATACAGCTCAGTGGAGGGTCTCCTCCTCGAGGTCCGGCGCCTGCCACATCTTTTCGAGATTGTAGAAGTCGCGGACTTCGGGGCGGAAGACGTGGACGATGATGTCGCCCGAATCGATCAGGACCCAGTCGGCGCCGGCCAGTCCCTCGACGCGCGCCGTGCCGAGCCCGGCATCCTTGAGCGCCTTGAGGAGATGATCGGCGACAGCCGAGACATGACGGTGCGATCGGCCGGACGCGATGACCATATAGTCACCGAGGCTCGATTTTCCCTGAATGTCGATTGAGACGATGTTTTCGGCCTTGGAGTCTTCCAGACTGGCAAGGACTGTCTTGATGGCGCGGGACACGGCGTCGTTTACGCTGATCCCCGCCGGCGAAGGCACGATGTCGGCCTTCTTCCACAGTGCTGTTCTCAGTGTATTTCCTTTCGCAGCAAGAACAACCAAATCACCCTTCAAAGCAGGTGACACCCCTTAGATAGGCAGAGTTGCGTTGCAGTTTCAAGACGCAGGCCCTGCCGTAGCCAAGGAAGAGCCGTTCTTCCGGGTCCGCAGTTGAAGAAAAATCGGAACTCTTGTCGCCTGGCGTGGGTTATCGGCGCATTGACCAACCGGATCCCCCTCATGCCTGTCGACCCTCAGAACGCTCTCCTCACCGTGCAGTCCGGCCTTGCGCAGCTCAGTACGCTGATCGTCTCCTACTCGCTTTCGGCCATCGGCGCCGTGATCCTGCTGGTCGTCGGCTATATCGCCGCCGGCCTTGCCCAGCGCTCGATCTATGCCGGCCTCGGCCATATCCATGGCTTCGACACGACGCTGCGCCACTTCTTCTCGAGGATCGTCCGCTACGCCATACTGATCCTCGTCGTCGTCATGGTGCTTGGCCAGTTCGGCGTCCAGACGACCTCGATCATTGCCGCCATTGGCGCCATCGGCCTGGCCATCGGCCTGGCGCTGCAAGGCACGCTGCAGAACATCGCCGCCGGCATCATGCTGCTGGCGCTGCGGCCGTTCCGCATCGGCGAATATGTCGAGGTCGGCGTCATTTCCGGGACCATCGAGGAAATCGGCCTGTTCGCTACTCGGTTGCGGACAGTCGAAGGCGTCTACGTCCTCGCCCCCAATTCGACGCTGTGGAACCTGCCAGTCCGCAACTATACGCGCAACGGTGTCCGCCGCGCCGACATCACGCTGACCATCGGCTCGTGGAACGACATCGATTTCGCTCAAAAGACCATGCTGGGCGTCGCCGCCGCCGACCGACGCGTCAGGCGAGAGCCGGCGCCGATTGCCTTTGTGGCGACCGTCGGCGACAGCAACGTCGCCATCACCTTGCGCTACTGGACCTCGGCTGCCGATTTCTTCGCCACCCAGATCGATCTCACCAAACGCGCCAAGCAGGCCTTCGACGGCGAAGGCATTTCCATACCCGCGCCACCGCCGGAAGCACCGCGGCAGGAAACCGCCACCAGACAGTGAGATGATCAATTCCCGGCATAGCTACTTATCTGCGCGGCTGCTCTTCGGACGGAAAGGCAAGATCGACGGGCAGCGGTGCCTGCGCCGTCATCGGCGCGAAATTGCCGGTCTCGGCGGCGGGAACAGGCGACATCGCCACCACGCGCCACAGCACGAACAGGCAAAAAACGGTGGCAATAACGATGGCCACATGGATGAAGGCCTGCGTTCCGTAGAAGGCGGAAAGCCCGGTCACGATGCCGGGCACGATGAAGCCGGACAGCGACCACGCGAACAGCAGTGAACTGGACAGCGCCACCATGTCGTCCTTGCCGGCGCGGTCGGCGGCATGTGCGCTGGCCAGCGAATAGATCGATTCCGACGCGCCGGCCCAGACCACATAGATGACGACCAGCGCCGCCAGCGCACCACCATCGAAGCCCAGCGCAAACAGGCCAGCCACCATGGCAAGCGTCGAAGCGGCGACCAGCACAAAGCGCCGGTCGGTGCGGTCGGAAATCCATCCGAGCGGGATTTGCAGGATCAATGTGCCGATCGGCATCGCCGACAGCAGCAGTGCCACATCGGCCTGGCTGTAGCCCTTGGCCGTGGCATGGATCGGCGCAAAGCCTGAAATCGTCATCGACAGGCCGCCGACGGCAAGCATGCCCGCGACGCCGACCGGCGAAATCCGCCAGGCCCGGCCAAGCGCCACCGACGCCGCCTGCGGCGGCGGCGGCTGGGCGAGCCGCGTCAACCCGACGGGGAGGATCGACAGCGCGGTGAAGGCGATGCCGACCAGCGGCGCGTCCGCAGCCCTTATGTCGATCAGCGCCAGTGTCGAGTAGCCGACACCGAGCCCGGCGACATAGGCGACGTAGAAGAAGGCCATGACCCTGCCGCGTATGGTGTTGGCGATGACGTCGTTCAGCCAGCTCTGCGCAACGATGAACAGGCCGCAAATGGCAAAGCCGTAGAGCGCGCGTGCCGCGATCCACGACAGCGGATGCGGTCCGGCCCCGACGGCGGCGTTGGACAGCACGATCAATGCCGACAGCACCATGAACGCGCGCGCATGGCCGACGCGCCGCACCAGCGGACCGGTCAGGATGCAGCCTGCCAGGCCGCCGGCCGAGAGGCCGGTGACGATCAGCCCGGCCCAGGTCGGATCGAAGCCCTCGGCGCCGAGCCGGACCGGGATATAGGCGAACATCAGTCCGTTGCCGACCGCTACCAGCGCCATCGACAGGACGATGCTGGCAATGGCGATCGCCGGGGCTGGCGGGCTGCCCTGCGCCGGGTCGCGTCTGGTCTGGTTTCGCTCGAGAATCGTCATGCTCGCGCAGGATCGCCTACGGACCGGGGAAAGGCAGCCGCAAATGCGACATCAGCGGTCTTCCCTTCTCCCCTTGTGGGAGAAGGTGGATCGGCGCGTAGCGCCGAGACGGATGAGGGGTGCTGGAAGAAATGAGGCGTCGGTGTTCCCTGGAACACCCCTCATCCGGCCGCTTCGCGGCCACCTTCTCCCACAGGGGGGAGAAGGGAAGACCAGCGCTCACCCTACTCCTTCGCCATTTTGCGGATCGCGGTCGACGACAGCGACGAGCGCGGGCCGTGAATGAAGGTCCAGGCCGGCGCCTTCATGCGGGCGAGCCGCGGCGCGTCGCCCTCGTCGACACGCGCGTAGTCGAAGGTCTTGGCGACAACCGACGACAGGAACGACAGCGTCGCGCCAGGGCGATCGATCACCGCGATCGGAAACGTCATCACGATCTGGCGCCAGCGCTGCCAGCGGTGGAAATCGCGAAGCGAATCGGCGCCCATGATCCAGACGAAGTCGACGCCCGGGTTGCGCGCCTTGACCAGGGCCAGCGTGTCGGCGGTGAAGCGGACATAATGGCTCGCCTCGAAGGCGGTGACCTTGACCTTCGGGTTCCGGGCGATCTGCTCGGACAGGCGCAGCCGCTCGGCCAGCGACGCCAGTTCCCGCGTGCTCTTGAGCGGATTGCCCGGCGTCACCATCCACCACAGCTGATCGAGCGCCAATCGCCTGAGCGCGATCTCGGCGACCAGTGCATGGCCGGCATGAGCAGGATTGAAGGAGCCGCCGAACAGCCCGACGGCCAAGCCCTTTTCGGCATGCGGCATTTTGAGATAATGGGAGGGAACGGTGGGCTCGGAAGGGGAGAGCATCGTGCTAGGCGCCCCCCTCTGTCCTGCCCTCTTTGCCAAAACTTGGCATCTCCCCCACGAGGGGGGAGATTGGCGGCTTCGTCCCTGGCGCCCTTACTGCGACGCCGGAGGTTGGCGAAAGTCTATGCGACATCCGATCTCCCCCCTTGAGGGGGAGATGTCCGGCAGGACAGAGGGGGGTGGCTGGGCGCAAACTTCAAGCCCTAGTAGCGAAAAAGCTCAAGGCCTCACCTGTCCCGTCCCGCGCACGCGGTACTTGAACGAGGTCAGTTGCTCGACACCAACCGGGCCGCGCGCATGCATCTTGCCGGTGGCGATGCCAATCTCGGCGCCCATGCCGAATTCGCCGCCATCGGCGAATTGCGTCGATGCATTGTGCAGAAGGATCGCCGAATCGATCTCGTTGAAGAACCGTTCGACCGCATCGGTATCCTCGGCGACGATCGCCTCGGTGTGGTGCGAGGAAAAAGTCTCGATGTGCTCGATGGCGCCGGCAACGCCGTCGACCAGTTTTGCCGCGATGATGGCATCGAGATATTCGCTCACCCAGTCGGCGTCGGTCGCCGCTTTAGCGTCGGCAAACACTTTCAGCACCTCGGCATCGGCGTGGATTTCGCACCCTGCCGCGCGCAACGCCCTGAGGATCGGCACCAGGTGGGTGGCGGCAACAGCGCGGTCGACCAGCAGCGTCTCGGCCGCGCCGCAGACGCCGGTGCGCCGCATCTTGGCGTTGACCGCGATCCTGACCGCCATGTCGAGATCAGCCGAACGGTCGATGTAGAGATGGCAGATGCCTTCGAGATGCGCAAAGACCGGCACCCGCGCCTCGTTCTGGACGCGTTCGACCAGGTTCTTGCCACCGCGCGGAATGATGACGTCGATGTTGCCGGAAAGCCCTTTCAGCATCTCGCCGACGGCGGCGCGGTCGGCGGTCGGCACCAGCTGGATGGCATCCTGCGGCAACTTGGCCGCCTTCAGCCCTTCGACCAGGCAGGCGTGGATCGCCGCCGAGGAGTTGAGCGAATCCGAGCCGCCGCGCAGGATCACCGGATTGCCGGCCTTGAGGCACAACCCCCCGGCATCGGCGGTCACGTTCGGCCGGCTTTCATAGATGACGCCGACAACGCCGAGAGGCGTGCGCACGCGCTCGATACGCAGGCCGTTCGGCCGGTCCCATGCGGCAATGACATCGCCGACCGGATCGCGCAACCCGGCGATTTCACTGATGCCGTCGGCCATGGCACGAATGCGGGCGGGATCAAGCTTCAGCCGGTCCATGAAAGAAGCCGAAAGCCCGGACTGCTCGCCATTTTTGATGTCGATGGCGTTGGCGTCGAGGATATCCTGCTCGTGGCGAAGAATCGCCTGCGCCATACTGATCAACGCGGCGTGCTTGCGCTCGGCTGCGGCGATGGCCAGCGGTCGGGCGGCGGCACGGGCGCGGCGGCCGATGTCGGCCATCAGCGCCACCGTATCATCCCGGGATTTTTCATGCAGCTTCAGCATGGCTCATCCTCCGCTATGGACCTGGTCACCGGCCCGTACTTGGTCAGTTGAATGGCTCACCACAAGGTCGTCGCGGTGGATCATCGCCGATCGCGCTTCATAGCCGAGCACCGTTTCGATCTCGGCTGTTTTCAAGCCAGCGATCCTTACGGCATCGGCGGCATCGTAGGCAACCAGTCCGCGCGCGATCTCACGGCCTTCGGGCGACAGGATTGCCACCGTGTCGCCGCGCGAGAAATTGCCGCTGACCAGCTTGACGCCGGCCGGCAGCAGCGATTTGCCCGACAGCAGCGCGCCGATGGCGCCTGCGTCGACGGTCAGCCGGCCTGCCGGTTCGAGCTGCCCGGCGATCCATGTCTTGTAGCCCTTGACCGGATTGGCGCTCGGCCGGAAGAATGTCGCCCGCTCGCCACGCTCGATCGCCATCAGCGGCGACAGCCGCGTGCCTGATGTGATGATCATGGCGGTGCCGGCGGCGGTGGCGATCTTGCCGGCGTCGAGCTTGGTGCGCATACCGCCGCGTGAAAACTCCGAAGCAGCCGCACCCGCCATCGCCTCGATGTCAGGAGTGATGCGGTCGACGACAGCAATGAACCTGGCATGCTGGTCGCGTGCCGGCGGCGCCGTGTAGAGCCCGTCAATGTCGGAGAGCAGCACCAAAAGGTCCGCGCCCATCATCGTCGCCACCCGCGCCGCCAGCCGGTCATTGTCGCCATAGCGGATTTCGGAAGTTGCCACCGTATCGTTCTCGTTGATGACCGGCACCGCCTTCATCTTGAGCAGCGTCGAGATCGTCGCGCGCGCATTGAGATAGCGTCGGCGCTCTTCGGTGTCGCCGAGCGTCAGCAGGATCTGGCCCGATTTCAGGCCGCCCTTGCCGAGCGCATCCGACCAGGCGCCGGCCAGCGCAATCTGCCCGACCGCCGCCGCCGCCTGGCTTTCCTCGAGCTTCAGCGCCCGCTTGCCGAGGCCTAGAATGGTGCGGCCAAGCGCGATGGCGCCGGACGACACGACGAGGATCTCGGCGCCATTCTCGGCCAGCACTGAAATGTCGTCGGCAAGCGAGGCTAGCCAGTCGCGCTTCAGGCCCGCCGTGCGGTCGACAAGCAGCGCCGAGCCGATCTTGACGGTGATGCGCCGGTATTTTTTCAGCTGCGCGGCCATAGCTATTTGTTCCAGCGCGTCTCGACCGGAGTGGCGACAGCTTCGCGCGCCTCGGCGACGACCGCCATCAGCGCGCGCAGAACCGCCTCGACGCCTTCGCCGGTGACGGCGGACAAAAGCATCGGCGCGCGGCCGACGGCGCGTTTCAGCGAAGCGACCTTGTTCTTGCGTGCCTCGGCATCGAGCGTGTCGACTTGGGAAAGTGCTACGATCTCGACCTTCTCGACCAACCCATCGCCATAGGCGTCGAGTTCGGCGCGCACGGTCTTGTAGGCCTTCCCGGGATTTTCTTCCTGCGCCGAGACGAGGTGCAGGAGGACTCGCGTGCGCTCGACATGTCCGAGGAAACGGTCGCCGATGCCGACGCCTTCATGCGCGCCTTCGATCAGGCCGGGAACATCGGCGATGACGAATTCGCGCCCGTCGATACGGGCCACACCGAGGCCCGGATGCAGCGTGGTGAAGGGATAGTCGGCGATCTTCGGCTTGGCTGCGGTCACGGCTGCCAGAAAAGTCGACTTGCCGGCATTGGGCAGGCCGACCAGGCCGGCATCGGCGATCAGCTTGAGCCGGAGCCAGATGTTGAGCTCTTCGCCCGGCTGACCCGGATTGGCGCGGCGCGGCGCCTGGTTGGTCGAGGTCTTGAAATGCTGGTTGCCAAAGCCGCCATTGCCGCCCTTGGCCAGCAGGAAGCGCTGGCCGACCACGGTCAGGTCGCAGATCAGCGTCTCGTTGTCCTCGGCAAAGACCTGCGTTCCCGCCGGCACTTTCAGCGTCACGTCGGCGCCCTTGGCGCCGGTCATGTTGCGGCCCATGCCGTGCGTGCCGGTCTTGGCCTTGAAATGCTGCTGATAGCGATAATCGATCAGCGTGTTCAGCCCATCGACCGCCTCCACCCAGACATCGCCGCCACGGCCGCCGTCGCCGCCGTCCGGACCGCCGAATTCGATGAACTTTTCGCGCCGGAACGACACCGAACCGGCGCCACCGTCGCCGGAGCGGACATAGACCTTGGCTTGATCGAGAAATTTCATCGTATTGCTGAGTTTCTGCTAGTGGCCTTGCGGCATTGCTCTAACGTTCGGCACTGCTCTAAACCAAGGCGGGGCGAAGGGCGAGGCTGTTTATCAACATGGCCCCAGTCTGAACATCGCCGGAGTCGCAATGCAGCTTGTAACCTACAACATCCACTACGGCGTCGGTCTTGATGGCCGCTACGATGTCGGCCGCATCGCCGATGCCGTGCGCGGCGCCGACGTGATCGCGTTGCAGGAGGTCTCGCGCAACAATCCCAACAATGGCGGCCGCGACATAGTGGCCGAGCTCGGCGAGGCGCTGCCCGAATATTTCGCCGTCTACGGCAGCAATTTCGAGGCCAATGTCGGCTCGCGCCTGGAAAACGGCCGCGCCATGACCACCACCTTCCAGCTCGGCAACATGGTGCTGTCGAAAACCCCTGTTCATCTGTCGCGCAACCTCCTCTTGCCGCGCAGCCGCAGTTTCGAGGTGATGAATTTCCAGCGCGGCGCGCTGGAGGCGCTGATCGAGACGCCGCTTGGTTTCATCCGCTTCTATTCCACCCATCTCGACCATCGCAGCCCGGTCGAACGCGCTAGCCAGATCCGGTTTCTGCGCCGGCGCCTGTTGAACTATGCGATCGAGGGCGGCGCGCTGTCGGGCGTCGCCGAAGTCGGCCTGCCGGACCTGCCTTGTCCCGAAGGATTCATCGTCATGGGCGACTTCAACATGCTGGCCGGATCGCCGGAATATGTCGAACTGGCCGGCCGCCTGGATCACGAGTTCGGCATGCCGGTGACTGCCGATCTTGCCGTCGATGCCGCCCTGCGCCTTGCCGCCGCAGGCGCCGATCTCGTCACTTGGGTCGACCCCAAGCGGCCTGACGACGCCAGCCGCCACAAGCGCATCGACTATTTCTTCACCAGCGCCTCGCTGGCCAAATCGCTGAAGCGCCTGTGGGTCGACCGGCAAGCAGTCGGTTCGGACCATCTGCCGGTCTGGGTCGAGATGGCCTGACCCAGAGTTGGCTCGCAACTGACTTTTCACTTGTTCGAGCCACGCCGAGGTGTGCTGAGATTCAGGTCAGGCCGTGCCGAGAGTGGCGGTTTTCGAGAACCGGAGCTGAGCGTACTTTAAGTACGTGAGCCCGCGCATGACCCCGAAATCGAGATCGATTTCGGAAAGGTCATGCGCAAAATCAAAGTTCTACAGCGTCCTTTGCGCGCCCAATTGGGCGCGCGGCGCTGTAGGTAAGCGCAGGAAGCCGCCATTCGCAGGCCGGCCTCACCTGAATATCGACATGCCTAGAAATGGACCCAGTTCCGCAGGCTGGTCCAGGTCCTGCGATCGAGACGGTAGCGCTCGACCGGCACCTGGCCGGCGACGATCGAGTTCAGCATGCCCTGGCCGGCATATTGGAAACCGCATTTGTGGATGACCCGGCGCGAGGCCGGATTGATGACCCGCGTCGAGGCATGCAGCACCTGGATTGCCGTCTTCTGGAAGGCGAGGTCGACCAGCGCATGGGCGGCTTCCGTCGCATAGCCGCGCTTCCAGTAGGGCTCGCCGATCCAGTAGCCGAGCTCCAGCCCGCGATCGGTGGTGTTGAGGCCCGCGCATCCGACGAAGGTTTCGGTGCCGGCCAAGGTCAACGCATAGGCAATGCCGGCCCGGCGCGATGCCGCCATCGCGAGGAAGGCGCGCGCCTCGGCCTCGCCGTAGGGGTGCGGCATGCGGGCCAGCATTTCGGCGACATGGCGATTGTCGGCGAGCACCACCAGTTGCTCGATATCGCTTTCGCGCGGCTCCCGCAGGACCAGCCGTTCGGTCACCAGGACCGGACAATCTATCGCGTAACTTTCACCGTCTGTGTCTTCCGCTTCGGCAACCATGTCAGTCCTCCAGGCACAAGAAAAAGGGGAGATGGAAACCCATCTCCCCTGATCCATTTCCTGGCTTGGCCAGACACCGGTTCCCGAGATGGGTGCCGGTGTTCTCGTGCGGAACCGGCTACTCCGCGGCCTTCGTCATCGGGTTCACCGATACGTAGGTTCGGCCATTGGCTTTTTTGTTGAAGGTGACTGCGCCAGCTTCGAGCGCAAACAGCGTGTGATCCGTGCCAATGCCGACATTGGTGCCGGGATGCCACGTCGTGCCGCGCTGACGAACAATGATGTTGCCCGCAATCACGGCTTCGCCGCCGAATTTTTTCACGCCGAGCCGCTTGGAATGGGAGTCGCGACCATTGCGCGACGAACCGCCAGCTTTCTTGTGTGCCATCTAACTAACTCCGATGCGCCGCTAGGCGCTTAAAAGGTCTTATGAACGCGTTCGCGTTCCGTTTCAAGTCCGAACCGGCGACGATCGCGCCGGCCGCTTTACTTCTTCGCCAAATCTTTACTTCTTCGCCAAGTCCTTGGCCTGCTCGCGCCAGTCCGTGATCTGGTCGGTGCTGAACGGCATATGCTCGTCGATCTTGGCGATATCCTTGTCCGACAGCTTGGCTATCTGGGCGAAAGTCGTGATACCCTGCTCGTTCAACTGGCCGGCCGCGACCGGGCCGACGCCCTTGATCACGGTCAGATCGTCCGGCTCGCCCTTCGGCGCCTTGAACAGCGGCGCGGCGGTTTCGGTTGCCTTGGCCTCCGTTTCCTTCGGCGCAGCCTCTGCCTTGGTCTTCGGGGCGGCTTCAGCCTTGGCCTCGGCCTTTGCAGCAACTTCGGTCTTCGCCTCGGCCTTCGCCTCGGTCTTGGCCGCGGCCTTCTTCGTCGACTTGGCGCCATCCAGCAGGATCTCGGCGATCCGCACGGTGGTCAAAAGCTGGCGATGGCCGATCTTGCGGCGCGAATTCTGCCGGCGGCGCTTCTTAAAAGCGATGACGGTGCGGTTCTTGCCCTGTTCGACGACTTCGGCGGTGACCAAAGCGCCGTCGACGAACGGCGCGCCGAACGTGACATTCTCGCCCTCGCCATGCGCGAGCACGTGGCCGATCTCGACGATGTCGCCGACCTGGCCTTCGACTTTTTCGATCTTCAGGAGATCGTTGGCGGCGACGCGATACTGCTTGCCGCCCGTTTTGATGACTGCGAACATTTTTTGCCTTTCGCTGTTCGGTCGGCCTTGATGAACCGCTTCAGGCGGTTCGGCCGTCTTTTTGTCAGTCTGCGGGTTCAAAAAGCAAGCGGCGCGGAAGAGCCCTCCACGCCGATTGCGCGCTGTCCCTAGCCGAAGGTTCGGCGCGAGTCAAGGCAACGGCCGAAAGCAAGACGGTGCCGTTGGCACAGGCGACAGAGGTATCGAAGAACGAGCCATACGGCCCGGGGAGAAGCCTGATCTCAGGCAGATTGGCCCTTGTAACCTGTCCGTCCAGCCGTTATCTAGTGCGCCGCGCCGGCACGGCGGACCATGACCGCGGAGAGGTGGCAGAGTGGTCGAATGCACCGCACTCGAAATGCGGCATGGGTGCAAGCCCATCGGGGGTTCGAATCCCTCCCTCTCCGCCATCCTGCTTCGCGCTGCGCGCTTCGCAGGACGAGTCCAGCAAATCCATCCCGCCTTGCGCTTCGCGCTTCGCAAGACAAGTCCGGCAAATCCCTCTCTGCGCGAAGCAGGATGCCCTCCGAAGCCTTGGCGAAGGAGGGCTTCGTCGAACTCGGTGATGCCGAGCCTTTGACTGGCGAGCACGGTGATCTTCCTGTCCATGAAGTTGCAGCAGCAGCGGTGGTGAACCTAGTTCCCCTTTGAGACTGGGCCCTTGCGCTAGCTGCGATTGATGAATCTTCCTCATGACGACATGCGGATTTTGTCGCCTAATCGATCGCCGGCGTCGTCGCTATTCTATTTGGACATTCGCAACACTGCCGCGCATGCCGAGGAATGACTATGGCCCGGCAGGCCTGCGACAGGTCAGCACGATCAAAGGAGACAGGCATGAACAAGCAGATCGGAATCGAGAACGCGGCGCAGTCCAGTGTCGAGTTTGGCCGGCGTGACCTCCTGAAGCTGACCGGCGCCGGCGTTGCCGCGCTCGGTGCGGCCTCGCTGTTCAGCATCCCCTTCGCAAAGGCTCAAGACATGTCAAACGGCGCCAACAATTTTTACACCAGCGATCAGGTGACGCTCGAAAAGACTGCCTTCAAAAGCCAATACAAGATGAACGTCGCGGGCAATCTGTTCATTCCCAACGAGCTCGATCGCAATGCGCGCCATCCGGCGCTCGTCGTCGGGCATCCGATGGGTGCGGTGAAGGAGCAGAGCGCAAATCTTTATGCCACCAAGATGGCCGAACAGGGCTTCGTCGCCATGTCCATCGACCTGCCGTTCTGGGGCGAAAGCGAGGGCGAGGCCCGCCAGATCGTTTCGCCTGACGTCTATGCCGAAGCGTTCAGCGCCGCGGTCGATTTCCTGGGCACGCGGCCATTCGTCGACCGAAACCGCATCGGCGCGATCGGCGTCTGTGGCAGCGGCAGTTTCGTCATCAGCGCGGCAAAGATCGACCCGCGGATGCGCGCCGTCGCGACCGTCAGCATGTACGATATGGGGGCCGCCAACCGCGACGCGCTCAATGATTCGCTGAGTGTCGAGCAGCGCAAGCAGATCATTGCTGCAGCTGCCGAGCAGCGCTGGGCCGAGTTTGAAGGCGGCGCGGTCGAATATACCGGCGGCACTGTGCATGAGTTGACCGCCGACACCCATCCCACCCAGCGGGAGTTCTATGACTTCTACCGCACGCCGCGGGGTGAATTCACGCCCGCAAGTGCAAACTCGCAGATCACCACGCATCCGACGCTGACCAGCAACGTCAAGTTCATGAATTTTTACCCGTTCAACGACATCGAGACGATCTCGCCGCGCCCGATGCTGTTCATCGCCGGCGATCAGGCTCACTCGCGCGAGTTCAGCGAGGATGCCTACAAGCGAGCGGCCGAGCCGAAGGAGCTTGTGTGGGTTTCCGGCGCCGGGCACGTCGATCTCTACGATCGCGTCGACCTGATCCCGTTCGACAAGCTGACCAGCTTCTTCAATCAGCACCTCTCCGCGTGAGCGGCGCGATGGAGCCTGTACCGGACGGAACAGGCTCCATCAGCATAGATCGGGAGATACCACGGCATGCTGAAACTATTGCTGAGCTCCGCTGTTATCGCACTCGGAACGGTTGGATCTGCCATGGCTCAAGAGCGCATTCGCATTTCTTCGGATTGGGGCGAGGTCACAGCCGATCTCGCCGATAACGAGGCCGCAAAATCTTTGGCGCAGATGCTGCCGCTCACGATCGAGATGTCCGACCATCTGCGCCAGGAAAAGACTGGCAATCTGCCTTCCGCCTTGCCGGAGCTGGCGCGGCAGCGCGACTTCTCTGTCGGCACGCTTGGACTGTGGGGTTCCGATCATTTCGTGATCTACTATCGGAGCGGTCGCCTCCCGGCACCTGGCATCATTAGGCTCGGGCAGGTCACTGGCGATGTCTCGATCTTTGATCGTCCTGGTTCAGTCACCATCCGTGTCGAACGCGTCGACTGAACCTGCGCAATCCGCTCGCAGCTCGTCGGCGGGGGCGAGCGGCGGGTTGAAATAGCTGCCGCTACATGAAGTCTCTGTGCTCGCCTTCAATTTATCCGGTATAATCGAGTTCCGGTTATCAGAAGGATTCATGAGTGTCGCGGCAAAATGTCAACGATCTGCTCGCGTTCATGGCTGTTGCTCGGGAGCGCAGCTTTACGCGCGCCGCAGCCCGGTTCGGC
Organism: Mesorhizobium escarrei; assembly: GCF_935825525.1. Lineage (GTDB taxonomy): Bacteria > Pseudomonadota > Alphaproteobacteria > Rhizobiales > Rhizobiaceae > Mesorhizobium > Mesorhizobium escarrei. Next base: position 56,497 of record NZ_CAKXZT010000122.1, read on the forward strand.
ATATCGCAATCGGCGCTTAGCCACACTATCCGTCAGCTCGAAGCGCGCCTTGGCGTTCGCCTGCTCACACGCACGACGCGCGCGGTGGCCCCCACAGAAGCGGGAGAGAGGCTTTTGCAGCGGATTGGGCCGCACTTTGACCAGATCGAAATCGAGGTCGATGCCCTGAACGAACTGAGAGAAAAGCCCGCTGGAACCATCCGGCTCTCAGCGCCTGACTATGCAATCAGCAGCATCCTTTGGCCCAAGCTGAAACGCTTTCTGCCGATATATCCCGACATCAAGGTCGAACTCCTGCTCGACAACGGCCTCACCGACATCGTGACGGAGCGCTTTGACGCAGGGATCCGCATGGGCGAGCAGCTTGCGAAAGACATGATCTCCGCTCGCATCGGACCGGATTTCCGCTTCGCGGTCGTCGGCGAAAAATCCTACTTTGCCGAAAATCCCGCGCCGGAGAAGCCGCTGGATCTCGTGCAGCACAATTGCATCAACTACCGTTTTCCAACGTCAGGGGCGCTTTATGTGTGGGAGTTCGAGGAGAACGGCCGCGAGATCAAGATTCGCGTCGATGGGCAGCTCGTCTTCAATAACATCTTTCATGTCCTGGACGCCGCGCTGGCCGGCCGCGGCCTCGGCTATGTTCCGGAAGAAATTGCCCTTCCTCACATCGCCAAAGGCCGGCTGGCGCGGGTCCTGGAAGGTTGGTCGCCATATTGGGATGGCTACCATCTCTATTATCCGAGCCGCCGGCAATCCTCGCCTGCTTTCGTTGCCCTGGTCGATGCGCTGCGCCATCGCGAGTAACTATCGCTGCCGCGGGCTCCGACGTTCTTGCCACTGACATCGTGGCTTGCAAGAGGACGTGAACGGCCGGGGCTGCAGCGTATCAGTCAGGGCTGCTGTATTGCCGCGAGCTTCCAGTCGCCGCCGTCCTGGCGCGTGAAGGTCCACAGTTCGGTTGTTTCCGTCGGCCGATCGGCTTCGCCGGCGACGATCTTGCCGCTGGCGCGATCGCGCATCACGTCAAGAGATTCGTAGCGCAAGGCAGCCGTCGCGTAGTCGCGATCATCTTCCCGCCAGCTCTCCGCAATATCGGCCTCCAGCAGGCTGACGTTCGACACCTCGTTCCTGATGCCGTTCTTGGCATTGTCGGCAAGTTCTTCGGACAGGTACGACACCATCTCGGGGGTCGCCAGCCGCCGCAAGCCAGCATGGTCTTCGCGCCCGAATGCTTCCTGAACTTCGGTCAACCGCTGCTGGAATGTATCGAGATCGGCCGGCGTCATCGTAATTTGATCGTTGGCTGGAGCCGTTCGGCCAAATCCAGACCCGATGCCTGGAATGGGGAAAGACGAGAAATTGTCCGCCTCGCGCGGGGCTGCCGCGTTTCGCCCAAAGCTGTCAATGCCCCGCGGAACACCGGCCATGGCAGGCGCCTGGTTGCGTGCCGATTGCGACCGGAAAAAGCGGATGATCAGCATGATCGCGCCGCCGATCAGCAGTCCTTGCAGCAGCAGGCCCAACATGCCAGCCAAGCCGCCGAACCCCTGGCCCAAAAGGAGCCCGATCAGACCGCCGAGCAGCAGGCCGCGCATCATCGAACCGCCGAGGCCGCTGAACATCCCTGGTCGTTGGGCTGCCGGTGTCTGGCGGGCCGCATTGTTCGCTGCGCTGTTGGGTGTCATCGAGCGCTCGACCGGCGCGGCCGGCTGTGGCGCCGTCCTGGTCGGCGGGACCGACTGGAACGTGCGCGTGCCGCGGCTGCCGAAGCTGCCGCCACGCCGCGCCTCGGCGTAATCAGCCGTGACCATGGAAAAAGCCAGGAACAGTCCTGCAAACAAAACGGCAAACCGGCTCGAACGCGAAATCATCATGGCAAATCCTCAGGCGACACTCTGGCGCTATATGGGGTGCGCCGATCGAAATATCAGTGGCCGCAACTTCCGTACCTAGCAATTGAGGAGAATTCCAGGGCCGCCACAAATTCAGGCAAAGCAGCCGACCGTGATCCTTCTGCCACCTTGTGCGTTGTCGCCTGAGGCACACCGAGGAGAAAACGGTGTTTGCAGGTTTCAGGGCCACCGGCTTGCAACTGGACGACACGACCATTTTCGCAAGGGTCGGCGGAACCGGTCCGCCGCTGCTGCTGCTTCATGGTTTTCCCGAAACGCATCTGATGTGGAGGGATACTGCCGCGGCCTTGGCGCCCCACTTTACGGTGGTCGCCGCCGATCTTCGAGGCTATGGGCAAAGCAGCTGCCCGGTCTCCTCTGCCGATCATAGCCCATACGCCAAACGCGCCATGGCCGGCGACATGGTTCAACTCATGCAGCAGCTGGGGTTTGAGCAGTTCATGGTTGCCGGACACGACCGCGGCGGGCGGGTCGCCTATCGTCTGGCACTTGATCACCCCGATGAGATCTCGAGACTCGCCGTCCTGGACGTCATCCCGACCGCCGCCGCATGGGATAGGGCGGATGCCAGACTGGCTCTCGCCTTCTGGCCCTGGAGCCTTCTTGCGCAACCGGAACCGCTGCCGGAGCGACTGATAGGCGCGGCGCCCGATGCCATCGTCGATAGTGCGATTGTGCAGTGGGGATCGCCGGCAGAAATATTCTCTGCACAGGTCAGGAACGCCTATGTCGAGGCGCTTCGCGATCCCGTTCATGTTCATGCGATTTGCGAAGAGTATCGGGCCGCTGCCACGATCGATCGGGAACATGACGCGCTGGACCAGGCAAATGGTCGTCGCATTGAGTGTCCGCTGCTGGCACTGTGGAGTAGTGAAGGCGGCCTTGAGAAATGGTATGCCGGGGAAGGCGGACCGCTGGCTATTTGGAGGAAATGGGCCGACAGAGTTGAAGGCGGTCCTGTTACGGGCGGGCACTTCTTTCCAGAAGAGCACCCTCGCCAGACCGCAGCGGCTCTCTCAAAATTCTTCGACGATAATAGGGGGAATGACCCTTAGAGCAGAGTGTTGTAGAGCTTCACATGCCTCATTCGCCGGTCCGGCGTCAAATCTGCTTGATCAAATGAAAGCCATCTCTACCACCACGTCCCTGATATGCAGCCTCGTGTTTGTCGGAGGTTGCGCATCGCCCTTCTATGCATCCTTTGACGCCGCGAAATACGACAGGATGAGTTGCGTCGAGCTCAACGTGGCCATGGGCGAAGTCGCCGAGGAGCTGTCGGCGACTGCGATCACCCGGGGCAAAGTCGCGAAAACCAATATTCCGGACTGGCTATGGGGAGCCCGGCGTGTCGCCACTACCGTCACTGCCCGCCAGAGCGCGAGAATCGAGCGCTTGCGGCAACAGCAGGCTGCGATTGCAGCGGCGAGACGCAGCAAGTGCTGATTGCGGCGCCGGCGTGAGAGCCTGCAGCCGAAAAAGATCAACTCGCAGGGCGTGGCATCTGAAGCCGAGGCTCGACGGCTCAATGGGTTGGGCTTCGACGCCGAGCACCGCGGCGGGGCATGCTATCCTAGTGCCGCCAGCCGTTCGATGAAGCTCCCTTGCGGCTATGCCGTTCGCGGATCGCCTGCAGCCGGCGGTCGAAGTCGCCAATCGACTTCATAGCCGATTCTCGTCTCACAAGTCAGTCCCGGGACTGAGCTTTGTCGAAGCGATCCCGCGAGTCTGAGACCTTCTGCACAGGTATTTCCCGTTCATGCGGCGGATGAACTGTTGAAAGGCAGCCGGTCTTTCGTAGATTTGCCAAGTGCGAACGACAGCGAGGATGCCATGAAGAAGGAAGAGCTGGAAACGATCCTTGGCCGTGGCAGGCCCGGCTTCGATCTGGGTCCGATAGAAGATCAACTGCATGACCTGGCAAGCGAACGGCAATTTCCGGATGTCGCAATCATTCACTGCATCGCAAGGATTGAAGAATCCGCTCCCGCGCTGCGGGCGATCATCACAAGAGCGGCCGAAGGAGAGCATCTGTCGCGGGATGATGAGATGCTGCTCTTGCGAGGCATTTACATTCTGGGCGGCGCTCGCGACACTGGAACGTTCGGACCCTTGTTGCGCCTGCTGCGCCGGCCGGGACGCGAGCTCGATGACCTGCTCGGCGACGTGGTGACCGAGAGCATGGCGCGTATCGCCGCCGGCGTATTTGATGGCGACGCCGACGCTTTGTTCAGCTTTATCAGCAACCCCTCTGTCGATGAATACGTCCGCGATGCAGTTTTGGGCGCAGCGACCTTCCTGACCTGGGAAGGCCGCATCGAGCGTAACCGAATGCGAGATTTTCTCGAGCGATTCCACACCGAGAGGCTGGCCGATGACGACGATTTCGCCTGGATCGCCTGGCTGGACGCAATCGCCCGGCTTGGCTTGCGCGATCTGGCGCCGCTTGTCTACAGCGCCTGGGACGACGGCCGCATCCCCGAAGGGGTAATCGACCGCAGTGATTTCGAAGACGATCTCCTGGCCGCCGAGCAAAGCCCGAACGACATCGATCGATTCGAGCGCGCCGGTCTCGGCTATATCGACGATGTGCTTGAAGCGTTGGAATGGACCAGCCACCTTGAGTATTTTGGCAAAGAAGATTTGCAATCGCCCTTGCCGGAACAAACTTGGCTCGACGAGCTGTCGAGCCTGACAGCGCCGGTCACCAACCCTTGGCGCCATGTCGGACGGAATGATCCGTGCCCCTGTGGAAGCGGCAAGAAAGCGAAGAAATGCTGTCTCGCAAACTGACCTGCTAAAGCACCGCGGATTTGATCTTTGGCTGTCTCAGGCCGTTCCACGGGATTGGTGCGCAGCGATTGCGCCGAGGAATATCTCGCCGAATTCCCTGAGCTTTGCGGCGCCGACGCCGTTGACTGCGGCGAAGGCGTCGAGGTCGCGCGGGCAGCGTTCGGCCATATCGATCAGCGTGCGATCGGAGAAGATGACGAAGGCCGGCACCTGGCGCTCCCGGGCGAGACGCAGCCGAACCGCCTTGAGCGTGGCCAAGAGCGCGGTATCCACGTCTTCCGTGCCCGCGGCAGCATCGGGACGAGTCTTGCCTCGTGCCGCGCGGTTCCGCACCTCTACGCGATATCGGAACGGGAGCTCGCCACGGGCCAGCTCACGGCCCTTTTCGGCGATGGCAAGGCCGCCATGGCCGCCTGAGTCCAATGTCAGAAACCCTCCCGCGACGAGTTGGCGGATCAGCGATTGCCAGACATCCTTCTTGTGCGCCACACCGGTCCCAAAACTGGCAAGCCTGTGGTGGTTCCTGGCCAGGACCTTCTCGGTTTCATGGCCGAGCAGAACATCGACGACATGGGCGGCGCCAAAACGCTCGCCTGTTTGCGCGATGGCCGCGAGGATGATCCGTGCCTCCGCCTCGCCATCCGCACGCGGCGTCTGGTCAAGGCAGTTGTCGCAATTGCCGCAAGGCGCAGCATGCTCGCCGAAATAGCCAAGCAGGATCTGGCGACGGCACTGGGCCGTTTCGCAATAGCCGATCAACGTATCGAGCCGGCCATGCGCGCGCCTTTTATGCTCCGCCGGCGCGTCCTCGTCGTCGATGAAAAGCCGCCGCATGCGGATATCGCCGAGACCGAAGAGCATATGTGCCTCGGCAGCCCGCCCGTCGCGGCCGGCGCGGCCGATTTCCTGATAATAGGCTTCGAGGCTGCCGGGCAGGTCGGTATGGAAGACATAGGCGACGTCAGGCTTGTCGATCCCCATGCCGAAGGCGATGGTCGCCACCATCACCACGCCGGACAAGGTCATGAATGCGTTTTGATTCGCTTCACGCGCGTCCTTGCTCATGCCGGCATGATAGGCCAGGGCGCGCACCCCGTTCTTCTCGAGGAAGGCCGCCATTTCTTCAGTCTTCTTGCGCGACAGGCAATAGATGATGCCGCTGCGGCCGGCATGACGCTGCACGAAGCTCAGCAATTGGCGCTTGCTGTCCTGCTTGGGCTCGATGCCAAGCTTGATGTTGGGCCGGTCGAAACCCAGCACCAGGGTTTCGACGCGCCCGGCGAACAGCTGTGCGGCGATATCGGTGCGCGTCGCCTCGTCCGCTGTCGCCGTCAGCGCAATGATCGGCACTTCGGGGAAAATGTCGCGCAGCCGCGACAACTCTTCATATTCGCGCCGAAACGCCGGGCCCCACTGGGAGATGCAATGCGCCTCGTCGACGGCGATCAGCCGGATGTCGAGCCTGGCCAGCGCCTCGAGCATCCGCGCGGTCATCAGCCGCTCCGGCGCAAGATAGAGCAGGCGCGTCTGGCCCACCGCTACGCGGCGCCAGGCGGCGACATTGGCATCGCGGTCGAGCGAGGAATTGATCGTATCGGCCGCCACGCCGGCAAGACGCAATGCGGCGACCTGGTCCTGCATCAGCGCCACCAGCGGCGAAACGACAATGGTGAGACCGCCCAGGACCAGCGCCGGGACCTGATAGCAGAGCGATTTGCCGGCGCCGGTCGGCATGACGGCCAGCACATGGCGCCCAGCCAGCAGCGCCTCCGTCACCTGGTCCTGGCCGGGACGAAAATCGTCGAAGCCGAACACGTCCTTCAGGACGCGCCGCTTGGGATCCTCCGCCGGGACGCTCGCCGCCGCTGCCTGCATCAGGGAATTACTATGATCGGCGCCGCCCAAAAAGAAAGTGGGGGAACGGCCCGAGGCAGCGGCGACGTGACCTGCCAAAGCTCCCTGGCGAATCGTCGGGTGACTGCCTGGATGGCCGATTCGAACATTCGAACGCTCCTCAAGTCCTGTCTCCGTCGGTACCGTCTGAAAAGATATCCCCCTCATTGGCGGATATGCGAGCCTGATTCCAGCCTCTATTCGATTTGGCTGTGAATATCGCGCAACGGCTCGGCCCGATTAATCCTATCTTCACCATGATTCGGCAGGTTCAGGTCCCTGCGGTGATGTTCTGAGTACCGCGGCGCCACAAGCGCCCAGGCAACACGCCCGCGTCTCTCCGGAGGCGCGGGCTTTTCGTTTGCGGAATGTGCCGGAAGGCGAAAAACAGGCGATCCCTGCACTTCGGGTCGGACACACGCCGCAAATAACCTGCGTTCGCTCGCTCTCAGTCGATGAAATCGGCGCGGTGCGGCGCAAAACTGTCGACCAGGCGGCCGGCCTCGAGCGCCTTGACGCCGTGGATCAGGTTGGAAGGGACGATGAAGCTGCTTCCCGTTTCCATGGTCTCGGTCCTGCCGTCGATGGTGACCTCGAAGCGGCCTTCGGCGACATAGCTCGCCTGGACATGCGGGTGCGAATGCAGCGCACCGACACCGCCCTTGTCAAACCCGAACTCGACCATCATCAATTCGTCCGTGTGCAGCAGCACACGCCTGCGGTTGCCATCCGGGGTCGGCGTCCACGCGCCCTCGCCGGCATGCGCAAAGATCTTCGTTCCGGTCATCGCCACATCCTCGTCATGGCCTCATCGCGCCAGCCAGCCGCCGTCCACCGGCACCACCGCGCCATGCATGTAGTTTGACGCCGGCGCCAGCAGGAAGACGGCCGCGTCGCCGATGTCTTCCGGCCCGCCCCAGCGCCCAGCCGGAATGCGCGCCAGGATCGACGCGCTGCGGTCAGGATCGGCGCGCAGCGCCTCGGTGTTGTTGGTCTCGATATAGCCGGGCGCAATGCCGTTGACGTTGATGCCTTTCGACGCCCATTCGCAGGCGAGCAACCGGGTGATGCCGAGCACGCCATGTTTCGAGGCGGTGTAGGAGGCGACGCGGATGCCGCCCTGGAAGCTCAGCACCGAAGCGATGTTGACGATCTTCCCGCGCCGTCCGGGATCGGCAAGCGCGCGCCGGGCAAAGCTCTGGCTGAGAAAAAACACCGTCTTCAGGTTGACGTCCATGACGTCGTCCCAATCGGCCTGCGTCAAATCGACGGCGTCGGCGCGCCGGATGATCCCGGCATTGTTGACCAACCCGTCGAGCGGCCCGGTTTCGTCCAAGACGCGATCGAGCATCGCCTGGGCGGCAGCATGATCGGCAAGATCGCAGCGCACCGCCTCGAAGCGTCCGCCCGCAGCAGCGATCTTTTCCGCAGTCTCATCCATCGCCGAGCGGCCGACGCCGACCACCGCACCACCGGCGCGCGCGATCGACAGGGCGATGCCTTGGCCAATGCCGGTGTTGGCGCCGGTAACGAGGATGCGCTTGCCGGCCAGGCTGAAAGCCGAGAGGTCGCTCATCGCAGCTCTTCCATCGCTACCGGGTCGACATCGGTATAATCGACATTGTCGCCGGCCATCGCCCAGATGAAGGCGTAGTTGGAGGTGCCGGTGCCCGAATGCATCGACCAACCCGGCGACAGCACCGCTTCTTCGTTGCGCATGACGAGATGGCGTGTCTCGTCCGGCTCGCCCATGAAATGGAACACCCGCGCCGTCTCCGGCAGGTCGAAATAGAGATAGGCCTCCATGCGCCGGTCATGCACATGGCACGGCATGGTGTTCCAGACCGAGCCTGGGGCGAGCTGGGTCATGCCGACGACGAGTTGGCAGGTCTTCACACCCTCGGCATGGATGAACTGGAAGATTGAGCGCTCGTTGCAGGTCGCCTGGCTGCCGAGGTCGAGCCGCTTGGCATCGCCGATGCGGATCAGCTGGCTGGGATGGCTCTGATGCGCCGGCGCGCTGAGCAGATAGAACTTGGCCGGCTCGGCTGGATTGACCGAGGCGAATGACACCTCATCGGCGCCCATGCCGAGATACAGCATGTCGCGCGGCTGCAGCTCGAAGGACTGGCCGCCGGCCTTCACGATGCCGGCGCCGCCGATGTTGACGGCGATCATTTCGCGGCGATCGAGAAAGTTCCTTGTTCCGGTCGGCTTGATCGGCTGCAGCGGAAGCGGTGTCCCGGCAGGCATGGCGCCGCCGACAATCATGCGGTCGTAGTGGGTATAGGTCAGGCCTATGCGTCCGAGCTGAAACAGGCCTTCGATCAGAAAATTGTGACGAAGCTCGTCCGTCCCCATCGCCGCGGCGGTGACAGGGTCGATGGCGAAGCGAGAGGTGAAGTCGGTGTGATTGTCAGTGTGATTCATTGCTGTCCCATTGGGCTGCCTCATTGGTCATTCGGTTGCCGCGGCCTTGACCGAATCGGCATAGAAAATCTGACGTGCGTGCAGGCGCTCGCGATAGCGCTGCTGGCTGGCGCTGAGATGCGCGCGCATCGCTTCGCGCGCCGACTCGGCATCGCCCGTCATAATGGCATTCAGGATCACCAGATGCTCGCCTTGCAGCCCGCGCTGATAGGCGTCGGATTGGGCGAGCTCGGTCGACCACGGCGATGTCACGTCGCAAGGAATGGCGCGCCGGCCGAGCACGTCGAGCATCTCGACATAAAACGGATTGTTGGTGGCGCTGGCGATCGCCCGGTGGAAGGCAAGGTCGGCCGGACCTGTCGGCTCGCTGTTCAAAAGCAGCCGCTCGAACTCGAAGAACGCCTCCTGGATCGCTGCTTCCTGCGCGGCATTGCGCCGGATAGCGGCCAGCCCGGCGGATTCGATCTCGATCGCCAACCTGACTTCGAGCACGTTGAGCGCGATCGAATCCTTGCTGCCGATGTCCGCAGCCAGCGTGCCGAACATCGTCGAGATGTGCTCGGTGACGAAGACCCCCGCGCCCTGGCGCGGCTCGACCAGACCGTCGGCGGCAAGCTTGGCCAGCGCCTCGCGGATGACAGTGCGGCTGACCCCGAAGGTTTCGGTCAGTTGGCCCTCGGTCGGCAGCTTTTGACCCGGCGGGATCTCGCCCGCCTGCAACTGTTTGCGGATCGCCGCGACCACGGTCTCCGACAGCTTGGGCTTACGTTCGACTTTCAGGCTGATTGCCATATCCGATGCCATTGCCAACCCCTATTTGAAGACGCTCGGCAACCATAGCGAGATGGCCGGAATGTAAGTGACGAGCCCCAGCACCAGGAGGCCGGCCCCATAGAACGGCCAGATCGAGCGCATCGCTTCCCAGACGGATATCTTGCCCACTGCGCACGCCACGAACTGCACTGCGCCGACCGGCGGCGTGTTCAACCCGATGCCGAAATTGAGGATCATGATGACGCCGAAATGCACCGGATCGACGCCGTAGGCCTGCGCCACGGGCAGGAAGATCGGCGTGCAAATGATGATCGTCGGCCCCATGTCCATGAAGGTGCCGAGAAACAACATCAGGAGGTTGAGCAGGAGCAGCACGACCAGCGGATCTTCCGAGATCGCGTTCATCGAGGCTATCAGCGCTGCCGGCACTTTCAGGAAGGCCATCAGCCACGAGAACGCCGCTGCCATGCCGATGATGAGCAGCACCATGGCCGTGGTGCGCACGGCGCCATGGGTGGCATGAACGAAACCTTCCCAGGTCATCTGCCGGTAAACCAGGACAGTCACGAGCAGCGCATAGATGACGGCGATGCAGGAACTCTCGGTGGCCGTGAAAACGCCCGATCGCACACCGCCGAAGATGATCGCAATCAGCAGCAGGCCTGGCACCGCGACAGCGAAGAGATGCGCGACCGCGGCGAAGCCGGGAAACGGCTCGGTCGGATAGCCGCGCGAGCGCGCCACGAAGTAGGCGGTGATCATCAGTGCCAGGGCCAATAGCAGGCCCGGGATGATGCCGGCGGTGAACAGGTCGGCGATGGAGATCTTTCCGCCTGCCGAGATCGAGTAGATGATCATGTTGTGCGACGGCGGCAGCAGCAGCGCGATCAGCGCCGCCATCGAGGTGACGTTGACGGCGTAATCCGCTCCATAGCCACGCGCCTTCATCTGCGGGATCATCAAGCCGCCGACCGCCGCTGCCTCCGCCACCGCGGAGCCGGAAATGCCGCCGAACAGCGTAGCGGTGGCGATGTTGACCTGCCCGAGGCCGCCGCGCACATGGCCGACGAGCGAGCCGGCGAAGGCAACGATCTTGCTGGCGATGCCGCCGCGCACCATCAGGTCGCCGGCGTAGATAAAAAACGGAATGGCCAGCAGCGAAAAGACGCTCATGCCGGAATTCAGGCGCTGGAACACGATGAGCGGCGGCAGGCCCATGTAAAGGACGGTGGCAAAGCTTGCGACGCCAAGGCAGAAAGCGATCGGCGTGCCGATAAGCATCAGCACGGTGAAGACGCCAAAGAGTATCCAGAGTTCCATGACGATCAGACCTTCACGTTGGCTGTGTCGAGTTCAGCTGCGACTTCAGCCGGCGGCAGTTCATCGAGCGCATCGTCGATCGGCGCACCGGAGAGGCGAAGCACGATGCGCTCCAGCGTGAACAGCACAATGAGCGCGCCTCCCGCGACAAGCGGGACGTAGTCCCAGCCCCCCGATATGCCGAGCGACGGCAAGGTGGCGCCCCAGGTCAATGCGACCAGCTGGCTGCCATACCAGATCATGCCGATGCCGAAGGCGAGCGCGACGAGATCCGAGATCATCCTCAGCCAACGCTTGCCGCCTTTCGGCAGCACGTAGAGCAGGACGTCAAAGCCGAGGTGATAGTTCTCGCGCACCCCGACGGCAGCGCCGAGGAAAATGAACCAGCTCATCAGCATCACCGAGCCCTGCTCGGTCCAGCTCGGCGAGCGGTTCAGAACATAGCGGCCGAACACCTGCCAGGCGACGAAGGCGGTCATCAGCACCAGCCCGATCCCGGCAATCCACAGCGCCGCCGTGCTGACGCGCGACATCGCCCGCGCGATGCCGGACAGGGATCGTCTCTGTTCTGAGCTGGAGGTCACCGGTTCTCTCCGCAAAAGGATGGCGGCGCGGAATGCCCGCGCCGCCGCTTGCTCACTGCACGGCCTTAATCGCCTCGACCATCGCCTTCAGCTTGTCGTCCTTGACGTGTTTTTCGTAGACCGGGCCCATCGCGTCGATGAAGGGCTGCTTGTCCGGCGTCGTGATCTGCGAACCGGCCGCCTCGACCTTGGCACGCGATTCCTTGACCTTGGCGGCCCACAGCTCACGCTGCTTGGCGACGCTTTCCTTGGCGGCCGCCTTGAAGATCGCCTGGTCTTCCGGCGTCAGCTTGTCCCAGCTCGACTTCGCCATGACGAAGGCTTCCGGCACCATCGTGTGCTCGTCGAGCGAATAGTACTTGGCGACTTCCGCATGCTTGGCGGTGTCGTAGCTCGGAAAATTGTTCTCCGCGCCGTCGATGACCCCGGTCTCGATCGCCGAATACACTTCGCCATACGGCATCGGCGTCGCGTTGGCGCCGAGTGCAGCCACCATGTCGACGAAGATGTCGGACTGGATGACGCGGAACTTCATGCCGGCCAGATCGGCTACAGTGTTGATCGGCTTCTTCGAATTGTAGAAGGAGCGAGCGCCGCCGTCATAAAAGGCGAGCAGCACCAGCCCGACCTGTTCGAACGCCGCCGCGATCTGGTCGCCGACCGGTCCGTCCATGACCTTGTGCATATGCTCTTCCGAGCGGAAGATGTAGGGCAGCGAGGGCACGGTGGTTTCCGGGATGAGTCCATTGAACGGCGCCATCGAGACGCGGTTGAGGTCGATCACGCCGGAGCGCACCTGCTCGATCGTGTCCTTTTCCTCGCCGAGCTGCGCGGAATGATAGACATCGACCGAATAGCGGCCGGCCGTGCGCTCCTTGACAAGCTCGCCAAAATATTTGACCGCCTCGACCGTCGGATAGCCGTCCGGGTGCGTGTCGGACGAGCGCAGAACCGTCTGGGCGCTTGCCGTTCCGGCCATCAGTGCGGCGGCCAGTAGCGTAGCTCCCGCCAGTCTAGAAAAATGCAGCATTGGTTTCCTCCCGTTCAAACGATGGCGGCAAGCGCCGTTAGAGCCGGTACGCCTTTTTTGCGAGCGTATAGGCAAGTTCCTGCGCCAGTTCGTGCGCCTCGTCCTCGCGGAGCCGGTGCTCGGCGACGAGACGCGCAAGAAATGCGCAATCGACCCGACGCGCCACATCGTGGCGAGCCGGGATGGATGGAAAGGCGCGGGTGTCGTCGTTGAAGCCGACGGTGTTGTAGAAGCCTGCTGTCTCGGTGGTCATCTCGCGGAACCGGCGCATGCCCTCCGGGCTGTCGTGGAACCACCAGGCCGGCCCGAGCTTCAGCGCCGGATAGACGCCGGCGAGCGGCGCCAGCTCGCGCGCATAACTGGTCTCGTCGAGCGTGAAGAGGATGATGGTGAGGTCGCGCTCCAGCCCGACGCAGTCGAGCAGCGGCTTCAGCGCCGTCACATAGTCGGTTCTAGTCGGGATATCGAAACCCTTGTCCCTGCCGAACTTCTGGAAGACGGCAGGCGAATGGTTGCGCCAGGAGCCGGGATGGATTTGCAGCACCAGGCCGTCGTCGCGGCTCATCTTGGCCATCTCGGTCAGCATCTGGGCGCGAAACAGTTTTCGCTCGCGCTCGTCGTCCGAGCCTCGGCGAATGCGGTTGAACAGCTCTTGCGCGGCGGCATCCGACAGATTGGCGGTCTCCGCCGTCGGATGACCGTGGTCCGACGCGGTCGCACCGAAACTCTTGAAGAAGGCACGCCGCTGCCGATGGGCGTCGAGATAGCCGGCCCAGGTGCCGGTGTCGCAGCCGGTGATGTCGCCGAGCCGATCGAGATTGGCAGAAAAGCCTTCGAAATCAGGATCGACGACGGCGTCCGGCCGATAGGCGGTGACGACGCGGCCCTCCCAGCCACTGTCGCGGATCATCTGGTGCCATCCGAGATCGTCGAGCGCGCCTTCGGTCGTCGCGATGACCTCGATGTTGAAGCGCTCGAACAGGGCTCGCGGGCGAAAATTCTCCCACTGCAGCAAGGAAGAGATCTTGTCGTAATGGCGGTCGGCGGTTGCCGCCGTCAGCGGCTCTTCGATGCCGAACAGATGGGCCAGCACATGGTCGAACCACAGCCGCGTCGGCGTGCCGCGGAACAGATAATAGTGCTCGGCGAAGCGCCGCCAGATCGTCCTGCCGTCGGTCTCCACCGGTGAGCCGTCGCGCGTTGGCACACCGAGATCCTCGAGCCGGACGCCCTGGCTGAACAGCATGCGGAAGATGTAATGATCCGGCACAACTAGCAGTTGCGCCGGATCGGAAAACGCCTCGTTGAGCGCATACCAGCGCGGATCGGTGTGACCGTGCGGGCTGACGATCGGCAGATGCTTGACAGCTGCGTAAAGATCGCGGGCAAGCGAACGCGGACGCGCCTCCGAGGGAAACAGCAGATCCGGATCGGTCAATGCGGCCACGTCGTTCCTCCCAATCGGCCATCGGTAGGATTGGAAAGAAATAATGTCAACATACAAAAAATAGATTGTTGTATGATGACTTTAACGCAACGTCAGCCCATTGTGCGGCAACGAAACGGATGTTACGCCGCATGCCGGCCACGCCCGGCACGAACTCGATCAGACCCATCGCACGATGACAGACAGACGCCTTTCCAACAGCACGCGGCAGGCATTGCCGGCCTCGGTCGCGGTCCCCGGATACGACCGCAACCGTGTCGCGCCCGGCATCGTCCATCTCGGCGTCGGCGCATTCCACCGCGCCCATCAGGCAGCCTATGTCGACGATTGCCTGGCGGCGGGAGAGACGGATTGGGGTATTGTCGGTGTCTCGCTGCGCAGCGCCGACACACGCGACGCGCTGGCGCCGCAGGACGGGCTCTACACGCTGGCGGTCAGGAGCAGCGACAGCGAAAGCCTGCGCGTCGTCGGCTCAATCCTGTCGATGCTGGTGGCCCCGGAAAATCCGGGTGCGGTGCTGGCCGCGCTGACTGACCCGCGCACCTCCATCGTCACGCTGACGATCACCGAAAAAGCCTATCTCAGGGCGGCCGGTGGCGGACTGGACGCAGCCCATCCCGATATCGTCCACGATTTGGCCAACCCGCAAATGCCGCGAACGGCGCATGGTTTTCTGGCCGAATCGCTTGCGCGCCGCCACGCCGCCGGTATCCAGCCATTCACCGTGCTGTGCTGCGACAATCTCCCGGCCAATGGCGCCACGCTGCGCCGGCTGCTGGTCGAATTCGCCGCGTTGCGCGGCACCGATCTCGCCCGCCATATCGCCGACGAGGTGGCGTTCCCATCGAGCATGGTCGATCGCATCGTGCCGGCAACCACCGATGCCGACCGGGCACGGATATCGGACCAGCTCGGCGTCGAGGACGCCTGGCCTGTCATGACAGAGCCGTTCCGCCAATGGGTGATCGAAGACGATTTCCCGGCAGGCAGGCCGGACTGGGAAAGGTTCGGCGTCACCATGGTCGGTGATGTCGAGCCATTCGAGGACATGAAGCTGCGCCTGCTCAACGGCTCGCATTCGGCTATCGCCTATCTCGGCCTGCTCAGCGGCCATGAGACGGTCGACCGCGCCTTCGCCAATCCGGCGATCCGGCAATTCGTCGACGGATTGTGGGCCGAGGCCATCACGACGCTGCCGAAAGACGTTGGGCTCGATACGGCCGGCTACACGGCCCAGCTCGCCAAGCGTTATTCGAACACCGCGCTCGCCCATCGGACGGCGCAGATCGCCAATGATGGCAGCCAGAAACTGCCGCAGCGCATCGTTGCCTCGGCCATGGAGCGGATGAGTGCCGGTGCCCCGCCCGCCTATCTGATGCTGGTGGTCGCCGCCTGGATCGCCGCCTGCGAGACGCGTGGCGAAGCCTTGCCGGAAAACCATTTCACCGACCCGCTCGACCAGGCATTAGCTGCACTCGACACCCGGCTTCTGTCAGCCGGCGAAGCGGCGGCGGCGGTGTTCGACCTGGCCGGCTTCGCCAAGGGCGGCGCTGAGCGCCTGACGCTAATCGACCTCGCGGCCGCGCATCTCGAACGCCTGCGGCAGGGCGGTGTGGCTGCTGCTTTCACAGCGCTGGGCATACAGGGCGACACGCCGTAGGAAGATCTGGCGCCTGCTCGAATCGGGTTGCGGAAGATCAGAGCCATGACATGAGAGCTGTCGGCGGCCAAGAGCGTTGACGCCGGCGGGACAGCGCCCCCTCTGTCGTGCCGGACATCGTGCCGGACATCTCCCCCACAGGTGGGGAGATTGGCTGTCACTACGGCTTTCGCCAATCGCCAACGTCGCTGAACGAGCGCCAGCGCCGAAGCTGCCAATCTCCACCCTCGTGGGGGAGATGTCCGGCAGGACAGAGGGGGCGCGAAGGATCGCGACGGAACGGCTTTTATTCTGCGCCGTCGTACTCTTTGGCTGATGTCATTGCATAAACCCGGCGGTCTACGCTCCGCTTCGTCCTGGTTAAGGGATAGCCCCGCCCTCTATGCCGGCAAAATCGCGCCTTCGAGTGTGGTGAGCTGGCTAAGGAACTGCTCGGCTTTGCTGCGCGTCTCGTCGTCCTTGGCGTCGGCGACGTCTTCCCTGGCTTCCTGGATACGGCGGGCGAGGTCGGCGCGGTCGATGTCGGCGACATGTACCGCCGATTCGGCGAGCAGCGTGCAGCCGGCCGGAACAATGTCGGCGAAGCCGCCGAACACGACGTAGCGCTCTGCCTTGCCTTCCGCGGTCTTCACCGTGACGACGCCCGGCTTAATCGTGGTCATGACCGGCGCGTGATGGGCCATGACGGTCATTTCGCCTTCGGCGCCCGGAATGACGACGGATTCGACCTGCTCGGAAACCAGCAGGCGCTCCGGCGAGACCAGTTCGAATTTGAAAGCTTCAGGCATGATCAATTTAGCGAATAGCGAGTAGTGAGTAGCGAATAGACAAAAACGCCCGGCTCACATCGCCCCTATTCGCTACTCCCTATTCGCTATTCGCTTCTTTACGCCGCTTCAGCCGCCAGGCGCTGTGCCTTCTCGACCGCTTCTTCGATGCCGCCGACCATGTAGAAGGCGGCTTCCGGCAGGTGGTCGTAGTCGCCGTTGCAGAGGCCCTTGAAGCCCTTGATGGTGTCGGCGAGATCGACCAGCTTGCCCGGCGCGCCTGTGAACACTTCGGCGACGAAGAAGGGCTGCGACAGGAAGCGCTCGATCTTGCGGGCGCGGGCCACTGTCTGCTTGTCCTCTTCCGACAGCTCGTCCATGCCCAGGATGGCGATGATGTCCTGCAGCGACTTGTAGCGCTGAAGGATCGACTGCACCTGGCGGGCGACCTGGTAGTGCTCTTCGCCGACGACCATCGGGTCGAGCATGCGCGAGGTCGAATCGAGCGGATCGACGGCCGGATAGATACCCTTTTCCGAAATCGCGCGGTTGAGCACGGTCGTCGCGTCGAGGTGGGCAAACGAGGTCGCCGGCGCCGGGTCGGTCAGATCGTCGGCCGGCACGTAGATCGCCTGCACCGAAGTGATCGAGCCCTTGGTCGTCGTCGTGATGCGCTCCTGCAGCGCGCCCATGTCGGTGGCCAGCGTCGGCTGGTACCCCACGGCCGAAGGAATACGGCCGAGCAGCGCCGACACTTCGGAGCCAGCCTGCGTGAAGCGGAAGATGTTGTCGACGAAGAACAGCACGTCCTGGCCCTGGTCGCGGAAATATTCGGCAACTGTCAGCCCGGTCAGGCCGACGCGGGCGCGCGCGCCCGGCGGCTCGTTCATCTGGCCGTAGACGAGCGCCGCCTTGGATCCTTCGCCGCCGCCCTTCTTGTTGACGCCGGACTCGATGAACTCGTGATAGAGATCGTTGCCTTCGCGGGTGCGCTCGCCGACGCCGGCGAACACCGAGAAGCCGCCATGCGCCTTGGCGACGTTGTTGATCAATTCCTGGATCAGCACCGTCTTGCCGACGCCGGCGCCGCCGAACAGGCCGATCTTGCCGCCGCGGGCATAGGGTGCCAGCAGGTCGAGAACCTTGATGCCGGTGACCAGGATCTGCGCTTCCGTCGACTGCTCGACATAGGTCGGCGCCGGCTGGTGGATGGAGCGCATCTCGATGCCGTCGACCGGGCCTGCCTCGTCGACCGGCTCGCCGATGACGTTGATGATGCGGCCGAGCATGCCCGGGCCAACCGGCACGGTGATCGGCGCGCCGGTGTCATAGACGTCCTGGCCGCGAACCAGACCTTCGGTCGAGTCCATGGCGATGCAGCGCACCGTATTCTCGCCGAGATGCTGAGCCACCTCAAGCACGAGACGATTGCCGACATTGGACGTTTCCAGGGCGTTCAGGATCGCCGGCAGATGTTCGCCGAACTGCACGTCGACAACGGCGCCGATGACCTGGCGAACCTTGCCGGCCAAGCCGGTCTTGTTGATGGCAACGGTCGGCGCCTTCGCCGCGGCAGCCTTGGCGGGCGCTGCCGCCTTCTTGGCCGGAGCCGCCTTCACTGCAGCTGCCGGAGCCTTTGCCGGTGCTGCCGCCGTCGCGGCGGTCTTCGGGGCCGCCTTCTCTGGGGTCGCTGCTTTCGCCATCGTCTTTACCCTTTTCGTCTCTTTGTTTCTCACGCGATCCGCCTGAAGGTCGCTGACCTTCATCGGAGCGCGCCTAGAGCGCCTCGGCGCCCGAAATGATTTCGATCAGTTCCTTGGTGATCTGCGCCTGCCGCTGGCGGTTGTAGGTGATCGACAATTTGTTGATCATGTCGCCTGCGTTGCGCGTCGCATTGTCCATGGCGCTCATCTTGGCGCCCATCTCGCCAGCCGCGTTTTCGAGCAGAGCGCGAAAAACCTGTACGGAAATGTTGCGCGGGATGAGGTCGGAAAGGATTTCGCCCGGCTCCGGCTCGTATTCATAGACGGCACTGCCGCCGTCCGTCGCTTCGGCGGTAGCGGTAGGCATGCCTGCCGGGATGATCTGCTGGGTCGTTGGGACCTGGCTGATCACCGATTTGAACTGCGAATAAAACAGCGTGCAGATGTCGAAGCCGCCCTCGTTGAAGAGCTGGATGACTTTCTTGGCAATGGCATCGGCATTGACGAAGCCCAGCGTCTTCACCTCGCGCAAGTCGACGCGCTCGAGGATCAGCGCCGCGTAGTCGCGACGCAGGATGTCGAACCCCTTCTTGCCGACGCAGATGATCTTGACCTGCTTGCCGTCTGCCAAAAGCTTGCGGATGTGGTCGCGGGCAAGGCGTGCGATCTGCGAATTGAAGCCGCCGCATAGACCACGCTCGGCGGTGCAGACGACGAGCAGATGCACGTCGTCCTTGCCGGTGCCGGTCATCAGCGCCGGGGCCTCGCCACCGCCGCCGATCGCCTGGGTGATGTTGGCCAGCACCGCGCCCATGCGCTCCGAATAGGGGCGCGCCGCTTCCGCCGCCTCCTGCGCGCGGCGCAGCTTCGCCGCGGCGACCATCTGCATCGCCTTGGTGATCTTCTGCGTCGCCTTGACCGAGGCGATACGGTTACGAAGGTCTTTTAATGAAGGCATGCTTCAAACCTGATCCCGTCCGTCCGGCTTCGTTCAAGCAAAGGTCTTGGCGAAGGTGTCGATCTCCGCCTTCAGCTTGGCGCGGAGATCGTCCGACAGCGCCTTCTCCTTGCGGATGCCGTCGAGCACCTCCTTGCCGGCCGAGCGCATGTGGCTGAGCAAGCCATGCTCGAATTTGCTGACCTGGTCGATTGCCAGCTTGTCGAGATAGCCGTTGACGCCGGCGAAGATCACCGCGACCTGTTCTTCGACCCTGAGCGGCGAGAACTGCGGCTGCTTCAGCAGTTCGGTCAGGCGCGCACCGCGGTTGAGCAGGCGCTGCGTGGCGGCGTCGAGATCGGAGCCGAACTGGGCGAAGGCCGCCATTTCGCGGTACTGCGCGAGTTCGCCCTTGATCGAGCCGGCGACCTGCTTCATCGCCTTGATCTGCGCCGAGGAGCCGACGCGCGACACCGACAGGCCGACATTGACTGCCGGGCGGACGCCCTGGAAGAACAGATTGGTTTCCAGGAAGATCTGGCCGTCGGTGATCGAGATGACGTTGGTCGGGATATAGGCCGACACGTCGTTGGCCTGGGTCTCGATGATCGGCAGCGCCGTCAGCGAACCGCCGCCATTGTCGTCATTGAGCTTGGCGGCACGCTCCAGAAGGCGCGAATGCAGGTAGAAGACGTCGCCCGGATAGGCTTCGCGGCCGGGCGGGCGGCGCAGCAGCAGCGACATCTGGCGGTAGGCGACGGCCTGCTTCGACAGATCGTCGTAGCTGATCAGTGCGTGCATGCCGTTGTCGCGGAAATATTCGCCCATCGTACAGGCGGTGAACGGCGCCAGGAACTGCATCGGCGCCGGGTCGGAAGCGGTGGCGGCGATGATGATGGAATAGTCGAGCGCACCGCGCTCTTCGAGCACTTTGACGAACTGCGCGACAGTCGAGCGCTTCTGACCGACGGCGACGTAGACGCAGTAGAGCTTTTCCTTCTCCGGCCCGTGCTCGTGCACCGATTTCTGGTTGAGCATCGTGTCGAGGATGATCGCGGTCTTGCCGGTCTGGCGGTCGCCGATGACCAGCTCGCGCTGGCCGCGGCCGACGGGGATCAGCGCATCGATGGCCTTGAGGCCGGTCGACATCGGCTCATTCACCGATTTGCGCGGTATGATGCCGGGCGCCTTGACGTCGACGCGCTTGCGCTCGGTCGCCTGGATCGGGCCCTTGCCGTCGATCGGGTTGCCGAGCGCATCGACGACGCGGCCGAGCAGGCCCATGCCGACCGGCGTATCGACGATGGCGCCGGTGCGCTTGACGATATCGCCTTCCTTGATGTCGCGGTCGGCGCCGAAGATGACGACGCCTACATTGTCGGCTTCGAGGTTGAGCGCCATGCCGCGGATGCCGCCGGGGAACTCGACCATCTCGCCGGCCTGGACATTGTCGAGGCCATAGACGCGGGCGATGCCGTCACCGACGGACAGAACCTGGCCTACTTCGGAGACCTCGGCCTCCTTGCCGAAATTCTTGATCTGGTCTTTCAGAATTGCGGAAATTTCCGCGGCGCGGATGTCCATCAGCCGACCTCTTTCAGTGCAAGCTTGAGCGAATTGAGTTTGGTTTTGAGCGACGTATCGATCTGTCGCGAGCCTATCTTGACCACCAGCCCGCCGAGCAGCGACGGATCGACGGTCACGGCAATCGCGACATCCTTGCCGGCAACGCTTTTCAGCGCCGCCTTCAACTCGGCCTCCTGAGCCGCCGTCAGCGCATGCGCCGAGGTGACTTCTGCGGCGGTCTCGCCACGATGCTCTGCGGCGATCTGGCGGAATGCCTTGATCATGCCAGGGATAGCGAACAGCCGGCGGTTCTGGGCGACAACGCGCAGGAAATTGCCGGTGAGACCGCTGATCCCCGCCTTGTCGGCGATCGCGGCGATCGCCTTGGCCTGGTCGTCGCTGGAGAACACCGGGCTATTGATCAGACGGGTAAGGTCCGCACTGCCTTCGAGCATCGCTGCGAAACTGTTGAGGTCGGCCTCAACTTGGGCGACCGAATTCGCCTGCAGCGCGAGATCGAACAGCGAACCCGCATAGCGCTCTGCTACACCTGAGATTGGCGATGACGATTGGGCCACGGACCGTCTTTTCTCTTGTCTGACAGGCCGCAGATTATTGGCGCGAGCGAAAACTCTGGCTAAATCTTTGACCTTACTGCATTTTTCCAAGCACGGAGGCGCGGCTTCCGCTATCCCCGGCCGAAAGTCGATTGCCGTCTAGCACAGGCATTTTAAGACCGCAATGCGTCGTCCCGCATGGTTTTCAGGCACTATTGTCGCATCCGGCGATGCAGTTCGACCGCCGGTTCCGAATTAGCCTTTGATTCAAGGCACAAAGCCGAAGGCGAAGGCAAGCGGCAGCGCCGCCAGCACCAGTTCCACCACGATGGAAGCCCAGTTGAAAGGGGTGTTGGCGCCATCCGACATCATCGACAGCAAGCGGCCGAAGGCGGTGAACAGCCAGGAAAAGCCAAGCGCCATGTAGAGCAGCGGTTGCGCCAGCAGGATGCAGCACAGGCCGACGCCGAGATAGAAGCCTGACATCCTGCCGCGCCCTTCGGCGATTGCCGCCGCCTTCTCAGGCTTGACCTGCAGCCGCAGTATCCGGAAGCCCAGCCCCGGCGCCAGGAACAGCAGCAGACCGAACAGCAAGGTCGTGACGGCGCTCGACCACGCCAGCCACTCGCCCTGGCTCATCGGCCACGGAAACGCAAATTCCATACTGTCCCCTCGCAAATGGCTGTTTCGAAATTTCGGGCATTCTAGCGAAGGAAGAGACATGCGCCAGATGGCGTCGGTGAATTGCAGGCGCGCACCAGTCCAATGCGAACGCGACCGCTGGCGACCGGGCAAAGAGGGGCAAAGAGGACGGTACACAATGGGCTGTTTTTTCTGCACGGTTCCCATATATATGACTACATGAGACCACAAGGAGTTCGGCGCATGAAGACGATGCAACTACGAGAGGCAAAGGCCAGCCTTTCCGCGCTCGTGGAGGCTGCTGAGAATGGTGAGCCCACGGTAATCACCAAGCACGGCAAGCCCGCAGTCATGGTGGTGCCAATTGGTGAGGGACGGAAACTTTATCCGCAGAACAGCCAAAAAGACTTCGTGGATTTCCTGCTTCAGTATCCAGGCGGCATCGAGCTTGAGCGAAACGAATCGCCGTCGCGGGAAGTGGAGTTTTGACCGGCTATCTGCTTGATACGTCTTTTCTCTCGGCCTTTGCACCTGGTCGGCCTCTGCTTCCGTCACACGTGCGGAACTGGGTTGCCGAACAAGGAGAACGCGGCTCTTGGCAGATCTCGTCGATCGTCATCTTGGAGGTGGAACGAGGAATCGCGAAACTGAAGCGGGCGGGCGGGCATATCAAGGCGGAGCGCATCAATGAGTGGTTCGAAAGGTTGCTCGTAGAGTTCAACCAGCGCATCCTTCCGATCGATTTAGCAATCGCGCGAGAAGCCGGAAAACTAGAAGACGCCACTATCGCCAGAGGTGCCAATCCGGGTCTGGCGGATGTACTGATCGCAGCCACTGCCCGCTTGAACGGCCTGTCAGTTTTGACGGGCAACACCCGGCATTTCGCGATTCTCGAGGTGCCTTACCTGAACCCATTCACCGAACGCGCCTCGGAAGCATAATTCGACGCCTCACAAAAAGCTCTGCGGGTCGATATCGACCTGCACTCGCACCGAGCCCCGTAGCTTCGGCCCCTCTGCCAGCATGACGCGGATGAAGCCTTGCATGTCGGCGCGCCGCTCGCCCTGGATCAGCAGCCGAAAGCGATGGCGGCCGCCGATCAGCGACAGCGGCGCCTCGGCCGGGCCGAGCACGAACAGGTCGGAGGCCTGAGGTGCGGCGCGCCGCAAACCCCGCGCATGGCCCTCCGCTTCCGCTCGGGTCGCAGCACTGACGATGACGCCGGCGAGCCGGCCGAAAGGCGGCAGCGCCGCCCGCTCGCGCTCGGCGATCTCGCGCTCGTAGAAAGCCTCGGCGTCGCCGGAGACGATCGCCCGCATCACCGGGTGGTCGGGCTGGAAGGTCTGCAGCAGGCCAAGGCTCTTCTTGCCGGTGCGGCCGGCGCGGCCGGTCACCTGGCTGAGCAACTGGAAGGTGCGCTCGGCGGCGCGCGGATCGCCATTGGCCAGACCGAGATCGGCGTCGACCACGCCAACCAGCGTCATGTTCGGGAAATTGTGGCCCTTGGCAACGAGCTGCGTGCCGATGACGATGTCGGCCTCGCCATTGGCGATGGCTTCAAGCTCGAGCCTCAGCCGCCGCACGCCGCCCATCAGGTCGGACGACAGGACGATGGTTCGGGCGTCTGGGAAATGCGCGACGACCTCTTCAGCGATGCGCTCGACGCCCGGCCCGCACGCGACCAGATGGTCGAGCGTGCCGCATTCCGGGCAGGCCTCGGGTCGCCGCTCATTGTGCCC
Source organism: Mesorhizobium escarrei (assembly GCF_935825525.1). Classification (GTDB taxonomy): domain Bacteria; phylum Pseudomonadota; class Alphaproteobacteria; order Rhizobiales; family Rhizobiaceae; genus Mesorhizobium; species Mesorhizobium escarrei. The sequence goes on from NZ_CAKXZT010000122.1 coordinate 80,252, forward strand.
GCAATGGTGGCAGACGAGCTGGCCGCGAAAGCGGTGCTCGACCAGCCAGGCCGAGCAGACCGGGCAGCCAAAGCGATGGCCGCAGACCCGGCACAGCGTCAGCGGCGCATAGCCGCGCCGGTTGAGGAACAGCAGCGATTGTTCCTTCTTCTCCAGTGTCTGGCGCATATGGCCAAGCAGCACCGGCGACAGGAAGCCGCCGCGTGCCGGCGGGGCGCGGCGCATGTCGATGGTCTTCAGGTCGGGAAGGGCGGCCTCGGCAAAGCGCGCCGAAAGCACCGCCCTGCTGTAGCGGCCCTGGCTCGCATTGACCCGGCTCTCGACCGACGGCGTCGCCGAGGCGAGTACGACCGGAAAGCCGCCGATATGGCCGCGCACCACCGCCATGTCGCGGGCATTGTAGAAGACGCGGTCTTCCTGCTTGTAGGCGGGGTCGTGCTCCTCGTCGACGACGATCAGCGCGAGTTCCCTGAACGGCAGGAACAGCGCCGAACGCGCGCCGGCGACGACGCGCACGCCGCCTTCCGCCACTTGCCGCCAGACACGCTCGCGCATCCTTGGCGGCAGGTCCGAGTGCCATTCCGCCGGCTTGGCGCCGAACCGTTCCTGGAAGCGCTCGAGGAAGGCGTGGGTCAGCGCGATCTCCGGCAGCAGGATCAGCACCTGCTTGCCGCGGTCGAGCGCCGCCGCCACCGCCTCGAAATAGACCTCCGTCTTGCCCGATCCAGTCACCCCATCGAGCAGCGTGACGCCGAATGTGCCGGCCGCGACATTGCTGCGCAGCATCGCGGCTGCATCGCTCTGGTCCGGCATCAGCGATGGCTGGGCGTAGCCTGGGTCGGGTGCTGCGACCACCGGTCGCGGCGGGATCATAACCGTCTCGAATACGCCTTGCGCTTTCAGCCCGTCGATGACGGTCGACGACACGCCGGCCGCATGCGCCAGCCCGGATCGCGTCCAGGCGAGCCCGCCCTCCGCGGTTTCCAGCACGCGCATCCTCGCACCCGTCATCCGGTCGGGTTTGGCCAAGGTGCGTTGCAGCCCTTCGATCCACGGTTCCGGATCGAAGGCCTCCGGCGCCCGCAGCAGCATGCGCGCCACCATGCCGGGCGGCGACAGCGTGTATTGCGCGATCCAGTCGACGAACCGGCGCATGGCGCGGTCGATCGGCGGGCAATCGAAGACCTGCTCGATCGGGCGCAGTTTTTTGGCATCGACCTTTTCGACAACGCCGTCCCAGACGATGCCGGCAACCTGGCGCGGCCCGAGCGGCACGCGCACGATCGAGCCCGGCACCACGCGCATGCCGGCGGGCACGGCATAGGTGTAGGGCCGCTCGGCGGGCATCGGCACCAGCACTGGCGCGGCTGCGACAAAGGGCGAATCTTCGATCATGAGGCGTGACCTTGCCCCGACTTTCGTCTAGATCAAAGTCCGACCCAAAGGTGCATGACATGCACATGAAAAAATCTTCAGGAGACCGTCATGAAATTTTTTGTCGACACCGCCGATGTTAAGGAAATCCGTGAGCTGAACGATCTGGGGCTGCTCGATGGCGTCACCACCAATCCCTCGCTGATCCTCAAATCCGGCGGCAAGATCGCCGACGTCACCAGAGAGATCTGCGAGATCGTCAAGGGCCCGGTCTCGGCCGAAGTCGTCGCCACCGAATACAAGGACATGATGGCGGAGGCCAAGATCCTGGCCAGGATTGCCGACAATGTCTGCATCAAGGTGCCGCTGACGCTCGACGGCCTGAGGGCCTGCAAGGACATCCGCTCGGACGGCCGCATGGTCAATGTCACGCTGTGCTTTTCGGCCACCCAGGCGCTGCTCGCCGCCAAGGCCGGCGCCTCCTTCATCTCGCCCTTCGTCGGCCGCATCGACGACAGCGGCTGGGACGGCATGGAGCTGATTGCCGACATCCGCACCATCTACGACAATTATGATTTCCAGACCGAGATCCTGACCGCCTCGGTGCGCACGGTGAACCACGTCAAGCAGGCCGCACTGATCGGCGCCGACGTCATCACCGCCCCACCGGCGACGCTGAAGGCGCTGGTCAAGCACCCGCTGACCGACAAGGGCCTGGAGCAGTTCCTCGCCGACTGGGCCAAGACCGGCCAGAAAATCAGCTGAATCAGGAAGATCGGCTGAAATCAAGACGCCGTGTTCCCGAAAAAAAGGCCGAGCAATCGGCCTTTTTTGCGCCAGCAATCAGGCCTCGGCGGTAGCCGGAACGTCTCGATCCAGGCCGAAACGCTCTAACCCGCCACCGTCTTGCCGTGCTTGACCAGATCCTGGGCGATCGACAGGCGCAGCAGGTCCGCCAGTTCGCGCGCCGCGCGGTTTTCGGCGTCGATTTGCGCCCGGTAGGAGGAAAATTCCTGACGGGGCCTGTCGAAGGACGACGCTATCGAGCGCCTGCCGGTCGCGATGGTCGTGCCGGTCTTGGCGTCGGTCAGCACATAGTTCGCGGTCAATGTCACCGTGCCCGCCGTTGGCTCGTCGTCATCGGTCGTAACCTGCACGGTTGCAGCGGATTCAACAAGTTCGGTAACGCCGAGATCGAGCGAATAGGCGGGCGACGCCGGCTCGCCGGCACCTTGGCCGAGCGCGAAAATCAGATTGTTGCGGACCTGCTGGGCGTAGCGCGTGTTGACCGGCTTGACCGAGATGGACCCGAGTTCGGCGGCAGCGCCGACTTGCGAACCGGCCGACAGCGGCGCGCTCGAATAGAGCGGGCGCACCGTGCAAGCCGAAACCAGCGCAACCGAAGCGAGCAGCCCATACAGCGCGATACGGTGCAGCAAATGCGTCATTTCTGTCTTCCTCGGATCAGGCAACGACATTGACGATCCTCTGCGGTACGATGATCACCTTGCGCGGTGCCTTACCTTCGAGCGCTTTCTGCACGAAGTCGAGAGCCAGAACCGCTTTTTCGACGGCACCTTGGTCCGCGTCGCGGGCAATTGTCAAATCGCCGCGTTTCTTGCCGTTGACCTGGACCGGCAGCACGATCTCGCTGTCGACGACAAGCGACGGATCATAGACCGGCCAGGGCCGTTCGGCGACCAGATCGGTGCCGCCGAGCGTCTGCCAGCATTCCTCGGCCAGATGCGGCATCACCGGCGCAATCAGATGCACGAGGATGTCGACGGCTTGCCGGCAGGCAGCCTGGAGCGCCGGATCGGCCTTGCCTGCGGCCGCCTCGTTGAGCGGCGTGGTGAGCGCATTGGCGAGTTCGTAGATGCGGGCGATGGCACGGTTGAAGGCGAGTTTTTCGATATCCTCACCGACCGATTTCAACGCCTTGTGCGCGGCCTTGGAAACAGTCCCTGCCTCGCCCTGCTTTGCCGCTGCCGGCTTGATTCCGGCGAGCGATTCGGCAGCCGTCGACACCAGGCGCCAGATACGCTGGATGAAGCGGTGCGCGCCGGCGGCGCCCTCGTCGGTCCATTCGACGTCACGCTCGGGTGGCGAGTCCGACAGCATGAACCAGCGCGCGGTATCGGCGCCGTAGCCGTCGGTGATCTCTTCCGGGCTCACCGTGTTCTTCTTCGACTTCGACATTTTTTCGAGCGGGCCGATCACCGCCTCTTCGCCGGTCGCGATTTCGATGGCGCGGCGCTTGCCGTCGACGTCCTCCAGCCGCACCTCGCTGGGCGCAAGCCAGCGGCTGTTCGAGCCACTGCCGACCCGATAGGTCTCGTGCACCACCATGCCTTGCGTGAACAGGCCCCTGAACGGCTCGGCCAGGTCGACATGCCCGGTCTCGCGCATGGCGCGGGTGAAGAAGCGCGAATAGAGCAGGTGCAAAATGGCGTGCTCGATGCCGCCAATATACTGGTCGACCGGCAGCCATTCGGTAGCTGCCTTGGGATCGGTCGGATCGTTGGCCCAGGGCGCGGTAAAGCGCGCGAAGTACCACGACGAATCGACGAACGTGTCCATTGTATCGGTTTCGCGGCGTCCATGCTTGCCGCATTGCGGACATTTGACATGCCGCCATGTCGGATGGCGATCGAGCGGATTGCCCGGCCGGTCGAACTCGATGTCGTCCGGCAGCCTGACAGGCAGGTCCGCCTTCGGCACCGGCACCACGCCGCAATCCTCGCAGTGGATCATCGGGATCGGGCAGCCCCAGTAGCGCTGGCGCGAAATGCCCCAGTCGCGCAGGCGGAAGTTGACCTTGCGCTCAGCCATCGGCCGATTGCCGAGGGTTTTTTGTTCCAGCAGCTTCGCCACCTCGTCGAACGCCTGATCAGGCTTCATGCCGTCGAGGAAGCGCGAATTGATCATCACGCCATCGCCGACATAGGCCTCGTCGATGATCTGGAAGCTTCCTTGGTTCTCGCCTTCCGGCATCACCACCGGAATGACCGGCAGGCCGTATCGGTTAGCGAAGTCGAGGTCGCGTTGGTCACCGGACGGGCAGCCGAAGATGGCGCCGGTGCCGTACTCCATCACCACGAAATTGGCGACATAGACAGGCAGCGTCCAGTTCGCGTCGAACGGATGGACGACGCGGATGCCGGTGTCGAAGCCCTTCTTCTCGGCCGTCTCCAGTGCGGCCACCGAAGTGCCCATGTGACGGACTTCATCGATGAACTTTGCCAGCGCTGGATTGTCCTCGGCGGCCTTTTTAGCCAGCGGGTGGTCGGCGGCGACCGCCATGAAGGAGGCGCCGAAGATGGTGTCGGGCCGCGTCGTGTAGACTTCCAGCTCATCTTCGCCGTCGATCACCTTGCCAGTAGTGGCCAGCGGCCAGCGGATCAGCAGGCCTTCCGAGCGGCCGATCCAGTTCGCCTGCATCAGCTTCACTTTTTCCGGCCATTCGTCGAGGCCTTCCAGCGAGTCCAGCAGATCCTGCGCGTAGTCGGTGATCTTGAAGAACCACTGCGTCAGCTCGCGCTGTTCGACCAGCGCGCCCGAGCGCCAGCCGCGTCCGTCGATGACCTGCTCGTTGGCAAGCACCGTCATGTCCTCCGGATCCCAGTTGACCTTGGAGGATTTGCGCGTCACCAGCCCCTTCTCGACGAAATCGAGGAACAGCATCTGCTGGCGGTGGTAGTAGTCGACATCGCAGGTGGCGAATTCGCGTGCCCAGTCGAGCGACAGGCCCATGACCTTGAGCTGCTCGCGCATGGCGGCGATGTTCTGATAGGTCCAGGCCTTGGGATGGACCTTGTTCTGCATCGCCGCGTTCTCGGCCGGCATGCCGAAGGCGTCCCAGCCCATCGGGTGCAGCACGTTGAAACCCTTGGCTCGCTTGTATCGCGCCACCACGTCGCCCATCGTGTAATTACGGGTGTGGCCGATATGGATGCGCCCCGACGGATAGGGGAACATCTCGAGCACGTAGTATTTCGGACGCGGGTCGTCGTTGTCAGCCTCGAACAGCTTCTTGGCGTCCCAGGCCTTCTGCCATTTGGGCTCTGACGCGCGCGGATTGTATCGTTCGGTTGCCATCGGGTGTTTTTCACTTAAAAAGCATACGCGAACAGCCGGACATGCCCGGCGGCTCAGGAAATGTCGTCGCGGTGTTCACCATGGATTGCCGGACCCGTCAACTGCGACGCCCCGGCCAGGACGAAAACCAGAGTCAGGATATAGGCATGGCGAGCGCCGTCGAACAGTTTTTCACGGTCAAGGCGAGGATCGCCGCCGCCGAGCGCGAGGCAGGACGGCAAGCCGGCGCGGTGACGCTGGTCGTGGTCTCGAAGACCTTCAGCGCCAACGATATCAGCCCGGTCATCGAGGCCGGGCAGCGCGTCTTCGGCGAGAACCGCGTCCAGGAAGCACAAGCCAAATGGCCGGCGCTGAAGCAAGCTTTCCCCGACATCGAGCTGCATCTGATCGGTCCGCTGCAATCGAACAAGTCGAAGGAAGCGGTAGCGCTGTTCGACGTCATCGAGACGGTCGATCGCGAAAAGATCGCCGCCGAACTCGCCAAGGAAATCGCCAGACAAGGCCGGTCGCCAAAACTCTACGTTCAGGTCAACACCGGCTCGGAACCGCAAAAGGCCGGCATCGAGCCACGCGAAGCCGTACCCTTCGTTACGCGCTGCCGCGACGTCCATGGCCTCGCCATCGAGGGCCTGATGTGCATCCCGCCGGCCGACGAGAATCCCGGTCCGCACTTCGCGCTGCTGGAAAAGCTCAGCACGGAGGCAGGTGTGGAGGAGCTCTCGATGGGTATGTCCGGCGACTACGAGACGGCGATCGCCTTCGGCGCAACCAGCGTCAGGGTCGGCTCGGCGATCTTCGGCAGCCGTTAGCGGACATTTCGTTTAGCGGCAGTTTAGCGATCAGCCTTGATAGTCGGGTGCGTCAGGCCCATGAACTGGCATCTTCAGGACGCGAAAAACAACTTTTCCATGTGGTTCAGCGCGCGCGCAGCGAGGGACCGCAGACGGTGACCCTGCGTGGCGAGCGCGCGGCCGTGGTGCTTTCTGCCGAAGACTATGACCGCTTGTCGGGAAAAAAGAAGTCCCTGGCAGAATATCTCCTGACCGGTCCCGTCTGGGATGACGATTTCGCCGAGGAGGTCAACCGTCGCTCGGATACGATGATCCGCGACGACCTCTGATGTACCTGCTCGATACCGACATCGTTTCGGATATGGAACGACGCTTGCCCAAGCCGACCGCCTGGCTGGCTTCAGTGGATCCGGCCTCGGTCAATCTCAGTGTCATCACGCTCGGCGAGATCGAACGCGGGATCGTAAAGCTGCGCAAGATCGATCCCGAACGGGCAACGCGCCTCGATCTGTGGCTGCGAGAGCTTCGGCGGGACAATGCCGACCGCATCCTTGCGGTTACTGAAGATGTCGCGTTGTCGTGGGGTCGCATCTCAGCTGGCCGCACGCGAGGCGGCGCCGACACGCTCATCGCCGCCACAGCTTTGGTCCACGACCTCATTTTGGTTACGCGCAACGTCGCCGTTTTCGGCGATACTGGGTTAACGGTCCTCAACCTTGGACAAGCTGACCTGATCCCCGCGACGCCGGTCGTCGGGTCGCGGAACTTGGTCCAGGACCATCAGGCCGTTACGCCAACAATTGAAACGAAACGTACCGTTCCTATATTGGTCGTGTCATTCCAAAACTCCCGGAGCTTGCACCATGCGCTACAATCAACTTGGAAACACGGGGATGTTCGTCTCCGAACTTTGCCTGGGCACCATGACCTTCGGCGCCGCCGGCGAAAACGCCCAATGGGGCCTGATCGCCAGCCTCGACCAGAAGGGCGTCGACGAGATCGTGCAGCGCTCGCTCGCCGCCGGCATCAATTTCTTTGACACGGCGGACGTCTACTCCTTCGGCGCATCGGAACGGCTTCTCGGCCAGTCGCTGCGTAATCTCGGCATCAAGCGGCAGGACGTGATCATCGCCACCAAGGTCCATGGCGCCATGGGCGACGGCCCCAACCAGCGTGGCTCCTCGCGCGGCCACATCATGGATTCGGTCGAGGGCAGTCTCGAACGGCTGCAACTCGACCATATCGATCTCTATCAGTTGCACGGCACCGATGCGGTGACGCCGATCGATGAGACGCTGCGGGCGCTCGACGATCTGGTTGCCAGCGGCAAGGTCCGCTATGTCGGCGTCTCAAACTGGGCGGCCTGGCGCATCGCCAAGGCGCTGGGCATCGCCGAACGCAAGGGTTTCGCCCGTTTCGAAACCGTGCAGTCCTACTATTCGATCGCCGGCCGCGATCTGGAGCGCGAGATCGTGCCGCTGCTCAACGAGGAGAAGCTTGGGCTGATGGTCTGGTCGCCGATGGCGGGCGGGCTGCTTTCCGGCAAATACGGACCCGGCGCGCCCGGCAATGGCGAAGGCCGCCGCGCCAGCTTCAATTTCCCGCCGGTCAATGAAGACCGCGCCTGGGCGGCGGTCGCCGTCATGCGCGAGATCGCCGGCAAGCACGGCGTCAGCGTCGCCACGGTGGCACTTGGCTATGTCTTGGCCAAGCCGTTCGTGATGAGCGTGATCATCGGCGCCAGCCGCATGGAGCAGCTCGAACAGAACCTTGCCGCCACCGAGTTGAAGCTCGACAGCGACGATCTTGCTCGTCTCGACGAAGTCAGCGCGCTGCCATCCGAATATCCGGGCTGGATGCTCGAGCGCCAGGCGGCTGGCCGGCGTCCGGCGCCATTTGCGCCGAAAAAGTAAGTCAATCTCATCTTCGTTTTCGGGAGCCGGCGGGCTCCCGATCTTTTTGGGCTCAGCTCAGCCGGACCGTCTCGACCAGAAAGTCTAGAAAGGCCCGCACTCGCGCCGGCAAATGTTTGCCCTGGCCGACGTAAACAGCGTGGGTAAGCTCCTCGTCGCCGGGGTTGAAGTCCTCCAGAAGCGGGATCAGCCGGCCGTCGGCGATGTCGGGCTCCACATGCCAGCGCGCCAGCCGGGCGATGCCAGTGCCCGAGAGCGCCATCAGCCGCATCGCCTCGCCGTCGCTGACCAGCGCATTTCCGGTGATCGGGACGAGAACGGCCTCGCCGGCCGCACCGACGAATGGCCAGCCGTCGATATGGCGCACAAAGCAGAAACCCATCCGGTTATGACGATCGAGATCGGCCGGCGTTCGGGGTGTGCCATGCGTCCTGAGATAGACTGGCGCGGCGACGACGATCACCCGGCTCTGCCCGAGCTTGCGCGCCACCAAACGTGATTCGCCGAGCGGCCCGGCGCGGATGGCGACATCGGCACGCTCCTCCATCAGGTCGATGACGTTGTCGGTCAAAACCAGATCGATGGTGATTTCCGGATAGCGTTCGAGAAACCGCGGCAAGAGCGGGATCAGCCGGTGCTGCCCGAACGGCACGTAGCTGTTGACCCTTAGCCGGCCGCGCGGCGCAGCACCGGCCGCCGCCTCGCGCTCGGCTGCCGCCATGTCGGCAAGGATGCGCGCGCCGCTGTCGAAGAAGGCCGCGCCTTCTGGAGTCAATTGGAGCTTGCGCGTCGAACGGCTGATCAGCCGCGCGCCGAGCCGGGCCTCAAGCCGCGCAATCAGCTTGCTCACCGCCGACGGCGTCATCCGCAGCATCCGCGCCGCAGCCGAAAAACTGCCCGCTTCGACGACACGGACAAATACCTCGATCTCGCCGGAGCGGTTGATGTCTGGTCTCGCCATTCGTGAATCTATTTCACAGACGATGTGCCCGACGCAAGGCTGGTTCACCTTGCGTCGCGACACGATCTTCCGGGGCGGGGCGTGGGAGGACACGACGTCCCGTCGTCAAAACTGGCTGTCATCCAAGTGGGAACCGCATGCCTCTTGCTCTTTATGCTCTCGCCGCCGGTGCGTTCGGCATCGGTGTCACCGAATTCGTCATCATGGGCCTGCTGCTCGACGTCAGCACCGATCTCGGCGTCTCGATCTCGGCCGCCGGCCAGCTGATCTCCGGCTATGCGCTGGGCGTCGTTGTCGGCGCGCCGCTGCTGACGATCGCCACCGGTCGCTGGCTGCGCAAGACCGTGCTTCTGGCGCTGATGGCGGTCTTCACTCTGGGCAATCTCGCCTGCGCGCTGGCTCCCGACTACTGGACGCTGATGGCTGCCCGCGTGCTGACCGCCTTCGCCCACGGCACCTTCTTCGGCGTTGGTTCGGTGGTTGCGACCGGGCTGGTGGCGCCCAACAGGAAGGCCTCGGCGATCGCCCTGATGTTCACCGGCCTGACCATCGCCAACATCCTCGGCGTGCCCTTCGGCACCTGGCTCGGCCAGGCCTTCGGCTGGCGTGCGACCTTCTGGGCGGTAACCCTGGTCGGCATCGTTGCCTTCGCCATCATTCTCCTGCTGGTGCCGCGCAGCCCGGCAGCGCTGGAAAAGAGCGACCTGCGCGGCGATCTCGCCGTGCTCGGCCGCGCGCCGGTTCTGCTTAGCTTCGCCACCACCGTGCTTGGCTATGCCGGCGTCTTCGCCGTCTTCACCTATATCGCCCCCCTGCTGACCGAGATCACCGGTTTTGCGGAAGCAGCGGTGTCGCCGATCCTGCTTGTCTTCGGCGGCGGCCTCATCGCCGGCAATCTCGCCGGCGGCAAGTTCGCCGACCGCTGGCTGGTGCCTTCCGTTCTCGGCAGTCTCGTTGTGCTGGCGCTGGTGCTCGGCACGATGACCTTCGCCCTGCACAGCCAGGCGATGGCCGTCATCTATGTCGGCCTGCTCGGCGCCGCCGCTTTCGCCACCGTGGCACCACTGCAGATGTGGGTGCTGGAAAAGGCTGATGGCGCCGGCCAAAGCCTCGCCTCGTCCTTCAACATCGCCGCCTTCAACCTCGGCAACGCCGCCGGCGCCTGGCTCGGCGGCGTGGTCATCGCCCATGGCCCCGGCCTTGGCGCCGTCACCTGGGTCGCCGCGCTGCTGCCGCTCTCGGCGCTCGCCGTGGCGTGGCTGGCGCTGCGCCTCGGTCGTCCGACGCTCGGTGAACCGGCACCTGCCCGATCGTAGCAATGACGACCCCCCTTAGACATTCACAGACGACCCCCTTAGACATTCACAGGAGAAAAAAGATGGATTATCGACGTCTTGGCGCCTCGGGCCTGAAGGTCCCAGCGCTCTCGTTCGGCGCTGGAACCTTCGGCGGTTCGGGGCCGCTGTTCGGCGCCTGGGGCAACAGCGATGCGACGGAAGCGCGGCGACTGGTCGACATCTGCCTGGAGGCCGGCGTCAACCTGTTCGACACCGCCGACGTCTATTCCAACGGCGCCTCCGAAGAAGTGCTCGGCGCGGCCGTCAAGGGCCGCCGCGATGCCGTGCTGATCTCGACCAAGACCTCGCTGCCGATGGGCGATGGAGCCAACGATGCCGGCTCCTCCCGTTCGCGCCTCATCAAGGCGGTCGGGGACGCGCTCAAGCGGCTCGGCACCGATTACATCGACCTGCTGCAGCTGCACGCTTTCGACGCCGCAGCGCCGATCGAGGAGGTGCTGTCGACGCTGGACGGTCTCGTTCGCGCCGGCAAGCTGCGCTATGTCGGCGTCTCCAACTTTTCCGGCTGGCAAGTGATGAAATCGCTCGGTCTGGCGGACAAGCACGGTTACCCGCGCTACGTTGCCCATCAGGTCTACTACTCGCTGGTTGGGCGCGACTATGAATGGGAGTTGATGCCGCTCGGCCTCGACCAGGGCGTTGGCGCGCTGGTGTGGAGCCCGCTCGGCTGGGGCCGCCTGACTGGCAAGATCCGCCGCGGCGAGCCACTGCCTGAAAAAAGCCGGCTGCACGACACCGCAAGCTTCGGGCCACCGGTCGAAGACGAGCAGCTCTACAGGGTTGTCGATGCGCTCGACGCCGTCGCCAGGGAAACCGGCAAGACCGTGCCGCAGATCGCCATCAACTGGTTGCTGCAGCGGCCGACCGTCGCCTCTGTCATTATCGGCGCGCGCAACGAGGAACAGCTGCGCCAGAACCTCGGCGCCGTCGGTTGGTCATTGACATCAGACCAGATGAAGAAGCTCGACGCGGCAAGCGCCGTCACCGCGCCCTATCCGTATTTCCCGTATCGCCGGCAGGAAGCCTTTGCCAGGCTCAGCCCGCCAGCGGTCTGAGCCTGGCCAAGGCCAGAAAGCCGCGGGAGACCGCCATTCGCCGGCCGGCCTCACCTGAATATCGACATCACTAGTCCTTCAAGGTGCGTCCGCGCCGGCATCCCTCGCGGCAAGCTGGCCGATGGCCGACCAATCGAGTTTTTCGCCGCCGGTGGCGAGCAGGGTGAGGAAGCGGTCCCGCAGGAGGCTCGCTAGCGGGAGCGGTACGCGCAACTCCTCGGCTGCTGCCAGCGTCAGCCGGATATCCTTCTGACCCAACGGCGCCGCGAAGCCTGCAGGCTCAAAGTTGCCATTCGCAATCAGCGCGCCATAGGTCTTGTAGACGGGTGCCGAAAACAGGGTCGACGTCAGGATTTCGAGATACAGTTGCTTGTCGACGCCGCCTTTGCTGACCAGCGCCATGGCTTCGCCGAGCGATTCGATCACCGAGGCGATCAGGAAATTGCCGCTAAGCTTCACCAGATTGGCGGCTTTCGGCGTCTCGGATACGACGACGGTCTTCTGGCCCACCGCATCGAAAATCGGTTGCACGGCGGCGATGGCATCCGGCGCTCCGGCCGCGACGACGAACAGTTTGCCGGCCGCTGCCGCATCGGGCCGGCCGAACACCGGTGCTGCGACGAAGCGCTGTCCAACTGCGGCATGATCGGCTGCGAGGCGCTCCGACAGAGCGACACTGATTGTGCTGCAGGAGATGTGCGTCGCTCCCTTCCGAAGGCTCGAGAGCAAGCCCCCGTCGCCATAGACCACGCTTTCGACGGCGTGATCGTCTGCCAGCATGGTTATGACAGCCTCGCCGCGGCAGGCTTCTGAAAGATTGGCCGCCGAATGTGCACCCTTGTTGACGAGGCTCTCGGCCTTGCCGCGCGTCCGGTTGTAGACGGTCAGGCCATGCCCGGCTTCAAGAATGTTTCTGGCCATTCCGGCGCCCATATGTTCCAGGCCAATCAAGCCAGCGTCCATGATGGTCTCCTTTCAATGCGGTTCTGAGATCCGCGTTTCTCACTTGTGCCAATCCCGATCCAGAAGCTTGGAAAGGCCGGTTGGATCTGCCCCGCGTAAAGCCCCGCGACGCTCGGCCTCCATTGGAATGTGCTCCGTCACCGCGCGGTTCCCATCGTACACTGAACTTTGTTAGAATGTCCCGACCTCAACCCAACGACTGGTCCGCATACTCAGCCCGACGAACAGCCGGGCAAAGGGCGATCAGGCGATCGATCGCCGACAAGGCGAAGCGCAGGCTTGGTTCGTCAGT
>NZ_CAKXZT010000123.1 GCF_935825525.1 Mesorhizobium escarrei
ACGCTCGAATTTACCTTTTGCCATGTGATCTCTCCATTCCTGCTCGCCCGTGCGGGCTTTGAATTAAGTTAGCGCTGCAACCCGTTCCGGTTACGCGTATTTTTTCTGGACTTCCTGAGCGACCGCGGTCGGCACCGGCTCGTAGTGATCGAACTGCATCGTGTAGGCCGCGCGGCCCTGGCTCATCGAGCGCAAATTGTCGACGTATTTGAACATGTTGGCGAGCGGCACCATTGCGTTGACAACCACCGCCACCCCACGCGCTTCCTGGCCCTGAATCTGGCCGCGACGGCCGTTCAGATCACCGATGACGCTGCCGACATAATCTTCCGGCGTCACCACTTCGACCTTCATGATCGGCTCGAGCAACTGCACGCCAAGCTTGGGCGCCGCTTCACGGAAGCAGGCACGGCCGGCGATCTCGAACGCGAGCACCGAGGAGTCGACATCATGGTAGGCGCCGTCGATCAGCGTCGCCTTGACGCCGATCATCGGGAAGCCGGCGAACGGGCCAGAGGTCATGACGCTGTTGATGCCCTTTTCGACACCGGGGATGTATTCCTTCGGCACCGCGCCGCCGACGATCTTGGATTCGAACAGGAATTCGCTGCTTTCCGCATTTGGCTCGAACAGGATCTTGACACGGGCGAACTGGCCGGTGCCGCCGGTCTGCTTCTTGTGGGTGTAGTCCTGCTCGTGCCTGCGGGTGATCGTCTCGCGATAGGCCACCTGCGGCGCGCCGACATTGGCCTCGACCTTGAACTCGCGACGCATGCGGTCGACGATGATGTCGAGGTGGAGTTCGCCCATGCCGGAGATGATCGTCTGGCCGCTTTCCTCGTCGGTCTTGACGCGGAAGGACGGATCCTCGGCGGCCAGGCGATGCAGCGCAAGGCCCATCTTCTCCTGGTCGTTCTTGGTCTTCGGCTCGATCGCGATCTGGATGACCGGATCGGGGAATTCCATGCGCTCGAGGATGACCGGATGCAGCGGATCGCAGAGCGTGTCGCCAGTCGTCGTATCCTTGAGGCCGGCCAAAGCGACGATGTCGCCGGCGAAAGCCTCTTCGACGTCAGCGCGCGAATTCGCATGCATCTGCAGCATGCGGCCGATGCGCTCCTTCTTGCCCTTCACCGTATTGTCGACCGAGATGCCCTTGGTGAGCTTGCCCGAATAGATGCGGGCAAAGGTCAGCGAGCCGACGAACGGGTCGTTCATGATCTTGAAGGCGAGCATCGACAGCGGCTCGCTGTCGTCGGCGTGACGCTCGATCTCGGCGTCGGTCTTTGCATCGACACCCTTGATGGCCGGAACGTCGGCCGGCGACGGCAGATATTCGACGACTGCGTCGAGCAGCGGCTGCACGCCCTTGTTCTTGAAGGCCGAGCCGCAGAACATCGGGTAGAACTTCACCGCAATGGTGCCCTTGCGGATCAGGGAGCGGATCTCGTCATTGCTGGGCATCTTGCCTTCGAGGTAATTCTCGAGCGCCGTCTCGTCCATTTCGACGGCGGCCTCGATCATCTTCTCGCGATACTCTTCCGCACGTGCCCTAAGGTCGTCCGGGATCTCAACAACGTCCCAGGCGGCGCCCAGCGTCTCGTCGCGCCAGACCAGCGCGTTCATCTCGACCAGATCGACGATGCCCTTGAACTCGGTCTCGGCGCCGATCGGCAGCTGCATGACGACAGCCTGAGCACCGAGGCGCGAACCGATCATTTCGACCGAGCGATAGAAATCCGCGCCGATCTTGTCCATCTTGTTGCAGAAGATCATGCGCGGCACGCGGTACTTGTCGGCCTGGCGCCAGACGGTCTCCGTCTGCGGCTCGACACCGGCATTGGCGTCGAGCAGCGCAATGGCGCCGTCGAGCACGCGCAGCGAACGCTCGACCTCGATGGTGAAGTCGACGTGGCCCGGAGTGTCGATGATGTTGAAGCGGTGCATCTTGCCGTCACGACCCTTCCAGAAGGTCGTGGTCGCGGCGGACGTGATGGTGATGCCGCGTTCCTGCTCCTGCTCCATCCAGTCCATGGTGGCAGCGCCGTCATGGACTTCGCCGATCTTGTGCGACTTGCCCGTGTAGTAGAGGACGCGCTCGGTGGTCGTCGTCTTGCCGGCGTCGATATGCGCCATGATACCGAAATTGCGGTAGTCTTCGATTTTATATTCGCGGGCCATGGGAGGTGCCTCTTCAGTCTCGTTCGCGCTTTACCAGCGGTAGTGCGCGAAGGCGCGGTTGGCTTCTGCCATCTTGTGGGTGTCTTCACGCTTCTTGACGGCGGTGCCGCGGTTGTTGGCCGCGTCCATCAACTCACCGGAGAGGCGGTCGACCATCGTGGTCTCGTTGCGGTTGCGGGCGGCGGCGATCAGCCAGCGGATGGCCAGCGCCTGACGGCGCTCGGGGCGCACGTCGACCGGAACCTGGTAGGTGGCGCCGCCGACGCGGCGCGAACGCACTTCCACATGCGGCGCGACATTGTCGAGCGCCTGATGGAAGACGGTGACCGGCTCCTGCTTGGTCTTGGACTGGACCTGGTCGAGCGCGCCGTAGACGATGGTCTCGGCAACCGACTTCTTGCCGTCATACATAACGGCGTTCATGAACTTGGTGACGATCAGATCGCCGAACTTCGGGTCCGGATTGATCTCACGCTTTTCTGCACTGTGACGACGGGACATTTTTTCTCTGCCTCAATTCTGCGTGGTGGCCTGGATCCCGGATCGCCGCCTGGCGCCGTCCGGGATGACCTTGGCTACGCTTCGGTCACTTCGGACGCTTGGCGCCGTACTTCGAACGGCGCTGCTTGCGGTTCTTCACACCCTGCGTGTCGAGCACGCCGCGGATGATATGGTAGCGGACGCCCGGAAGATCCTTGACGCGGCCGCCGCGGATCATCACCACCGAGTGTTCCTGAAGGTTGTGGCCTTCGCCGGGGATGTAGCCGATCACTTCAAACCCATTGGTCAGGCGGATCTTGGCCACCTTGCGCAGCGCCGAGTTCGGCTTCTTCGGCGTCGTTGTGTAGACGCGCGTGCAGACGCCCCGCTTCTGCGGGTTCTGCTGCATGGCCGGGACCTTGTTGCGCTTCACCGGCGCAATGCGCGGCTTGCGGATCAGCTGGTTGACGGTAGGCATTAAACCCTCTTGTCTCTCAATTCCGTGTCTCGCCCGGTCAGGGCCGCTCAAGGCGTCATTTCCATACGCAAATTCGGGCCACAAACCGCGCCTCGCGGTCTTGCCCGAACAAATGGCAGAGGAAGCGGAAACCGCTTCATGCACGCCGGAAATGTCTTTTCGCTCGTAAAACGAACCCTGTTTGAGGCAAACTCCAAAGCGTGTCGCTTCGGAAGGGAGAGCCTCACATCGGTTCTGACTGGCCGGCTTCTACTCGCAAGCCTGTTGCCCGTCAACCCCGGAGCGCCAAATATTACGCTGAAACCGAGGCTTGGCAGCCATGCGAAAAGCGCATGTAAATTTCTTTCGCCATTTTGCAAGGGGAAGGAAGAAAGTGACCGGCCCTCGGCTGTTGCGCGGCCAGGCTTCATGCGAAAAGGCGACATGAACAGCGCAAATCCCCTCGCCCGGAGGAATCGGCCCGTGAACGACAATGATGAGCGCCCGGTCACCATCATCACCGGCCGGGCGTGGAAAAGAAAGGGCGGCAAGCCGGAAGGCGTCCACCTCATGCTGGTCGCGCCCGACGACGATTCGGCGGTGCGCCGGGCGCTCGAATCACTGGCGGCTGAAGGCTACGCCGAGGCGGAGCTCGACCAGATCGGCGACCTGGACGGCGTGCCCGACGAAGAGCCGCACCTTTCCGCCTATCAGGGCGCGCTCGAAGGCGAAGTGTCGATCGTCACCTTCGATGTACCGCTCTGACCAGCCATGTCCTTGGCCGTCGCGGTCTAGCACTGCTTGCCCGGCATCGGTTCTCTGCTAAGAACCAAGCGCAATATCAAACTGCGGAGTCCCCATGTCCCTGAATAGCGGTCCCATCAAGCTCGGCATCGTCGGCGTGGGAAAGATTGCTCACGACCAGCACCTTCCGGCCCTGGCCAAGGACCGCGACTACCTACTCACCGCCGCCGCCAGCCGGCACCGCAAAGTGGACGGCATCGCGAATTTTCCTGATATCGAGGCGATGCTCGACGCCGTGCCGGAACTCGAGGCCGTATCGCTCTGCATGCCGCCGCAGTTCCGCTACGACGCCGCGCGGACAGCGCTCGAAGCGAAAAAGCATGTCTTCCTGGAAAAGCCGCCGGGCGCCACCGTCAGCGAGGTCGAGGACCTGAAAGCGCTGGCGGCGGCAAACGGCGTCTCGCTGTTTGCCAGCTGGCATTCGCGCTATGCGCCGGCGGTGGAAGCGGCGCGTGCATTTTTAGGCTCGACCCAGATCAGGTCGGCCGCCATCAACTGGAAGGAAGACGTGCGCCGCTGGCACCCCAACCAGGACTGGATCTGGGCCCCGGGCGGCTTCGGCGTCTTCGATCCCGGCATCAACGCGTTGTCGATCGCGACCCACATATTGCCGGCGATGTTCATCACCTCCGCAATTCTCGATTTTCCCGAAAACCGCGCCGCACCGATCGCCGCGCACATCGCCTTCCGTACCTCGAACGGCTTGCCGGTGACGATGGAATTCGACTGGCGCCAGACCGGCCCGCAAAGCTGGGACATCCTGGCCGAGACGGACAAGGGCGCGATGGTGCTTTCGGGCGGCGGCTCAAAACTCGCGGTCGACGGCCGCGTCGTTCACGACGAGCCGGAAGCCGAATACCCGATGCTCTACAGGCGTTTCGCCGAGATCGTGCGCGCCGGCGTTTCCGATGTCGATCTCGCTCCGCTGCAGCACGTCGCCGACGCTTTCATGCTGGGTAAGCGCAATGTGGTGGAAGCGTTTTACGACTGACGCCGTGCAAGGTTATGAACGACGTCCGTTTGGATTCATCAACTTGCGATCGAAGCGCTGCCCCTCATCGCCCTGCCGGGCACTTCTCCCCGTATAGAGACGGGGAGAAGGACGCCTTCGCATAGGATTTCGCCAATCACAGGCGTTGCAGAAAGGGTGCCAAGGTTGCGGCCAAGCCCTTTCTCCCCGTTTACGGGGAGAAATGCCCGGCAGGGCAATGAGGGGCGGCGCCGGACGATCGAAATAAGTCGCAACACTCGACGACGCCTCCTCCCAGTCCATCGCCAACTTCAACTCACAAAAAAAGCCGCCGGGTTGCCCCGACGGCTTCGTTGCCTGAGATCTTTATCTGCCGCGCTTACTGCGCGGCGGAAGCCATGTCGGTCAGCATCGGATCGGCGACCTCGACGCCTGACGCCTTGCGGCGCTCGTCGATGATCAGCTCGTCGCGCGAGGTGGCGATGCGCCGGATCTGGCTCATCGTGCCGCCGGTGCCGGCCGGGATCAGACGGCCGACGATGACGTTTTCCTTCAGCCCCTGCAGCATGTCGGTTTTGCCGGCAACCGCCGCTTCGGTCAGCACTCTGGTCGTCTCCTGGAAAGAGGCGGCCGAGATGAAGGACGGCGTCTGCAGCGAGGCCTTGGTGATGCCCAACAGCACCGGCTGGCCTTCGGCCGGCTTCTTGCCGTCCTCGACCAGGCGCTCGTTGACCTCTTCCAGCTCGATCACGTCGACGTGGTCGCCCGGAATGTAGGTCGAGTCGCCCTGCGCAGTGATCTCGACCTTCTGCAGCATCTGGCGAACGATCACCTCGATGTGCTTGTCGTTGATCGACACGCCCTGCAGACGGTAGACCTCCTGGATCTCGTTGACGAGATAGGAGGCAAGCGCCTCCACGCCCTTGATCGCCAGGATGTCATGCGGCGCCGGATTGCCGTCGAGGATGTAGTCGCCCTTCTCGATGACGTCGCCGTCCTGGAGATGGAACGGCTTGCCCTTCGGGATCAGGTATTCGACCGGCTCAAGCGTCGAGTCATGCGGCTCGATGATGATGCGACGCTTGTTCTTGTAGTCGCGGCCGAAGCGGATCGTGCCATCGATCTCGGCGATGATGGCGTGATCCTTCGGACGGCGTGCCTCGAACAGTTCGGCAACACGCGGCAGACCGCCGGTGATGTCCTTGGTCTTGGCGCTTTCCATCGGGATACGCGCCAGCACGTCGCCGGGGCGAACCTGTGCACCCGGCTCGACCGAAAGAATGGCCTCGACCGAGAGCAGGAAGCGAGCGTCGCCACCCTTCGACAGTTTGCCGACCTTGCCCTTGGCGTCCTGGACGACGATCGCCGGCTTGAGGTCGTTGCCGCGTGGCGTCGAACGCCAGTCGATGACCTCGCGCTTGGTGATGCCCGTCGATTCGTCGGCCGTTTCCTGGACGGAAATGCCGTCGACCAGATCTTCGAACGCCACCTTGCCCTCGATTTCGGTGAGGACCGGGCGGGTATAGGGATCCCACTCGGCGATGCGCTGGCCGCGCTTCACCTTGTCGCCATCGTCCACGAATATGCGCGAACCATAGGTGAGGCGGTGCGTGGCGCGTTCCTTGCCGGCCTCGTCGAGGATCAGCACCGCCATGTTGCGGCCCATGACCATCTGCTGGCCGTCGGAGTTGCGCACCACGTTGCGGTTGCGGATCTCGACCTTGCCCTCATACGAGGCTTCAAGGAACGACGAGTCCACCACCTGCGCCGTACCGCCCATGTGGAAGGTACGCATGGTGAGCTGGGTGCCCGGCTCGCCGATCGACTGCGCCGCGATGACGCCGACAGCCTCGCCCTGGTTGACCGGGGTGCCGCGGGCCAGATCGCGTCCGTAGCAGACCGCGCAGACACCGACCCTGACGTCGCAAGTCAGCGCCGAGCGGATGCGGACCGACTGGACGCCGGCCTTTTCGATCTGCTCGACGTCGCGTTCGTCCATCAGCGTTCCGGCCTTGACCAGAACCTCACCCGTGACCGGATGCGTGATGTCGTCGAGCGCCGTGCGGCCGAGAACCCGCTGGCCGACGGAAGCGACGACCTGGCCGGCATCGACGATCGGCTGCATGGTGAGGCCCTTGTCGGTGCCGCAGTCGACGGAGTTGACGATGCAGTCCTGCGCCACGTCGACCAGACGACGGGTGAGATAACCCGAGTTCGCCGTCTTCAAGGCGGTGTCGGCCAGACCCTTGCGGGCGCCGTGGGTCGAGTTGAAGTACTCGAGCACGGTCAGGCCTTCCTTGAAGTTCGAGATGATCGGCGTCTCGATGATCTCGCCGCTAGGCTTGGCCATCAGGCCGCGCATGCCGGCAAGCTGGCGCATCTGTGTGGGCGAGCCGCGCGCACCGGAATGCGACATCATATAGATCGAGTTCATCGGCTTTTGACGGCCATTGTCCTCGAACTCGACCGCCTTGATGCGGGCCATCATCTCGTCGGCGACCTTTTCCGAGCACTTGGCCCAGGCGTCGACGACCTTGTTGTACTTCTCGCCCTGCGTGATCAGGCCGTCATTGTACTGCTGCTCGTATTCCTTAGCCAAGGCCTCGGTGTCGGAAACCAGCTTGATCTTGGCATCCGGGATCAGCATGTCGTCCTTGCCGAACGAAATGCCGGCGCGGCAGGCATGGCTGAAGCCGAGGGCCATGATGCGATCGCAGAAAATGACCGTCTCCTTCTGACCGCAATGGCGGTAGACGGTGTCGATCATCTTGGAGATGTTCTTCTTGGTCATCTCCTGGTTGGCGGTCTCGTACGGCACGTTGACGTTCTTCGGCAGAAGCTCGCCGATGATCATGCGGCCGGGCGTGGTGTCGTAGATTTTCGACACGACCTTGCCGTCCGCATCGACCGTGCGGAAGCGGCCCTTGATCTTGGAGTGCAGCGTCACCGCCTTGGTCTCGAGCGCGTGCTGGAGTTCGCCCATATCGGCAAACACCATGCCCTCGCCCGGCTCGTTCTGGTTGACGATCGAGAGATAGTAGAGACCCAGAACCATGTCCTGCGACGGCACGATGATCGGCGCGCCGGAAGCCGGGTGCAGGATGTTGTTGGTCGACATCATCAGCACGCGGGCTTCAAGCTGTGCTTCCAGCGACAGCGGCACGTGAACCGCCATCTGGTCGCCGTCGAAGTCGGCGTTAAAGGCCGTGCAGACCAGCGGGTGAAGCTGGATCGCCTTGCCTTCGATCAGGATCGGCTCGAACGCCTGGATGCCGAGGCGGTGCAGCGTCGGCGCGCGGTTCAGAAGCACCGGATGCTCGCGGATAACCTCGTCGAGGATATCCCAGACCTCCGGACGCTCCTTCTCGACCAGCTTCTTCGCCTGCTTGACGGTCGAGGAATAACCCTTGGCGTCGAGACGGGCATAGATGAACGGCTTGAACAGTTCGAGCGCCATCTTCTTCGGCAGGCCGCACTGGTGCAGCTTGAGCTCCGGACCGGTCACGATGACGGAGCGGCCGGAATAGTCGACGCGCTTGCCGAGCAGGTTCTGGCGGAACCGGCCCTGCTTGCCCTTCAGCATGTCGGACAGCGACTTCAGCGGGCGCTTGTTGGCGCCGGTGATGACGCGGCCGCGACGGCCGTTGTCGAACAGCGCGTCGACGGCTTCCTGCAGCATGCGCTTTTCATTGCGCACGATGATGCCGGGCGCACGCAGCTCGATCAGCCGCTTCAAGCGGTTGTTGCGGTTGATGACGCGGCGATAGAGATCGTTGAGATCCGACGTGGCGAAGCGGCCGCCGTCCAGAGGAACCAGCGGGCGCAGGTCCGGCGGGATCACCGGGACCACCTTCATGATCATCCATTCCGGACGGTTGCCGGACTCCATGAAGTTCTCGACGACCTTGAGCCGCTTCAGATACTTCTTCTGCTTGAGCTCGGACGTGGTCGAAGCCAGCTCCGAACGCAGGTCGCCGGCGATCTTCTCCAGGTCCATGCCGGCCAGAAGGTCGTGGATGGCCTCGGCGCCGATCATGGCGGTGAAGCTATCCTCGCCATATTCGTCGACGGCCATCATGTACTCTTCCTCGCTGAGGAGCTGGTGCTCCTTCAGCGCGGTGAGGCCGGGCTCGGTGACGATGTAGTTCTCGAAGTAGAGAACGCGCTCGATGTCCTTCAGCGTCATGTCGAGCAGCGTGCCGATACGCGACGGCAGCGACTTCAGGAACCAGATATGGGCGACCGGCGCGGCCAGCTCGATATGGCCCATGCGCTCGCGACGGACGCGCGACAGCGTGACTTCGACGCCGCACTTCTCGCAGATGACGCCCTTGTACTTCATGCGCTTGTACTTGCCGCACAGGCATTCGTAGTCCTTGATCGGACCGAAAATGCGCGCGCAGAACAGGCCGTCGCGCTCCGGCTTGAAGGTGCGGTAGTTAATGGTCTCCGGCTTCTTGATCTCGCCGAACGACCAGGACAGAATCTTCTCAGGGCTGGCGAGCGAAATCCGGATGGAATCGAACACCTGTGCAGGCGCCTGGGGATTGAAGAGATTCATGACCTCTTGGTTCATGCCGTTCTCCTTTTCGGGGTCATCGAAAACCCCTTGCATCTAGCGCGGGCCAAACGCCCGCCGACTTGGTCGACCATCGGTCGAAGAAACTTTCTTGTTTGAGCATGATCTTGGCCGAAAACCGGTAACCACTTTTCGGGATCATGCTCGGCGCTCGGTCGCGGGTTTCCGCGACCGAGCGTCTGCTTACTCGGCCGCGTCGGGCAGCCGGATCGGGTTGTCGTCGAGCTTGGTGTTCTCCAGCTCGACATTGAGGCCCAGAGACCGCATTTCCTTGACGAGAACGTTGAAGCTCTCGGGAATGCCGGCCTCGAACGTGTCGTCGCCTCTGACGATCGCCTCGTAGACCTTGGTGCGGCCGGCGACGTCGTCCGACTTCACCGTCAGCATCTCCTGCAGCGTGTAGGCGGCGCCGTACGCTTCGAGCGCCCAGACCTCCATCTCGCCGAAGCGCTGGCCACCGAACTGCGCCTTGCCGCCCAGCGGCTGCTGGGTAACGAGCGAATACGGCCCGATCGAACGCGCGTGGATCTTGTCGTCCACAAGGTGGTGAAGCTTGAGCATATATATGTAGCCCATCGTCACTTTGCGATCGAACGGCTCGCCGGTGCGTCCGTCATAGAGCTGCGACTGACCGCTGGTGTGCAGGCCCGCCTGCTCCAGCATGATGTTGATGTCGGCCTCGTGCGCGCCGTCGAACACCGGTGTCGCGATGGAGACGCCGCGGCGCATCTGCTCGCTGAGGCGAACGACGCTGTCGTCGTCATAATCGCGGATCGGCTCGTTGCGGTCGTTGGCCGGCATGAAGCTCTCGAGCGTCTTGCGCAGCGGCTTGATGTCGCCGCCAGTCTTGTACGCGTCGATCAGCTCGCCGATCTTCCTGCCCATTCCGGCGCAAGCCCAGCCCAGATGCGTCTCCAGGATCTGGCCGACATTCATGCGGCTCGGCACACCCAGAGGGTTGAGCACGATATCGGCATGCGTGCCGTCCTCGAGGAAAGGCATGTCCTCGACCGGAACGATCCGCGACACGACTCCCTTGTTGCCGTGCCGGCCGGCCATCTTGTCGCCGGGCTGCATCTTGCGCTTCACCGCCACGAAGACCTTGACCATCTTCATGACGCCGGGAGGCATCTCGTCGCCGCGCTGCACCTTCTCGACCTTGTCCATGAAGCGCTGTTCGAGCGCCTTCTTGGAATCGTCGTACTGGCCACGCAGGGCTTCCAGTTCGCTCTGGAGCTTTTCGTTCTCCACCGCAAACTGCCACCACTGCGAACGCGGATACTCGTCGAGCGTATCCTTCGACAGCTTCGAGCCTTTCTTAAAACCCTTCGGCCCGGCTATCGCATCCTTGCCGACGAGAACGTCGGAAAGGCGCGAATAGACATTGCGGTCGAGGATCGCCTGCTCGTCGTCGCGGTCCTTGGCGAGGCGTTCGATCTCCTCGCGTTCGATCGCCATGGCGCGCTCGTCCTTCTCCACACCGTGGCGGTTGAAGACGCGCACTTCGACGACGGTGCCGAAGGTTCCGGGCGGCATGCGCATGGAGGTGTCACGCACGTCCGATGCCTTTTCGCCGAAGATGGCGCGCAGAAGCTTTTCTTCCGGCGTCATCGGGCTTTCGCCCTTCGGCGTGATCTTGCCGACCAGGATGTCGCCCGGCTGCACTTCGGCACCGATATAGACGATGCCGGCCTCGTCGAGGTTCTTCAGCGCTTCTTCCGAGACGTTGGGAATGTCGCGGGTGATTTCCTCCGGCCCGAGCTTGGTGTCGCGCGCCATGACCTCGAACTCCTCGATGTGGATCGAGGTGAAGACGTCGTCGGCGACGATGCGCTCGGACAAGAGGATCGAGTCCTCGTAGTTGTAGCCGTTCCACGGCATGAATGCGACCAGCACGTTGCGGCCGAGCGCCAGATCGCCGAGCTCGGTCGACGGGCCGTCGGCGATGATGTCGCCCTTGTTGACCAGGTCGCCCATGCGCACCAGCGGACGCTGGTTGATGCAGGTGTTCTGGTTCGAACGCTGGAACTTCATCAGCCGGTAGATGTCGACGCCCGACTTGCCGGGATCGAGATCTTCCGTGGCGCGGATGACGATACGCGTCGCGTCGACCTGGTCGACGATGCCGCCGCGGCGGGCGCCGATGGCGGCGCCGGAGTCACGGGCGACGATCGGCTCCATGCCGGTGCCGACGAACGGCGCTTCGGCGCGCACCAGCGGCACGGCCTGACGCTGCATGTTCGAGCCCATCAGCGCGCGGTTGGCGTCGTCGTTCTCGAGGAACGGGATCAGGGCCGCGGCCACCGACACCATCTGCTTCGGCGACACGTCCATCAGATCGACGTTTTCGCGCGGCGCCATCATCACTTCGCCGGCGTTGCGGCAAATGACGAATTCGTCGACGAAACCACCATTCTTGTCGAGCTCGGCATTGGCCTGCGCGACGTGGTGCTTGGCCTCTTCCATCGCCGACAGATAGACGACCTCATTGGTCAGCTTGCCGTTGACGATCTTGCGGTACGGGCTCTCGATGAAGCCATACTTGTTGACGCGCGCAAAGGTGGCCAGCGAGTTGATCAGACCGATGTTCGGGCCTTCCGGCGTCTCGATCGGGCAGATGCGGCCGTAATGCGTCGGATGCACGTCGCGCACCTCGAAGCCGGCGCGCTCGCGGGTCAGACCACCGGGTCCAAGCGCCGAGAGCCGGCGCTTGTGGGTGATCTCCGACAGCGGGTTGGTCTGATCCATGAACTGCGACAGCTGCGAGGAACCGAAGAACTCGCGCACGGCGGCAGCCGCCGGCTTGGCGTTGATCAGGTCCTGCGGCATCACCGTATCGATCTCGATCGAGGACATGCGTTCCTTGATCGCGCGCTCCATGCGCAACAGGCCGACGCGATACTGGTTCTCCATCAGCTCGCCGACCGAGCGCACGCGGCGATTGCCGAGATTGTCGATGTCGTCGATCTCGCCCTTGCCGTCGCGCAGTTCGACCAGCGTCTTGACCACCGCCAGGATATCGTCCTTGCGCAGCACGCGCACGGTGTCCTCGGCCTTGAGCTCGAGGCGCATGTTCATCTTGACGCGACCGACGGCCGACAGATCATACCGCTCGCTGTCGAAGAACAGCGAGTTGAACATGGCTTCGGCGGTTTCGAGCGTCGGCGGCTCGCCGGGGCGCATGACGCGGTAGATGTCGAACAGCGCGTCCTGGCGGCTCTCGTTCTTGTCGACGTTGAGCGTGTTGCGGATATAGGCGCCGACATTGACGTGGTCGATGTCGAGAACCTTGATCTCGTCGTCGCCGGCGGCGAGAAGCACTTTTAGCGTCTTTTCGTCGATCTCGTCGCCGGCCTCGAGGAAAATCTCGCCGGTCGCATAGTTGACGATGTCCTCGGCAAGGTAGTTGCCGAGCAGATCCTCGTCAGTCGCCTTGATCGCCTTGAGACCCTTTTCGCCGAGCTGACGGGCCTGGCGTGCGGTGATCTTCTTGCCGGCCTCGACGACGACCTCGTTGGTGTCTGCATCGATCAGGTCGCCGACAGCCTTGAGGCCGCGGAAACGCTCGACGTTGAACGGGATGCGCCAGTGGTCGCCGGCGCGCTTGTAGGTGATCTTGTTGTAGAAGGTCGACAGGATCTCCTCGCCGTCCATGCCGAGCGCCATCAGCAGCGACGTCACCGGGATCTTGCGGCGACGGTCGATGCGGGCGTGCACGACATCCTTCGAGTCGAACTCGATGTCGAGCCAGGAACCGCGATAGGGGATGACGCGCGCGGCAAACAGCAGCTTGCCCGACGAGTGCGACTTGCCCTTGTCATGGTCGAAGAAGACGCCCGGCGAACGGTGCATCTGCGAGACGATGACACGCTCGGTGCCATTGACGATGAAGGTGCCGTTCAAGGTCATGAGCGGCATGTCGCCCATATAGACGTCCTGCTCCTTGATGTCCTTGATCGACTTGGCGCCGGTATCCTCGTCGATATCGAACACGATGAGGCGCAGCGTCACCTTGAGTGGCGCGGCATAGGTCAGGTCGCGCTGACGGCATTCGTCAACGTCGAATTTCGGCGCTTCGAACTCGTACTTCACGAATTCCAGCATCGAGGAGCCGGAAAAGTCGGAGATCGGGAACACCGATTTGAAAACCGCCTGCAGTCCCTCGTCAGGGCGCCCGCCCTTGGGCTCCTCGACCATCAGGAACTGGTCATACGATGCCTTCTGGACCTCGATCAGGTTCGGCATCTCCGCAACTTCCGGAATCTTTCCGAAGAATTTGCGTACGCGTCTGCGGCCATTGAAAGTTTGTGTCTGGGCCATCGTCGCTCCTTAGCTCGATTCTCGGGGCGAGCCTCGCCGCGGCTCGCCTTGCATTCTCGGCCACCTTCGGCGGCGGCCTTTTATTTGTTCACCCGCCACCTGTCGGTGGCCGGCCAAAACGGGAGAAAACCCGTTTCCTGAAGGCCGGTTTACGGCCCTCAGGAAAGAGGTTTTCGTACTCTTCGCGTTACGCAGCCTCCCTTCGCACCAAGGGAGCGGCGGACGGCGCGAAGCCGCCCGCCGATATTAAACGCTTACTTCAGTTCGACCTTGGCGCCGGCTGCTTCCAGCTGGGCCTTGAACTTGTCCGCGTCGGCCTTGGAAACAGCTTCCTTGACCGGCTTCGGAGCCGCCTCGACCAGGTCCTTGGCTTCCTTGAGGCCAAGACCGGTGATGGCGCGAACTTCCTTGATAACGTTGATCTTCTGAGCGCCCGCCTCGGTGAGGACGACGTCGAATTCCGTCTTTTCCTCGACCGGAGCAGCCGCAGCCGCAGCACCGCCGGCGGCAGCAACCGCCACCGGAGCAGCAGCGGAAACGCCCCACTTTTCTTCCAGAAGCTTCGACAGCTCGGCCGCCTCGAGGACGGTCAGCTTCGAAAGGTCGTCTACGATCTTTGCCAGATCAGCCATTGCAATATTCCTTCATAAGGTTCGAACGTGTGTTTGTGATAGCGAGGAACGGCCTCATGCCGCCTCGTCCTTCCGGGCGTAAGCGCCGATGACACGCGCGACCGAAGCCGCAGGCGCATTGACGATCTGGGCGATCCGGGTTGCCGGCGTGGCGATCATGCCAACCAGCCTGCCGCGCAGCTCATCGAGCGACGGAAGTGTGGCGAGTGCCTTCACACCGTCGGCGTTGAGCGAGGTGGTGCCCATTGCGCCGCCGAGAATGACGAGCTTGTCATTTCCCTTGGCGAAATCGGACGCGACCTTCGGCGCCGCAATCGGATCCTCCGAATAGGCGATCAGCGTCTGTCCCTTGAACAGGTCGATGATCGATGCGGAGTCCGTGCCCTGAAGAGCGATTTTGGCGAGACGGTTCTTCGCGACTTTGACGGTGCCACCGGCGACACGCATTTTCGACCGAAGGTCGTTCATTTGCGCGACGGTGATACCGGCGTAGTGGGCCACGACGACTGAACCAGCGCCCGAAAACGCTTCATTCAGGCCCGTGACGAGTTCGCGTTTTTCCGCTCTGTCCACTGCCTATCTCCAGTTGACCCCAATCCTGTTAACGGGAACATTCCCATTACGAGGACAGGCGTCGGGTTGCCTTTTGCCGGCCGGGCCATCCAGTAACGGATCTCCCGAACGACGCTCGAGGATCCTGCCCCCTTTCGCCACACCAGCCGGCAAGCCGAATGGTGCGCAGACAAAAGGCAAACACGGTTCGAACCTTTCATTGGAGCTGTCGCTCCGTTGTCCGGTCTTCACCCGTCTCATGCAGGCCCACATGAATTAAGGCCCCCCTTGAACTAAGGCTTGGGGCCGCCCGCAATCTCGGACAGGATGTCCGGAAGCCTTCCGACTTCCGGTACCGGGCCGCCAAGATAAATCGGAGGCCCGGAATTCTGTTTGCGGATCAGCCCTTTAGCGGCAGATCCAAATGGTTCGTATCAGGACGCTGCCAGCGTCGAGACGTCGAGCTTGAGGCCAGGGCCCATCGTCGAGGTGACCGACACCTTCTTGACGTAGTTGCCCTTGGCGCCAGCCGGCTTCGCCTTGTTCACCGCGTCAGCGAAGGCGCGGACGTTCTCTTCCAGCGCCTTGACGTCGAACGAGATCTTGCCGACGCCGCCATGAACAATGCCGGCCTTCTCGACGCGGAACTCGACCGCGCCACCCTTCGACGCCTTGACGGCGGCGGTAACGTCGGTGGTGACAGTGCCGACCTTCGGGTTCGGCATCATGCCACGCGGGCCGAGCACCTTGCCCAGACGGCCGACCAGCGGCATCATGTCGGGCGTGGCGATGCAGCGATCGAAGTCGATCGTGCCCTTCTGGACGATGTCGACCAGATCCTCGGCGCCGACGATATCGGCGCCGGCCGCCCTGGCTTCCTCGGCCTTGTCGCCACGCGCGAAAACCGCGACGCGGACGGTACGGCCGGTGCCGTTCGGCAGGTTGACCACGCCACGGACCATCTGGTCGGCATGGCGCGGGTCGACACCCAGGTTCATCGCGATTTCAACGGTCTCGTCGAACTTCACCGAGGACCGGTCCTTGAGCAGCTTCAGCGCATCACCCAAGGCATAGGCCTTGTTGGGATCGATGCCTTCGCGGGTCTTCGATACACGCTTTGCGATCTTTGCCATGATCTCAGCCCACCACTTCCAGACCCATCGAGCGGGCGGAGCCCTCGACCATGCGCATGGCCCCCTCGATATCGGTTGCGTTCAGATCCTTCATCTTCTGCTCGGCGATGGCGCGCACCTTGTCGCGGCCGATGGTGCCGGCCTTGACCTTGCCCGGCTCCTTCGAGCCCGACTTCAGGTTTGCGGCCTTCTTCAGGAAGTAGCTCACCGGCGGCGTCTTCATGACGAAGGTGAACGACTTGTCCTGGTAGTAGGTGATCACGACCGGAACCGGCGATCCCTTTTCCATTTCCTGGGTCTGCGCGTTGAACGCCTTGCAGAACTCCATGATGTTGATGCCGCGCTGACCAAGCGCCGGTCCGATCGGGGGCGACGGCGTCGCCGAGCCCGCGGAAACCTGGAGCTTGAGCTGGCCTGCAATTTTCTTAGCCATCTCTTTCCTGCCTCTATCTCATGCCGGCCCCAAATCTGGGCAACACCGGCGGGTTGCAGTCTGGTGGTGCGGTTCCTGCGGCGGGCTAAAGCCGCGTTCGCCTCCCACCCCGTTTTGGCCGCGATTTCCACGCCGCCTCCCTCACCGCCGAATTGGCGACAAGGATTTCGGATCAGCCCTTTTCGACCTGTCCGAATTCGAGATCGACCGGCACGGCGCGCCCAAAGATCGAAACTTCCACCTTGAGCCGCGCCCGCTCCTCGTCCACTTCCTGGACGAAACCGTTGAACGAGGCGAACGGACCGTCCGAGACGCGGATCGCCTCGCCGATCTCGAAGGTGACCGACGGCTTCGGCCGCTCGACGCCTTCCTGCACCTGGTTCAGGATGCGCTGGGCCTCGGCCTCGGTGATCGGCACCGGCTTCGAATCGCCCAGGAAGCCGGTGACCTTCGGCGTGTTCTTCACCAGCGAGAACACCGCGTCGGTTAGGTTGGCCTTCAGCAGCACGTAGCCCGGGAAGAACTTGCGCTCGGCATCGACCTTGCGGCCGCGGCGTATCTCGACGACCTTCTCGGTCGGCACCACGATCTGCTCGATCTCAGCGGACAGGCCTTTCTGCTTGGCCTTGTTCTCGATATCCTCAGCGACCTTTTTTTCAAAGTTCGAATAGGCGTGGACGATGTACCACCGCGCAGTCATTTCAAGACTTCTCCGTAATCGCCGGACTTAGCGCCCAATGCCCAGAATCTGCTCGACCGCGAGGCCCATGAGCTGATCGGCAGTAAAGAAAAAGATCATCGCGATCACAGCGAACGCCAGGACCATCACCGTCGAGATCATCGTTTCGCGACGCGACGGCCAAGTCACCTTGGCGGTCTCCGCGCGAACCTGCTGGAGAAAGACGAAAGGATTTGTGGTTTTCGAAGCCATGTGCCGCTCTGTCTGCAAGACCCGTTGACCGGATCTCCTGGATGATCCCGCTGGCCGGGATGTGCCGCCTGAGCCTGTGTTCGCGCCGAATCAGCGCAATCATTTCGCCCATGCAAATCGGACGCGTAAAGCCGGCTTCCCAGCTCCACGCGTCGCGTGTCTGTTTCGTCTACATAAAACCGATTCTTGATCCACGCAAGTGGCAAGTGTCCGCTTTATGCCAAACGCCGCCTCGGAACCATCCAGTCGTCCCGTCCCGGCTATGGGCGCTCTTATGCCCCAAGACAGGCTATATGGCAAGCCACCACGCGATTTTCAAAAGGTCGAAGCGCGGAAGACCAGGAATTTTTTCATGAATTGACCACTTCGACAAATCGCACGGGGTTTCATGAATTGGCCATTTCGAGAAATGGCACGGGCAGCAGGGCTCGAACCTACGACCTGCGGTTTTGGAGACCGCCGCTCTACCAACTGAGCTATGCCCGTATCGCGCGCTGCTATTTCATAAAGCGGACAAGAACTCAAGTCGAGTTTTTAGGCGTGGCCGCGCCGGGCTGCGTTGGTCGAAATCCGAGGGCCAGCGCCCAGGCGCATATGAGAAGTTCGAGGGCAAAAGTCCAATGCAACATGAAGCTCATGACCCAGTTGCGATACGTCGCCGGGACCGTGACCAGCTCGAGCGCATGCCCGTCGAACGGCATCAGCCACATTATAGGCGAGGCCACGCTGTCCAGGATCATGTGTATCATTGCGGCGGCAAAGAAGGTGCCGACGGGGGCCAGATATCGCGAATCCCGCCATTTCGCGACCGACAGTGCCACAAGGCCAACCGCTGCCCAGAAGAGCGGCCAGTGCGTGATGTAGGCGTGGTGATGGGTTCGGCCGCCATCGACAAAATGGAAATAGACCATGTCGAGGTCCGGGACGACGCTGCCGAGCATAGCCGCCGCCATGATCCCCGATCTGCCGGGCCAACGGTTTCGTGCGAAAGTACCGAGTATGTAGCCGGCCGGAAGATGAGCGATCAGCATCGCCAAACCTTGTTTATTGCCGAATCGATCGAACGTCGCGGCATATTGTGGCGCATTCAGGAGCGACTACCCGGCTTCGCCCCAGCGGGCTATGGAGACGGCTATTTCGCGCTCGGCTGGGGCGTGCCTGCGCCCTATAACTTTACGGGCGCCTCGGCCTGAACCTCGGACGTCGACACCACGCGGCAATTCTCCGGCATTGGCTCCGACTTGCAGATGGTCGGTCCGGTAAATTCATCTGCCGATTCCAGCCCGGTCGTCAGCCCGATTTTCAGCATCATCTCGGGTTCGAGCTGCCGCTGGCGCGAGGCCGGCACCGACCGCATCGCCACCAGCAGACCGGGTCCGACCGCCATTTCCCTAAGATAGGCTTTGACCCGCTGCTCCAACCCCATCGAGTGCACGGTCAACTGCGCGCGAGGACCGACAAGGCGTCTGACACCACCGGCAAGCATGATTGGGCAGGCCGCGCCACACGCGCCGCTCGCATCGATCGTCAGTCCGACATAGACGCCATCCTTGGCGGCGCAATCCGCCTTGTCCGGCTCGCATCCAATGAAGTCCGTCCGCGCAACCGCCACGTCGAGCTTGCGTTCCCGGATCAACCTTCCGGCGGCCAGAGCGCCGAGCACGTCGCCTCCCGGCGAGTTGATCACCACGGGCAGTCGCCGATCACCGATCGTATCCAGCAGTTGGCGCAGCCGCTCCGGCGTTTGCGCGCTGATCATGCCTTCAGCGGAGATCCATTCGGGACAGTTGGGATCGCAGAGAAAACTTCTGCCTCGAACCAGGACGAAGCGCATATCGCCAACATCGGCCCGCTGCGCGGTTTCAGGTTTGCCCGGAGCGGCGGGAGCGGGCTTGGCGTACGCCACCACGTCGCCGGCTGGCGCCGGTATTTCCCTGCAGTTCGCGACCACCGGATCGGTGTTGCATAGGGTTGGCGCGGTCAGCAGGTCGACGGCATCCAGGCTGGTCACGAGCTTCGCCTGCAGCATGTCGTAGGGAGCCAGCTGCTGGATGCTGCTGGCCGGCGTGTTCTTCATCGTCTCGAGCACGGCAAGGCCGACGCCCATTTCGTTCAGATAGGCAGCCAGTCTTTTCTCCACCGACTTGCTCATCTCGTAGGTCTTGTAGCTGCCGGCGTTCTTGCGGCCGACGATCTTCTTGCTGAGGATTTTCTTCTTGCCTCTCACCACGCGATAGGTGGTCCGGTACTGCAATTTCGTGCGGATGTAGGTCGTGGTGATCTGATGCACGCCGAGATGGGCCCATTGCCCGACGACGCGCCTGATGCCGCCGGCAAGCATCAGCGGACAAGCGGAATTGCAGATGGCGCCGCTGGCATAGGCATTGCCGAAATAGCGAGCGCCCTTGCCGTCGTTTTCCCTGCAATCCTTGGCATCGGGCTGGCAACCGGTGAACCGGGTTTTGCCGACCGCGATATCGAGCTTGTTCTTGCGGAGCAGCCGGCCAAGCGCCAGCGCCGCTTCGACGTTGCCACCGGGAGAATCCACGACAACGGGCAGTTTTCGGCCACCAAGTCCCTTGAGCGTGCGTTTCAACAGCGCCGGCGTGCCGGCTTCTATCGAGCCTTCAGCCGATATCCATTCCGGGCAGGTCGGTTCGCAACCAGGCGCGCTGCTGCGGACGACGACAAACCGCATCGTCGGGCCAAGATCCGGGGCGGATTTTTTGGTGTTCGCCGCGAACGCAGCGTGTCCCATGACTAGGAACGACGCCAGGCAGATCACCCCAAGCATCCACCATGCCTGACCATTCAGACGGTGCCATGAAACCATTCCGGCAAGCCCCCGCAGTGCAAGCTATACTAGTTCAGCTTTGACGGCTTGCAACAGGGTTTTGCGACGCCGCAGGCGCCGGCTGTACCTAAAAAAGGCAAGCCGGGTGTACGCAAATAAGCAAAAAGGGCAGCCCGAGGACCGCCCTTTTTGCATTCGATCTGACAGGCCAACGCCGGCGTCGATATTGGCCGGCGCGAAGCTACAGCTTCGGGGGCACCGCGGCCTCGGCGTTGGCTGACGGCGTGACCCTGCAATTGTCGGGCTTCGGCAGCAACTTGCAGATGGTGGCGCCGGTCAGTTCGTCCACGGATTGAGGACCCGTCGTCAGGCCAAGCTTCAGCATCGTGTCAGGTTCGAGTTGGTGCTCGACCGGAATGCGCTGAAGCGCCATGAACAGATCAGGGTTGATTGCCATCTCGTCAAGGTAAGCCTTGATCAGCTGGTTTTGTCTCATCAGGCCCAGGCTGAGCAGCGCCCATGAACCGACAAGCCGCCTGACGCCGCCTGCTAGCATCAGCGCGCAGGCCGAATCGCAGTCGCCTTTCGCATCGCTGGCCACTCCGGCATATGCACCGTCTTTGGCCAGGCAACTCCACTCTCCCGGGTCGCAGCCAACGAAAACGGTGCGAGCAACGGCGACGTCGAGCTTCCTCTCGTGGATAATCCTCCCCGCCGCCAAAGCGCCAAATAAGTCGCCACCTCGCGAGCTAACCACTATGGCAGCCGCCGGTTGCCAAGCGTGGCGAGGAAATGGCGCAGCTTCTGCGGGGTCTGGCTGGTGATTACGCCTTGGGCCGATATCCATTCCGGACAGTCGGGATTGCAGGACGAATTGCTGCCACGAACCACGACGAAGCTCATCTCGGGTGCCCGTTCCCCGGCACTGCCCCCAGCGGCAGAGCCCACATCCATTCCGGGCAGTGGGGCTCGCAAATCGGATTGCTGCCGCGAACGAGTATGAAGCCCTTGTCCGGCGCCTCGTTCCCTGGCGCTGCCTCCACCGGCTGAGTAGGTGCATCCTTGGCCGGCTGAGAAAGTGGGACTTGAGCCGGTTGAGCAGGTCCGGCCTTCGCGTCGATCACTGCCACCTTGGCGGGCTTGGCATTCGCAGGGACCTCCCTGCAGTTCGCCGGCGCCGGGCTCCGCCGGCATATGCCCGCCAGCGTAAGTGTGTCGACGGAGTCCCTGCTAGTGACCAGCTTCATCGTCAGCATGTCGTCGAGGGCGATCTGGCGGATGTCGCTGGCGGGCGTGGCCTTCATTGTGTCCAGCACGCCCCGCCCGACGCCCATCTCCCTGAGATAGGCCGAAAGCCTCCTCTCAAGCGCCTTGCTCATCTCGTAGGTCTTGTATCCGACATTGTCTTGAGTGACGGTTTCTGTGGTGACCTTATACTTTTTGCCGCGCACAACCCGATAAGTCGTTCGATATCGCCGTGTTGTGCGGAAATGGGTCGTAGTGATCTGATGGACGCCCAGATAAGCCCAACTGCCGACCACGCGTCCGACGCCTCCGGCAAACATCAGCGGACATGCGGAGTTGCACATGGCACCGCCGTCGGACGCAATGCCGAAATATGCGGCGCCCTTGCCATCATTGGCCCGGCAATCCTTCATCCCGGGCCAACAATCGGAAAACTTGGTGATACCAACGGCGATATTAAGCTTGTTTTTGCGGATTATTCGACCAAGCTGAAGCGCAGCATCGACATTGCCGCCCGGGGAATTGACGACGATCGGCAGTTTGCGGCGGCCGAGCTTCTTCAATATGCGCTTGAGCTGCGCTGGCGTGCCCGCTTCAATGGCTCCTTCTGCCGATATCCATTCCGGACAGCTGGGCTCACAGCCGGTCGCGCTGCTGCGAACGACGGCGAACCGCATCGGCGAAATATCACCGGACCAGATCTGCGGCTCGGTCCAAGTCGTTAGATCGGACCATTTCGGGAAGACATCCTCGGCTTTCGCCGCAAAGGCAGCCATCGCCATTGCGACCACCGGCACCAGCCGAACCAGCCCGCGCCACCACCCGGCCCTACTGCTTAAACGGCGTCCCCGAACCACGCTTGGCAAAAGCCCCCTCAATGCAACCTATAATAGTTGCGGCACTGGTGCTTGCAATAGCTTTGAAACGACCGCGCAAGATTGTTCTGCGTGGAGCCAGTAAATAAAAAAGAGCGGCCCGAAGACCGCCCTTCCCCTGTCGATCCGACAAATGCCAGCGTCGATTACTCTTTGATGGTGACGACGA
>NZ_CAKXZT010000124.1 GCF_935825525.1 Mesorhizobium escarrei
GGCGGCTTCGCGCGGCTTCCTGTCGGCGAGCAGCACCTGGAACTTCGTGACGTGGTGCGCCCAGCGCTCGACCATCGGCTCGTTGGCGGCCTCGCTCGCCGCCATGAAGCGCTCGCAATCCTCATAGGCGGCCGCGAAATCGCCTTGCCTGGCATGAAGCGCGGCATAGCAATTGGCGACGATGGCGACCTGTGTGCTGAAACGGCTGTCGGCGATCTCGGCCAGGCGCTCGACCACCTGGTCGAGCTCGGCAAAGTCGTTTCGGAACTTCATCTGCATTTGCAAATGGTAGAGCCCCCCGAATTCCACGCCCTTGAGCGACTCGCGCTCACCGATGGCGATCGCCTCCCGCAACGCCGCCTCGGCCGACGAATAGGGAAAACCCCGTCTCTTATACGGGAAGTAACGGCCACTCTTAGCGCCAAACTCGACCAGCCACATGCCGAGGACCCAAGGCAGCACATCCTTGTCGCTCAAATCCTCGACAATGCTGTCGACCGCCTTCGTGAACAGATCCGCCCGCATGATCGATACCGAATGCTCGATCAGCGTTTCGCTGGCAAGCAGCCGCAAGCCGCTTGGGTCGTGCTCGGGATTCCGGGTCAGCCGCTCCAGCAGTTCCGTTTCCAGCGCCTGCCCGGCCGGGCTGTTGCGGTAGTAGTCGTCGCCGAAGTTCAGCGCCCGAACCATGCCGATGCGCACCAGCATCGCTTCCTCGGAAGGCAGTTCCGGCAGGCCGCGCTCGATGATTTCGAACGCCCGGCGGGTCCAGGCCGAAAGACCCTCATAGGTGCGCCAACTGTCCGTCTTGACCAGAACCGCGCGCGACACCGTAAGACAAAGTCCGCGCTGATCGTCGGCCTCGCCAAAGGCATGCCATGCCTTCGACAGCCAGTGCTCTGCCGCGGCGTCGTTCGGCATGTGGGCCACGCCCAGCCAATAGAAATGCCAGCCGTTCATGAACGCTTCCGGCAACCGGCCGCACCATTCGATGAAGGTCGTTCGATGTCCCTGCGCCAGCACGGCCTCCGCCCGGCTCAGCATGAGCCCGCTCGCTTGGTCCCAGTCCTCTGCCTGCAAGGCGAGATGTATGGCTTCGTCATAGCGACCGGCGTCGGCGAGCACCCTTGTCGCCCTTTGTTTGAGCGACTTCTGCTCTTCTGCCGTCACACGCTGTGCGAAGCGTCGGTCGAGGAAGTCCCGCAAGAGGTCATGCAGGTGGAAAACGTCGCGGCTGTTTTCCGTTCGCGTGACCAGCAATTGCCGCTGGTAGAGCCTGTCGAGCAGCTTGCCCGCTTCGTCCGACCCGATCATCACGTCCGCCAGCTCGGCGCTGATCTCGGGCAGCAGATTGAGTTTCAGCAGCATTTCCTGGTCGGCGGCAGGGAGGGAAAGGAAAAAATGGCGGCCGAGAACATCCGACAGTGCATTCGGTCCGCCGAAAACCGTGTCGTCAGGTCCGACCGCCGAGCCGTGGTCCGCGAGAAGAACCAGTCCAATCGCCCAGCCGCGCGCTGCTGCGACATCGAACGGCACGGCGGCGCTCCTCGAACGAAGTTGCACGAGATCGCGCGCTTCCTCGACCGAGAATTCGAGCGCCGATCGGTCGACGATGGCCATTTGGCCCTTGAGGACGAGGTCGCCCAGTTCGTCGTGGGGCAGCGTGCGCGAGACGCAGATGCAGCGGACCGTGTCAGGAAGTTCACGGAACATCACGGAAAGCACCGCCCGGAATTCGGGCGTGTCGGCGTCGTGCAAATCGTCGAGGACCAGAATGGTGCCGGGCTTCAACCGCGCGAAATAGGCTCTGAAGAAGCGCCTGGCGAACTCCTTCGGCTGCTCGGCATATTCGACGCCGAAGACCGGCATGTTCCCAGCCGCGGGCGAGGCGAGTGACTGCGCCAGATATTGAAAGAAGCGCGCGATATCCTGGTCGCCCTCGTCGATGCGGAACCACACATGCGGTGCCGCGACGCTTTCGAGGTAGTCGATGACCGCCGTCGTCTTGCCGTAGCCGGCCGGCGCGGCCACCCAGCATACGCTCGAATGCGATTTCAGACCGATCGCTTCGAGAACGCGGTTCCGCCTCAATATCCTGGCGCTGCGCGGCGCCGCCAGCTTGGCGATCCGGCCTGTGCCCGAGAGCGGGCGCCTCGCATCGGCGTCAATGGCGTCTAGGGCGGTCATCGGGGCTCCCGCTCGACCAATATCGAGCGTCGGGTCGTGCCGTGATGACCGTCCCGCCGCCCAGATTGACCTTAGGGTAGCGCAATCGTGCGACAATTCGTAGGGGCTTTGCAGATGAAGCGGCAACGGCCGAGTGCAAGCGTCGACTGGATGCCTGCGCGACCCTCGAAATCAGGCAGCAGACGCGGCCGAATTGCGAGTGGCAATGGGCGACCGGTGAATCCCGCACTCCATCTTCGACAGTCCGCTCCAGCGGCCGGCGCGCGGATTGTCCGCGCTGCCGCACGCGACCGTGCACGGCGCGCAGCCGATCGAGAGGTAGCCTTTTTCGAGGAGCGGATGCCGGGGAAGATCATAGCGATCGAGATAGGCCTCGATCTGTTGGCGGGTGAAGCGGGCAAGCGGATCGATCTTCAGGCGTCCGTCAGTTTCCTCGAGCGTCGCAACATCCGCGCGAAGCCCGCCATGATATCGCTTGCGACCGGAAATCCAGGCCTTGAAGCCAGTCAGCGTATTTTCGAGCGGCAGAACCTTGCGGATCTGGCAGCACCGGTCCGGATCGCGGCGGTGCAGCGATCCAGCGCCGTCGAGCGCCCGCAAGACATCCGTTTGAGGCGTGACGACGCGCAGATCGGTGAGGCCGAGCAGAGCCGTAAGCTGCGTGCGATAGGCGATCGTTTCCGAAAACAGCTTTCCGGTGTCGAGCGTGATGACGGGGAGCGAACGGTCGATCGAGGCCGCCATGTGCAGCAGCACCGCGGATTCCGCGCCAAACGAGGACACGAGCGCTATGTTTCCGCAAAACACGTCGCTGATGAGCGGCGCCAGCAGGTCGGGTCCGTCGAGATGGTTCAGATTTGCGATGACAACTTCATACATGGCAGTTCGGCCGATCAAAAACGCTGGTGGCGTGACGAGGCCGCATCATAGCTTCGCCACGAAATCGAGGAGCGCCTGGCGATCGGTCTCGTCCAGGTCGAAGAAGCGGTCGCGCACGATCCGCGCCGTGCCGCCATGGGCGAAGACGGCATCACGCAGCGTGGTCGCGCGGCCGTCGTGCAGGTAGCGGTGGCGCAGGCGGATGCCGACGAGCGGCGCGGTCCGCCATTCGGCGCCGATGGCATCGCCCTGGACGATCTTATCGTCGAGCGCCGGCCCCATGTCGTGCAGCAAAAGGTCGGAGTACAGCTCGACTTCGCCGTCGATGCCCTCCAGCGCCGGCACATGGCATTTGGCGCAGCCGACCGAGGCGAAAACCCGTCCGCCAGGGCTGCCAAGCATTGCGCTTTGGCTCGATGAGGGTGATGCGGCCAGGAAGGTCGCCGAGAACGGGATCAGCGCAGCATAGGCCAAGGCCGCCGACAGAGCCACCCCGACGAAACCGACGCCGATCAGGCGCCAGGCGCCGCCGGCCTCTCCGAGCCGGCCGACCCGGGTGGTGATGCCGAGCGCAATCATCACCATCAGGAACAGGAACTGGTCGGCATCGAGGATGACGCGGCGCAGTTGCGGATTGAGGGTGATCTCCGAATTGAGCATCACCACGCCGATGAACGCGACGATGAACCACGGGAACGGGATCGGCGCGGCCTCTTGCGCCTTGTTGCGGCTGCGAAACACCAGGCTGGCGGCCAGCAGAAGCGGGACGAGCATCAGCACTTTGCTGAGCTTGACCAGCGTGGCGGTGTTCAGCGCGTCGTCGGAAATGGCGAAGGAGGCGCCGTAGACCTGCGCCAGCTCGAAAATGCTCGCCCCGACGAACACGCCATAGAGGCGGTCGTCGAGATGCGGCAGCCAACCGCCCAGGAACATGACCGGATAGGCGAGCAACGCCACCGTGCCGCTCAGCGTGATCAAGGCGATGGCGATGCCGGCGCTCTGGTCGCGTGCACGCACCAGCGCGGCCATTGAGAGGATCGCCGCGGCGCCGCAGACGGCGCTGCCGACCGCGACAAGCAGCGCGATCTCGGCGTCGAGCCTGAACAGCTTGCGCGCGATGGCGTAGAGCAGCGTCAGCACCAGGATCAGCTCGATGGCCGCCACTGCGAGCGGCATGAACCCCAGATCCAGGAACAGCCGAGTCGTGATACGGAAGCCGACCAGCACCACGGCGAGCCGTAACAGATAGCGCTTGGTGAAGTCTAGCCCCGGGCGCAAGGCGTCCGGACAGGCGAAGCTGCTGCCGATCAGCAGCCCGAAGAGCATGGCGACCAGGACCGGGTTGCGCGACAGCGGCTCGCCCAGTCCGCCGGCGATCCAGCCGGCGGCAAGGGCGAGTGCCGCAGCAACGATGACGCCAGGCAAGACCGGGCGCATTTTTTCCGGCGCATGGGAGAGCGTCAGGACGAGGCTCATGGCTTTGCCCCATCGGGCAGGCGGAGCGCTCGCAGATAGGAAGCAACCGCCTCGATCTGTGCGGAACTCTGCTCGATCGGCTGCGCGCCCGCCTCGCGGCTGACAGTCGCGCTGGTGATGCCGAGTTCGTTTGCGAAAGCGTTCGCCACCATATCTTCGAGGGTGGCTATATCAGCCTTCCAGCCATATCGGCCGACCCGCGATGCGCCTTGGGCGTCGACGACATGATGCGCGCGGCCTTTGATCCCGTCGCCCTTGCTGATCGCCTGCGCTTCAATGACGCTGTCGGGTATCTCGTCGATCCCGGCGATACCGTAGAGAGCGAGCGGCATGCGCAGCGAAACCACGTTGGCCTGGCCTGGCATTGCCGCCGACGCGATCGCCACGCCATCACGCAAGGCATGGCGTCTGGCGACCGGGCTGTTGGGATGATCGATCGGCAGCGTGCGCCCAGAGCCCGGATCCATGTGGGTTATCCTGCGCGCAAAGTGGTTTTCATCGATGCTCGCGCCGCCGGGGCCAGGATGGCAGGCCACGCAGGACGCCGCATTGAACAATGGGCCGAGGCCGGTCTGCGGCGTGAAGTCGGTCTGAAACACTTGTTTTCCGCGCGCCACAAGATCGGCGTCGGCTGGTATGCCTTGCGTCTCCTGCGTCGTCGTCGCCGTGCCGTGCTCGCCGAAGGTGGGGATCTCGATCAGTGCGCCTTCGCGGCCCGGAAATCCCGGCGCCTCGCCGCCTATCGTTATCCAGATCCGCTGCGCGTCAGCCGACGTCGCGATCGCACGAAGGCGATCGGGGCCGAGGCGTCCAAGGCCTGGAATCTCGATCGTCGCCCGGGCGAGAAGCCGGCCGTCCTGGCTCAACCGCAGCAAGGAACCGTCGCCGCGATTGGCGACGAACAGATCGGACCCGCCGGCGAGCGTCGTGTGGCTCGAGAATTGCGGATTGGCGATCTCGGGAATTGCGGCGGCGACGTCGACCGGACGGTCGAACTGCGGCAGCGAGATCGTGCGGGTCCTGGCGACCGTGAAATGCCGCCGGTCGTCCTCCAGTTCAAGCAGCACCAGTCGGTCACGCCCCGGATCGACGATGTAGAGAGCGCGGTCGGGGTTCCACTTGAAAGCGACGCCGATGACGCCGGGATCGTCGCCGATGCCCTTGCTCACCGTGCCCTGGCCGGTGCTTACCGTGCCTGGCCCGGCCAAGCCGTCGACACCATCCTGGACATGGATTTGAACCACGCCGCCATCGGCGGTGACCGCGGCGAACACGGCAAAGCCGCTGCCGTCGGGCGAGGGACCGAGAAAAGCCGTTCCGAGCGCACCCGTCTGCATTCCGCCCGATGTCAGCTGGCCGCTTGCCTGATAATTCAGCAGCTTGCTAAGCCAGCCGCTGGGCTGTGCTTTCGGCGCCTGCTCGCGATCGGTATGCCGGCCGGCGAACACGCCGCCGGCCTCGCGGCTTGGCGCGTTGGCGAGCGGCGCACCGTCAGGGTCGATGACGGTGACGCTGCCCTCGCCAGCCAATCCGTTCGGCGCGTTAGCGATCCAGGGCCTGCCGAAGGCGTTGTTGATCGAAATGTATCGCGGTCCGGATGCGGCTGCGAGGCGCGCGGTTCGAGCTCTGGCATTGTATCGCCGGTTGAGAAACCGTTCGCTCTGCGCCGTGTAGAGCTGAACCCTCGCATCTCCGCCGTTGCCGGTGAGGTCTTGCGGAACGATAATGGTGCCACCCGACTTGCCGGCGCGCGGATCGATGGACAGGATCGCCCCGACCTCAAGCGCTGGATCGTCCGCTGGTGCGCCGAAATTGCTGCCTACGGCCACCAGAACCCTGAGCGGATCGAGCACCCGCCCTTCGCGCGTCGCCATGAGGAATTCCGGATTTCCCGGTATCGGCCCGCCGACATGAAAGCGCCCTACCTCGCGCACGCCGGCCACGTCGGGCAGCCCGACGGCGACGATTCGAGCGTTCAGGCGCCAGTTGGGGGTCTGATCTCCTGCGAACGCCCAGGTTGGCAGCAGGCTGAAAAATATCGCCGCTGCCTTCGACAGCGTCCGGCGTGAAGAAAAACCCGACAGCACGAAGCATCTCCGGGCCTGATAAGTCCCGACGGAATCTGTTGGGGCAACTGCACGGCCTGTTCGCATCGCGAGTTCTCCGGCGGCCGCAAGCGTGTGGCCACGCCTGTCAAATCACAGTGGAACTTTGGAGCACGCGCACATACGGATCGCTTACGGCATTCGGCGTGCTGGCTCGCCGCGCATCGCTGCTACGATTTTAGGTCGCGCTGACGCTGCCGGCTCGACGGCCGGTCGTTCAATCGGCCGGAACGCTTTCCAGTTGCTCTCCGCCGGCCTTTGCGATGAAGCTACGCCAACCGCCATAGGC
Organism: Mesorhizobium escarrei; assembly: GCF_935825525.1. Classification (GTDB taxonomy): domain Bacteria; phylum Pseudomonadota; class Alphaproteobacteria; order Rhizobiales; family Rhizobiaceae; genus Mesorhizobium; species Mesorhizobium escarrei. The sequence goes on from NZ_CAKXZT010000124.1 coordinate 6,937, forward strand.
CGAAATGTCGATAGCTCGTGACAACCCGGCGGTTTCGACCAGAAAGCCTTTGGCCGATGTCCCGTCATCGAGCTCGATCGTGCCTATGCCGAGCGGCGGCGGGATCGCGGCCACGAAGCGTCCGAACGCGTCTGCTGAAAGCCGCCAAACCTCGACATCGATCGACATACCGTTGCCATCGGCAACACGCACGAGCCCCGGCTTCGGCACGGATTGGCCGGCGAGTGCGTAGAGCTGATAGGAGGCTACCGTCTTGACGGCCCTGCTCATTCGGCCGCCTAGCGTACAGAGCTGGCCGTTGAGCGGCATCCCCGACAGATGCGCGCCGACGACCACGATCTCGATCATGCCGTCATCGAAATCAGGCGTTTTGGCGACGCTAGCAGGCATCGCCCAGCCTGTCGCGCCAAGGCCGAGACCGCTGGCCGCATGGAGCTCTCTGGCCAGTGTCGCCGTCAAGGCGTCCTTGCCGGCGGCGGCAAGCAAGGTGACGCTCATCGGCAGATCGTCGTCGCGCTTGCCCGTCGGTACGGCGATGCCACACATGTCGAGCAGATTGACGAAGTTGGTGTAGGTGCCGAGCCGGCTGTTGGTGACGATCGGATCGGCCAAAACAGCCTCCAGCGAATAGTGCGTCGGCGCCGTCGGCACGCAGAAGAGGTCGACCGAGGCTATGACCGGCGCGAGCCTGGCCTTGTAGGCCTGCAGCGCATAGAGGCCTTTGAAAGCATCCGCTGCGGAAAGTTTTCGCGCCCCGCCGATGATCTGGCGCGTCACCGGATGCATGGCTGCCTCGTTCACGTCCATGAAATCCGCGATCGCCGCATAGCGCTCGGCCACCCAGGCGCCTTCGTAGAGCAGGTTGGCGGTGGCGTAGAAATCGCCGAAGGGGATTTCGATCAATCGGCAGCCGAGCTGTTCCAGCGTCCGCAGCGCCGTTTCGAATCCCGCCTGCATGGCCGCGTCGCCAAAAAATTCCCGGTCCGTCTTTGCCGGAACGACGACAGACAGCACGGATGGGCGCGGACCGAGCGGCGCCGCCGCGATAGCGCGCGAATAAGGATCGGCGTCGTCCTCTGCCGCCGCGGCCCTGAAGACACTGTAGGCGTCATCGACGGTGAGTGCGAAGACGGAGACGCAGTCGAGCGTACGGCAGGCCGGCACGACGCCGGCGGCCGACAGCGCGCCGACTGTCGGCTTCAGTCCGACGATGTTGTTGAGGCCGGCGGGAATGCGGCCGGAGCCTGCAGTATCAGTGCCGAGCGCGAAAGAAACGATGCCGCGCGCCGTCGCCACAGCCGAGCCGGACGAGGAGCCGCCCGGCACCAGTTTCGGATCGATCGTGTTTTTCGGGATCGGCCAGGGCGTGCGTACGCCGACGAGGCCGGTGGCGAATTGGTCGAGATTGGTCTTTCCGACGACCAGCGCCCCGGCCGCCCTCAGACGCGCGACGACGGTTGCGTCTTTCGCCGGCAAGTAGGCATATTCGGCGCAGCCGGCCGTGGTCGGCATGCCGGCAACATCGATGTTGTCCTTGACCGCGAACGGCACGCCCCAGAGCGGCTTTGCCACGGGATCGAATCCGCCGAGTGCCTCGGCTTCGGCGAGCAGGTATCCCTTGCTCGCCAGATGGATGAAGATGCCTGGATCGTCCGCTTTCGCTATGCGCTGAAACACGGTTTCAACAATGGTAGCGGCCGACATGCCGGAGGCATAGATCGCGTGCAGGCTGCCGATATCGAAGCGGATGTCGCTCATTTCGTCTCGTCCAGAATGACCACCGGCAAGTTCCACTGGATCAGCACGACGCAACCGTGTTTCGTCCATACCGAATGCTCGGTCCCGACCGGGTTCAGGATCACGCTTCCGGCAAGATAGTCGCCATTCTCGTCGCTCTGGGTGCCTTCCAGCACCACGATGGTTTCCAGTGCGGCATGGCGATGGCGCGGCACGCCGGCGCCGGGCCGATAGTTCAGGATGGCGGCGGACGGTTCGGCCGGTCCGCCCTTGAGCAGCCAATGCACCGTGACGCCGTCGCGAAAATGCTCGAATGCCAGATCACGCCAGCCCCCATGGATGAGAGCCGGGTATGCAATGTTAGGCATCGGCAATTCCCTTGAGCACCTGGTCCGTTGTCGCCGTCCAGCCGACGATCGCGCCCTGCGCCCTGATCATGGCCAGGGCGGCCGCCTTGAACTCCGGAAAATAACTCTCCGTCGCATCCTCGGCCAGCAGGCATTCATAGCCGCGGTCGTTGGCCTCGCGCATCGTCGTCTGCACGCAGACTTCCGTCGTGACGCCGGCAAAGACGAGCTGCTGCACGCCGAGCCGCTTAAGGTCCTCACCGAAGCTGGTGGCGTAGAACGCGCCCTTGCCGGGTTTTTCGATGACGATTTCACCGGGCAGCGGGGCAAGCTCATCGAGGATCGCCGTTCCCGGCTCGCCGACGATCAGCACACGGCCCATCGGGCCGACGTCGCCGATCCGGATCGACGGATTGCCGCGACTACGCTTGGCTGGCGGCAGATCCGAGAGATCAGGCCGATGGCATTCCATCGTGTGGATGACCGGCAGGCCGGCTGCGCGAAATCCCTCGATCAGCCTTTTCACCGTCGGCACGATCGCCACCACCCGGCTGACGTCGTTGCCGAGGCTGGCGCCGAAGCCGCCCGGCTCGGCGAAATCGCGCTGCATGTCGATGACGACCAGCGCCATCGCCTCAGGCTTGCAGCCAAACGGAAACGGCAGCGCGTCGATCTCCGCCATCAGTGATGTCCCGCCATATGCTCGCCGATCGTCTGGACGCTCGCCTGGGCGATCGGCGTCTCATAGACCAGCGAGCCGTCGGACATGACGAAAATCCGGTCCGAGAGTTCAAGCAGCTCATCGAGATCTTCCGACATCAGCAGCACCGCCGCCCCGGCATTGCGCGCCTTCATGATGCGGGCGCGGATTTCGGCGACGGCCGAGAAGTCGAGGCCGAAGCAGGGATTGGACACGATGAGAAGATCGACCTCGCCGGTCAGTTCGCGGGCGAGCACCGCGCGCTGCACATTGCCTCCGGACAGCGACGCGATCGGTGAGGCGAGCGAGGCGGTTTTGACTTTGAACTGCTCGACCAGGCGCGTCGCATAGTCCCTAATGGCACTCATCCTGATCCAGCTGATCGGTTTGCCGGCCTCGTTCAGGTCGAAGGTCCGGAAAGCCATGTTTTCGGCAACCGTCATCCTCGGCGCGCAGGCATTGCGCAACGGTTCCTCCGGGATGAAGCGCACATTGAGCGTGCGTGCCTCGGCGCGGCTGGCTCCGTAGGGCGATCCCTTCACCAGGACGTCGCCGGCATCACGCGTGCGTTGCCCGGCCAGGACTTCTAAAAACTCCTTCTGGCCATTGCCGGAGATACCGGCGACACCGACGATCTCGCCGGATTTCACATCGAGCTCGCCGATGTTGATGGTCTTCAGGCCGGTGCGGTCGGGCGCCTTCAATGCCTTCACCGTCAGGATTTGCCTGGCGCCGACAGGCACTGGAGCGCGGCTGTCGAGCGCGGCGATCGGCTGGTCACCGATCATCATCGCCGCCATCTGCTTGTGAGACAGCTCCGATACTTTCCCAGTTCCGGTCAATCTGCCCTTGCGCAGCACCGTGATGTCATCGGCGAAAGCCGTCACCTCGTGGAATTTGTGCGAGATCATCAGCACGGTGAGGTCGCCCGCCTTGGTCATGCCGCGCACGAGGCCCAGCACTTCCTGCGCCTCGCCGGGGGTCAGCACCGACGTCGGCTCATCCAGCACCAGAAAGCTGCGGCCGAGATAAAGCTGCTTGATGATCTCGAGCTTCTGTTTCTCGCCGGCGGCGAGTTCGGCCACTTTGACGTCGAGCGGCAGCTTGAACGGCATCCGCTCCATGAATTGGGCAAGTGCGGCGCGTTCGTTGCGCCAGTCGATAATCCGCGGCACCTTTTCGCGCGAAATGACCAGGTTCTCTGCACCCGTCAGTGACGGGACAAGCGTAAAATGCTGGTAGACCATACCGAGGCCGAGCGCCGAGGCATCCTTCGGACTGGCGATCCCGACCTCGCGGCCGTCGATCAGAATGTCGCCGGCGGTCGGGTGATAAAAACCCATGATGCATTTGACCAGCGTCGACTTGCCCGCGCCGTTTTCGCCGAGCAACGCATGAAACGATCCCGCCGGCACCTTGATCGAGACGTCGTCCAGCGCGGTGAAGGCGCCGAAGCGCATGCTCATGCCGATGGTCTCGACGCCAAGCGCTTTTTTGCCGCGGTCACTCATGGTCGAACCTCATGGCAACTGGGCAACGAAGGACGCCGAGTTCGACACCGCGCCGAACACGCCGCCTTGCATCTTGATCATCTTGATCGCAGCGAGATGGTTGCCGTAGTCGGTCGCCCCGCAGCAATCCTCCAGCATCACGCATTCGAAGCCGCGGTCGTTGGCTTCGCGCATCGTCGTGTGCACGCAGACATCGGTGGTGATGCCGGTCAGCACGATGTTTTCGATGCCACGCTGGTTCAGGATCAATTCCAGGTCGGTGGCGCAGAACGAGCCCTTTCCCGGCTTGTCGATGATCGGCTCGCCTTCGGCCGGATAGAGGTCGGGGATGATGTCCCAGCCCGGCTCGCCGCGCACCAGGATGCGCCCGCAGGGTCCGGGGTCGCCGATGCCGGCATTGATGCGGCGCGAGCGCCAGCGCTTGTTGGCCGGCAGGTCGGCGAGATCGGGCCGGTGGCCCTCTCGCGTATGAATGATGGTGTAGCCCTTCGCCCGCATGGCGGACAGCACCGACCTGATCGGCTCGATCGGCGCCCGCACCAGCGACAGGTCGTAGCCCATATGGTCGACATAGCCGCCCGGACCACAGAAATCGGTCTGCATGTCGATGATGATCAGCGCCGTGTTGTCGGGCCGAAGCTCGCCATTGTAGGGCCATGGATAGGGGTCGGCGTCGATGTAGCGCTGCGTGACCTCGGCTCTGGCGTTCATTGAGCAAAACTCCAGTCTGGAAACGTCATCTGGTGATCGACAGTTCGCCCGGCGCGCCAGCCAGCGAACGGCTCGGCGACGAAGTGGCGATCATGATGACGAGGGTGAGAATATAAGGTGCGGCGTAGAACAGGTAGTATCCTTGCGTGACGCCGACCGATTGCAGCGCCGGCCCGAGCGCGCCGGCGCCGCCGAACAGCAGCGCGGCGGCAAAGCAGCCGAGCGGGTTCCAGCGCGCGAAGATGACCAGCGCCACCGCCATCAGCCCCTGTCCCGACGAAATGCCTTCGGTCCAGCTGCCGGGATAGTAGAGCGACAGATAGGCGCCGCCGATGCCGGCCAGCGCGCCGCCGATACCGGTGGCGATGAGGCGCACCGTGTTCGGGTTGAGCCCCATGGCGCGCGCGGCGTCGGAACTGTCGCCGACCACGCGCAGGATCAGGCCGGCGCGGGTGTTGCGGAAAGCCCACCACAGGAACACGGCAAGTGCCGCGCCAATCAGGAACAACACGTTGATGTTGAGCGCCGCCTGCACCTGCGGAACATTGGACCAGCCGCCAAAGGGGATCGCTGGCAGGTCGGGCGCCGAAGGCTGGATGAACGGTTTGCCGAAGAAGAAGGCGAGACCCGAGCCGAACAGCATCAGCGCAATGCCGATGGCAATGTCGTTAACCCCACGGAATTTGCAGATCCAGCCGTGGAACAGGCCGAAACAAAAACCGGCGGCGGCGGCGGCCAGCAGACCGAGCCATGGCGAGCCGGTCATCACCGCCACGGCATAGGCGGACATCGCGCCGAACACCAGCGTGCCTTCGAGACCGAGATTGATGCGCCCCGAACGTTCGGTGATGGCTTCGCCCAGCGACACGAAGATGAAGGGCGTCGACACGCGGATGGCGCCGCCGAGCATGGCGAGCGGAACGCCCCAGAGGCCGATCTCGGTTGCGTCCATCAGGCAGTTCCCTTCAGGAGATCGGGCCTCTTCACGAGATCGCCCCTCTGCCAGAGGTCGGGATTGAAGGCCTTGAAGCGGCCGTACAAGGTTTCGCTGAACAGGATGACAACGAAGAGCATGCCTTGCAGCACCAGCACGGTGGCGTCGGGCAGATCCATGCGGCGCTGGATCAGCCCGCCGGAGGCGTCGATCCCGCCAAGCAGGAAGGCGACCGGGATGATGGCGAGCGGATTGTGGCGGGCGAGGAAGGCGACCAGGATACCAGTATACCCATAGCCGGCGGCGAGCGAGGCGTTGGCGCTGCCTTGCACGGCGGCGACTTCCAGCATGCCGGCAAGGCCGGCGAAGGCGCCGGCCAGCGCGGTGAAACCGACGATCAGCGGCCCGACGGCAAGTCCCTGCACCTGGGCTGCCCTGACATTGCCGCCAGCGATGCGGGCGGCGAACCCCCAGCGGGTCTTTTCGATCAGCAGCCAGGACAGAATGCAGGCGATGACGCCAACGACCAGGCCCCAATGCACGTCCATGCCCGGAATATTGCCGATGCGGTGGGCCTCAGCCAGCGGCTCGGTCGAGGGTTTGTTGAGCGAGGCGGGATCGCGCAGCGGTCCTTCCACCAGATGGTTCATCAGGGCGATGGCGATATAGGCCATCAACAGGCTCGATATGGTTTCGTTGACGGCACGGTAGTGGCGTAGCGCGCCGACGGCACCGATCCAGATGCCGCCGGCGGTCAGGCCCGCCACGCCCATGGCAAGAATAACGAAAAAGGCGGGGGCGCCGCTGGTGGCCACGCCCATCGCAGCCGCGGCAACACCGCCCAGCACGATCGCGCCTTCGCCACCGATGACGACGAGGCCGAGCCGGGCCGGCAGTGCCACGCAGAGCGCCGCAAGCAGCAAGGGTGCGGCCCGCGACAGCGAGTTCTGGATCGAGAACCACGAGCCGAAGCCGCCGCGCCACATCGTTTCATAGAGCTGCATGGGCGACTTGCCGACCAGCGCGATGAACAGGCTGAACAGAGCCATGCCGACGATCAGTGCCGCGAGCGGGATGACGAAGGCTTCCGCCCGCCGGGCGATCCATTCGAGCGCCGTCGGATAGCCCTGGGCGCCGGGCATCACTGGCACGCTCGCACTGCTCACGGTGTCTGCCATGGCCCCCGTCTCCGATCCATGCTCAAGCGGTCGAGCCGACGACACCCTCGACGAGATAGTCCATGCTTTCCAGCTCGATCGCGGCCTCGACGAAGGTCTGGCCCTCGGTTGCGACGACGTCGCCCTTGTTGTTCTTCAACGGCCCCTTGATCACCGAAAAGCCGCCCTTCATCATTTCGGCGAGCGTGCCGTCGAACTGCGCGCGCGCCGCCTCGCTGACGGCGGGGCCGAGCGGGCTCATCTTGACGAAGCCGTCGGCCAGTCCGCCGCGCGTGAAATTGGGCAGCGGCTTGCCGGCCACGAGGTCGTCGACGAACATCTTGTAGACCTTCGCCCAGTTCCATTCCGCGCCGGTGAGATATTGTTCCGGCGCCAGCGGGCTCTGATTGGCATGGTAGCCGCAGATGAAGGCGCCGCGTCCCGCTGCCGTTTCGACCACGACTTTCGGGCTGTCGACATGGCAAGTGATGACGTCGGCACCCTGATCGACCAGTGCATTGGTGGCTTCCGCCTCCTTGACCGCCAGCGACCATTCGCCGGTGAAGATCACCTGGCAGGTGATGATCGGGTCGACCGAGCGTGCGCCGAGCAGGAAGGAGTTGATGTTGAGCAGGACCTGCGGAATCGGCTTTGCGGCTACGAAGCCGATCTTCTTGGTCTTGGTGGCGTGGCCGGCGGCGACGCCGTTGAGATACTGGCCCATGCCGATATAGCCGAAATAGGAACCGGCATTCATCGGATGCTTGTCCTTGTTCCACATGCCGCCGCAATGGCGGAACTGCATGTCGGGGAATTTCGCGCACATGGCCAGCATGTGCGGATCGAAATAGCCGAACGAGGTCGGGAAGATCAGCGAGGCGCCGTCGAGGTTGATCATCGATTCCATCGACTTCTGGACATCGACCGTCTCGGGGACGTTTTCCTCCTCGACAACGGAGATGCCCTCGATGGCCTTCAAAGTGGCGGCACCCTCGGCATGCGCCTGGTTGTAGCCGTAGTCGTCCTTCGGTCCGACATAGATGAAGCCGACAGTGACGGCAGCGGCGAACGCCCTGCTGATCGGGAATGACGCCGAGGCCAGACCGAGCGCCGCTCCGGCGGCGGAGGTCTTGAGCAACTCGCGGCGGCTAAGCATGAATCTCTCGGTCATGTGAATGCTCCCTGTTGAACCCTTTTCGGGTCAATTAATTCCCTTCTCGTAAAAGTGCATGCAATCACTGTGCCAGTTCAAAAGCTAGAATTTATCCAATTAAATCAGTTAGCGTGCCGATTTGCCGTGCTCAAGCGAAAGGCAATTGCATACACTTTTTGCCTTTCGATTAGTCAGTTTGACAGGTAGATTAAAATTGAGGCATAGAGGACGCGTCCGAGTCGAAAGTTTCGGCGAGCCACTCGACTCTGCAAGCGACTGGGACGGAGGAGAATGTCGAGGAAGCGCAGCTTGATCAGGTCGGGCACGACCGTCGATCAGATGGTGAGGGCGATCGGCGACCGGATCGTCACCGGCTTCCTGCGCCCCGGCGAAAAGCTCGACGAGGCCTCGCTCGCTGCCCGTTTCGACGTGTCGCGCACCCCCGTCAGGGAGGCGCTTGGCCGGCTGAGCGCCATGGGGCTGGTCGAAAGGCGGCCCAACCGCGGCGCCACCGTCGCCGTGGTGACGCAGGAGCACCTTGCCTCGATGTTCGAGAGCATGGCCGAGCTTGAAGCGATCTGCGCGCGGTTCTCAGCCGAGCGCATGACCGCCGGCGAACGCCGCGCGCTCGAAATCGAGCACCAGGCATCGGCGCGCCTCGTGCAGCTGGGTGCGGAGGAGGACTACGAGTATTACAATACCGAGTTCCACACCCGGCTCTATCGCGGCGCGCACAGCAAGCACATCTATGAACTGACCGTCATGACCCGCAGCCGGCTGGCGCCGTTCCGGCGCGCGCAATTCATGCTGCCGGGCCGCCTGACCAAATCCTGGCAGGAGCATAACGTCATCGTTACCGCAATCATGCGCGGTGACAGCGCCGCCGCAGGACATGCAGCCAAGGATCACGTCTCCATCGTCAGCGAGGCGAGCGCCGTTTTTGCCGCGGTTGACCCGATGAAACCGGCGGGTTCGACCGGGATGTCTTGCTAGCTGCAATCCGGCAAAACTGCCCAATCCGTCGGCGATGCGATGATTTTCGCGTCACTCGTGCGAACGCTCGAAGCCGCACAGCTCCACAAATGCCGGCCTTTTGGCATAATTCGGCTTTGGCATGCTCCTTGCTTCGTTGGTGATGTGCAGAGCGTCTAGGGTTCCGGCCGCAACACAGCGGTGCTGGTCCAAGAGATGCGACCGCCAGGGATGCACTGAGGCATCCGGCGGAACACGGCGGGCCAAAATCCCGGGAGAACCCTGCACGGGTTTGCTGGCGCGAACCTCTCCCGGATACGCGCTCCGTAAATCCCAACATAAAGTCCGGTCGCAATCCGGATCGCGAACAGGGGTACGCAATGCTTCGCAAGCTGGCCGCAATCATCCTAGCCGCATCACTCGGCCTTCCCATCGTTTCATCCGCCGACGCGGCGCCCAAGAAAGACTTCAAGATATGCTGGTCGATCTATGTCGGCTGGATGCCGTGGGGCTATCTCTCCGACAGCGGCATCATGAAGAAATGGGCCGACAAAAACGGCATCAATGTCGAGATCAGCCGCATCAACGACTATGTCGAAAGCATCAACCAGTATACCGCCGGCGGCTTCGACGGCTGCTCGATGACCAACATGGACGCGCTGTCGATCCCCGCCGGCGGCGGCGTCGACACCACCGCTTTGATCATCGGCGACTTCTCCAACGGCAATGATGCGGTGATCCTCAAGGACAAGACAGCGCTCGCCGACATTGCCGGCCAGAAGGTCAATCTCGTCGAGCTCTCCGTCTCGCATTACCTGCTGGCGCGGGCGCTGGACACGGTCAATCTCGCCGAGAAGGACATCACCGTCGTCAACACCTCCGACGCCGACATCGTCGCCGCCTACGGCACCAGCGACGTCACCTCGGTCGTCACCTGGAACCCGCTGGTTTCCGAGATCGTTGCCATGCCGGGTGCGCACAAAGTGTTCGATTCCGCGCAGATTCCCGGCGAGATCATCGACATGATGGTCGTCAACACCGAGACGCTGAAGGACAATCCGGCCTTGGGCAAGGCGCTTGTCGGCGCGTGGTACGAGGTGATGGACCTGATGACTTCGGACACGCCCGAAGGCAAGGCAGCCAAGGAGGAGATGGCCAAGGCATCCGGCACGGACCTCGCCGGCTTCGACGCGCAGCTTGCCTCGACGGCAATGTTCTATGATCCCGCCAAGGCGGTCGAGTTCACCAACGGCGCCGAATTGCCAAAGACGATGGATCTGGTCCGCAACTTCTTGTTCAGCCATGGTATTCTTGGCACCAACGCAACGAGCGTCGACGTGGTCGGCATGAGTTTTCCCAACGGATCCACGCTGGGCGACGCCAACAACGTCAAGCTGCGTTTCGATCCAGCCTTCATGGCCGAGGCCGCAACCGCAACGCCCTGACGCGACATGCTGGCCAAGGGAATGAGTGCCAGGGATGAAGTCTCCGCGACGGGTGGTGAGGGCACCACGCGCCCTTCCCGGCCAAGGCCGAAGATGCGCCTTCGCATGATCAATGCGACGGTTTCGCGCGGCGGCGCCTTGTTCCTCGGCGGCTTGCCGTTCCTGTTCGTGGCAATCGCCTATCTGATCGCCTCGGCGCAACGACTGGCGGCCAATCCCAGCGACAAGCTGCTGCCTTCGCCGGTACAGATGTGGTCGGCCTTTCTTGACCTTGCGACGGTGCCGGACAAACGCTCCGGCGACCTCATCCTGTGGATCGACACCTATGCCAGTCTCCTCAGGCTGTTCGCGGGCGTCGGCGTGGCCACGTTCGCCGCGCTTTCGCTCGGCATCGCCATCGGCTTCATCCCGCGGGTGCGGGCCTTCCTGCTGCCCTTCGTCACCGTCGTCTGCGTCATCCCACCGCTGGCGCTGCTGCCGATCCTGTTCATCGCGCTCGGTCTCGGCGAAACGGCCAAGATCACGCTGATCGCCGTCGGCGTCGCGCCGGTGATGGTGCGCGACATCGCCAACCGGGTGATGGAGTTGCCACCAGAGTTGGTGGCCAAGGCGCAGACGCTTGGCGGCAACAGCTGGACGACGATCTTGCGGCTGGTGCTGCCGCAGATCATGCCGCGCCTCATCACTTGCGTGCGGCTGGCGCTCGGGCCGGCCTGGCTGTTCCTGATCGCCGCCGAAGCCATCGCCTCGACCGAAGGGCTGGGTTACCGCATCTTCCTCGTCCGCCGCTATCTCTCGATGGACGTCATCCTGCCCTATGTCGCCTGGATCACGCTGCTTGCCGTGATCACCGACTGGCTGCTGGTGCGGCTTTCCCAAGCGATGTCCCCTTGGGCGCATCCGGTGGAGGCCAGATGAGCCGCATCGTCGTTCACGGGCTGGAAAAGAGTTATGGCGATGCCCGCGTGCTCGAGCGGGTCAACGTCACCGCCGAAGCCGGCGAATTCCTGTCGCTGGTCGGCGCCAGCGGCTGCGGAAAATCGACGTTCCTGCGTATTCTGCTCGGTCAGGAGCAGCAGAGCAGCGGCGTCGTCATCGTCGGCGACGGCCCGATCGTGCCCGAGCCGACGCCGCAGCGCGGCATCGTCTTTCAGCGCTATTCGGTGTTTCCGCATCTGACCGCCGTCCAGAACCTGCTGCTGGTCGAAGACTTTCGCTCGGGCGGGCCGTTTGGTCGCGTCTTCGGCGCCAGGCGCAGAAAGGCCAGGCAAGACGCCGAAGCCATGCTTGAGCGGGTCGGGCTCGCCCATGCGCGCGATCTCTATCCCGCCTCGCTCTCAGGCGGCATGCAGCAGCGGCTGGCGATTGCGCAGACCTTGCTCGGCCGGCCGCAGATCCTGCTTCTCGACGAGCCGTTCGGTGCGCTCGATCCCGGCATTCGCGTCGAGATGCACGACCTGCTCACCGAGCTGTGGACCGAGCATGGCATGACGGTGGTGATGGTCACCCACGATATCGGCGAGGCCTTCAAGCTCGGCACCCGTGTGCTGGTTTTCGACAAGGTGCGCCACGATCCGCAGTTCCCGTCGGCTTACGGCGCGACGATCACCTACGATCTGAAGCTCGATCGCAAGACCCGGGCTTCCTCTCATCACTTGGCCAAGGTGGCCGCGATGGTCGGGACGACCCGACCGGATACAGCAATGGCGACGACGGCGTCGTAACGGAGACCGTGAATGTCCAGAAATATCCGCGAACGCAGCCACCGCCGGGCAGGGCTCGTCGCCCGGGAGGCCAGGGAACGCTTCCACCATCCCGATTTCGACGCCCGCGGCACGCAGGGCTGGAAGTCGATCGAGGCCGAGGGCAAGCTGCCGGAAAGCGGCTGGCGCAAGGAGCAGCAATGGGCACTCGACATGGGCCTGCCGGGATCGGAGTCGATCGTCGACAAGTCGATCCCGACATTCGCGCGCGGCGAGCTGCCGCATTTCGCCGGCATCAACACCTTTCTCAAGGCGCCCTATGTCGAGAACGTCCGCGATGTCGGCAAATATGACGCGGCCGTCATCGGCATCCCTTTCGACAGCGGCACCACCTACCGGCCGGGAACCCGCTTCGGCCCGCAAGGTATCCGCCGTATCTCAGCGCTCTACACGCCGTACAATTACGAGCTCGGCGTCGATCTACGCGAGCAGATGACGCTGTGCGACGCCGGCGACGTCTTCACCATTCCCGCCAACCTTGAAAAGAGTTTTGACCAGATCACCAAGGGCGTCAGCCATGTCGCCTCGTCGGGCGCGCTGCCGATCATGCTGGGCGGCGACCATTCGATCGGCTTTCCCTGCGTGCGCGGCATCGCCGACGTGACCTCGAAACGCATCGGCATCATCCATTTCGACCGCCATATCGACATCCAGGAAAAGGATCTCGACGAGCGCATGCACACCACGCCTTGGTACTGGGCGACCAACCTGCCGAACGTCTCGGCGACCAATCTCGTGCAACTCGGCATCGGTGGCTGGCAGGTCCCCCGCTACGGCGTCGCCGAGGCGAGGAAGCGCGGCACCAACGTGCTGACCATTGCCGACATCGAGCAGATGGGCCTTGAGAAGGCGGCGGAAATCGCGCTCGAGCTCGCATGGAAGGACACCGACGCCGTCTACATCTCCTTCGACGTCGACAGCCTCGACTGCGGTTTCGTGCCCGGTACGGGCTGGCCGGAGCCGGGCGGCTTCCTGCCGCGCGAGGCGCTCAAGCTGCTTGGGCTGGTGACGGCGCCCGGCATTTGCGGACTGGAGGTGGTCGAGGTTTCGCCGCCCTACGACACCTCGGACATCACGGCGCTGTTCGGTGTGCGTGTCGTCGTCGAAGCGCTCGGCTCGATGGTCGCCCATGGCAATCTCGGCAAGCATAAATCGATCATCGACAAACCGGTGAGTTTCTGACCATGCACGACGACCATCACCACCACAGTCTTGGCCACGACCACGGCCATCATCATCATGGGCCGAACGGCCATCATGACCATCCGCACGCCCTCGGCCACAACGGGCCCGCTGGCAAGCCGCTGCAATGGCAGACGCCGCATCTGCCGCCCGACCAGGCTCACGAGCCGCCGGTTGATCCAGCGACGGTCGACCTTGATCTCGTTGAAACCGCCTTCCTCGAAGGCTTTGCGCGGGCGCCGGACCCATCCAGCTTTCTGCGTCTGGCCGGCATACCGTTCGTCGGCGAAAGGGCGGACGGTGTGCGGCTTCATCTCTTGCGCGTCGAAACCGAGGATCTGGTCGACGTCGGCGCGGTCATGCCGCTCGTCGGCGGCACCGGCGTCGCCTATCACCCGCTGCCGGCGCGCCTGACATCGCACCGCCGCCGGCTCGCTTTCATCTATCACGATGGCGCTGAGCAAAAGCCGCTCGGCTTCGCCGCGGCGCGCGCCCTTGCAGACCGTTCCGCCGCTTCGCAATTCACCGTTCCCGGACACTGAAACCAAAAAGCCCGTCATTCTCATCGAACAGGTATAATCATGAAAACATCAGCAAGCATGAAGACATTAGCAAGACTGGGCATCCTTTCAGCTCTCGCCGCAGTCACGCCGTCGCTGGCGTTTGCCCATAGCGGCGGCGCTCACATCCACGGCTTTTTCGCCGGCCTCGAACATCCGATCCTCGGCATGGACCATCTGCTTGCCATGATCGCGGTCGGCATGATCGGCGCTCGCGCCGGCGGCCGCAGTATTGTCCTTGTCCCGCTTGTCCCGCTGGCCTTTGTCTCGGCCATGGTCGCCGGAGCCTTGCTCGGCATGGCCGGCATCGGCCTGCCTTCCGTTGAAACCGCCATCGTGCTGTCGCTTGTGGTCTTCGGCGCCATGGTCGGTCTTGCCAGGCCGCTGCCGATGGCCGCCGCAGCAGCACTGACGGCCCTGTTCGGCCTTTTCCACGGCAATGCCCACGGCCTCGAGATTCCCGAGAGCACCAGCGGCATCGCCTACGCCGCGGGCTTCGTGCTCGGCACGTCGATGCTGCATGCGATCGGGGTGTTGTCCGTCCTCAAGCTCGGCCGTTGGCCGACGACGGTCCGCACCGCGGGCGTCGCCACCTCGCTGGTTGGAATGGCCATGGCGGCCCAAAGTTTCTGAGTGAGGCGATCAGATGCAGGCAGTGGCGAAACAGAACTGGGAATGCAGATGAGCCAGAAATTGTCGATGAGGCTGCGGCGCATCCGCGATTTGCTGTACCAGATCCTGAAGATCCGGGCCGAGCGGCTTTGAGGGGGCGCGGTTTCGCGTACCTCCGGTCGGAATGACCTTCAGAACTCGAGCGCCTGCCTGAGCGCCGGACCGCTCCTGACGCGCAGATCAAGGTCGGCCTCGATATGGTCGATGTGGTGCAGCATCAGCGCGCTGGCGCGTTCGGAATCGCCATTTTCCAGCGCCTCCAGGATATTCATGTGCTCGCTATGGCCGCAGCTCGAGACGCCCGAGCGGCCATAGAGCGCGATCACCAGCGATGACCGCGCCACCAGTTCTTCCATGAAGCGCTGGAGGATCGTGTTTCCGGCAACCGAAGCCAGCAGCAGGTGAAAATCACCCGAAGCCTTGATTTCCGAGCGTCTTGCATTTGGTCCGCGTTCGGCAATGAAGCGGCCCTCTTCATCCAGCTGCGCCTTGAAGGCAGCGACATGGTCCGGCGTCATCCGCCCGGCTGCGGCAATCGCTATGCCGGGCTCGATCAGCCGGCGCGAAGCGAAGACCTGACGCGCTTCCTCCGGCGACGGGTTGGCGACGAAGGCGCCACGATTGCGCTCGGTCCGCACCAGGCCTTCGAAGGAGAGCATCTGCAGCGCCGCGCGCGCTACGGTGCGGCTGACATCAAATAAAGTGCCGACCTCGCCTTCCGACAGCTTGGTTCCGGGCGCCAGCCGGCGGTCGACGATCGCGTCGCGCAACTGGTCGCGAATCGCCTGGGCGCGATCCTCGTTGGCACTGTCGACAGCAGGGAAAGTCTGGTCGGCTATATTCATGATGATGGTCCCGGCACCCTTCTACCCTGAATCGGGTCGGTTGCAGAGAGCCAAAGTGAATACGATCCCGGAAAAGATTGCATACGATTTTTGCGACGATCGCTGGCGATCGCCTATAATTTGTGCATTCGCAGGCATGCCGTTTCGAAGGGCAGCCGGGGCCATCCTGATTTTCCCAAGGAATCCATTGTTTGAGTCCGATGCAGGGCAATTGGCATGCATGATGCTTTGCTTAAGTTGATTTAGAGAGGAAGCCGGATGTCCAAAGCCGCCGAAATCGACATCGTGTCCGTTTCGAAGATCTATGGCGCCACCACTGCCGTCGAAGACATCAGCTTGAAAATCCCCGCGGGCACCTATTGCTGCCTGCTCGGACCGTCCGGCTGCGGCAAGACCTCGACGCTGCGCATGATTGCCGGGCACGAAAGCATATCGAGCGGCGACGTGCGTCTCGGCAACATTGTGGTCACCGACCTGCCGCCGGCCAGGCGCGGCACTGCCATGATGTTCCAGTCCTACGCGCTGTTTCCGCATCTCGACCTGATCGACAATGTTGCGTTCAGCCTCAAGATGAAGGGCGTCGGCAAGGAAGAGCGCCGCGCCAGGGCGCTCGAAATGCTGAAGCTGATGCAGATGGAGGGCTACGCCGGCCGCCGCCCGGCGCAGCTTTCGGGCGGACAGCAGCAACGCGTCGCTCTGGCCCGCGCGCTGATCACCGACCCCGAAGCGCTGCTGCTCGACGAGCCGCTATCGGCACTCGATCCATTCCTGAAGATCCGCATGCGGGCGGAATTGAAGAAGCTGCAGACGTCGCTCGGCATCACTTTCGTCCACGTCACCCATAGCCAGGAGGAGGCGATGGCGCTTGCCGACCTGATCGTGGTCATGAATGACGGCCGCATCGAGCAGGCGGCGCATCCACGCACCGTTTTTGAGCGGCCGGCCACTGCGTTTGTCGCCCGTTTCATGGGCGATCACAACGTCGTCTCCGGCCGCGTCAGCGGCAGCCGCGACGGCATGGTTGTCTTCGATGTGCCGGGTGGCGCCTCGCTTGCGGCCAGCGGGCAGGGCAGGGCGATCGGCGAGCCGATCGATATCGCCATTCGCACCGACCACGTGCGGATCGGTGATCCGCCGGCCACCGGGCTCGGCTTCACCGGCATCACCTCCAATATCGAGTATCGCGGCTCGACCGTAAAACTCTCGGTCAATGGCGCCGGTATCGAGGATTTTACCGTCATCGTCGACGACACCAGCTTCTTCGCCAAACCGGTTGCCGTCGGCGACGCGGTGCCGATCGCCTGGGACGCCGAGGACGCAATTGTCCTTGGCCGTCTCGATTCCTGAACCAGAACCACAATCAAAACAGGGGAACTGACATGACCAACACCACCGACAAGAAGACAGGAATTTCCCGCCGCTCGCTGCTCAAGACCGGTGCTGCCGCCGTCGGTCTTGCCGCCGGTTCGGGTGCCATATCAGGGTTTCCGACGATCTGGGCGCAGAACCCGATCACGCTGCGCCAGTTCGGCACCGGCGTGTCGAACCTCAACGCCATTGCCGACAAGTGCAAGGCCGACCTCGGCATCACGCTGGAAATGACCGCGACCGATTCCGACGCCGCCGCCCAGCGCGCGGTGACCCAGCCGGACAGCTACGACATCGCCGACATCGAATACTGGATCGCCAAGAAAGTGTATCCGTCCGGCGTGATGCAGCCGATGGATGTCAAGAAGCTGAAATATTACGACAAGATCGTGCCGCTGTTCATCACCGGCAAGCTGACGCCCGACAGCGTCATCGCCCAAGGCACCGCGCCGCATACGGTCGGCTTCGTCGAGGCGCAGGACGGCAAGACCTTCGCCAAGCAGCCGACGGAGTGGATGACGATGGTTCCGACCATCTACAATGCCGATACGCTCGGCATCCGCCCCGACCTTGTCGGCCGCGACATCACCTCCTGGGCCGACATCATGGATCCGGCCTTCAAGGGCAAGGCCGCCATCCTCAACATCCCGTCGATCGGCATCATGGATGCGGCGATGATCATGGAAGCCATGGGCAACGTCAAATATGCCGACAAGGGCAACATGACCAAGGAGGAGATCGACAAGACGATCGACTTCCTGATCAAGGCCAAGCAGGACGGCCAGTTCCGGGCGTTCTGGAAATCGTTCGACGAGAGCGTCAATTTGATGGCTTCAGGCGAAGTGGTCATCCAGTCGATGTGGTCGCCGGCGGTCGCGGCGGTGCGCTCCAAGGGCATCGCCTGCAAATACCAGCCGCTCAAGGAAGGCTATCGCTCGTGGGGCGGCGGCCTTGGCCTGGCGGCGCACCTCAAGGGCGCCGAGCTCGACGCCGCCTATGAATACATCAACTGGTACCTGTCCGGCTGGGTCGGCGCCTACCTCAACCGCCAAGGCTACTACTCGGCCGCCATGGACACCGCCAAGCAGTTCATGTCCGAGGACGAATGGGGCTACTGGGTCGACGGCAAGCCGGCCAAGGGCGACATCATGGCGCCGGACGGCAAGGTCATGGAGAAGGCGGGCGCCGTGCGCGACGGCGGCTCCTTCGTCGAGCGCATGGGCAAGGTCGCCTGCTGGAACTCGGTCATGGACGAGGACCGCTACATGGTACGGCGCTGGAACGAGTTCATCGCGGCGTAAAAACGCCCTCTTGCCTTCTCCCCTTGTGGGAGAAGGTGGCCGAGCGAAGCTCGGTCGGATGAGGGGTGCTCCAGCTTGGCACCGCCGCATTCCTTCCAGCACCCCTCATCCGTCTTGCCGCTGCGCGCCAATCCACCTTCTCCCACAAGGGGAGAAGGGACGCAGCTCCAGCCGCCTCGCAGCCTACCGAGATGTTGATGACAGCAGTGCTCGAACGTCCTGGAATGATCGAAGCCAAACCCGCCAGGCGCCGCCGCGTCTCGATCAGCGCCGTCGTCCCCTACCTCCAGGCGGCGCCGCTGGCGCTGATCCTCGGCGCGTTTCTCTTGCTGCCGATCCTGATGATCGCCGTGGTCTCCTTCTGGGATTACGACTTCGCAGCGATGTACCCGGATTTCCTGACCATCAACTACGCCGACACGCTCGGCTCCTGGGTCACCTGGAAAACCTATCTGAACACGTTGAAATACGCCGCCATCGTCTGGGCGCTGACGCTGTTCATCGGCTTCTGGGTCGCCTATTTCCTCGCCTTCCATATCAGGACCACCGCCATGCAGATGGTGCTGTTCCTGGTCTGCACAGTGCCGTTCCTGACCTCCAACATCATCCGCATGATCTCGTGGATTCCGGTGCTTGGCCGCAACGGCCTGGTCAACTCGACGCTGGTTGAGATCGGGCTGATCCCGAAGCCAATCGAGTGGCTGCTCTATTCCGAATTCGCCGTGGTGCTGGCCATGGTGCATCTCTACACGCTGTTCATGGTGACGCCGATCTTCAACACGCTGATGCGCATCGACAAGTCGCTGATCGAGGCCGCGCGTGATGCCGGCGCGTCCGGCTGGCAGGTGCTATGGAACGTCGTCATCCCGCTCGCCAAGCCCGGCATGGCGATCGGCACAATCTTCGTCGTCACGCTGGTGATGGCCGATTTTTCGACGGTGCAGGTGATGTCCGGCGGACAGAGCGCCTCTGTCGCGCTGATGATGAAGAACCAGATGTCGCTGCTGCAATATCCGGCGGCGGCCGCCAATGCGGTCGTGCTGCTGGTGCTGGTGCTGCTGATGGTCGCCGGCATTCTGCGCATCGTCGACATCCGCAAGGAGCTGTGACGTGAGCCACGACAAGCGCACCGTCGAATTCTACGTGCTTGCGGCCTTCTTCGCCCTTTTCGTGCTGTTCCTCTACGGCCCGCTTTCGGCGATCCTGATCCTCTCTTTCCAGGGCGAGAATGGTGGGCTGACATTCCCGCTGAACGGCGTTTCGCTGCACTGGTTCGCCAATCTGTTCGAGCGCCAGGCGGTCGGCGATTTCGGCGGCAGTTTCAAACGTTCCTTCATTCTTGGCCTGATGGTGATGATCGTGACCGTCGGCGTGTCGCTGCTTGCCGGTCTTGCCTTCCGCCAAAAATTTCGCGGCGCCACCGCACTGTTCTATCTGGCCGTCGCCAGCCTCGTCGTGCCGTCGATCATCATCTCGCTCGGCATCGGCGTCGTCTTCCAGCAGATCGGCTTCCGCCCCGCTTGGTATACATCCGCCTTCGGTGCGCATCTGACATGGACCTTGCCCTTCGGCGTGCTGATCATGTTTGCCGTCTTCAACCGGTTCTCACCGGCCTATGAGGAAGCCGCGCGTGATCTCGGAGCGTCGTCCTGGCAGACCTTCGCGCATGTCGTCCTGCCGATGATCGCGCCCAGCCTGATCGGCGTCGGCCTGTTCGGTTTCACCCTGTCCTATGACGAGTTCGCCCGCACGCTGATGACCTCGGGCACGTTCAACACGCTGCCGCTCGAAATCTACGGCATGACGACGAATGTGACGACGCCGGTGCTCTATGCGCTGGGCACCGTGACGACCGTATTTTCCTTCCTGGTGATTCTGCTGACGCTCGGCGCAATCGTCTATGTCGGCCGTCGCCGGGCGCGAATTTGAGAACCGCATGCAAATCCTCGTTGTCAATCCGAACACCACCGCCAGCATGACCGAAACCATTGCAGCGGCGGCGCGGCTCGTCGCCGGCGCCGGAACTGAGATCGCCGCCGTCACCTCGTCGATGGGGCCGGTTTCGATCGAAGGCTACTACGACGAGGCACTTGCCGTGCCTGGGTTGCTGGTCGAGATCGCTGCCGGCGAGCGCTCGGGCGCGCAGGCCGCAATCGTCGCCTGTTTCGACGACACCGGCCTCGATCCCGCGCGCGCCATGGCCAACATTCCGGTCATCGGCATCTGCGAGGCAGCGCTCAGCACCGCCTCGTTCATCGCCCAGCGCTTCACCGTCGTCACCACGACCGAGCGCTCGCGCGTGCCGGTCGAAGGGCTGGTGCAGCGCTATGGCATGACAGGACGGGCACGCGTGCGAGCTGCCGACATTCCGGTTCTTGCGCTCGAAGACCCAACCTCCGATGCGATCCTGAAGCTGCGCGGCGAGATCGCGCGCGCTCTCGACGAGGATCACGCCGAGGCCATCGTGCTTGGCTGTGCCGGCATGGCCGATCTCGTCGCCGAGTTGCAGCGGGAGTTCGGCGTTCCGGTCATCGACGGCGTTGGCGCCGCGGTCAAGCAGGCCGAGGCACTGATCGCGCTTGGCCTGTCGACGTCCAAGCGTGGCGCCTATGCAAACCCGCTGGCAAAGCCCTATCTTGGCGCATTGAAATCCTTTGCCCCCGGTACCATTGCCGCCGAGTGATCGCAATGCGCCGAACGATCAGAACGCTCGCACTTGAAGACGTAAAAATCCTTGTCGACTGGGCGGCAGTCGAGGGCTGGAATCCCGGCCTCGGCGATGCCGTGGCGTTCCATGCGGCGGATCCAGAGGGCTTCATCGGCGCCTTTGTCGATGGCGAGATGGTGGCCGGTATTTCGGCCGTCGCCTATGGCGAGGATTTCGGCTTCATCGGTCTCTACATCTGTCGGCCGGACAGGCGCGGTGAGGGCCATGGCAAGGCGGTCTGGGATGCTGGCATGGCGCGGCTCGGCGACCGCACGATCGGCCTCGATGGTGTCGTCGAACAGCAGGCCAACTACCGCAGCATGGGCTTTGCGCCGGTCTACCGGACGATCCGGTTCGTCGGATCGCCGATCGGTCCCGCAACTACCGACAGCGACATTTGCGTCATAGGCCCGAAAGCGGATGTCCTGGACTACGACTGCCGCTTCTTTCCCGCTCCGCGGGGATCCTTCCTGGGACAGTGGCTGCGCCCGCCGCACGTCGCGCTGGCGATCGTCAGGGATGGCGCCATCGGGGGATACGGCGTCGCGCGCCGATGCCGGGAGGGCTGCAAGATCGGTCCGCTCTTTGCCAACAGCCTGGACGCGGCAAGCCGCCTTTTCGCGGCGCTCGCCAACGCCTCGGGACCCGGAAATGTCCATCTCGACGTTCCCGAGACCAGCGGACAATTTGCAGCCAGGCTGACGTCCGCCGGCCTTCAACCGGGCTTCGAGACGGCTCGAATGTACAAGGGCAAAGCGCCGCAGATCGCGCAGTCCGGGGTCTTTGCGACAACGACCTTGGAACTTGGTTGATTGAACGCAATGCGACCCTAATACAGCGGCTTGGCCATATGCCGGGGCGTCGGCCATTCCGTTGTGATCCCGGGCTGCACCGGCCGCTCGAGATAGGTTGACAGAACCACGTAACTTCGCGTCGAGGTGACGCCGGGCGTTTCGTAAAGCCGCGAAAGCAGGCCCTCGAGCGCCCTTGTGTCCTCGGTGCGGACCTTGATCAGCATGCATGTGTCGCCGGCCACCGAATGGATCTCCTCGACTTCGGGGTGCTCGGAGATCGCCATCAGTTCGGGGGTCTTTCCCCAGCCCTTGGTGTCGATGTGCACGAAGGCAAGCAGCGGCTTGCGCACCGCCTTGGGATCGATGATTGCCGCGGTGTTGCGAATGGCGCCGCTGCGCCGAAGCCGCTTCACCCGTTCATGCGCTGCCGGCGGCGACAGGCCGACACGATCACCGAGCTCGGCATAGCTGATCGTGGCGTCATCGACCAGAACGCCTAATATCTTTCGGTCGGTTGCGTCGACATCGCGGGCAGCAGGCCTGTTCTGCGGAATGCCATCTGTTTCTTCATCCATATCAAATTTCCCGATTGATGCAGAATTCAATTCGGCCATTATCGGCATATGTCTAACACTGATCAAGTCGCAACATTGACGGCAAGGCCGCCTATCCCGGCGCTCGCTTATCTGCTCACCGGATGCATCGCGGTGATCGGCTCGAACTCGCTGGTCCTCGGTCCGATTGCACCGGCAGTGGCCGCGTCGTTTACGACGAGCGTGCCGGCCGTGATGATCGCGTCCGCTGCGTTCGGGCTTGGGACGTCGGCAAGCGCCTTGTTCCTGGCACGCTATATCGATCGGCTCGGCGCCCGCCGCATGCTACAAGGGGCGTTGCTGCTGCTGGCGACGGCGCTTCTCGCCAGCGCCGCCGCGCCGACGGTGACGATGCTGGTTACGGCCCAGCTTCTCGCCGGCATCGCCGCCGGCGTTGCCATGCCGGCAATCTATGCCAGCGCCGCGGCGATCGCACCGCCTGGTCGCGAAAGCGGGACGATCGGCGTCGTGCTGACCGGCTGGACCCTGAGCATGGTCGCCGGCGTCTCCTTGTCGGCGGTGCTTGCCGACCTCGTGCATTGGCGTGCCGTTTTCGCGGCGGTCGCGGTGCTTGCGGCGCTCGCGTTGACCGGCCTTACGCTGACGTCGTTGAGCGACGCCAGGAAAAGCGGCCCGGCGCCGACGCCGCTCGGCGCACTGGCCGTTCCCGGCATCGTGCCGCTTCTGGTCGCCTGCGGCGCCTTCATGACCGCCTTCTACGGCGTCTATGGCTATCTTGGCGATCATCTTCACAATGGCTTGGGACGGCCGGTCAGCGCCAACGGCTTGGCCGCGCTCGCCTATGGCGCCGGCTTCGGCATGGCGGCGCTGCTTGACGGCGTGATCGATCGGCTTGGCGCGCGACGTGTCATGCCGTTCGCCTATCTTCTCGTCGCGGCCGTCTATGTCGCGCTCGCCGCGACAGGCAGTAGTTTCCATCTGACCATCGCGATGGTCGCGGTCTGGGGCCTTGCCAATCATTTCGGGCTGAACGTCCTGGTGATGCGCCTCTCGGCGCTCGATCCGGCGCGGCGCGGCACGATCATGGGCTTGAACAGCGCAGTGACCTATCTCGCGGTGTTTGTCGGCACCACCGGCTTCGGACCGCTTTATTCCAGCTTTGGTTTCGCGGCATCGGCAGTGGTCGCAGCGCTGCTCATGCTGGTTGCCGCTTCGGCGGCGGCGTGGCATTCGCCGCGCTCGACAATCATTCGGCGAAGCGCCGCCGACAGTTGACTTGGCTGGCCTGACACAGGTTCGAACCGGCGTGCTCCGACCTCACGTCGGGTTGGCAATGACAACCTTGGCGGCCTCCGGCATCATCCAAGGGCAGGCATAATAGTCGGCGATGCGATTGATGATCCCGTCGGCGGCTTCGATCCGAACTGGATGGGCCGGTTTCCAGCGGTCGCCGCTCGGGTGAAGTACGAGCAGCACCGCCTCGCCATCGATTTCACCCACAATCATCTTCCAGGTGACTTGCGCCTTCTCATACTCGACAAAATAAGGTGACTCTGAAAGTTGGCCCCTGAAGCAATCCGCGACCCGCAGCTGGGCATCGGCGCTCGTCAACGCTCGCACGCCATCCCAGTCGCGGCGGTTGAAAAGGTCGACATAGCGACTGAGCAATCTTGAAAGCTCAGGATCGCGCTGGGGCTCCGAGCGGACGATTGGCCCGTTCGTCAGCGCAGCCAGCTTCGAACGGCCGCGGCTCAAAGCCGCCTTGACGCCGCCCACCGTCGAGCCGACGAGGTCGGCAATCTCTTCCAGCGAATAGTCGAAGACGTCCTTGAGCAGGACGCAGGCGCGCTCCTTGGGCGGCAGGTGGATCACCAGCCGTTCGATCGCGCGGTCGGCGCCCCGGCCCGCCGGCTCGACGGGCAGGATGATCTCCTCTTCGACGAAAACTGCTTCGGCACGCTCGCGCACCTGTCGGTTCCGCAGGAAATCGATGCAGCGATTGTGTGCGATACGAAACAGCCAAGGGCGAAGGGCGCTTGTGTCGTCAAGCTTCTCGATCTTCCGATAGGCCTCGAACAGCGCTTCCTGCATGACATCCTCGGCGTCCAGGGTCGAACCTGTCATGCGTGCGCAGTAGCGGTGCAGCCGTCCACGCAAATACGCTACCGTTTCCAGGAACGCGGCATAGCGAACGTCAAAGAGCCCAGTAGGGGAGAGTCTTGGCTGCATCTTCATCGCATCCCACCGTAAGGCACGTCTGGCCGGCATACCTTGCCCGGCCAACACCCAAGACGTATGGCGTCGGGAAAAAGATACGTGCCATCCGACAGCTCGCGGGTCATCGCGGGACATAGGTCAGCGTGATGACACCGTTCTTGAACCGATGCGTGCCCACCAGCTCCAGATTGACCAGGGACGGATCGACATCGTCGAAAGCGTGTTTGCCATGTCCCACGCGGGTTGGCACGATAGAGAGCTGGTACTCGTCGACAAGCCTATTGGCGAGCAGCGTCTGGTCGAGATTGCTTACCCCATATTTCAATATGTTCCCACCGGGCTGTTGCTTGATCCTGGCGATTTCGGCGGCGACATCACCCTCGATCAGCGCGGCGTTCCAGCTCACCTCCTTGAGGGTTCGCGACGCGACCAGTTTTTTCAGCCCGTTCATCCGATCCATGTACTTGCTGCCTTTGACCTGCGGCCAGCGCGTCGAAAACATCTCATAGGTGACGCGACCGAGCAGGAAGAAATCCGCCTCGCCGGCCTTTTCATAGGAATGCTCCCTGGCTTCGTCGTCGAAGAAAGGGGAGGCCCAGTCCATTGGTGCTTCGATGACGCCGTCCAGCGAAATGAAGCTGCCCACGATCAATTTTCTCATTCATATCTCCTGATGCGCAGAGTCCATGGTTGAGACGTTCCTGGTTGGGTTTTGGATACGCGGCCTCGCGCTGCTTGTGGATTTGGCGGACCGTAGCCCTGGGCTCTGGCGGCGGCGCAGCTTGCAATCCTGCCCGTCTTGCCCTTCGGTAGCGCTTGGCGATATCTGGCGCCGCGCTCGTCTGGACCTGCGATGAACACGACGCTTGAAACCACCGCCGACCCGTCGCCGAAAGAGCTCGCTTTTCTCGGGGAGCGGCTCAGCGCGTTCAACGACAACGATGTCGGTGCGGCCGGGAGGAAGGCGCTCGCCGTGTTCGTGCGCGACGAGCACGGCGCGGTTGTCGCCGGCATCTCGGGATACACTGCCTGGGGCTGGCTCTATGTGCAATGGCTCTGGGTCGATGAGCGAGTGCGCGGCCAGCATATGGCCGGCAGAATGCTGGACGCAGCCGAACAGGAAGCCGTCGCACGCGGCTGTCACGGCGCCTTGATCGACACGTTCAATCCGAAAGCGGCCAAGGCCTATGAGTGTCAGGGATATCGGCCTTTCGGCCTGCTTGCCGATTTTCCCCTCGGCCGCAGCCGCGTCTTCCTGCAGAAGAAGTTGCCGGCTTAATTAGCCGGCAAGGCGTCCGCCGCGCATCGGCTGTGGTACACCGGTGGTGGTCGGAAAGCTGATCGGCAGGTCCCGGAGCACGCGAACCGCAAGGAAGGCAAAGCACTCCGCCTCCACCGCGTCACCCTTCCAGCCGAGCGCCTCCGCTGGCACCGCCTCGACACCGGCACGGCTGGCGAGCATGGCCATGATCGTCGGGTTGTGGCGGCCGCCACCGCTGACCACCAGCCGCTTCGGCCGGTGCGGCAGGAGGTCGAGCGCCTTGCCGACGGCGGCGGCGGTGAAGGCAGTCAGCAGTGCGGCGCCATCCTCAGCGTTCATGCCATCCGCCATGGCTGCGCCGAAATCGAACCGGTCCAGCGACTTTGGATAGGGCTTGGCCAGATAGGGATGCTGCAAGAGCTTGGTCAGCCGGGCTTCGTCGACAGTGCCGGCGCGGGCCAGCGCGCCGTCGCGATCCATTTCGCCAAGCCCTTTCGACTTGATGAAATCGTTCAACGGCGCATTCGCCGGTCCGGTGTCGAAAGCAACGACATTGTCCTTGCCGTCCCACCAGGTGACGTTGGCGACGCCGCCGAGATTGAGAACGGCCGTGTCGCCGCTGGCGTCGCCATCGCGCAGCAGCGCGGCATGATAGGCGGCGGACAGCGGCGCCCCTTGGCCGCCGCCGCGCATGTCGGCCGAGCGGAAGTCGTAGGCAATTTTGGTACCCAGGATGTCATGCATCAACTCGCCATCACCGAGCTGGCGGGTCTGGCCGAGCCGGCCGACTTGCGGAGCACGATGCAGCACGGTCTGGCCATGGAAGCCGACGACCCCGATATCGGCCATCGTCAGCCCGTAGCTTTCGACCAGGCCCTTGACGGCTGCTGACTGGGCGCGCGTCAGCGCCTCTTCGGCTTCGCGAAAGATCGCCGGCTCCGGTCCGGTGAAATTCCACACCCTGGCCTGGCGCAACGTCTCCTCCAGCAGGGTCCGGATCGATCCGGGGTAGGGCGCCAGCGTGTAGGTGCCGAAATCCGCGATCCGCTCGCCGTCGGTCCTGATCAGCGCGACGTCGATATTGCCGTCCAGCACGGTGCCGGTCATCAGGCCGACGGCCCAGATTGGTTCCGCACTTTTCGCAATCATCACTTGTTAGGCTCCGTTGACGAGATCGCCGACCGATTGGCGAATCTCGATAATCCGCTATTGACGTGTCGGATGGATCCGGCTGGTGAGCAAGGTCCCATGCCCTGCCTTTGTCGAAGTCGATCCGTCCTGTGTACCAGTATCCGGTATCCAGGCGGCTTCACACCGTCTTTTCGCCGATCGCCTTTCGCAGAAACCCGCCTGCATTGTCGAGCGCCTTGCGCGCCTCTTCGATGCCCATCCCGGTGATCGTCACCAGTATCGCCAACTTGACGTCGTTGCCGGTCTGGTCGAGCGCCCGTCGTGCCTGCTGCGCTGTGCAGCCGGTGGTCTGCATCACGATTCCAACTGCCCTGGCGACGAGCTTTTTGTTGCTGGGATTGAGGTCGACCATCAGGTTCTGATAGCTCTTGCCGATCCGGATCATGCTGGCTGTCGTCAGCATGTTGAGAACCAGCTTTTGCGCGGTTCCCGACTTCAACCGGGTCGAGCCGGCGAGAACCTCGGGGCCGACAAGCGGAGAGATCGCAATGTCCGCAATGCCGGCAATGACTGACCTGGGATTGCAGGAAAGCGCCACCGTCGTTGCTCCCACCTGCCTTGCATAGGTCAAGCCGCCGATGACGTAGGGTGTGCGGCCGCTGACCGCGATGCCGACCACCACATCGTCGGCGGTCAACTCGATGCCCTGAAGTGCCTTGATGCCTTGTTGCGGATCATCCTCGGCGCCTTCCACAGCCCGCACCAGCGCTTTGGGGCCGCCAGCGATCAGGCCGAGCACCATGTCCTCGGGCACGCCGAATGTCGGCGGACACTCCGAGGCGTCGAGAACTCCCAACCGGCCGCTCGTGCCGGCGCCCATATAGACAAGCCGCGCGCTTTTTTGAAACGCACTGACGATCCGGTCTACCGCGGCAGCAATTTGCGGAATGACCTTCTCGACGGCGGCTGGAACGCCGCTGTCCTCGTCATTGATCATGCGCAGGATATCGATGGTCGGCAGCAGGTCGATATCCATCGTCCTCGGGTTCCGATCCTCGGAAACCAACCGCTCCAGCTCCGACATCAACTCCTGTTCGTTCATCCGCTTGCATTCAAACTTCTTGCCATCGGCAACAAGTAATGTGATGCGGCGCCAGCCGTTGACCAGTACCTGCGGCTGGCATCGATAGGCCAGCCAAACAAATGTTGACATCGTCATCTGTTGTTGAAAAAAGTTCAGCATGAATTGCACGGGCCGGGGGCGAGGCGATGGACGACCTTGGAGCACAGGAACAGGCAGTGCTGGATCTTATCGCGGCGAAGCCTTTCGTCGGCCAGCAGGATATAGCGACCGCGCTCGGCATTGCCCGCTCGACCGTGGCGGCCCACATCGTGCAGCTCGTCAACAAGGGCTACATTCTTGGTCGCGGCTATGTGCTGCCGGCGTCCAAGCGCATGATCTGCATCGGCGGCGCCGTTCTGGACCGTAAGTACCACGCCAGGAAGGATCTGATCTTCGGGACGTCGAACCCGGTCGACGGTCATCGCAGCTTCGGCGGCGTCGCTCGCAACGTCGCCGAGAACCTTGTCCGCCTCGGCGTCGCCGTAAGTTTTGTCTC
Organism: Mesorhizobium escarrei; assembly: GCF_935825525.1. Taxonomy (GTDB): domain Bacteria; phylum Pseudomonadota; class Alphaproteobacteria; order Rhizobiales; family Rhizobiaceae; genus Mesorhizobium; species Mesorhizobium escarrei. The sequence goes on from NZ_CAKXZT010000124.1 coordinate 35,578, forward strand.
GATTGTCGGCGACGACGAGACCGGCCGCTCGCTGGTGCGGCATCTGCGCGATCTCGGCGCCGACGTCAGCCAGGTCATCACCACCACGGAGCGGCCGACGGCGGAATATGCGGCTATCCTCGATCTCAACAACGATCTCGTGCTCGGCATCGCCGACATGGAGATCTTCGATCTGTTTTCGCCAGCCTGTCTCGACCGTTTCTGGCCGCATCTGGCTTCGGCGAATTGGGTGTTCATCGACTGCAACCTGCCGGCCGCGACGATCGCAGCGCTGATGTCACGCAAGCAGGGCGCGCGCTTCAAGCTCGCCGTCGACACGGTGTCGTCGCCGAAATCGACACGCCTGCCGAAGGACCTGTCCGGCATCGACCTTTTGTTCACCAACCATGACGAGGCCAATACGATGCTTGGCATCACCGATGCCGACAAGTGGCTAAGGCCGAAAGAGGCTGCGGCGGCGCTGCGCGCGGCCGGCGCCGGCGAGGTGATCGTGACCATGGGCGCGCACGGATTTGCGGTCGCGACCGAAGGCGGCGTGGCGACGATGCGTTCCGTCCCGGCCCGCGCCGTCGACATCACCGGCGCCGGCGACGCAATGATTGCCGGCACCATGTACAGGGTGCTCTCGGGCGATCCCGTGCTCGACGCGGCGCGCACCGGCGCGCTGCTCGCCACGCTGACCACCGAGAGCGAATCCAGCGTCCATCCTGACCTGTCGCCGCGCTTCCTCACCGCCGGCATGTACCGCATTCCCGCCTGAAAGCCAGACGACCGTGAAAGTGAGACGACCTGAAAGCGAGACGACGATGAAGCCTTCCCTTCTCCACCTGAACGACGAAGTCGCGGCAGCACTTCGAGAAGGCCGCGCGGTGGTGGCCCTGGAATCGACGATCATCACCCATGGCATGCCCTATCCGGCCAATCTGGAGACTGCGCGCGGCGTCGAGACCGTGGTGCGCGAGAACGGTGCGGTGCCCGCCACGATCGCGGTGGTCGCCGGCAAGATCAAGGTCGGGCTCGATGACGGTGAACTGGAGCAGCTGGCAGCGGCAAAGCACGTGGTCAAGGCCTCCGGGCGCGACCTCGCCGCCATTATGGTAGGCGGCGGCTCGGCCGGAACCACGGTCTCGGCGACGATGCGGATCGCCGCATTGGCCGGCATCGGCGTTTTCGCGACCGGCGGCGTCGGCGGCGTGCATCGTGGCGCCGAAGCCACTTTCGATATCTCGGCCGACCTGACCGAACTCGGCCAGACCGGCACGACCGTCGTCTGCGCCGGCGTGAAATCGATTCTCGACATTGCAAAAACGCTGGAATATCTGGAGACCCAGCGTGTGCCGGTGATTGCCTACCAGAGCGACGACTTTCCGGCCTTCTACACCCGCTCCAGCGGACTGAAAGCCGATCACCGCCTCGATAAGCCCGAGGACATTGCGCAGGCCATGCTGCTGCATGAGCAGATCGGCTCGCGCACAGGCATCCTCGTCGCCAATCCGATCCCTGAAGTGGATGCGCTCGATCCAGCCTTCATCGATGGCACGATCGCCGCGGCAGTGGCGGAAGCCGAGAAACGCGGCATCGGGCGCAAGGAACTGACGCCGTTCCTGCTCGCCCGCATCAACGAGCTTTCGCAGGGTCGCAGCCTGAAGGCCAATATCGCGCTGGTCCGCAACAACGCCGCGCTTGCCGCTCGCATCGCAGTGGCACATGCGGGATTGAAGCCCATGGCCAGATAAGTCAGGGAGCGAACCCAAGCCGCGCCCGTCGTGTCTCGTGCTAACCCTCACGATCGCTCGCCTGCGGGCTTCCGTGCCCTCTTGGTATGATTTGAACCACGCGGCGCTTGACTCCGGCGGCGGCTTGTGAAAAATTTTGCATCAACTGATAAAAATATCTTGGGTTGGAAATGGTTGGTTTTGGAAACGGCCTCCTCCGGGACGATGAAAGCAGTATGGCGACGCGCGCCGCCTGGCTTCACTATGCTGGCGGCCTGACCCAGTCGGAGGTTGCCAAGCGGCTTGGCTTGACCAGCCTCAAGGCGCATCGCCTCATCACCAAGGCCAATCAGGAAGGGCTGGTCAAAGTCTATATCGACGGCGAGGTGTCGGAATGCGTCGCGCTTGAAGACGATTTGTCCAGCCGCTACGGCCTCGACTATTGCGAGGTCGTTCCCGACTTCGATGGCGAAGACTTGCCGCTCAAAGCGCTAGGCATCGCCGGCGCGCAATTTCTCAAGCGTGAGATCGAACGCGGCGAGGACACGCTGATCGGCGTCGGTCACGGCCGCACGTTGGCCGCCTGCGTCGAATATCTGCCGCGCATATCGGCCGAAAAGACCCGCTTCGTCTCATTGCTCGGCGGCCTGACCCGCAAGTTCTCGGCCAATCCGCACGACGTCATTCACCGGCTGGCCGAACGGACCGGCGCCGAAGCCTATGTGATGCCGGTGCCGATGTTCGCCAACACGGTCGAGGATCGAACCGTGCTGCTCGGACAGAAGGGCATCAGCGAGGTTTTTGATCTCGGCAAGTCCGCCGACCTGCTCATCGCCGGCATCGGCACTGCCGAGCGCGAGGCGTCGCTGGTCGCCACCGGCATGATCGAGAAGGGCGAGATGGAGGAGATCCGCCGCAACGGCGGTGTTGGCGAACTGCTCGGCCATTTCTTCGATGGTGCTGGAAAAGCGGTCGAGACGACGCTTTCCAACCGGGCGCTGGCGCTGGCGCGCGAAGACATCAGCAATCGCAGGATTGTCGCCGTTGCCGGCGGCAAGGTGAAGGTTCGTGCCATCAAATCGGTGTTGGAGGGCCGCTATCTCAAGGGCCTGGTCACCGATGAGCGGACGGCGCGAAAACTCGTGGAGCAGACGCCGGTCGGGTAGCCGGCAGCCATTCGATTGAAACTACCCTGTGGAGGAGAAGACAAATGCATGAGAAAGAGAAAGACCTGATCGACGCGTTCCTGCGCGGACAAGTCGATCGTCGTGGGCTGATCAAGGGCCTTGGCGCGATGGGCCTTGCCGCCGGCACGGCCGGCACGCTGCTCAATCTGGGGCAGACCCAGGCCTTGGCGGCGGATTTCGACTGGCAGGCGCACAAGGGCAAGACCATCAAGCTCTTGCTCAACAAGCATCCTTACGCCGATGCGATGATCGCCAACCTCGAAAACTTCAAGAAGCTGACCGGCATGGAAGTCGTCTATGACGTGTTTCCGGAAGACGTCTATTTCGACAAGGTCACCGCTGCGCTGTCGGCCAGCTCGCCTGAATACGATGCCTTCATGACCGGGGCCTACATGACCTGGACCTATGGCCCCGCCGGCTGGATCACCGATCTGAACGAGTGGATCAAGGATCCGACCAAGACCAACGTGAATTATGCCTGGGACGACTTCCTGCCCGGTGTCAGGAAGTCCTGCGCCTGGAATGGCCAGCCTGGCGGCGTGCTCGGTTCCGACGACGCCAAGCAGTGGTGCATTCCGTGGGGCTTCGAACAGAACAACATCACCTACAATAAGGGCATGTTCGACAAGGTCGGGGTCAGCGTTCCCGGTAATATGGACGAGATGGTCGCTACGGCGGCCAAGCTGACCAAGGATGTTGGGGGTGGCGTCTACGGCATTGGCGTGCGCGGTTCACGCTCCTGGGCGACGATCCATCCCGGCTTCCTGTCGGCCTATGCCAACTTTGACCAGAAGGATCTGAATGTCTCGGCCGACGGCAAATTGTCGGCCGCGATGAACACCGCCGAATCCAAGGCATTCCACAAGCAGTGGGTCCAGATGATCCAGGAGAGCGGCCCGAAGGACTGGTCGACCTACACCTGGTATCAGGTCGGCACCGATCTTGGCGCCGGCGCCTCGGCGATGATTTTCGACGCCGACATTCTCGGTTACTTCATGAACGGCGGCGACAACAAGATGGCCGGCAAGCTCGCCTTCTCCGCCTTCAAGGCCAATCCCGCCGCCAAGGCCCCGACGCCCAATATCTGGATCTGGTCGCTGTCGATGTCCAATTTCTCGAAGGACAAGGACGCCACCTGGTACTTCATGCAATGGGCATCCGGGCCCGAGCATGCATTGTTCGGTGCGACCAAGATGGACTTCGTCAATCCGGTCCGTCAGTCGGTCTGGAACGACCAGATATTCCGCGAGAAGCTGAACAAGAGCTATCCGGGCTATGTCGAGATGTTCGACGTTTCGGCGCCCGGTGCCAGCATCAAGTTCACCCCGCAGCCGCTGTTCTTCGATCTGACCACCGAATGGGCGGCGACGCTGCAGAAGATGGTGGCCAAGGAAGTGCCGGTCGACGAAGGCCTCGACATGCTGGCCACCAGCGTCGACGGCCAGCTCAAGGAAGCCGGGCTCGGCTGAGTCCTGGCGGCCGGCTGGCCCACCGCTGCGGGCCAGCCGGCGATTCCACTGCGAAGCGGCGCCTGGAGCGTCGGACCCAACCGGTTTTGGGAAAATTCCGATTGCTCAAACACTGGCGGTGCCGCCACTCGCCCAACCGGCCGTCTGGCTCCCTGGGCGGCCGGCAGGGCGAAGCAACAGAGATGATGGGTGAGCCCGATGACTGCGGCGACAATGCAAAGAAACAGACCTTCCGGCTTCAGGATCAGCAAGAAAGTGCTGCCCTATGTGCTCAGCCTGCCGGCCCTGCTCGTCTGCATCGGCATCCTGATCCCGTTCTTCACATCGGTCGTCTATTCGTTCCAGCGCTACCGGCTGAGCCAGCCTTGGGCGCGGCAGTTCAACTGGGGCGACAACTATATCTCCTTTTTCACCGACCCGAGGTTCTGGAACACGCTGGAGATTTCGCTGCTCTATGCCGGCATCACCGTGCTGCTCGAACTGCTTCTCGGTCTCGGCATCGCCATGCTGCTGCAGAAGCGCTCGACGCTGAACAACTTCATCTCGATCATGCTGTTGATGCCGCTGATGACGGCGCCGGCGCTGGCCGCGCTGATGTGGAAGCTGATGACCAATCCCGGCTTTGGCGTGCTGAGCTATCTCGCCAGCCTGATCGGACTGCAGGATTTCCGCTGGGCCTCGTCGCCGTCGACCGCGCTTTTCACGGTGGTACTTGTCGATATCTGGGTCTACACGCCCTTCATCATGATCCTGCTGCTTGCCGGGCTGCGCAGCCTGCCGACGCAGCCCTTCGAGGCGGCGGCACTTGACGGCGTGCCGCGGAGTTTTGTGTTCTTCCGCATCACCTTGCCGATGCTGACGCCCTACATCCTGACCGCGACGCTGTTCCGCCTGCTTGATTCCATCCAGCAGTTCGACATCATCTATGCCATGACCCAGGGCGGTCCGGGCGATACGCTGACTGTCTTCCAGGTCGAGGCCTACCTCAACTTCTTCCAGTCGACCAATGTCGGCCGCTCGGCGGCGCTGATGATCATCCTGTGGGCGATCACCTATTTCCTGTCGAACATCTTCATCAAGAACTGGCTGCGGCTGCGCGAACGCGCGCGCGGCCAGGCATAGGAGGCTGAGATGGAACACACCTCGCTTCTCGAACGCATCCTGCGCGGCATAGCGCTGACGCTGGTCGTGATCTTCTTCATGTTCCCGATCGTCTGGATCCTCATGATGTCCTTCCAGACCAACGAGACCATCCTGCGGATTCCGCCGCAGCTTGTCTTCAAGCCGACGCTGGCCAACTACACCGCACTGATCACCGGAAAGCTGACGACGGCAGCCGGCACGCTCGACATCGCCTTCATGCGCAACCTCTGGAATTCGGTGTTCCTGTCGGTCACCTCGGTCGCCGTCGCGCTGCTGCTCGGCGTTCCCGCCGCTTACGCCTTTGCGCGGCACAAGTTTCGCGGCTCGGAGGACATTGCCTTCACGCTGCTGTCGTTCCGGTTTGCGCCGGCGCTGCTGGTGCTGCTGCCGCTCACCCTCTATTTCCAGAAGCTTGGATTGGCCAACACCTATATCGGGCTGATCTGGGTCTATCAGCTGATCTGCCTGCCGCTGATCCTGTGGATCGTGCGCGGCTATTTCGAGGACATCCCGGCCGACATCGAATATGCCTATCGCATTGCCGGCCATTCCTGGTTCGCCACCTTCCGCAAGATCGCGCTGCCGCTCGCCGGCCCCGGCATTGCGGCGGCCGGCCTGCTCGCCTTCATCTTCGCCTGGAACAATTTCGTTTTCGCCCTCGTGCTCGCCTCGGCCGACAAGCAGCCGGTGACAGTCGGCGCGCTCGCCTTCATCACCTCCTCCGGCATTCAGTACGGCCAGATCTCGGCAGCGATCGTGCTGTCGATCACCCCGACGCTGGCGCTTGCGCTTTACGCGCAGCGCTATCTCGTCGAAGGCCTGTCGCTCGGCGCGGTGAAAGGATAGCTCCGATGGCCAGCCTCGAATTGCGAAATGTCGTCAAGCGCTACAAGAGCCAGACTGTGCTCGACAATCTGTCGCTGAGCGTCGCCGACGGCGAAACCCTGGTCCTGTTCGGACCGTCCGGGGCCGGCAAGACGGTGCTGCTGCGGCTCGTCGCCGGCGTCATCGACCCTGATGAGGGAAAGATCTTCATCGGCGGCGAGGACATGACCGATCTTGACGCCGAGTTCCGCGGCGTCGGCATGGCATTCCAGAATTTCGCGCTGTTTCCACACATGACCGCCTTCGACAACATCGCCACGCCGCTGCAGGCCAAGCGATCGTCGCAAAATGCGATGAAGGCGGGCGTCGAGAGCGTCGCCAAGCTGCTGAAGATCGGCCACGTGCTCAGCCATAAGCCACGGGCGCTGTCCAACGGCCAGAAGCAGCGCACCGCGCTCGCCCGCGCTCTGGTCGGCTCGCCGCCGGTGCTGCTGCTCGACGACCCCTTGCGCAACGTCGATGCCAAACTGCGCTTCGAGATGCGGCTCGAACTGCCGAGGCTGCTGGCCGACCGCGGCGCGACCGTCGTCTACGTCACCCAGGACTACAAGGAGGCCATGGCGCTCGGCGACCGCATCGCGGTGATGTCGCAAGGTGTCATCATGCAGCTCGGCACGCCCGAGCAGATCTATCGCGAGCCGGCGAACATCGAGATCGCGCGGCTGTTCGGCGATCCGACAATCAACCTGCTCGACATCAAGCCGTCGCGCGATGCCAAGGGCATCTATGTCGGTCTGTCGAATGTTCAGGTCCATCTGACCGGCGCCTATGACGCGACGGTCGGCCGCGATTGCGTGATCGGCCTGCGGCCCGAAGCGCTGCGCTTCGTCGACGAAGGAACGCCCGCTGCCATACCGGTGACGATCGAGGCGGAGACGCCGCTCAACGAAAAGATCGTCACGCTGGTGCGTACCGTGCGCGGCCGCGAAATCCTGGTCTCCCGGCCGGCCGGAACACCGGGTCAAACCGAGGGCAGTGCCCATATCGCCGTCGACGGCAAAAGCGCCCTGCTGTTCGATCGTGCCAGTGGCGACCGTATCGGCGCGAAGAACGTCGTCAATTTGCACAGCGGAGAAGCGGCATGAGCCAGAGCGCACTCAGCATTTCCGGCGTCGACAAGTTCTACGGTCCGATCGACAGGGGCGTGCACGCCGTCCAGAACCTGACGATGGAAATCGCCAGGGGCGAGATCGTCGCACTGCTCGGCTCGTCCGGCTGCGGCAAGACCTCGACATTGCGCATGATCGCCGGCTTCGAAGAGGTCTCGCGCGGCACCATCTCGGTTGCCGGCCGCAAGGTGCACACGCTGCCGCCGGTCAAGCGCAATGTGGCGATGGCGTTCGAGGGCTATTCGCTGTATCCGCCGCTGACCGTGCGCGAGAACATGGCGTTTGCGCTGAAGGCGGCCAGGCTGCCGAAAAGTCAGGTCGACGCGAAAGTTGCCAGCATCGCCAAGCTGCTCGAGATCGAGGACATTCTTGAGCGGTATCCGAGTTCCATCTCCGGCGGCCAGCAGCAGCGCGCCAGCCTCGGCCGGGCGCTGATCCGCGAGGCCGACCTGCATCTACTGGACGAACCGATGGGCCAGCTCGAGCCGCAGCTTCGCGCCGTGCTGCGCGGCCGCATCAAGCACTTCATCAAGGAGCGCGGCTTGACCGCAATCCTGGTCACCCACGACCAGACCGAGGCCAATGCATTGGCCGACCGGATCGCGGTGATGGAAGGCGGCGTGCTGCAGCAGTTCGACACGCCCGATATGCTCAAGCAGCGGCCGGCCAATCTATTCACCGGCACCTTCGTCGGCGAGCCGCCGATGAATGTCTTCGAGGCCTACGTCGGCACGGCTGCCGACAAGATCAATCTGCGGCTGCCCGACGGGCTTTCGCTCGACTATGACAAGGATGCGTTCAGCGGTTCGGTTCGCGACGAATTGCTCAAACGCCAGCGGGTCGTCATCGGTATCAGGCCCTATGCGGTTCGCCGCTCGAAGGACGGCGTGCCGGCCACGGTTTCGGCCAACCAATGGCTCGGCGACCAGACCCATATCGCGGCGGATTTCGCCGGCGGCTCGCTGGTTCTGGTCGAACATGACCGGACCCGGCTGGAGCTTGGCGCGCCGATCAACATCAGCATCGATCCGAAAAACCTGCACGTCTTCGATCAGTCCAGCGGCATGGCCATTTCGCACGGCATGGAGCTTGCCTGATGGGGGATGTGCTGATCGGCATCGACGCTGGCACGTCTGTCATCAAGTCCGTCGCCTTCGACACGGCGGGCCGGCAGCTCGCGGCCGCGGCGTTGCCGAACCGGTATGAGACCTTGCCGGGCGGCGGCGCCGAGCAGGATCTGGCGCGCACCTGGGCCGATACCGCGACCACATTGCGCCAGCTTGCCGACAAGGTGCCGGACCTCGCCAGCCGCACCATCGCCATCGCCGTGACCGGGCAGGGCGATGGCACCTGGCTGATTGACAAGGAGGGTGAGCCGGTCGCGAAGGGCTGGCTGTGGCTCGACGCGCGCGCTGCCGCCATCGTCGAGGAGATCCGCGCGCGGCCCGACGACCGGCTGCGTTTCGAGAAGACCGGTAGCGGGCTCGCCGCCTGCCAGCAGGGACCGCAGCTTGCCTTCATGAAGCGCAACGCGCCCGACAGGCTTGCCGGCGCCGCGACGGCATTCCATTGCAAGGACTGGCTCTATTTCAAGCTGACCGGCGAACGCGCCACCGATCCGTCCGAGGGCACCTTCACCTTCGGCGACTTCCGCACCCGTGGCTATTGCGACGAGGTGCTTGAGGTGCTCGGCGTCGCCGATCTCAGGCATCTGCTGCCGCCGATCGTCGACGGCACCAGGCATAGCGCCGGCCTGTCGGCGGCGGCTGCCGAAGCGACCGGGCTGCTTTCCGGTACGCCGGTGGTGCTGGCCTATGTCGACGTGGCCTGCACCGCGCTCGGCGCCGGCCTGCTCGACCGCGAGCGCAAGCCCGGCTGCTCCATCATCGGCTCCACCGGCATGCATATGCGGCTTGCGCAGACGCCGGACGAGGTGCTGCTCAACGAGGCCAGGACCGGCTACACGATGACGATGCCGGCGCCCGGCGTCTTCGCGCAGATGCAGTCGAACATGGCAGCGACGCTCAACATCGATTGGATCCTTAGCCTCGCCTCCGGCATTCTCGCATCGCAAGGCATCACCCGCAGCAATGGCGAGATGATCGCGCTGGTCGATGAATGGATTTCGTCATCGGAGCCGGCCTCGCTGCTCTATCAGCCCTATGTGTCGGAGGCCGGCGAGCGCGGGCCGTTCGTCGATGCCAACGCCAGGGCCGGTTTTGTCGGCATTTCGTCGCGGCACGGTTATGCCGATATGCTCCGCGCTGTTTTTGAGGGACTGGCATTCGCGTCGCGCGATTGCTACGCCGCCATGGGGCCGCTGCCGGGTGAAATCCGGCTGACCGGCGGTGCCGCCAGAAGCCCGGCTCTGCGCAAGATCCTGGGCGCTGCCGTTGGCGCTGACATTCGCACCAGCCAGCGCGAGGAAGCCGGTGCGGCGGGCGCCGCGATGATTGCTGCGGTCTGCGTCGGCCAATACGCGTCGATGGACGAATGCGTCGGCGAATGGGTCACGCCGCTGCTTGGCGCGGCGGAACCGAGCGACCGGAAACTTGCAGCGATCTATGAGCGGGCGGTTCCATCCTACACATTGGCGCATGAGGCGCTGCGGCCGGTCTGGCGGTCGATGGCCGCCTCCAGGGCAAACTGAGAAGTCTAGCATGCGTAAGAAGATTGCAATCATTGGCGACCGCTTCATGCTCCCCGCGGTGTTCTGTGCGAAAATCGAGGAGGCCTGCGGCGACAATCTCGACATCCGCACCCTTGAGGCGGCCTGGCCCGACGAGCCGATGGAATTTGGCAATGCGGCGCTCGGCCTCGACAAGGTGAAGGAGTATTTTGGCGATCCGGACGAGGTGGTCGATTTCATTGGCGACGCCGAGATCTTCGTCACCCAGCTTGCGCCGCTCTCTGAGACCATGATGCAGCGTCTGCCGGCGCTGAAGCTGGTTGCGGTCTCGCGCGGCGGCCCGATCAACATCGACATGGCCGCCGCCAAGGCCCACGGCATCACCGTCGTCAATGTGCCCGGCCGCAATGCAAGTGCTGTGGCCGAGTTCACCATCGGTGCCATCCTTGCCGAGACGCGGCTGATCCGGGTCGGGCACGAAGCATTGCGCAAGGGACAATGGCGCGGTGATCTCTACCGCGCCGACCGCACCGGCCGCGAGCTCAATGAAATGACCGTCGGCGTCATCGGCTATGGCAATATCGGCACCAAGGTTGTCCACCTGCTGCGCGCCTTCGGCTGCCGTATCCTGGTCAGCGATCCCTATGTGCAATTGAGCGCCGAAGACCGCAATGCCGGCGTCGAACTGGTCGCGCTGGACGATCTCCTGTCGCGCTCCGATGTGGTCACGCTTCATCCTCGCGTGACCGAGGAGACTCGCGGCCTGATCAACAAGGACACCATCGCCCGGATGAAGCCGGGGGTGATTTTCGTCAACACCGCGCGCGGGCCGCTGGTCGACTACGACGCGCTCTACGATGCGCTTGTCTCTGGCCATATCGGCAGCGCCATGCTGGAGACCTTTGCGGTCGAGCCGGTGCCTGCCGACTGGCCGCTGCTGCAGCTTCCGAATGTCACCTTGACGCCGCATATCGCCGGCGCTTCTGTGCGCACGGTGACTTATGCGGCCGAGCAAGCGGCCGAAGAGGTGCGCCGCTTCATCGTCGGGCTCCCGCCGGTCAACCGGTGCTGAAGGTCGCGGCAGCCATGAAACGCAATCCAGGCATAGAGGATCCGGCGAGATGAGCGGCGCCACTGAAATCGTCGATCTCTTCGTCATCGGCGGTGGCGTCAATGGCGCCGGCATCGCGCGCGACGCAGTCGGCCGCGGGCTTTCCGTCATCCTGTGCGAAAAAGACGATCTTGCCGAAGGCACCAGTTCGCGATCGGGAAAGCTCGTCCATGGCGGCCTGCGCTATCTCGAATATTACGAATTCCGGCTGGTGCGCGAGGCGCTGATCGAACGCGAAGTGCTGCTTGAATCGGCGCCGCATATCATCTGGCCGATGCGCTTCGTGCTGCCGCACAGCCCGGACGACCGGCCGGCCTGGCTGGTCCGGCTCGGCCTGTTCCTCTACGATCATCTCGGCGGCCGCAAGCGGCTGCCGGGCACCCGCACGCTCAACCTGCGCACCGCGCCCGAAGGCGCACCGATCAAGGATGCGTTCAAGCGCGGTTTCGAATATTCCGATTGCTGGGTCGACGACGCCCGTCTCGTCACCATCAATGCGCTCGACGCCGCGGAACGGGGAGCCAGGATCTTCACCCGGACCGCCTGCACCGCCGCCCGCCGTGAAAACGGCCTGTGGTCGGTCGAAATGCGCGACAGCCGAACCGGCGTCAGGACCACGGTTCGGGCGCGTGCGCTGATCAACGCCGCCGGTCCCTGGGTCAACGACATCATCAACCGCGTGACCGGCCAGAACTCCAAGCGGAACGTCCGGCTGGTCAAGGGCAGCCACATCGTCGTGCCGAAATTCTGGGAAGGGCGGCAGGCCTATCTCGTCCAGAACAGCGACAAGCGCGTGATCTTCATCAATCCCTACCACAACGATCTGGCCCTGATCGGCACCACCGACATCCCCTATGAGGGACGGCCGGAAGACGTGACGGCGGATGCCAGCGAGGTCGACTACCTGATCAAGGTGGTCAACCGCTACTTCAAGCGCGAACTTGCCCGCGACGATGTCATCTACTCGTTCTCGGGCGTCAGGCCGCTCTATGACGACAACGCCGACAATCCGAGCGCGGTGACGCGCGACTATATTTTCGAACTCGACGCCTCAGTCGGGCAGGCGCCGCTGCTCTCCGTCTTCGGCGGCAAGATCACCACCTTCCGCAAGCTGGCCGAGCATGCGCTGGACCGGATCGCGCCGTTCTTTCCGAAAATGGGCAAGCCATGGACGTCGAAAGGATCCCTGCCGGGCGGCGATATCGCCAACGCCGACTTCGAGCAGTTTCTCGGCGATCTCGGCCACGAATATCCCTGGATGCCGGCATCGCTGGTCAAGCACTATGGCCGGCTCTACGGCACCAGGACGCGCGTTCTGGTCGGTGCGTCCAGGTCGCTCACCGAACTGGGGCGGTGCTTCGGCAAGGATTTTTTCGAACGCGAGGCCAGTTATTTGTTCGAGCATGAATGGGCGCTGACATCAACCGATATTCTCGAACGGCGCACCAAGCACGGCCTGCATCTGTCCGCCGCGGAAAGAGCCGCCTTCGAGGACTGGTGCGTTGGCCGACTGGTGAGGGCAGGCTGATGACTTTTACGATTTCCCTCAACACCAATCCGCTGGTCAACCGTTTTGCCGAACCGGACGATCTGATCGACGCGATCGCCTACGACATCGGCATCCGGAACGTGCAGCTCACGCATGAATTCGTCAATCCCGGCTGGCCGGCGGCGACGATCTCGAAATTCGTCCGCCTGTTCCGCACCGCGCTCGACCGCACTGGCGTGCGCGTGACGTCCGGGATGACCGGCCCTTATGGGCGGCTCAACCATTTCGGTCATCCCGACGCCGACGTGCGCCGCTACTACGTCGATTGGTTCAAGACCTTTGCCGACATTTCGGCCGAGCTCGGCGCCAGCGGCATGGGCACCCAGTTCGCGATCTTCACACACAGGGATTTTGACGATCCGGAGCGTCGCGCGCGGCTTTTCGAGATCGCACTGGAATGCTGGCGCGAGGTCGCCGAGCACGCCAAGGCTGCCGGATTGACCTATCTGTTCTGGGAGCCGATGTCGGTCGGCCGCGAATTCGGCCACACGATCGAGAGCTGCCGGGCACTGCACAACGAGATCGAAGCGGCCGGCATGGCCATCCCGATGAAGATGATGGTCGATATCGACCATGGCGACGTGACCTCGAGCAATCCGGACGACATCGATCCCTATGCCTGGGCCGAAGCCTTCCCCAGGCTATCGCCGATCATCCACATCAAACAGTCGTCGATGAACAAGGGCGGCCATTGGCCATTCATCGCCGCCTACAACAAAGACGGCCGCATCACCCCGGAAAAATTTTTGCAGACGGTTCGCCGCGGCGGCGGCGTCGACAACGAGATCTGCCTCGAACTGTCGTTTCGCGAACGCGAGCCGGTCGACCACCAGGTCGTCGCCATGATCCGCGAGTCGGTCGACTACTGGGCGCCGTTCATCGAGACCGGCAGGACGGCGATTTTGCCGCGAGCAGGATAGGCTGGTGCGGCTCCTGCCAGGGCAATCGCTTCAGGTTTGAAGCCGTCCTCGACCTGAATTATCCACGTTTGCGCTGCCCCTCACCTGCCTGCCGGCATCCTCTCCCCGTATAGGGACGGGGAGAGGGGCACTGACGTCGCGGGTTTCGCCAATCGCCGGCGCAGCAAGTAGAGCGCCGACGTTGCGGCCAGTCCCTTCTCCCCGTCACTATACCTATCATGTTCACACATCTCTGCCGAGATTGATCGATCACGAGGGAACGTGCTGGAAAAGCGAGTTTTTTCAACGTCGCCGGTCGCGCGCTGCATCCGGCGCTTCCAACACCGATGGTCATCTAAGTTATTGATCCTGAGTCGATTTTTGCGATGTGTGAATCCGATAGGTCACTATACGGGGAGAAGTGCCCGGCAGGGCGATGAGGGGCAGCGCCGACTCCGACAATTAGTCGTCTCAAGCACGAGTTAGAAGCCGAAGCGATTGCCCAGCGGCTCCTGCCTACCTGAATGCTCAGCCGAATTTCGGGTCGAGACTGCCCGACTTATAGCGCTTGGCCATTTCCGAGACCGGCAGCGGCTTGATCCTGGGGGCGTTGCCGGCGGTGCCGAACTGCTCGAAGCGCTCCTTGCACAGCTTCCTCATGGCGGCCATTGCCGGCGTCAGATATTTGCGCGGATCGAACTCGCTCGGGTTCTCGGTCAGCACCTTGCGGATCGCGCCGGTCAGCGCCATGCGGTTGTCGGTGTCGATATTGATCTTCCGCACGCCGTGCTTGATGCCGCGCTGGATCTCCTCGACCGGCACGCCCCATGTCGGCTTCATCTGGCCGCCATATTTGTTGATGATCTCCTGCAGCTCTTCCGGCACCGAGGACGAGCCGTGCATGACGAGGTGCATGTTCGGCAGGCGGCGATGGATCTCCTCGATCACATTCATGGCCAGAACCGCGCCGTCCGGCTTGCGCGAAAACTTGTAGGCACCGTGGCTGGTGCCCATGGCGACGGCCAGCGCGTCGACATGCGTGTCCTTGACGAATTGCACCGCCTGCTCCGGATCGGTCAGCAACTGGTCGTGGCTGACGGCGCCTTCGACGCCGTGGCCGTCTTCCTGTTCGCCGCCGCCCATCTCCAGGGAGCCGAGAACGCCGATCTCGCCTTCCACCGACACGCCGCCCCAATGCGCCATATCGACGACGCGCCGCGTGATACCGGAATTATAATCATAGTCGGCCGGCGTCTTGCCGTCTTCCTTCAGCGATCCGTCCATCATCACCGAGGTGAAGCCATACTGGATCGCGGTCACGCATGTGGCTTCGTTGTTGCCGTGGTCGAGATGCATGCAGACCGGGATATCGGGGTGGATTTCGACCAGTGCGTCGATCAGCTTGGCCAGCACGACGTCGTTGGCATAGGCGCGGGCGCCGCGGCTCGCCTGCAGGATGACAGGCGATTTGGTCTCCTCGGCGGCCTCCATGATGGCGAGGCCCTGTTCCATATTGTTCATGTTGAAGGCAGGCACGCCATAGCCGTGTTCGGCGGCATGGTCGAGCAATTGTCTCAATGTGATGCGAGCCACCCAATAGTCTCCCGTATTTGGTTTCAAGCCCATGTTGCGAGCTGTCCGGTCGTCATTCAGCCCATTGATGTTTCTGGCCGGATTTCCGGAGAACCGCAACCTTTGGCCAATGCCGCCGGGAGCAATTCTTGTTACAAGGCAGCAATCAGAAGCGAATAATATCCCGAAAAAAAATAACATTATCACAAAAAATTGGCAGCTATGCGATTTTCTCTGTTATAATGGTGTCAAATCGCCGTTTCCGCCACCGCGGATTCGCAGCGAGGCGGATTCAGGGGCTGGACGATGAAGAGCGACGGCCGGCGGCAAGGCATCATGGATTTTCTGATGGACACCGGCACGGCCAGTGTCGATGACCTTGCCTCGCGCTTCGGCGTGTCGAAGATGACGGTCCATCGCGACCTCGACGAGCTTGAGGAAAGCGGCTTCCTGCGCAAGGTACGCGGCGGCGCCTCGATCCAGCCCAGCGGCTTGTTCGAGAGCGATTTCCGCTACCGCCAGAAGCAGGCCGCCGAGGAGAAGCAGCGTCTGGCGGCTGCCGCCGTGGCTGTCATCGAACCGGGCCAGACGGTGATCATCGACGACGGCTCGACGGCGGGCGGCATTGCGCGCCACCTTGCGGATCTGCGCCCGCTGACGGTGATCTCCAACAATCTGGCCGTGATACAGGATCTGGCCGGCGTTGTCGGCATCACCCTGATCGCGCTCGGCGGCCAGTACAGCAAGAAATTCCACGGTTTCTTCGGCCTGCTTGCCGAGGACACGCTGAGGTCGTTGCGCGCCGATGTGGCCTTCCTGTCGTCGTCGGCCATCCATGGCGCTTCCGCCTTCCACCAGGACCAGGAAGTGGTTCATACCAAGCGGCTGATGATGGCCGCCGCCGCCCGTAAATATCTGCTGGTCGATCACCGCAAGTTCGGCCGCACGGCCTTGCATTTCCTGACCGATCTCAAGGCGTTCGACGCCGTCTTCACCGGTCGCGAACTGGAAAGCCAGATGCGCGAGGTGTTGGATGGCGCCGGCGTTTCGCTAAGAATAGTCGAGAAGGTTTGAGGGGGACGCATGGTTTACTGGGTCGGCACAAGCTGGAAAATGAACAAGACAGTGGCCGAGGCGATTGATTTCGCCGACGCGCTGGCAAGGTTCGTCCCCGGTTTCGACGACCGCATCCAGCCCTTCGTCATACCGCCCTTCACGGCGGTCCGCGAGGTCAAGAAGGCGCTGGCATCGACGCGGGTCAAGGTCGGTGCCCAGAACATGCACTGGGCCGACACCGGCGCCTGGACCGGCGAGATCTCGCCGGTGATGTTGAAAGACTGCGGGCTCGACCTCGTCGAGCTCGGCCATAGCGAACGGCGCGAGCACTTCGGCGAGACCGACAATACGGTCGGCCTCAAGACCGCAGCGGCGGTGAAGCATGGGTTGGCGCCGCTCATCTGCGTCGGCGAGACATTGGCGCAACGCAACAGCGGCCAGGCCGATGCGGTGCTGGCCTTGCAGGTGCATGGCGCGCTGCAATACCTCGAAGGCCAGGCAAACGCGGCGACGATCCTGTTTGCCTATGAGCCGGTGTGGGCGATCGGCGACAAGGGCATTCCGGCAAGTGCGGACTATGCCGATAGGCAGCAGGCCCTGATCAAAAAGATCGCCAGCGAACTCCTGCCGGCCGTGCCGCCGGTGCTCTATGGCGGCAGCGTCAATCCGCAAAATGCCGCCGAGTTGATCGGCCAGCCTCATGTCGACGGGCTATTCATCGGCCGCTCCGCCTGGCAGGCGGAAGGCTATATCGACATCCTCCAACGCGCCTCGGCGGCGATCTAATATCGATGAACAGGAAAGGACAATAAATGAAAATAGCCATTGGAGCCGACAGCGCCGGCAAGCCGTTGCTCGACGTCATTGCCGCGCATCTCGCCACCAAACCCGGCCTCGCTGTCAGCGACCTCAGCCAGGCGGGCTACTATGCCGACCTGTCGCAGAAGCTCGCCCAGACCATCCTCGACGGCGAGAACGATCGCGGCATCCTGTTTTGCGGCACCGGCATCGGGGTTTCCATCTCGGCCAACAAGGTGCCCGGCATTCGCGCAGCACTCACCCATGACACCTATTCGGCGGAGCGCGCGGCCAAATCCAACAATGCCCAGATCATCACCATGGGCGCTCGCGTCATCGGCCCGGAACTGGCCAAGTCGATCGTCGACGCCTGGCTCGCATCGGAGTTCGACGAAAACGGACCATCGGCCGGCAATGTCCAGGCGATCGACAGGCTCGATGCTGCGAAGCTGGGCTAACCCAGGCTTTTCCGCATCGCGCCAATCACGGTGACCGCTGACGCGGCGCCAGGGTCCATATGCCCGAGCGATCGTTCGCCAAGCCGCGACGAGCGGCCCTTCGCGGCGATCATGTCCTTGGTCGCCTCGGCGCCCCGTTCGGCTGCTTCAAGCGCGGCTGCCAGGCTTTCGGACAGGGTCTTGCCGGCGGCGTGGGCAGCGGCCGCGGCTTGAGCTGCCGGCAGCCAGGCGTCGACCATCGTCTTTTCGCCGATCTCCGCCTTACCGCGATCCTGGATGCCTTGCGCCATGGCCTGGAACAGCGCGATGAAATCGGTACCTGCCAAGGTCACCTTGCCCTTGACCGCGGCCGCACCTCGCAGGAAGGCGGTCGCATAGAGCGGACCCGACGAGGCGCCGACGGCGTTGAGGAACGATTTCGCCGCGGTGTTGAGGAGAGCCGTCGGCTCGGTCGCCGCGACGTCCAGCAAAGCTAAAGCATCGCGCACCGCGCCGAAGCCGAGCGCCATGGCGATGCCATGATCGGCGTCGCCGATGACGCCGTCGAGCTGGCAGAGCCTGTCTTTGTCTGCTTCGATCGCCACCGCGATTTCATCGAACGTTCTTTTCAGACCAGCTGTGTCGATGGATGTCATGGATGCACCTTTCAGCCGACGCGGAACATCGCGCAGTCGCAAGGATGGTCGAGCATCGTCTGCAATTCGCCGTCGAGATGCATCAGCGTCACCGAGGCGCCGGCCATTTCGAGCGAGGTGCAATAATTGCCGACCCAGGTCGCGTGAACTGACACGCCGAGGTCATCCAACCGATGCTTCACGCGCCGGTTCATGATGTAGAGCTCCATCAGCGGCGTCGAGCCGAGCGAATTGACGAGCACGGCGACCTTGTCGCCGCGCACCGGGGCCATTTCGTCGAGGATCTTGTCCAGCATCTCGTCGGTGATCTCGTCGGCTGTTTTCAGTTTTCCGCGCGCGATGCCCGGCTCGCCGTGAATGCCCATGCCGATCTCCATCTCGTCCGGCCCGATCTCGAAATTCGGCCGTCGGGTCTGCGGCAGCGAACAGGGCGACAACGCCACCCCCATGGTGAAGGTGTGATCGTTGGCCTTCCTGGCGATGCGCTCGCATTCATCGAATGGCAGCATCCGGTCGCAGGCGGCGCCGGCGGCCTTGAAGATGAAGAAATTACCGGCAACGCCGCGCCGCTTTTGCCGCTGGTCACGCGGCGCCGAGGCGACATCGTCAGTGGTCAGCACGGTGCGCACCTCGATACCGTCCATCGCCGCCATCTCGGCGGCCATGTCGAAATTCATCACGTCGCCGGCGTAGTTGCCATACATGAACAGCACGCCGGCGCCGCCGCTGGCCGCCTTGGCGCATTCGAGGATCGGGTCCGGCGGCGGCGAGGCAAAGACATTGCCGATCGCCGCCGCGTCGGCCAGCCCCTTGCCGACGAAACCGAGGAAGGTCGGCTCGTGGCCGGAGCCGCCGCCGATGACGAGGCCGACCTTGCCCTGGCGAGGTCCATCGCGGGCGATGATCGAGCGTGGGCTGCCCTCTGTGCTCTTGAGATGGCGGGGATGCGCGGCCAGAATGCCCTCCAGCATCTCGTCGACAGTGCGGTTGCCGTCGTTGATGATCTTCTTGGTCTGCACCGGCATCCTCCCGATTTCGGTATTTTCGCAGATAGTACAGCGCGTTACCGGAATTTCCACCCAGGGGCGGACATTTCACGCGGCAATATGTTCCCGCGCGGCCAGGACCAGCACGCAGGGATTGGCTGCCCTTTGTCCTCGAGCTTGAAATGCTCGAAGAAGAAGCGGTGGGAGGAGCTGATAACTTGCCGCGTCAAATGGCGATCACCGGCAAGGCAGGCAGCAGCTTGTCCAAGGTGATGGGAAATTCACGCACCCGCACGCCGGTCGCGTTGTAAATTGCGTTGGCGACAGCCGCCCCCGCACCGCAGACGCCGAGTTCGCCGAGACCCTTCGCGCCGAGTGGATTGGCCTTGTCGTCATGTTCCTCGAGGAAGACGACCTCCATCTCGGGGACGTCACCGTTGGTCGGGACGTGATATTCGGCAAGATCGTGATTGACGAAGTGGCCGTAGCGCGGATCGAGCACCGTCTGCTCCATCAGCGCCGCACCGATCCCCCAGGTCATGCCGCCGATGATTTGCGAGCGCGCGGTCTTGGCGTTGAGGATACGGCCGGCGCCCATCACCGCCAGCATTCGGCGCATGCGGATCTCACCGGTATCGCAATCGACTGCGACCTCGGCGAAATGCGCGCCATAGGAATGCTGCGAGTAAGCCTTGTATGACTGGGTGGCAGCGCCGGCGGCCACGGAACCCTCGGCCTCGAACCCGTCGGGAGCGATCCGTCGGATGAGGTCGGCCAGGCTTGTCGACCGCTGGCCGAGCCTGACCTCGCCGTCGGCAAAGCTTGCGTCGGTGGCGCCAGCGCCGCGCAATGGCGAGGCTTCGCTCGACGCCGCCGCCTCCAGGATCCGTTGCTTGAGGGCGTTGCAGGCGTTGTGCAGCGCCGACCCTGCGCTCGCCGCGCCCCAGGACCCGCCGGAGCCGGCGGTACGCGGGAAGCGGCTGTCGCCAAGCTCCACTTTGATCGACGAGATCGGCAGGCCGAGGCTCTCCGCAGCGATCTGGGTCAGGATCGTATAGGAGCCGGTCCCGATATCGGTCATGTCGAGCCGCGCCGTCACCCGACCATCCCGGTCGATCGCAACCCGCGCCGTCGCCGCGCCGATGTAGTTCGGACGGATCGCCGCCGCCATGCCGTAGCCGATGAGCTTGCGGCCCTCTCGGGCGCGGCCCGGTGTCGGGTTTCTCCGCTCCCAACCGAAACGGCGTGCGCCTTCCTCCATGCAGGCAACGAGATTGCGGGTGGAGAACGGCACGCCGCGCTCGGGATCCTGGACCGGTTCATTGCGGATCCTGAGCTCGATCGGGTCCAGTCCGAGCCGCTCGGCGAGTTCATCCATGGCGCATTCGAAGGCCAGCATGCCGGGCGCTTCGCCGGGCGAGCGCATCCATTCGCCGCGGTTGATATCCAGCGGAATCAGGCGATGGCGGGTGACACGGTTAGGCGCCGCATAGAGCGAGCGAGCAAAAACTGCCGTTTGCTCGCAGTACTCCTCGAAGCTGGACGTTGCCGACCAGACGTCGTGCGCGATCCCGGTGAGCCGCCCGTCGGTGTCCGTGCTGAGACGTACCTGTTGGATCATCTCTGCGCGATGACCGGCATTGGCGAACATCTGTTGTCGCGTCAGCGCGATCTTGACGGGACGCTGCAGCACCTGCGCAGCAAGCGCGGCCAGGATCGTATCGGCATGGGCAATCAGCTTGGAGCCGAAGCCGCCGCCGATGAACGGGCTCACGATGCGCACACGCTCGGGCGGGATGCGAAGCGTGCTGGCGACCCCCGCCCGGAAATTCGCCAGGGTCTGCGCCGATGTATGGATCGTCAGCTCGTTGCCTGACCAGGCGGCGAGCGTCGCATGCGGCTCCATCGGATTGTGATGTTCGAAGGGCGTCCGGTAAGTGGCATCGACCTTGACCGGAGCCGCGGCAAAGGCGCTCTCGAAGTCGCCGATGACGCTGTCGGTCTCGAAGCCGGCATTGGTCCGCTTTGGTGCGTAGGCGTCGGCCACATGCGCCGGCAAATCGTAGAGGCCCGGCTCCTCGTCGTAGCGCACTTTGATGAGGCCGGCAGCAGCGCGTGCCGCCTCGAACGTCTCCGCAACGACCAGTGCGACGGGCTCGTCGTAGTAGCGCACCCGCTCGCTGTTGAGCGCGGGCCGGGCGCGCGTGAAGACCTCCGGCACCGTCGGCGTGACCGCCGGGCCGAAATCCGGCTGGGCCGGTGCATTCCGGTGCGTCATGACCAGCAGCACTGCCGGGGCCCGTTCGGCTTCGCCCGTGTCGATCTCGGCAATGCGCCCCTTGGCGACGGCGGCGCCGAGAATATAACCAAAGGCCGTGCCCTCCAGCGTAGTCTCGTAGGCGTAGGTGGCATCGCCTCTCACCTTGAGCGGACCGTCGATGCGGTCGATTGGACGCCCGATGACGCCGATGCGTGTTTCGCGAGAACGGTTCCCGCTGGTCTTCGTCTCTGTCATCATGCCACCTCACGCACTCTCGACGGCAGCAGCGAGCGTGTGCCGCATCGTCCGTTTCGCCAGCGGAATCTTGAAATCATTGCCGCCGTGCCCGACGGCTCCGGCGAGTGCGGCTTCGGCCGCATCGGTAAAGGCGCCGTCGGACGCCACCGCTCCTGCGAGGGTGCGCTCCGCTTCCGTCGCGCGCCAGGGCCTGGCTGCCACGCCGCCCATGGCGATCCGAGCGCTTCGGATACGATCGCCGCTTTTCTCGACGATTGCCGCCACCGACACCAGCGCGAAGGCGTAGGAGGCACGGTCGCGCACCTTGCGGTAAACCTGCCGGCCGGGCGGCGGCGGCGGCAGGGTGACAGCGGCGATCATCTCGCCGTGGCCGAGCACGGTCTCAACATGCGGCGTCGCCTCGGGCAATCGATGGAGATCGCCGATCGGGATCGTGCGGGTCTCGCCGCCGGGCGATATTGTCTCGATCCTGGCGTCGAGCCCGGCCATGGCGACGGCCATGTCGGAGGGATGGACCGCGATGCAGGCTTCGCTGGCGCCGAGTACGGCGTGCGTGCGATTGAAGCCCTGCAGCGCCGCGCAGCCCGAACCTTGCTCGCGCTTGTTGCAAGGCATGTTGCGGTCGTAGAAATAGGGGCAGCGGGTGCGCTGCAGGAGATTGCCGCTGGTCGAGGCCTTGTTGCGTATCTGGCCGGACGCTCCCGCCAGCAGTGCTTGCGTGAGCATCGGGTAGCGTGACCTTACCCGCGGATCGGCGGCGAGATCGCTGTTGCGGACCTGGGCGCCGACCCGAAGCCCGCCTGCCGCCGTCTCCTCGATTCGATCGAGCGGCAGCCGGCTGATGTCGACAAGATGCGCTGGGCGCTCGATCTCGAGCTTCATCAGGTCGAGCAGGTTGGTGCCGCCGCTGATGAACTTGGCGTCCGGCTGCGCCGCAACCGCGGCGGCTGCCTGCTCGGCACTTGCCGCACGTTCATAGGTGAAGGACTGCATTGCTCACGCCCCCTCTGCCGCGTCGCGGATTGCAGCGACAATGTTCGGATAAGCGGCACAACGGCAGATGTTGCCGCTCATCCGCTCGCGGATCTCGGCATCGGTGAGGGCGACGGAAGCCGCTGCCACGTCGGCGCTCGCATGGCTCGGCCAGCCGGCCCTGGCCTCGCCCAGCATACCGACCGCGGAGCAGATCTGGCCCGGCGTGCAGTAACCGCACTGGAAGCCGTCGCGGGCAACGAACGCCGCCTGCACCGGATGCAGCCGGTCGCCCACGGCAAGGCCCTCGACCGTGGTGATCTCGTCGCCTTCATGCATTGCGGCGAGCGTCAGGCAGGAATTGATCCGGCGCCCATCAACCAGCACCGTGCATGCGCCGCACTGGCCGTGGTCGCAGCCTTTCTTGGAGCCGGTGAGGCCGAGATGGTTGCGCAGCGCGTCGAGCAGCGTCGTCCGCGGGTCGAGCTCGACAGAAAGATCCTTCGCGTTGATCCGCAGGGTCATCGGCATCGTCGGCGCCGGCGCGGCCGACGCGGCCGCCGAAACGGCGCCGGCCGGCTCGGCATATGCCGGTATACTGGTAGCCAGGAGCACGCCGGTCGCCACCCCGCCCTCCAGCACCGCTCGGCGCGTCGGCCCGTTTCTGTAGTCTGTTTCGGCCATGCATGATCTCCCAGTCGCAATGACAAGAACGGAAGACGGCGACTTACCCGATGGCGTACCGTCGGGTTCTGTCACTCATCGACCGTGGAGGTGGGGACGCGCGCGGCGGCTTTCTTTCAAGAAACCGGCGGCAATATCAGGATTCCGGAGAAGAATTCACCCGATAGGCGCGAGGCGTCATGCCCCTGAGACGCCGGAAGGTCGTGGTGAAGTGGCTCTGGCTTGAAAAGCCGAGCCGAAAGGCAATGCTACTGATCGACCAACCTGTTTCGCGCAGCAGTATCTCGGCTCGCCGCACGCGTTGCTCGATCACATAGGCATAGGGCGCAAGCCCGGTCGTCGCCTTGAATCGGCGTGCAAAACTGTCGACGGCCATGCCCGCGACGGCTGCCAACTCGCTGAGCGAAACGTCAGCATTCATATGGGCATCGATGTAAGCCCGAACGCGACCAAGCGGGCTGAGACTGCCGTGACCCGCTGACGGCTGTTGCTCCCGGTTCAGGTTGGCCACGCGGAGACTGACCAAGGCGACCAGATGCTCGATATAGGCAGTGTCCGGCTTGTGGCCGAGCGCCATTTCGTCGCGAAGCGAACTCAGCAGCGTGGCGATCACCACGTCTTTCCTGTTCACCAGGATCGGCAGGTCTCTCAGGCGTTCGCAGCCAGGAAGGCCGATATCGGGATCGATCCACAAGGCTGAGTAGGAGAGGTCTACGTCGCGATAGAAGCCCTGCCGCTCGGCGCCTGCGGGGACGAAGGTGAGGGCTCCGGGACGGTCCATTCCGTCGTAGAGCGATCTAGCCTCGTGCCGGATAGATGTATGGGAGGTTCCGCCTTCTTCGGTCAGCACGATCAGATGATGAGGGGCTGTCCAGCGGAGCTCCGACTCGCGGCACGCCCACCGCCGATTGTCGAAAACGATCGAGGAACTACCCCATGACGCGGTATGCAGGGGCTCCGACTTCTCCTCCTGGCTCCGGACCCGTCCGTCACCAAGCAATGGTCTGAATGACATCGCGGCACCCCGCTGGTTTATTCGCGGAGCCGTGATCCAGCCCCGCTCGAGCGTTGTGCGCCGCCCCGCCGCTACGCATATGGCGCCTTATGTGGGACAGGCATCGCGCGTTGGTAACCGCGCCGTGTTCAAGAAGTCGTGAGATCAGGCAAATCCAGCGCGCCTGCTGTCAACCGCCGAGCCCATCGCGGATGGCGCAGAGATAGCGATCGGTTCCGACTTGCCCGCCCTTGAGGGCGATCTCCAGTCCGTCGATTGCCTTGACGCGCGAGTGGGCGACGCAAAGCGGCGAGCCCGGCGACGCGGGCAGCGGCATCCGCACCGTCAGCGCATCGACGCCCATCTGGCCAAGCGCATGGCTCGACGTGTCGCCGCCGGCAATGACCACGCGCTGCAATTTCTGCTCGATCGTCAGCTCGCGAAGAAGTTCGCCGAGGCCGCGGCCAAGCTTGTGGCGGGCGCCTTCCTGCCGGTCGATCTCGGCGCCCCGGTCGGCTGTGGGGCCGAGGGCGGTGTAGAGGACGACGCTGCGACCGGCTTCCAGGCTGGCACGCCCGCTTGCTGCCGCGCGCGCAATCGCATCGCTGGAGGCTTCGGAAACCAGTTCGACAGGGTCCACCGCGACCCCGTCGAAACCGTCCGTCAAAGCATGCCGGATCTGTCGCTCCGTCGTCGGCGAGCAACTGCCCGAAACCACTGCGATCCGCTCGGCCGCACCCGGCGGCGAAAAGCTGGGCTCGGCACGGACGGTCCGGTTGGCGACCCATTCGGCCAGCAGCGCATATTCGATGCCCGAAGAGCCGACGACGAAGGCGCCGCCCGGCCGGCGAACGCGCCATATCTCCTTGCCGGCAAGCGCCTGAGTTTGCAGGCTGGCGACATCCAGAAGCACGATGCTGGTGCCATCGGCGAGCAAGCGATCGAACGCTTCCGATCGGGACGCTGACTGCAGCGTCGCCAGGTCGACCAGCCCCGAGGTGAGGTCCGTCTGGCGCGACAGATGGATCAGCAGGTCGGATTCATCCATCGGCGTGGTCGGGTGGCGGCTCATTACGGGATGGCGATCGATACGGAAATATTTGTCGCGGTAAGCCGCGAACAGATGGCCGAAGGCAGTGTAGCGCTTGAGCTGCGGCGCGCCGACCACCAGCGGCACGCTGTCCTGGCTGAAAACCGAGCGGCCGATCTCGATCGCCCGGCCGATGCTGCCGATCGCCGGACTGGAATCGAAGGTCGAGCAGACCTTGTACTGGCAGATCTCGGCGTTCTGGGTCTTCAGCCAGGCGAAGGCGCCTCGGAGATGCATGTCCATCCACTGCGGCGACTCGCTGCGGCTCGTGCCGGCCAGGCCGATAGCACGGCAATGCCCGAACTGCGAAAGCAGGGCCTGGTCCGGTTGGCGCATGAACAGCACGGTCGGCACGCCGCCGAGCTCGAGCGCCTCCATGACGTCGGTCGAGCCGGTGAGGTCATCGCCATAGTAGCTCAGAAGCAGGTTTTGCATGGCGTCAGGCCGCTTTGCCGTCGCCGAATTTCTCGATCGACCGCGCCAGTTCCGGGTGGCTCAGGGCGAAGTCCGCCAACGGTATGCCATCGACCGCCGCCTGCCAGGCTTGCTGCACGGCGCGCACGCCGGCGCCCGGTCCGTCAGGATGGCTGACGATGCCGCCGCCGCAGAGATAGAGAAGATCGACCGTTCGGCCGGTTCGCCGGTAGGTTTCGGGGGCTTGTCCACCCCATTGGCCGGAGCCGGCGACCGGCAGCGCGCAATCATCCGGCGAGAAGATCGGCGTGGTCACCGCCTCGAAGGAACTGATGAAGGACCAGTCCGGCTCCCAGTATTTCGAAGCGATGCCGTTGATCTGGAACTGATCGACGCCGAGCAGCCGCCAGAACTGCTGCCAGACCTTGAAATCCATGCCGAGGCCGGGGTGACGGGTGAGAATGTCCCAGCCGTTGCGGTGGGCATGAAGCACCAGGCTGGAGCGCTTTCTCAGGTAAGCCATGCCGCCGAAGCCGACGGAATTGATGTTGACCACCGCGCAATTGCCGCCGGCCTTTGCCACCATATCGTGGTTGCGCAACATCTCATCCGGGTCGGCGTGCGAGATGCCAAAGGCATACATCACCTTTTTGCCGGTCTTCTGCTCATGGTCGAGGACGAGCGGCATGATCGCTTTCACCCGTTCCGACAGCGGCGAATAGGCCGGGCTCATCAGCTTCTCGTCGTCCTTGATGAAATCAACGCCGGCGTCGATCAGCTCACCCACTATTGCGGCCGTCTCGTGCGGCCGAAGCCCCAGCGCCGGCTTGACGATCGTTCCGATGATCGGGCGATCCCTGACGCCGGTCAGCCGGCGGCTGCCGGCGACACCGAATTGCGGGCCCGGGTGCGCGCCCCGGTATTCCTCCGGCAGCTTCATGTCGACAACGCGGATGCCGGACAGACCCTTGATCGAAAAGGCGCCACCGATTGCGATGGTCATCAGCGCCGAAAGGTCGGTGCCGATGGCATCGAGCGGAAACGCGATATCGACGTCCGCGCGCTTGAAAGGCCCGACGCCGGCCTCGGGAAGGGAAGGGCGATCGGCGTCCGGCAGAGGCCGTATCGCCAGAACCCGCGCCGCCACCCGCGCCTTGAGCTCTTCGGTCTCGCCTGCCAGCGCGACGAAGGTTCCGGTCGACTGGTCGCTGGCGATCTTGACCGCCAGCGCCTCGATGCTGGCCGATGTCTCGATGCGATAGGTGAGGGTGATCATAGTCCGAAAGTTCCCTGATCCTCGAAATCTGGTATAATGAGTACATAAGTATTGCAAGCGATATCCTGCTCGGCCGAGCATTCCGGGATTCGTCAAGACGATGCTAGACAGACACCGGTCAAAGGAGTGATTCGCGACGATGAACCGTTCGGAGCCGATCGTCCGGCGCAAACTTTCCGACGAAGTGTTTTTGCGACTGAAGCGCTTGATCACCAGCGGCGAATTGCAGCCTGGCGACGACATGCCGTCGGAGCGCGAGCTGATGGAGCGCTTCGCGGTCGGCAGGCCGGCGATCCGCGAGGCGATGCAGGCGTTGAGCAATATGGGCCTTGTCGCAATCTCGCATGGCGAGCGGGCGAAAGTGCTTCAGCTGACCGCCAAGTCGATCATCAAGCAGGTCGACGGCGCCGCCAAGATCATCCTGTCGTCGTCGAAGGATACGCTGGAGCACCTCAAGAGCGCGCGCATCTTCTTCGAGCGCGGCATGGTCAGGGAAGCCGCTGAAAAGGCCACCGCCGAGGACGTGCAGCGGCTGCGGGCAACGATTGCCGAACAGTGGAGCTTTCGCGGCGATTCCGAAGCCTTCATATCCGCCGATATGAAGTTTCATACCCAGATCGCGGCGATATCCGGAAACCCGATCTATGTCGCGGTCAGCGAAGCGATGCTTGGCTGGCTGAAGGAATATCACACCGAGATGCTGATCTGGACCGGCAAGGAAAATTTTACGCTGACCGAGCACGAAGAAATCATTGGCCGCATCGAGCAGAAGGACGCGGACGGCGCCGAGAAGGCGATGATCAAGCACCTCGAGCGCTCACGCGCGCTCTATGTGATGAATTCCGGGTGATGAACTCCGGGTGACGAATTCCGGCAGCTGGATTCACCCGATCCGGTTGATTGCGTAAGGCGTCGTCGTCACAAGGCGGCGTCGTTCGATACCGCAATGGCGGATGGTGCGCAGATTGCCGTTGACGAAGTCGGCGCTGAGCGCGCCGGCGCGCAGCCTGACCGGCCGGCCTCGACCGCGTGTGTGCCATAGAGGAGGAAGGCATCGGCGGTCATCTCAGCAACGCATCGAGTCGCACCGGTTCACCGCTTGCAGCACCCACATAGGCGGCCTCGACCAGCGCCAAGGTCCTCAGATTATCCGCACCCGAGGTTGCCGGCTCGGTTTTGTTCGCCAGGCAGTCGACCCAGTGCCTTTGAATAGCGACGACGCTTTCCTGGATGTTGTGCCATGGCCGCGATGCCCAGGGCAGCAGCGGCGGCGAGACGTCGCTGACCGCCGTTCCGTTCCTGCCGGTGACGGTGAGCCGGTAATTGTGCTCGAGCCGGATCGTGCCGTCGCTGCCGTCGATCTCGACCAGCGTCTGCGGAAACGGTTCTGTCGCGAGCTTCGTCGCATAGCTGCAGTCGACCACAGACGTTGCGCCGCTCTTGTGGTCCATCAGCATGGTAGCGACGTCCTCGCCGGCAATGTTGGGGTTGATGCGAGCGGTTCGGGTCGTGATCGTCGAAACGTCGCCCAGCAGGAAGCGGGCTATGTCGAGACTGTGGATGCCGAGGTCTTCGATGATGAAGCGCTTTCCCGTCGCCAGATAGGGCTGGCCGGAAAACACGTCATAGGCCGAGCGGAACGAGATCCGTCCGAAGAAGGGCGTGCCGATGTCGCCGCTGTCGAGCACGGCGCGCACCGCCTGGATCGGCGACTGCCAGCGAAAATTTTCATGCACCATCAACGCCACGCCGGCATCGGTGCATGCCTTGACCATAGCCTTGGCGTCGGCAAGCGACGGCGCGAAGGGCTTTTGGCAGATTGCCGGAACGCGGTTTTGTGCCGCCATCTCGACGAGCGGACGATGGCTTGGCGCGGTGGTGGCGATATCGACGAAATCCAGGCTTTCGCCGGCAAAAAGTGCCGCCGCGTCGACGTAGCGTCGTGCGATGCCGAACTGGTCGCCGACCACCTTGAGCCGTTCCGGGTCGCGGTCGCAGATGGCGACGATCGAGGCGCCTTCGATATCGCGCCAGGCATGCATCTGGTTGACGGCAAAGAAGCCGCAGCCGATCAGCGCCCCTCGCAGTTCCGCCACGGGTCAACCCGCCTTTGCCATCTGCATCAGCGTCACCCGGCTCTGCAGCCGGCGCTGCGCCTGGTCGACGACGACGGCGACGATGATGACGAGGCCCTTGATCACCATCTGCCAGAACGAGCTGACCCCCATCATCACCAGCCCGTCGGAAAGGATACCAATGACGAAGGCGCCGACGATGGTGCCGCCGATCGTGCCGCGGCCACCCGACATCGAGGTGCCGCCGAGCACCGCCGCGGCGATGGCGTTGAGCTCGAAGCTTTCGCCGGTCGCAGGATGCGAAGCCATCAGTTCGGAGGAGATGATCAGGCCGACGACCGCCGCGCAGAAGCCGGAGAACATGTAGACGAACATCTTCACCATGTTGACCCTGACGCCCGAAATCCGCGCCGCCCGTTCGTTGCCGCCGACGGCGAAGATGTGGCGGCCGAGCGGGGTGTATTTGGCGAGATAGGCCGCCCCGAGTGCTACGACGACAAGAATCCATATCGAGACCGGCAGGCCGAGCAGCCGGCCGGCGCCAAGGAAGCCGAACCCCGTCGTGCCCAGATCGGGCTTGCCGACGAGGTTCGGAAAGGTGCGGCCATCGGACGACAGCAGTGCCAGGCCGCGTGCGACATAGAGCACGCCGAGCGTGGCGATGAACGGTGCGACATTCAGCCTGGTGATCAGCAATCCGTTGACGGCGCCGATCAATATGCCGACCGCCAGCGTGATCAGTGCGATCTCGAAGACGTTGAAATAGATCGTATAGCCGACCTGCAGGTCGATGCCGTTGAGCACGAGATAGCCGGCCACCATGCCGCACAGGCCGACGATCGATCCGACCGAGAGGTCAATGCCTCCGGTGATGATGACGAAGGTCATGCCCATGGCGAGGAAGGCGTTCAGCGCCACGTGCTTCGACATCAGGATCAGGTTGGCGGCCGACAAAAAATTGGGTGCTGCGATCGAGAAAAAGATCAGAACGGCGATCAGCGCGATGAACGTCCTTGCCTTCATCAGCGTCAGCAGGACGGAGCCGTTCGAGGCTGAGGCAACCGAAGCCTTGGCCGGGATGTCAGTCATGGGCGTGGCTCTCCGCGTGCGGGACCGGCCCGTGGCCAAGCGCCGATGCGGCGACAAGTGCCGCCTCCGTCGCCTCGGCGCGATCGAACATGCCGGTCAGTTTTCCATTGCTCATCACCGCGATCCGGTCGGACAGCGCCATCACCTCGTCGAGATCGGAGGTGGCGAACAGAATGCCCAGTCCGTCGCGGGACAGTTTGCGCATGGTGCGAAAGACGTCGGCCTTGGCGCCGACATCGATGCCGCGGCTCGGCTCGTCCATCAGCAGCACCTTGGGTCCGGTAAGCAGCGCTTTGCCGATCACCACCTTCTGCTGGTTGCCGCCCGACAGCGACGAGACCTCCTGTGCCGGGTCGGCGACCTTGATCGCCAGCTCCCGCACCATCTGCTTCACCGCCTGGTTCTCCTTGGCGCCGCTGATATGGAACAGGCGCACAAACCGCGACAGGCTGGCCAGCGTCAGATTGCTGGCGACCGAGAGGATGGACACCAGCCCTTCGCGCTGGCGGTCCTCGGGGATCAGCGCCAGCCCGCGCCGGATGCGCCGTGCGGTGTCGCGTTCTCTGACCTTCTTGCCGGCAATGAAGATCGCCCCGGTGGCATGGCCGTGGCGCCCCATGATGCAGTCGAACAGCTCGCTGCGTCCGGCGCCCATCAGGCCGTAGATACCGAGGATCTCGCCGGCACGCAGCGACAGCGAGACATGATCGACCGCAAGCCCGCCGGTCACCCGCGGCAGGCAGATGTCCTCGGCGCGGAAGATCTCTTCGCCCGGAACATGGCCGTCGGCCTTGGCGAAGTCCTTGGCGTCGGAGCCGATCATCTGCCGCACGATCCACTGCGTGTCGACGTTTTTCATCTTCTCCTGGCCGGTGATGCGGCCGTCGCGCAGCACGGTGATGGTGTCGCCGATGCGGATCAGTTCCTCGAGCCGGTGCGAGATGTAGACGATCGCGACGCCGCGCGCCTTGAGGTCGGCGATCACCTTGAACAGGATCTCGACTTCCGCCGCACTCAGCGCCGAGGTCGGTTCGTCCATGATCAGGATGCGCGCATCGAGCGAAACCGCCTTGGCGATCTCGACCAGCTGCTGCTGGCCGATGCGCAAATCCTCGACCAGCATGTCGGGCCGGATGCCGGCTTGCAGCCGCTCGAGAAATTCGGCTGCGCGGCGCTCCTGTTCCCGGCTGTCGATCTTGCCGAACCGGTTGGTGATCTCGCGGGTGGCAAAAATGTTTTCGGCGACGCTCAGATTGCCGAACAGGTTCAGCTCCTGGAACACCATGCCGATGCCGCGGTTCACCGCGTCCCCGGATGAGGAGAAGGAGACCTCCTCGCCGTCCAGGAGGATGCGGCCGAGCGTCGGCTGTTCGACGCCGGCGATGATCTTCATCAGCGTCGATTTGCCGGCGCCGTTTTCGCCGACCAGCACGTTGACCGCGCCCTTGCGCACTTCGAAATTCGCGCGCTTGACCGCGACTGTGCCCGAATAGACCTTGGAGACGTCTTCCAGCTTCAGGATGACATCATGATCGGTAGCGGCAGTCATGGCTTTGGCCCGATCTCTGCCTCCGCCGGGGTCACCAGCGGCAAGTCCTGGCCGCTGCCCAGGACATAAGCGCCGACAACCCTGGCGCTGCGGCCTTCCAGCGCTTCGCGCGGCAGCTTGGAAAGCACTGTCTTGTCGGCATGGATGTTGAACGCCTTGCCGAACTGGGCGAATTCGATCTGATTGGTGAAATCGTTGAACTGGATGAAGTCGAGGCTGTCGCGCAGCGCGGTGCCACGCATCGCGGGTCCGATCTGCACCCGCGCATCCGCCTTGCCGTCACCGTCGGCATCGACATCCATGGTTGCCGCGCGTGACTGGGTGTTCGCCGCAACAATCTTGCCTTCGAGGCGAACCGCGAAGGTCCACGGCGAATTCGCCTGCTTCTTCGGATTGCCATATTTGGCGCCGGCGGCGGCAGGATCGGCTTTCGCCAGGGCGTGAACCTCGGGAAACGGCCCGGCCTTCTGCTCGAGATAGGGCACCATTTTGGCAGCCCAGATATCGCCGACCATCTTGTCCGCATTAAAGGCGGATGCATTGCCGCCGTTCTCTGCGGACGGTGTCGGCAGGATCTTGCAGGCGGTCAGGCTGATGCCGAGTATCGCGGCAAGGGTCGGCAAAGCGAGGGTCGCCCAGGCAACATTCGGCCAAGTCAGCTTTTTCAACATGTCGGCTTGTTCGGCATGGCGGTCAGGGACACCCAGGAAATGGAAGCAAGGGACGAGCCGGAAGCTCGTCCGTTGCGATTGATGTCACAGCGGCTCAGTTGGTCAGCGCGAAGGTTTCCAGCTTGGCGGCGTTGTCGCCATTGATCAGGACGCAGTCCATCAGCTGCTTTTCCTCGGCCGGAGACTTCTTGTTCTTGATGAAGTCGTTGGCCTGCTCGACTGCCATCTGAGCCTGCGCATAGGCCGGCTGCAGGACCGTGGCCTTGATGCCGCCAGAGGCGATCGAGTCGCGCACGTCGTTCGATCCGTCGAAGCCGACGACGATGACGTCCTTGCGGCCGGCGGCGGCAAGGGCTGCATGGGCGCCCATCGCCATCGTATCGTTGCCGGAGATCACGCCCTTGATGTCCGGATTGGCCTGGAGGATCGATTCCATCTTCGAATAGGCCTCGGTCTGGCTCCAGTTGGCCGATTGCTGCGCCACCATCTTGAGGTCCGGATAGTCGTCGATGACGTCGTGATAGCCCTTGGAGCGGATGCCGGCATTGGTGTCGGATTCCTTGCCGACCAGCTCGACGTAATTGCCCTTCTCGCCCATCAGTTTGACGAATTCCTGCGCGCCGAGCTGGGCGCCCTGGTAGTTGTTGGAGACGATCTGCGCGACGGCGACGCCGGTGGCGTTGATCTCGCGATCGATCAGGAACGACGGAACGCCCGCGTCCTTGGCCTTCTGCACGGCGGCGACAGAGGCGTCGGCGCCGGCATTGTCGAGGATGATCGCCTTGGCGCCGCGGCCGATCGCCGTGTCGATCAGCTCGGACTGCTTGCTGGCGTCGTCGTCATGAACCAGAACCAGCGTTTCATAGCCGAGTTCCTTGGCCTTGGCTTCGGCGCCGACGGCTTCGGCCTTGAAGAATGGATTGTCGTGCGAGGGCGTGATGATGGCAATGAGATCCGCCGCATTGGCGGGTGCGGCGGCGCCAAGCGCCAGCATGCCGGCGAAAGCCGCAAATGTCATTCTGCGAGTGAGTATCATGATTTCCTCCCATTTGAAAAAGCCTGTGCTTGCGCAGGCAGGCTGAAATGCATTCCAGTTTGTCAGGCGGGTCGCGTCTGGTGTCGCAGATCGGGTTATTTGCCGTCAGGCGGATCATCCGGTTCGGTCCGTCCTCAGGCTGCCCTCCATCTGCCACCTGCCCAATTTCAGGCCGGGCTCGGCTGGCCAAAGCCCATTCCAACAGCTAAGGCAACTGGTATGATGAGTCAATCACAAATTCAGATGATATGTACCTGATGAGCAGCAAGGCGCTGCCGCATCAGCCGCCGGCCACCTACGATGAGCCGGCAGCTGGCCAAGCCGGATAACCACCACCGTAAGGGGTATGATATGCGGCGTGAGAGCGTAATAAGTATGTAAAGAGGAGAACACCCCTAAGCCTTATTCGGTGCTCAGCGGTACGCGCAGGCTTTGCTAGTATCGCGCTTTGGTTGTGGAATTTCTCCGCGGCCTCAGCCTGCGCGCGGGTTGATAATGAATCCGCTCGCGGCAAGTCGCGTTGCCGGTGAGGTTCAGCTATGAA
Organism: Mesorhizobium escarrei; assembly: GCF_935825525.1. Lineage (GTDB taxonomy): Bacteria > Pseudomonadota > Alphaproteobacteria > Rhizobiales > Rhizobiaceae > Mesorhizobium > Mesorhizobium escarrei. Next base: position 69,691 of record NZ_CAKXZT010000124.1, read on the forward strand.
TTTTGTGCAGAGTTCCAGGCCGCCATCCTGCAGCCCCGCGCTAAGCTTTGCTGACCGACGGCATTTGGCTTCATTTCGTGGCATGTGCGGCAGGAGCTGCAGCGCCATGCTGTGCCTCATTTCGTTGTGCATCATTCTGCTGCTGGAATCTGCAGCACACGGTCGGCCGCAGGCTGACGATAGACTTGCCCCGCGAGACGCGATCGAACTGCATGTTTGGCAATGGACTGCCTTGCGCGATGGCGTTCTGGAGGCGTTGCAGCTCAACCATACTTTCACCATCGACTCGACTGGCACGCTTGACCTTCCCTTGATCGGGAGCATTGCCGCCGCAGGTCTGCGTGAGGAGGAATTGGCAAAGCTGATTTCCGATCGCTTGCAAGCCAGGAGCGGCCGTCAGGAACGGGCTGACATAACCGTTAAACTGATCCAAAGTTCGTCTTCTGACCTCACAGCTTCGGTGGAGGTCAAACAAGAAGCGCCCGAACCGCCGGCGGACGCAGCCAGCGACGGCTCTTCGGCCGTGGCTTCGGAACGCGCCAGTGTCGAGAACGGCCAGGCCGAGGCGCAACCGGGCGTGCGCGGTTCCCACACACCTCGGCAGCCTGCGGAGCAACAGCAAGCTCTGCAAGGGGCATTGCTGAATGAGCTGGCCGCCGCTCGCATGGAAATTGCGGCAGCTCGCGGGGAGGCACTTGCGGCTCGCCAGAACGCTCGCAACGACGCCGTCCGACACAATCAGAACCTTGCGACGGCGCGTCAACGGGCCGACGCCTTGGTGCGGGAACTCGATGCGGTGCGGACTGACCGCGGCGCACTGGAACAAAAGCTCTTTGCGGCGCTGAGGGAAGTCGACGCGCTCAGGAAGAGCGTGCAGCCGGCTCTCGGTGACCATGACGGTCGCGATTTGGCGGCGGCGCGAGCGGAACTGGCCGTGATGCAGCGCGGCGCCCGCGACGCCAGCGCGCAGGCACGTGCGGTGGCCGACACGATGGCTGAACAAGGACAGGCCCTAAAACAGCAGCGGCGAAGAGCCGAAGAGCTCGCGCTCGATCTGGAAGTGGCGGAACGCCAAATCAAAGGCTTGAAGGCCAAAGTCACTCTCGCCAATCATGAGAAGGCCGCCATGCTTGAATCGCGTCACTCTATTGAGGCCTCCGTGGCCGAGGCGCAGCGAACTCTTGATGAGGAGCGGCACAAGGCTGAGCGCTTCGAACGCGAACTCACCGCGGCGCGCCAAACCATCGACGCGCTTAAGACAAGCGCGGATCTGGCTGCGGTCGCGCGCACCAACGCCATTAGGGAACGACAGGTGGCCGAGGCGGCTTTGAAGCGAGCTGGCGACGCACTCGAATCGGAGCGCGAACGGGCAGATTCAGCTGCTCGTGATCGCGACAGCGCCCGCCGGGAACGCGACGCGGCAAAGCAGGAAGCGAGCCGCGTCTCGATGGAGCTGAGCGTCGCGTTGGAGCAAGAGCGCAACAAGGCCGTCGGCCTGGCCCGCGAGCTCAGCGCTGCTCGAAAGGCTATTGACGTTGAAAAGTCCCGGGATGAGCGTCGCAGCGAGCGTGTCAACCGCGTTCCGAAAGCGCGTGCCGTCGCAACTTCGCGTGCAGATGTGTCCGTGCGCTCGCGACCAGCCCGTCAATCGGGGTTGCGGGAAAACCACAAAGTGAAGGCCAAAAGACCATCGCGACCTGTTCTGGTGGCGACCATCGCGCTTCCCGACGCGTTGCTCCCGACGCGGCCGCCGAAGCTCGGCGCTCACTAGCGACGGCTGATCGTGAAGGGCATTTGCGTGGACCGAATACATGCCGCAGGAGGAATATGGTGATGAACAAATACGTCGCAGCCGCGTTGACAGTCGCGATCGCAATTGGCCCGGCCTCGGCTCTTGAGGCGGGGCTTGGCGGCAAAATTGGTGGCGTCGGGGTCGGTGCTGGCCTGAGCGCCGGCCCGAAAGGCGCCTCGGTGACGGGCGGCTCGAGCGTCGACGGAGTAGGGGGAGCGAGCCTTGGCGGGTCGCTCGGCGCGAGCAAGGGATCGCTCGGTGCCGGACTTGGCGTCAGCGGCAACCTCGGCGGCGCAAGCGGCGGCCTATCGACAGGTGTCGGGGTGGGCGACCCTTCGTCCGGATCGGCCACCGCTCCAGGAGGTAAGCCAGGCAACCCGGCCCTGGGCGCTGGCCAAGTCGCGAGCAGCAATGCCGGCATCACGCCGGCCTCCGCCAAAACCAAGGCCGCGAGTCAATTCGCCATCCTGCCGCGCGCGCTCAGGCCTTCCGGAACTGGTCGCGGCTCGTTGGCGCGGAACACCTATGGCTATCCGTTTATGGCGCCACTGATAGCCAAAGCCGGTATCCCACAAGCTGTGGTGCGCGCCTGCCGCACGGCGATCGCGTCGGCCGCGGCGCCGCTTGGCGCCGTGCGTGTTCACGCGGTAAGCGCCGGTCCGCTGCAGCAACGCCGGGGCGCACTCACGGCGCGGATCGAGGTGCGCATACACTACGCAAGACAAGGCGGCATCGAGGTTCGGCAGGCGCGAGTCGACTGTCGCCTCGATGCGGCGGGCAGGGTCACCGCGGTGACATAGGACGCGCCTGTCGCATTATAAACCGGCTCAATATTATTCATGATTTTCGGCGGCTTCCGCCTCAGGTGATGCGCTGGATGCTCGCCGCAATCTCTTCCGGCTCGAAGACCCGCTTCCAGTCTTCGCGCATCAGCACCGGCTTGCCGAACTCGATGGCCTTGTTGCAGGCGTCGGAGAACGCGCCCTTGGTCTCGCCGAAGATGACGGCGCCGAGCACATTCATGTGGCCAAGCAGGAAGTCGAGCGCGGCCTGCTGGTCGACCCCGCGCGCCACGACCTCGTCGACGGCTTCCTTCATGACGACCAGCAGCGAGGCGCAGACGGTCTCCGAAAGGCCCGGCTCAAGCAGCGCCATCTGGTCGACCGTGACGCGATGCGACCGCATCACCGGAGCCCAGATGATCTTGGCGATCGCTTCGCCCTTGGCGAAATCCTCCTCCGGTCCCTGCATCAGCGCGCTGACCATATGCTGCTTGGCCTTGACGCCGCCGAAATAGTCCTTCTTGGCCGCCATGTCAGTCTCGTCGTTGAAGATCGGCGGATGGCAGGGATGGGTGACGAAATAGGTCAGGTCCGGCCGCTTCGGCAGATGGCCGGCGAAAGGCGCTGCGGCGTCGAGCACGACCACCATGGTGCCGGACGGAAGCTTGCCCTCGATGCTGGCCGCGACCTTGCCGATATGGGTGTCGGGAACCGCCAGGATCACCACCTCGGCGCCGTTCAGCGCTTCATCGGCGCTGACCGCGTCGATGCCCAGCCCGGTCTTCAGCCGCTCGCGGCCGGCGTCGCTGACCTCGACATGGCGTATGCTGTAGGGAGAGCCGCGAAAATTGGTCGACAGGCGGTAACCCATTTTGCCGCCGGCGCCAAACAGCGCAATCGTTGTCATTTTGCCATACTCCTGATCTCCAATCGTCAGCTTAGTAGCTGGTATAATCACACTACCATTGATTGGCAATCCGATTTGGGACGAACGCGTTCGCAAGAGCCAATTCCTCAGCCCCGCCGTTGGCTGCGCCAGGTGGTGGCGGCCTTGCCGGATTCATGCGGTGGATCGATATCGCAGTGCCAGAGGTCTTGTAGACACAGATCTTTTGCATCGCCCGCGAGGCCGGGTCTTTTCAGGGGGCCGGCGGGCCGGCAGTCTTGATGTCCAGGGTCCGCTGCCAACGTTTCAGCAGTAATCTTGGAAGCCGGATCATCCCCTTCCGGGAAACATCGCCTTCAGGCCGTCGCGCGACGCCTTGGCGACGCCGCGTTCGGTGATCAATCCGGTGACCAGCCGCGCCGGCGTCACGTCGAAGGCCGGATTTGCCGTGGGCGTCGTCTCCGGCGAGATGCGGACCTGCGCAATCTCGCCATTCGCGCTCTTGCCCCAGACCAGCGAGACCTCGTCGCCGGAGCGCTGTTCGATCGGGATTTCGGCCAGCCCGTCACCCACCGTCCAGTCGATGGTCGGCGACGGCAGCGCGACATAGAACGGCACGTCGTTGTCGGCCGCGGCCAGCGCCTTCAAATAGGTTCCGATCTTGTTGCAGACATCGCCGTCGGCGGTGGTGCGGTCGGTGCCGACGATGACCATGTCGACCTGGCCGCGCTGCATCAGATGGCCGCCGGCATTGTCGACGATCAGCGTATGCGGCACGCCGTGGCCGGCCATCTCCCATGCGGTCAGCTGGGCGCCCTGGTTGCGCGGGCGGGTTTCGTCGACATAGACATGAACGGGAATGCCGGCTTCCGTTGCAAGATAGATCGGCGCCGTGGCGGTGCCGTAGTCGACGGTGGCCAGCCAGCCGGCGTTGCAGTGGGTCAGGATGTTGACCGGCTCGCCCGGTTTTTTGCGCGCCGCGATTTCCCTGATGATTTCGAGCCCGTTGACGCCGATGGCGCGGTTGAGGCCGACATCCTCGTCGGCGATTTCGCCGGCGCGCCGGTAAGCAGCCTCGGCGCGCCGTCCAGATGGAAGCGGCCGCAGGAAATTGCGCATCTCATCGAGCGCCCAGCGCAGATTGATCGCCGTCGGGCGGGTTTCGTGCAAAGCCTCCCAGACGCCGTCAAGTGCCGCATCGGAAGGGTCGTCGGCCATCTGCATCGCGACGCCATAGGCCGCGGTGACGCCGATCAGCGGCGCGCCGCGCACCCACATGTCGCGGATCGCCGTCGCGATGCCGGCAACGGTGCCGACCTTTTCGACGCGGAAATCATGCGGCAGCCAGCGCTGATCGATGATCTCCACCGAACGCCCGTCGTCGCTCAGCCAGATGGTGCGGTAGTGGCGGTCGCCGACGTTCAAATTCTGTTCTCCCGTTCGATCAGCGCGGCCAAATTGTTTACCTCGTCGATGCTGTGGATCTGGCGCCGGTTGACGGCGATGTGACGGCCGAATTTCAGCGCCTTCGCCTCACATGTGGCGCGCAGATCGGCGTCGGCAATGGTTTCGAAATCGGCATTGTGGGCGAGGCCAAGTATGCGCCGGTGCACCTCGACGCCGGCAAAGCCCAGCATGTCGGTCCAGATCTGGTGCAGCATGTGGTCGAGCGCCTGTTCGGCGCCGAGCCTGTCGCCCTGATCCTCGAACAGGCTTTTCTGGTAGAGCATGCCGGTGCGCTCGGTTCGCCACAGATGCGAGAACTCGCTGCGGAACACCGACCATGTCTCGACCGTCACGCCGATCAGATAGGCGCGCATGGCGTCGCGCTTTCCGTTCTGCTCGTGGCCGCGCTGCGAGAAAAACGCCATCCAGAAATTGGCGAGCAGCATGCCTACGTCGAAGGCGATCGGGCCGTAGAAGGCGAATTCGGGATCGATCATCCGCGTTTCTGTCTCGGTGACCATGATCGAGCCGGAATGCAGGTCGCCGTGCAGCAGCGTCTCTGCATTGGCGGCAAAGATGTGCTTCAGCCGCTGCGCCTCGACCTTGAGGTCGCGGTCGGCGCGCAATTCTGCGACGATGCTGTCGAGTTGCGGGCTTGTATGCCGGTTCATCCTGGCGTCGAAATATGGGTCCGAGAACACCAGGTTCTCGGTAATGTCGCAAAGCTCGACGTTGTCGGCGAACAGTGCCAGATCGGCCTTGCGATCCTTGGTCGCCATATGCAGGTCGGAGCCGCGAAACAGGGTGCGGGCCATGAACAGGCCGATGTCCCTGGCGATGTTGGGCAGTTGCCGGCCCTCGATCAGCGCCCGCCGCAGGATGATGTGCGGCGACAGATACTCCATGATGATCAGCGCCTGGTTTTCGTCGAAGTGATGGATCGCCGGCACCGAGCCGGGCGCTCTCGCGTCTTGCCGCGTCAGGGCGTGATATTCGAAGAAGGAGCGTTTCAACGGCAGCGGCCAGCTGTCGCCGACCAGGCGGACGTAGGGCAGGGCCTGCTTGACGACGGCCGCTCCCTGCGCACCTTCGACGATGAACACCAGGTTCAGATTGCCGTCGCCGACCTCGCGAACCTTCCAGCGGCTTGTGTCCTTGCCGATATGCGAGCACAACGCCTCGTTGGCGCCGAGGCGTGCTGCCAGGGTGTCGACCGACAGTGCTTCGAACGGCAATTTCCCAGTCATCCTCACCCTCCCGCTGATGTGCCTCCCATCATAGTGGAGCCAAGGCGGTTGGTCCAAGCTAGGAAGCCCTCTGGCAATTGTCAATCGTGTTGACAATTGCCGGAACAGCCCATAGCGTCGTCGCCAGGGAGGAACGAATGGGCAATGATGCCGTGTTCCGCGTCGACTGCCTGAGGAAATCCTTCGGCCCTATCGAGGTGCTTGGCGGCGTCTCGCTCGATTTGCATGCCGGTGAAGTCGCCGTGCTGATGGGCGCCAACGGCGCCGGCAAATCCACCCTGGTCAAGATCATCAGCGGCGTCTACGAGCGCGGCGGCGGCACGATGAGCCTTGCCGGCCAAAACTTCGCGCCGAAAACGCCGGCGGGGGCGATCCGCGCCGGCGTCGTCACGGTTCATCAAAACATCAATGACGGTGTCGTCGCCGACCTCGACGTCGCCACCAATTTGACGCTCGACAGGCTGAGCGGCAGCGGCGCGCCGATCCTGTTCAATCCAGGCCGGGTGCGCCGCGAGGCAAAGGCGGTTGCCGACCGCATGGGGCTGATGATCGATCTGAAAGCCCGGATCCGCGATCTCTCGCTGGCCGATCGCCAGATGGTGGCGATTGCCCGCGCCATGGCGCATCGGCCGAAAGTGCTGATCCTTGATGAGCCGACCTCCTCTCTGTCCAGCGCCGAGGCCGACCGGCTGTTCGCGCTGCTCGACAGGCTGCGCGAGCAGGGCGTCGCCATCCTCTATATCTCGCACCGCATGTCGGACATCAGGCGGCTTGCCGACCGGATCGTCTCGATGCGGGACGGCGTCGTCTCAGGCGTTTTCGACAGGAAGCCGCTCGATTATGAAGGCGCGGTCAACGCCATGCTCGGCCGCAAGATCCACCTCGATCGGATCGTCGCCAGGAATTCGGCCAGGCCTGTCCTGACGATCGACGGGTTGCGCATTGCCGAAGGTTCCAGGCCGATCTCGCTGACGCTCGGCGACGGCGAAGTGGTCGCCATCACCGGCCTCGTCGGCGTCGGCAAGACCGCGCTCGCCGAGACGCTGTTTGGCGTCCGCAAGCCGCTCACCGGCACCATGGTGCTGAACGGAAAACCCTATGCACCGGGGTCGACAGGCGAGGCGATCGCCGCCGGCGTGTTTCTCGTCGCCAAGGACCGGAGCGAAAACGGGATCGTCGGCGACTTTAACATCCAGGAAAATATCAGCCTGCCATTCCACAAACGGATGTCGCGTCTGAGCGTCCTCAAGCGCCGCATCGAGCGCGCCACCGCCCGTCAGCAAATCCAGGAATTGGGCATCGTCTGCCGCTCGGAGAAGGACGAAATGTCGGCACTTTCCGGCGGCAATCAGCAGAAGGTGATGGTCGCCCGCTGGATGTCGCAGGCGGCAAAATTGTTCATCCTAGACGAGCCTTTTCAGGGCGTCGACATTTCAGCCAGGCGCGATATCGCCGCCAAGCTGCGGGCGAGCGCCAACGGCCGTGCGACGCTGCTGTTCGTCACCGAGCTCGATGAGGCACTGGAGACCGCTGACCGCATCCTGGTGATGTCGGAGCAGACAATCGTCGGCGAACATCGCAATGCCGATATCGACCTCGAGCGCCTGCTGGCCGAAGTGGCGGGCGGGCCGTTGCACAGCGCAGCGTGAGGCGGGCAGATAATGGGACGTGGAACGGAGAGGGCATGAGTTCGGGTTGGGAAAGGATGGCAGCCGCGCGCGACCATGCCATTCGCTATGGCTTCATCGTTCTGCTGTTCGGGTTGATCGCCTATTTCGCCATCGCCGCCGATGGCTTCGTCTCGCCGCAGAGCGCGGTCTTCATCTTTCAGTCCGTCGCCATCACCGGCGTGCTGGCGCTCGGCGTCACCGCGACCCTGGTCGTCGGCGGCTTCGACCTGTCGATTGGCTCGGTCGCCACCAGCGCCATGATGGCAGCCGCCTATGTCATGGTGGTGCTGGAGCAGAACGCCGTCGTCGCGGTCGTCGCCTGTCTCCTGATCGGCGCCATCGTCGGGCTCATCAATGGCTGGCTGATCGTCTATACGCGCGTGCCGGATCTCCTGGCGACGCTCGGCATGATGTTCCTGCTCGTCGGCTTGCAGCGCATCCCGACCGAGGGCCGCTCGATCGCCACCGGCATGACGATGCCCGATGGCTCGGTCGCCAACGGCACATTCGGCGCCGCCTTCCTGGCGCTCGGCCGCCACCGCTTCGATTTCTTCATCCCCAACCTCATCCCGGTTTCGGTCGTCGTCCTGCTCGTGCTTGCGGTGCTGATCTGGTTCTTTCTTGAATACACCCGTTTCGGCCGCATGATGTATGCGGTCGGCAGCAACCAACGGGCTGCCGAGCTCGCCGGCGCGCCTGTCAAGGCATACAAAATCTGGGCCTACGTTATTTCAGGGGTTTTTGCCTCGATCGGTGGCATTTTGCTCGCTGCCCGGCTTGGACGCGGCGACATCGCCTCGGGTAATAATCTCCTGCTCGACGCTGTCGCGGCGGCGCTCATCGGCTACGCGGTTCTTGGCGCCGCCAAGCCGAACGCCTTCGGCACGGCTGTCGGCGCGGTGTTTGTCGGCGTGCTGCTGCAGGGCCTGACGATGATGAACGCGCCCTACTACACGCAGGATTTCATCAAGGGCGTGGTTCTCGTGGTTGCCCTGGTCTTCACCTTCGCCCTGTCCGGCAGGGGCAACAGGTAGGATTTCGACGGATAGGATTTTCGACCGCCTCAAATCTGAGTTCAACAAGTGGAGGAGACACCATGAAGATCACAAGAAGACTTTTGGCGAAGGCAGCACTCGGGCTTGCAGGTGCTGCGCTGCTGATGCAGCTACCGGCAATGGCGCAGGACAGGCCGGCGCCGTTCGACAAGCCCGGCGCCGTCAAGATCGCGCTGGTACGCTATCTCTCGACTGGTGACTTCTTCCAGGCCTATCTTTCCGGTGTCGAAGCGCAGGCCAAGGCGCTTGGCGTCGATCTGCGCGTCCTCGACAGCCGTCAGGATGCCGCCCTCCAGGCGGACATGGTCGACCAGGCCATCGCGCTCGGCGTTCAGGGCATCATCATCCAGCACGGCTTGACGGAATCGATGAAGGAAGCCGCCCAGCGCGCGGTCGACGCCGGCATCAAGGTCGTCGCCTTCGACGTCAACGTCGAAAACCCCAAGATACCGCAGATCGAGCAGTCCGACCGGGACCTTGCACGCCTCGCGCTCGAGCAGGCAATCAAGGACAATGGCGAGAGCTGGAAGGCCGGCTATGTCTATGTCGCCGGCATTGCGCCGCTCGACCGCCGCAACGAGACCTGGGTCGAGTTCAAGAAGAAATATCCGGGCATCAACGAGGCGGCGATGTTCGGCACGCTCGACAATCCGATCGCCAATTCCGTCGCCAACCAGGCCCGCTCGGTGTTGTCGGCCAACCCCGACATCAAGGTCATGTTCGCGCCCTATGATGAATTCGCCAAGGGTGTGAAGATCGCCGTCGACGAAGCCGGCCTGTCCCAGGACATCAAGATCTATTCGGCCGACATCTCGACATCCGACATCGCCGCGATGCGCGAGCCCGACAGCGCCTGGGCGGCGACGGCCGCAACCAATCCGGCCGTCGTCGGCCAGGTTTCGGTGCGCGCGCTGGCGCAGCTTTTGGCCGGCGAGGACCCCGGCCACAACGTCATCGTGCCGCCGACGCTGATCACCCAGAAGGACCTGCTCGACAAGGACATCAAGAACATGGAAGACCTCTCGGCCAAGCTGCCGCAGTTCGCCCACGCCGATGTCGCGATGCCGGCCTGGATGCCGAACCCGAACGCGAAGTAGCTCTTTTTCGCAGGCAAAAGAAAGAGGGGCTTTCGGGCCGCTCTTTCTGCGTCTGGACTGTTCTTGGGCCTACCGCAACGCTGCCGCGATGTTGCCGCCATCCACCGTCGTCACATTGGCGGTGGTGCGCTCTGCCAGCGCCTGATGCAGGAAGGCCTGGGCGACGTCTTCGGCCGTCACCTCCTGGCCAAGCAGATTGCCCGCCATATATTCCTTTTCCGACACGCCGCGGGCGCTCGAACGGCTGGCGATCATCGCGTCGGTCAGCAGACCCGAACGGATGCGGTCGGCGTTGACGGCGTTCGAGCGGATGCCATGGGCGCCGTAGTCGACAGCATATTGCCTGGACAGGAACAGCGTCGCCGCCTTCGGCATGCCATAGGCGCCGAACTTCGGACCCGGATTGATCGCCTGCTTCGAGGTGTTGAACAGAAGCACGCCGCCGGTGCCCTGTTCGAGCATGATGCGCACCGCATTCTGCGCCGCCGACTGGTGGGCGAAGAAATTGAGTTCGAAGCTCTTGCGCAAAGTGGCGTCGTCGAGTTCGCCGATCCTGCCTTCCCAGGCCGCACCGGCATTCGACACGAGGATGTCGAGGCCACCGTAGACGGCGACGGCCTTGTCGAAGGCAGCGCGCATCTGCGCCGGATCGGTGATGTCGGCGCCGACACCGATCGAACCGTTGCCGGCCTTTTTTGCCGCTTCCGCCGCCCTCGCCGCGTCGAGATCGACGACGACCGCATGAGCGCCGTTGTCGGCGAACAGTTTTGCCGTGGCGGCACCGATCGCACCAGCGCCGCCGGTGACCAGCACAACCTGGCCGGTCAGCGGCTTCGGCTTGTTGGAGGCGAGCTTGGCCTGTTCCAGCGACCAGTATTCGAGCGGGAACAGGTCGGCTTTGGACAGTGGATGGAAATCGCCGACCGCTTCGGCGCCGCGCACCGCCTCGATCCACATCTCACCGACGTCGGAGGCAATCTTCGCGTCCTTCAGCGTGCGGCCATGGCCGAACATGCCGAGCCCCGGTACCAGCGTCAGCCGCGGCATCTGGTCAAGCATCGTGCGCTTCGCATCGTCGAGCGCGTCGTTGGTTTCGAAGTAGGCGCGATAATCCCTGGCGAATTCTTCGACATGTTGGCGGATGACGGATTTGTAGTCGCCGATCTTGTCCGCATCGGGCGCCGGCAGCGCCATCGGCCCGGTCTTGATGCGGATCGACAGGTCGGGTGTCGACACGCCACGCCCGGCATAGTCGGCAATTTTTGCCGAATTGATGAAATCGACGATCGCGTCCGAAGTGCGGAAATCGCTGATCATGCGATCGAAGCGGCCTTCGCCGCGCGCTACCGCCACTGCGCCGCGCAGCATCGGCGCAATCTCCGCAGGCTTCGCCAGCCTGGCCGGCAAGGCGGCTTTCTCGGTGCGTGGCTTGCCGTGGCTGGCGATGAAATCCTCGGCGACGTTCACATAATGGATCATCCGGTCGTAGGCCTGCTTGGCATCGTCGCCGAAGGTGAAAATACCATGCTTGTCGAGGATCAGGCCTTCGACCGTCGGGTCGGCGTCGAAGACATCGGCAGCCGCCTTCGCCAGGTCGAAGCCCGGCATGATGTAGGGCACGAACCCCATCCTGTTGCCGAACACCTTCTTGCTCAGCGCCTCGCTGTCGTCCTGGTCGACGATGGCCAGGATGGCGGTCGAGTGCGTATGGTCGACGAATTTATGCGGCAGGAAGGCGTGCAGCAGCGTCTCGACCGAAGGGTTGGGCGAAGACGGATCGATCAGGTTCACCCGCTGCAGCGCCACCATGTCTTCGTCGGAAAGTTTTTTGAGCGACCGCGCCTTGAGCAGCGCGCCGAGCTTGACCGCCGGCAGGCCCTGCGGCTCGATGACGCCCATGTCCCAGCCGCTGCCCTTGACGCAGAGCACGTCCCATTCGTCGCCGACGAGGTCGGTAGCCTTTGTCTTGCACGATGTGTTGCCGCCGCCATGCAGGACAAGCCGCGGTTCGCCGCCCAGAAGCCTGGTCGTGTAGACGCGCAGCGCCAGATCGCGGGCAACACCCTTCATTGCATAGTCGGCAACCAGCTTTTCTGCGTCGCCGTCATTCCACAGGTTCTTCATGTTCGCTTCGTCCGATTTCTCTTCGTTTGTGAACAGGAATGCCGCGACGCCTTGATGACAATGCCTCCGCGGCGGCTTGTGTTCTCTAGGCGACCTTTTCTGCTGCCGGTCCGGCGTGATCGAGAAGCCGTCGCGCCATCCGGGCGCCGACCACCAGATGCGTGCATAGCCCACCCGCGATCGCCGCCACCAGCGGCCCGAACTTGCTGTCCTCCTGCACCACCACGAGACGCTTTTCAATCTTGCGCAGCGATGACAGCTCCGCCGAAATGATCCGCCGGTTGTAGCTGCAGTCGAGCGCCTTGCCTTGCGCGTCGATGATCTGACCGGCGATGACGCCGGCAGCCCCGGCACGACGCAGCACCTCCATTTCGCTGGCAGTCAGCGCGCCGCATTTGACGACATGGCTGTCGGCGTCGACGGTGCCGACTGAGTAAAGCGCCAGATTGCAGGCACTGATGCCCGACAACTGCTCGCGGATCACCGGCTCGGCGCGCAGGCCGCGCGCCAGTTCCTCTGTCGTCAGCACCAGCGGCGCATAGAAATTGAGTCCCTTGGCATTGAGCCGGCGGGCGATTTCCATGGTGCATTGGTCGGGCCGGTAGGAATATGGAGCTCCGAGATTTCCGCAGAGCTGCACCACCGTGACATCCTGCAGATCGGCATAGGACATGACGTCGGCGATCGTATAGATGGTCCGTCCCCAGGCGACGCCGATGCGATCGCCCTTCTTGATCAGCTCGAGAAAGACGCTGGCCGCCAGCACCGCGATGTCGGTCGACGGATCGGCGACATGGCCGTTTTCCGGCGCGATCCAGACGGCATCGAGCCTCAATGCGTCTTCGAGCTTGCGCGCCATGACGTCGTCGGTGAAAAGCTGGGTCGAGGTCGAGATGTTGACGATGCCGGTCTCGCGCGCCTTGCGCAGATACATGGCGACCGAGGCCCGGGAAATCTTGAGCTGGCTGGCTACCTGGTCCTGGCGCAGGCCATGGGCATAGTAGAGCCAGGCGGCCTTGTGGATAAGCTGTTCTGCCGGTCGGATCGCCATGCCATCTCCTCGCTGACATTATTCACGGCTGTCGACAAAAGTCAAACCGAGCTAGGGTAAACGATGCCCTTTCGCTTGCTTTATCTAGATCATCATCGTGCCAAATGCGCCTATCGTGGCATCGTTGGTGGTGACGGGCCGGAAGCCTGTGAGTAGAAGGTCACAATCAGACATTACAGTGCCGCGCGTCCTTCCGGACGCGCAGAGGACGCTGTTACACTTTGATCTTGCGCATGCCCCGAAAATCGGTTCCGATTTTCGGGGCATGCGCCAGGGGAGGACGGGATGGGCAATCCCTACGAACAGGATCTCGACCGGAATCCAGCCAACCACCAGCCGCTAACGCCGCTTAGCTATCTCGAGCGGGCGGCAAAGACCTTTCCCGACCATGTCGCCATCATCCATGGTCGCCAGCGCACGACCTATCGTGATTTCTGGCGGCGGTCGCTGAAGCTTGCTTCGGCGCTCTCCAGGCGCGGCATCGGCAAGGGCGACACCGTCACCGTCATGTTGTCCAACACGCCGCCGATGCTGGAAGCGCATTTCGGCGTGCCGATGACCACGGCGGTGCTGCATTCGCTTAACACCCGCCTCGATGCCGCCGTCATCGCATTCCAACTCGACCATGCCGAAACCAAGGTGCTGGTCGTCGATCGCGAGTTCGCAAATGTCGTCAGCGAGGCGCTGGCGCTGGCCAGGGTAAAACCGCTGGTCATCGACTATGACGATCCCGAATACGCCACTGATGCCCCTTATCCCAAGGGCGAGCGGATCGGCACGCTCGACTACGAGGACTTCGTCGCGGGCGGCGACGAGGATTTCGCCTGGTCGATGCCCGACGACGAATGGGACGCGATCTCGCTCAACTACACCTCCGGCACGACAGGCAATCCGAAGGGCGTCGTTTATCACCATCGCGGTGCGGCGCTGATGGCCTACGCCAACACCATTCATGCCGGGATGAGCAAGCACGCGGTCTATCTGTGGACGCTGCCGATGTTCCACTGCAATGGCTGGTGCTTTCCATGGACGCTGGCCGTGCAGGCCGGCACCCATGTCTGCCTGCGCTGGGTGCGACCGAAGCCGATCTACGACGCCATCGCCGATCACGGCGTCACCCATCTGTGCGGCGCGCCGGTGGTGATGTCGGTGCTGATCAACGCCAGCGACGAGGACAAGCGGCAATTTCCGCAGACGGTCACCTTCAGCACCGCCGCGGCACCGCCGCCGGAAGCCGTGCTGTCGGGCATGGCCGACGCGGGTTTTGCGGTCACCCACCTCTATGGCCTGACCGAGACCTATGGCCCGGCCGTCGTCAACGAATGGCATGGCGATTGGGATGGGCTCGAGAAGGGCCTCAGGGCGGCCAGGAAGGCCAGGCAAGGCGTGCGCTATGCCGCGCTCGAAGATCTGACAGTGATGGACCCCAAGACGATGGAGGAGACGCCGGCCGACGGCGAGACGATCGGCGAGGTCATGTTCCGCGGCAACATCGTCATGAAGGGCTATCTGAAGAACCGCAAGGCGAGCGACGACGCCTTCGCCGGCGGCTGGTTCCACTCGGGCGACCTCGGCGTCATGCATGCCGACGGCTACATCCAGCTCAAGGACCGCTCCAAGGACATCATCATTTCCGGCGGCGAGAACATCTCCTCGATCGAAGTCGAGGAGGCGCTCTATAAGCACGGCGCCGTCGCCTCCTGCGGCGTCGTCGCTAGGCCCGACGACAAATGGGGCGAGGTGCCGGTCGCCTATGTCGAGCTGAAGCCGGGCAGGACGGCGACCGAGGCCGAGATCATCGATCACTGCCGCGCGCTGCTCGCCCGCTTCAAAATGCCGAAAGCAGTGATCTTCGCCGAAATCCCGAAGACCTCAACCGGCAAGATCCAGAAGTTCCGGCTGAGGGAGATGGCCAAGGGGTAGGTAGGTCAGGCCCCCCTTTCAGCGGCAAATCTCAGTGGCAAATCGCAAACCTCTAGGATTAGCTGATACATCGCTTCACTTCGTCATCCTAGGGCGGAGCAAGGAGCGAAGCGACGCGGCGCAGACCCTAGGATCCATGCCGTCACATCAGCCGAAGAATGCAGCGGCCCAGAACGGCGCTTGCATCAGCAACAACCATGGCCGGCTATGCCTATATGACCGCAAGCCTGAAGCGCGGCATGATCTATATCGGCGTCACCAACGATCTTGGCCGCCGCATGCCGGAGCACAAATCCGGGCAGGGTTCGCTTCACCAGCGGCTACGGCGCGCAGCGACTACCGAAGATGCGAGAGCACGTTGACCAGCTTGCCGGTCGGGTCGGCAATGAAGAAGCGTCTTACGCCCCACGGTTCGTCGGTCAAATCATAGACCACTCTGCAACCGATCTCGTTTGCGCGAAGATAAACCGCGTCGACATTGTCGACCTCGATCGACAGATCTGGGACCGGGGTGCCTGAGCAGCCCTCGCTGGCGATGCTGATCTGGGGGACGGTGGTTTCGCTGGACGCCAGCGTGACGAGCCAACCGTGATCCATGACGGCGTCGAGCCCGAACAAGTCGGTATAGAACTTCCGAACATCCGGAATGCTGTCTGTTGCGATATTCGGGACGATGCGCAGGACGGTCATTCCATATCTCCTCCACAGCCTGGATGATAACGCATTGCTGCGCGCTGCGGAGTACGTCTCGAATAAATAAGGCGCCGATCACCTAAGCCGCAGAGTGCCCCAGATGGTCTTGGAGGGCCGGCGGGGTGCCTGTGCACGGCCCGCAGCAGGCTTCGTTAACGCTATTCACGCCCAGGTTGTATCAACAGATGTCACCGGTCGCCCGGACAGGTAACATCGGCTGTTGACAAGCGGGCGATTTCGAATTACGAGTGACGAAATTCTAAATTCGTCACTCGTAATGAGCTAATGAAACATGATGCATGACACCCTCGACACGACGGCAGACCTGGTCCGGCAGGAGAATGTCGCGCGCATTCTCGATTGCGCAGAGCGACTGTTCCGCCACTACGGCTACGGCAAGACCAATGTCGCCGACATAGCGCGTGAACTCGGCATGTCCACGGCCAACATCTACCGTTTCTTCGCCTCCAAGGTTGAGATCCACCAGGCCGTTTGCGGCCGTATGCTCGCTACCTGCTACCAACTGACCTACGACGCCTGCCATAGTCCCGGAACGGCCAGCGAAAGGCTTCGCCGCTACGTGCAAACGCATTATCAGTGGACCCGCGACACCATGCTCGACCAGGAGAAGGTGCACGAAATGGTCGTCGTCGCCATCGAACGCGATTGGCATGTCATCGAGAAGCATATCGACAGGATCCGCGGCTTGGTCGAGGAGGTGATCCGCGAGG
This sequence comes from Mesorhizobium escarrei, assembly GCF_935825525.1. GTDB lineage: Bacteria > Pseudomonadota > Alphaproteobacteria > Rhizobiales > Rhizobiaceae > Mesorhizobium > Mesorhizobium escarrei. The sequence goes on from NZ_CAKXZT010000124.1 coordinate 86,188, forward strand.
GAATCGCGGCCGGCGAGTTTGCCGACCAGGACCCGGAAGTCGCTTCGCGGTGTTTCGGCGCCGCTATCATCAGCCTCTGTCATCCGCAGATGGTCGCCCAGTGCCTTGCCAAGAACAACCGGGCGATGCCGGACGAGCTTATCGAGTTTGCCATCAGGGCTTTGAAGAAATGACCGGCGTCCGCCGGGCGGCGACAATCCATCTCCAGTTCGGGAGTACGCAAGTGTCTTTGTCCAAATCCATCATGAACAGGCTGCCGGCCATTGGTCCGGCTCTGGTCGTCGTCGCGGCGCTTGGGCTCGCCGGTTGCTCGCAAGAAAAAGTGGAAGTCAAGGAGGACATCGTCCGGCCGGTCAAGGTGGTCGAGATCGCCAAGGCGAACGATACCCGTGAGCTCTCCTACTCCGGATCGGTGCGCGCCCGCACCGAGATGAATCTCGGGTTCCGCATCAACGGCAAGATCACCGAGCGCCTGGTCGACATCGGCCAGCGCGTGAAGCCGGGCGACGTTCTGGCCCGCATCGATCCCGCCGACTACGACCTTTCGGTCAACAGCGCCGAGGCCAGCCTCGAGGCCGCCGAGCGGCAGGTCGAGACAACGGGCTTTGCCCACCGTCGTGCCGAACAGCTGTTTGCCAAGAAGTTCGCCTCGAAATCGCAGCTCGAACAGGCGACGCTCAGCTATGATCAGGCGGTCGCCACCCGCAATTCCGCCCGCTCATCGCTTGACCAGGCGAAGAACCAGGTCCTCTACACCGACCTTAAGGCGGACAGGAACGGCATCGTCACGTCAGTCACCGCCGATGTCGGTCAGGTGGTCGGCTCCGGCACGCCGGTTGTGACCGTTGCCGTCGATGGCGAAAAGGAAGTGCTGATCGCCGTGCCGGAAACGGATATCGCTCAGTTCAAGCCGGGCAAGGACGTCAAGGCAAGCTTCTGGTCCGACGATGCGCTGACGCTCGACGGCAAGGTCCGTGAAGTCGCCGGCAGCGCCGATCAGCAGTCGCGTACCTTTGCCGTTCGCGTCAGCCTGCCCAACGATCCGCGCGTGCTTCTCGGCATGACCGCGAATATCCAGGCTTCGGCCGCCAACAACAGCCTGCAAAGCGTATCGATCCCGTTGAGCGCGCTGGCGCAAAAGGACGGCCAGCAGATCGTCTGGACCGTGGACCGCAACGGCGAGACCGTCCATGCGCGTCCGATCAAGGTTGCCGAGTTCACCGCCGACGGCGTGCATGTTGCCGAAGGATTGAAACCCGGCGATGTCGTCGTTGCGGCGGGCACGCAATTCATGACCGAAAATCTGAAGGTCAAGCTGGCTGGCGATGCGGTGCAACAGTCCGCGTCAGCGGACGATGGCGACGCCGTCAAGCGCGTGCGCTGACGGCCAGGCATAAAACGGCTTTTCCTCGCATCGGCGCAAGCCGCGAGGTCAAGCGGTTAACGGTTTCCGGGCGGCAGGTGCCCGATTGTCGAGACGTCAGGTCGATGTGCCCCCCCGACATCGATCCTAGCGCCCCACCGCGATGAGTGTCTCTCCGCTCGGAAAGCCTCGCCGCCCGGAAGCCAGCATTAGAAGCTCCGTGGGCATGCCATGTGCGTGCGCTGACGATCAGACAGATGGACTGGCGCTATGACCACCGACACCACCGACCCCCATGAAAAACGGCCCTTCAATCTTTCGCGCTGGGCGATCGGGCACCCGAGCATTGCGCGGTTCCTGTTCGGCCTGATCATCGTTGCCGGTGCGCTCGGCCTGATGCGCATGGGCCAGAAGGAAGATCCGGATTTCACCTTCCGCGTCATGGTCGTCCAGGCGGTCTGGCCCGGTGCCTCGATCCAGGAGATGGAGGACCAGGTCGTCAACAAGATCGAGCGCAAGCTGCAGGAAACGCCGCATCTCGATTTCGTCCGTTCCTACACGCGCGCCGGCAGCGCCATCATCACCTTGCAGGTGGAAGGCGACACCAATCCGACGCAGGTCGCGGATGCCTTTTACCAGGTACGCAAGAAGGTCGGCGATATCGCCAATGAGCTGCCCCAGGGGCTGCTTGGGCCCTACTTCAACGACGAATTCGGCGACACTTTCATCACCTTGCATTCGATCAGCGGCGATGGCTACAGCTATCCCGAGCTGAAGAAATTGGCCATCCAGGCGCGTGACATGCTGCTGACCACGCCCGGCGTCGAGAAGGCCGTGATCATCGGCGACCAGCCGGAAAAACTCTATATCGACGTTTCGTCCAAGGTGCTTGCCGAGCGCGGCCTGACGCTCACCGATCTGCAGAACGCGATCAAGGGCCAGAACAATGTCGATCCGGCAGGCTCGGTCGACACCGGCCAGCGCTCGGTGCGGATCTGGGTCGAGGGCAGCGTGACGGAGGCGGCCGACATCCGCGAACTTCGCCTGCGCGCCGGCAACCAGGTGACGCGCCTCGGCGACATCGCAACCGTGACCACAGGTCTCGAAGATCCCTATCAGCGCAAATACCGCTTCAACGGCCACGACAGCGTCCAGGTCGGCGTCGTCATGGCCAAGGGTTTTAACGTCACCGATGTCGGCGAGGCGGTCGAGGCGACCTACCACCGCTTCGAAGAGGCCTTGCCTTACGGCGTTTCGGTCGATCAGATCGCCGACCAGCCGGAAGTCGTGCGGGACGCGGTGGGCGAGTTCATGACTGCGCTTGGCGAGGCGCTGCTGATCGTGCTCGTCGTTTCGTTCCTGACGATCGGCTGGCGTTCGGGCCTGGTGATCGCGATCACCATTCCTCTCGTTCTGGCCGCCACCTTCGCCATCATGTACGAGATCGGCATCGATCTGCAGCGCATTTCGCTTGGCGCGCTGATCATCGCGCTCGGCCTGCTCGTCGACGATGCGATGATCGTCGTCGAAATGATGGAACGCAAGCTGGAGGAAGGAATGGTCAAGATCGAGGCGGCGAGCTTCGCCTACACCTCGACGGCCTTCCCGATGCTGTCCGGCACGCTGATCACCACAGCCGGCTTCATTCCGGTCGGCTTCGCGGCCTCTACGGCCGGTGAATACGTGCGCACGCTGTTCTATGTCGTCGGCATCGCGCTGGTCGTCTCCTGGTTCGTGGCGGTCTACTTCACGCCGTGGCTCGGTCACATGATCCTCAAGCAGCGAAAACACGCCGGCAGCCATCACGATGTCTTCGACACGCGCTTTTATCGCCGGCTTCGCGCCACCGTCAGCTGGTCCGTGCGCCACCGCATTATCGTGCTGGTCATAACGCTGGTGACCTTCGTCACCTCGCTGTGGGCGTTCCAGTTCATCCCGCAGAATTTCTTCCCGCAGTCGTCGCGTCCGGAAATCCTTGTCGACCTCTGGCTGCCGGAAGGTACCAGCATCAAGGAAGTCGAGACGCAGGCCAAGGCGCTCGAAACCAGGATGATGGACGACAAGGACAAGCGCTTCATCGCCACCTATATCGGCGAGGGCGCGCCGCGCTTCTTCCTGCCGCTCGACCAGCAGCTTCGCAATCCGAACTTCGCCCAGCTTCTGGTGATGGCCAATGACGAACCGGCCCGCGAGCGGCTGATCGTCAAGCTGCGCACCATTCTGGCCGAGGATTTCCCGTCGGTCCGCGCCAAGGTCGACCGCCTGTTCCTTGGGCCGCCCACCGGCTGGCCGGTGCAGATGCGCGTCATGGGCCCGGATCGCCAGGAGGTGCGCCGCATCGCCGACGAGGTGAAGGCGAAGTTCCAGGCAAATCCGCTGCTCGGCGCCGTCCACGACGACTGGCTGGAACCGGTGCCGGAGATGAAGCTGGTGATCGACCAGGATCGCGCCCGTGCGCTCGGCGTCACCTCGCAGCGCATCCGCCAGATGCTGCAGGCGACCATGTCGGGAGCGCCGCTCGATGATTTCCGCGATGGCGAGGAGACGGTTTCGATCGTCGCTCGCGAGCCGGAGGCAAGCCGCCACCTGCTGTCGGCGGTCGACTCCATCTCTGTCCCGACGGATTTCGGTGGCTTCGTGCCGCTGTCGCAGGTCGCCAAGATCGTCCCGGTGCTGGAGCAAGGCGTCGAATGGCGACGCGACCGCCTGCCGACCATCAGCGTGCGCGCCACGCTGCCGGACGGCGTGCAGTCGAACGATGTCGTCATGAAGATGTACAGCGAGATGCAAGGCCTGCGCGACGGCCTGGCACCCGGCTACAACATCGAGATCCAGGGCGGCGCCGAGGATTCGGCCGAAAGCCAGGCCTCGATTGCAGCGAAAGCTCCAATCATGCTGGCCGTCATCGTCGTGCTGCTGATGATCCAGCTGCAGCACTTCGGCAAGGCGATGCTGGTGCTGGCGACCGGTCCGCTCGGCATCATCGGTGCAGCGGCGGCACTTTTGATCAGTGGCGCACCGTTCGGTTTCGTCGCCATTCTCGGCGTCATCGCGCTGCTTGGCATCATCATGCGCAACTCGATCATTCTGGTCGACCAGATCGACCAGGACATCGCAGCCGGCATGGAACGCTCGGAGGCCATCATCGGCTCGGCAGTCCGCCGTTTCCGGCCGATCATGCTGACGGCGCTGACGGCAGTCCTGGCGCTGATCCCGATTTCGCGCGGCGTCTTCTGGGGTCCGCTCGCCTATGCCATGATGGGCGGCATTCTCGTCGCCACCGTGCTCACCATCCTCGTCCTTCCGGCAGGGTATGCCTTGTGCTTCGGCAGGGAGCGCAAGAAGGTCGAGGACGCGGAGCCGGCCGCCGAGCCGAAACTGGCGGAAAACGACGACCAGCCGCAACTGCCCCTGGCGGCCGAATAGAGTTGTTGGCAGACGTGACGTCCAAGGGTTAAATCCGCCCACCGGCAGGAGCGCTGGAGGAGGACGTCATGACCTTAGCTCAGGCACCGGTGGCGCTGCGCCAGCCGATCGACGGACGCCACCGCAAGATGTTCGTCGATGGCGCCTGGGTCGACGCCCGCTCGGGCCGCACCATGGAGACCCGCAATCCGGCCACCGGCGCGGTTATAGCCACGGTGCCGCGCGGCGACCGCCAGGACGTCGAGCTGGCGGTGGCCGCGGCGCGCAGAGCCTTCGACGGGCCGTGGAGCCGGTATAAGCCCTATGAGCGGCAGGTGCTGCTGCTCAGGATCGCCGATCTCTTCGAAAAGCACTGGGAGGAGATCAGCCGCTCGGACACGACCGACATGGGCATGCCGATCGTGCGCACCCTGGCCAACCGCAACCGCGTCATCGGTATGCTGCGCTATTACGCCGGCATGGCGACCTCCCTGCATGGCGAGACCGTCGAGAACTCGCTGCCGGGCGAAATCGTCTCCTTCACCCGCAAGGAGCCGGTCGGCGTCGTCGGCGCCATCATCCCGTGGAACGCACCGACGGCCGCTTCGATCTGGAAGATCGGACCGGCGCTTGCTACCGGCTGCACGGTGGTGCTGAAACCGTCGGAAGAGGCGCCGTTGACGCCACTTCTGATCGCCGACATCATGAACGAGGCCGGCGTTCCGCCAGGCGTCGTCAATATCGTCACCGGCACCGGCCCCGAGGCAGGCGCGGCACTTGCCGAGCATATGGGCGTCGACAAGATCGTCTTCACCGGCTCGACGGCAACGGGTCAGTCGATCGTCCGGGCGTCGGCCGGCAACCTCAAGCGCGTCTCGCTGGAGCTTGGCGGCAAGTCGCCGGTCATCGTCTGCGCCGACGCCGATCTCGACAGGGTGGTGCCGGTGGCGGCGATGTCGGTGTTCGCCAATTCCGGCCAGATCTGCATCGCCGGCTCGCGCCTGTTCGTCGAACGCTCCATCCACGACGAGTTCGTCGCGCGGCTGGCGGCCTATGCCGAGGGTCTCAGGATCGGCGACGGCATCGATCCGGCGACCGAGATCGGCCCGCTCGTCTCCGAAAAGCAGCTGCAACGGGTCGCCTCGTATCTCCAGGCCGGCACGGCGGAGGGCGCGACCCTCGTCACCGGCGGTCAACGCCTAATGGAGGGTGCGCTGGCCGCCGGCAATTTCGTCGCGCCGACGGTTTTTGCCAGTGTCTCTGATGACATGAGGATCGCGCGCGAGGAGATCTTCGGGCCGGTGATTTCGGCGCTGCCGTTCGATACGCTCGACGAGGCGGTCGAGCGCGCCAACAACACGCCCTACGGTCTTGCCGCCGGGGTCTTCACCCGAAATGTCGCCACCGCCCATCAGCTGTCGCGAAAAATCCGTGCCGGCTCAGTCTGGGTGAACACCTATCACGCCATCGATCCGGCCGTGCCCTTCGGCGGCTACAAGATGAGCGGCTACGGCCGCGAGGGCGGTGCCGAGCACCTCGACGAGTATCTCAACACCAAGGGCGTGTTCATCAAGATCGACTGAGTCCTCACGCAGGATATGGCATGAAACGAAAAAACCCGCCTCGGCGGCGGGTCATCGGTGCCAATCGGCACTACAGCTAAGTCCCTAGCATAACTGCCGGCACAAAGCAAGAACAAACGTGCAAGGGATCGACGCATCGCGCGCTCGATCCCTTGAGGCGGAGGTCAGATGACGAACAGCCAGTTGGCGAGCAGCATCACCGCGACGCCGGCGATCAGCGTCAGGTAGGGTAGGATGCCCGCCTTTCTGACGGCGAGATCGGATGAGGTCATGCCGAGATCCGCCAGCATGTGGTCGGGGAATTTGCCCTTGTCCTGAATGTAATGCCGGAAGCAGAACACCGGGATGATCAGGGCAGCCGTGATCAGCCCTGCCCACAGCGCCATCGGGTTCCAGATCTTTGCACCGGCGCCCATGAAGATCATGTTGACATAGGCAAGGATGGCGCCGAGGCCGAGCAGCCAGCTCGGTGCTTTCCACGGCCGCGCGATATGGCCGTTGTCGATACGGTGGATCCAGCCGGCATTGAGGTTGAGGAAGTTGAAGATGATGTAGCCGCAATTCGACACGGCGAGGATGAAGAAGAAGCTGGTTGCATCTGCCGAAGCGATGGCCAGCACGGCTAGGTTGAAGATCAGGTCGGTCCACATGGCGCGGGTCGGGGCGCCATGCTCGTTGACGTGGCTGAGATAGCGCGGCAGCCAGCCGTCGACGGAGCCTTGGTAAAGCGTGCGCGAGGAACCCGCCATCGCCGTCATGATGCAGAGCACCAGGGCCAGGATCATCAGCATCACCAGAAGGCTATGGATCAGCTGTCCGCCGCCGACCATCCCGGCCAGCGCATCGGCAACGCCGGAGCCGTCGACGATCGGGGTCGCCAGCATGCCGTTCAAGCCGAGCACGCCCTGGAAGGTGAACGGCACCAGAATGAACAGCAGCATGCACAGCAGGCCGGAATAGAAGATCGCCTTGAAGGTGTCGGTGCCGGGGTTCTTGAACTCGGACGTGTAGCAGACGGCGGTCTCGAAGCCGTAGGTCGACCAGGCGGCGATGAACATGCCGCCGAGAACGAGCGTCCAGCCGGCAATGTTCCACGCCCCGGGCTCGGGCGCATAGGCGGCCGCCAGCGGCACCAGCGGCGAAAAATTCGCCCAGTCGATCTGGCCGGTGACGATCGGCACGACGCCGACGATCAGCATCGGAATGATGACGAGTAGGCCGATATATTTCTGCACGTTGGCCGTGCCCAGGATGCCGCGATGCTGGATGGAGAAGATGATCAGCATCAGCACGGCGCCGATGAAGAAGGTGGCGTTGAAGGTGAAGGAGACCGGACCCAGCGTGTGACCGTAGAGCGTCCAGTTGCGGATCGCCGGTGTGGCGGCGGCGCTCACCGCCGCGGTGGCGTCGGCGGCACTCGCCCCAGCATTAGCCGCGATATAGGCGGCAACTTCCGGCGAGGTGTCGGTAAACAGCGGCACCGGCGCCAGCGCGTTGAGGATGTAGGCGGCGGCGATCGAGCAGCCGAGCGACAGCACCGGCGACCAGGCGAACCAGTTGCACCACACCGACAGCGGCGCGATGAACTTGGAATAACGGAGCCAGGCGGTGGCGCCATAAATCGAGGCGCCGCCGGACTTGTTAGGAAACAGGCCGGCGATCTCCGCATAGGTGAAGGATTGCAGGAACCCCATGATCATGGACACCGTCCAGATCAGGAAGGCCAGCTTCCCGGTCGTGCCGGCGATGCCGCCGATCGAAAACAGGACAAGGGCGGGAACGCCGCTTGCCACCCAGAAGGCGCCGCGCCAATCGATGTTGCGGTGCAGCTGCCCTTCGGCAGGCGACACCAGGGCAGAGACTATCGTGCTCATATGCGTGCATTCCCCACTTTTTCATGTTCCCCATCGGCGACGGCCGACACCTCGCGATGCGCCACCGGCGCACGCGTTGAACGACCTCTGGCGTTTTCCGCTCAGTAGTATTTTTTTCTTGGCAGTGAAGATTGATCCGTCCCGCTTTCACGTCAAGCGTTTTGTGAAGCTGTGCACATCCCAGGTGTGGAACAAGCTCTTACCTTCTCCCACAGGGTGAGAAGGCAAGGGTACTGCCGTCAGGAGCGCGGCCTGATCTTTTGCGGGTCGTAATGGGCAAAGGCGACGACGCGCGCCGGCAGCCGCTTGCTGTGGCCGTCAAGCTTGCCGATCTCGACCTCGGTGCCGATCGCGGAATGGGTGACGTCGAGTCTGGCCAGCGCGATGGTCTTGTTCAGCACCGGCGAGCGCATGCTCGAAGTGATTTCGCCGATTTGGGCGCGGCCGACATGGATGCAATCGCCATGGCCGACCGCGACATTGGCGTCGATGTCGAGGCCGACCAGCTTTCTCTGCGGGTTTTCCTTTCGCCGGATCAGCGCCTCGCGCCCGATGAAATCGTCGGTCTTGGTCTTCAGCGGCACGGTGAAGCCGATGCCAGCCTCGAACGGATCGGTCTGGTCGGAAAATTCATAGCCGGCAAAGATCAGCCCTGCCTCGATGCGCACCATGTCGAGCGCCTGCAGTCCCATCGGCTTCAAGCCATGCGGCTGGCCGGCCTCCCAGATGGCGTCGAACACCTTTTCGGCGTCGCGCGGATGGCACCAGATCTCGTAGCCGAGTTCGCCGGTGTAGCCGGTGCGCGAAACGACGACGGGAATGCCGTTGCCGCCGCCGATGCGGGCGACGGCGAAACGGAACCATTCGAGTTCCTCGATCGACGGCTGCAGCGGCGACGTCCAGATGATTTCTTTCAGGATGTCGCGGCTTTTCGGTCCTTGCACGGCGACATTGTGCATCTGGTCGGTCGACGAGCGCACCAGCACGTTGAGGCCGAGGCTCGTCGCGGTGTCGCGTAGCCGTTCTCCGGAAAGATCGTCGCCGCCGACCCAGCGGAAATTGTCCTTGCCGAGCCTGAGCAGCGTGCCGTCGTCGATCATTCCGCCATGCTCGTAGCAGATGGTCGAATAGACAACCTGGCCGACGCCGAGTTTCTTGATGTCGCGGGTCAGCGTGTATTGCAGCAGCGCTTCGGAATCCGGGCCGGTGACCTCGAACTTGCGCAGCGGCGACAGGTCCATGATCACGGCGGCCTGCCGGCAGGCCCAGTATTCGTCGATCGGATCCGCTTTGGCGAAGGAATTGGCCAGCCAATACCCCCTGTACTCGACGAAGTTGCGGGTGTGCTTGGCAAAGCTCGAATGAAATGATGTCTCGCGGGTCATTTTCGGTTCCGAATCGGGCGTCATGCGTCTGGCGATCGCTCGCGAGAATTTGTGCTGACCGGAATAGGTCCGCACATGGATGTCGGTCAGGTTCCAGCCATTGGCCGGCGTTGTGTCGTCGGGACAGGCCGACGAGACGCAGACGATGTCGGTAAGCGCCCGCAGCAGCACATAGTCGCCAGGCCGCGACCATGGCTCGTCGGAAACCATGACGCCATGCGCATCGATCGCCGTGTTGAAGAAGAAATTGATCGCCATCCAGCCGGCGCGGGGGTTCACTCCCTTGTCGGCAAGCGCGCGGTTGAAATTCTCCGAGCAGTTGGGGTGACCGGGATAGCCGATGTCGTCGTAGTATTTGGCGGCGCAGGCGAGCGCGAACGCATCGTGCCGGCCGCATGTGTCCTGCACCACCTCGACCAGCGGCTCCATGTCCTGGTCGTAATATTTCGAGTGCAGGCCGGGCACCGGATAGTTAGAGCCCATCAGCGTGCGGGTCGTCGTCACGTCGAGCGGGTGGTCGCGTCCCTTGTCGAGCTTGCGCGCCGAAAAACACTGGAAGTCGGTGCATTGGCGCCCGTCGACATCGATGATCTGTAGATAGTCGCCGGCTTTGACGAAGTAGGATTCCGCGGTCGCCGAATGGACACGCAGGTCGAGCACCGGGTCGGCCAGCGGGTCGCCAAGCCTGGACTTCGCCGCCGGACGGATCGTCGCGCGCCGGACGATGACGCTGAGCGGCGTAGCCGTGTCGTGGCCATTGACGAGCATCGGCCCTCCCGGTGCGGCAATGAGCATCGAGCCGTTGCGGACGACAGCAAAACTTTCTTCGGTGCCGGCCGGAGTGGCGCCACCGAAGATGCGAACCGCCTTTGGCTGATCGAGCTGCACCTGGCGTCGCTCGAGCCCCCGGCGCAGCGCCGTCAGGCTGTCGTCGCCATCGGTCAACAGCGCCTTGATGCCGGCGGCGTTGCTGTTCGATTTCTCGCCGAAAATGCCTGCATCAGGCACGCCGCTCTTGTCCCATGCCAGCAGCTCGCAGGCCTGGCCGCCCTCGACGTTGCGCACGCTGATCGTGTCGCCGGCCTCGATGTCGATAAGCACCGCGCCGTTGCCGTGAATAAAATAGCGCTCCATGCCAGCCGGCAGCGCGATCTCGCCGGGCCGCAGGATCAGGCTCGGCCGGGGCGGTCCGGCGACGACGGCGGGGTAGGGCGACTGGTTCATCTCAACCCTAGATTTGAGAAACAAGTTTGCCTGTGCGTAAAATTATTTTAGCGGGAAGAATAGCAGTGCTTGCAGTTTTGGCAAGCCGGAGCGACTAGGCGCGGCTTGCCCTTCTCCCCTTCTTGTGGGAGAAGGTGGCCGAGCGCAGCTCGGTCGGATGAGGGGTGCTGGACGGATCGCAACGGCCAGGACGTAAGCGCCTAGAATCATTTGACTCTTTGACGCCGAGTTTCTTCCAGCACCCCTCAACCGTCTTAGCGCTGCGCGCCAATCCACCTTCTCCCACAAGGGGAGAAGGAGAGGGCGCGAAGACTACCCCAATTCCTCCGAGAGCCTGATGTCGACGCCATACTCGGCCGCCGCGTCGAGCATCGTGTGCCACAGGCTTTCGGCGAAGGTTGCAAACACCAGAAGATTGAACACCGCCTGTCCATCCCCACGGTCATTGCCGCGCCAGAGATTGACGCTGGTATGGTCGATCGATGTCGCGGCAGCGGCGTCGATCGGAAACGCCATCGGGTGCAGGTCGATCGACGACAATTTCGCCAGCATGGCGCGCGCCTTCGTTCCCGAGACGCTGATCAGGGCGCGCGCATGCGACTGGTCCGACAGCGAGGCGGACTGCGAGAACGCTTGGCTCAAAATGTCCATCGTCTGCTTGCCGCCCTTGGACAGGACGAGGAACTGGTCCGGTCCCGACCAGATGAGCGTCGCGTCCGAAGCGCTGACCGCCTTCGGCAGATCCGGAGCCGCCATGCCGAAACGGGCCTTGGTGGCGTTTGCCAGTTCCGCCGCTTTGCCGCGCCGTGCCATCACCTGGATCAGGTCGAAATTGCGAATCTCGGTGAGCGAAATGCCCGGTTCTATGTCGCGCGCGCCATGGGCGCCCACGACAAGTGCGTGCTCCAGCGGACTGCGAGAAAGCCACGAAAACTCAGCCACGCTGGCGCCCTCCATCCGGATCGTAGAAGACGGGATTGCACAGCTCGACGTCATAGTCTTCACCACGCAACGGATCGTGCGCATGGACGATCTCGCCGATCCGCTCGCGGCCGCGCTCGACAAGCGCCAGCCCGATCCACTGGTCGAGCGTCGGCGAGAAGCAGACCGAGGTGACATAGCCCTGGTCGTTGGCGGTACCCGGTATCTCGCCCTTCGGAATGATATGCGCGCCGGAGCGCAGGCGGCGCGCTCTGTCCGTCGGCTTGACGCCGACCACGACCTGCCGGTCGGGGGCGACGAGGGCCTCGCGTCCGGCCATCACGCGGCCGACGAAGTCCTTCTTGGTCGACATCATCTTGCCCAAGCCGAGATCGGCCGCTGTCGTCGTGCCGTTCAGCTCCGGTCCGGCGACATGGCCCTTTTCGATCCGCATGACGCCGAGCGCCTCGGTGCCGTAGGGGGTCACGCCGAATTGTTTGCCGGCTAGCATCAGGTTGCGCACCAGCGCGTCGCCGTAGCGGGCCGGAACGGAGATCTCGAACGCCATCTCGCCGGAGAACGAGATGCGGAACAGCCGCGCCCTGATGCCGCCGCGGAGTAGCACCTCCCGCGCCCCCATGAACGGAAAGCCCTCGTTCGACAAATCCTCGGCCGGATCGACGATTTCCCGGAGCAGGTCCCGGGTCTTCGGCCCAGCGACCGAGAATTGCGCCCACTGGTCGGAGACGGAGGTCAGCTGCACGTCGAGTTCAGGAAACAGCACCTGCCGGCAGAATTCGAGATGCTGCATCACTGGCCCGGCCTTGGCGGTGGTGGTGGTCAGGAAATAGTGATCCTCGGCCAGCCGCGACGTGGTGCCGTCGTCATAGACCATGCCGTCCTCGCGCAGCATCAGCCCGTAGCGGGCTTTTCCCACAGCAAGATTGGCGAAGGTGTTGATGTAGACGCGGTCGAGGAAGGCGCCGGCATCCGGTCCGTGCACGTCGATCTTGCCGAGCGTCGAGACGTCGCAAAAGCCCACGCCGCCGCGCACCGCCTTGACCTCGCGGTTGACCGATTCCAGCCAGTCCTTCTCGCCGGCGCGCGGATACCATTGCGCGCGCTTCCACAGGCCGGTGTCGACGAACACCGCGCCCTGTTCGGCCGCCCAGTGATGCGACGGCGTCAGCCTTGTCGCATGGAAGTTCTCGTCGCGATGATGGCCGGCGAGGGCGCCGATGGCGACTGGCACATAGGGCGGGCGATAGATCGTTGTGCCGGTCTCGGGGATGGATTTGCCTGATACCGCCGCCATGATGGCGAGGCCGGCGACGTTCGAGGTCTTGCCCTGGTCGGTGGCCATGCCGAGCGTCGTGTAGCGTTTCAGATGCTCGACCGATTCAAAGCCTTCGCGCTGCGCCAGTTCGATGTCCGACGCGGTGACGTCATGCTGGTAGTCGACAAAGGCTTTCCCTTTGCCGGCGACCTGCCAGAGCGGGGTCAGCGAAAAAGCCTCGTCGTCGGCGACTGGCGGCGTGCCGGTATTGCCGTTGTGTCCGGCGCTCTGTGCCGCTGCCGCACCGGCGGCGAATCCCTGTCGCAAGCAGGCGCCGAGGCCGAAGGCGCCGCTGGCGGCACCGGCGGCCACCATACCCGGAGGGGCGCTGTCCGGCACGAATGCCGATATATCGTCCTGCCATTTCGGCCGGCCGCGATGATAGGACGTCAGCCCGACCGCCGGGTTCCAGCCGCCGGAAACGGCAAGCCCGTCGGCTTCGACCTCAGCGCGTGCGCCGCCGGCGAGCGCCACCGAGATTTTCCGAACGCCGTCCTTGCCGCCGTCCACCCCGCTGACGGAACCGTTCAGCACGGGAAAGCCGGTTTTGCCGGCAAGCGCGCGGTGCGCGGCAGACACGTCCGGGCGCGCATCGACGACCGCCGCGATCTGCAATCCGGCGCCAAGTGCGGTTTCGACCGTGCGCCAGCCATCCTCATTGTTGGTGAACAGCGCGATCCTCTTCGCCGGGGTCGCCGCATAGCGCGCGACATAGGTCCGCACCGCCGAAGCCATCATCACGCCGGGCGTATCGTTGCCGGCAAAGACGATCGGCCGTTCGATGGCGCCGGCGGCGACGACACAGCGCTTTGCCACGACCCTCCACAGCCGCTGGCGCACCTGATGTTCGGGCGGGGAGGGCAGGTGGTCGTTGACCCGTTCGAACGCGCCATAGGTGCCGCCGTCATAGACGCCGAACAGCGTCGTGCGGGTCATGATGCGGACGTCGGGCAGCGTGGCGAGTTCGGCTAGGGTGCGGGAAACCCATTCGGCCGCCGGCATCCCGTCGATCATGCCGCCGTCGGCAAGCAGGCGGCCGCCAAGCGCAAAATCTTCCTCGCACAGGATGACGCGGGCACCAGATCGGCCGGCGGCAAGTGCTGCGGCCAGCCCGGCCGGGCCGGAGCCGGCGATCAGCACGTCGCAATACGCCCAGGCCTTGTCGTAATGGTCGGGATCGGCGACGCCAGCTGCGCGTCCAAGCCCTGCGGCGCGGCGGATCGCCGGCTCGTAGATCGCTTCCCAGAATTTCGCCGGCCACATGAAGGTCTTGTAGTAGAAGCCGGCGACGAAGATCGGCGAGAACAGTTGGTTCACCGCCATCAGATCGTGGCGCAGCGACGGCCAGCGGTTCTGGCTGGCGGCTTCCAGCCCGTCATAAAGTTCTGTCGTGGTCGCCTTGGTGTTCGGCTCGCGCCGCGCGCCCGTCCGCAGTTCGACCAGTGCGTTGGGCTCTTCCGAGCCTGATGTCAGGATGCCGCGCGGCCGGTGGTATTTGAACGAGCGGCCGACCAGCTTGACGCTGTTGGCGATCAGCGCCGAGGCAAGCGTGTCGCCCTGGAAGCCGGCAAAGGTTTTGCCGTCGAAGCGAAAATTCAGCGGCGCCGAGCGGTCGATGAGACCGCCGCTCTCCAGCCGGTGCGACTGCGCGTGACTGACCATCAGGCGCCAACCTTAGCGGCACCGACGCCCGCCGCCGGTTCGACCGAGGAAATCTCGTGTGTCAGCGTGTTGCGGGTGATCTTCAGCCAGGCCCGGCAGCCGCCAGCATGGTACCAGTGTTCGCTGGTCTCGCCGGCGACATTGTCGCGCAGATAGACATAGTCGAACACCTCGTCTTCAGAGGCATTGGCTGCCGGACGCACCGGCTTGGCGTCGCCGAGATAGGTGAACTCGCCGAGTTCGCGTTCGCCGCAGAAGGGACAGACAATACGCATGCTTTTGGACCGTTCTCAGTGCAGGTTCGGTTGGGCGCCGACGCCCTTTTCATCGATCATCGCACCCCGCCGGAACCGATCGAGGCGGAAGCGCGCCGCCTCTTTGTGCAGTTCGTCGCGGGCAAGGAGATGGGCAAACACGAGGCCGGAGCCGGGCGTCGCCTTGAAGCCGCCATAGCACCAGCCGGCATTGAGATAGAGCCCGTCCACCGGCGTCTTGTCGATGATCGGCGAGCCGTCCATCGACATGTCCATGATGCCGCCCCACTGGCGCAACAGGCGCACGCGGCCGATCATCGGCAGCAGCGCCATGCCGCCCTCGCAGACGTCTTCCATCACAGGCATGTTGCCGCGCTGGGCATAGGAATTGTAGCCGTCTATATCGCCGCCGAAGACCAGCCCGCCCTTGTCGGACTGGCTGACATAGAAATGGCCGGCGCCGAAGGTCATGACATTGGGGATCAGCGGCTTGATCGCCTCGGAAACAAAGGCCTGCAGCACGTGGCTTTCAATCGGCAGCCGCAGGCCAGCCATCGCCGCGACACGCGACGAACTGCCGGCGACGGCCATGCCGACCTTGCCGGCGCCGATCTTGCCGCGCGATGTTTCGACCCCGGTCACCTTGCCGTTGGCATCGCGCACGAAGCCCGACACCTCGCAATTCTGGATGATGTCGACGCCAATCGCGCTCGCCGCATGGGCATAGCCCCAGACCACCGCGTCGTGGCGCGCCGTTCCGCCGCGCCGCTGCAGCAGGCCGCCCTGCACGGGAAAGCGGGCATTATCGAAGTTCAGGAACGGCATCATCTTCTTGACCGCCGCCAGGTCGAGCAGTTCGGCGTCGATGCCGTTGATGCGCATGGTGTTGCCGCGCCGCGCATAGGCGTCGCGCTGCGCATCGGAATGGTAGAGGTTGATGACGCCGCGCTGGCTGACCATCGTATTGTAGTTGAGATCCTGCTCCATCCGCTCCCACAGCTTCATCGACAGCTCGTAGAAGCCGGTGTTGCCGGGCAGCCCGTAATTGGATCGGATGATGGTGGTGTTGCGGCCGGCATTGCCGGAGCCGATCCAGCCTTTTTCCAGCACGGCGACGTTCCTGATGCCGTATTCGCTGGCCAGGAACCAAGCCGTCGCCAGGCCGTGGCCGCCGCCGCCGATGATCACCACGTCGTAGTGATCCTTCGGGCTGGCGTCGCGCCAGGTGCGCTGCCAGGTCTTGTGGCCGGAAAACGCGGCGCGGGCGAGGGAGAAGATCGAGTACTTCATAAATCTATTCCGAGCTCGCTCGCGCCACGCAGGACCTTTCTTGACGCATCGGATTTGTCCGAAAGCCAGTTCACACTTTTCGGTTCGATGCTCTAGATATCCAGCGTGTGGTCACGCTCCCACTGGGTGAAGTGGGAAGCATAGGAATTCCATTCCTGGTGCTTGAGCTTTAGATAAGCCGACGAGAATTCCTCACCCAGCGCCGCCTTGAGCGATTTGTCATTGTCGAATTCGCGCAGCGCATCGAGCAGATTGAGCGGCAGCTTCGGCGCACCCTCTACCGTATGGCCGAACTGGTACATGTCGATGTCGTAGCGCTTGCCCGGATCGGCCTTCGAGCGGATGCCGTCGAGGCCGGCGGCGATGATGACGGCCTGCAGCAGATAAGGGTTTGCCGCGCCGTCGGGCAGGCGCAGCTCGAAACGGCCGGGGCCGGGCACGCGCACCATGTGGGTGCGGTTGTTGCCGGTCCAGGTCACCGAGTTCGGCGCCCAGGTAGCGCCCGAAACGGTGCGCGGCGCATTGATGCGCTTGTAGGAATTGACCGTCGGGTTGGTGATCGCGGCAAGTGCGGAGGCATGTTTCATGATGCCGCCGAGAAAATTCTTGCCCTTCGCCGACAGGCCGAGCTCCATGGCGTTGTCGGCAAAGACATTGGTCTTGCCGTCCTTGTCCCACACCGAGATGTGGGCATGGCAGCCATTGCCGGTCAGGCCGGGGAACGGTTTTGGCATGAAGGTGGCGCGCAGGCCGTGCTTTTCGGCAACGGACTTGACCATGAACTTGAAGAAGGAATGCTTATCGGCGGTCGCCAGCGCATCGTCGAAGGCCCAATTCATCTCGAACTGACCGTTGGCGTCCTCATGATCGTTCTGGTAGGGGCCCCAGCCGAGTGCCAGCATGTGATCGCAGATCTCGGCGATGACATCGTAGCGGCGCATCACCGCCTGCTGGTCGTAGCACGGCTTTGACGCCGTGTCGTATTCGTCGGAAATCGTCTTGCCGTCCGGCGAGATCAGGAAGAACTCGGCCTCGACGCCGGTCTTGACATGCATACCGTCGCCCGCCGCCTCGTCAATCACCCGCATCAGCGTGTTGCGCGGCGCTTGCTCGACCGATTTCTCGTCCATGATGCAATTGGCGGCAATCCAGGCGACTTCCGGTTTCCACGGCAGCTGGATGACCGAATCCGGATCCGGCACCGCCAGCATGTCTGGATGCGCCGGCGTCAGGTCGAGCCAGGTGGCAAAGCCGGCGAAGCCGGCACCGTCCTTCTGCATGTCGGCAATGGCTTGCGCCGGCACCAGCTTGGCGCGCTGCCCACCGAACAGGTCGGTGTAGGAAATCATGAAATATTTTACGCCGTTCTCTTTGGCAAAGGCGGCGAGATCGTTCCCCATTATAGTTCCTCGCTTATGGCATTCTTGGTGGTTTGATATCTTGTATCTTAGAAGCCGTTCTTCCCCGGTATCCAGTTGGTGCCGGCCAGCGGTACGCCCGCCATGGCGGCGGCTTCGATCGTCAGCGCGACGAGATCCTCGGGCTCGAGATTGTGCAGGCTGTTCTTGCCGCAGGCGCGCGCGATCGTCTGAGCCTCCAGTGTCATCACCTTAAGATAATTCGCCAACCGTCGGCCGGCCGCTATCGGATCGACCCGTTTCATTAGTTCGGGGTCCTGCGTGGTGATGCCGGCCGGATCGCGTCCCTCATGCCAGTCATCATAGGCGCCGGCGGTGGTGCCGAGCTCGTTGTAGTCCGCCTCCCAGCGCGGATCGTTGTCACCCAGCGCGACAAGTGCGGCGGTGCCGATCGACACCGCGTCGACGCCGAGCGCCAGCGCCTTGGCGACGTCGGCGCCGTTGCGGATGCCGCCGGAGACGATCAGCTGCACCTTGCGATGCATGCCGAGATCCTGCAGCGCCTGCACCGCCGGCCTGATGCAGGCAAGCGTCGGCTGGCCGACATTCTCGATGAACACTTCCTGGGTGGCGGCGGTGCCGCCCTGCATGCCGTCGATCACGACGACGTCGGCGCCTGACTTAACCGCAAGGGCTGTGTCGTAATAGGGCCGCGCGCCGCCGACCTTGACGTAGATCGGCTTTTCCCAGTCGGTGATTTCACGCAGTTCCAGGATCTTGATTTCCAGATCGTCGGGCCCGGTCCAGTCGGGATGGCGCGAGGCCGAGCGCTGGTCGATACCCTTCGGCAGCGTGCGCATTTCGGCGACGCGGTCGGAGATCTTCTGGCCAAGCAGCATGCCGCCGCCGCCGGGCTTGGCGCCCTGGCCGACGACGATCTCGATAGCATCCGCCCGGCGCAAGTCGCGCGGGTTCATGCCGTAGCGCGATGGCAGATACTGGTAGACCAGCGTCTTGGAATGGCCGCGCTCTTCCTCGGTCATGCCGCCGTCGCCGGTGGTCGTCGAGGTGCCCGACAGCGTCGCGCCGCGGCCGAGCGCTTCCTTGGCCGGGCCGGACAGCGATCCGAAACTCATGCCGGCGATGGTGATCGGGATTTTCAGCTCGATCGGCTTTTTTGCATAGCGCGAACCCAGCACCACACCGGTGTCGCAGCGCTCGCGATAGCCTTCGAGCGGATAGCGCGAGATCGAGGCGCCGAGCACCAGCAGGTCGTCGAAATGCGGCAGCTTGCGCTTGGCGCCGGCGCCGCGGATGTCATAGATGCCGGTCGCCGCGGCGCGGCGGATTTCGGAAAGCGTGTAGTCGTCGAAGGTCGCGGATTTGCGCGGCGTCGTCGGCGGGTTGCGGTAGGTCATTGAGCCTCAATACGCGTCGGCGTTGTCGATGTTGAAATTGTAGAGCGTGCGCGCCGAGCCGTAACGCTTGAACTCCGCCGCCTTGACGCCGGTCGCGCCGGCACGGTCGAGCAGGCCCTGCAGCAATTCCAGATGCTCGGGCCGCATCTCCTTAGCGATGCAGTCGGCGCCGAGGCTTTCGACCTTGCCGCGCACGAACAGCCGCGCCTCGTAGATGGAATCGCCGAGTGCGTCGCCGGCATCGCCCAGCACCACCAGATTGCCGGACTGCGCCATGAAGGCCGACATGTGGCCGATATTGCCATGGACGACGATGTCGATGCCCTTCATCGAAATGCCGCAGCGCGACGACGCATTGCCTTCGATGACCAGCAGCCCGCCCCTGCCGGTGGCGCCGGCATATTGGCTGGCATCGCCTTTGACCGTTATCGAGCCCGACATCATGTTTTCGCCGACGCCGGGTCCCGCCGAGCCATGCACGGTGATGGCGCTGCCGTCGTTCATGCCGCCGCAATAATAGCCGACGCTGCCGCGGACATCGATCGTGATCGGCTGGTCGACGCCGACGGCGACCGAATGGCTGCCTTTCGGATGAAGCACTTCCCAGGCGGTTTCGTTGGAACCGGGGGCCAAATCGTGTAGCGTCTGATTGAGCTCGCGCAACGGCATTTCGGCCAGGTCGAAAACCCTCGACGCCCGACTCTGCTCATGGTCTTGCTCGCGGGTCGCCTTGGAGACGTTGATTGCCGGCATGAGCTCAATGCTCCCAGAAATAGACGGTTGCGGGCTCGGGCTCCCAGACCCTCGCATTGTCGATGCCGGGCAGCTTGGTGAGCGCGCGATATTCCGAGCCGAAGGCGACATACTGGTCGGTCTCGGCCATGACGGCAGGCTTGCAGGCGATTGGATCGCGCACCACGCCGAAGCCGTTCTTGGTGCCGACGACAAAGGTGAAGAAGCCGTCGAGGTCGCTCAGCGTGCCTTCCAGCGCCTCGCCGAGATTCTTGCCATGCGCCATCTGCGAGGAGAGATAGGCTGCCGCGACTTCGGTGTCGTTCTCGGTCTCGAATTTCATGCCTTCGCGGATCAGCTCGCGGCGGACATTGTTGTGATTGGACAGCGAGCCGTTATGCACCAGGCACTGGTCGGCGCCGGTCGAGAACGGATGCGCGCCCATCGTCGTCACCGCCGATTCCGTCGCCATCCGGGTGTGGCCGATGCCGTGCGTGCCGGTCATGCTGCGCACGTCGAAGCGATCGACGACCGCTTCGGGCAAGCCGACCTCCTTGTAGATTTCGACGACGTCGCCGGCGCCCATGATGCGGATATCGGGGCGCAGCGCCTGGATGGTTTCGCGTACTTCATCGATCTTGTCGGGCGTCGTCCTGACGACCGCATGCGTCGATTTCACCGCGATGTTCACCGGCGTCCCAATCGCCCTGGCGAGTTCGGCGTCGAGGTTGCGGAAATCGTGCTCCGGCTTTCCCGATTGGATGGTGATCTTGGCCTCATTGCCGGATGGCGCTCCATAGATTGCGATGCCGGCGCTGTCGGGACCGCGATCGCTGAGCGAGATCAGCATCTCCGAAAGCATCGAGCCAAGCTGGGGCTCGAGCGACTTGTCTTTCAAAAACAGTCCGACGATTCCGCACATGTCAGGCTCCCGAGATGAGGTATGATTTAGGTGCTACCAGCTTCATGAGTCGAATTCAACTCGTATGAAAGTTTTTTTCATCTTGGACAAGTCGTCTGGCGCAAATGCGCCAGACGACCCGGCGGCGACTTAATGGCGGTCGATCGCCTTTCTGGTTTCCTCTCCAGTGCGATCCGCAGCCATATCGGCTTCGATTTCAGCACTCTCGTGGCGCGTCTGAAGGACGTGCCATCCGATCCAGAAGCCGAGGCCGATGATCACCATCACGACTTCGGAACCCTGAAACGGGTAGATCGCGCCGACGTCCTTGAGGTCGACGGCCCAGCTTTCCATTCCATTGGTAGACATTGCGGTGCTCCTTGCCCATTGACTATTTGATCATGGCCTTTTCGGCGGCTCCAACTTCGCGGACCGACGCCTCGAAAACATGGTTGAGGGCAAAATCGACGCCCTCGAGTTCGACCTTCTCTGGTACGCGCAGGAGGTTCATGCCGTTGAGGATCTTGCAGACGACAAAGGTAGGGGCGAACCCGAGCACGAACATCAGCACCGCACCAGCGAAATTGCCGAGCGGGTTGATGTGCGCGAAGCCCTCATAGGGCGAGGACGGCTGTCCCCACAGCATGAAGCCCGCCACCACGACACCGAGGAAGCCGCCGTAACCATGCACGGCAACAGCGCCGACCGCATCATCGATCTTGAAGCGGCGCTCGACGAAATAGTGCAGCTTGTAGCAGATGGTCGGGACGATCGCGCCGATCAGCAGTGCCTGGATCGGGTGATAGAGGTCGTTGCCGGCCGACGTTGAGATAACGCCGCAAAGCCCCATGGAGAATGTCCAGAACGGGTCGCCTTTGGAGACGATGTAGCCGGCCAGCATACCGCCCGACAGCGACATCAGGAAGTTGAAGGTGATCGCCGAGAGCGTGGTCGGCGCGAGATAGATGTTGGTCGCCGTCCAGGTCTCGCCGGTGATCTGGCCGGCAATTGTGGCCGGGCTGATCAGCGGAATGTTGCACGCGGCATAGAAGCCCCAGAAGCCGGTGAAGATCAGAAACAGGCCGATCGTGACAAGCCAGACATTGTGGGGTGGGATGTCGCGCGCCGTGCCGTCGGCCCTGAACTTGCCGATGCGCGGACCCAGCACGATAAGAAAGGCGAGCGCCGCTCCGCCCGCGATTGCGTGCACGACGCCCGATGCATAGGCATCATGATAGCCCCAGAGCTTCACCATCCAGCCTTGCGGATGCCAGCCCCAGGACGCATCGAGGATCCACAGGACCGAACCGACCAGCACCGCGATGATCCAGAACGCACCCGAGCGCACGCGTTCTATGATCGAACCCGAGATGATCGACGCCGTCGTGATGGAGAACAGCAGGAAGGCGCCCCAGAACACGCCGTTAAGGCGGTGCCACAGCGCGGCATCGGTAGGGGTGACCCCCGTCTCGCCTGGATTGACGCCGGAGAGGTGGGTGCCCATCAGCGGATTCCATGGTTCGGCAAATGGTGCGGTGACAAGTCCGCCGGTGATGCCCGGCCCATTGGGGAAGCCGAAATAGATCCACCAGCCGAAAAAATAGAACGTGATCGTGACGAGCGGGATCGCCATCGCGTTCTTCATAAGCGTTTTCAGATGATTGCGCCGGCGCGACACGCCGACCTCGTACATGCAGAACCCGACATGGATCAGGAACATCATGACGATCGTCACCCAGTAATAGAATTCCGTGAAAATAGTCGTTAGAGCGTTGAGATTCCCTTCCATTTCATGTCCCCTCCGTTTAGTTGCGTTCCTTGCCTATGAGTAAAACTTTTTGCATCTTAGTATTGCGCGCTTTTGGAGTTTTGAGTCAATATGGCGCGGACCGTCACTGGGCTTCAGTGCCCTTTAGCGGCGAAACGCCAGCAATCGTGTGAGGAGAAGCAAGTCCATGACCGCATCCTGGAGATTTTCGACCTTGGCGGATCGCCATCGTGCGCTCGGTTCGAAGCTCGAAGACTGGAGCGGGATGGGCACCGCCTGGACCTACGACAAGGACGCTGACGAGGAGTATGTCGCCATCCGCACCAAAGCCGGGCTGATGGATGTGTCGGGCCTGAAGAAGGTCCACATCACCGGGCCGCATGCCTCGCATCTGATCGACCTCGCGACGACGCGCGATGTGGAAAAGATCTATCCCGGCAAATCGGCCTATGCCTGCATGCTGAACGAGGCCGGCAAGTTCACCGACGACTGCATCCTCTACCGCACCGGCCCGAATGCCTGGATGGTCGTGCACGGTTCTGGCACCGGCCACGAGGAGTTGCAGCGGGCGGCCATGGGCCGCGATGTCTCGCTGCGTTTTGATGACAATCTGCACGACCTCTCGCTGCAGGGGCCGACATCAGTCGATTATCTGGCAAAGCATGTGCCGGGCATTCGCGACCTCAACTATTTCCACCACATGCAGACCCGGCTGTTCGGTTTTCCGGTGATGATCTCGCGCACCGGCTACACCGGCGAACGCGGCTACGAGATCTTCTGCCGTGGCCAGGATGCCGGCACGATCTGGGACACCATTCTCGACGAGGGCAAGAGCGCCGGCATCATCCCGTGCCGGTTCACCACGCTCGACATGCTGCGTGTCGAGAGCTACCTCTTGTTCTACCCCTACGACAATTCGCAGAAATATCCGTTCGAGAACGAAGGCCCCGGCGATACGCTGTGGGAGCTCGGCCTCGACTTCACCGTCAGCCCCGGCAAGACAGGCTTTCGCGGCGCAGAGGAGCACTACCACCTCAAGGGCAAGGAACGCTTCAAGATCTTCGGCGTGCTGCTCGAAGGCAAGGAGCCGGCCGACGAGGGCGCGCCGGTCTATCGCGACGGCAAAAAGGTCGGCGTGGTGACCTGCGCCATGTATTCGCCTCTGGTCCAGAAATCGATGGGCATTGCCCGGCTCGATGTCGACTGCGCCGTCCAGGGCACCAGGCTCGAGGTCCGCAACAAGCGCGGCGCCATCAGCGCGACGGCTGAGCCGCTTCCATTCGATGATCCGAAGAAGACCAAGCGTACGGCGAAAGGCTGAGGCATACTGAGAGAATGGCAGCGAAAAGCATCATCAGCCGGCCGGTCTACGGAACCCTGTCCCCGCAGCCCGGCAAGCACCATCTTTTTGTGACGGATGCAGAAGGAGCGCTGGCCATAACAGACCTGGCCGCCAAGGCGCCCTATGGTTTCTTTGCCGATGCCCACATCATCTTCATCCCCGGCCAGGATGGCAGACATGTCGCCGCGCTCGAAGCGCTGAAGCCGGCGCAGTTCTATCAGGGGCCTTCCTTCGCCAGTGCCTTGCCGCGGCTGAAACAGACCTTGGCCAACGCGCATATGGGCCTGCGCCTCTATCTCGCCGGCACCGAAGGGCTGATCGGCCAGGCCATGCAGGCGGCGCTCGAAGCCGGCATCGACCACACCGCGATCCAGACCGAGCACCGCGGCTCGCTGGCGCGCCGCATCCAATGCGTGCATTGCAAGGGCATCACCGAAAACGTGACGACGCAGCCTGCAACCTGTTCGCATTGTGGCCTGCTTCTTCTGGTACGCGATCACTATTCCAGGCGCCTCGCAGCATTCCAGGGCGTCTGCATCAATGCGGAAGACCGCAGCGAAATTCCTCCGACGGAGGAGATCTTTCGATGAGCACCGGCACCACCAAGCTCGACGTCGTGGTGAGCGATGTCGTCCCGGTCAACGAACTGGTGACGCGCTTTCATTTCCGCCGGCGCGACGGGCAGCTTTTGCCGACATTTTCCGGCGGCGCCCATGTCGTCGTCGAGATGCGCGACGGCGAGCGGACCAGGCTCAATCCCTATTCGCTGATGGGCTCGCCGCTCGACACGCGCGAATACACCATCTCGGTGCGCCGCGACGATGCCGGCCGCGGTGGCTCGCTGTTCATGCACAGGCATGTCAGGCCCGGCATGGAGATGGTGATCAGCTACCCCGTCAATCTGTTCTCGCTCGACCTGCGCGCCAGCAAGCATTTGATGCTGGCCGGCGGCATCGGCATCACGCCGTTCATGGCGCAGACCGCGCAGCTGGCGGCCGATGGCGGCAATTTCGAGCTGCATTACACCTGCCGCACCGCCTCGCTCGGCACCTATGCCGATGTGCTGAGAGAGCGCTACGACCGCCGGGTCAGGCTCTATCACGACGATCGCGACGAGCGCATCGAGCTCGACCGGCTGCTGTCGTCGCAGCCGCTCGGCACGCATCTCTACGTCTGCGGCCCGTCGGGCATGATCGGCTGGGTGTGCGATCGTGCCGCTGCGCTGGGCTGGCCGGCGGAAACCGTGCATTTCGAGCATTTCGCCGCACCGCAGCCCGGCGCGCCGTTCGACGTGATGCTAGCGGTCAGCGGCAAGACGATCCGCGTCGGCGAGCAGCAGAGCCTGCTCGAAGCCATCGAGGCCGCCGGCGTCGATCCACCCTATCTCTGCCGCGGCGGCGTCTGCGGCCAGTGCGAAACCAATGTCATCGCGCATGACGGCAAATTCATCCACAACGACCACTGGCTGAGCGAGGAAGAGCACCGATCCTGCAAGAAGATCATGCCCTGCGTCTCGCGCTTCGAGGGCAGGTCGCTGGTGCTGGAAAGATAGGAGGCGAGCTTGGGAATCACCTTTCGCAAGGAGACGTTCCGCGACGACTTCACCTTCAAAAACAGCCCGGAGCACATCAGGCGGTTTCCGTTCCCGTTCCACGAAGACAGCTACATGTATGCGGTCAATATCGAGCCGCATGTTCTGGGGCCGAAGGGCAGCGTGCTCGAAAACCTGATCGACGTCGACGAGCATTATGTCGCCGAGATGCAGGACCGCGCGCTGGTGCTGGCGGAAGACCCGCTGCGCTGCCAATCGCTGCCGCATATGACGCTAGCCGGCTGGGACCTGCTCGAACTTCTGATGGAGCAGCAGGCGCTGGGCTATCCCGAGCATTTCTCGCTGACGCGCGACGGCGACAGATGGCGCTGGATCAATCGGCCGCTCGGCATCGACGACAGCTTCACCTTCGGCGACGTGTCGACGCTGCCCTATGGGCCGATGGAATACATCACGCGCCAATCACAAGGCGATTTCTGCATCCTCGACCAGCGTGACGGCAATCTGTGGATGGATGCCGGCATGGTCACCACCCAGGCCGACTGGTCGCTCGATTTCGACATCGGCATGAACTTCTTCGAGTGGCACGCGCCGGTGCCGCTGGCGCACGAGAAGGGCATATTCGTCCGGGCGCTGAAATTCCTCACCAACATCCAGCAAGGCAAGCCGGCGCGGCGGCTGAACTGGACGATGACGATCAATCCGCGCCTCGACACCAGCCCGGAAAATTATCACAAATGGGGTCCGGACCGGACAACGGTGACGCCCGAAAACGTTGGCGACAAGGTCCATCTGCGTGTCGAATTGCAGAGCTTCTGGCGGCTGCCTCGCTCGAACGGCATCGTCTTCCCGATCCGCTGTTATCTCATCAAGATGGACGAGCTGGTGACCCAGCCGAAATGGGCGCGGCGCCTGCACCGCGTCATCCGCGACCTTCCCGAAGAGCTCGCCAATTACAAAGGCCTGACACGCTACCGCGCGACGCTGGTCGAATGGCTGTCGAAGCTCGACGACGGCAGCCCGACATCGCCCGGCTTCGGGCCGGACTAAGGAGGCTTGCACCGGCGCTTCCGATCACCTGAGAAGATTTTTGACCCCGCACCGATGATTTCCGACCGCCTGCGCTGTCCTTGTCAATGGGCGTGGCTGGATGGTCCAGCTGCCGGGATAGCAAGGTGGTCCATGAGATTGTTACAAGGTCAGAATGTCGTCGTCGTTGGAGGCAGCCGTGGTGTCGGCCGCTCGATCGCAGAAGCCGCTCTCAGCAAGGGAGCGACGGTCCTCGCAGTCGCCCGCAGCGCACAGACCCTGGCGGAATTTGGCCGGGAGACTTCGAGCGTGAAGGCGTTCGCGGTCGATGCAACTGTGGACACCGCTCCCGATCAGGTCTTCGCCGCGCTGGAACCGGACGTCCTGGTGATATGCGCAGGCGCTCTTGCCCCCTCCGCGCCCCTGCATGAACAGAATTGGGAGGCGTTCTCCGCAAACTGGGAAACGGACGTCAAGGCGTCGTTTCTGTTTTGCAAGGCCGCGCTTCGGCGTCCGCTCAAACCGGGCGCCCGGATTGTTCTGATCTCCAGCGGCGCGGCCTTGACCGGGGGGCCACCGAATTCCGGCGGCTATGCCGGCGCAAAACGCATGCAGATGTTCCTGGCCGGTCATAGCCAGAAGGAATCGGATCGGCTCGGCCTCGACCTGCGCTTCATGGCGCTTGCGCCTATGCGCATCATGCCAGGGACCGGCGTGGGCGACGCCGGCATCGAGAGCATTTCGGCCTATATGGGCATCCGGCCCATGGAGTTCATCGCGGGAATCCCCGACATGCAAACGCCGGCCGACGTGGGACGTGCGGTGGTCGCACTCGCCACCCAAAAACCGCAAGGGTGTTCCTTCGCGGTGAGCGGGAGCGGGCTTGCGCCGGCGGGCTGAGGCGCGCGTAATGCAAACCGGACTCAAAATTGCCGGATCCGCATGACAGACGCCCAGGCATCTCTCAACCCGGTAGGTCAGCCGATCCTCGATCGGCTGGCCTTCGAGCAGTTCACGGCGGTCCATCGCCGGGAGCTCAAGCTCCATTGCTATCGCATGATGGGCTCGCTGCACGAGGCGGACGACCTTGTCCAGGACACGCTTCTGCGCGCCTGGCGTGCAAGATCGGAGTTCGATGGGCGGGGTTCGGTTCGCGGTTGGCTCTACACGATCGCGACCAACACTTGCCTCAACGCGCTCAAGGCCAGGTCGAGGGCGAATCGCATTCTCCAGCAGCCCGGACGGTCGGCTTCCCACGGGATGGCCACCGGCGGCCCTGCAGCCGAGGTCACCTGGTTGGAGCCTTACCCCGACGCAGAGCTGCCAAGCCTCGCTGATGGTGAGCCAAGTCCGGAAGCGCGCTACGAGACCCGCGAAGCCGTCCAACTCGCTTTCGTCGCCGCGATCCAGGATCTGCCGCCCAGGCAGCGCGCCGCTCTACTGCTTTCCGACGTCCTGGGCTGGTCGGCTGTCGAAACGGCGGGATTGCTGGGCGGATCGACGGTTTCGATCAACAGCGCATTGCAGCGGGCCCGCGGAACCCTTGCGGCGCGATATCCCCAAGGACGTCCCATCCATCGATCGAAGCCCAACCCCGAAGAAGGCCTGCTGCTCGAACGTTACATGCAGGCCTGGCAGGCCGCCAATCTCGACAGCCTGATCGAGCTCCTGCGGGAGGACGCCACCTATCGCATGCCGCCTTGGCGGGAATGGTATCGAGGACGCGGGGCGATCCGCGGTTTCCTCGAGACCATCTGGGGCAATTTTGCGGGCTTCCGCACCGTGGCCATCGGAGCCAATGCCCAGCCGGCGGTCGGGGTCTATTCCCGCAGCCACAATGACCCTGCGTGGCGAGCCCATTCGCTGCATGTGATCGAGCCCGCCGAGGGTGGTATCGCCGCTCTGACGATCTATGTGCCGCCGCTCGGCCCCAGTTTGTTTGCGGCCTTCGGCCTGCCGCCAGCCTAAGCAATTCCAGGAAAAGTGCCAACGGTTTAAAGCGCCTAGCGCTTTCCCTAGGGAATTGCGCATAAACAAAGAGATAGGGCGGTTCGGCGTTTCCGTGAAACGATGAACCGCTCTAGTCCGGACCTGTAACATTCCATCCGGCCGCTTCGCGGCCACGGGGCTCAATGAGGGGACTTCGCTTCCCTCCGAACCCGCTCATCCCGCGCTGCTCTGCCGATAGCAGATGATCGAGAGATAGCGCATCGGCAGGACTGTAAGCACCTCCGGCCCGTGCGGCGCATCGGCGTCGAAGAACAGGCTGTCGCCGGGCTTCATCGGATAGAGATTGCTGCCGTGCCGGTAAACGACCTCGCCTTCGAGCATGTAGAGGAACTCCATGCCTTCGTGCTGGAAGGTCGGAAACACATCGGAATCCTCGGTCAGCGTGATCAGATAGGGTTCGACGACGACGCCGCTGGTGTTGGAGCCGATATGGCCGAGCAGATTGTACTGGTGGCCGGCGCGCGTGCCGCGCCGCTCGACGTCGAGTCCTTCGCCGGCCTTGACGAAGACGGCGCTGCGCTCTTCCTCGAAGCGGCGGAAGAAGGCGGTGACCGGAACGCCGAGCGCCCGCGACAGCGCCTGCAAGGTGGTCAGCGACGGCGAGGTAATGCCGTTTTCGATCTTCGACAGCATGCCAAGCGAAATGTCGGTGGCAGCGGCAAGATCGGCAACAGTGATGCCGAGTTTCTTGCGAAACGCCCGCACCTCGCGGCCGATCGCGACCTCCAGGACCTTTTCGCGGGTGTCGCGAACGGCGTGCGGATCCTGGGTCAGCGGCGTCCGGATCGTTGCCACGCTTTTCGGCGATGGCTTGGCCTTGGCAGGGGCTGCCCCATTCCTGAAACTGGAAGCTTTCTTCGCCATGTCGCCACCCCGGGGTCTGCGAATCTATTTCACTCACGGTGAACATATTCGCTGCGGGTACATGAGCGCAACTGCCACAGCAAGCCACTTTGACGACCCGCGCGTTCTCCGGATTTTCCGCCATCGGCGGTTTTGCCGAAAATCCGATTGGTGAGCCGAGGTTTCGGCAGAAGGCCTGTTGACAGCATTGAAGGGGCAATTACTGTCCTGTCAGTGAAATTTGTTTCGTTAGGGAAATGAGACCGGGAGGCTCGCAATGAAAAGTCGTGTTGCCGTCATCGGAGCCGGACCGTCCGGCATGGCCCAGCTTCGAGCCTTCAAGTCGGCAGCCGACAAGGGCGCGGAGATTCCGGAAATCGTCTGCTTCGAAAAGCAGTCCGACTGGGGCGGCCTGTGGAACTACACCTGGCGCACCGGCCTCGATGAGCATGGCGACCCGGTTCACGGCTCGATGTACCGCTACCTCTGGTCAAACGGGCCGAAGGAATGCCTCGAATTCGCCGACTACACGTTCGAGGAGCACTTTGGTCGCCCGATCGGCTCCTATCCGCCGCGCGCCGTGCTGTGGGACTACATCAAGGGCCGCGTCGAAAAATCCGATGTGCGCAAATGGGTGCGCTTCAACAGCCCGGTGCGCATGGTGACCTTCTCCGACGCGACGAAAAAATTCACCGTCACCGCGCATGACCGCAGCAACGACGTCACCTATTCGGAAGAGTTCGACAACGTCGTCGTCGCCTCGGGGCATTTCTCCGTGCCCAACGTCCCCTATTTCGAGGGTTTTTCGACCTTCAACGGCCGCATCTTGCACAGTCACGATTTCCGCGACGCCATGGAATTCAAGGACAAGGACATCCTGATCATCGGCCGCTCCTATTCGGCCGAGGATATCGGCTCGCAATGCTACAAGTACGGCGCCAAATCGATCACCTCCAGCTACCGCTCGAAGCCGATGGGTTTCAAATGGCCTGACAACTGGCAGGAAGTGCCGCTGCTGCAGAAGGTCGTCGGCAAGACAGCGCATTTCAAGGACGGCAGCACCAGGGATGTCGACGCCATCATCCTGTGCACCGGCTACCTCCACTCGTTCCCGTTCCTCACCGAGGATCTGAAGCTCAAGACCGCCAACCGGATGTGGCCGGACGGGCTCTATGAGGGCGTCGTCTGGGAGAAGAACCCGCAGCTGTCCTACATCGGCATGCAGGACCAGTTCTACACCTTCAACATGTTCGACGCGCAGGCCTGGTTCGCCCGTGACGTCATCATGGGCCGCCTAAAACTGCCCTCGGCCGAGGCGATGGCCGAACACGGGGCGAAATGGCGGGCGCGTGAGGAAACGCTGGAGGACGCCGAGCAGATGATCTGGTTCCAGGGCGACTACACCAGGGAGTTGATGGAGCAGACCGACTATCCGGGCTTCGATGTCGAGGCTGTCAATCAGACCTTCATGGAGTGGGAACACCACAAGGTGGCGAACATCATGACGTTCCGCGACAATGCCTATCGCTCGCTGATGACCGGCACGATGGCGCCGCTGCACCACACGCCCTGGCTGCAGGCGATGGACGATTCGATGGAATCTTATCTCGAGGTGAAAGGCGTCGCGGCAGAGTAGCGGCTTCCTCGCCGCGCACTTTTGCGCGACATGCATCAGTTGCTGCGAGCCTCGCGCACGTCTTTCGTCGCTTCAATGATCCGTCCGAGCAGGGCATGGAGATCGTCGCGGTGGCCGCTGCGGCCGGCGGGGCCGTCTTCATCTGAAGTCATGACCACGGTCAATGCTCGCCCCGGCACAACATAGACCATCTGCCCGCCATAGCCCCATCCGTAGAACACCGCTTCGCCCGCGATCTGACGGATGAACCAACCATAGCCATAACCGTCACCGGTGAAACGCGAGGCGGTGCGTGGCTGCAAGGAGAGCTTGATCCAGTCGGCCGGCACGAGCTGCCGTCCGCCACGGCTCACTCCGCCGCTGCGGTAGAGCTCGCCAAAGGCAAGCAGCGAGCGCGGGCTCATGGCCATCTGGTTGCCGCCGAGATAGATGCCCTGTGGGTCGCGGTCCCAAGCGGTGATGGAAAAGCCCTGCTGCGGCCCCAGCCATTCGCGCGCCAGTTCCAGGGTCGAGCGGCCGGTCCGCCGCGTCAGGATCGCCGAAAGGAGATGCGTCGAGCCGGTGGAATAGAGCATGGTGCCGCCCGGTTCGTCGTCGAAGGGCATGGCGAGCGCTGCCCGCACCCAGTTGCCGCTTGCCACCCAGCGCCCGTAGTTTGGGCCGGAGGTCCGACCCAGCCCCGCCTGCATGGAAAGCAGATGACCGATCGTAACCTGCTGGAGCCGCGGATCGGCGTCGGCGGGCAGGTCGGCATGAAGAAGCGGAGCGATCTTCTGGTCAGTGCCTTGCAGCACGCCCTTGTCGATGGCGATGCCGACAAGCGCCGAGATGATCGACTTGGAGGCCGATTTTATGTTGGCAGGACGTGCCGGGGAGTGGCCGCGATAGCCACGCTCCGCCACCACCGCGCCGTCATGCGCGATGGCAACCGTGCGCAGCGGCGTCAGGCGCTCGGCCTCGTCAAGGAGCTTTCCAAGCCGCTGCTCCAGGCCATCCGCAGCGTGAGCAGCGACGGAAAGGATCAGGAGAAAGGCTAGAATCACGGTGGGTCGCTTCAGCATGAAGCCAGCTTGGGATGCATTTTGGGCAAGACGAAGGTGGGGGCGCGATCCTCTATTTTCCGGCTATCCCAGCCTTGCGCGTGCCTTGGCCGTCCAGGCGTTGAACAGCCGGTCGGCGACGATGCCGATGAAGGCGATGGCCAGCCCGGCGACGATGCCGCGGCCTGAATCGGCCTTGGACAGCGCGATGAACACCTCCTGGCCGAGATCGCGGGTGCCGACCATGGCGCAGATGATGATCATCGCCAGCGCCATCAGGATCGTCTGGTTGATGCCGAGCATGATCTCGGGAAGCGCCAGCGGCAGCTGGACGCGCAGGAACGTCTGGCGCCTGGTGCAGCCCGATACCTTTGCCGCCTCGATCAGCGCCGGCGGCACCTGGCGGAGGCCGTGATTGGTGTAGCGGATGGCCGGCACCACGGCGAAGGCGACCGTCGCGATCATCGCCGTCACGTCGCCGACTCTGAATAGCATCACCACCGGAATGATGAAGCAGAACGACGGCAGCACCTGCAGCGTGTCGATGACCGGGGTGACGATCTTCTCGACACGGTCGCTGCGCGACGCCATCAGCCCGATCGGGATGCCGATCAGGCTAGCGATGAAAGCCGAGATGCCGCAGAGATAGACCGTCGCCATGGTCTTTTCCCAGAGGCCGGTCACCGCGCAGAAGACGGTCAGCGCCGCGGCCAGGGCGGCGAGGCGCAGGCCGCCGAGCTGGTAGCCGGCAAGGCCGAGCAGGAACACCGCGCCCAGCCATGGAAAACCCTCGCAGAAGGCGCGCACCGGGTTCAGCACATTGAGGATCAGCGCCACGCGGAACGCTTCGATCGTGTCGAAGAAGTTGATCGTGATCCAGCTCACTGCCGTCTTCCACAGGGGTGCGGTGGTGAAGATGATCGCCTTCGGCACCGCAGCGAACGCCGGCACGAACAGGCCAAGCAACGTCGTGACTGCAAGGATGGCGACGGCCAGCGTCAGATTGGGGTAGCGCCGCCAGAAGCTGGGGCTGACCTCCTGATAGACATGGCCCTTCGCGTGATTGCGCGCGATCGCCTGGCTCAGCCGGTCGAGCGCGATTGCCAGCGCCACGATGGCAAGGCCGGCTTCCATCGCCTCACCGACCTTCAGCGCCCTGAGCGCCAAAAGCACGTCGTAGCCGAGGCCGCCGGCGCCGATCATCGAAGCAATGATCACCATATTGAGCGCCAGCATGATGACTTGGTTGACGCCGACCATCAGCGCTGGACGCGCCGAAGGCAGAAGCACGCGCCACAGTTTCTGGCGTGCCGTGCAGCCGGCCATCTCGCTGAAATCGTCGATTTCGGACGGCACCCGCGACAGCCCCAGCATCGTCGCGCGCACCATCGGCGGTGTCGCGAAAATGGCCGTCGCGATCATCGCCGAAACCGGACTGTTGCCGAACAAAAGAAGCATCGGGATCAGATAGGCGAAGGTCGGGATGGTCTGCATCAGGTCGAGGGCAGGGGAGATCAGCAGCCTTTCAGCCCATGGCTTGCGCCAGGCCCAGATGCCGACGAACAATCCGGTGACGATGCAGAACGGCACGGCGATGGAGATCAGCCCGAGCGTCAGCATGGCGCTGGTCCACTGGCCGAACAGCGCGATGTAGAGGAAACAGCCGCCGACCAGCGCGCCGAGCTTCCAGCCACCGGCGGCGCGTCCGGCCAGGAAGGCAGCGATGCAGACCCCAACCCAGGACAGGCGCGGCAGGACGAGCATGTCGGCGCCATGGCCGATCTTGAAATTCTTGGCGAGCAGACCGAGCGCAAAGTCGAGCGGCACGCCGAGTACAGCGGTGATCGAGCGCGTCAGCCAGGAAAAATTCGACTTTATCAGGTTCATCAGCGCGCTGACCCAGTCGGCGACCGGAACGATTGCGCTGGCCGGGTAGTTGACCGCCCAGGGCAGCCTGTCCTGCAGCAGGAACACGGCAAGCACGGCTGCAAGGGCGCAGGCCCAGACCACCAGCCAGAGCTGAACCGGCCGCGATCTCGCCTCGCTGGCGCTGGCCGTTACCGTCATGCGCCGGCCCTGGGACGTTCGATGCCGGCCAGAAGATCGATCACCGCTTGCGGCGTGACTTCGCCGATCGGCTTGCCGCTGCCGTTGACGACGGCGAACGGCTTGCCGGCCGAGACGATATCAGCCGAAAAACTCGATATCTTGGCATCGGGCGCGACCACGCCGCCATGCTCGGCGCCGTCGCAGGCGCGCATCAGGCTTCGCGCCGAGATGACCTTGGCGCGGTCGACGTCGCGGGTGAACTCGGCGACATAGTCAGTCGCCGGACTGACCACCAGCTCTTCGGGCGTGCCGATCTGGATGACCTCGCCGTCCTTCATGATGGCGATGCGATCGGCCAGCCGGATGGCCTCGTCGAAATCATGGGTGATGAAGACGATGGTCTTGTGCAGCATGGTCTGCAGCCGCATCAATTCGTCCTGCATCTCGCGGCGGATCAGCGGATCGAGCGCCGAGAACGGCTCGTCGAGAAACCATATCTCCGGCTTGGTGGCGAGGCTGCGGGCGATGCCGACACGCTGCTGCTGGCCGCCGGAAAGCTCACGCGGATAGAAATGCTCGCGGCCGCGCAGGCCGACAAGCTCGATCACTTCGCGCGCGCGTTTTTCGCGCGTCGGCCGGTCCTGCCCTTGGATGCCCAGTGGAAAGGCGATGTTCTCCAGCACATTCAGATGCGGCAGCAGGGCGAAATTTTGGAACACCATGCCCATGCGGTGGCGCCGCAGCTCGATCAGCGCGGCATCGGAGATTTTGAGGAGATCCTTGCCCTCGAACTCGACCTTGCCATGTGTCGGCTCGACCAGCCGCGACATGCAGCGCACCAGCGTCGACTTGCCCGACCCCGAAAGCCCCATGATGATGAAGATCTCGCCCTGGCGGATTTCGAGGTCGACGCCGCGCACCGCGCCGACCAGCCCGGCCGCGGCGACCTCCGCCATGCTGGCCTTGCCGTCGCGCTGGCAGATGAAATTGGCCGCGTTCGCGCCGAACAGCTTCCAAACGTTGCGGCAGGCGAGCTTTATCGGGCGGGCATCCCTCGGCGTGCCTGCCGTTTGCAGCATCTGTTCAGTCGTATCGGCCATGCAGTCGTCCTTCTGGAATAGGGGATAGAGACCCGGCCATGAATGACCGGGTCTCGCAGTTTCCAGTTGGAACGGTCACTCGGCCCAGGCTTTCCAGTCGGCTTCGTGGGCGGCGATCCAGGCGGCGGCGACGTCTTCCGGCGTCTTGCCTTCAAGATCGATCTGGCCGCTCATCTTGTTGAGCTCGTCGGTGTCGATCGTGTAGTTCTTCGCGACCTTGTAGGCGACCGGCCATTTGTCCTTCATGCCGGCCCAGGAATATTTCCAGATCTCGCCATGCGGCTTGCCGCAGTCATACTTTGCGTCGAGGTTCACGCCCCATTTCGGATCGGTGTAGCACTCCGGCGTATAGTCGGGGAATTCGACCCATTCGCCCTTGTATTTGGCCGGCGCCCAATGCGGCGAATAGACCCACAGCATGATCGGCGCCTTGCGCTGAAAGGCCGAATCCAGCTCGGCGAACATCGCCGCATCGGTGCCGGCATGAATGACGGTGAAGGGCAGCTTCAGCGCCGCGGCACGCTCGTCGTCAAAACCTTCCCAGGTCACCGGGCCGCCGAGATAGCGGCCGTTCGGCGCCGTTTCGGCGGTCGAGAAGGCTTCGGCGCATTTCGGGTCCTTCAGCGCCTCCCAGTTCGGTAGGCCTGGGCATTTCTCTTTCATATATTCGGGATACCACCATTCCTCCTTGGCCTTGGGCCCGAGCGCGCCGAGGCGTTCGGTCTGCCCGGTTGCATCCGAGGCCTTCATGGCTTCGCCGGCGGTCGTGTCCCAGAATTCCATGGCGACGGCGAGATCGCCATTGGTAAGGCCGGTGGTCAGGCTGGAGAGATAGTCGGCGGTCGGATACTCGACCGTGTATCCAAGCTTTTCC
Source organism: Mesorhizobium escarrei (assembly GCF_935825525.1). Taxonomy (GTDB): domain Bacteria; phylum Pseudomonadota; class Alphaproteobacteria; order Rhizobiales; family Rhizobiaceae; genus Mesorhizobium; species Mesorhizobium escarrei. The sequence goes on from NZ_CAKXZT010000124.1 coordinate 122,137, forward strand.
AGAATGCCGCCGAGAATCTTTGCGTTCAGATTGACGCTGGTCCAGTCGAACAGCGCGATCTTGATAGGGTCGTTCGATTCTGGCGCCGCCGCTTGGGCCGAAGGCGTCAGTGCACTTGCCGCGGCTAGTGTTAAGGCTCCCATTGATAATCTCGAAATCATATTCCGCAGTGACATGCCTGTGCTCCTGTCAAGCTCTGGTGGAAGTTATCGTTCGTTCCCTTCTTTGCGTCTTTTTGATTGTGTTGGAAAAGCTGGTCGTTGCGCAAGTCCATTGGCAGCAAATTGCTGTCGGCGCTGAAGTAGGCGCAGACGGGAATGACGCCCACTTCGATGAAGATGTCGTGCGACCGCGTCATGGCTGCCGTGCTGCCGAAGCAGTGATCTGCAGATCGCTCGCCGCTCCTGCGGCGCCCTCAAGCTTGCGAGCCATCAAGGTCCTATGCTGTCGGCTCTCGGCAGTCGCCCAAGCCATTTTCATGGGATGAAATTATATATACCAACATTCATGTCAACGACTAATGCCATTCGTAGCAGGGCAATCGCTGCAGGGTTGGAATTCACTTCAGATTGTCGAAGTCGGCGCTGCCCCCATCGCCCTGCCGGGCACTTCTCCCCATACAGCGACGGAGAAGGGGGCTGGCCGCAACGTCGGCGCTCTACTTGCTGCGCCCGCGATTGGCGAAACCGGCGACGACAGCGCCCTCTCCCCGTCCCTATACAGTCACTATACGGGGAGAGGATGCCGGCAGGCAGGTGAGGGGCGGCGCCGGCTCCCGAAAAGGATGACGAGACGATCGCAGCGCGCATTCGAATGCCGTCCGAGTATCCTCACGACATGATCAGGCCGCCATCGACATTGATCGTCTGGCCGGTGATGTAGGCGGCGTCGTTGCTGGCCAGAAAGCTGACCAGGCCCGAAACGTCCTCGCCGCTGCCGGCGCGGCCCATCGGGATGTTCTTCACCCATTCGGCCATCAGCTCGCCGGGCTTGTAGTCGCCCATCAGTCTGCCCCATGCGGCGTCGTTGTAGGCCCACATGTCGGTGTCGATGATGCCGGGACAGATCGCGTTGACGGTGATCTTCTCTTTGGCCACTTCCTTGGCGAGGCTCTGGGTGATGCCGACGACGCCGAATTTCGAGGCGGCATAATGCGGTGTGTAGATAAAACCCTGGCGCGCCTGGCCGGATGCGGTGTTGATCAGCCGGCCGCCGTCGCCATGCTTGCGGATGCGCGCGATCGCCTCCTGGCAGCACAGGAACACGCCCTTGGTGTTGACCGCCATCACCTTGTCCCATTCGGCCTCGGTCATCGCCTCGATCCTGGCGATGGTGATGACGCCGGCATTCTGCACGGAGATGTCGACGCGGCCGAACTGCTGTTCGGCCAGGTCGTAAAGGGCGGCGACCTCGTCCTTCCTGGTCACGTCCATGCGCAGCGATGCGACCTTGGCGCCTTCCGCCTTCAGTCCGGCGGCGACCTCTTCGACGCGAGGATCGATGGCGCTGACGACGACCGCAGCACCCTCCGCCGCGAAGCGCCGGGCTATGGCCGCGCCGATGCCGCCGCTGGCCCCGGTGATGACCGCCGTCTTGCCCTGGAATCGCTTCTGCATCATTTTTTCCTACCAGCAGACGAAGCCGCCATCGACGATCAGGTCGATACCGGTGACGAAACTCGAAGCGCGGCTGGCCAGGAACACGATCGGGCCGACCATCTCCTCCGGCGCCGCCATCCGCCCCATCGGCGTATCGCGCTCGAAGATCCTGACCTGGTCGGCGACCTCCGGCCGCTTGTTCATCGGCGTCAGCGTGTAGCCGGGGCTGACGACGTTGACGCGCAGGCCGCGATCGGCCCATTCCATGGCGAGGCTCTTCGACATGTGGATGACGGCGGCCTTCGACGAATTGTAATGCGCCTGGGTCAGGCCGCGATTGACGATCGAGCCCGACATCGAGGCGATGTTGATGATCGAGCCCCTGCGCCGCGTCAGCATTGCGCGCGCTTCGGCCTGGCAGGACAGGAACACGCCGCTGACATTGACGTCGTAGAGCTGCTGCCATTTCTCCAGCGACAGCGTCTCGGCCGGCTCGGCCGCGGCCACGCCGGCATTGTTGACAGCGACGGTCAGCGCGCCGAGTTCCTTCTCCGTGCGTTCGATCGCCGCTGCCAGATCGGCCGCTGAGGTCACCGTGCCGGTGAGCACCAATGCCTTGCGGCCGAGCGCCGAGATCCTGTGCGCGGTCTCGTCCAGCCCGCCCTTCGAGGCATGGCCGAAACAGGCGATATCGGCGCCGGCTTCGGCCAGGCCGATGGCGATCGCTTGGCCGATGCCGCTGCCGGCGCCGGTGACGAGAGCAACGTCCCCATGAAGATCGAATAGTTCCATCGAAATGTTTTCCTGTTGAGCCGCCGGTGCTGCCTGGGAAGGAAGGGGCGCCAGTCCTGGCTGGCGCCCCGCGCGGTCCGGTGCCTGGGAGGGTATCACCTGCTGCGCCTTATTCCGATCCTTTATGCCGCCCTCAGCTTGTCGCGAGCTCCATGACGGCGACGTTGCTCGCTTCGCTGCGATCGAGAATGCCACGCTGGCGACCACGGCTCAGCACCAGCACGCGATGCGACAGGCCGAGCACTTCCTCGAGGTCGGAGCTCACCACCACCACCGCCATGCCGGAGCGGGCGAGTTCGGCGATGACATCGTAGATCGCGGCGCGGGCGCCGACATCGATGCCGCGTGTCGGCTCGTCCAGGATGAATACCTTGGGCGGCCGTGAAATCCATTTGGCGATGATCACCTTCTGCTGGTTGCCGCCGGAAAGCTTGCTGATCGCCTGGTTAGGCCGGCCCTTGACGCCGAGCCGGCCAATGCCGGCCTCGGCGAATTTCTGTACCGCCTTCGGAAATACCCAGCCATTCGGCGCGACATGGTCGAAATTGCCGATCGCCAGATTCTCGCCGATGGTCTGGTCGAGTACCACGCCTTGCGCCTTGCGGTCTTCCGGCACCAGAACGACGCCGGCCTTGATCGCCGCCGCTGGGCCGGTGAGATGCACCGGTTTGCCGGCGACACGCACCGACCCCGAGGAAATCGGATCGGCGCCGGCGATCGCCCGCACCAGCTCCGTGCGGCCGGCGCCGATCAGGCCGGCGATGCCAAGGATTTCGCCGGTCCGCACCGAGAAGCTGACATTCTGAAAGCTGCGTTCCGGCGAGGACAGGTTCTCGACCTCGAGCAACGTCTCGCTGCCCGGCTCCGAGAGCGGCGGGAACATCCGCTCGACGCTGCGGCCGACCATCTGCTCGACGATCGCGCGCACCGGAACGTCGGCGCGCTCGTGGCGGGCGACAATGCGCCCGTCGCGCATCACCACCACGCGGTCGGCGATCTCAGCGACCTCGTCCAGCCGGTGGCTGATATAGATGAAGGACATGCCTTCCGCCTTGAGCTTGCGGATCTGCTTGAACAATAGCTCCGTTTCCTCGCTGCCAAGTGCCGCTGTCGGTTCGTCGAAGATCAGAAGCTCGGCGTTGAGCGTCAGCGCCTTGGCGATCTCGACCTGCTGCTGGGCGGCGATGCGCAGCGTGCGCACCTTGCGTTCCGGCGAGACATCGAGGCCGAGCCGCTTCAGTTGGGCCGATGCCCGCGCATTCATAGCCGCGCGGTCGATGCGGCCGCCGCGCATCGGCAGGCGCCCGACATAGACGTTCTCGGCAACCGACAGGTCCGGCAGCAGCTTCAGTTCCTGATGGATCATGCCGACGCCGGCGTCGATGGCCGCGGCGGGAGAGGCGGGGGAATACGGCTTCCCCCGCCATGTGATGCTGCCGGCATCGGGTTTGGTCGACCCGGCGATGATGTTCGAAACGGTGGACTTGCCGGCGCCATTTTCTCCAAGCAGCGCCACGACCTCTCCCGGCCGCACCTCGAAGCTCGCATCGGCCAGGACCTGCACCGGCCCGTAGCTCTTGCAGAGGCCGCTGACGAAGAGCCCCAGATGGGACGTCTGCGTATGGCTGGGATCCAAGGACATCGTTCCGCTCGTCAGTAATCAGGGATGCCTGATATTAGGGATGCTTGGCGATGAACTGATCGACATTGTCCTTGGTGGTCAGCGTCGCGTCCTGCAGCTGTTCTGCGGGAACGGTTTCGCCGGCCACCAGCTTGATCGCCGCATCGACGGCAAGCCGGCCCATGCCTTGCGTCTGCTGCGTCGCAGTCACGTCGAAGACGCCGCCTTTCAGTGCCTTGAGCGCCGCCACGTCGCCGTCAAATCCGGCGATCCAGACCCTGTGGCCGGGATTGGCGACCTTGACCGCCTGCGCGGCACCGAGCGCCAGCGCGTCGGCCTGGCCGATGACGATCGACACTTCGGGATGCGACTGCAACAGGTCCTGCGTCAGCTTGAAGCCCTCGTCCTGGTGCCAGCCTTCGCTCCATAGCTCGCCGACCACCTTGATGTCGGGATAGGCAATCAGCGCTTCGCCGCATCCCTTCGACCGGTCGACCTCGGGCGTCGTGCCTTTCTGGCCATGGATGATGATCAGCTCGCCCTTGCCGCCGGCCTGCTTGGCGATGTAGTCGCAAACCGCCTTGGCCGATGCCACGCTGTTGGTGGCGATGAAAGTGTCGCCGGGTGCGCCCTCGGCATTGCGGTCGACATTGATAACCGGGATGCCGGCAGCCTTGGCCGTCTTGGTCGGCACGGTGGCGGCGGTGGCGCCGGCCGGGATGTAGATCAGCGCATCGATGTTCTGCGTGATCAGGTCCTGCACCTGGCTAACCTGGGTCGCCGAATCGCCCTTGGCGTCGACGGTGACGATCTCGATGCCCTTTTCCTTGCCATAGGCCTCGACGGACTGCTTGATCTGGTTGAAGAAATCGGCCTGCAGGTTGGCGACGGCGAGACCAAGCTTCTTGGCCTCCTTGGCTGAGGCCATCCCGGACAGTCCAAGTAGCGGAATGACGGCTGCAGCAGCAAGCAGCAATGAACGTTTGGTCAGCATGTGTTTCCTCCGTTGATGTTCAATCTGTCCCGCCGGCGCATCACGGCGCCCTTGGCCGAACAACTCCCAGTTTCGGATCACCGATCCGTTTTCGCCCGGACATCCGGGTGAATCTCATTGCGCCCAGTTTTCATTGCGCCAACCTTCATTGCGCTCTGCGCCGCCATGTATCCGTGGCCACCGCCAGCGCGATCACCACGCCGATCACCACCTGCTGGATGAAGGGCGACACGCCGAGCAGGTTCAGCCCGTTGCGCAGCACGCCGATGATGAGCACGCCGATAGCGGTGCCGCCGATCGAGCCGACGCCGCCCGACAGGCTGGCGCCGCCGATCACCACCGCCGCGATCGTGTCCAGCTCGTAGCCGAAGCCGGAACTCGGCTGGACGGAATCGAGCCGTGCCGCAAGCACGATGCCGGCGAGCCCGGCCAGCACGCCGCAGATCGCGTAGACCCAGTTGGTCAGCGACTTGACCGGTATGCCGGACAGCCTCGCGACCTCGGCGCTGCCGCCGATCGCGTAGAGGCTGCGACCGGTCGCGCGATAGTTCAGGAAGATTGCGAAGATGATGGCCAGCACGATCATCAAGCCGACGGTGACCGACAGGAAGCCGAAATGGCGGATGATCGACAGGCTGGTGAACCAGTCGGGAAAGCCGATGATCTGCGAGCCGTCGGTGATCATGTTGGCGAGACCGCGCGCCACCGACATCATGGCCAGCGTGGCGATGAAGGGCGGCAGCTTGGTGACGGTCACCAGCAGGCCTGAAACCAGCCCGCAAAGTCCAGCAACGACGAGCGCAGTGACGATGCCGGCGGGCATGCCGAGATTGAGGTGGTCGGGATGGGCGACGAACCCCATCACCATCGCGGCGAGCGCCAGCACGGAGCCGACGGACAGGTCGATGCCGCCGATCAGGATGACCAGCGTCATGCCGATCGCCATGATGCCGAGCACGGTGACCTGGTCGAGCACGTTGAGGATGTTGCGAACGGTGAGGAACGTGTCGGTGGTCAGCGAGAGCGCAAGGCACAGCAGCACCAGCCCGATCAGCGGTCCCATGGTTCCGGCGAACAGGGCCGAAAGCTTCGCGCCCGCTGCGGCCTGCGCATTTGGGCCGGCCTTCAACTCGCTTGCGCCGTTGCTTAGAGCCATTTTGTCTCCTCCATCAGCGATCCGGCGATGCGTCGTCGGCTCACTCTTGTTCACCAGGCACCTCCCTGTGAACAATTTATCTTTGATATGCAATTTTGTTCAGCTAAACTGTTCGTCGGAAAATTGTCAAGGCCCGCCGCATCATTCCACGCCGGTTTGCGCCGCCAGCCGGTTTGCCTTACGAAAGAGCATGAAATCCCGCGTTTCAGGTCCGGTCTCATCCTGCGAAAGCATTTCGGCTGCTTGAGCAGGGCAGGACGGCCAAGACGAAGTAAATGTTGACCATTTTGGCTTTCGTTCACGTTGTAGAGGTATCCTGTCGATGTCCTAAATCTCGAATCCTGGGCACGCAGAACGATTTCGCGTCGCTTCGTCGGATAACGCCATTTGAATGGCATTTAAGGATTCGGACGACCGCGGGAGGGCAAAAAGATGGCGATGACAGAGAATGACAAGGCCTCGCGCTTCCCGGATGCCGAGCTGAAGGCCCGTGCCGCATGGCACTATTATGTAGAGGGGCTGACGCAGGAGAGGATTTCGGAGATCCTCGGCATCGGCCGCATCAAGGTGCATCGCATCCTGTCCGCCGCGCGTGAGGAGGGCGTCGTCCAGTTCCGCATCCGTGACAGCGTCGTTGAATGCCTGGTGCTGGAAGAGGCCTTGAAGCAGCGATTTGGGCTCAGCCAGGCCGTTGTGGTGCCGTCGGCCGCCGACCGAAGCAACGCGCCGCTGATGATTGGCCATGCCGCGGGCGCCTATCTGGCCGACAATGTGAATGCCGGCGATGTCATTGCACTGGGCTGGGGGCGCACGCTAAAATTCGCCATCAATGAATTGCCGCGGCGGCCGATCGCCAGGACGACGGTGGTTTCCATGCTGGGCGGCCTCACCCATGCCCAGCCGCTCAACCCGACCGAAAGCGCCTGGGAATTCGCCGAAAAGATCGGCGCCGAGTGCTTTCTGCTGCCGGTGCCGGTCTATGCCGACAGGCCGGAGCAGCGCGAAGCTTTCATGAGCCAGCGCAGCGTTCAGGACGTCGTCTTCCGCGCACGCCGGGCAAACATCGCCGTGCTCAGCGTTGGATCGTTTTCCAATGACAGCCCGATCGCCAATTACGGCTTCATCAAGCCCAGCGAACTCGAGGAGCTTCAGGCGGCCGGTGCAGTTGGCGATATTTTATGCCATTTCATCGACGCCGAGGGCCGGCTCGTCGACCACGAGGTCAACCGCCGGGTCTGTGCCTATCCGCTGCAGGACCTGTCGGACATCCCGGCCATCATCCTGGTCTCGGGAGGGCAGGAAAAAATCGCCATCATGCGGGCGGCGCTCGCCAACACCAAAGTCTCGGTTCTGATCACCGACGAGGATGCGGCCAAGGGCTTGCTCAACCGCTAAACTTGCCCGACTTCACCAAGCCGAACGTGGATGTCGCGCGTCGCCTGATAGAGGTCGCGGTAGATTGCCTTGCGCGCTCGGTAACCGAAGACCAGCCCGTCGACGGGGTCGACATGCCTGGTCGGCGGCGCGGCCATCGCCTCAGCCGCCGTTTCGGGCGAGGCAAACCATCCGATGGCGGAACCCGCCAGCATGGCGGCGCCGAGCGCTGCGGCTTCGGTGACCTGCGAGACGGAGAGCGGCCGCTCGAGCACGCTTGCCATGATCCGCATCAGCAGGGCGCAGTTGGTGCCGCCGCCGGCGGCTATGATCGCCGCCGGTTTGCCGCCGGCCTGAGTTTCCGCCGCCTGAGTTTCCGCTTGAGTGTCCATTGCCTCGCTGGCGATGGCCTGCTCGAAGGCGATGCCTTCCAGAACCGCTCGAAAAAGGTGCTTCGGCTCATGGTCCAACGACAGGCCGACAATGGCGCCGCGCGCCGCGCCGTCCCAATAGGGGCTCATGACACCGGCCCAATACGGCATGACAAGCAGGCCCTCGCTGCCGGCGGCAACGTCGACCGCTGCTTTCTCCAGGGCTGCAGCCGACGGTGAGCCGGTGGTGCGAACGATCCAGTCGACCAGTTGCATGCCGGAACGCAGCACGGTCTCCAGCATGAAGCCCGAGCCAGTCGGCGAGACCAGCGTTCGAAACGCGTCCGAAGTCGTTATCCCATGGGAGTAACAGCCGCTGACGACGCCCGAGCCGAGCGAAAGATAGCTTTTGCCTTCGCCATAGACGCCCATGCCAAGGCCCATCGCCTGGCCGTCGCCAGCGCCGGCGACAACAGGCGTGCCGGGCTTCAGGCCGGTCAGCCTGGCCACGCTTTCACCAAGCCCGCCGCAGACCGCGCCGGGCGCGACCAGTTGCGGCAACTGGTCCGGGCGCAGTCCTGCGGCCGCAACGAGCTCAGGACGCCAAGTGCCATTCTTGATGTCGAGCAGCCCGAGCGGATCCGCACTTGCCGTGCTGGTGACCAGACGTCCGGTCAGCCGGTGGACGAAGAAGCCATGCACGTCGACGAGTGCGGCTGCGTCATCAAGCGCTTGCGGCTGGTGTTCGGCAAGCCAGGCGATCGCATAGAGCGCGGGGGTCGGGTCCGGCGGCTTGCCGCTCCAGTCGCGGATCGTCTCGCGGCCGAGCTCCGCCGAAAGCCTGGCAACTTGCGGACGCGCACGCTCGTCCAGCCACAGAATCGCCGGAATAAGCGGCTTGCCGGCCTGATCGATCAACGTGAAGGTCTCGCGCTGGTGAGCGATGGCGATCGCCCCCACCCGTGCAGTGCCAACCGCCTCAGTGACTTGCTGCAAGGCGCCGAGCAGCGCGGTCCACCAATGTTCGGCATCCTGCTCGAAATGGCCGAGCCTGGGATTTGAAAGCGGATAGGCTTCGCGCGCCTGGAACAGCTCCTTGCCGTCGCGGGTGAAGGCAATCGCTTTCACGGCCGTGGTCGAGGCGTCGATCCCGATTACGACATCGTCCATCAGGCGGAAATCCAGCGGATTAGGCGGCGTTCGTAACGAACCGTCCGTCCGACTGGTCGAGACGACGGCGGATCTGAGTTATCACCATCGAATCGTCGGGTACACAATTTTCATAGGTGAGGAAATCGCCTGTCTTGACCGGCTTGACCACCTTGGCGCGTTCGGCAAGGCCGAGCGGCAGGGCACCGCGGGCGCGCGCGTCCTCCCAGGTCATGGCGAAGCCGCGATAGTCGTTCTCGCCGATCATGCCGAGCGACTGGCCAAGGGCAAGCTCGCTCTTGGCAACCGCCACTGCTTCGGCGACCGGATGGTCGAGCGGCTCCATGTCGGCGCGCTTGTAGACCACGGCGCGCGCCGCCGACAGCGGCACTTCCAGGCTGGTCAAATGATAGGGGCGGAAGATCGTGAAATACGGGCCCTTGCCGACCTTGAGGTCGATCATGCGCTCCAGCACGCGCGGATGCCTGGTCTCGATGATGCAGAACACGCCGGGCGCCACGCCCTTGCCGATCGAATAGTCGACGACGCCCTTGCGATGCAGCACGCCGCCATCCTCGCGCGGGCAAAGCACGCCGGCGAGTTCCTCCAGCGTCGCGGTCGGGCCGTGCATGCCCGGCACGTCGGGCACCAGGCCCGTGGCGTTGGCGATCGCCACCATCTCGATCGCCGTCTTCGAGCCGTCGACGAACTCGACCAGCATGCGCGCATTCATGTTGCGCTCGGCCGCCTCCTTCTCGTAGTCGGCCGGCATGGCGTCGATCTTCAGCGGATTGTTCTTGCCCTTGCCGGCGGCGATGATGTTGAAGCCGAGGCTCCTGGCAAAGCCGATGATCTCCAGCGTGCAGGCCGGTTCGTCGCCGGCCGCACCGGTATAGACGACGCCGGCCTTGCGCGCTTCTTCCTTGAGGAAGCGGCCGATCGTGATGTCGGCCTCGACGTTGAGCATGACGATATGCTTGCCGTTCTTCATCACTTCGAGCGCGAACAGCGTGCCAATGTTGGGATTGCCTGTCGCGTCGATGATGACGTCGATGCGGCCGGCGGACGCCAGCGCATGCAAATCTTCGGTCACCGCGATCTTGCCGGCTTCGATGGCGCGGTCGATCGCCGCCGCATTGCCGGCCTGCACGATATCCGAGCGGTCGTGGCCGGCGAGCAGCGCCGCATCGATCGCCGCCTGCGGCCTGACCTCGGAAATGGCGCCGATCCGCAGGCCCGGCATCAGCGCGACCTGGACGACGATGTCGGTGCCCATCTGCCCGGCGCCGGCAAGCCCGATGGTGATCGGTCCCTGCTGTTCAGCGCGCTGCAAAAGTTCCGCTGCAAATTGCGGATGGGCCATGTCGCTTCCTCCAGTTCCTGACGCGCCGCAGCGTCGAAGCCATCATTTTGAACATTCCTATTTCCAAATGAAAAATATTTCAAGCCGGCAATTCGGCAGCCGTCCCCGCAAACATTCTGTGATTTAGTTTGCGCAAGCCCTGGCTTGCGGCTTGGCCGCGCCAGCTAGGGAGCAGAGAAGAAGGCGGTAATCTCTTGGGGTGCAGGTGGCGGCGGCCGTGACATCCCTTCTCGCAAGCAAGCGAGTGCGACGAGAAAACTGTTTTCATGGCCGCTCAGCTGCCGCTGCGCCAATCGCTAACGACGAAGCCGCGCAACGGAGAGCGCCAGCCGGCATACTCGGCGCATGCCAGTATATCAGCTGCCGACCTCGAAGAAGGGCGCGCCAAGCAGGTCGAGAACAACGTCGATGCCGAGGCCCGGCCCGTCCGGAATGCCCATTCGGCTTCCCGAAACCGGCGGCTTGTTGGATGCGGTGCGCACCGTCACCCATTCGTGGAAGGCAATGGCGTGCAGCCGGCGCTCCTCCGGCGTCGACAGCGACAGATGCGCCATGGCTGATGTGTCGATCTCGGCGCCGCCGGTGTCCTCGACGGTGATCATGAAGCCCAGGTCGACGGCAAGATCGCGGATCTGCCGCGTCTTGCTCACGCCGCCGAGCCGCGAGATCTTCAGCGTCAGCCCGTCGGCCGCGCCCTTGCGGTGGATGTCGAGCATGTCGTCCAGCGAGGTGACGGATTCGTCGAGCACCATCGGCTTGTCGAGCGACCGGCGCACCGACATACATTCGTCGATCGTGGTGCAGGGCTGCTCGAACGTGTAGTCGATGGCGCGCGTCGCGTCAGCGAACTGGCGCGCCTGATAGGGCGTCCAGCCGGCATTGGCGTCGCAGAAGATCACCGTGCCCTTCGGCACCGAAGCGGCGACCGCGGTGACGCGCTCGATGTCGTCATGGACGTTGCCGCCGACCTTGACCTGCAGCCGGTGAAACCCGTCCTTGACGATGCGCTTGGCCAGTGCGGCCATCGCGTCGACCGTGCCATGGGTGACGACCTTGTAGAGCTCCGCCGTCTCGCTCTCGCGCCCGCCGAGCAGCGTGACCAACGGCACCTCGGCGGCGCGTGCCGCGAGATCCGAGCAGGCCATGTCGAGCGCCGACTTGATGTAGGGGTGGCCCTTGAACACCGTGTCCATCAGCCTGCCGAGACTGGCCAACGCGCGAGGATCGCGGCCGAGCAGATGCGGCGCAATTTCGATGACGCCGGCGCGAACGCCGGCCGCGAATGCCGGCGAGTAGAAATTGCCGAGCGGCGCCATCTCGCCCCATCCGGTCAGCCCGCTGTCGGAAGTGATGGCGACGATCACCGCGTCGAACGCGTCGGCGACACGCCCTTTCGACATACGGTAGGGCCCGTCCACGAAGGGTTGCACGACATGGTAGGCCTTGATGGTTTTGATCTGCACGTTCTCTGTCCTTTGTCTGTGATGTCGCGACGAAGCCGGCAACCGGCAGCGGCCGCCGGGGTCAGCTGCCGTCTGGTCGGTTGCGCGTCGGGCCAGCGCGGTCGGCCCTGGCGCCCTTGGAGTCGCGCTGTTCGAGGCTGCGCGCATAGGCGAACAGTTCTTCGAAATCGAGGTCGATATGCTCGCGGGCGTGGCGCTGGGCTGCGCCCATGTCGGCGCCCTTCAGCAGTTGCGCATAGGTCTCGTGGATGTCTTCGGCAGGCACCGGCTCTTTGCGCGCCCGCTGGTGGAGGGCAAAATACATCTGCAACCGGCTGGTCAGCCGCTGCCAGGTCTCGAGCAGAACCGAATTGTCGGCCCACTCATGGATCAGCCCATGCAGTTGCAGGGCCGTTTCGATCTGTCTTGTGGTGTCGCGGTCGCGCGTCGCCTGCTTTACCGCCTCGTGGCGCCGGTCGAGCTCGTCGAAGAAGCGCTGGTCGCGCAACGGCCAGGTCAATTCGATGGCGAACTCATCCAGCACCTTGTTAAGCGAATAGGCGTCGTCGATATCCTTGGCGGTTACGTCGATGACGAAAGTTCCGGCGTAGGGAATGCTGGTCAGGATGCCTTCCTGCACCAGTTCGCGCATCGCCTCGCGCAGCGGCGCGCGACTCACCTGCATCTGCTCGGCAATCCTCAGTTCGTTGAGCTTCTGTCCGGGTTCCAGCTGGCCAGTCAGGATCGCGCGCCTGAGCAGCGCCGCGATCTCGGCGCGCCTTGTCGTATCCGCGATCGGAGGAAAATCCAGCTTTCCCATTCGGTCACTCCACAAAAACCGAAATCAAGAAAACAGATTGTCGACAATCTAACAAGAGGCTTGCTTCTGGCTTTCCCCGATTCCGGCTAGAATGCCGGCGCCTTCGGCCTCAGGCGGCCCGGCCGTAGAAGCCGATGCGCTCCTCGTCGCTGAACATCACGCCCGACTTTTCGTAGTAGGAGAACACCGCGATGATGCGCTCGCGTTCGCCTTCGACAGTGGTGACGCGATGCGCGGTGTTCTTGCCGCGGAAGACGTTGAGCGTGCCCGGCTTCATGCGCAGTATCCTTGCCTTGGGATCGCGGCCATCGAGCAGCCTGGCGACGCCGTCGTAATTCGGATTGTCGTCCGACCGGAGATCGGTGCGGTATTCGAAATCTCCGCCGCGCTCGGACGCCTGCAGCAGCAGCGTGGTTGTGAATTCCGAGCGGTCGAAATGCCAGTTCAGCGCCTCGCCGGCGCGATAGGCCATAACATTGGTGCGCGCCAGCGGGTCCTGCATGACATGCAACTTCGTCTTGCCCATCGCCGCCGCCAGGAAGCACAGCAGCGGTTCGTATTCGTAGATGGCGAGCACGAGGCTATCAGGAATCTGGTCGGCGCAGACCGTATGGCTGATGGTCTCGACCTTGCGCAGCGCCGGATGGTTGGGAGCGAGGTCCGGGATATCAGGCTTGAAGTAGATGTTGTGCATCCGCTTGTGCATGTGCGACCGCGTCGCCATGACGGGCTCGATTTCCCGCACCGCCCGCTCGGCTACGCCGGGCCGCAAAAAACCTCCGAGATTGAACATGCCGTCGGCTTCCAGCGCCGCAATCGAGCGCTCCACAAGGCGCTTCCACTCAGCGCTGCCTTCACGGTCGAGCGGGTACCGGTCCAGATCGAGAATGTCTTTCATCGTCTCGTGCTCCAGGGTTTCGACACAGAAGACGGCAAAAAAATCTTTCTCTCAACGCTGAAAATTATTGGGCTTCCACACGAAAAACTTATGAAAGGCTCGCCTTGTCGAACTGCTCAGCAAAACGGCGCCCTCGGCATAGCCGGGGGCGCCGCTGGACCGGGCCTGATGGGGGTATCAGGTGGCCGGTTTCTGTGGCAGCGGCGAGACAGGCATTCCCGGGCCGATCTTCTGCAGATTGCCTGTTATCACCTGGTCGCCTTCCGCTACGCCGCTCGAGATGGCCACCAGATCGCCGTTGGTCGGCCCCAGCGAAACAATACGCTGGTCGACAGTGTTGTCCTTGCCGACGACGTAGAGATACTTGCCGAGCTGGCTCGATCCCAACGCCGTCTGCGGCACCATCAGTGCATCCGGCTGCTGCTTGATGTGCAGCCTCACGCGAACATATTGGCCCGGCAGCAGCGTGAACTTGGCGTTGCCGATCGTCGCGCGTGCAGTGATGGTGCCGGTCGAACGATCGACCGTGTTGTCGATGAAGGTGAGCTGGCCTCTCTGGCGCGGTTCCGTATCGCCGGGAAGCAGGACGTCGACATCGATTGGCCCCGCCGCGCGGGCTTCCTCGATCTGTGCCAGATCCGTTTCACTCGGATTGAAGGTGACATAGATCGGGTCGAGCTGCACCAGCGTGTTGAGCACCGTGCCGGCGACGCTGACCAGCGTTCCGACCGAGGCCTGGTTGCGGCCGACGCGCCCGGCGAACGGCGCCTTTATTTCCGAATAGCTCAGATTGAGCTCCGCGGTCCGCACAGCCGCCTGGTTCACCGCGAGCGAGGCCTGGGCCTCGCGCAAGCTGCTGGTGCGCTGGTCGAAGACATCCTTGGCGAGGTATCCGCTCTTGGCGAGCTCGGTGCCGCGACCAAGGCTGGAACGCGCATAGTCGAGCGTTGCTTCGTCGCGCTGGACCTGAGCCTTCGCCTGCTCGAGGGCAGCCTGGAAATCCTCTGGAGCGATCTTGTAGAGAAGGTCGCCCTTCTTGACATCGCTGCCGTCGGGCGCGACCTGCTCCTGCAGATAACCCGGCACGCGCGATTGCAGCGTGATGCTGCGGATCGGCTCGGTGCGGGCGGCATAGTCGAGATAGATCGGGATCGTCTTCTTGACGACGCTCACCACCGGCACCGGCATGACGAATGCTGCGGGCTCGGGCGCTGCGGGCTCGGGCGTTGCCGCCCCTGCCGTACCGGCATTGAGGCCGAAATCGCCCATATTAAGCAAGTGAACGCTGGCCACCGAGACCGCCCCAACGGCGACGGCCGCTCCCAACGCAATTTTCCATTTACGCATGATCAATTCTCCAGTCCTATTCAGCCGCTTCGGCCAATCGCGCGAAAGCGGGTTCGGCAGTTGGTTCAGTCGGTTCGGCGACAGGCTCGCTCTTGCTGTCGCGCTCGCGCAGTTGCTCGATCACCGCATAGAAGACCGGCACGAACACCAGCGACAGGATCGTCGCTGCGACCATGCCGCCAAAGACGGTGGTGCCGATCGACTGGCGGCTCGCTGCACCGGCACCTGTGGAGAACATCAGCGGCAGCACACCGAGGATGAACGCGAAGGCGGTCATCAGGATGGGCCGCAGCCGCAGGCGCGCCGCTTCCATTGCGGCGTCGACGATGCTGAGACCTTCCTCGCGCCGGCGCCGGGCAAACTCCACGATCAGAATGGCGTTCTTCGCCGCCAGCCCGATCAGCATGACGAAGCCTATCTGCGAATAGACGTCGATCTGCATGCCGCGCATCAACAAGGCGACAAAGGCGCCGAACAGGGCAAGCGGCACCGCGAGCAGGACCATGAACGGCATGGCCCAGCTCTCATATTGGGCGGCAAGGATCAGGAAGACGAAGACCATGGCGAGACCGAAGACGATCGAGGCGATCGATCCGGCCTTGAGCTCCTGATAGGTGATGCCCGTCCATTCGTAGCCGAAATCCTTCGGCAGCGCCGTGGCGGCAGCGCGTTCCATCGCAGCGACCGCCTGGCCCGAGGAGAAGCCGGGTGCGGCACCGCCATTGATCAAGGCCGACGCATTGTTGTTGTAATGCGGGACGGTTTCCGGGCCGACGATAGGCACCAGCTTGCCGAGCGTGCTCAACGGCACCATGCCGCCGGAGGCATTGCGCACATAGAGCCGCGAAATGTCGGCGGCACCCGCACGCGCATCCTTGTCGGCCTGGATCGTCACCCGGAAGGTGCGGCCGAACAGGTTGAAGTCGTTCACATAGAGCGAGCCGAGATAGATCTGCAGCGTGTTGAACACGTCAGGCAGGCTGAGACCGAGCAGCTTCGCCTTGTTGCGGTCGAGGTCGTAGTTGAACTGCGGCGTCGAGGTCGAGAACGATGAGAACAATTGCTGCGGGTTGAGTTCGGGCTGTTTGCGCGCTTCGGCGAGCACCGCCTGCGTCGCGTCGTTGAGCGCAATGCTGCCGCGACCGGTCAGATCCTGCACCTGAAATTCGAAGCCGCCGGTCGTGCCGATGCCCGGGATCGAAGGCGGATCGAAACTCAGCGCGAAGGCCTCGGGGATTTCCATGAGCTTCGAGCGCACGTCGGCGACGAGCTTCGAGGCGCTCTGGTCAGGGCCACGTTGGTCCCATGGCTTGAGGATGGCAAATTCCACCGCCGAGTTCGACTGGGCGGCATTGGTGAGGAAGTTCAAGCCGCTGATCGAGCCGACGATATCGACGCCGGGCGTGTTCTGCAGGACATCGCGTACCTTCCGCGCCACTGCGTCGGTGCGCTCCAGCGACGCGCCATCCGGCAACTGGATGACCACGAAGAAATAGCCCTGGTCCTCGACCGGAAGGAAGGTCGAGGGCAGGCGCTGCCAGACGAAATAGGTCGCGACAAGTCCGGCCGCGAACAGCCCGAGCATGATCCAGCGCAGGCGGATGAGGATGCGCACACCATTGGCATAGGCATGCGATATCCGGTCGAAGCCGGTGTTGAACCAGCGGAACGGCGCGAACTGCGTTGCCGGGCGGTGGCGCAGGAAGGCGGCGCTGAGCGCCGGGGTGAGCGTCAGCGAGACGAAGGCTGAGATGCCGAAGGAGATCGCCACCGTCAGCGCAAACTGGTTGTAGAGCCGGCCGGAAACGCCGGGTATGAAGGCGACCGGCACGAACACGGCCATCAGCACGGCGGTCGTGGCGATGATCGGGCCGGTGACCTCGGCCATCGCCGCGCGCGTGGCAGCCAGCGGTTTGAGGCCGGCCTCCAACTGGCGTTCGACATTCTCGACGACGACGATCGCGTCATCGACGACGAGGCCGATCGCCAGCACCATGCCGAGCAGGCTGAGCATGTTCAGCGAGAAGCCGAACATGTACATTACGACGAGGGTGGCCACCAGCGACACGGGAATCGCAATCGTCGGGATGATTGTGGTGCGCCAGCTCTGCAGGAAGATGAACACCACTGCGACAACCAGGATCAGCGCCTCGCCGAGCGTGACCAGCACGTCGTGCATCGACGCCGAAACGAAACGTGTCGTATCGTAGTGCATAGCGTAGCTAACGCCCTTGGGGAAGCGAGCCGACAGTTCCTGCATCTTGTCCTTGACGCGCTGCTGCAGATCGAGGGCGTTCGAGCCCGGCATCTGGTAGACCGCGAGCACCACGGTCGGGTCCTCGCCGAAGAACGCCGACGACGAATATTGCAGGGCCCCGAGTTCGATGCGCGCGACGTCGCGCAACCGCACCAGCGAACCGTTCGCGGCATCGGCGCGCACGATGATATCGCCGAATTCCTTGGGATCGCTCAGTCGGCCGACGGCATTGACCTGCATTTCGAAAGCGGTGCCGGCCGGCGCCGGGGACTGCCCGATCTTGCCGGCCGCGACCTGGACATTCTGCTCGGCGATGGCGTTTTGGACATCGACGGCGGTGATGCCGAGATTGGCGAGCTTGTCGGGATCGAGCCACACGCGCATCGAATAGCGCCGCTCCCCGAAGATCTGCACGTCGCCGACGCCGGGCAGGCGCTTCAGCGGGTCGACCACCTGCAGGTAGGCGAGGTTGCTGAGCGCGACCGGATCGACAGAGCCGTCGGGCGAGGTGAGATTGACGATCAGGACGAAGTTCGGGTTCTGCTTCTTGATCGTCACGCCGCCCTGGTTGACGATGGCAGGCAGCGAGGACGCCGCCTGCGACACGCGGTTCTGGACGTCGACGGCGGCGGTGCTCAGGGGGTAGCCGACTTCGAAGGTGACGGTGATCGTCGAGGAGCCGTCATTGGAGCTCGACGACGACATGTAGGTCATGCCTTGAACGCCGTTGATCTGCTGTTCGAGCGGCGTCGTGACGGTGTCGGCCACGACCTGCGCACTGGCGCCCGGATAGTTGGCGCTGACCACGACCTGAGGTGGCGTGATGTCGGGAAACTGCGAGACAGGCAGCAGGAAATAGCAGATCGTCCCGGCGAGCACCATGATGACGGCGATCGACGACGCGAAGATCGGACGGTGGATGAAGAAATTTACCATGACACGCACCCCTCGCCCGATGCTCTCGCCTGGCCAAAGGCCTTGGCGACTCTCGACAGCCGCCGGCTGCGGCTTTGCCTGGGATCTTCCAGGAAACGAGGCGGCGCCTTGCGACCGCGGTCCTGCGCATCCGCAAGGGCACGCAGCATCGTCTCGAAAGCGTGCGGGTCGACACGGTCGGCTTTCATCAGCATCCGGATCATCGGATCCTTCACGACTTCGTCGACCGTCAAATCTTTGCGCTGCGACATCGTAGCGGCTCCTGGCTTGGCGATCTGCGGCGTACGCCGCAGATCGGGTGGTCTTCCTGTTCGCGGCCAAAGTCGCTTGGGGCGCAGTTTGATGCCTGGGCCGATTCGGCGGAGGCTGTTCACAGGCGCCTGCGAGATTGACACGAGGCAATGGGGGTGTTACCAGTAAGTAACATCTAGAAGTTACAGACCGGTAACACCCTAGTCAAGAGGTGTACCGAGGGATTTTTCGGAAACCCCGGAAACCAAGGAGATTTTGATGGAAGACGGCACTGCGGAGCGCATCCGCCCCCGGGATCGCATCCTGGAGACGGCACGGGATATGTTCCACAAGCATGGCATCAAGGGCGTCGGTGTCGACGCGATCACTGAGGCCGCCGGTACCAACAAGATGACGCTCTACCGTCATTTCGAGTCGAAGGACGATCTGGTCATCGAGTGCCTGCGGGCGACCGCATGCAGCGCCAATGCGATGTGGCAAAAGTTCGAGGCCGAGCATCCGGGCGACAAGCTTGCGCAACTGCACGCCTGGGTCCGGATGGCAGCCGATTGCCTGATGATGGACGGCCGCGGTTGCGACATGGCCAACGCCGCCATCGAGTTGAGCGAGACCGACCATCCGGCCCGTCGGGTAATCAAGGAACTCAAGCAGGCTCAGCGCGACCGTCTCGTCGGCCTGTGTCGGGATGCCGGCATCGGCCAGGCAGAGCTTCTTGCCGATACATTGTCGCTGCTGCTTGAAGGCGCCCGTGTCAGCCTGCAAAGCGTCGGCGCCGAAGGCCCCAGCGCGCAATTCGTTCGCATGGCGGAAGGCCTGATCACCTCGTTCAAGGCCAGATAGTCTCGCCAGCGGCGAAACGATCGGTAGCGTGTTCATTGCGCGCCGCGCCGCCGTGCCGTCATCGCGCTTCTCCTTCGCGGTCTGTCGCCGCACCATTGCTACCTGTTGCTTGTTGGTGAGGCAGGATAGGACCGACAACGAAATGCTGAGAGTGACAAGTGTGACGGGATTCGGGAGGATCCGCTGATCGCAGCTGCAACATGCGCTACCGCTTCGCACCTTTGCGGGCAAATGTGCTGTCGGCATCAACCCTGGTGACAGCCGCCGCGCTCATCCGGAGCCGGAACAAAAAAGCCCGCTGCCGGGAGGAGGTGGCAGCGGGCTCGATTTCGAATACGGCACGGGAGGAGGTGTACCGCACTCAGCGTCGGCATCGCATCTGGGAGGAGTAGATGGCCGACACCTGCGAAACTAGCGATTGCCCAATGATTCGGCAATAGCAAAAGATGCATAGCAGATGTGCAGATTCGCGTTATCAACCGAATTTTAACCATCGGGACTGAATGACCGCCGTTGCGCGTCACTGCACCGGGACGTTTTCCTTGAAGATCAGGCGCGGTTCGATGAATTTCCGCGTCAGATAGGGCGCCGAGGAAGCGATCGAGCCGAGCAGGCGAATGACCGATTGCTCGGCGATCAGCCGCGCATTCTGGTCGATCACGACATCGAGCAGATCGTCGACGAGATAGCCGCGTGTCGCCCTCGTCAGGTCGTGGCAGATGAACACCGGCTTCCTTTGCGGCTTGGCTTCCAGCAGCGCTTTCGCCACGCCCGAGCGTCCGGCGCCGACGCAATAGATGCCGAGCAGCTCGGGCTCGTTGTGTAGCGCCTTCATCGTCGCCGTGTAGCTGATATCAGGCTCGTCGTTGATCTCGACGGCGCTGGTCACGGTCAAGTTGCGGAACTCCTCGCTGAGCACCGAGCGAAAGCCCATTTCGCGTTCCTCATGCCCGCGATAAGAGCGTGAGCCGACGATCATTGCCAGATGGCCCGGACGCCCGCCCAGGAAACGCCCCATCAAAAGGGCTGCGGTGCGCCCCGCGACACGGTTGTCGATACCGACATAGGCCGATCGCGGTGCGCCCGGAACGTCCGACACCAGCGTGACCAGGCGGATGCCGGCCTCGACGATCTCGCGCAGGATGTTGCGCGTTCTCGGGTGATCGATCGCGATGACGCCGACGCCGTTTGCCTTGAGCGAGAGGTTTTCGACGGCCGCCTGCAACGCGCTCGGCGAGATGCCGGCGAGCTTGTGGATCCGACAGGAGGCGACAAGCGGCAGGCGTGCCGCATAGTCCTCGATGTGATTTGCCAGATCCGTCATGAAGGCGTTCGAGCCAATCGGCAGGAAGAACTCGAGATGCGCCGGCCGCGAGGGCAGCACGACCTGATCCACGACCGGCAAATAGCCGAGCTGCTTGGCCGCCTCCATCACGCGCTGCCGGTTGGCCGCGCTGGCGCCTGGCCGGTTGTTCAGCACCCGGTCGACCGTTGCGGTCGACAGCCCGCAGCTCCTGGCGATGTCCGCAACGGTGGCTTTCATTGTCGCAGTCATAGGAGCCGATGCGATCCTGTGCCAGACATACGGCCAACCGGTTTCCGCGTGGCCCGCTCAGCCCTGCGATTGTTTCCCCTGGACGATGGCGTCACGGATCTCCTCGTCGGACATGCCGGTAATAATCCGTTCGACCTCGGTGACGCTGGTGTTCTTCGGGTCGATATCGTCGGCGACCACCTTGCCGCGGCGCATGACGACGATGCGGTCGACCACCTGGAAGACGTGATGGATGTTGTGGGCGATGAAGATGCAGGAATGGCCCGAATCGCGGGCGCTGCGCACGAAGCTCAGCACACCTTGCGTCTCGGCGACGCCGAGATTGTTGGTTGGCTCGTCGAGGATGATGAGGTCGCTGTCGAAATGCATGGCGCGCGCGATCGCCACCGCCTGCCGCTCGCCGCCGGAGAGCGAGCCGATCGGTGTGGTCGGCGGGATGTTCTTCGAGATGCCGACCTGCTTGAGCAGATCGCGGGCGGCCACGTTCATTGCCTCCTGGTCCATACGGTTGAGGAAACGCGGCGGCTTGATCGGCTCGCGCCCGAGGAACAGGTTGCGCGCGATCGACAATTGCGTGACCAGTGCCGAGTCCTGGTAGATCGTCTCGATGCCGTGGGCGATGGCGTCGCTGGTGCTGCGGAAATCCACCTTCTTGCCGCGGATGAAGATGTCGCCGCTGGTCAGCGGAACCGCACCCGACAAGACCTTGATCAGCGTCGACTTGCCGGCGCCATTGTCGCCGAGCAGACCGACGATCTCCCTTTCGTTGACATGGAAATTCGCGTCTACCAGCGCCTGCACGCGCCCGTAGTGCTTGCGGATGTTTTCCATGCGGACAAGCGGCTCAGTCATGGTTCAAGTCCCCGCCTGATGCCGGCGTTCCAGCCATGAGTGGAGCGCCATCATGCCGAGGATGATCGCGCCGATGAAGATGTTGTAGGCAAGCCCCGGCACGCCGATCAGCACGATGCCGTTGCGCATCACGCGCAGGATCAGGATGCCGAGCACGGTTCCGATGATGGTGCCGCGTCCGCCGGTCAGCGCCGTGCCGCCGATCACCACCATGGCGATGACTTCGAGTTCGTAGCCGGTGCCGCTGTTCGGGTTGGCCGCCGAGGTGCGCAGCGAGCTGATGACGCCGGCAAGCGAAGCCATGATCGACGACAGGATGAACAGGCCGATCTTGACGCCGCTGACATTGACGCCGCGCGCCCTTGCTGCGTTGGGGTTGCCGCCGGCGGCCTGGATCCAGTTGCCGGTCCGGCTCTGTGTCAGCACGTAACCGAGTGCGATCGCGGCTGCGATGAACCAGAACAGCGACATGTAGATACGGAACGGCCCGATGAAGAAATCGCCTACCAGCGCCTCAGCGAGCCAGCTGCCTTCGGCGCTCCAGGTGCGTTGCGGAAATCCGCTGGTGACGAACAGAGCGGTGCCGCGCACGACCAGCAGCATGCCGAGCGTCACCAGGAAGGACGGGATCTTGAGTTGCGTCACGAACCAGCCATTGACCAGCCCGATGAAGGCGGCAACCAGCAAGGCCACGACGAAGCCGGCTTCCAGCGAGGTGAGGCCGCTGTTGAAGAGCGTCCACATCAAGACGGGCGAGAAACCGAACAGCGATCCGACCGAGAGGTCGAATTCGCCCGAAGTCATCAACAGCGTCATCGCCAGCGCGATCAGGCCGAGCTCGACCGTGAAGGCCAGTATGTTGCTGATGTTCTGCGGCGACAGGAAGTCGTGGTTGAACCCCCAGAACACCGCTAGCTCGACGACAAGCAGCACGAAGGGCCCGAATTCCGGCCTGGCGATCGAGCGTTGGATGATGGAACTGTTTTCCACGTTGGACCCGCGACATGGTTGGAACTGGCCAAACCCGGCACCGCACAAGGCGGTTCGAGGCCCGGCGTAATGATGGGGATGATCGCTGCGGCAAGCGCCGCCGCGACCATCCCGATCGCGGTTTTATTTTCCGGACAGGATGTCGTCGTAGACCTGTGCGGTGTCCTTTTCGTAGAGTGCGCCGGTGATCACGTCGAAGCCGGGCGGAATGCCGCTGGCGGCCATGTTGGCGATCGAAAGCGCCACATAGCTGGTCGCCTGCGGATCCTGCCATTGTGCGGCATTGACGTAGCCGGTCAGCACCTCCTGGGTGGTGTCGAGCGAGTTGCCCCAGCCGACGACCGGGATTTCACCCGGCTTGATGCCGGCTTGGTCGAACACCCGCTTGATCGAGCCGGTCACCAGGTCGCCGAGACCGATGATCGCCTTGACCTTGGCCCTGTTGGCGGTGAGGTAGTCGACCATGCGGTTGATCGCTTCGGCCTGATCGAGCGTGGCTTCGGTGATTTCATAAGTGATACCGAGTGGCTCGAAGACGCTCTTGATACCTTCTTCTTCCTGGACGCCATAGGTGGCGCCCGGGATTTCGACCGGCATCCAGACGAAATCGCCCTTCTTCACCAGGCCCTTGTCGACCAGATACTGCGCCCAGTTCTTGCCGAAGGTGACGTTGTCGCCGCCAACATAGGCGTTGAAGTCCGCCTTCGGATCGGGCGTGTTGAAATTGATGATCGGGATGTTTGCCGCCCGTGCTTCCTTGGCGAGTTCGATAAGGCTACCCGGGTCGGGGCTGGTGGTGGTGATGCCGTCGGCCTTTGCAGCGATGGCCGCGCGAACAGCCTCCTGCTGGGACGACACGTCGCCATTGTGGAACGAGGTGTTGACGGTGTTGCCGGTGTCCGTCGCCCACTGCTTGGCGCCGGCGAGGAAGTAGGTCCAGACCGGGTCGGCCGGGCCGCCATGCGAAATCCAGTAGAAGGTCTTGGCCTGTGCCGCCGCCGGGATCGCCAGCGCCACGATCAAGCCGAATACAAATAGTCGTAGCCTTGTCAGCATTTGATTTCCTCCCATTTTGAAAACTTCCTCCACCTCCGACGACGATCACGGCAAACCCTGATCGTATTTCTTGCCAGCGCCGATCTGGATGCATCAGAGCATCCGCTTTTTCGACATATGCCAAGCCTCCATTTGCCAGTGGTAGTTGGCGCGCGACAAGGCGCCATCAGCAGTCCCATCAGATTGCATCAGTTTGCCTGATATTTTCTAGGCAGGCGGATCCTCAATTCGGCCGAGACATCTCTCAGTCGCAGTCGGGGCGGGAAACCTAGATAAGGTCGGCCCTGGCGAGGTCGCGCATCAGATGGCTGGCGCCGTAGGTCCAGTGCGGACAGTCGGGTGACAGCCGCACCCGGTTGATCAGGGCGCCGAATTTCTCCGATGAGATGGTGACGATGTCGCCGACCTTGTGCGTGAAGCCCTTGCCCTTTTCGCCGCGATCCTTCGACGGCACGAACATGGTGCCGAGATAGAGCGCCAGCCCGTCCGGGTACTGGTGATGCGGCCCCATGGCGGCGGCTACCAGCTCTTCGGGTGAGCGGCTTATCTCGGCCATCGAGCTGGCGCCCTCCAGCGAGAAACCGTCCTCGCCCTCGACCTTCAGCCGCACGATGGCCCGCTTTACGTCATCGATGGAAAATGTAGCGTCGAACAGCCGGATGAACGGGCCGAGCGCGGCCGAGGCATTGTTGTCCTTGGCCTTGCCGAGCAGCAGCGCCGAGCGCCCTTCGACGTCGCGCAGATTGACGTCGTTGCCGAGCGTCGCGCCGACGATCTTGCCGCTGCTGGCGGCGATCATGGCGATCTCCGGCTCCGGATTGTTCCAGGTGGAGACCGGATGCAGGCCGACATCGGCGCCGAAGCCGACCGATGCCATCGGCTGGCATTTGGTGAAGATCTCGGCATCGGGGCCGATGCCCACTTCCAGATATTGCGACCAGGCGCCGCGCTGGATGAGCTTGGCCTTGATCTCCATCGCTTCCGGCGAGCCGGGCTTGAGCTTCGACAGATCGTGGCCGATCAGCCCGGCAATGTCGGCGCGAATGGCGTCCGCCTTCTCGGCCGAGCCACGCGCCTGCTCCTCGATGACCCGTTCGAGCAGGCTGACGACGAAGGTGACACCCGACGCCTTGACCGCCTGCAGGTCGACCGGAGAGAGCAGGTATGGTTTTTGCGGATCGCGCGCGGCCTGGAAACTGTTGGCGGCGATCACATCGAGCGATCCGATCGGTTCGCCCCCGGCCGCGTGGACGTACCCTGCTGGGTCCGGCATCTCGCAGACGTCGCGCACGGTTGGTGCCATGCTCGACGTGATGTCGAACACCGTGCCGTCGTGCACCGTGACCACCAGCGGATGGGACGCATCGCCTATGCGGGCGCGACCGATGAAGAGGCCCTCGTCGGGCAGGAGTGTTGCGTTGGTCATGGCTTGCGAATTCCTGTTGTCCTGGTCGGCTGCGGCGTTTCCCGGCGCAGCCGATAAATGATTTGAAAGACTTCTTTCGGTTCGGCGGCGGCACTTTCAACAAATTCCCGCCAAAGGTCTATCCCGCCCTCAAGGCAAGTTTTGTCAATCTGTCCGGGCGGTCTCCGCGTCGCTGGGCGGTGATTGACCTTGGTGTGTCCCAGGTGCGAAGCCGAAACGGTCTTTCAAAATCGTGAAATCGTCACTAGGCCCGTTCCCGGTCTCTCCGATCCCGGGCGATCCCGTTCCACGCGGTCGGCAGGTCGGCGTCGCCGAACCAGCGCCTGGCTTCCTATGCTGGATGCATACGCGCGTTGATTTAATGCCGATGCAGGAATCAGCTTGACAGTTTCATGATTCTGAAAAATTCTTGAGTGATTTCAAATTTCGATAGGCAACCCCGATGTCGACCATCGGTGCAACGCAGCCGCTGCCGGAGTCCCGTTCCTCGACGGGTTTCCGTTTGGCCATGCTGCTGCCGGGCGCGCTGGTCACCTTCTTCCTGATCCTGTTTGCCCTCGGCCTCGTGGTTTTCCTCGCCCTTCGCGGCAATGACGGTTCGCTGCTGGGCGCCGGCTTCACTTTTGCGAATTTCATCACGGTGGCGTCCGATCCACTGTACTGGACGGTAACGCTGCGCTCGCTGGCCATTGCCGGCTTGGTGACGCTGGCAACGGTCGTCACCGCCTATCCGGTTGCCTACTATCTTGCCTTCCACGCCGGCCGGCGGCGCGGGCTGCTCCTGTTCCTGGTGACGCTGCCGTTCTGGACCAGCTATCTCCTGCGCGTCTTCGCCTGGAAGATCGTGCTTGCTTATAATGGCGTGCTGAACTCGGCGCTCATCGAAAGCGGCATCTGGTCCGAGCCGACATTGGCGTTTCTCAACACGCCGGCCGCCGTCGTCGTCACGCTGGCTCACGCCTATGCGCCATTCGCCATCCTGCCCATCTACGTGGCGCTGGATACGATCCCGAAATCACTGCTCGAAGCCGCTTCCGATCTCGGCGCCAGACCGTTCACCAGCTTCCGCCGCGTCGTGCTGCCGAACTCGATGCCGGGCGTGCTGGCGGCGGCTCTCGTCGTCTTCGTGCCGACGGTCGGCGACTATGTCACCCCCGCGCTGGTCGGCGGCCCTGCCAGCACCATGATCGGCTCGCTGATCCAGGCCCAATTCGGCAAGGCCAATGACTGGCCGTTCGGCGCAGCACTCGCCGTTGCCGTCATGTTGGTCATCCTTGCCGTGGTGCTGGTGGTGCGTTCCGCCGACCGCAGATTTGGCAGCCGCTCATGAACCCGGCGCATATCGATGCAAAGCAGGGCGGCGGTTGGCTCGGCGCCTATGTCGTTGCCTATCTGGTGTTCCTGTACTTGCCGATACTGCTGATCCCGCTGTTTTCCTTCAACAATTCGATCCAGGCGGCGTTTCCGCTGCAAGGCTTCACGTTCGAATGGTACGCGACGCTGTTTGGCAATTCGGCGCTGTCCGGCGCGCTTGCGAACAGCCTCGTTATCGGTGCAACTGCCGCCACCGGCGCGACGCTCTGCGGCATCACCGTGTCCTACATGGATCTCTATGGCCGCTCGCCGTTCGCCGCCACGATCAGCGCCATCGCACGGCTGCCGATCCTGATCCCCGGCGTCATCGTCGGCATCTCGCTGCTGATCCTGGTCAACCTCATTGGCTTCGGGCCGTCACGCACTGCCATCGTGCTCGGCCACATATTGGTGGCGCTGCCGACGACGGTGGTGATCATGAAAAGCCGCTTCGCCGCTATCCCCAAGACCATACGCGAGGCTGCGCTCGATCTCGGTGCTTCCGACTGGACGACGTTCAGGCGGGTCATGCTGCCGCTTAGCCTGCCCGCCATTGTGTCAGCCTTCATGCTGGCATTCCTGACCTCTTTCGACGAATTCATCGTCGCCTTCTTTCTCGCCGGCACCGAGCCGACCTTGCCGCTCTACATCTGGAGCCAACTGCGATTCCCGAAATCGCTGCCGACCGTCATGGCGCTGGGCACGACCATCCTGGCCGTGTCCTTCGTCATCGCGGCATCTGCCGAAATCCTGCGCCATCGCGGGCTTGCCGCCGCCCAGCGGCCGGTGCCCGCCGACCTGTCCAAACCAGAAGAAACCGAAAGAGGAGAACTGCAATGGCATTCGACCTGAAATCGATAAATCGCAAGACAGTCCAAGCCGGATTGGCAGCCTTCGCGCTGGCGCTTTCGTCGACCGTCGCGCTTGCGGCCGACAAGCTGCAATATTTCACCTGGTCGGGCTACGAACTGCCCGAGTTCAACAAGAGCTTCCTCGCCGCACACCCCGATGGCGTCGAGGCCTCGATGTTCGGCGACGACGATGACGCCTTCACCAAGGTCAAGGCCGGCTTCCGCCCTGACGTCGCACATCCCTGCTACGACAAGGTGGCGCGCTGGAACAAGGAAGGCCTGCTGCAGCCTATCGACACCAAGCGCATCAAGAACTGGGATTCGATCTTCCCGGTCTTCAAGAACCTGCCCGACCTGCAAGCCGGCGACGGCAAGGTCTGGATGGTGCCGTGGGACTGGGGCAATACCTCGATCCTTTACCGCACCGATCTGGTGAAGAACCCGGAACCGAGCTGGAACCTTTTGTGGGACAAGCAATATGCCGGGCGCATGGCAACGATAGACGCCGTCCACGACACGCCGGTGGTGGCGGCGCTTCTCGCCGGCGTCAATCCGTTCGACATGACGCCGGAGCAGATGGAAAAAGTGGCTGAAAAACTCCGCGAGCAGCGCCCGCTGCTCTCGAACTACACCACCGACATGACCTCGGTCGAACAGGCGCTGGCCAGCGGCCAGCTTGTCGCCGCCATGACCTGGAATGCGTCGGCCACCTCGCTGAAAAAGCAGGGCGTGCCTGTCGAGTTCATGAAGCCTAGGGAAGGCATGCTGACCTGGGCGTGCGGCTTCGTCATGCTCAAGGACGCCAAGAATGTCGACCTCGCCTATGACTTCATCAACAGTCGGCTGGAGACGGATTCGGGAAAATACCTGATCCAGGCCTATGGTTACGGCAGTTCGAACAGCTCGGCCTTCGCAGCGGTGCCGAAGGAGGAACTGGAGAAGCTGCAGCTGCCGTCCGATCCGGAAGTGATGCTGAAGACCACCGTCTTCACCGGGCCGATGAAACAGAATGACGAACTCGCCAAGATGTTCGAGAAGGTCAAGGCAGGCGGCTGAGTTCGCTCTTCCTTCTCCCCTTGTGGGAGAAGGTGGATCGGCGCGTAGCGTCGAGACGGTTGAGGGGTGCTCGACGGAATGCGGGGTTTGCCAAGCTGGAACACCCCTCATCCGACCGAGCTTCGCTCGGCCACCTTCTCCCACAAGGGGAGAAGGGAAAGCGTTGGCAAACGAGGATGTATGCATGGACATACTGAACGAAACGGCTGAAAAGCCGAAGGACGACGCTGACGTGCGGGTCGGCCGGCGCGTGCGGGCGCTCAGGCTGGAACGCAATCTTTCGCTGGCCGAGCTTGCCGCCAAGGCCGGCGTTTCGATCGGGGCGCTCAGCCAGATCGAGCGCGGCCTGTCCTCGCTTCGCGTCAAGGTGATCTGGCCGCTCGCCGCCGCGCTCGATATCGAGCCTTCGGCGCTGATCGCCGACGGCAACGAAGCCGGCAACGACCTCTATTGCGTGCGCGCCGACAGCCGGCGGCAGATCCCGGTGAAGTCGGAAGGCATCGCCAAGGCGCTGCTGTCGCCGCCAGCCGCTACGCTCACCGGCATGCTGGTGACGGTGGAAGCCGGCGGCGGCACCGTCGAAGCCTACGCCCATCCCGGCCACGAATTCGGTTTTGTCCTATCGGGCGAAGTCGAACTCGTGATCGATTCAACCACCTACGCGCTGAAGACCGGCGACAGCTTCGCCTTCAAAAGCACCTTGCTGCATGCCTTCCGCAATCCGGGCGCCGAGCGCTGCCAGATCCTCTGGGTCAACACGACCAAGCCGTCCGAGGTTCGCGATGGCGCCTGATCCTCTCGTCCGGCTGGATGCGGTGTCGAAGGTGTTTCCCGGCGGCATCGTTGGGCTGGACGCCGTCGATCTCGACATCGCCCGCGGTGAGTTCCTGACCTTGCTCGGGCCCTCGGGTTGCGGCAAGACCACTAGCCTGCGGGTGATCGCCGGTTTCGAAAGCCCGTCGAGCGGGCGGGTGCTGCTCGAAGGCCGTGACATCACTTCGTTGCGGCCCTTCGACCGGCCGGTCAACACCGTGTTCCAGGACTATGCGCTGTTTCCGCACATGAACGTCGCCGAAAACGTCGGGTTCGGCCTGTCGCTGCGCAAGCTTTCCGGGGCAAAGCAGGCAAAGCGCGTCGGCGAGGCGCTCGACATGGTCGGCCTTGCCGACAAGCTCGGCGCCCGCGTGTCCGAATTGTCGGGCGGCCAGCGCCAGCGCGTCGCGCTTGCCCGTGCGATTGTCTGCGAACCGCGCGTGCTGTTGCTCGACGAGCCGCTGTCGGCGCTCGACGCGCATCTGCGCGAACAGATGCAGGTCGAATTGAAGCGGCTGCAGTCGCGGCTCGGCACCACTTTCGTCATGGTCACCCACGACCAGACCGAGGCGCTGTCGATCTCCGACCGCATCGTCGTCATGAACAAGGGCCGCATCGAGCAGGTCGCACCGCCGGCCACGCTCTACGACCGGCCCGCCACAAAATTCGTCGCCAGTTTCATCGGCACGATGAACCTGCTGCAGTCGCGCTTTGTCGGCCGTGACGGCGATCGATTGCTTTTCAGCGCCGGCGCCCTGCCACTCGAAGCCTCGTCGGAAACCGGCGAAGCGCCCGGAGAAGGCGCGATGCGAACCATCGGTGTGCGTCCGGAGGATCTTTTAGCGACGACCGAAGCAGCGACCGGCACCGCGCCGGTGCGGGTGAGCAGCATCGTCTTTCACGGCCGCACCTTGCGCCTGCACGCCGAATTGGGGCAGGGGATACCAGTGGTGATCGATGCGCCACGGCGGGCGGAAGGTTTTCAATTCAGCGTCGGCGATGTGGCGCATATCAGCCTGCGCCGCGGCGCTAACTGCCCTATGCTGCCCATCTAATCTGATCCCGTCCGTTCTAGAAAACCGGAGCACCAGCCATGAGCAATCACCTGAACTTCTTCATCGACGGCAACTGGGTCGCGCCCGTGCTGCCGGCGACGCTGGATGTGATCGATCCGTCGACCGAAGAGGCGTATACGAAAATCTCCGCCGGCTCGAAGGCCGATGTGGATCGCGCCGTGGCAGCGGCGAAGGCAGCCTTCCCGGCCTTTTCGCAAACCAGCAAGGCCGAGCGCCTGCAGCTGCTGCAGCGCATCCTCGAAGTCTACAACGAGCGCTACGAGGATATCGCCCAGGCTGTCAGCCAGGAGATGGGCGCGCCGATCACCTGGGCGCGCGAGGCGCAGGCCTGGGCAGGCAGGGCGCATATGGAAGCCACTATTCGGGCGCTGGAGGATTACGAATTCAGCGAGAAGCGCGGCACCACCATGGTGGTCAAGGAGCCGATCGGCGTCTGCGCGTTGATCACGCCGTGGAACTGGCCGCTCAACCAGATTGTCTGCAAGGTGGCGCCGGCGATCGCCGCCGGCTGCACCGTCGTGCTGAAGCCTTCCGAGATCGCGCCGATCAGCGGCATCGTCTTTTCGGAAGTGATGGAAGCGGCCGGCACGCCGAAGGGGGTCTACAACATGGTCAACGGCACCGGTCCGGATGTCGGACAGGTCATGGCCGGCCACCCGGACGTCGACATGGTTTCCTTCACCGGCTCGACCCGGGCCGGCATCATCGTCGCCAGGACGGCGGCCGAGACGGTCAAGCGCGTGGCGCAGGAACTCGGCGGCAAATCGGCCAACATCGTGCTTCCCGATGCCGACTTCGAGAAGGCCGTGCGCAAGGGCGTCAACGCCTGTTTCGGCAATAGCGGCCAGTCCTGCGATGCGCCGACGCGCATGCTGGTGCCGGCCGCCCGCCATGATGAGGCGCTGGTGATCGCCAAGAAGGCGGCCGAGGCGCACAAGGTCGGCGATCCGCGCTCGGAAGACACCAAGCTCGGGCCGGTGGTCAGCAATATCCAGTTCGACAAGATCCAGCGGCTGATCGAGGCCGGCATCGCCGAGGGTGCAACGCTGGTCACCGGCGGTCCTGGCCGGCCGGAGCATCTTAATCGCGGTTATTACGTGCGGCCGACCGTCTTCGGCCACGTCACTCCGGGCATGACCATCGAGAAGGAGGAGATTTTTGGGCCGGTGCTTTCGGTCATCTCCTATGATGACGACGATGACGCGGTGAAGATCGCCAACGACACCGTCTATGGCCTCGCCGCCTACGTGCAATCAGGGGATATCGACCACGCGCGAAAGATCGCCGGCCGCCTGCGCGCCGGACAGATCTCGATCAACTATCCGGAATGGGACACGTTCGCGCCGTTCGGCGGTTACAAGCAATCGGGCAACGGCCGCGAATACGCCGACTGGGCGATCCACGATTTCCTCGAGATCAAGGGCATCATCGGCTACGGCGCGTAGGGCTTAACCCGAAAAGCGCCGCGCGTCCAAGAAGGACGCGCGGCGCTGTAGCGGGTCAATCCGAGCTATTCGGCGGCTTCGCGGACAGGGATCAGGCGCCGCTCGACCTGTTGGAGATGCAGGCGCATCGCTGCCGCCGCGCCGCCGAGGTCACGCTCGGCGATCGCCTCGACGATCCGTTCATGGTCGGCGAAGCTGTGATGGTCTGCCGGAGGGCGGGCGCCTTCTGACCGAAGACGTCCCCAGACCACGGTGCGGCGCACGGCGTTCAGCACGTCGAACAGGCCGAGCAGCACATTGTTGCGGCTCGCCTGCGCAATCTGCCGGTGGAGCAGATTGTCGACATTCTCATATTGCCGCCATGTGACGGCTTCCCGCGTCTGCACCAGTGATTGCCGCATCGCGGCAATATCGGAAAGCGTTGCGTGCAGCGCCGCTTCGCGCGCAATCTCGGGCTCAAGGATGAGGCGCGCGCGCATCACGTCGGCCGGATTGGTGCGCCCGGCGATTTCCGAAATGCCGATCGTCTCCTCGACCGGTCCACTGCCGACGAAGGTGCCCCTGCCGACGTGACGCCAGATGCGGCCGTCCTTCTCGAGCACCGCCAACGCCTTGCGCAGATCGCCGCGCGACACGCCGAGGCTCTCCGACAGTTCCCGCTCGGCAGGCAGCCGCGTCTCACCGGCATGATCCATCTGGGCAAGATAGGCCTGAAGCTGAACCAGGGCGGCGTGGCCGCCATTGCCGGGATCGTCCATCAATTTAACCAATCCGCGTATGATTTCCCTTGGTCGGTGTTAAAACGATTAGCGGAAACCGTCAACTGCCGAGTTTCTGGGCACACCCGTTCGACACGGTACAGTTTCTCCTTGACCAATCCGTCCCATAGCCTTAACCAATTAAGACAATGGTTACAAAAAACGGGAGGAATGACAATGGCCGGCGTGTCCAGACGTACCATCCTTGCCACCGCTTTCGCCGCGGTTCTGGCATGTGCAGCGCCCTTGTCGGCCGCAAATGCGGGCGACATGCGCATCGCATTCGGCGACCTTCCCGGCATCGAATCCATCCAGACGCTCGCCGCGATAGAGCGCGCCAAGGAGCGCGGCGTGAATGTCGAACTCATCGTTCTCAATGACGAGGACCTGGCTGCCCAGGCCATTGTCGGCGGCCAGGCCGATGTCGGCATCGGCGCGCCCTATACTTTGATCCAGAAGGTGGGCGTGCCGATCCGGATTTTTGCGCAGATATCGACGCTGCGCTTCTTTCCCGTCGTCAACAGCGAATTCTACAAGGAATGGAAGGATCTCGACGGGCAGGAAGTCGCCGTGCAAGCGCGCGGCTCCGGCACCGAGGCGGTCATGCTGCTGATGGCGAAAAACCACGGCATCAAGCTCGGCAACATCAGCTATGTTCCGGGTTCCGAGGTTCGCCGAAATGCGCTGCTGCAGGGGACCATCAAGGCGTCGATCGTCGATGCCGCCAACAGGCGCGCGCTTGAGGCCGAAGCCCCCGGCAAGTTCATCGTTCTGCCGGTCGAGGATCTCGGCGCCTCGGACGAAGCGCTTTTCGCGACCGCGGATTATCTGAAGAACAGCGCCGCCGACGTCGACATCCTGGTCGAGGAATTGATGAAGACCGCGCGCGAGATCACCGCGAACCCGGCGGTGGCGGTCGAGCTCCGCAACAAATATAAACTGCTGCCGGATCTCGGCGCTGAAGCCGACAGCGAAATCACCGAATACTACAAGGAAACCGCGGAAGCCGGCAGCCTTGCCCTGAATGGCGGCGGAGCCGATGCGGCCAAAGACGACTTTGCCTTCTTCAGCCTTGCCGGCCAGATCGAAGGCGATCCAGCGAGCCTCAGGGTCGAGGACTTCTGGGATGTCTCCGCAATCGACCGCGCCGTCGCCAAGCTCGGCAAGAAATAGGCGGCCTGCCGGATGGCCGTAAGCATCAGAACCGACGGCGAGGCTGGCGGCCTCGCTTCCCCATCGACTCGAAGCGCAACGGGCGCACCGTGGGACCAGCCGATCCTGCTCAGGCTTGTGTCGATCGCCCTGTTTGCGGGAATCTGGGAGGTGGCCGGTCGCATTCCCGTCAGCTTCGCCTTTCCGACTTTTTCCGACACGATCGTCGCGTTTGTCGGACTGCTCGCCGACGGCAGCCTGGCAACCGCCTACCTTTCGACGCTGCAGCCGCTGGTGCTTGGCGTTGTCCTGTCGGCGTTCCTGGGTGTCGGCCTCGGCACGATCTGTGGTCTGTGGCGCACCGGCGAATGGCTGGTGATCCCCGTTTTCATCGTGCTTCAGGCAGCACCGGTCGCCGCCTTCATTCCGATGGTCACCTTCGTCTACGGGATAGGCATGACTGCCAAGACGCTCGCCGTCATGATCCTGGCGCTGCCGGTCATCGTGCTCAACACCTACAAGGCCGTGCGCAACGTCAACGAGTCGCTGCTGGTCATGTGCCGATCGTTCCTCGGCACACGTTGGCAGACCGTCGCCAAGATCATTCTTCCGGATGCCAGCCCGGTGATTTTTGCCGGTTTGCGCCTCGGCGTCGCTGCCGGGTTCGTCGGCGTGGTGCTCGCCGAACTGCTGATTACCCCGACCGGCATCGGCGACCTCATCACCTTCCACCGCTCGCGCGCAGACTACGCCGAGATGTACGCAACAATTGCCTCGATCATTGCGCTTTCCACCCTGACGCTCGTCTTTCTGCAGTGGGTGGAAGTCCGTGTTTTCAGGCCCGAGAGCAGAGGTGCTTAAGATGGGCGCGACCGCATTGCGAAATGGACCGTCGCCGGTTCCCGCACCGATCGATTCAATCGTGGAAGTGAGAGGAATCTCCAAGACCTACGGCAATGTCGAGGCGCTGCGCGGCATCGACCTCGACTTTCCCAGGGGCAAGCTGACCAGCCTTCTCGGACCCAGCGGTTGCGGAAAGACGACACTGCTGAAGATCATAGCGGGGCTGATACGGGCCGATGGCGGCACTGTCGCAATCAACGGCAAGCACGTCACCGCACCCGGCCCCGAACGCGCTTTCGTATTCCAGGATTTTGCGCTGATGCCGTGGGCGACCGTGATGCGCAACGTGGCCTTCGGACTTGAATTGCGCGGCACCAACAAGGCCGAGCGCGAGGAGATTGCCCGCCGCTACATCGCCGAGGTGGGGCTCGCCGGCTTCGAGGACAAATATCCGCATCAGCTCTCGGGCGGCATGCGCCAGCGTGTCGGCCTGGCGCGGGCATTGTCGGTCGATGCCGACGTCCTGCTGCTCGATGAACCGTTTTCGGCGGTCGACGAGCAGAACCGGCGGAAGTTCCAGGAAGACCTGATCCGACTGCGCACCAACCAGAACAAGACCTTCATCTTCGTGACGCACTCGATCGAGGAAGCGGTCTACATCTCCGACCGCATCGTGTTGCTGTCGCCGAGACCAGGCCGGGTTTCGCAGATCATCGAACCGGAAATCGATCGCTCCGGCGACCCGGAGCGCATCCATCGCGACAGGCACTATCTCGATACTGTCGAGGAGATCTGGCAGGGGCTGAAGCAGTATGTGGAGTGACCGGCCGTGACCTTGTTTGGCTACCGTGTGCCAATGATGGCGTCCCTACTGGTCTGGTGCGTCGTATGGGAAGTCGTCGGCCGGCTGGACCTTGTCTTTCTGCTGCCGCCGTTTAGCGACGTGCTGGTTGCAGCGGTCAGTCTCGTGCAGACGCCGTCCTGGCAGAGCGCGACGGTCACGACCCTTCGTGCCTTCGCCACGGGCATGGCCCTGTCGATCGTTATCGGCGTGCCATTGGGCATCCTGATGGGGCGCGTCAAGATCGCCGACGACCTGCTCGGCATGTGGGTCAACATCTTTTCGAGCGCACCGCTCTCGGCAATCGTCCCGGTGCTGATGATCCTGTTCGGCTTCGGCGAGAAGACGATCGTTGCGGCGGTGTTCCTGTTTGCGATCTGGATCATCGTTCTCGACACCCGCGCCGGGGTCCGCCATATCTCGCCGTCGCTGATCGAGATGGCGCGTTCCTATGGCGCCTCGCGCCCGGCGCTCTATAGCAAGATCATCCTTTGGGCGGCACTTCCGGAAATCCTTGCCGGCATTCGCCTCGGCCTCATCCGCGGCGTCAAGGGCGTCGTCATCGGCCAGTTGCTCGTCGCCATAGTCGGCTACGGCGCGCTGTTCGAAACCTTCTCGCGAAATTTCCGCATGGCCGAATTCTGGGCCTTGACCATCATCCTTTTTGCCTTCGCCCTGCTGATCGCCGAACTGATCGAACGGGCCGAAGCCAAAGTCGAATATTACGCAGGAGCAAGACAGTGAACATGCACGGGACGACTTCAAGCTACGCCATCGAACCGGCCGCAATCCCGAGCATCCCGGTGGCGGGAACCGACAAGCTTTTTCCGGTGCACCGGGTCTATTGCGTCGGGCGGAACTATGCCGCGCATGCCGTCGAGATGGGACACGATCCCGACAGGGAGCCGCCGTTCTTCTTCCAGAAGAACCCCGACAACCTCGATACGACAGGGGAATTTCCGTATCCTCCGGCCTCCAACGATGTCCATCACGAGATCGAAATGGTCGTGGCGCTGAAAAGCGGCGGTACCGACATCCCGGTCGAAAAGGCTCTGGACTGCGTGTTCGGTTATGGCGTAGGTCTCGACATGACGCGGCGCGACCTGCAGGGCAAGGCGAAGGACATGGGCCGTCCATGGGAGGTCGGCAAGGCCTTCGAGGCATCGGCGCCATGCACGCCACTGGTTCCGGCAAGCTCGATCGGCCATCCAACCCAGGGAGCGATTTGGCTGGACGTCAATGGCCAGCGAAAACAGACCGGCGACCTCAACCAGATGATTTGGAAAGTTCCGGAAATGATCAGCTATCTCTCAGGTCTTTTCACGCTGATGCCGGGAGACATCATTCTTTCCGGCACACCGGCGGGCGTCGGGGCGGTTGTTCGCGGTGATGTTCTTCGCGGTCATATCGATGGCGTCGGCGACCTAGAGGTTCGCGTTGTCTGAAGCGGCGTCGATTGTTGAACGGCTGGCGGCCGGAGCCGATGATGCGCCGGCGATTGCGGCGCTGGACAGGACCACGCTCACCCATGGCGGACTGCGCCGCCCTTGGTGATGGCAAACCCAACGCTCTGGTCGACATCGCCTTTCATATCGGTTCGCTGATACAGGCCAGGCCGTTCGATGTTTGCCTCGATCGCGTATCGGCTTTTGGCGGCTGGGCGCTGGTGCTTCGCAGTGGCGACCATTCGCCAGCGTTGCAAGCCTTTTGCGCAACCTCTCCGCTGTGGTCGACGACAGCCCGCTGAAGCCCTTCGTGACGGCTCGGTAGAGCCGCATGTGACGTTGCTTCACGACAGACTGCGCGTGCCAAAGGTTCGGGAACGAATCGTTGAGCCGATCTCCTGGACGGTGCGGAGCTTTGCATTGGTCCGCAGCCACCAGGTGAATATGAATGCCCGGCCAGCTGGCAATTGAGTGGCCAGGACGATGCTCTGGCCGCGAGGTAAGAACCTCAATTCGTCTTCACATACTCCGCGCGATATCCATCCTGACATGGCTTGTCAGCTATCGGCGGGCCGGACGATGGCAGGTCAGCCAGCAGTTCCCTACTTGGAAGGGGTCTGAACAGGAGGAACACATGACCAATGCGGAAATTGCCAAGGATTTCACAGAGCTGCTCAAGCAGGGTCAGAACGAAGGTGCTGCTGAGAAGTACAATGCCGATGACATCGTCAGCTACGAAGCAATGGAAGGGCCGATGGCCATCTGCCGTGGCAAGGAAGCCGTGAGGCAGAAGGGCCAATGGTGGCAAGAGAACCACGAAGTTCATGGCGGCTCGGTCGAGGGCCCATATGTCAACGGCGACCAGTTCGCAGTGCGCTTCAAGTTTGACATTACGCCCAAAGCTACGGGCGAGCGTGTCACCATGGATGAGGTTGGCCTATACACGGTCAAGAACGGCAAAATTACCGAAGAGCGCTTCTATTATTGAGGCCGGAAACACCAGCGGCTTCCATGGCGGCTAGGACGACGCCCTGGCTGCCATGTGAGCACCTAAATCCTCTTCACATAGTCCGCCAGCTGGTCCGCTACGGTGCCCCAGCCGTCGAAAAAGCCCATCTCCTCGTGGTTCTTGCGTGTGGCTTCGTCGCGGTGGATGGCGGTCGCGGTGTAGCGTGTCGCCTTGCCTTCCGGCTGCAACGATATGACCGCTGTGATGAATGGGTCCCCTGACGGCCGATAGCCGGGCAGCAATGCATCGGTCCACACCAGCCGCTCGTTTGGGACGATGTCGAGGTAGCAGCAGTGGCGGTCGTTGACCTCCCTGCCGTCGGGCGACTGCATGCGGGTCCTGAACAGGCCGCCGGGCCTGAGATCGATCTCGCAATCGGTGACGATCCACGGCTTCGGTGTGAACCATTGCCGAACATGCTCGGGCATCGTCCAGGCTGTCCACAAAAGCTCACGCGGCGCTTCGATGATGCGTTCGAGGACGAGGTCGAGTTTCGGGTCGGGTTTGAACAGCGGGGTCGAACTCATTTGTCTTTCTCCTTGAGTGTCATGACGTAGGCATCGAATTGGTCAAGGCGGCGTTCCCACAGGGCGCGCTGCTCGGCCAGCCAGTTTTCCGCAAGCTTCAGCGGCTCAGGTGCGAGTTGGTAAGTCCTGACACGGCCGGCTTTTTCGGAATGAACAAGCCCGCAGCCTTCCAGCACCCTGAGATGCTCGACGAACGAGGGCAGGGCCATGTCGAATGGCTGCGCGAGCTCGCTGACCGAGGCGGGGCTTCTGTTCAGCCGCTCGACAACGCGCCGCCGAGTCGGGTCGGCCAGCGCTCGGAAAATGCCGTCGATCGGTGGGGGGCTTTCGGTCTGTAGACTCGTCATGATCATTTCCTTGCTTCCGCCACTCAGCACGGCCAAAGTCGGCTAGGACATTACTTAGGAAAATTCCTTAGTGTTGGCAAGCCCGAAATCACAGATGCCGCAAGGCCGCTGGAAAAGTGAGGGGCGCGGTTTTAGAGTGCCGTCAGATCGACCGGTCCGAGGATCCGTTTTGACGATCACCATGTACGGCATCACCAATTGCGACACGATCAAGAAGGCGCGTGTCTGGCTGGAGAGCCACGATGTCGCCTATCGTTTCCACGATTACAGGGTCGAGGGGCTGGAGGCAGTTAGGCTCGATGGCTGGGCCGGCAAGGTCGGCTGGGAAATCCTGCTCAACAAGGGGAGCACGACGTTTCGAGAACTGTCGGACACGGACAGGCTGAGCCTCGACGAGAACAAGGCCAAGGCGTTGATGCTGGCCAAGCCGACGATGATCAAGCGGCCGGTCCTCGATCTTGGCGATCGTATCCTCGTCGGCTTTAAGCCTGATGTCTATCAGCAGGTGGTGGGTGGGTTGAAATAGGCCAGGCCTAGCGGGACGGCGAGGCAATATCGATTGCACGTCAATCCTGCGCCGATCTCAATTCCGCCAGGCGAATTGGGTCGCGGGAAAAACCTTGGCCTGCCTGGCCGACAGCGCGTCCCACGCTTCGCGGCAGCTGGGGTCCGGTTCGATTGTCTCGGCGATGCTCGTCATCGCGTCCGCAGCCTCAGCAAAACTCTCGAACCATCCGACGCCGACCGCAGCGCTGATCGCTGCGCCGAGCGAGGAGGCTTCAGCATTGTGACCCTTATGGATCGCGATCCCGGTGGCGTCCGCGATCATCTTTGTCCAAAGTTTGCTGTTGGCACCGCCGCCGATCGCCACCATTTGCGCCGGCGAAAGACCATGGCTACGCATCTCTTCGAGAGCCCGGGCGGTTTGCAGCGTCATCGCCTCGAGCCCCGCACGATAAAAATGACCGAGCCTGTGCGAGGGGTGCATGCCGATGAAGCTCGCGCGTGCGCTCGGATCCCAATGCGGGTCCATGCAACCGACCAGGGTGGTGCCGGCGAGAAGTCCGTCCGAGCCGATCGGGACGGCCGCCGCTTCCCTTTCCAGGCGGTCGAAGATCGCCGGATCGGAGCGACCGCCGGCAAACGTGTCGACGAACCAGTTGACGAAATAGACACCCGCCCGCTGCACTGCCTCGAGGAAATAGCCATCGCCTGTTGGCGAGGTCATGGTACGCCAGAAGGCGCCGACCACCGGTTCCCGCGACCAGATTCCCGCGATGATCGCAGTTCCAAGATTGAGATAGACGACGCCGTCGCGCATGGCATTGACGCCGAGCCCGGCGCATTGCCCATCGCCGCCGGCGGCAATCACCGGCGTTCCTTCGGCGATGCCCGTTGCGGCGGCGGCTGCGGCATGAACGCTGCCGACCCGCGTGCCGGACCGCACCGCATTGGGAAGTTGCGACGGCTTGATGCCGAGATGATCGAGGAGCGGCTGCGACCATGCCTTGCGCGAGATGTCGAAGAAACCGAACGGATCGGCGCTCGTCCAACTCGCACTCGGCGTTCCCGTCAATTTCAGCGTCAGATAGCCGTGCACGTCGAGGATTTTATTCGCATGATCCAACCGTTCCGGTTCGTTCTCGCGCAGCCATTTCAGTCGGTAGACGACCGGCGTCACGTCGATCGGCTTGCCGGTGATCGCGTGCAGCCGCTCACGGCCGATTTCCGCCGCGAAACGGTCGACCAGCCCGGCGGCGCGTTCGTCGAGCCAAAGGCTCGCGGGTCCGATCGGCTCGCCGGCACCGTCGATGAGCGCAACGGTCTCGCGCTGGTTGGAGATCGCGATACCGGCGATGCGCTTCGCATCGACCGCGCCGACAAGCTGTCGCAGCGCCACAGTTGCGGCCCGCCACCAGTCGGTGACCTCCTGCTCGACATAGTCCGGCCTCGGCTTCATCAGATCGAGCGGCGCGCGGCCTTCCGCCACGGCTCGTCCTTCCCGGCTCCAGGCAATCG
This sequence comes from Mesorhizobium escarrei, assembly GCF_935825525.1. Classification (GTDB taxonomy): domain Bacteria; phylum Pseudomonadota; class Alphaproteobacteria; order Rhizobiales; family Rhizobiaceae; genus Mesorhizobium; species Mesorhizobium escarrei. Next base: position 162,761 of record NZ_CAKXZT010000124.1, read on the forward strand.
CCTTGCAGGATTGCGTGGAACTGTCGAGGCCGACGACAAGGGGTCCGTCGCTGCTGCCCATGATTGTCCTCCCGAGACGATGAGTTCCACCGAGTGCTGGTTAGTCCAAGTGCCGGTTATTCCAAGAGAATGTTCGCGGTGGCCATGTCGGTGACAAAATGTGTCGCATATCCGCCGCCGAGCCCAGCCCTGATCGCCCCCATCTTGCGGGCGCCGCCGGCGGCGCAGATGCGGACTGGCACCGCTTTCAGTTCGTCGAGCGTGATGCCGACGGTGCGTCCGTCGAGCGGAGTTGCGAAAGGGGCGCCTTGAGCGTCGATGAACCGCCCGATGATGACCCCGAGCGCTCCTTGCTCGATCATGCCGGCAAGTACCGCGGCATCCGATATCCCGGCTCGGGCATAGGTGCTCTCCGGCCCTATATCGCCGATCCCGAAGATGACCTTGCCGGCGGCACGGATCATACGGAACTGGTTGACGAGCATCGGCTCCTGCATGAGTTCGTCGTGCAGTTCGTCGGTGGAGACGATCGCCGGGGCAAGCAGGTTGATGCAGCGGGCGCCGAGCCGATTGGCCATTAGCGAGGTGCAGAATTCCGGCGAGAAATCGCTGGTCCCGATCGAGCTTCCCGAGAGCTGGACGACGGTGAGGTTCCGATCATGCCGCAGTCGTGGGATCGAGCGGGCGGCAGCGAGCACCGTTTTTCCCCAGGCAACGCCGATCGTGTCACCCGGATCGACCATGGATGCGAGCAGCCGTCCTGCCGCTTCGCCGATGCGGCGGTCGGCATCGTTGGGATCGAGGTCGGGGATAACCGCCGCGCCGCCAAGTCCGTATTTTTCCATCAGACGCCGCGAGGTTAAGGTGCGGGCAAAAGCGTCGTGGTCGACCTGCACCGCGACAAGTCCGCTTTCGCGCGCCTCCTGCAGATAGTGCACCACGCTCGCCCTAGAGACGTTCATTACCTTGGCCACGTCGCTCTGGTTGAGCTGGTCGACATAGTAGAGCCAGGCAGCCCACGCCACCGCGCTGTCGAATTCGGGCGGCAGTGCCGAGAGCCCGGATGGTCGGACCATTTCGATGTCGGCATTGGCATTCATGTCCCTTTTTCCGCAGGTTTGCAGAGCGAAGTCAAGCGTCGCGGGCAAATGCTTGACAAAAGACAGTGACAGGTGACTATTGTTTTACAACGCCAACGCTCCTGCGCCTCGATTACAGGGTCGCCAGCATGAGGATGTCATGACGAATCCGGCAGCCGGATCCTGGACGGCATTGATCGACGACATTTTGGACGGGCACTGGCCCAACCCGGAGACCGGTAAAAAGGCCGTGGTGCCGTATGACCGGATTGTCATCGAAGAAAGCCTCGACGGGCGGGCGGCCGATCTCGTTGCGGAGCTCGATCTGGGTGAGCGGTTCACAGTTGTTGCGGATGCCGCCACCTATGAGGCGCTTGGCGAACGCGTTGCGCGCGAACTGAAGACGCTCGGCCCTGTCGATGTGGTGATCCTGGATCACCCGCATGCCGACATGGCCAACGTCGAAAGCCTCGCCGTCAAACTCGCCGAAGCGGACGCCGTGGTCGCGGTCGGCTCCGGCACGATCAACGATCTCTGCAAGTTCGTCACCGGAAGGAACGGACGGCGCTATTGCGTGTTCGGGACGGCCGGTTCGATGAACGGCTACACATCGACGACTGCGTCCATCACACTTGAAAGCGGCCTGAAGGTATCGCTCCCTTCCCACGCCCCTTCAGGCTTTTTCGTCGATCTTGGCGTCTCCGCTGCCGCCCCGACCTATCTGTCGGCGGCGGGGTTCGGTGACTGCCTTTGCCGCTCGGTCGCCCAGATCGACTGGTGGATGTCGCACCGTCTGCTTGGCACCGCCTATCATCAGGTTCCGTTTCTGATCCAGGAAAAGGATGAGGCGGCGCTCAACCAGCGTGCGGCAAAGCTTGCCGAACACGACATCGAGGCCAATGGCTATCTCTATCGCGTGCTGACGCTCTGCGGCCTCGGCATTTCCTTCACCGGCGTCTCCAATCACGGCTCCATGGGCGAACATCAGATATCGCACTACATCGACTGCTTCGCCGGTGAGCGTCACCCCGGCACGCTGCACGGCACCCAGGTCGGCGTCGCTTCGCTCACCATGGCGCGATTGCAGCAAGCCATGCTTGCAAGCGACAAGCCGCCGGTGGTGAAGGCGACGAAGATCGATCCTGACGACATGGTCCGCCGCATGGGTCCGGCCGTCGCCGCACAATGTCTCGACGAACTGAGGAAGAAGGCCTTCGACGAGACTGCCGCCGCCGCATTCAACGAGCGGCTGCAGGAGCTCTGGCCGACACTCAGGCAGGAACTCAAGCAATTCATGGTGCCTGTCGACGAGATGCAGCGCCTGCTGAAATCCACCGGCGGGCCGATTTCAGCGGCCGAATTGGGCACGCCGGCCGATTTCTATCGCGAAGCCGTCGTTCATTGCCGGGAGATGCGCAATCGCTTCTCGTTCCTCGACATTGCTGCCGATGCAGGAATGCTGGAGGATTTTGCGCGCGGGGAAGCCTGACCGGATGCGCGACCTCGCCGAATTCGGGCCTGAAACTGCATCGCGCATTCGCGGCGTCTTCTGCGATATCGACGACACCTTAACCACCGAGGGTCGTCTTCCGGCCGACGCCTACCGTGCGCTCGAACGCCTGCACGAGGCGGGCCTTGTCGTTGCTCCCATTACCGGGAGACCGGCAGGCTGGTGCGACATGATTGCCCGGTTCTGGCCGGTCACCGGCGTGGTCGGTGAAAATGGCGCTTTTTATTTCGCTTATGATCAGGCAACGCGAAAGATGATCCGGGTTTTCGCGGCAAGCGCTGACGAACGCCGGGAAAACAGGCGCAGGCTCACCGAACTGGAAAAGCGCATTGTCGAGGAAGTGCCGGGTTCGGCGGTATCCGCCGACCAGCAATATCGCGAAGCCGACCTGGCCATCGACTTTTGCGAAGATGTTCCGCCGCTGAAGATGTCCGATGCCAGGCGCATCAAGCAGATTTTCGAGGAGGCAGGCGCTGTCGCCAAGATTTCGTCGATCCATGTGAACGGCTGGTTTGGCCGGTACGACAAGCTGGCGATGACGCGCCGCTTCGCAAGCGAGAGGCTGGGAACCGATCTCGATGCCGAAAGGCAGGCCTACGCGTTCGTCGGAGACAGCCCGAACGACGCCCCGATGTTCGGGTTCTTTCCGAACTCGTTCGGGGTCGCGAATGTGATCGACTTCCAGGGACAGATCGACGCCGAACCCGCTTTCGTCGCCAGGTCGCGGGGTGGCCGCGGCTTCGTCGAGATTGCCGAGATGATCTTGGCAAACCGGAGGTCGGCGGTGGTCTGATCGGCCGGCGCGAAATGTGCCGACTACAAAAGACGCAAAGGATGTTCTGCAGGCGATGGAACCGAACCAGGGACGGCTTAGGGAAGATTCGATGCCAGTCTGCTTACTGATGGAAGCGGGCGCGATGCACCAGGCAACATCGCGCAGCACCTTCGGTTGCCGCCGCAGTCGCGGCCGGTCACAGCGAGCCGCCCGTCTCCTGGTCGGTGATCAGGCCGGTGAAAAAGCCTTTTTCCAGGAGCTTGGCCATCATGCCGACCTTGTTCTTTCCGCCGGAAACAAGGATGCGTTGGGGGATGTTCAGCGTGTCGCGAGGATAGACCCCGACAATGCGCTCGTTGACGGGATGGTCGATGAGCTCGGCGTTGCGGTCGAAGAAATAGCCGAGAAAATTCCCGATCGGCCTCAGTCTCAGGACGTCGTCGAATTCCTCGTCCGTCATGTAGCCCACGCTCCGCAGCGTCGAGCTGGTTGTGCCGCCGACGCTCATCAGCGCAAGGTCGGCGTTCAGCGCCTTCTGGATAACCTCGCGCGCGCTCGGCTGCTGCAGGATCGTCTCACGGCTTTCGCGGCTGTCGCAGATGATGGGACCGGGGAGATAGTAGGATTCGGCCTGGGTGCGCTGGGCAAAGACGGCGGCGGCGTCGTATTTGTCGATCGACGACCGGCGCGACAGCGAGCCGAGAAGCGGCACGACGGTAACGTTCCTGAGCGCCACCGGCTCGATGTTGGAGGCGAGCCATCGCATGGTTCGGCCCCACGCCATGGCGACCGTCATGTCGTCCCTGAGCAGCGTCTCGACGGTCTGCGCGGCATAGATGCCGATCACTTCGGAGAGCCCAAGCTCCGACCCGGTATCGTTGGGTGTGACGCTGCATATGTCGAGCCGGTACTTCCGCCTGAGCTGTTCTTCCATTTCGAGCGCCTGGGACGTCCCGGCGTTGATGCGGATCGAGACGATGCCGCGCTCTTTCGCCTCGGCCAGCAGCCTGTGGATCTTGGTGCGGTTGATCTGCAGCCGCTCGGCGATGGCCTGCTGCGTTTCGCCCAGCACGAAATACTGATGGGCAACCCGTGCCAGCAGACCGATCGACGTCATGAGGGTCCTCCAATGCTTGTGGCGCACCCATCCGAATGCCGCTGTAGCCGGCCAACAAGTGCTTGCCACGGACAGGGCGACGATATAGCATTTGAACAAATGCACAAGATATGAACATTTGTGCATCGCAAAACGAAGCGGTTCGGGAGGAACGCGTGCGGGTTGCCCAAGCCAGACGTTTGGTCATTTCGGATCACCCGCTGCCCTGGCTGCTGCCGCTGGTGGCGATCCTGCTTGTCTTCACCGTCTATCCCCTCATCTACAACATCTGGCTGAGCTTCCATGAGTTCGTCCCGCGCCGGCGGGCGCTCGAATTCGTCGGAACGGAAAACTGGGTGCAGCTGTGGAACGACACGCGGTTCTGGCAGTCGCTCGTCATCACCTTCACCTATTTCGCCATCGCCCTGGTCTTCGAGCTGGTGCTCGGCATGGCGATCGCGCTGCTCCTGGACAGCGACGGCTTCGGTTTCGGGTTCCTGCGCGGCGTGCTGACGATGACGCTCGTCATCCCGCCGGCCATTGTCGGCATGATGTATCTGCTGATGGAGGATCCGCAGTTCGGCGTGATCAGCTATCTCCTGCAGTCGATCGGACTGCTCAATTCGAACAACCCCATCCTCGCCACCGCGTCGACCGCGCTTGCCGGCGTTCTCGTCGCGGAAATCTGGCAGTGGACGCCGTTCATGGTCCTCATCTTCCTTGCCGGTCTCAGGGCGCTGCCGCCGGAGCCTTACGAGGCCGCGATGATCGACGGCGCCTCGTCGTTCCAGATTTTCCGGCGCATCACCCTGCCGATGATGTCGAAGGTGATCGCCATCGCCGTGCTGGTCCGCGGCATCGATCTGTTCCGCGTCTTCGACTACGTGTTCGTGATGACGTCCGGCGGGCCGGGAGCGTCGACCTACTCGCTGTCCCTCTATGCATGGCAGCAGACGTTCAGCTTCGTGAAATGGGGCTATGGAGCCACGCTCAGCCTCGTCACCCTGGTGATCATCCTCGTCATTGCCAACCTCTTCATCCGTATCGCCAAGGTGAGGTGGTAGAATGAACGGCTCCGTCTCGGCCCGCATGCTTCGCACCATCGCCGCCTGGGTTGTGGTCGCAATCTTCTTCTTTCCGATCTACTACTGGACGTCGGTGGCGTTCAAACACGGCAATGACATCTTCAACCGGCCGCCGAAACTGTTCGCCTTCACGCCAACTTTCGACAATTTCCAGAAGGTGTTCGGGATTTCGCTGGGCAGCGGCGGCATCACCGTGACGCCGGGCGGCGGCAATTTCTACATGGCGCCCCGCGTCTGGGATTCGATCGTGATCGCGACGCTGTCGACCGTGCTCGCTGTCGCCATCGCCACGCTTGCCGCCTATGCCCTGTCGCGCATGAACTTCCGCGGCCGGCACAGTTTCGTCGGCTGGGTGTTGTCGACGCGCATGATGCCGCCCGTCGCGGTCGCGGTTCCGATGTTCTTCATCTACAAGAATTTCGGTCTCATCGACACCTATACCGGCATGGTGCTGATCCACGCGCTGATGAACCTGCCGCTCGCCGTCCTTCTGATGAAGAGCTTCTTCGACGACATTCCCTCCGAGATCGACGAGAGCGCCATCGTCGATGGCGCCAGCCGCTTCATGATTTTTCGCAGGATCGTGCTGCCGATGGCCAAGGGCGGCATCGCCGCCACGGCGGTGCTCTGCTTCATCTTCAGCTGGACCGAATTCCTCTTTGCGCTGACCCTGACCACCACGTCGCTCAAGACCGTGCCTGTCGTCTCGTCGACCTTCGTCACCTCGATCGGCACCGCCTGGGGCAACATGGCCGCGCTTGGCGCCGCATCGATCATTCCCGCTTTCATCTTCATTCTGTTGGTTCAGAAGCACCTCGTGCGCGGTCTCACGATGGGATCGTTGAAACAATAGATGGGAGGCTCAAATTCGCAGCCTTGTGAAAATCGCGAATTAAACCGGAGGAGTAGACAATGAAAGACAGCATCAGAAAGGCGCATCTTGCTTCTGTCACCGACCGCTTCGTTCGCGGACAGATGGACCGCCGCTCGTTTCTTCGCGCAGCAAGCATTCTCGGCCTCGGCGCCGGCGCGCTCGGCATGGGTTTTGGACGACGTCCGTTCTACGGCATCAGCCAGGCTTCGGCTCAGGAACAGGAATTGAAGCCCAGCGCCGAAATCACCAAATGGCTCTCGGATGTCGGCAAGCCCTTTGCCGGAACAACGCTTCGTCTCGCCACCGAATCGACGCCGCCGTCCAATGCCATCGCCACGCAGCTCAAGCAATATTTCGAGGAGGCTACCGGCATCAAGGTCGAGATCGAAGTGCTGCCGCTCGAGCAGGTGCTGCAGAAGCTGACGCTCGACGTGGCCTCGAGCCTCGGCACTTACGACCTCTACTATATCGACCAGAGCTGGGCGGCGAGCTTCAGCCAGGACGTCTTCGATCCGCGCGAGCAGCTCAAGAACGCCGACCTGGCAATGCCGAACTACAACATCGACGACTTCCTGAAGCCGCTCGTCGACGGTATCGCCATGTACGAGGACCGCATGGTTGGCGTGCCCTACGACATCCCGATCTTCATCATGCAGTACCGCAAGGACGTCTGGGACGAGCTCAAGCTGCCGCCTCCGGCCACGTTGGACGATTTGCTGAAGGCGTCTGCGGCGATCACCGATGCCAAGGGCCCGAACATGTACGGCACCAGCGGCCAGATGAAATCGGGCCATTACAGCCTCGAATGCGATTGGACGGCGTGGCTTTGGGGCCATGGCGGTTCGATTTTCGGCCCCGACGGCAAGTTCACCGGCAATGACGACGCTGGCTTGGCCGCCATGGCCTACTGGGACAAGCTCAAGGCGACGATGCCGCCCGGCGTCGACGGCTGGACATGGGATGGCGAGGGCCAGTCGGTCGGCCAGGGCGTCGCCGCCTCGATGCTGTCCTGGGGCGAATTCTTCCCATTCTTCGACGATCCCAAGGCCTCCAAGGTCTCCGGTCTGATGGAAGCGATGGTTCCGCCGAAACCTGCCGCGACGCTGCGCACCGTCGAGCAGACCGGATTCGGCGAAATTCCAGGCGTTGGTCACCAGGGCGGTTCTTCGCTCGCGGTATCGAAATACTCGAAGAGCCCGGACGCCGCCTGGATTTTCATGCAGTGGGCGACCTCAGCCGATACCCAGGCGCTGATAACCGTTCTGGGCGGCGGTACGGGGCCAACGCGCACCAGCGTCTATGACGATCCGCGCGTGCTGGCCAATGCGCGTGTCGGCGCCGGCACGACCCGCCACTTGCCGGTCGTGCGCGACACCATCGCCAACTACATGGGATCCGAGCCCGACCTGCCGGCATGGGCAGAACTCTCGAGCGATACGATCCCGGTTGCGCTGGGCAAATACTTCGCCGGCCAGTCGGGCTCGGCCAAGGAGTCGCTCGACGCCCTGAAAACCCAGGTCGACGATCTCGTCGCCAAGGGCTGAGTCTTCCCCCGGGCTGGCGGCCCTAAGGTCGCCAGCCCGGGGTATCGACAATTTCGCCGGGGTACCGACAACTTCCATGAGGAAAAGCCATGGCTGGAAAACAGCTCGTAGCAGTGACAGGAGCCAGTTCTGGTATCGGCGAGGCGGTCGCCAAAGCGTTTTCGCGCGCCGGCCACCCTGTTTTGATGATGGCCCGTCGTCTGGAGCGCATGGAGGCGCTGAACCTGCCCGACAGCATGGCCCGACAGGTCGACGTCCGCGACCGCGCCGCAATCGCAGCCGCCGTGAGGGAGGCGGAAGCCGAATACGGACCGGTCGACATGCTGTTTGCCAACGCCGGCATCGCGCGACTTGCCGACATAGGCCGCCAGCCGCCCGAGGAATGGGACGAGATGATCGACATCAACACCAAAGGCGTGCTGAATTCGGTCCACGCCGTGATGTCGGGCATGATGGAGCGCCGTCATGGAACGCTGTTCATGATGAGTTCGATCGCTGGCCGAAAAATCTATCCGGATCATACGGTCTACTGCGGGACGAAATTCTTCGTTCACGCCGTGTCGGAATCGCTGCGCGACTATCTTTCCGACTATGACGTCCGCGTCGTCGTGCTTTCGCCCGGGGTGATCGAAACCGAGGTTCTGAGCGGCGTCCTCGATCCGCAGACGCTCGCCAACTACAAGGCCAACAAGCTCAGGATCGGCGGCGGCATCGGCCCGGAGCACGTCGCTGACCTCATGCTGCACACCTACCAGATGCCACAAAATGCTCTCGTGCAGGAAATCGTCATCACGCCGACCAGGCAGAAATACTGACGACCCGAATCCGGGCGTCTGGAGACTGAGAATGGCCACCGTAGAATATAAGAACATCGCCAAGAATTTCGGGCATGTCGAGGTGATGAAGGACATCTCCTTCGGCATTGCCGACCGCGAATTCGTCGTGCTGCTTGGACCGTCGGGCTGCGGCAAGACCACGCTCCTGCGCATGACAGCCGGGCTCGAGCGCGTGACCAACGGCGACCTTTTGATCGGCGACAGGCGGGTCAACGACGTTCACCCGCGCGATCGCGACATCGCGATGGTGTTCCAGAATTACGCGCTCTATCCGACAATGAAGGTGTTCGACAATATCGGCTTCAGTCTCGAAGTGGCGAAAGTGCCAAAGGCGGAGATCCGGAAAAAGGTCGAATGGGCGGCGGAAATCCTGAATCTTACGCCCTACCTCGGGCGCTATCCCAAGGAACTGTCGGGTGGCCAGCGCCAGCGCGTCGCCATGGGCCGCGCCATGGTGCGCAATGCCGCCGTCTTCCTTTTCGACGAGCCGCTCTCCAATCTCGACGCCAAGCTGCGCACGCATATGCGCGTGGAAATCCGCCAGCTCCATAATCGTCTCGGCACGACCACGATCTACGTCACCCACGACCAGATCGAGGCGATGACGATGGCCGACAAGATCGTGCTGATGCACGCCGGCAGGATCATGCAGATCGGCACGCCCGACGAGGTCTACGAGCGCCCGAACTCGAAATATGTCGCTGATTTCATCGGCTCGCCGTCGATGAACTTCATCGCCGGCGCTGTCGAAACCGCGGGCGGCAGTCCTCGCTTTGTCGCCGAAGGCGTGTCGATCGGCCTGTCACCTGAGATCAAGGCAAAACCAGGCCAAAAGGTCATCATGGGGGTGCGGCCACACGATCTCGGCATTTCGGATATGGGGGAGATCAAGGGCGAGGTCGTGCTGTCCGAAACGACCGGCGCGGATGTCCAGATTCATTTGCGCGTGGCGGGATACGACGCCGTCGCCGTGGTGCCGCGTGACGAGCGCCGCAACGCCGGCGCCGCGATTAACCTTTCGGTACTGCCGGGCAAGGTGCACCTCTTCGATGCGGCCACGGAGCTGCGTGTCGCCTGAGATTAATGCATGTCGCGCAAAAGCATGCCCTCGGGCTTGAACCTAGGGTGTGCAGCGGTTTTGCGATAACGACATGATAAACAACAACCTAAAGCGCGTCGCGTGAGGCCGGTCAAATGCGACGCGCTTTCGCGACGAAGGCCGGCAGCGCGCCCTGCCTCAGCCCTTTAGGCTGAGATAATCAGCCAAAGCCACTGCGTTGTTATGCAGCTCGTCCTGGGCGCCGTAGAGCAGCGTCACTCGGCCGTTGTCGAGCAGGGCACGCAACTGGCCGACCGCCTCGCTGTTCCTGTCGAGCTCGCCGCGATATCGCTGCTGGAATTCCATCCAGCGCGTCGGCTCGTGGCCGAACCATTTGCGCAATTCGTCGCTTGGCGCGACGGTCTTCAGCCATAGCGTCAGTTCGGCGTCTTCCTTGCGGACGCCGCGCGGCCATACGCGGTCTATAAGCACCCGCTGCCCATCGCCAGGCGAGGGCGGCTCGTAGATGCGTTTGACCCTGATGTCGAGTTTCATTGCCAACTCCGGGGTTGGCCGCCATGACGTCTTGCTGGCCATGACGCCTTGCTGGCCATGACGGCTTTCTGGCGGCTGCTTACGCCCACTCGCCCCTACGCCCACTCGCCCTTGCGCATCACCGGCACGCGGCTGCCGTCCTTGCCGACGCCGTCGATGTCGACCTTGTCCGAACCGATCATCCAGTCGATGTGGATGAAGCTCTTGTTGCCGCCGCGCGCCGCGATCTCGTCCTGAGTGAGCGAGGCGCCGTCGACAAAGCACTTCGAATAGCACTGGCCGAGCGCGATATGGCAGGCGGCATTCTCGTCGAACAACGTGTTTAAGAACAGCAGGCCGCTCGCCGCGATCGGCGAGGAATGCGGCACCAGCGCGACCTCGCCGAGCCGGCGTGAGCCTTCATCGGTGTCGAGCACTTTCTTCAGCACATCCTCGCCGCGGCTGGCCATGGCCTCGACGATGCGACCCTCCTGGAAACGCACCGCAATGCCGTCGATCAGCGTGCCCTGGTACGACAGCGGCTTGGTGCTCGAGACATGGCCTTCGACGCGCCTTGCATGCGGCGTGGTGAAAACCTCCTCGGTCGGGATGTTCGGATTGCAGGTGATGCCGTTCCTGGCGGTCGAGGCGCCGCCCATCCACTCATGGCCGTCGGCCAGACCGACGGTCAGGTCGGTGCCGGGTCCGGTGAAATGCAGCGCATGGAAATTATGGCCGTTCAGCCATTCGGTGCGGCTGCGCAGCGCCGCATTGTGCGCTGTCCAGTTGCCGATCGGGTCGTCCACGTCCACCCGCGAAGCGGCGAAAATAGCGTCGGCGAGTTTTGCCACGGCGACATCGTCGGCATCGTCGGGAAATACCTGCCTGGCCCAGGCCAGGTCGGGATAGGCGACGATGTTCCAGTTGATGTCGAAGCCGGTGATCTTTTCCAGTGCCGGCTGGTAGGCGATCGAGTTCGCCTTGTTGGCGCGCGCCACTTTCGCCGGATTCTGCGCCGACAGCAGCGACGGATCCTCGCCGCGCACGGCAAGCCGCGCCGCATTGTTGGCGAAGGCCTTGGCCATGCCCTCATAGAGCCAGCCGGCGGCGTGGTCGAAGCTGGCATCGGCGCCGTAGCGAAAGCGTGCCAGCGTCATCTCGTCGTCGTTGAAGATCGGCGTCACCAGGCCGGCGCCGGCCTTGTAGGCATGCTCGACGATCCGTCGCGTCAAAGGCAGCGCTGCGATCGACGATGTCAGCACCAGATCCTGCCCCGGCTGCAATTGCAGCCCGACCTTGATGGCGACTTCGGCCAGCCTGTCGAGCTTCACCGGGTCGATCGTTGCGGAAACGCCGCGCGAATGTGTGGTCATGATCCTGCCTGTCGTGATGTGGGAGTCTGGTTCTTACATAGACCGGTGCCGTCGGTCTTTCCACCGTGATCGACCGGGCCCGCTCAGGCCGCGCCGGCGAGCGCGCCGAACTGCGCCATCGTTGCCTCGATCTCCTCGCGGATCCAGAGCTTGAAATCGCGCAGCTTGCGGCTCTCGCTCTTGCTGGCCGAGGTGACCAGCCAGTAGCCCAGCCCGCTCTCAGCGCGGACGCCGAACGGCGCGACCAGTCGGCCGTCGGCGAGAGCGTCAGCCGTCAGCAATTGCCAGCCGAGCATGACGCCGTGGCCAGCAATCGCCGATTCCAGGCAAAGCATGGGGTCGGTGAAGCGCGCGCCCTTGAGGAAGCTGACCGGCTTCACCCCGGCCGCCTCGAACCAGCTTTCCCAGCTGATCATCGCTTTTTCGTCGGTGATCGCGCAGGTCAGGGCGAGATCTTCGATCGATTTCAGTTTGTCGGCGATCGCCGGGGCGCAGACCGGGAAGACTTCCTGCGCCAGTAGCAGTTGCGCGCGCACGCCCGGCCATTTGCCGTCGCCAAGCCGGATGGCGATGTCGATGTCCGAACGATCGAGATCGGCAATCCGCACCGAGGCGTCGATGCGCAAAAGCACATTCGGATGCCGGGCGAAGTGACGTGACAGTCGAGGCAGCAGCCACTTCGAGGCAAAGGCCGGCGCGACCGAGACCACCAGCGTGCATTCGGAGGCCTCGTCGGCGAGCGCCACGGCTTGGGCGAGCTCGCGGAAACCTGCCCCGAGCCGGGCGGTGAAGACGGTGCCGAATTCGGTCGGCATCAGACCGCTTGCCGTTCGTTCGAACAGCGCCTGGCCAAGTTGCGCTTCCGTCCGCTTGACCTGCTGGCTGACGGCGCTGGCGGACACGTTGAGTTCGCTCGCCGCAGCCGAAAGCGATCCCAGGCGGGCGACGGTTTCCACGGCGCGTAGGCCGTTGAGGTGGACGCGGTTGAGTATGGCCATACAGTTTTTCTAAATCGGCACGGTCGAAATCTCAATTGAAATACAGGCTAGAGCGGCAAATTTTAAGGAACAAGCAGACCTGTGGAGGAAAAATACGATGAAGATTTTATCACTGCTCGGGGTCTTTTCCGCTGCCGGCGCGCGGCAAAGCCGGTCGCATGAAAGCGAGGCCACCCGATGGGCCACCGATCCGCTGTCGCATCCTGTGCTCGACACCATGTCGGAGCGCGAACTCGGCGACCTGCCGTTCCGGCTGACGGCCCGGCGCACGGCCTACGAGATGCGTTCAGTCCTTTTCGGGTCCAATTAAAAGTCGAATCCTCTGCACGGAGGATTTCAGCCGCAGCCGACCTGCACCGTAGGCGTATTCGAGCGCCGCGACGGTACAGAACGAACGTCGACGATCCTTCGCGCCCCCCTCTGCCCTGCCGGGCATCTCCCCCACGAGGGGGGAAATCGGCAGCTTCAGCGCCGGCTCTCATTATTCAACTTCTGGAGATTGGCGAAAGCGGAGATGACGGCCAATCTCGCCCCTCGTGGGGAGATGCCAAGTTTTGGCAAAGAGGGCAGGACAGAGGGGGGGCGCTGTCCCGCAAACGTTTCGGCTGCGACCGGTCCTTGCAACCCGTTCTGGCCCAACAAGAAGCGGATTGTTTCACCCGCTCGTGCACCTATTGTGCACTGCAATGAACATCGCTTCGCCGTCCCCTTTGCGTCTCGCCTTCGCCGGCATGATTGCCCTGGCCGTCGCCATGGGCATCGGCCGTTTCGTCTACACGCCGATCCTGCCCGGCATGATGGAAGAGCTTGGCCTGTCCCCGGCCGATGCCGGCTGGATCGCATCCGCCAACTATCTCGGCTATCTCATCGGCGCGCTGGCAGCCGTCGGCGGCTGGGCGCACGGTCGCGAGCGCCTGCTGATGCTTGCCGGTCTTGCCGCCACCGCAGTCCTCACCGGGTTGATGGGCCTTGCCGACACGATGGCGGCTTTTCTCGTCATCCGCTTTCTTGCCGGTGTGGCCAGCGCCTTCGTCCTGGTGTTCATGTCCAGCATCGTTTTCGGCCATCTCGCCGCGGTCGGCCGAAACGACCTGCAGGCGCTGCATTTCGGCGGCGTCGGCCTTGGCATAGCGGCGTCCTCAGCGCTCATGGCAATACTCATCACCGAACATGCCGGCTGGACGGCGGGCTGGTTCTGGTCCGCCGCGATCTCGGCCTGCGCCATTGCCGTCGTGATGCTGCTGCTGGGCCGCACTGCGACCGCCAACGGCGCTGATGGCCGCGAACCGGCGCTGCCAAAGGACCGGTCACTGGTGAAGATCATTGTCGCCTACGGGCTGTTCGGCTTCGGCTATATCGTGACGGCGACGTTCCTGGTCGCCATCGTCCGGCAGGGCGGCGGGGGCCGCGTCTTCGAGGCCGTGGTGTGGATGGTCACCGGCCTTGCCGGGATTCCCTCAGTTTGGTTGTGGCAGAAGATCGCGGCAAAGATCGGGCTCTACCAGGCTTATGCCTGGGGGTGCCTCGTCGAGGTCGTCGGCGTCACCGCGAGCGTCGCCGTCGGCGGACACATTGGGCCGCTGCTCGGCGGGTTTCTGCTTGGCGGCACCTTCATCGCCATCACCGCGCTCGGCCTGCAGACCGGAAGGCAGCTTGCCCCGCAAGCGCCGCGCCGGATCCTGGCGTTGATGACGGCGTCCTTCGGCCTCGGCCAGATCATCGGTCCGATCGTCGCCGGCCTGCTTGCGCAAGCCTCGGGCGATTTCTTCCTCGCATCGATCGTGGCCGCCGCCGTGCTGCTTGTCTCCGGCGCGGTCACCTGGTCGGCTGCGCCAAAAACGCCATGATTATGGTCTTGCTCGGTGCCGGGCATCGCGCGCCGGCCATTTTCATGCGATCGATGTGTGACCTTATGCCCGCTGAACAGCAACGCCGCTGATTTGCGCATCGACCGAGGATTTTCCCAACGTGTTCGTATCCTTCTTCCCGCAGCCGAAGCTGTTCTTTATTTCGGCCGTCGCCTGGAGCCTTCTGCTCGTCCTCCTGTGGTTTTTCGGCGGCGAGCACCTTGGCACGATGCTCGGCATGCCGCCGGTCGACCCGCAGGCCGCACCAGTCATCAGCCCGGTAAGATTCCTGACGCCGGCATTCCTCTGGTTCTACGGATATTTCTTCGCCGGTATGGGCGTATTCTACCTTTTCTGGGCGCTGTATTCCCCGCATCGCTGGCAGAACTGGTCGATCCTTGGCTCTGGTTTGATCATTTTCGTCACCAATTTCATCGTGCAGATCAGTGTGGCGCTCAATGACTGGCGCGGCATGTTTTACGACATGGTGCAGAAGGCGCTTACCACGCCCGGCTCCGTTACCCCTGCCGAGCTTTACTACGGCGTATGGCAGTTTCTGTCGTTGGCGCTGATCTATATGAGCATTGCCGTTCTGAACGTGTTTTTCGTCAGGCACTATGTGTTTCGCTGGCGCACCGCGATGAACGATTATTTTACCGCCTACTGGCCGAGGCTGCGCCATATCGAAGGGGCGTCGCAGCGCGTTCAGGATGACACGATGCGCTTCTCCGGCACAATGCAGGGGCTCGGCGTGAACTTCATCGACTCGATCATGACCCTGATTGCATTCCTGCCCTTGCTGGCTTCCCTTTCCCTCCATGTTGCAACTCTCCCAATCGTCGGCGCAATCCCTTATCCGCTGGTCGTTGCGGCGATCGGGTGGTCTCTGTTTGGCACCGGCCTGCTGGCAGTCGTCGGCGTAAAGTTGCCTGGGTTGGAATTTCGCAATCAGCGTGTTGAAGCCGCTCTGCGCAAGGAACTTGTCCTCGGTGAGGACGATACGACGCGAGCGCAGCCACCAACGCTGGCCGAGCTTTTCAGCAACGTTCGGAAGAACTACTTCACGCTATACGCTCACTATGTCTACTTCGACATGGTGCGCTATCTCTATCTCCAGGTGGATAACGTTTTTGCCACACTCATTCTTGTTCCGACATTAGCTCTTGGTAAGATAACCTTTGGGGCGTTTCAGCAGATTGTCACCGCCTTTTCTCAAGTCGCCAGTTCGTTCCAATATCTCGTGAATTCCTGGCCGACCATCGTCGAGCTGATATCCATCTACAAGCGCCTGCGCGCCTTCGAAGCGACGCTGGAAGGCGCGCCGCTACCGGAAATCGACCAGGCCTACTTGGAGCGAGAGCGAGCCGGCTTGCGCCCTGAAGATCAGCCGGCAAGTTGAGAATCGCGAGGGCGGGCGCGTCTAGCGACATGCACAATACAACAACATAAAGCGCGTCGCATGAGGCCGGTCAAACGCGACGCGCTTTAGTCAGCCGCCCACGCCCGTGTTTGGCCGCCATCGCGCCGCGAAACATAGTCGCGATAGCTGATGCACTCGACGTCGGGCCTGGTGCAGACCTCGCCGGCAAAGCGCTCCAGCGCCTTCCAGTAGGCGCCGTCGTTCATCAGTGTGAAGTGGAAGCCGAGTTCCAGCGGAATGCGTTTGCCCTGGTATTGAGTGTCGAAGGCGGCGCGAAAGGCGTCATAGGTCCGGTTGGCGAATTCGTCCGCCTTGCTCCGCCGCTCGAAGCCACCGGAATGCCTGACATAGAGATTGTAGTCCATGGCGATCACCCGCCTTGTGTCAGGACCTTCCGGAATCTGCGGCAGCGAAAAGCGTGTGATGCCGTCGCTGGTCGGTGGCCGGGCGGGGCCGCGCGACACGCCGCTCGCGTCGAACAAATAGCCCGCCTTGGGCAGCGCCTCGTAGAGCGCCTTGTTTGCCGACAGATAGGGTGCGCGAAAGCCGACCGCCTTACGTGCAATGTCGCGCCAGCCTGCGGGTTCGGAGTCAATGGCGTTGATCGAATAGGCGTTTTCGAGAATGCGCTTGAACGAACGGATCTCGTTCAGCCAGTCGGCCTTGCTCCAGTCTTTGCCGTCGAAATGGCCGCAAGCGTGGCTGCCGATGTCATGGCCTTCCGAGGCGGCAAGGTTTATCTGCTCGAGCCGGTCAGCGATTTCCTGTTTCGAGGCGGCGAAGCCGATATTGGATTTGCCTGAGGTCCTGCCGGGCGCCGTGTATTCCTTGCGCGTCTCCGGCGACAGCAGGAAGACGCAGGAGACGAAATAGGTGAAATGGGCGCCGGTGCGCTGGGCCAGCGCCCGGCTGCGCTTCCATTGCGAAATATCGCGGGCGCTGTCGAACGAGATGATAACGGCCTGCTTCGGCTTTACCGGCGCTGGCGGGTCGGCGACAGCAGCGCCCGCCGCAGCCAGCGACGCGATCGAAAACGCAACAGCGCGGGACAAACGAGGCATCAGTGTCCGATCTGAATTTTGAGGAGGGTTCGCGCACCGGCTATCGGCGAAATGTGGCGTGGCTGCGGTCGCCTTGCGGTCACGTGACCGGCGATTAGCCGATTTTCCGATCGAACCCCTTCCATGCCGGCAAAATTTCGCTAAAACGCCGCATCGGCCTGAAGTGCAGAATTGATTTTCAGGAAGCCCGATGCGCAATTCAAAGTGTTAGAGCGTACTTTCCATGGACGCACGTCGCTCTAAACCGCCCTCGGGCGGGCAGGATGGTTTTGAAATGTCGGACGACAGTTTTATCCGCGAAGTCAACGAAGAGATGCGTCGCGATCAGGCGCATGCGCTGTGGGACCGTTTTGGTCCTGCCTTGCTTGCGCTCGCGATACTGGTGGTGGTCGGCACCGCCGCCTTCGTCGGCTATCGCTATTGGGACGAGACCCGCGCCAATCGCTCGGGCGACGCCTTCTCGCAGGCGCTGAAGCTCGCCAATGAAGGCAAGAGCGACGAAGCGCTGGCGGCCCTCGATGCGCTGGAGAAGGATGGCTACGGCGCTTATCCGCTGCTCGCCCGCATGCGAGCGGCAACCGTCAAGGCGGACAAGGGCGATTTCGATGCTGCCGTCAAGGATTTCGACGAGGTTGCCGCCGACACGGACATTCCATCAGGCCTTCGCGACATGGCGCGCCTCAGGGCAGCGCTGCTGCTCGTCGACCACGGTTCGTTCGCCGACGTCTCGGGCCGAGTCGAGACGCTCACCGCCGACACCAATCCGCTGCGCCATACGGCGCGCGAGGCGCTCGGCCTTGCCGCCTGGAAGGAAGGCAAGGCGACGGACGCACTGAAACTGTTCGACCAGATCGCCTCGGATGACAGCGCCCCGCGCAACGCGCGCGAGCGGGCGACGTTGATGTCAGAGCTGATCCGTGGGTCGGGCGGCGTGTCATAATGCATGTCGCCCAAAAGTGTGTAGCGGTTTTGGGGCAACGACATGCATGGCAGGCGCATGTCGCCCAAAAGTGTGGTGCGGCTTTGGGACGACGACATGCTGGCAGATGTAGGGCCGCATGACCTTCAAAGTCGCCATAATCGGCCGGCCTAACGTCGGAAAATCGACTCTTTTCAATCGTCTGGTGGGAAGGAAGCTGGCGCTTGTCGACGACACGCCGGGCGTCACCCGCGACCGTCGCGTCCATGCCGCCAAGCTCTACGACCTGCATTTCGACGTTATCGACACTGCCGGCTTCGAGGATGCTGCTGCTTCGACGCTGCCGGGCCGCATGCGCGCCCAGACCGAGATCGCGATCCGCGAAGCCGACCTGATCTTTTTCACCATCGATGCCAAGTCCGGGCTGATGCCTGACGACAAGACCTTCGCCGAGATCGTGCGCAAATCCGGCAAGCCGGTTGTCGTCGTCGCCAACAAGGCCGAGGCGCGCGGCGCCCAGGGCGGCATGCTGGAGGCCTGGGAACTCGGCCTTGGCGAGCCGATCCCGGTCTCGGCCGAACACGGCCAAGGCCTGCCCGACTTGCGCGATGCGGTGATATCAGCACTGGGCGAGGCGCGCGCCTTCGGCGAAGAAGAAGATGCAGACGAGGAGGCCGCCGCCAGCGAGGTGCTGATCGGCGAGGACATCACCGATCCGGATGCCGAGCCGAGCTATGACGATACCAAACCGATGCGCATCGCCGTCGTCGGCCGTCCGAACGCCGGCAAGTCGACGCTGATCAACGCGCTGATCGGCGAGGAGCGGCTCTTGACCGGGCCGGAAGCCGGCATCACCCGCGATTCCATCTCCGTCGACTGGGACTGGCATGGCCGCCGCCTGAAACTGTTCGACACCGCCGGCATGCGCCGCAAGGCCAGGATCCACGAAAAGCTGGAAGTCATGTCGGTGCAGGACGGCTTGCGCGCCATTCGCTTTGCCGAGATCGTCATCATCGTGCTCGACGCCACCATTCCCTTTGAGAAGCAGGATCTGCAGATCGCCGACCTGATCATCCGCGAGGGCCGCGCGCCGGTGATCGCCTTCAACAAATGGGATATGATCGACCATCCCCAGGAACTCCTGGCGGAACTGCGCGAGAAGACCGAGCGGCTGTTGCCGCAGGCGCGCGGCATCCAGGCGGTGCCGGTCTCGGCCGAGACCGGGCGCGGCCTCGACAAGCTGATGGATGCCGTCATCAGGACGCACAGGGTGTGGAACAGCCGCGTCTCGACCGGCAAGCTCAACCGCTGGCTGGAAGGTATACTGGCGCATCATCCGCCGCCTGCCGTGGCAGGGCGCCGGCTGAAGATCAAATATGTCACCCAGGCCAAGACGCGCCCGCCGGGCTTCGTCGTGTCCTGCTCACGGCCGGACGCGATGCCGCAATCCTATGTCCGCTATCTCTCCAACAGCCTGCGCGAAGCCTTCGACATGCCCGGCGTGCCGATTCGCATCGCCTTGCGCACCTCAGAAAATCCGTTCGCCGGCAAGGCGAAGAAGCGCCGCTGAGCGCCGCGTCTTTTTGGGCGCCAGCATCAGCTACGACGCGCTAATGGGCGGTGTAAGCTCCGTCCACCAGATGGTAGCTCCCGGTGATAAAGCTGGCCTGATCGGACAACAGGAAGCAGACAAGAGCCGCTACCTCTTCCGGTTTGCCGCGCCTGCCCATCGGCTGAAGGGCTGCCATGCGCCGCGTGGCTAATGCCTCCACTTGCTCCGATAGAAGAGGCGTTTCGATCCAGCCGGGGCCGACGACATTGATACGGATGCCCATCCTCGCATATTCGATCGCCGCAACCTTGGTTAGTCCAACGACCCCGTGTTTCGCTGCCGTGTATGCGGAAGCAGTCGGCAAGCCGACGGAACCGAGAATGGAGGACATGTTCACGATGGCGCCTCCGCCTCGATCCAGCATGGCGGCGATTTCGTACTTCATGCTGTAGAAAACGCCATTTAGATTGACGTCTATCAGCCTGTGCCAGTTGTCGAGCGGGTAGTCTGCCGTCGCTTTCCGAACGCCGTCGATGCCGGCATTGTTTACCGCCATATCCAGTCCGCCGCATTTCTGGACAGTGAACTCGATCAGCTTTTCGACGGCTGCCGCATCAGTGACATCGACCGCAAAGTCGTGGGCCCTGCCTCCTTGCGCGATTATTTCGGCAGCCATGCAGCGCGCGGCCTCGGCATCAAGGTCGGCGACAACAACCTCGGCTCCTTCTTGCGCGAGTTGCCGTGAAACAGCCGCTCCTATTCCGGAGCCTGCGCCGGTCACAATCGCGACTTTACCATGGAAGTCAGGCTTCATCGTCTCTGTCCTATGCCCATTGTGACATAACCGAACAGAGGCGGACGGTTATCGCAAGAAGTTTCGCTCCGGTTCGCTTGTCAATCCTGTGAATTCATTTTGCCACCACACAGCGAGACTTGGCCCGCAGGCCTTGCAATGGTAGAGACGAGGGCGGGCGGTAGATTGACCAGTTTCCTAGCAGGTAGAAATGGAAGAACACCACATTGCGCGCCGGGGGCTCGTGCTGGGTAGTCTGGCTCTGATGCTCTCCGGATGTACGTCGACGTTACGACAGGTGACGGAGCCGATTTCATCCGCGTTCGGACCAAGAAGTGGCCTCAGTCCTCGTTACCGACGGCAGCATGTGCGGTACTACGGAAACGAGCCGCCTGGAACGATCGTCGTCGATACTTCGCAACATTTTCTCTATGCCGTCGAGACCGACGGGTGGGCGACGCGCTATGGCGTCGGCGTCGGCGAGCAGGGACTTTCGTTCAAGGGTACAGCGACCATCGGCCGCAAGGCGGACTGGCCGTCGTGGACACCCACCGCCAATATGATGAGGCGCAAGCCGCGCTTGGTGCAGTATGCAGGAGGGGTCCCTGGCGGACCAAACAACCCGCTTGGTGCGCGTGCCCTTTATCTTTATCGCGACGGGCGCGACACTCACTTCCGGATACATGGAACCAACGAGCCATGGACGATAGGCACAGCGGTATCGAGCGGGTGCATCCGTTTGATCAATGACGACATCATTGACCTCTACGACCGTACTCCTTTGGGCACGACGGTGGTGGTTGTCTGATGGTGGGCAGGCCTAATCTCCGTTGGATGGTGAGCCCTGCCGGCACGTCACCGCAAAGCTGCCGCCTGCAACCGGGTGCCAACTGTGTCATTTCTGCACTAGGCGTTGGTGTAGATCGCAGCTAACTTGGTGGGGCTGCATATCTTTTTATTTGTGGCGATTCTATAGGCTGTTCCGCCCCTGGGGAAAGGATTGCTTGATGAGCAGGATGTTGATTGTAATGGTTGCTACCCTCGCCGTTACCAGCCTGAGCGGCTGCGCGAACGGGATCGGTAAAGGAAAGGGGAAGGCTCCTCCGCCGGAACCCGTTGCCGTAGAAGAGCCCGTGATTAAATAAGCACCGGCTTTCGGAGATTTGGGGAAGGGCCGCAGGCCCTTCCCCATCGATATTCAGGGGCCAAGGCCGGATTCGCAGCCTACGGCGGTTGGCGGGCGTAGGCTGACACCAGGTGTGCGGTCCTCGGAGTTCTGGATGAGATGACGCTTGTAAGTGGCCGTTCAACAATTGTGGCCCTGCTCGCGCTTGTCGCCGCGTCATGTCAGTCGCAGGACAACAAGCCCCAGCCAACTTTTGTGTCCAATGATCGGGCACTGAAGACCGCGGCGATGCCGGCGCGCGTGGCCCAACCGCATTTCATCGAGTTCCGCTCCCGATACGCCCTTACCTACGGCCATTCCTACGTGATTTTTGGACGATTGAACCAGGCCGGAGGGATGGTTAACCCCGAAGTCGCGGGGCTCGCTCCGAAGTCCGATGATCCCAATGTCTATGTTCTCGGCCATTTGGCGCCCGTTCCAGCCTCGACCGGGTGGACAGACGGCGACCTGGAAGATGCCTACCGGTCGGCAAGCTGGCGAGTTTTACTTACCGAAGCCGAATACAGGAAAGTCGTCGCGAGCATACGAAAGTTGCAGGCCAGTTCTCCGCTTTGGCACGCCTCGCTCTACAACTGCAACGCATTCGTAGCGGACATCGCCAGATCCATGGGGTATAAGACCCCCGGTACCTGGCTCAGGCCGCAACAATTCATAACCAAGCTTCGGGAGATGAACGGGGGTTGAATGCGATTGGCAAAACCCGCTTTCGCGTCTCATTTGCCCGGTCAAGTCCGAAAGGAACGCGCTCTGAATGTCTATCGGTCGACAATTCGGACGCTGACATCGTTGCGACGGTTTATCGTGGCCCCAGATCGAGAAAAGGCTCCGGTGACCTGAAGTGGCCATTTCTGTAGCTTCACTTGGCGAGATCATATGGGTGATCGGCCTCGTTGCTTGGTACGTGATCCGGTATCCCTTCGAGCGCCGGGCTAGGCGCGTGCGAATTGTCGCTGGCGGCCGCTCAAGTTCCGACACCGTCGGGCTTGCATCGGCTCTCCTTGGCATGGCGATCCTGCCTGGCTTCTATGTCGCCACCGGCATCCCCGCAGCGGCTGACCACCCGGCCAGCCTGTGGTCGGTGGCGCTCGGAACCATCATCTTCTGCTCCGCGCTGTGGATTTTTCGCATGTCCCACAAGGAACTTGGCCGTAACTGGTCGATTACGCTTGAGATTCGCGAACGGCATGAACTGGTCAGCGCCGGGCCGTACGCCTTGGTCCGTCACCCGATGTACACCTCGTTCCTGCTTATGGGGCTCGGCCAGCTCTTTCTGCTGCCGAACTGGGTTGCGGGCATATCCGGTTTGATTGGTTTCGCAGTGCTTTTCCTGCTGAGAGTGGATAAGGAAGAGCGTATGATGCTGGAGAATTTAGGCCCGCAATACCGTGCCTATATGGAAAGGACCAAGCGGATATTCCCTTATATTTATTAGAGGTCGTTTGATGCGAGGCCGAGCCCTCAAGCTTTCGGCGCCCCGGCGCCTTGTTGGCGATCTGATGAAGTTTTCGATCGGCGTGCCACGGGTCGCGGTGCAGCGTCAGATGAATCTCGGCCCACTCGTAAGGGCCAGGATGGCGCAGCAGACCAGGCCCTCGTGGACCGCGATCTTCCTGAAAGGATATGCGCTTCTCGCCCTGGAGATGCCGGAGCTGCGGCGCGCCTATGTCAAGTTGCCCTGGCCGCAGCTTTACGAGTATCCGGCAAGCGTGGCCTCGATTGCCCACGAGCGCGAATATGACGGCGAGCCGGCCGTTCTGCTGAGCTGCATCAAGTGCCCGGAGCGCTACTCAATCCCGCAATTGGAGGCATCCATCCACGCGGCTCGATCACGGCCGATCCTGGAGGTCCCGGAGTTCCGGCGTGCCTTGCGGATGGCAGGTGCGCCCGCGCCAGTCAGGTGGCTGCTTATGTGGCTAGGTTTGAACGTCGCC
This sequence comes from Mesorhizobium escarrei, assembly GCF_935825525.1. Lineage (GTDB taxonomy): Bacteria > Pseudomonadota > Alphaproteobacteria > Rhizobiales > Rhizobiaceae > Mesorhizobium > Mesorhizobium escarrei. The sequence continues at coordinate 186,213 of NZ_CAKXZT010000124.1, forward strand.
CGGCAAAGGGCAAATTACTTCGGCACCTTCCAACTGTCCGTCTATTCTGGTCTTGGCGCGGAATCACTCAACCCGCTAACACCATTGACCACGCTTCTAAACTACGGTCCGATCGGCAAAGACGGATCGGTGAATGTCCGCATCCACTACGATCATCGGGTCATGGATGGAGCGAACGTTGCACGAGCACTGGAGAGATTCGAAAAGATCCTGAACGGCACTGTCGCCAATGAAGTGATGCTGCTCGGTCAAAGTGTTGCCGCTCCTGCAAGACACAGGAACGCGACATGATTTCGCACAGTGAATTGCGGCCAGCCGTCGTGGTGATTGGCGGCTCTGGTGGAATTGGCCGGGCAATTGCGGGCGTCGCTGCACGGGAGCGCGGTGCGGTTGTGCTGGTGGCCCGCTCGCCCGAGGGTTTGGCCGCCGCGGCGTCTGAGGTTCGGGAGGCGGGTGGCGAGGCCTTCACGCTCGAGTTGGATCTCGTGGCAGGCGATGCGCCAACGCGCCTGGAGGGCTTTCTGTCCGCACACGGCCTGGTCTGTGATGTCCTGGTGAACAGCGCCGGCTATGGTTTGCGGGGCGCGGCGACGGCGCTGCCTGTTGACGGTCAACTCGGCATCATCGATCTCAACATACATTCGCTCACAGAATTGACCCTCCATTTTCTGCCGGGAATGGTGGCGCGGCGACGGGGCGGGGTGCTCAATCTCAGTTCCGTGGCCGGGTTCGTTCCCGGACCTTACATGGCTCTGTACTTCGCCAGCAAAGGTTTCGTGCGCTTCTTCTCACAGGCGCTTCACCAGGAGGTGCGCCGAACCGGTGTGACGGTCACATGCGTGGCGCCAGGCCCGGTGTCGACGGAGTTTCTCGCAAGGTCAGGCGCCAGTCAGACGGCGCTCTTCAGCTTCTTGCCCAAGGTGGATGCGGAGTATGTGGCCGAACGTGCGTGGCGAGGGTTCAAATCCGGTCGTCGACTCGTCGTGCCGGGAATCTCGGCCAAGTTGGCGGCCCTTGCGGCGACGCTCCTGCCTTCCGCAGCAATGCTCCCCCTGGTCGGCCGGCTGCAACGCAGCGGCAATGATCAATGTCCTTGCGGTTCTGGTATGAAGTTCAAGAAATGCTGCGGTACCCGCCAGATCCAGCTGCGCCGGGGCCCTCGCGGAATTATCCCCTGAGCGGACCAGCACGCCACCGAAAAACCTCATTGAAGCAAGAGACCGCTCGCCGATGACGGGCGGTTAAGCATGTTTGTGGCATAGAGGAGGCTCCTCCATCTCTGAACAGCGCTCTGCGGAGTGGTTATTGGAACCGTTGGAGCCGTTTCCAACAAAGCCCTTGAAATGATTGGCGCCGTCGAACTCCGTTAACGCCCCATCAAGGTTAATGCATCATCGTGCCTCTCCAGTGGGGTCCGTTGCGTTTCTGGAGAGTTCCGTGCATCGACGTGTTTTGAAGCGGCTTGCCGCTTTCGCCGGTGAGAAAAGACGTTCGTTTCTGTCTCCTCTGGTCATTGGACTTGGCATCTGGGTCGGCTTTCCCAATGTCATTGCCTACCAGGACATGACGAGCCTGGTTTCCGGTCTCAAGGCGCCGAACGCCCGCTGGAACGCGTATGTCGAGAAATCCGTCGCCGGCTCGGTCCATGCCGCCGAAATGCCTTTCCTCGATTCCGACACCACCGGCTCGATCTCGGGTTCTGGCGTCCGCTTGCCCGGCATCGGCGCCGTGTCCTTTCGCGGCAAGGGCAGCGTGGCCAGCACGACGCCCGACGAGGACCGCATCATGCGCGCCGACAAGAAGGGCCGCATCATCATCGTCTCGCCGGTCGCGCCGCCGAAGAACTTCAATGCCGGCTCGGTGTTTGAGCGCACCTCCTCGCTGATTCGCCCGAGCATGGACAGCGGGCTGAAAATGGCTTTCGCCAAGCCCGAGATCAAAGGCAAGGAGATCCAGATCGCCGCCGCGTTTCATAGGCGCGTCGACAAGATGCCGGATCCTGGCGTGCCGGCCATGCTGGCCGCCCTAGTCAACAATGATCGCCCCGACGTCCTGGCGACCGCCTACGCAGCGGCCGCGCCTGACTATGCCCAGGCTTCGCCCTTCGAGGCCTTGCTTCAGGACGAGAAGCCGAACGATGGCCGTTTCATTCCGCCGGTGGCCAAGGGCGATCATTCGTGGATGCAAACTCCGCTGCCGGCGAGCGTCTTCTCCAAAGCGGAACAGACTTGCCTCGCCAACGGCATCTATTTCGAGGCGCGCGGGGAATCGCTGCGCGGCCAGGCCGCCGTCGCCCAGGTCATCCTCAATCGCGTTCGCAATCCGGCCTATCCGAACTCGATCTGCGGCGTCGTCTATCAGAATGACAAGTGGTTCAACCGTTGCCAGTTTTCCTTCGCCTGCGACGGCAGGAAGAAGCGCATCCAGAGTCCCGCCCACTACAAGACCGCGCAGGACATCGCCATGGCGGTCACTGCCGGCAAGATCTTCATCCCGGAAGTCGGATCGTCGACCCATTATTACGCCAACTACGTCAACCCCGGTTGGGCGCGGACGATGAAAAAAATGACCAGGATCGGCCTGCACATCTTCTATCGCACCTATGGCGGCGGCTGGAGCTGAGCGCTCCGGCAAGGCCCCGGCCGCGGCCGATCGAAGACCCGTCGCCGGAGGGATTCGGTCGCGGCACGCCAGCGGCGGTAGCGGGCACGATGTCGCACCCTGGCAAGCTATTGATTTTCATAGAAAAAATACTTAAGGCTGAAGTCCCGCCCGTGGCTTGACGGGCGCGGACCCTCTAACTATGTTGCCGGCGACTTAAGAGCGGACGGACGGTGACGATCTGACCGGGCAAGGGGGTTGCGATGGCCGACAAGAATGGGCCAGACGGAACCGGAGAAACCGGCCGCGGCAAACAGCGTCAAGCCGATATCCGCGACGACGATCTTGAGCGCCGCCGGCGCGACCTTGAAGCATCGCTTGCGACAAGGCGGCCGGACCGGCTCGAGGGGAAAGACGACGCGAAAGCGGGCAGTGCGGCCGGATATGGCCAGGCGCTCAAGCTATCCAGCGAGTTCATCGCCGGGATAGTGGTTGGTGCTGGTCTTGGCTGGATCATCGACCGTGTGGCGGGGACATCGCCATGGGGTCTGATCGTTTTTTTGCTGCTCGGTTTCGGCGCCGGCGTGCTCAATGTCCTGCGCTCCGCGGGACTTATGGCGGAATTCGGACAGGGCGACAAAGCCCGCGATCCGAAAGAATGACTTGAGGCGCCGCTTGCCGGCGCAGTGAACAGGACACTAAAGCCGCGTGCGGCTTTGATGGGGAGTTAAAGTGGCTGCTGACAAGGTCGATCCGATCCACCAGTTCCATATCAACAAGCTGATTCCGATCGAGATCGGCGGCTACGACCTGTCGTTCACCAATTCGGCGCTGTTCATGGTCGCGACCGTCGCCGTTGCGTCGGCGTTTCTCTATCTCAGCACCTCGAGCCGCAGCCTTGTTCCCAGCCGTCTTCAGTCGGTCTCGGAAATGGCCTACGAATTCGTCGGCAACATGCTGAGGGACGCAGCCGGAACCCAAGGCATGAAGTTCTTCCCCTTGGTATTTTCGCTGTTCATGTTCGTGCTCGTTGCCAATCTGCTCGGTCTTTTTCCATATTTCTTCACCGTCACAAGCCATATCATCGTCACCTTCGGCCTTGCCGCGCTGGTGATCGGAACCGTCGTCGTCTACGGCTTCATGAAGCATGGCCTTGGTTTCCTGAAACTGTTCGTGCCGCATGGCGTGCCGGTTTACCTGCTGCCGCTGGTGGTGCTGATCGAGGTGATTTCCTTCGTTTCGCGCCCGGTCAGCCTCTCGGTTCGCCTGTTCGCCAACATGCTGGCCGGCCACATCACGCTGAAGGTGTTCTCGGGCTTCGTGGTGAGCTTGAGCGCGCTTGGCACGCTCGGCATTGCCGGATCGGTCCTGCCGCTGGCGATGGCCGTGGCACTGACGGCGCTGGAACTGCTGGTCGCCTTCCTGCAGGCCTACGTCTTTGCCGTGCTGACCTGCATGTATCTGAACGACGCCCTGCATCCCGGGCACTGACCCAGTTGACCCAAGAGTTTTCCGGCCCTGCTGCCGGGATAGAAATCGCAACGGAATTTTTTAGATCCAAAGGAGTTGAACACATGGAAGCAGAAGCAGCAAAGTTCATCGGCGCCGGCATCGCATGCCTCGGCATGGGTGGCGCCGGTATTGGCCTTGGCAACATCTTCGGCAGCTATCTGGCGGGCGCATTGCGTAATCCGTCGGCCGCGGATGGCCAGTTCGGCCGCCTGATCTTCGGCTTCGCCGTGACTGAAGCGCTGGGCATCTTCTCCCTGCTCATCGCGCTTTTGGCCCTGTTCGGCTGAGCCCCTGTTCGGCTAACATTGGGAATTGGAAGGGCCGGCCACAAATCGGCGGCAGGCCTGACATCAGGGGATAGTCCATGTTCGTGACATCTGCCTTTGCGCAAGAGTCCGCGCCCGCTGTCGAAGGCGGCCATACCGGCACGGAAGGCGATACGCATTCCGGCACCGGTGTGCCTGCCGAGGCGCACGGCGTGTTCCCGCCATTCGATCCGGCGACATTCCCGTCGCAGCTTCTGTGGCTGGCGATCACCTTCGGGCTGTTCTACCTGTTCCTGAAGAAGGTGGTGATGCCGCGTGTTGGCGGCATCATCGATGTCCGCAACGATCGCATCACCCAGGATCTTGACCACGCCGCCAGGCTGAAGGGCGAGGCCGATGCCGCCGTTGCCGCCTATGAGCAGGAACTGGCGGAGGCCAAGACCAAAGCCAATGCGATCGGCCAGCAGGCCAACGATGCCGCCAAGGCGGAAGCCGAAGCCGCCCGCAAGAAGGTCGAGGCAGCGCTTGACCAGAAGCTTGGCGAAGCCGAGGCTCGCATTTCGGCCATCAAGGCCAATGCCATGAAGGAAGTCGGCACGATCGCCGAGGACACGGCTTCGGCAATCGTCGAGGCGCTTGTCGGCGGCAAGGCCAGCAAGGCCGAGATCGCGGCAGCCGTCAAATCCGTGGCCCGGTGAGGAGCGCATCATGGACGCCACATCACTCGCGACGCTTTGGGCTACCGTTGCCCTCGTCATTTTTCTGGCCATTGCCGTCTACGTCAAGGTGCCTAAGCTGATCGCCAAGGCGCTCGACGCCCGCGCCGACAAGATCAGCAACGAGCTTGAAGAAGCGCGCCGGCTGCGCGAGGAGGCCCAGCAACTGCTCGGTCAATACCAGCGCAAGCGCAAGGAAGCCGAGCAGGAGGCCGCCGACATCATCGCCGCCGCCAAGCGCGAGGCCGACATGCTGGCTGCCGAGGCACACAAGAAGACCGAGGACTATGTCGCCCGGCGCACCGCGCTTGCCGAACAGAAGATCGGTCAGGCAGAGCGCGAGGCAATCGGCGAAGTGCGCGCCAGTGCCGTCGATATCGCCGTCGAAGCCGCCCGCACGCTGCTCGCCGCCAAGATTGACGCCAAGGCGGGCGCCGACCTGTTCCAGGCCTCGCTTCAGGACGTCAAGTCCAGGCTGAATTAAGCGGAGAGAATCTCCCCCCTTGAGGGGGAGATGTCGCCGAAGGCGACAGAGGAGGTCGCCTCGGCGTCGCGACCCCTTATCGGACAATACGTCGAATGAAAGAGGAGGTTGGCGCTTCACGCGCGGCAACACCCTCTGGCCTGCCGGCCATCTCCCCCTCAAGGGGGGAGATTAGCTCATCGCCGCTTTCGCCAATCTCCACCACCCGGCACGAGGATCGACGGCGCTCGCCTCAATCCAGACCGGAAAAACACTCTTCGTCCGGCACCTCGGTGCCGCCGAGCCGGAACGGTGCGAAGGACGCGCGGTGCAGCCGCGCCACCGGTCCATGCACCTCGATCGCCGTGCGGTGGCGGACCGTGGCGTAGCCCATATGGAGCTCGAAACCGTAATGCGAGTGATGGTTGCCGCAGCCGCACATCATCCGGTCGCGCATCACCTTGGCGACGATCGAGGCGGCGGCGATCGACTGCGAGCGCTGGTCGCCCTTGATCAGCGCTCTGCCTTCGCATGGCAGTCCGGGCGGCACGTCGCGGCCGTCGGCCAGGGCCAGCTTTGGCTGCACCGAGAGCCCGACCAAAGCGCGGCGCATCGCCTCGAGGCTGGCCTTGAGAATATTGCTGCCATCGATGCCTTCCGCGCTGACCGAGGCCATCGACACGGCAAGAGCGGAGCCTAGGATTTTCAGGAACAGCGCCTCGCGCTGCAGGTGGCTGAGGCGCTTGGAATCGTCCAGGCCGTCTGGAATGTTGGCGGGATCGAGCACTACCGCTGCCGCGACGACCGGCCCGGCGAGCGGCCCGCGCCCGGCCTCGTCCATTCCCGCCACTGGCCACAGGCCTTCGGCCATCGCCTTCGTCTCGAAGGAGAAATCGGGTCTCTCGACGATTTCGAAGAGAAGCGGAGAATCAGAACGCGCGCGAGCCATGTTGCGGCGAGGTTCGCATCGGCTCCGATTCTCCGCAAGCCCCTCCGGGTCGAGTGAGGCACCGGACCCGGAGGGCACCGTCTGCAAGCCAGGGGACAGGACAGGCTGGACGGGATTTTTTTCGCCTGCCGCCGGCAGCGGCGGCAGACGATATCTTCAAAGCAGCATAAGTTGCTCGGTTGCCTTGGCCGCGGCGACGAACTGGTCGGTCCTGAGCGACCGCCGCTCGGCGTTAAGGCCAAGCCGTTTGGCGGCGATCTCGAAGCGCCGGCCGATCTGCCAGGCATAAGGGCCGGAGCCTTTCATGCGCTTGCCCCATTCCGAATCGTAATCCTTGCCGTCGCGCATCGAGCGGATCAGCGACATGACGTGGCGGTAGCGGTCCGGATAATGGCGCAGCAGCCAATCCTTGAAGATCGGCGCGACCTCCAGCGGCAGGCGCAGCAGGACGTAGCCGGCCTCGCGCGCTCCTGCCGCACGTGCCGAATCGAGGATGCGTTCCATCTCCTGATCGGTCAGCCCGGGGATGATAGGAGCGACCATCACCGAAGCCGGAATGCCGGCATCCGAAAGCTGCCTGATCGCCTCCAGCCGCTTGGTCGGCGTCGACGCGCGCGGCTCCATCGTTCTGGCCAGCATACGGTCGAGCGTCGTCACCGACAGCGCTACCTTGGCCAGCCCGCGTTCGGCCATGCGCGACAGAATGTCGATGTCGCGCGTCACCAGCGCGGATTTGGTGACGATGCCGACCGGGTGGCCGCGCGCCTCCAGAACTTCGAGGATCTCGCGCATGATCCGGTACTGCTTCTCGATCGGCTGATAGGGATCGGTGTTGGTGCCGATGGCGATGGTGCGTGGCTGGTAGCCGTCCTTCGACAGTTCCTTGTCGAGCAGCCGCGCCGCATCCGGCTTGGCGAACAGCTTCGATTCGAAATCCAGTCCCGGCGAAAGACCCATGAAGCTGTGCGTTGGCCGCGCGAAGCAATAGACGCAGCCATGTTCGCAGCCGCGATACGGGTTAATCGAACGGTCGAAGGAAATGTCGGGCGATTCGTTGCGGGTGACGATGGTGCGCGGCTTCTCGACCTGCACCTCGGTCTTGAACGGCGGCAGCTCCTCAAGCGAATTCCACCCATCGTCGAACACATGCCGGCTGACCGGTTCGAACCGGCCGGATGGGTTGATGCCGGCGGACCGGCCGCGATTGCGCTCCGGACGGATACGGACGCCGCTCTGCTCGATCATGGCATTGGCCATCTCGGCTCTTCCAGCCCCGAAGGCAGCAATGTCGGCACGTACGATCTGTTCCATTTTCGCCCTCTCCCAGGGACTGTCGGCTGGCTGTCGAATCGCTCTGTTCATGAAATTATTCCTATTTCGTTTAGTAGAACAAATCAAGAACATTTTTATAAGGTGATGCAAAAACTGGCGCTGCGCCCGGCTTTCCGCTATTCGGCTAACGATGCTCAGCGTTCTCATCCAGACCCTGAATGACGAGGAAAGACTTGCCCGCACGCTCGCCTCGCTGATCGGCGGCGCGGTCGAGGGCGTGGTGCGCGATGTCATCGTCTGCGACACCGGCTCGACCGACCAGACGCACCGCGTTGCCGAACATGCCGGCTGCCTTTATGTGGCGAGCGGCGGCATTGCTGCCGGCATCCGGCAGGCCAAGGGCGACTGGCTGCTGCTGCTGGAGCCGGGCGCGCGGCTGGCGGAGGGCTGGATCGACGAGGTCGCCGCTCATACGGCCAGGCAAACCATGCCGGCGCGATTCTCGCGGGCGCGCGGTAGCCGCGTGCCGTTCCTGTCGCGGGTGTTTTCGGGAAACCGGGCACTGGCCGAAGGGCTGGTGATCAGCAAGCGTCAGGCCGCGGCCTTGTCGAAAAGCGCCCGCAGCGCCGAGGCCATCGCCCGCGGCCTTGCGGCCAAGAGGCTCGACGCCGAGATCTGGGTCGCGCCGGCGAAGTGAGGGTCGTCTCTTTGCCGGTAAGCGGGCGAGGGAAGGTCGCGTCCTTTGCCGCGAGCCGCCTCACTGTGCTCCTCCAAAGTAGCCATGCGGCCGCAACGGATGCATCAAGGACGGAAATAATCAGTAGCGATGGCTGTCATGCTTCCGGGCCACGATCTCCTCGGTCGTGACGGCCCTGGCCCTGGCCCGGGCGGCGCGGACTTCTTCGATCAGGGAGCCCAGGACGTTGGTTTTGGGATGCGGCTCAGTTTCGCGATCGGATCGTTGCCGCGCGAAATGATGACTTCTTCGCCGGCTTCGACCTTGGCCAGCAGATTTGACGGGTGTGTCTTGGCCTCTCCGACCTTGACGGTGATGGTCATGATTCTCTCCTGAGGTCGCTCGAGCGCCGTCGTCGAGCGGCGTGTGGATACAACGGCAATCGGGAATTTTAGACGAAGGTAGCGCGATTTTTCCGTGTTGGCCAAGGCTTGATCTTATCACTTAGATAGGACGTAATTGTCACAATCGGCATTGGCGCAGTGCATTTATCCGGAGTGCCTGAAGCAATTGAATGTGCCGATGGGCTCTGCATACGATCGCGGTTTAGGCAGCCCCCGCGGAATCCGTATTGACGCGACACTCCTAGGCAGAATGCATTTGCTTGTCGTCGTGCGGGAAACTCGCGATACTCGGCGATATTTTCGGGGAGATTGCAGATGAATGTTTCTGAATTCGTTCGTATCGCCTTGCTGGCAACCGCTTGGTCAGTGCCGACGATCGCGGTGGCGCAAGAAGCGTCGCTTTGGTCGGTTTATGAGAACACGCTCAAATCGGCCAAGTACATCGATCTGACCCATGCCTTCGAGCCGGTGCAGCCCGTGTGGCCGGGGTTTGCCAACGCCAGGTTCAAACCGGCTGTCGCAGGGAAGGATATCGAGGGCTACGTCAAGGCCGGCGAAGAGTTCACCTACGATAAGCATGGGTTCGTTGCGAGCGCCTACGAGCTGACGACGGACCAGTATGGCACGCAGCTCGATCCGCCCTCCCACTGGAACCCGCTCGGCGCAACGATCAGCGACCTGCCGGCCACCTATGCCGTGCGGCCGCTCGTCGTCATCGACGTCAGCGGCAAGGTGCAGGCTGACGAAGGCTATCACCTCCAGGTCGCCGACATCGAGGCGTGGGAAAAGCAGCACGGCCGCATACCGGAGGGTTCGGTCGTCTTCGTCCGCTCGGATTGGTACAAGAAATGGTCCGATGCCGCCCGCTTCAACCAAAAACCGTTTCCAGGCGTCGGTTTGGACGCACTGAAATTCCTGCATCTGGAGCGGAAGATTCTGTTTCATGGCCATGAGCCGCTCGACACCGACACCACGCCCAACCTCGAAGGCGAACATTGGCTGCTTCACAACGATTTCACGCAGGCAGAAGGCGTTGCAAATCTCGACAAGGTGCCAGAGGCCGGTGCGTTGGTCACAATCGGCTTCGCCAAGCCGCTCGGCGGGTCGGGCGGATATGCGCGTTACATCGCTATTGCACCCGCCGACTGGACCGAGGGCGTTTCGGTCACCGAAGCGCCTGGTGTGCCGCTTTCCCGGCAAGCCGCGCCGCTCAAGCGCGACGAGAACGGCGTCTTCCGTCCGACGCCCTGATCACTGGCGATGTCATCGGGGGCGGCCTGGGGTTAGGCGGGTCCCTTCCACGCGATTTTGTCGGCAAGCCGGGACAAGGTCCAGACGACCAGTCCCTCCGGCGCTCGCGAAAACGTGACTGTCCCGACGATAGCCACCACGATTGCTAGCGCTATCGTGGCAGGAGCGCGCCAATCCTGCCACGGGAGACAGCCTTGATCCGCCTGTCCGCCGCCGTTCTGCTGACTGTGGCTTTCTGGCCGTTCGCCGCTTCGGCCCAGGAAGAGCCGCCGCCGTCGAGATGCGTTGCGATCGCTGAAGCGCTGCCGTCGGCCACCTATGCCAGCTTCACAGCGCCAAAGGCGCAGACGTCTCGGCTGGCCCAGGCTTTCGTCGACGGTGACGTTACGATCACCTATGCCGGCCATTCGACCTATGTCATCGAGACACCCGCCGGCGTCAGGATCGCCACTGACTTTTCTGGCGTCTACGGCGCCGACCCGCTGCCGCGCGTGGTCACCATGAACAGGGCTCACAGCACCCATTATTCGGACCATGTCGATCCCGGCATCGAATATGTGCTGCGCGGCTGGAATCCGGACGGCGGTCCGGCGCGCCACGCCCTTGTCGTCGACGATGTCTATATCCGCAACGTGCCTACGGATATCCGCAATGGCGGCGATCTCGGCAAGGACGGCAATTCCATCTTCATTTTCGAAGTGGCGGGACTCTGCATCGGTCATCTCGGCCATCTGCACCACCGGCTGGAGGATGCGCATTACGGCGCCATCGGCCGGCTCGATATCCTTATGGTGCCTATCGACGGCGGCATGACGCTGTCGCTCGACCGGATGACCGAAATCACCGCGCGACTCTATTCCTCGATGATCCTGCCGATGCATCGCCATTCGACCCCGATCAGTGAGTTCACAGGCAGGATGGGCGACGATTTCGCGGTGGAATTCCTTTCCGGCCAGTCGCTGACGGTTTCGCTGAAGACGCTGCCAGACCGGCCGACGATCGTCATTCTCGACGGGGTTTGATCGCTTCATCTCGGGTTTCTCTGCCGTGCGCCGCCTTTTCGCTCGAAACACTCGCTGTTGCGAAACCACAGAACCTTAATGCTCCGTCAAGCTTGCCACAAAGTTTGCGACAGATCCTTTCATTGTGCATTGCACAAAACCTTACCGAGGATTACCATTCGTTTGATGCGGGCCGGAGCGAATGGTTCGGCTCACGCCGGCGCGGTGAGCGACCGACGCGTCGTCGATGCTGCCCTCGTACCTGAGAATCCTATGGCCCTTTCAAGTCCCGACAAATCCGGTGCTGCAAGCCTCGAGTCGATCGCTCGAAACGGTAGCCTGCTGCGCCGCGTTGCCGTGCGGATACCGACCTATCTGTCGGACCTTCGCGAGAATCCGGCATGGCTGCCGATGTTCATGCTGGCGCGCACCATGCCGGCGCGGCGGTTGCATTGGCGTGGCGCAAAACCGGTTCGACCGGCACAAAAAGCCGGGGAAACGATGTTCACCGGCGTCGATCGTGATGCGGTGGTCAGCGCTCTCCGCTCGGAGGGGCTCTTTTCCGGGCTTGCGCTGCCGTCGTCGGTCCACGGGGAGATCGCCAGCTTCGCCCAGCGCACGCCTTGCTTCGGCAATTTCGATCGTCGCCTGGAGTTCCTGCCGGCAAAGCACGCGGAGGCCGAAGAGCGCTTCGGCCGTCCCTTGCTCAGCGGCCATTTTTTCGAGCGGGTTCTCGACTGCAACGCCGCGCTTACCGTGCAGCGCGACCCGCTGCTTCTCGACATCGCAGCCCATTATCTCGGCAGCCAGGCGAAGCTGATCACCACGCGCGTCTGGTGGAGCTTTCCGACGAGCTCCGTCTCCGACGCCGAGAAGAACCTTGCGTCGCTTGGCAAATATCACTTCGATCTCGACGATTGGCGAATGCTGAAATTCTTCTTCTATATCAATCAGGTCGATGCCGAGACTGGTCCCCATGTCTATGTCCGCGGCAGCCACAACCGCCGCACCCTCAAGCACCAGTTGACGCTCCTCGTCGGCCATCCGGCGGAAGAGGTTCTGGACGTCTACGGCGCGCAGAGCCCGATTACGCTGACCGGGGAGGCGGGTTTGGGCTTCGTCGAGGATCCTTTCGGTTTCCACATGGGCACCGTGCCGACGCGCAAACCGCGGCTGATGATGGAGGTCGGCTTCGGCGTATCGCCGCCCTCGCGCCGGCGGTTCCACGGCGAGCCGGTTATTCGCTGATTTGGCGCTGATTCTGGTCCGAAACAGCCTTTTGAGAACCCGGTCTAACTTGTCTTGGTGCCGCCGCGCCGCAGATGCTCGTCCAGGCGCGGCATGATCTCGACGAAGTTGCAGGGCATGTGCCGGTAGTCGAGCTGCGGCTTCAAAATGCCGTCCCAGGCATCTTTGCAGGCGCCGGGCGAACCCGGCAGCACGAAGACGAAGGTCGCGTTGACGACGCCGCCGGTCGCCCGGCTCTGGATCGTCGACGTGCCGATCTTGTCGTAGGAAATGCGGTGGAACACTTCGGAAAAACCGTCCATTCGCTTTTCGAAGATCGGCTCCAGCGCCTCCGGCGTTACATCGCGGCCGGTAAAGCCGGTGCCGCCGGTGGTGATGACGACATCGATCGCTTCGTCCTTGGACCAGCCCAGAACCTTGTCGCGGATTTTCTCGCGGTCGTCGGTGACGATGTCGCGGGCGGCGAGACTATGGCCGGCCTCGACGATGCGGTCGGCCAGCGCCTGGCCGGATTTGTCGTCGGCAGGGCTGCGCGTATCGGAAACGGTCAGCACCGCGATGCGCACGGGAATGAAGGAACGGCTTTCGTCAATCCTGGCCATATGCGTCAGGCTCCGATGTCATGCTTCGCGTCGCGGCGACGAACCAGTCGGGATGGCGGCTGCGGATGTCGACGGCGGCGCGCTTGGCGACATTGCCGGTCTCGAACAGCCCAAAACAGGTCGCACCTGAACCCGACATTCGCGCGAACCCCGCTCCGGCCTTGTTGAGCACCGAAAGCGCCTTGCCGATGGCCGGTTGGATCACGCGCGCTGCGGGCTCGAGATCGTTGCGGGTGATCTCCAGCCAGTTGCGGATGCTGTGGAAGTCGAGGCCGCGCGGCAGCGGCGGCAGCCCGTCATTGTCGCGATCGGAAAGCGCATTGAACACATCGGCTGTGGCGATGGCGGTGCCGGGATTGACGAGAACCAGCCCGAGTGCGGGAAAGCCCGGCACGGCCGACAGTTCGTCACCGACGCCGCGCGCGATCAGCGGTTTGGCCATAAGACACATGGGAACGTCGGCGCCCAGCGAGAGGCCGACCCGCGCCAGGTCGGCATCGTCGAGGTCCAGTCTCCATGCCTCAGCCAGCCCGCGCAGCACCGTTGCGGCGTCGCTCGACCCGCCGCCGACGCCGGATGCAGCCGGCAGGTTCTTTTCGAGCCTGATTGCGACCGGAGGGGTATGCCGCGGACCAGCCTGTTTTCGCAGCGCATCGCGCGCTTTCACGACCAGGTTGCCGTCGTCGAGCGGGACCGCGGACGCGTATCGGCCGGAGACTGAGAACCCGTCGCTGTCGGCGAGTTCGACCTCGACCCTGTCGCCAAAGCGCGTGAACACCGCCAGGCTCTCAATCGTGTGATAGCCGTCGGCGCGCCTGCCGGTGACGTGCAGCGCGAGATTTATCTTGGCATGCGCATGCAATGCCCGGACCCTATTGCCGAAAGCCACTGTGTCAGTCACGAGGGGGATAATGTCAGTCCTTGGCCAAGCGGTATTCGCCGGTCTTCGGGTCCCTGACTAGCGTGCCCATTGTGCCGTTGGTAGCCTGCTTTTCGGTGCGCCGTATCTTGGCCGTCACGCGCTCGGCTTCCCTGACGAAGGAGCGATAGCCGAAATAGGCGAGCAGGCCGACTGCGATAAAGAAAATGATCTGTGGCATGTCAAACTCCTCCCTCGCAAGGCCGACTGCGGCGCCGGTCGGGCCGGTCAAGCTTTTAAGTTAAACGCTTTCGCCGGGTTTTCAAAGCCCGAAGCGCGCCCATAGTGCGCGCTCTTCCGCCGCATCGATCACGCCGCTTGCGGCAGCAGCGGCGATCTCGGGCGCCGAAAAGCCCCCTCTGCTTGAGCCGAACCAGCCGAATCGGCCGAACAGGCCGCGCGGCGCCGTGATCAGCTTGAGCTGGGTTTTTGGCCCGAAACGGGCCCTCAGCACGCTGCGCATATCGCCGAGCGCATCGACAAGGCCGAGTTCCAGCCCCTTCTTGCCTGTCCAGAACAGGCCGGTGAACAGGTCCGGGTCGTCCTTGAGCTTAGGCCCGCGCCGGTCCTTGACGAGGTCGATGAAGGTCTCGTGGACCTCGAGCTGCAGCGCCTTCAGCCGCTCAATATCTTCCTTCTTCTCTGGCCTGAACGGATCGAGCACCGCCTTGTTCTGGCCGGCCGTGTGGACGCGGCGCTCGACGCCGATCTTCTTCAACAATTCGGGAAAGCCGAACGAGGCCGACACAACGCCGATCGAACCGACGATAGACGACGGATCGGCAAAGATCTCGTCGCCGGCGACCGCGATCATGTAGCCGCCCGAGGCGGCCACGTCCTCGACGAAGACCAGAACCTTTTTGTTCTTCTCGGTCGCCAGGTCGCGAATGCGTCTGAAGATCAGCCGCGACTGCACCGGCGAGCCGCCCGGCGAATTGATCGAAATGGCGACCGCGGGCGCGTCGAAGGAAAATGCCTTCTCAATAGGGCCGGCGGTGGACGCCAGCGACAGGCTCGGCCGGAACGGGCCGCCGCCGGGCATGATGGTGCCATGCAGCCGGATGACGGGAATGGTGACGATGTCGGAGCGCCAGGATTTCGGCAGCAGGCGGTTGAGAAAGCGTTTCACGGGGTCTCCGGTCAAATTGGCTTGATGGCATGTAGGGATTCGCCGGCCAACGGCAATGCCGCCACGCCGGGCCGGCCAAAAAGGCTCAGTCGCCGAACAGCGAAGCCATCCCGTTGTTGATCATCTCGGTCCGCTCCGTGGGGCCGTCACCGGATTGCGCGTGCAGCATCAGCGGCGGGCGGATCGACAGTTTTCCGCGTGCGCCGAGGATTGCCCTGACGACGATGCGGATCGCCGCTGCCTCGGGGCGGGGGTGAACGGCCAGCAGCTCGGCGTCGCCGAAGCGGCCCGATATCGCATCGAGGATGGCGCCGAGCTGACCGGGCCTGGCAATCACGGCAAGAGCGCCGCGCGGCCTGACCACAGCAGCCGCGCTTCGGATCCAGCTGTCGAACAGCCCGTCCTCCATCACATGCGCCGCCTTCCTGAGCGGGTCGGGCGTGGCGCGATCCTCGGCGGCGTTGAAGGGCGGGTTCATGATGACGAAATCGAAGGAATTGTCGGCGAGCCCAGTGGCGGTTCGCGCCTGGCCCGACAGCGCGACGTCGGCGGCCAGAACCGAGGCGCGGTCGTTGAGATGCGCATTACCGGGGTGGGCAAGCGTCGTTGCGGCGAAGGCCGCCATTTCCGGAGACCGTTCGATGAGCACGGCCTCGGCATCAGGACAGCGCGACAGCACGGCCAGGCCTGCGGCGCCAGCACCCGCACCGAAATCGGCAAGGCGCCCGGCGAACGAGGACGGCACGGCAGCTGCCAGCATCATGGCGTCCATGCCGGCACGATGGCCTGCCTGTTTCGGCTGCACCAGCCAGAACCGCCCGCGATGGAAAGCATCGACCGTATGCGCCGGCGTGTCCTGGACAACGGTGGCGCGCGCCGCCGACATTACTTCTGGCGCATCTCGTTGGCGATGCCGGCATCTGTCAGGATGCGCCGCGCCGCATCGGCCTGGTCGGCTTCGACCATGATGCGCCTGGGCAGGATGCCGATCGAACCGTCGAGTACGCTCATGTTCTGGTCGGCGACGAAACAGCCGATGCCGGCATCGCGCATCAGCGATTCGACAAAGGAGATGATCACGGCGTCGTTGGTGCGGATAAGCTCTATCATCGGACGAAACTCGCAGGTTGTAGCGTCTATGTAAACGTGGGTGGCTTCCGTCGCCACCTCGACCGCGCCAAATCGCCACTTGCCGTGCCTGTGGGTAGCGCCCTAGAGTCTGCGGCGGTATCGGGGTGCCGTCGTGCGCGTGACATTAAGACGGGAGTTTGTCGTGGGTGTCGTTCTCAACATCGAAAACGGGAAGCGGGAAGCCGCCACCATTAAGGATCTCATCGACCTGACTTCGGCCGATATGGGGCGCGTCAACAAATTGATCTTGTCGAAGGCCGGTTCCGACGTCGAGATGATCCCGGAGATTGCCAACCACCTGATCTCTTCGGGTGGCAAGCGGCTGAGGCCGATGCTGACGCTCGCCTCAGCGCAGATGTTCGGCTATTCCGGCGAGGGCCATGTCAAGCTCGCCACATCAGTCGAGTTCATGCACACCGCCACGCTCCTCCACGACGATGTCGTCGACGAGAGCGGCATGCGGCGCGGCAAGAAGACCGCCCGCATGATCTGGGGCAACCAGGCGAGCGTGCTGGTCGGCGATTTCCTGCTTGGCCAGGCTTTCCGCATGATGGTCGATGTCGGTTCGCTGGAAGCGCTCGACATCCTGTCCAGCGCCGCCTCGGTCATTGCCGAGGGCGAGGTGATGCAGCTGGCCGCCGCCAAGAACCTCGAAACCACGGAGGATGAGCATTTCGCGGTGATCAAGGCCAAGACCGCTGCCCTGTTCTCGGCCGCCGCCGAGGTCGGTCCGGTCATCGCCCAGGCGACGCGAAACGATCGCGCGGCGCTGCGCTCCTATGGCATGAATCTCGGCCTTGCCTTCCAGCTGATCGACGATGCACTGGATTATGGCGGCACCAGCAACGATCTGGGCAAGAATGTCGGCGACGACTTTCGCGAAGGCAAGGTGACGCTGCCGGTGATTCTCGCCTACCGGCGCGGCACCAAGGCCGAACGCACCTTCTGGAAGCGCGCCATCGAGGACAATGTCACCGATGACGCCGGGCTGGAAAAGGCAATCGGATTGATGACCCGCCACGGCGCTATCGCCGACACCATCGGGCGCGCCGGCCATTTCGGCGAGATCGCCCGCGACGCGCTGGCGCCGCTCGAAGCGACGCCGCAGAAATCGGCGCTGCTCGACGTCATCGATTTCTGCATCAGCCGGGTGAACTGAAAGATATCGCCGACATTTGGCCGGCACGGCGCCGCCCCGTGATTTTGGTATCCCCGGAATTGCGGCGGTGAAATCATGCACGTTCCGCAGCAGCATGGTTAGCAAGTAGGGCAGGCTCCGTGACGGTCAGCGCGCCCGGCAACTGAGGTCATGAAAACGACCACGCGCTCTTCAGCAGCGCCACGAGTTCGCTCTGACGGCTGGTTTCGGTTTTGCGGAAGATTCGCTCGAGATAGGTGCGGGCCGATTTGACGGCGATGCCGATTTCCATCGCCGCCTCCTGCACCGAACGGCCGGAGGCCAGCTCGACTGCGAGCCGGGCTTCCGCCGGCGTCAGGTCGAACAGGCCTGAAAGGACATTGGGCGACGGAACAGTGGCGCCGGTACCGACCGTGGTTGCGACAACGAGTACATCCGCACCCGAAAAAATATCGTGCGCGGCGCGGCGCAGCGGCAACAGCTGAACGACCAGCGCGGGCCGCCGTTTGGTGGCCGCAACCGGGATGGACCGCACGACGCGGTTATCCTGGTTCTGCGCGATGGCCTGCTGGAAAAGCGCGTTTGCAGTTTGATCGGCAATCGCCATGCCGCCATGGGCTGTGGGAAGGAAGACGTCGGCCATGTCTTCGAAAAACGGATTGGCCGTCAGCGCGCGGCCCGATCCACTCATGATTGCAGCTGGCAGCCCGATTTCGCCGAGAATGGATACGGCGGTGCTGGCCCGTTCCCGACCCAGGCGCCCGGCGACAAGGCCGGCCCGCGCGAGATGCGGACGCAGTCCGTTCAACAGATCGATTGCGGCCTGGTCATAACTCCCGTCCTTCAGCCAGCGCTGGAAGACAAAAACGACAAGCTCGCCGCCAGGCATGGCGATGGCTGTGCATAGATGCGGCCCGATGCCAAACGCGGTGGCACCTTTGCGAACGGGATCGCGCTCGATCTCCTCGCAGCTGATGAAATCATCGACCCGCACAAAGCTTGCTGGCTGCGTGGCGCACATGCGCTTCACGCTCTCGGAAAACCGCCAAGTATCCGTCTTCATGAACTCATCGAGCAAGGGCTGGACATGCGTTTCGGTGATGGCGCGCACCGGCGAATGATCGCTGACTACAAAGATCGCGCCGTTTGCCGAGCGGGAGATCGCGCTTGCCGCCGCCAATACCTCGGACCACAGCTCGGCCGCGAACGCCGCTTCGTAGATAAAATCGACAATGGCGAAGGCCTGCTGGTCCCGCGGCAGTTCCAGCATCGGCATCTTCCTGGGCGAAGCAACGGCATCCATCTGCACGGTTCCATGCATCATTCCGCTGCGAAAACTTTCGCCGCCCGCCGCTTACGGATCGCTTACGGCATCGCAGCGCCGGTGCTGCAGCGGGACAGGCCGGCAGCCCGCCCGGCCGGCAAAGCGCGGTCGACGGTCGCAGCTGGGCGCCTTTCCGCGTGGTTTTTGATCGCATTACCCGATTGTGAATTCGGGCCGGGTTGAAGCGTCACCCCAAAAAGGCCATGCTTTGCCTGGAAAAGATCGAGTCTACGGCGATCCCGCTGACGCGGGCATGGCTTCGACTGAAAGGGATACGATGCGGCAAGGATGTGCGCGCTGGCTGACAGGGCTGGCAATTGTGACGGGCATGGCGGTCTCCGGTCTGCCCGCCTACGCCAAAGAGACCACCGAGCCAGTCAATATCACGTCGTTCTCGGGGGCCTATCTTGCCGCGCGGGTCGCCGAAGGCGACAATGATCTCGACAGCGCCATCGCCTACTACAAGCAGGCGCTCGCCTTCGCTCCCGGTGATACCTCGTTGCAGCAAAGCCTGATGCTGTCGCTGATCGCGCAGGGGCGCTTCGAAGAATCCCTGGTCTATGCTGACAAACTCAAGACGGTTCCCGACGTCGAGCGGTTCTCGCGCCTGGCGCTGGCCGTCGGCGCCTTTCACAAGAAGGACTTTTCCAAGGCCGAATACTGGCTCAAGCTTTCGCTCGAATCCGATCTCGACCGCCTGATCTCCGGCGTCATGACCGGTTGGGCCAAGCAGGGCGCCGGCGACCCCGGCGAGGCCATGGCCTCCATCGACAGACTGCAGGGCCCGGACTGGTTCGGCCTCTTCAAATCCTTCCATCGCGCGCTTATCGCCGATGCCTCGGGCCTGCCCGAAAAGGCGGATGCGATCTACGCCGCCACCTTGCAGGACACCGCGACCGGCGCCGCAGCGCCCGAAACCTGGATGCGCAATGCGCAGGCCTATGCCTCCTTCCTTGCCCGCAAGGGCGACAAGGACAAGGCGCTGTCCGTGCTCGATCAGGCCGAGGCATTTGCACCCGGCAAGGTCGAGATATCAGCGCTCCGCGACAGGATCACCAAGGGCGAGAAGATCGAGCCCTTCGTTGCCGGCCCGTCCGACGGCGCCTCGGAAATCCTGCTCAATCTCGCCACCGCGCTCAATCGCGGCGGCGGCGAGCCGTTCGTCCGCCTCTATCTGCAATATGCCCTGGCACTGAGGCCCGACAGCGACGCGGCCCTCGTCCAGCTCGCCGCCGTTTCGGAGCAGTTGAAGGACGGCGAGGGCGCCATCGCCTTCTATCGCCGCATCCCGGCCAGTTCGCCGCTGAAGACGCTGTCGGAACTGCAGCTCGGCCTCAACCTTGCCGATCTCGACCGCTATGACGAGGCCATCGCTCATCTTAAGGCACTCGTCGAAGCGCGTTCCGACGACATGCGCGCCTATCAGGCGCTCGGTGGCGTCTACGCCTCGAAGGAGGATTTCCGCTCCGCGGCCGATCTCTACGACAAGGCGGTGGCGATGCTGAAGGCCCCGACCCGCGCCGACTGGAACATTTTCTACCAGCGCGGCATCGCCTATGAGCGACTGAAGGAGTGGCCGAAGGCCGAGCCGAATTTCCGCAAGGCGCTGGAACTGTTCCCCGACCAGCCGCAGGTTCTGAACTATCTTGGCTATTCCTGGGTGGACATGAACATCAACCTCAGCGAAGGCCTTGAGATGATCCAGAAGGCCGTCGATCTCAGGCCGAGCGACGGCTACATCGTCGATTCGCTGGGCTGGGCCTATTTCCGCCTTGGCCGGTTCGACGATGCGGTGCGCGAATTGGAACGTGCCGTTTCGTTGAAGCCGGAAGATCCGGTGCTCAACGATCACCTCGGCGATGCCTATTGGCGCGTCGGCCGCAAATTGGAAGCCACCTTCCAGTGGAACCAGGCCCGCGACCTGAAGCCGGATCCCGGCGTGCTCGCCGCCTTGCAGCAGAAACTGCTGAAGGGCCTGCCGCCGATCGAATCCAACACGGCGCAGGAAACCCCGAAGGTCAAGCCCGAACCGGCGACTGCGCCGAAGGGCTGAATACTTCTGAATTCGATTGTGCGGGGCTCGTCGCCGCTGTCGCTAAGGGTCTGACTATAAGCCATGCTAATCGTGCGCGGTGCCGAGCACCGCTCGAAGCCCTGAGTCGTTCTGGCGGAGATGTTCCTCGATCCATCGGGTCGTACGGTCGTAGGCATCCGAAAACAACTCGGAATGCCGACTCCAATCCATGAAGCTGATCGTGTTCGGAACCTCCGGACAGACCAGGATATCCTCTTCGCCGACGGCAATGTCCTGTGGCCGGTGTGCCAGCATGCTCGAGGCAATGACCTGAAGCATGCTGGGAACCCGAGGCAAGCGTGCACGACCGAAAGGGTTCAGCAAGGCCAATGCCAGTTCGGAAGCTCCGGGGATGCGGTCATAGTCTATGTCGTACTTCTGCCGTGCACTCGACCCGAAGGTAACGATGACATTGGGTCCGGTCTTGAGCTCCGTCATCTGCTCCAGCGGCAAATTGTTCATGATAGCGCCGTCCACCAGCATATCGCCGTCATCTGTAAAGAACGGCGGCAGGACACCCGGGATGGAGCCGGACGCCCGAACGGCGTGCCAGAGCTTTCCACGACGGTGGACATGGGGCTGACGGCTGCTCAGATTGGTCGAAAGCGCAAAGAATGGAAGCCAAAGATCCTCGATCAGAACGTCGCCGTATTCCAGCCGAAGGGCCCGATCAAACGCTTTGTGATCCAGAAGCGCGAAATGCGGCAAGGTGGGACGGCGAAACGCCCGGCTCTTGATAAATATGTTGTGGGTGCCTCGGTCGATCTGGTCGGCATCCAAGCCTCTTGCTAAGCCGGCCATCATCGCCGCTCCGGAACTTGTCCCGCCGAGATAGTCGAAGCAAGCGCCCGCCTCAACGAAAGCCTTGTAGACGCCTAAATGAGCGCTGCCGAGGGACCCGCCCCCTGCCGCCACGAAGCCCAATGCCTTGCCCGAAATAAATCGGACCAGGCGCTGGAAATCAGACCCGTCGTCCAGCGCAACATGATGATGCTGGTCAACATAGGGTCGCTCATCGAGCCATGCAGAGGTACCGGAGACCGCAGCCGAGCGATTGTCGTGAATTAGGACAAGCCGACTGGTCGATGGCGGATGGACCGATAGCGTCAGTTCCTCAGACGGGTTCAGGCGAGGCGAGCAGGACGCGTTGGCCAGCAACAGGACGGTATCGGCCTGGCGAATGCAGACTTGGGTCCACTCATTAGGTTCCTCATCGGCAACATAGACGATGAATTGGGCTTCCGCCTCCAGTTCGTTCAACCAGTTAAGGATCGGCTGGTCGTCGATCGGAAGACCTGGGAACTTCGCTTGGATGTCAAGCCGGGAAACGAACCGAGCGCGCGTGGCCGCGTCGAACGCTTGCCGCAGGTGCTGGATGAGCACCGGTGAGATGCGACTTCCGCCGGCGGCAATGATCGCAAGCGTTCGGATCTTGGCAGGTTCCTTGAGACGCGACGAACTCGGAGATTGGGTGGCAAACCGGCGCGCCAGAAATACCGTGACCGCCTCTCTCAGGCTCGGCAATGTCTCGGCCGCCTTCTCGAAATTATTGCGACCGATTTCAAGGACGATCGAATCGCGCGCTGCAAGGACAGTGGCCGTGCGGGGTAGTCCCGCGAAGAAACCGATTTCACCGATGAGTTCACCCTGTGCGATCTCCGCGACCAAGCCAGTCGAATCTCCTTTGTGTACCGTAAAGCGTCCAGACAGCACGATGAAAAACCTGTCCGAGGCATCGCCTTCGCGAACCAGAACCTCACCGCGTCTCAGGACCCGACGGTCGGATTCGGCAGCTAAAGCCTCGAGCGCCAGCAACGACGCCCGATCGAACATCAATGTTGCCGACAATAAACTCGCTGCAAGAGAATCGACAGAGGACATCTGAGCCATCCCTTGGGAATCCATGACTTTGTCTCCTCGAGGGTGCTGGACGCCTGCCGAATGATACCACACATATGAGCCGCCGAACGGCTGCGGCGCGGGACTGACCGCTGGGCGCTCTCATCTCTGGCTCCCAGCAAGGGCACGATCAGGCCGCCACGCCGCTCTCGGCGCCCTCTTTTGGGGCCGGGAAATTCACTTGAGCCCACACCGCGAACCTGCTCGCTTGCCTGCCTGCTATTTTGTTTGCCAGCGCAATCTCGTCGTGTGGACCCGGGCCACGGTAAGTGTGAACCTGGAAGTAGCTAAACGTCCCTGCCACCTCGGCGGCCCAGGAAAAGAGCTAGCAAAAACGTCCGTTGGGACTTGTTTGAATGAAATCTTATGTCCCTGCCGTTTCAGCGTGTCGACGATTTCATTGAAGCTCATGAAATCACCGACCAAAGGCAGATGCTCGCCGTTTCCTGCCTCATCCGGGTGTCCGAATGCGCCGGCCACGATGTCGCCGAGTTCGGTGATGTCGCCCATGTGAATGCAACGTACGTCCGGATCAATGGGAAGAGCCCAGCCCGGGTTTGCCGTGAAGGTTTCGGCCCCGGCCACAACCGCAAGCAAGGAGAGCAGCAGGATTTCGTCCAGCGGATAAATGACCTTGCTACATTGCCGTGGATCCGGCAAATCAGCAAATGATCCAGAAAAACAACGCCCTCTAGTATCGCCTCGTCCGCTGCAGCCATTCCCCCCGAATCTCCCAACCGAAACAATTGGGGACCCACAGATTCAGCACTTGCGCCGTATGTCACGCGTTAACTCACCCGATTGCCCTGGCTGCGGCCGGCCCCTTGCCTTGACGCTTGCCGGTGGGCGCTCTAGGGAGGGCCGCATCCCCGCCTTTCCCGTCGAGGCCGCCGTGACCATTGATATCCCAGCCCGTATGCATCCCAGCCGCTCGTTCCAGGGGCTGATCCTGACCTTGCATAACTACTGGGCGGACTATGGCTGCGTCGTTCTCCAGCCCTATGACATGGAAGTCGGCGCCGGCACGTTCCACCCGGCGACGACACTGCGCGCGCTGGGGCCAAAGCGCTGGAACGCGGCCTATGTGCAGCCTTCGCGCCGGCCCAAGGACGGGCGCTACGGCGAGAATCCGAACCGGCTGCAGCACTATTACCAGTACCAGGTGATCCTGAAGCCGAACCCGCCTAATCTGCAGGAGCTTTATCTCGGCTCGCTGGCGGCCATCGGCGTCGATCCGCTTCTGCATGACATCCGCTTCGTCGAGGACGACTGGGAAAGCCCGACTCTCGGCGCCTGGGGGCTGGGCTGGGAGTGCTGGTGCGACGGCATGGAAGTGTCGCAGTTCACCTATTTCCAGCAGGTCTGCGGCATTGAATGCGCGCCGGTGGCGGGCGAGCTCACCTACGGGCTGGAGCGGCTGGCCATGTATGTGCAGGGCGTCGACAATGTCTACGACCTCAACTTCAACGGCCGCGAGGGCGCCGACAAGGTGACCTATGGCGACGTCTTCCTGCAGGCCGAGCAGGAATATTCGCGCCACAATTTCGAATTCGCCAACACGGCGATGCTGCTTCGGCATTTCGAGGACGCCGAAGCCGAGTGCAAGGCGCTGCTCGATGCCGGCGCGCCTTTCGCCCCCCTCGAGGGGGAGATGACCGCGAAGCGGGCAGAGGGGGTTGCCTCAGAAGGCACCGCAAGTAAGACGTCGAGCACTGCCAGCGCGACCCCTCCCGGCCAGACTTCGACTGGCCACCCTCCCCTCAAAGGGGAGGGGAACCACCGCCTGGTGTTTCCCGCCTACGACCAGTGCATCAAGGCCAGCCACGTCTTCAACCTGCTCGACGCACGCGGCGTGATTTCAGTCACCGAGCGGCAGAGCTACATCTTGCGGGTGCGTAACTTGGCGAAAGCCTGCGGCGAGGCGTTTTTGCTGACGCAGGCGGGTGGACTGGCGGCTTAGCTCCAGAGGCTATTTGCGATTTCGGCTGAAGCGCTGATTGGCAATACGCCCTGGCCGCTGGAGCCAGCCATTGTCCGCAGCGCTTGTCTAACGCCAGGCATCGCGAACGTGCCATGAGCCTGCGCCGCGAAACAGGCGCTGAGCGCGAGGATCCGGAGGAATGTCGATGCCGTCTTCATGGTCGTTCAGCCAATAGTTCCCTGCCTGAGCGTTGGTCGCTTCAGCGCCGCGTTCGGTTCATGGAAATCTTTGACCCAAGGACGGATGACCCCGCTTCGGCCCGACAGGCAGGGGAATGTTTTTGGAAATCGTCGATAGATGCGCCGATTGCATGGAGGTCGATTGCATGCGGCCGATTGCATGGGGGAAGGGTGACAGCGGCCAGCCGAGTTGCTATGCCGCCTGGACCATTTTGCCGCGTGAGCACAATTTATGCCCGACCTGCTTTTAGAACTCCGTTCGGAAGAGATTCCCGCGCGCATGCAGCGCAAGGCGGCGGGCGACCTGAAGAAGATGATGACGGACGGTTTGGTCGAGGCCGGGCTAACCTATGAGGCGGCGCGCGAATATTGGACGCCGCGCCGGTTGGCGCTCGACATTCGCGGCGTGACCGCGCGCTCGAAGGACAAAAGCGAGGAGATCAAGGGACCCTCGACCAAGGCGCCCGAACAGGCGGTCCAGGGTTTTCTGCGCAAGGCCGGTCTTTCCTCGATCGCCGAGGCGCATGTCCACGCCGATCCGAAGAAGGGCGACTTCTATGTCGCCCATATCTCCAAGTCGGGCCGGTCGGCAGAAGCAATCATCGCCGACCTGGTGCCGGGCATCATTCGCGACTTTCCATGGCCGAAATCGATGCGCTGGGGGCCGGCCTCGGCGAAACCGGGATCCTTGCGCTGGGTGCGGCCGCTGCAGTCCATCCTCTGCACCTTCGGTCCGGAGACCGAGGAGCCGGTGGTCGTCGATTTCGAGATCGACGGCATCCGCTCGGGCAACATCACCTACGGCCATCGTTTTCACGCGCCGGGCGCAATCAGCGTGCGCCGTTTCGACGACTATGCCGCCAAGCTGGAGGCGGCGAAGGTCGTGCTCGACGCCGACCGGCGCAAGCAGATCATTCTTTCCGACGCCAGGAATCTCGCTTTCGCCAACGGGCTCAACCTTGTCGAGGACGAGGGGCTGCTTGAGGAAGTATCAGGCTTGGTTGAGTGGCCGGTCGTGCTGATGGGCGAATTCGAGCAGGACTTTCTCGCCATTCCGGCCGAGGTGATCCGGCTGACCATCCGCGCCAACCAGAAGTGCTTCGTGACGCGACCGCAGGGAGTTGGTGAAGAGCTTTCCAGCCGCTTCATCCTGACCGCCAACATCGAAGCCAGCGACGGCGGCAAAGAGATCGCCCACGGCAATGGCAAGGTGGTGCGCGCCCGCCTCTCCGACGCGCTCTATTTCTGGAAGACCGACCAGGGCGATTTGCCTGATCTCGACCAGTTGCAGGCATCGGCAGAAAAGTTCGGGCTCGATCTCAAGAAGCCGCTCGACCAGCGCATGGCCCGCCTCGACCATCTCGGCGTCACCTTCCACGCCAAGCTCGGCACGCAGGGTGAGCGGGTAGAGCGGATCAAGAGGTTGGCTGAGGAACTGGCGCCGATCGTGGCGAGCGCAATCTCCCCCCTTGAGGGGGAGATGCCAAGTGGCGGCAAGGAGGGCAGGCCAGAGGGGGTCGCTGCGCGTGAAGCACCGGCATTCTCTGTCCATAATAGGGCGTTGCGTCAGGACGTGCCGACCCCCTCTGTCGCCTTCAGCGACATCTCCCCCTCAAGGGGGGAGATTCCCGCGCTCGCACGTCGCGCTGCCGTCCTGGCTAAGGCCGACCTCACCACCGAAGTGATCGGCGAGTTCCCGGAATTGCAGGGCGCCATGGGTCGCAAATACGCGCTGCTGCAGGGAGAGCATCCCTCGGTCGCCGCCGCGATTGAGGAGCACTATAAGCCGCAGGGCCCGTCCGACCGCGTGCCGACCGATTCGGTATCGGTGGCCGTAGCGCTCGCCGACAAGCTCGACATGCTGGTCGGCTTCTGGGCGATTGACGAAAAGCCGACGGGGTCAAAGGATCCCTATGCGCTGAGAAGAGCAGCGCTGGGGGTGATCAGGATCTTGGTCGAGAATGGGGTGAGGCTACCGGTCCAGCGCCAGTTTCTTAACGCACTGTTCGGACTTACCTACAATGGCGGTAATCGTTTTTCGGTGGTCTGGCGAGCGGATGACGGGGGTGATTTCACTACCGGCGTTGGTTCGGCCGATGATCTGCTCAGTGAGCGAGCAGGTTTGTTGTCCTCGGAGGTACACGGCGTAGAACTCCCAGACCATTCTGTTGCTGAGATAGTTGCCGACCTCCTGTCCTTCTTCCACGACCGCCTAAAAGTCTATTTGCGCGACCAGGGCGCCCGGCACGATTTGATAGATGCAGTGTTGGCGGCGGGCTCGCGCCCGATCTCCCCCCTTGAGGGGGAGATGTCGCCGAAGGCGACAGAGGGGGTCGCCGACCCACGCGAGACGACCCCCTCTGCCCTGCCGGGCATCTCCCCCTCAAGGGGGGAGATTGGCCAATCGTCCAACGACGACCTCCTGCAAATCGTTCGTCGCGTCCTAGCCCTTGGCACCTTCCTCGACACCGAGGACGGCAGCAACCTGCTTGCCGGCACCAAGCGCGCGGCCAACATTCTGGCCGCCGAAGAGAAGAAGAAAACGACGATCGCCGAAAATGTTGAGCCGGCTCTATTCCGGGAAGAGGCCGAGAAATCGCTGTTTGCCGCGGTGAATCAGGCCGAGAAGGAAGCCGGCCAAGCGATTCACAACGAAGACTTTTCCGCCGCCATGCTGGCGCTTAGCGCGTTGCGTGAACCGGTTGATTCATTCTTTGAACGCGTTCTCGTGAATGATGAGGACAAGGCCGTGCGCGCTAACCGCCTGGCGTTGCTGGCGCGCATCCGGGCAGCGACCGACCAGGTCGCGGATTTCTCGAAAATCGCCGGCTGAAGCTTGGCAATTCAGGCGAGCGTCGTCGTCCTGGCCGCGAACTTCTATCTGGCCTGATCGATCTCGGGGATGGGCGTTGGTTGCGGTGTTGCGGGCTCAGGCGGGCTGTTCGTTGCCGATATTTTTTTGTCGGATTTGGTGGCCGCCCCGGGCGCTGCGGCAGCAGTTGCCGCGGCAGGTGCGGCGCTGGGAGCAGGCTTTGTGAAGGCGTCACCGACGATGCCGCCGCGAATGATCATCGGGCTTTGCATGAAATCATGCTTGGGCTTGCCCTGGGTCGGGATCGCAGAAACTTCTTCATAGGTGACATCGGGCACTGGTTCGCCGAGCGCCACGATCGATGGCGTGGAGGAGCTCCCAGCCACCTTCACCGGTTCAGGAGCGCCGAGCCTGACGACGGACGGCGTCGAGGATGGCGCACCGGGAACGACGAAGGACGAAGCCTGTGCTGTGCCCGCCGCCAGAGTAAGACCCAGCGCTCCCAGGATACGCACCCAGACCATGATAGCTCCCGTTGCCCAACAGGCCGGCACCATACCGTCCGGAAATTGATGCGGGCTTGCCAGGAAAGCCAGCATTTTAGCGATTGGCCATTCGCTTCCGCCCGGACTTGCCCCGTGAGCGTCACCGTATTACGCACCCACATCTGTATGGTCCCGCATCTGTAAGGTGATGAGAGTGGCTGAGATACTTGCCGCCGGCGAGGCGATGGAGCGGGCGCTGGCGCTGCTCGAAGGCGGCGATGTCGTCGCCATTCCGACCGAAACCGTCTACGGACTGGCGGCCGATGCCACCAATGGTGTTGGCGTGGCGCGCATCTTCGAGGTCAAGGGCCGGCCGCGCTTCAATCCGCTGATCGCCCATGTCGCCGATCTGGCGATGGCTGAGCGCATCGCGCTGTTCGATCCCGTGTCGAAAGGGCTGGCGCAGACATTCTGGCCGGGACCGCTGACGCTGGTGCTGCCGCAGTGGCCCGGCAACGGCATTCATCCGCTGGTCACGGCCGGGCTCGATACGATCGCGCTGCGCATGCCGAAAGGCTTTGGCGGCCAACTGATCGCCAGGCTTGGACGCCCGCTTGCAGCGCCCAGCGCCAATTCCTCAGGCAGGATCAGCGCAACGACAGCCGAGGCAGTGGCCGCCGATTTTGGTCCAAAAATCAAGCTGGTGGTCGATGGCGGCGCGACGTCGGTCGGGCTCGAATCGACAATCGTGAAGATAGAGGGCGGAAAGCTGCGGCTGCTGCGGCCGGGCGGCATTGCCGCCGAAGAGATCGAAGCGGCCGCCGGCATGAAGCTGTGGCGCGGCGCGGCGGGCATCGAGGCGCCGGGCATGCTCGCCTCGCATTACGCGCCGGGTGCTGCGGTGCGGGTCAACGCCGCAAACGTCGCAAAGGGCGAAGCCTTGCTGGCCTTCGGCCCGCGCCGCGCCGAAGGCTGGCAAGGCGCTGCCGCCTTGCGCAACCTATCCGAGACCGGCGACCTGCGCGAGGCAGCAAGCAACCTCTTTGCCCATATGCAGGATCTCGATCGCAGCGGCGCCAAAACAATCGCCGTCGAGCCGATCCCCTCCGACGGGCTGGGCGAGGCGATCAACGACCGGCTTTGGCGCGCCGCCGCCCCTCGTGACAAGATCGATCGAGCACCATAGTTTCCCGTCCATGAACGACATCTCAAGGGATATCGACCCCGCCCTCATCGACCGCTTTGCGGTCATCGTCGGCGACAAATATGCGCTTCGTGACCAGCAGGATATCGTGCCTTACCTCACGGAGAGACGCGGCCTGTGGCATGGCAGGACGGCGCTGGTGCTGAGGCCCGGCAGCGTCGACGAGGTCAGCCGCATCATGCGGCTGGCGACCGAGACGGGAACGCCGGTCGTGCCGCAAAGCGGCAACACCGGGCTGGTCGGCGCGCAGGTGCCGGACACGTCCGGCCGCCAGATCGTGCTGTCGCTGTCGCGGCTGAACCGCATTCGCGAGATCGACGTCCTGTCCAACACGGTCACCGTCGAGGCCGGGGTCATCCTGCAGACGCTGCAGGAAGCGGCCGATGCCGCCGACCGCCTGTTTCCGCTGTCGCTTGCCGCGCAAGGCTCCTGCCAGATCGGCGGCAATCTCTCTTCCAATGCCGGCGGCACCGGCGTTCTCGCCTATGGCAATGCGCGTGAGCTGTGCCTCGGCGTCGAGGTGGTGCTGCCGACCGGCGAGGTGTTCGACGATCTGCGCAAGCTGAAGAAGGACAACACCGGTTACGATCTGAAGAACCTGTTCATCGGCGCGGAAGGCACGCTCGGCGTCATCACCGCGGCCGTGCTCAAGCTTTTCCCAAAGCCCAAGGGGGGCGAGGTGGCCTTTGCCGGCCTGTCGTCACCTGAGGCGGCACTGTCCCTGTTCAGCCTGGCGATGGATCGCGCCGGTGCTGCGCTCACTGCTTTCGAGCTGATCGGCCAGAGGCCCTACGATTTTACGCTTTTGCACGCGCCTGGCGTCGTGCGGCCGTTGTCCGGGGATTGGCCATGGTATGTGCTGATGCAGATCTCTTCGGGTCGCTCGGTGGAGGATGCGAGGGCCCTGATCGAGGAGGTGCTCTCAGTCGGCCTCGAGCAGGAGATCGTCGGCGATGCAGTGATTGCGGCGAGCATCGCGCAGGGCGACGCGTTCTGGAATTTCCGCGAGCTGCTGCCCGAGGCGCAGAAGCCCGAAGGCGCCTCGATCAAGCACGACATCTCTGTGCCGGTGGCGGCCATCCCGCAATTCATCGAAAAGGCAGCCGGCGCCGTTCAATCGGTCAGCCCCGGTGCGCGCGAGGTGTGTTTCGGCCACATGGGCGACGGCAATCTCCACTACAACATCTCCCGGCCGATCGGCGGCGATGACGAAGCGTTTCTCGGGCTGTATCACGCCATGAACAAGGCCGTGCACGATGTGGTGCGCAGCCTTCACGGCTCGATCTCGGCCGAGCACGGCATTGGCCAGCTGAAGCGGGATGAATTGATCGCGACAGCGCCGCCGATGGCGATCGAGCTGATGCGCAGGGTGAAGACGGCCTTCGACCCGGCCGGCATCATGAATCCCGGTAAGGTTATCTGATCCTTTCGCCGTCTTGTGAATGGTCGCATTCCGATAACCATCCTCTCGAGATCAGCAAAATTTAACCGACTTTCTTAAGCGCTGCGATAAGAAGCCCGCGCTAATGTTTCCCCACAACGAGGCTGGAAAAACCGGCCCGGAGAACCGGAAAACCGGCTCTCAGGAGAGACAGGAAAGGCACGATATGAACACTGGACTGAAGCCAGTCTGGGCCGGGCGCAATATGCGCCTCGACCCATTCCGCCTGCCGCAGGTGGTGAGCTACGCGACGCGCGACGACTATGGCGACGTTACCTTCACCATCGACCACCGTGGCGCCGTCATTCGGCGCGTGCTGGAGATGAGCGGCGTGCCGGCGTTCATCGCTCTGCCCGCCAACGCGTTTCGTGGCGTGGCAGCCCGCGCAATGGAGGATCCGGACGGCAATGTCACGGTGACGCTGGAGCTTCTGCACAATGATCCGATGCTGTCGGTGCCGCTGCTGGTGGCCGACGATCTCGAGGATGTCGCCGCCGACTGGCGCGCCTGGGCCGATGCATACCGTCTGCCGATGCTTTTGATCGAATCCGACGGCATCGCCCGCACCCTGGAGGAATCGCTTGGCACCGCCATCAAGACATTGCCGGCGCAGGACCGCCGCAGGGGTCGGCTTTCGACCAAGCGTCGTCCGCGCTTCCTCGCCCGCCGCAGGGCCGGCGACCTCGGCCTCAGGCTGGTGATCGGCGGCCAGGAGATCATCTCGCGCGAATAGTGCATGTCGCGCAAAAGTCCGTTGAAACGTGACGCGCTTAGTGTGTGTTGATATTCAGGTCAGGCCGAGCCGAAAATGGTGGCTTCCGGAGCGGAGCCGTACTTTTCGTACGTGAGCACCGGAAGCGCAGGAAGCCGCCGTTTGCAGGCCGGCATCCTGAGTATCGACATACCCTACACCAGCGGCTTCAGCGCCACCCATAACGCACCGCCGATCAGGCCGAGGAAGATCAGCCAGCCGACCTGGTTGTTCGACCTGAACAAAAGCATGCACTGGTCCGGATCGTCGATGTCGAGCACGGTGATCTGCCGCACCATATGGGCGCCGGCGGCGACCAGGCCGGCCAGCGCCGGCACCGGCGCCTGCGCCGCCGCGAAGGCGATGGCGAAGCAGACCAGCGCTCCGCCATAAAGCCCGACGAGCCAGATCCTGGTGTTGTCGCCGAACAGGCGTGCGGTCGAGCGCACACCGACGATGGCGTCGTCTTCCTTGTCCTGATGCGCATAGATCGTGTCGTAGCCGATCACCCACAGGATAGAGCCGATATAGAGCATCACGGGTGGGCCATCGAGATCGCCGAATTCGACCGCCCATCCCATCAGCGCACCCCAGGAAAAAGCAAGGCCGAGAACCAGTTGCGGCCAGTTGGTGTACCGCTTCATGAACGGGTAGATGGCGACGACGGCGAGCGAGCAGATGCCGAGCAGGACGGCAAAGCTGTTGAACTGCACTAGCACAGCCAGTCCAACCAGCGCCTGGATCACGAGAAACGCCCAAGCCTGCCGGCGCGTGACCTTTCCCGCCGGCAGCGGCCGCGAGCGCGTGCGTTCCACCTGGTTGTCGATGTCCTGGTCGACCAGGTCGTTGTAAGTGCAGCCGGCGCCGCGCATGGCGACGGCGCCGATCAGGAACAGCACGAGATACCATGGCGCCGGCAGCAGCGTGAGCAGGGGATCAGTAGGGCGTGGATAGGCACTCGCGGCAAGGGCTGCCGACCACCAGCACGGCCACAGCAGCAACTGCCAACCGATCGGCCGGTCCCACCGGGCAAGCTGCGCATAGGGCCATGTCAGGCGTGGCAGAATGCGGTAGACCCAGTGGCCGCTCGGCGCATCGGCGACGCGGCCCTGGGCTGTTTTCGACTGGATGGGTTCCATCGTGCTGAAGTGGCAGCAGCGGCGGAAAGCGTCAAGCCTCGTCGGCGACCTAGATCTTTTCGATGAGGGTCACGACTGGCAGGCTCTCGAAATGCTTGTCACAAGTCAGGAGCGTCGCGTCATGCGCCCGAGCGGTCGCGAAAATGATCGCATCTGCGGTTGCCAATTTGTGCTTCCGGCAGGCTTCGGCGGCGGCTAGGGCGATCTCCGTGTCAAGCGTGACCACCCTACAGACCTGCGTAAAGGCGATGGTCTGATCGGCTTTGTTTTCGCCCACTTCGCGAGTGAGCCATTTTGCGAGTTCCAACTGCACCATGGTCGGAACGAGCCAGTCGGCTCGCTCGGGCAGATGCTCGGCCACCTGCTCTCCAGTCGTGGAGCCTATCAGCCATTCGATCCAAGCCGAGGTATCGACGAGCACCATCAGACACGGTCCGACCGGTCGCGATATTCCGTCGCCGAAGCGCCCTTCGCCAGTCCCTTCAGCGCTTCCCGCTTCGGCACAGGGACGAGTAGCACGCCCGTTCCCTTCGGGATGAAGGCAAAGGTCAAACCCGCTTCCCAATGCTGGGCCGTCCGGATCGCCTTGGGAATCGATATCTGAAACTTCGAGGACAGGGTTGCAGTCTCCGACATTATCATACCCTCACTTGATCGATGCACAAAACGTAAGACGCAATTGGGGCCAATGCAAGGTGCAGTTGGAGCCCACGTTCCCGTGCGCAATTGCCGTCGAAGCACCCAAATGTCTTGACCCGTCGTCCGGGGCACAATAGCGCAGTCCGGATCGTGGAACGGCAAGGGACCTGGGCATGCGCGTATTGTTGATTGGCTCCGGCGGCCGCGAACATGCCTTGGCCTGGAAGATCGCGGCCTCGCCGCTACTGACCAAGTTTTACGCGGCGCCCGGCAACCCTGGCATCGGCCACGAAGCCGAACTGGTGACGCTCGACATTGCCGATCATGCGGCGGTGGCCCGGTTCTGCACGGAGAAAAAGATCGACCTCGTCGTGGTCGGGCCGGAAGGGCCGCTGGTCGCCGGCATTGCCGACGACCTTCGCGCTGAAAACATTCGCGTCTTCGGCCCGTCCAGGGCGGCGGCGCGGCTGGAAGGCTCGAAGGGTTTCACCAAGGATCTTTGCGCGAAATACGCCATCCCGACCGCCGCCTATGGCCGTTTCGGCGATCTGGCGTCGGCCAGGGCCTATGTCGAAAAGATAGGCGCGCCGATCGTCATCAAGGCCGACGGCCTCGCCGCCGGCAAGGGCGTTACCGTCGCCATGAATTTGGCCGAGGCGCTGGCAGCACTCGATGCCTGTTTCGACGGGTCCTTCGGACAGGCAGGCGCGGAGGTGGTGGTCGAGGAGTTTCTCACCGGCGAGGAGGCGAGCTTCTTTTGCCTGTGCGACGGCGTCACCGCGCTGCCATTCGGCACCGCGCAGGACCACAAGCGCCTCAGTGACGGCGACGTCGGCCCGAACACCGGCGGCATGGGGGCCTATTCGCCGGCCCCGGTGATGACGCCGGAGATGATCGACCGCACCATGCGCGAGATCGTCGAGCCGACCATGCGCGGCATGGCCGAACTTGGCGCGCCGTTCTCGGGCGTGCTGTTTGCCGGGCTGATGATCTCAGGCGAGGGGCCGAAGCTGATCGAATACAACACCCGTTTCGGCGACCCGGAATGCCAGGTGCTGATGATGCGGCTGAAGGACGATCTCCTGGTCCTGCTCAACGCTGCCGCCGACGGCCAGCTTGCACATACCTCAGTGCGCTGGCGCGACGAGGCGGCGCTCACCGTGGTTATGGCGGCAAGGGGTTACCCCGGCACCCCGGAAAAGGGCTCGGTCATCCGCGGCGTCGAACAGGCCGCAGGCGATGGCGTCGAGATCTTTCATGCCGGCACCGCCATCGACAATGACTCGCTGGTCGCCAATGGCGGCCGTGTGCTCGGTGTCACGGCGACCGGCGGCACGGTCGGCGAGGCGCAGCGACGAGCCTACGCCGCGCTCGACCGGATCGATTGGCCGCAAGGTTTTTGCCGCCGCGACATCGGCTGGCAGGCCGTGGCCCGCGAGCAGGCGCGCTGACTTACATGATTTAGCGGGGGCAAGATTAGCGGGGGCGACGATCCAGCTCGGTCGACGCAGTGCTGACCGGATCGGTGGGCGCGGCTTCAACGGCCGATGCGGAGGGCTTTTCCTTTCGCAGCCACGCCACATAGTCGGCGATCCGGCGACGCAGCACTGTCCCTACGGCAGGCATTTGCAAACTGCCGCGGAACTTGGACCAGCCCGCGCTGAACGCGGCGACAATTTCGGTGAAACTCGGCGGCGGCGCCACGGTCGCATAGGTAAGGGTGACATTGCCCGCAAGGCCGGCCGCCCGCGAGAGAGGCAGCGGTATCGAGGCGAGGTAATCTGGCTGCGCGTCGATCAGGCCGCCGAACGGCCATTGCGCGCGCAACGCGGCGGCATCCATCGGTGCGACATTGACATCGATGTCGTTGGGCGTGCCAGCCACCCGGTAGGGGCAGCGGAACCGGCCGCAATTGGCTTTTGCCGAAAACTGCCAGAGTGCGTAGGCTTGCCAGTTGCCCATCGGGAAATGCACGCCGATGTTGGGCTTGTAGCGCGCATACCAGAGCGGCAGCCGCGACAGCAGCCGGTACTTGTACTTGTTGTCGGCGATGTGCTTGGCGGTCTTGCCGTTAGTATAAAGCACCGGAAAACGGCCAATCCGCCGATGCACATGGCGGACGAATTCCTCTGCATCCTCGAGCGACATCCATTTCGTCGGGTCGTCATCCTCGATGTCGAGGGCGAGCAGGTCGTCCGGACCAGGTTTCGCGAAATTGATGAAATTATTGGCCTGTCCCACCGGGTTGCCGGGTCGGGCGAGGTGATAAGCGCCCCATTTCAGGCCGAGCGCCTTGGCCACCACCTTGCGCGTCTGGAACAGTTCCTGTGCCACCGCATGGCGCTTCCACAGCGCCTTGCAGAGCCGCGTCGCGGTCTCGTCGCCGAAACAGAAATATGCTGGCGGCATCCCGTCGGACGCCTTGTTGATGAAGCCGACGATGCGCTTGTCTGTGGCAAGCTCGGACCAATCGATGGGATTGTATTCGTAGGCGTCGATCACCAGCGCCCGGTCGGTATTCTTCCAGGGCTCGGAGAAGTCCGAGGCTTGTGCCGGCGCCAACGCCATTGTCATCGCGGTCGCGACGCCGAGGAGTCCTGGGCGGCGGAGAGGGTGCGCCGGCAGCTTCAAACAGCAGATCCTTGCTGGCCAAAGCCTGATCCTGAACCGCCATGGTTAAGGAAATGCTTTCGGCGGCCCGCGGCGACAGCCGCAATCGTGCCGGGGATGGCTTTGCTGGTCATCAACGCAGGGCGAGCGGCTGGAACGGGTCGGGCGCCGGCGCTTCCGGCAGCGTTCCCTCAGCCTGGCGCTTGCGGTGATGGGCCAGCGAGCATTGCGGCGAACACAGAATGCCGCGATCCGACCAATAGGCGGCCCCGTCCTCGATCTTGCCCCGATGGTGCCAAAAACCTGCCGCTCGATAGGGCAGGCCGCATTCGATGCAGCGATAGGCGTCAGGTCTGGCGAGCACGGGCGGTCCGATCCGGTATTCTTGATCTGTCGCCGGTCGACTTGTCCGGCTGTTTGCGGATTTTAGCGTGAACTGCTCCAATTGCAAAATCCGCGTGACAAAATTTGACGTTTACGTAAAAAGAAGGCGGGAGAGGCGACCAAAAAGCGAATGGTTTTTGTGTCGGCACGGATCTGCTGGCCTGGGACAGAGGAGGAGCGAGCGGCATGTACCGGGCACCAGTCGAGGAAATCGCCTTCACGCTGAAACATGTGGCGGGCTTGAAGCCGGCGCTTGACGCCGGCACCTTTGGCGACCTTGGCGAAGACGTCGTCGACGCAATTCTGGCGGAAGCCGGCCGCTTTGCCAGCGAAGAGGTCGCGCCGCTCTACAAGATCGGCGATGAACAAGGCGCGGTGCTGAGCGGCGCTGACGTCACCACGCCGCCCGGCTGGAAGGAACTTTATCGCCGCTGGATCGACGGCGGCTGGAACGCGCTGTCAGCGCCGGAGGAGTTCGGCGGCCAGGCGCTGCCGACCATGCTGGGCGTCGCCGCGCTCGAAATGTGGAACTCCGCCGCCATGG
Source organism: Mesorhizobium escarrei (assembly GCF_935825525.1). GTDB lineage: Bacteria > Pseudomonadota > Alphaproteobacteria > Rhizobiales > Rhizobiaceae > Mesorhizobium > Mesorhizobium escarrei. The sequence goes on from NZ_CAKXZT010000124.1 coordinate 222,957, forward strand.
CCTTCGGCATCGGCCCAACGCTGACCATGGGCGCGGTCGAAGCGCTCGACAAGCATGCCTCACCGGCGCTGAAGGCCAAATACCTGGAAAAGCTCGTCTCAGGCGAATGGATGGGCACGATGAACCTGACCGAGCCGCAGGCGGGCTCGGATCTGAATGCCTTACGCGCCCGCGCCGAGCCGGCCGGCGACGGCACCTATCGCATCTTCGGCCAGAAGATTTTCATCACCTATGGCGAGCACGATTTCACCGACAACATCATCCATCTGGTGCTGGCGCGGCTGCCGGATGCGCCGGCCGGCACGCGTGGCCTTTCGCTGTTCCTGGTGCCGAAATTCCTTGTCGGCGACGACGGCGCGCTTGGCGCACGCAACGACGTCTTCTGCTCCGGGCTGGAGCACAAATTGGGCATCCACGCCTCGCCGACCTGCACCATGATCTATGGCGACGGTTTCGAAGGGCCCGTCCCCGGCGCGATCGGATGGCTGATCGGTGAGGAAAACAAGGGCCTGGCCTGCATGTTCACCATGATGAACAATGCGCGGCTCGCCGTCGGCATGCAGGGCGTTGCGGTCGCCGAAACGGCCACGCAGAAGGCGCTCGCCTACGCCAATGACCGCCGGCAAGGCAAGGCCGCGAGCTACAATGGCAACGGCATGGCGCCGATCGTCCATCACCCCGACGTGCAGCGCAATCTCCTGACCATGAAGGCGCTGACCCAGATTGCGCGCGCCATCAGCTATTGCTGCGCGCATGCCATTGACCACGCGCGCGTATCCGTCGGCGATGAAGCCATCCATTGGCAGGAGCGCGCCAATCTGCTGACGCCGCTGGCCAAGGCCTTTTCCACCGATGTCGGCGTCGAGGTCGCCTCGCTCGGGCTGCAAGTTCATGGCGGCATGGGATACATCGAGGAGACGGGCGCGGCAGCACTTTATCGCGACGCGCGCATCGCGCCAATCTACGAAGGCACCAACGGCATCCAGGCGATAGACCTGGTGGCGCGCAAGCTGCCGCTTGGCGGCGGCGATCATGTGCATGACTACATCGCCGAACTGAAAGCCGTCGCCAATCAAGTGCGGACCTCGAATCTTCAAGGTTTTGGCCGCACCGCCGATGGCCTCGACCAGGCACTCGACGATCTCAGCCAGGCGTCGCGCTTCCTGCAAGGGCTGCTCGCCGACGGCCGCTCGGACGCGGCGCTGGCCGGCGCGACGCCATATCTGAGGCTGATTTCGCTGGCAGCGGGCGGCGCCTATCTGGCGCGCGGCGCGCTTGCCGACCAAAGCCGCATCGCCGTTTGCCGCTTCTTCACCGAAAACCTCCTTGGCGAGGCAGGTGCGCTGAAGGAGCGCGTCATCGGCGGCGCCGACAGCCTTGCCGCTGCCGGCAAGACACTGATTTCTCCCTAACAGCCACCAGGTTGACGTTTCACAAAAGCCCGGCGTTTCACAAAGGACCACCCGTGACAGACCACATCCTCGTCGAGCGCCAGGGCGCCATCCAGATCATCCGCATGAACCGTCCGGACAAGAAGAACGCCTTGACGCGGGCCATGTATGCGAAAATGTCCAAAGCGCTTGCCGAGGGCGATGCCGATCCGGCCATCCGCGTCCATGTCTTCCTCGGTGTTTCAGGCGCCTTCTCGTCGGGCAACGACCTCGCCGATTTCATGGTCGTCGCCACCGGCGGAGAGGGCGGCACCGAAGTCTGGGATTTCCTGATGGCGCTGGCCAGGGCGGAAAAACCGATGGTTTCCGGCGTCGACGGCATTGCGGTCGGCATCGGCACCACGCTCAACCTGCATTGCGACCTGACCTTCGCCACGCCGCGCACAATGTTCCGCACGCCCTTCGTCGATCTCGGCCTGGTCCCAGAGGCGGGGTCGAGCCTGCTTGCGCCGCAGATTCTCGGCCGGCAGGGCGCCTTCGCGCTGCTTGGCCTCGGCGAAGGATTTTCGGCCGAGCGGGCGAAAGCGGCCGGGCTGATCTACGCGGTGGTCGAGGAGAACGAGCTCGAAGCCTCCGTCCTGGCAGCGGCCAGCCAGATCGCGGCCAAGCCGCCGCAAGCGCTGAAGATCGCGCGTGACCTGATGCGCGGCTCGCGTGAAGACCTCGTTGCCCGCATCGGCCAGGAAAGCGAGCATTTCCGCGAGCGGCTCAAATCCGACGAGGCCCGCGCTGCGCTGACGGCCTTCATGGCCAGGAAGAAGGGATAGCTGGCGTTACTAGAGAGTCTGGCATATGTCATGCACATGCATTACATTGTCTGCTGGAAGAGACTGCCATGCCGTCGAACGCACTGGTCCAGACCCGAATTGACGCTGAGGTGAAGGAACGCGCCACGGCGGTTCTGGAAAACATGGGGCTCACGGTTTCCGATGCCGTCCGCATCTTGTTGACGCGCACCGCGAATGAGGGCGCCTTGCCGCTCGAACTCGTCAGCAACAGTGACGCCCACGATGCCTGGTTCCGAGCGAAAGTTCTGCAGGTGCTCGAGGATATCCGGCCGGACGTTGAAGACGCCGATGCCGAATCCCATTTTGCTGGACGGCGGGCGGCAGCGCTTCGCAAGGCGGAGGCAGGTGAGTCTTGAGGCTGGTCAGGGCGCGGTTTGTGCTCTCCGATCGCGACGACATTTTCACGTGTATCGAAGCCGAAAATCCCTGAGCGGCCGTTGATCTTGTTGCCTGCATCGACCAGGCGATCATTTCCGCGACTTGACGTATTTTCCGGCAACAGCGGCGACATCACTGTCGCTGGCAAAATCGCCGCGCTCGGCGTCGGCCAATCCGGCCTCTAACTCGGCGAGTTGCCATTCCTCACGGGCTACGAAGTCCTCAATGGCCTGCGCGGCCACATAGGAGCGCGAGCGGTCGAGCTTTTCGGCAAGCTGGTCAAGCCTGGTTGCAGTTTCGTCCGGGACGCGCACGGTAAAAGCCGCCATGGAAAGAACTTTCATTTGGTTCACTATGATTATTGGTGAACCAAGGTGGTTCGGCAAGGATTGCTCAGGCTCCCTGGTGAAGCTGCTTAAGGGACCACCCGCTCAGGGATAAAGCCTTGTCTTGTCCCAGCCGCCCTCAGCGTTGCGCGAGAAAACAATGCGGTCATGCAGCCGGAAAGGCCGGTCGTGCCAGAACTCGATCGTCTGCGGCACGATGCGGAAACCCGACCAGTGTTTCGGCCGTGGGATCTCGCCGATCGCATGGCGCGCCGTGTATTCGGCGACGGCTTTTTCCAGTGCAAAGCGGCTCTCCAGCGGCCGTGATTGCTTCGACGCCCATGCCCCGATGCGGCTGCCGCGCGGACGCGTCGCGTAATACGCGTCCGCTTCCGCCTCCGTAACGATCTCCACCGGCCCGCGCGCGCGCACCTGCCGGCGCAGCGATTTCCAGTGAAAGCACATCGCCGCCTTCATGCTGCCAAGAATCTCGCGGCCTTTGGCGCTCTCGAAATTCGTATAGAATACAAATCCGCTTTCATCGAACCCCTTGAGCAGCACCATCCGCACATTCGGCATGCCCTCGGCATCGACGGTCGCCAGCGCCACGCTGTTGGAATCGTTGATCTCACTCTTCGTCGCGTCGTCGAGCCATGCGGCAAACAGGCGGAATGGCTCGGCAGCCTCGGCAAAGTCACCGCTTGTTAACTCAGTTTCGCTCATAGTTTTTCCAAATTCTATTGCCGGCCGGGGGAGATTGCCGATTGTCGCGCATCGCGCAACTTTTTGACAGCAGGCAATGGAGCCTAATCGCTTCGGCCAACGCGCAGGTTGCGGTCAAGGCCGCAGCGATCGTGCTGGTCGCCTTGCCGCTTGCCGCCTGCGGTGCCGGCGGCTTCAGTTTGGAGCAGGCAGAGGTCGACCGTACGATCCTCACCAGCAGCACGCCTGCTTCTGTCTTGCCGGTTGACCAGGAACGCGCCTCGGACCAGGCGACGATCCGCAACGCGGTGTCTTCAGCCGATATCCAGGAACTTGGCGGGCAGGCCGTCCCCTGGGCGAATTCCGATACCGGTTCGCGCGGCTCGATCACCGAACTGGCGGAGTCCAGGGACAACGGCCAGCTTTGCCGCCGCTTCACCGCCTCACGCGAAAGCTTCGACGGCGTCGCCCTGTTCAAGGGCGAGGTGTGCCTGGCCGGCGCCGGCGCCTGGCGAATGCAGGACTTCAAAGCGCTCTGATTTTCCGCCATCATATGACCGTAAGCTACTGGAATTTCTTCCTATGCGAGCGCATATAGATGGCAATCGTGGACTCACTCCTTCCCCAGGACAGGAAGCATGCGCGACCCCTATGAGGTGCTGGGCGTTGCCAAGAACGCATCGGCCAAGGATATAAAATCGGCATACCGCAAACTCGCCAAGGAGTATCATCCGGACCAGAATCCGGATCCCAGGGCGAAGGAGCGGTTTGCCGCGGCCAACCAGGCTTACGAGATTGTCGGCGACGAGAAGAACCGTGCGGCTTTCGATCGCGGCGAGATCGACGCCGAGGGCAAGCCGCGCTTTCAAGGCTTCGAGGGCGCCGCCGGCGGCGCCGATCCGTTCGCCGGTTTTCGCCGGCAGCAAGGGCCGGGCGGCTCGCGTTTCGAGTTTCGCTCAAGCCGTCCGAGCGGCGATCCGTTCGACGGCAGCAGCGACATCTTCAGCCAGATTTTCGGCGAGACCTTCTCTCGCGGCGCCGGCATGGGCGCCGGCCGGCAGGCGCCGTCCGGCGCCGACCTGAACGTGACGCTCGACATCACCATCGAAGAAGCGGCGACTGCTGAGAAGGTAACGGCGATGTTCCCCGACGGGCGCAAGGTCGCCGTCAAGCTGCCAGCCTATGTCGAGGACGGCCAGACCATCCGACTGAAAGGCCAGGGCGAGCATGGGCCGGGGCAACCGGGCGATGCGCTGGTCAAGATCCGTTTCCGGCGGCATCCCCGCTACCGTGTCGAAGGCCGCGACCTTCATGCCGACCTGCCGGTTGCGCTGGCGGATGCGGTGCTGGGTGCCAAGGTGGCGGTCGAAACGCCGACCGGCAAGGTTGCAGTCAATGTTCCCGCCTGGTCGAGCTCGGACAAGGTCCTGCGGCTGAAGGGCAGGGGCCTGCCGGAAAAAGTCGGCGGTCACGGCGATCTCTACGCGCATGTGCGGCTGATGCTGCCTGAGGGTGGCGACAGCGATCTCGAAGCATTGATGCGCAACCGCAGACGCTAGCCCGGATTTCTCGGCTTGCGCGTCAAAGGCGCGCTGCGCCGCAAACGCCCTTGTCTCTCATCTGTCCGTTTTGAACGCTTGAAGGGGCTCTGTGCCTGTGCGATAGCCACTTCACGAAGCAGAAAATCTTGCGGAGAGCGCTCACATGGCGGGTGGACAAGGCATTATGGCCGGCAAGCGCGGGCTTGTCCTGGGCGTCGCGAACAATCGGTCGATCGCCTATGGCATCGCCAAGGCCTGCGTCGACCACGGCGCCGAGATCGCGCTGACCTATCAGGGCGAGGCGTTCAAGAAGCGCGTCGAGCCGCTGGCGGCGGAACTCAACGCCCATGTCGCCGGCCATTGCGATGTGACCGATCCGACAACGCTCGATGCGGTCTTCGACGACATCGCCAAGCATTGGGGCAAGCTCGATTTCCTCGTCCACGCCATCGCCTTTTCCGACAAGGACGAGCTGACAGGCCGCTATGTCGAGACGACGCGCGACAATTTCCTGCGCACGATGGACATTTCGGTGTTTTCCTTCACCACCATCGCCAAGCGCGCCGAGGCGCTGATGACCGATGGCGGCTCGCTGCTGACGTTGACTTATTACGGTGCGGAAAAAGTGATGCCGCACTACAACGTCATGGGTGTTGCCAAGGCAGCGCTCGAAGCCAGCGTGCGCTATCTGGCCGTCGACCTTGGCGCCAAGAAAATCCGCGTCAACGCCATCTCCGCCGGTCCGATCAAGACGCTGGCAGCCTCCGGCATCGGCGATTTTCGCTACATCTTGAAGTGGAACGAATACAATTCGCCGCTAAAGCAGACGGTGACGCAAGAGGAGGTCGGCGATTCCGCGGTCTATTTCCTTTCAAACCTTTCACGCGGCGTCACCGGCGAGGTCCACCATGTCGATTCCGGGTACCATGTCGTCGGCATGAAGGCGGTCGACGCGCCTGATATTTCGACCGTCAAGGAATAGACCCGCCTCGAATATACTCTCCCGCCTCCAGCCTGCTCTCGACAGCTCTCCGGATGACCTGATGTATCCGCTCGTCTACATCGCGCGCCATGGCCAGACGGTGTGGAACGCCGAGTCCCGGCTGCAAGGACAGGCCGACACCGATCTCAACCCGCTTGGCCGCGAGCAGGCGACCCGCAATGGCCATCGACTGGCCGAATTCGTTCATAACCCCGAAGATTTCGATTTTGTCGCCAGCCCGATGCGGCGAACGCGTGAGACCATGGAACGCATTCGCATGGCGATGGGGCTCGATCCCCAAGCTTACCGCACCGATCCGCGGCTCGTCGAAATGAGTTTCGGAGATTGGCAGGGGTTCACCTTTCCCGAACTCGAGGCCCGGCATCTCGGCTCGGCCAGGGAGCGGCGCCTCGACAAGTGGAATTTCCTGCCGCCCGGCGAGGGCGCCGAAAGCTATCAAATGCTGCTCGAACGGGTAAAGCCGTGGTTCGACGCGCTGGACCGCCAGACAGTCTGCGTGACCCATGGCGGCGTCGTGCGCGCCTTATTTCGAATGGTGCTGGGAATGCCCGAGAAAGAAGCCGCAAAGCTGAATGTGCCGCACGATCGCTTGCTCAGGCTGCAGGGCCGACGCTTGGAGTGGCTCTAAGAGACCGTTTGGAAACTCTACTCTGGCGGCCATCTGATGGCGTTTTCTGCGCTTCCGGTGCTCACGGACCAGCGCATGACCCCGGAAACCGATTTCGGTTTCCGGAAAAGGATCATGCGGAAGTGCAAAGTGTTAGAGCGTCCTTGCGCGTCCAATTGGACGCGCAGCGCTCTAATGTCCGCTACGCGCCGGTTCTCGAAACCACCACCATATAACTCGCTTGAATGGGTTGGCCGGAAAGCCTCTATTCGGTTGAATCGCTGTCCGGCAATTGCATGTCGGTGATGATGTTCTCGCCGTTTGCCTCGTCGTAGGCGATCACGATGTCCATGCCGGGTTTCAGCGCTTCGAGATCCGTTTCGGCGTTCAGCTTGTAGGATTTGCCGTCGTCGAGTGTCAGCGTCAACGTGTCCTTGTCGATCTCCTTGATCAGCCCTTCCGTTTGGCCGGCAAAGGCGGCGGTGGAAATCAGCAAAGTCGCGGCAACGGCGCCGATCAGGATACGCATCATCGTCCTCTTATCATTGCGCCGGCTCAGTGGCGGCGGGTGTTCAACAGACGGTGTTCAACAGACGGGTCGAGGGAAGCAGAAACCAACCGAATGTGTCAAAACTAAATCCGCCAGATCACAGTTTGACCACTGCGGAAAACGCCAATAGAACGCAGCTACTGCGCCGCGCGTCCTGACACAGAAACGACGCTGTGGCACTTTTGATTTTGCGCATGATCCTTTCCAGAATCGCTCCGGTTTTCGGGGTCATGCGCTAAGCCGGGTCGATGCCGGCAGGGCTGGTTTTCATGTCTCACAATACGTTTGGCCATCTTTTCCGCGTCACCACCTGGGGCGAAAGCCATGGCGTAGCGCTCGGCTGCGTGGTCGACGGCTGTCCTCCCGGCATCCGCTTCACGCGCGCTGAGGTCCAGGCCGAACTCGACAAGCGCCGCCCGGGTCAATCGCGTTTTGTGACGCAGCGTCGCGAACCCGACGAGGTCAATATCCTGTCCGGCTTCATCCTAGACGACGACGGCGAGACCATGATCACCACCGGCACGCCGGTGTCGATGCTGATCGAGAACGTCGACCAGCGCTCCAAGGACTATGGCGAGATCGCCCGCCAATACCGGCCGGGTCATGCCGATTATACCTACGACACCAAATACGGCCTGCGCGATCATCGCGGTGGCGGCCGTTCTTCGGCCCGCGAGACGGCGGCGCGGGTGGCGGCCGGAGCCTTGGCCCGCAAGGTCGTGCCCGGCATGATCGTGCGCGGCGCGCTGGTGTCGATGGGAGAAAAATCGATCGACCGCGCCAACTGGAACTGGAATTTCGTTGGCGATGCCGAAAATCCATTCTTCACACCCGATCCGGCATCGGTCGCCGTCTTCGCCGCGTATCTTGACGGCATCCGCAAGGCGGGTTCATCGGTCGGCGCGATAATTGAGATCGTCGCCGACGGGGTTCCGGCAGGCCTGGGCGCGCCGATCTACGCCAAGCTCGACCAGGACATTGCCTCGGGCTTGATGTCGATCAATGCCGTCAAGGGTGTCGAGATCGGCAACGGCTTCGAGGCCGCCCGCATCACCGGCGAAGAAAATGCCGACGAGATGCGTATGGGCAATCACGGAAAACCGGTCTTCCTGTCCAACAATGCGGGCGGCATCCTCGGCGGAATCTCGACCGGCCAGGCGATTGTCGCGCGCTTCGCCGTCAAGCCGACCTCGTCGATCCTGACCCCGCGAAAGTCGATCGACAAGGACGGCAATGACGTCGAGATCATGACCAAGGGCCGCCACGATCCGTGCGTCGGCATCCGCGCAGTGCCGATCGGCGAGGCGATGGTTGCCTGCGCGATCGCCGATCACTATCTGCGTCATCGGGGACAGACAGGGAAGGGAGTAGGGGAGTAGGGCAGCAGGGCAGTATATTATCCCGCCGAAGCAGCCAATTTTTTCCTTTTCCCTAATCCCTTACTGCCTTACTGCCCTACTGCCCTATTCCCTGCGAACGAAGCGAGCGTCCATGCCTTACGACCAGAAGAAGATCGTTGAAGCCCTGCGCGCCTTCGAACGCGGCGAGATTGTCGTCGTCATGGACGATGACGGGCGCGAGAACGAGGGCGATCTGATCGTCGCGGCCGTCCATTGCACGCCGGAAAAGATGGCGTTCATCGTCCGCAACACCTCCGGCATCGTCTGCACGCCGATGCCGCGCGACGAGGCCAAGCGCCTCAACCTGTCGCCGATGGTCGCCGACAATGACTCGGCCCACACCACCGCCTTCACCGTCAGCGTCGATTTCAAGCACGGCACCACGACGGGCATTTCGGCCGACGACCGCACATTGACGGTGCGAAACCTTGCCAACGGCAATGTCGGCGCCTCCGATTTCGTCCGCCCGGGCCACATCTTTCCGCTGATTGCGCGCGAAGGCGGCGTGCTGATGCGTTCGGGCCATACCGAAGCGGCCGTCGATTTGTGCAAGCTTGCCGGCCTGCCGCCGGTCGGTGTCATTTCCGAGCTGGTCAATGATGACGGCACGGTGATGCGCGGCCCGCAGGTGCAGGCCTTCGCCGAAAAGAACGGTTTGAAGCAGGTTTCGGTCGCCGACCTCATCGCCTATCGGCAGCGCAAGGAAACGCTGGTCGAGCGTGTCGCCTGTTCGGAGATCGACACGCCCGGCGGCAAGGCGCAGGTCTTCACCTATACGCTGCCCTGGGACTCGATGCACCATGTGGCGATCGTGTTCGGCGACATCCGCGACGGCGAGGAGGTGCCGGTGCGGCTGCATTCCGAGGATGTCGTGACGGACGTCTTCGGCACCGGCCACAGGCTGGACGGCATCATGAAATCGATGGGCGAGCGCCGCCGCGGCGTCATCGTTTATCTGCGCGAAGGCTCCGTCGGCGTCGCCCATCAGGAGCGCAACCGACCGGCCGCCGGCGACCGCGAGGACCATGAAGAGGCGCGCCGCCGCGAAAACGAATGGCGCGAGATCGGCCTCGGCGCGCAAATCTTGAAGGATCTGGGCATTTCCTCGATCAACCTGATCGCCTCGCGCGAACGCCACTATGTCGGCCTCGAAGGCTTCGGCATCCATATCGCCAACACCGAAATTCTCTGAGGCTGGCTTAGCGGATCGCCGGCATGCGTCCGGTCCCGCTTGGGACCGGACGCATGGAGACTATTCGGCAGGAACCGCGACCGCGTCGCACGTGGCGGTGCCGCAATCCGCCGTGGCGAGGCTGCGCTGGCCGGCGAGCACGGTGACCAGCGCGATTGCGCCCGCCGCCACCGACACCAGGAACCCGCTCTGTGCACCGAAGGCGTCCACCACCCATCCGGCGGCGAAGGAGCCGAGCGCCATGCCGATGCCTATGCCGGTCATGACCCAGGTCACGCCCTCGGTCAGCATCGCCTCCGGCACGCGCCGCTCGATCAGGCCGAATGCCGTGATGAAGGTCGGCGAGATCGCCACACCGCTAACCAAGACAGCCAGCGCCAGAAGCGGCACCGTGTCTGCGACAAGCACCGGCAGCGTGGTGAGCGCGATGATGGCGACCGCGATGGCAAGCTGAATCTGCAGTGGTGTTTTCAGGTTCAGTGCGCCGAGGACGATGCCGACGACGAACGATCCGAGAGCGTAGACGCCGATAACGAGGCTGGCAGCGCCCGGCTGGCCGAGCTCCTTGGTGATCGCGACGGTGCTCACCTCGGTGGTCGCGAAGGTCGCGCCAATGAAGATCAGGGCGAAGGTGATGATTTGGACCGGCCGCAGGCGGATTGCCGATCCGCGCGAACCTTGGTCGACCGGTCGCACGCGCGGCTCGGTCGAGCGCTGCAGGATGAGGGCTGTCGAGCCGAAGGCGAGGAACAATGTGCTCGCCAACATTCCCGCTTCCGGGAAGAGCGCGACGCTCAGGCCCACCGATAGCGAGGCCCCGGCGATGTAGACCAGTTCGTCCGCCGCCGACTCGAAGGCGAACGCTGTGTTCATCTCGGGGCGATCCCGGAAGAGCTCTGTCCAGCGCGCGCGCACCATCGCTGGGATGCTGGGCATTGCGGCGGCCAGCAGCGCTGACACGAACAGTGTCCATATCGGCCAGTCCTGATTGGCCGCCGCAATCAGCACCACGAAAGCGAGCACGGAAATGACGGTGGTGGGCACCACAACCCGCGCCTGACCGAGGCGGTCCACCAGTCGCGATATCTGCGGCGCGACGAAAGCATTGGCCAGCGCATATGTCGCGGAGGCGGCGCCGGCCAGCCAGTACTCGCCGTGCGTCTGCGACAGCATCGCGACGATTCCGATCGGGGCCATGGCCATCGGCATCCGGGCGACGAAGCCGGCTGCGGCGAAGCCCTTGGCTCCCCTTGCCTTGAAGATTTCACTATAGGGATTGGCCATGAGAACACTCCTGGATTTTTGAGGCCGAGTCACTTATATACGTGGCGTATGCGAATCAGATAATGGCATACGACGCGTATGTCAATTGATATACGAGACGTATGTGAAGGATTAGGCGAATGGGGCACAAACCACGCAAGGAAATGATCGCGGAAACCCGCGCCAAACTGGTCGCGGCGGCGCGCCATGCCTTTGGCAGTGTTGGCTATGCTGAGGCCTCGATGGACGACTTCACCGCATCGGCCGGGCTGACGCGCGGCGCGCTTTATCATCACTTCGGCGACAAGAAGGGCCTTCTCCAGGCGGTCATCGCCGAGATCGACGCCGAGATGCTGGCCCGGTTGAAGATCGTTTCGGCCAGGGCGGACACGCTCTGGCAGGGCTTTGTCGACGAATGCACTGCCTATATCGAGATGGCGCTGGAGCCGGAGATCCAGCGTATCGTCCTTCGCGACGGACCGGCGGTGCTCGGCGATCCTTCGCAATGGCCGAGCCAGAACGAATGCATCCGCTCGATGAGCGAGAACCTTCAAAAGCTGAGGGACGAGGGAACCATCGTTGCCGTTGATCCCGAAGCCGCAGCAAGGGTGGTCAGCGGCGCCTCGCTGCATGCCGCGCAGTGGATCGCAAATTCGGACGATCCAGAGGCGACGTCGAAAAAGGCGGTGAAGGCGTTCAACGTGCTTTTGGAGGGACTGCTCAAGCCGGGCCGCAGGATTGGCCGTCCACAAGCAGCGGCTGAGGTGGACAAATCGCCGGCCTTAGCCTGTATCAAGACCACCAAAGCCAAGGCGCGACCTCGAATGGGACGGCCGAAGCGCGCCTCAAAATTCGGGCAGCTCAAGGAGAAGTCGCTGGTCTCGGTCGGTCGCTCGCGCCGGACCCACCAGCACCCAAAATTCTAAACCCTGTTGAACGTCGGCCTTTGACGGCTCCAAAACATGGTCAAAGCCGCCGCGCGCGCCTATATCGGGGGCATGGTCACACGGCTTTATACCCACCCGATCTTTCTCGAACATATAACGCCGCCCGGTCATCCGGAGCGGCCGGACCGCCTGCGCGCCATCGAACGCGCGCTCGACGACGATGCCTTTGCGGCCCTTGATCGTGCCGAGGCGCCGGAAGGCGACGAGGCCACCATCCTCTACGCACACCCGCAGGAATTCGTCGAGCGGGTCCGCGCTATGATACCGGCCACCGGTATCGCTCGTGTCGACGCCGACACCACCGCCAGCCCGAAAAGCTGGCAGGCGGCCGTCACGGCGATTGGCGCTGCCAACGCCGCCGTCGACGATGTCTTTCGGGGCAGCGCCGCCAATGTCTTTGTCGCCGCCCGGCCGCCCGGCCACCACGCCGAAAAGACCACGTCCATGGGCTTCTGCCTGTTCAACACCGCGGCGATCGCGGCGCGCTACGCGCAAAGGCAGCACCAAGCCGAGCGTGTTGCCATCGTCGACTGGGACGTGCACCACGGCAATGGCACGCAGGACATTTTCTGGGACGATCCGTCGGTGCTCTATTGTTCGACGCACCAGATGCCCCTTTACCCAGGGACCGGGGCGGTGAGCGAAACCGGCGCCGGCAACATCGTCAACGCGCCGCTGGCGCCGCAGACTGGCAGCGAAGTTTTCCGCGACGCTTTCCTGTCGCGGATCTTGCCGGCGCTCGACAATTTCGCGCCCGACCTCATCATCATTTCGGCCGGCTTCGACGCGCACCACCGCGATCCGCTGGCCGAGATCAACCTGACCGAGAACGATTTCGACTGGGCAACCGGCCAGTTGATGCAGCGCGCCGGTCGCCACAGCGACAACCGGCTCGTCAGCCTGCTCGAGGGCGGCTACGATCTGCAGGGATTGGCATTTTCGGTCGCCGCCCATGTCGGGCGACTGATGAAAGGATAGACGATGGCTGGTGAGAGCAACGAAGACGTCAAGGCGATGAGCTTCGAGCAGGCGCTCGACGCGCTGGAGAAAATCGTCGATGATCTGGAGCGCGGCGACGTGCCGCTCGACCAGTCGATCCGCATCTATGAGCGCGGCGAGGCGTTGAAGCTCCATTGCGACCGGCTGCTCAAGGCGGCCGAGGACAAGGTCGAAAAGATCAGGCTTTCGCGCGACGGCAAGCCAGTAGGGGCAGAGCCGCTGGATGCGGATTGAGGCGCGGCCTCGAACGAATTTCCCCCTTACCGGCTTTTGGACATGATCATGACTGAGGATAATACTCATCCCGTTTGAAACGGCTCCAGGACGAGAGGAGATTGTGAACGATGTGCAGAAACATCAAGACACTGTTCAATTTTGATCCGCCGGCAACCAATGACGAGGTCCGCGATGCCGCACTCCAGTTTGTCCGCAAGCTGAGCGGAACGACGCGGCCGTCGAAACAGAACCAGCATGCGTTCGACCACGCCGTCGAGGCCATAGCCGCGTCGGCGCGCGAATTGCTGGATAGCCTCGAGACGACACAGCATCCGCGCAATCGTGAAGAGGTGGCGGCCAAGGCGAAAGCCAGGTCTGCACTCCGCTTCGCCTGAGGAAGACCGCATGAGCTTCTTCCCCGGAAACGACCCTCTGCCCGGTGACGCCTTCGCCAGCGATCAGATCGAACTGATGGTTATTCCGAACGCCAAGGACATTGGCGGCTTTCAGGTTCGCCGTGCCTTGCCGACCGCCAAGCGTCGGCTGGTCGGTCCCTTCATCTTTTTCGATCGCATGGGACCGGCGATTTTGCGGGCCGGCCAGGCGCTCGATGTCCGTCCGCATCCCCATATCGGCTTGTCGACGGTCACTTACCTGTTCGACGGCAAGATCAGGCATCGCGATTCGCTCGGCACCGAAATGGTCATCCAGCCCGGCGACGTAAATTTGATGACCGCCGGTCGCGGCATCGTCCATTCCGAGCGTACGCCGCAGGAATTGCGCGGTGCGCCGATGTCGGTTTCGGGCCTGCAGACATGGCTGGCGCTGCCGGACGATAAAGAGGAGGTTGACCCGGTCTTCGAGAATACGGCGGCCATGCGTCTGCCCGAGATCGACGCTGAAGGCGTCAGCGGACGCGTTGTCATTGGCGCGTTTTCGGGGCTGCGATCACCGGTCGCGACCGCTTCGGACACGATCTATGCAGACCTCAGCCTGACGCCCGGCGCCAGCGTGAAAATCCCTGCCGACGCCGAGGAGCGCGCCATCTATACGTTGCAAGGCGAGGTTTCGATCTCCGGTGACCGCTTTCCGGCAGAGCGGCTGCTGGTGTTTCGGCCCGGCGACGAGATCGTCGTGTCGTCGGAGGGTGGAGCGCATTTCATGCTGTTCGGCGGCGCCTCGCTCGGCTCCAGGCGCTACATCTGGTGGAATTTCGTGTCATCGTCGAAGGAACGCATCGAACAGGCGAAAGAAGAATGGAAGACAGGCCGTTTCGATATCGTTCCGGGGGATGAAGAAGAGTTCATTCCGCTGCCGGACAATTAGAGCGCCGCGCTCCCTTAGGACACGTAAAAGAAACCCTAACAGTTTGAATCTACGCCGCGTCACTCGCACGCATTTACATTCGTCGGCCAGCAGCCTATTTCGCAGATGAATAAAAAGCAGGCCCTACCACCAGTGAACGCAAAGCTCCATACGCCACTTCTCGACAAGGTCCGCATCCCGGCCGACCTCAGGACGCTCGACGAACGTGCTCTGCCGCAATTGGCATCGGAGCTTCGCACCGAGTTGATCGACGCCGTGTCCCACACCGGCGGACATCTCGGTGCTGGCCTTGGCGTGGTCGAACTGACTGTTGCGTTGCACTATGTCTTCAACACGCCAGACGACCGGCTGATCTGGGACGTCGGTCACCAAGCCTATCCGCACAAGATCCTGACCGGCCGCCGCGACCGTATCCGCACGCTGCGGCAAGAGGGCGGCCTGTCCGGTTTCACCCAGCGCGCCGAGAGCGAATACGATCCGTTCGGCGCCGCCCACTCCTCGACCTCGATTTCCGCCGGCCTCGGCATGGCAATGGCACGCGATCTCTCCGGGGGGCGCAACAATGTCATTGCCGTTATCGGCGACGGCGCCATGTCGGCCGGCATGGCCTATGAGGCGATGAACAATGCCGGCGCGCTCGATGCCCGGCTGATCGTCATCCTTAACGACAACGACATGTCGATCGCTCCGCCGACCGGCGCGATGAGCGCCTATCTGGCCCGCCTCGCGTCGGGCAAGGCCTATCTGGGCTTGCGCGATTTCGGCAAGAAGCTGACCTCCTATCTCGGCGAGCGCGCCGATCGCGCCATCAAGCGGGCGGTCGAGCATGCGCGCGGCTATGTCACCGGCGGCACGCTGTTCGAGGAAATGGGTTTTTATCACATCGGCCCGATTGACGGTCACAATCTCGAGCACCTGATCCCGGTGCTGAAGAACGTCCGCGACAATGCCGACGGTCCGGTGCTGATCCACGTCGTGACCCAGAAGGGCAAGGGCTATGGACCGGCCGAGGCGGCCGCCGATAAATATCACGGCGTCAACAAATTCGACGTCATCACCGGCGCGCAGGCCAAGGCGCCGGCCAACGCGCCGAGCTACACGAAAGTCTTTGCCGAAAGCCTGGTCCAGGAAGGCCGCGAAGATGATCGCATCGTTGCCATCACCGCCGCCATGCCGAACGGCACCGGTCTCGACCTCTTCGGCGAGGCGTTCCCGTCGAGGACCTTCGATGTCGGTATCGCCGAGCAACATGCGGTGACTTTCGCCGCCGGCCTTGCCATCGAAGGCTTCAAGCCTTTCGCGGCGATCTATTCGACCTTTCTGCAGCGCGCCTACGACCAGGTCGTCCACGACGTGGCGATCCAGAAACTGCCGGTGCGCTTTCCGATCGATCGCGCCGGCTTCGTCGGGGCCGACGGGGCGACCCATTGCGGCGCCTTCGACACGACTTTTTTGGCGACGCTGCCCGGTTTCGTCGTCATGGCCGCGGCGGATGAGGCGGAACTGCGCCACATGGTGCGCACGGCGGCAAGCTACGATGAAGGCCCCATCGCCTTCCGCTACCCGCGCGGCAACGGCGTCGGCGTCGACCTGCCGGAGCGTGGCTCGGTTCTCGAAATCGGCAAGGGCCGTATCGTCAGGGAGGGCACCAAGGTTGCGCTGCTTTCCTTCGGCACGCGGCTGCAGGATTGCCTGGCTGCGGCCGAGGAACTCGGCGCGGCAGGGCTTTCCACCACGGTCGCCGATGCTCGTTTCGCCAAGCCGCTCGACGAGGACCTGATCCGGCGTCTGGCGCGCTCGCACGAAGTGCTGGTAACAGTCGAAGAGGGCGCGGTCGGTGGCTTCGCCAGCCACGTTCTGCAATTTCTCGCCCATGAAGGGCTGCTGGAAAACGGCCTGAAGGTACGCCCGCTAGTGTTGCCCGACAGCTTCGTCGATCACGCCAAGCCCGAAAAGATGTATGCCGACGCCGGGCTTGATGCCGCCGGTATCGTGCGCACCGTCTTCGTGGCGCTGGGACGCACCGCCAGCGCGCAAAGCGCCTGAATCAAAATCTCAACGGCTTGCATCAGTTTGCCGACCGGCGGTCGTAACTGACTGTTTGCGTTGTCATTTGGCATTCGCCTGCGGTGTCTCCTGGTACCGGTCTGGACATTCCTTTTGCTGCCTCGCATGGCGGGGAACGCGAGAGCGCCATGTCGCGGACCACCGCCCCGAACTTGTACACCATCCCCGCGCGTGGTATTGGTAAGAATGCGTTTACTATTCGCACTTTGCGCGTTGGCTGTCGCCTCGACACCGGCAGACGCGGGCGATGCGTTGTTCGACGCCATCTCCGCCGGCGACAAGGCCGCCGTCGAGCAAGCATTAGCTAGCGGTGCCGACGTCGACAGCCGGGCGCGCGACCAAGGTACTCCCCTCATCGCTGCTGCTCTCGACGATCAGCTTGCCATTGCGGAATTCCTGCTGAGCAAGGGCGCCGACGTTATGGCGCGCAATTCGGGCGGCTTCACGCCGCTCCACGCGGCGGCTTTTTCGGGCAGCCTTCCGATTGCCAAGCTTTTGCTCGAGAAGGGGGCGGTGCTCGAAGACTCGGCCAACAAGTCAGGGGTCACGCCACTAATAGTAGCGGGTGAGGAAAACCACGTTGAACTCGCAGAGTTCCTTATCAGCAAAGGCGCGGATGTGAACCATCCCGAAGGTCATGGCTACTCGCCGACCACGCGCGCGTTCTGGAAGGGCAATACCAACATCATAAGACTATTCAAACGGCATGGCGCCACGTGCCAGGCCAATATCCTTGGAGCGGCGAACGCTGCGAAGTGCGAAGCCATCCACGATTGAACGGAGAAAGCAGATGAGCATAGCGATCACGACGAGACTGGTTCGCAATCCGGTGTCGGCAGCCGTGTGTGCGCTGGGCCTGATGGCCGGTGCAGGCTCCGCTTTCGCCGACGGCTCGGTGAACACTGGTTATTTCGGCGGCGTGGCGATCATGGGCTACGACACCGTTGCTTATTTCACTGACGGCAAGGCGGTGAAGGGCTCCGAAGAGTACTCCTACGAATGGTTGGGGACGCCTTGGCATTTCGCCAGCAAGGAACACCAGGACATGTTCATGAGCGAACCTGCCAAGTACGCTCCTCAATACGGTGGTTACTGCGCGGGCGAGGTCGCACTCCATGAATCCGTCACCGTCAATGTCGATCCGGAAGCGTTCAAGATTATCGATGGCAAGCTCTACCTGATCTACGACGAAGGGAACGCGGCCGCCTTTGCGGACAATGCCGATGATCTTGTTCCGAAGGGCGATGCAAAATGGCCGGTCGTCGAAGCAAAGTTGGCAGTCGATGAGCCGGATTGGAACTTGATCAATAACCCCTGAGTCTTGCGAGCTCAATTCACTGTCACGAAGTGAAACACCATACTTGCATTGACATAAGAATACCCGTTGCCGGCAGCGTCCCTGCGTTTGTAGACGGGACCACAGATGGGGCGCCCAAACATATTTTCGCTCTGCTCGCATAAGAGATCGCGATCGACGTAGACCCTCTCGGTGAGCATTCGTGTCATCGTGCGGAAGACTGCCGTGCCGTCCTGTTGGATCTGCATAATGGCTGGAAGCCCGTCGGGTTCGAGGTTGCCTTTCAAGGTCTTGCCAACAACAAGAGATGCGATTTCCACGCCGTTCAACCGGTCCTGTTCATCAGCGGTGAAGCCGAACGGCCATTCGGGCAGTCCTGCCTGGCGTAGGGCGTCGATGATCGACGCTAAATCTTCGGCATTGCGAAGATGGGCATACTGATTCCGAAATGCGTCCAACGACCGCAGTCGAGCCAAGGATTCGGTCCTCGCCACCAGCCGGAGGCCGTCCGCAATCGCCGCTTTGGCGTCCTCTGAGCGGCCGGCGCGGGCATAGGCCGCTGCGAGCAGAATCCTAAGGCTGCCCGCCTCTGGAGCATCGTCGCGAGCGCGCTCGAGAGTCTCAATGGCTTTCCTAGTGTCCCCGAGTAAAAGAAAGACAACCCCGACAACCTCCCGGTCTATCGGAGCCAGATTAGGATCAAGCTTCAATGCCGTCTCGACGGCTGATGCCGCTTCGTTATGAATGCCGGCGAACAGCTGGATATAACCAACGGCGATTTGCGTCGCAGCGTCTCCGGAGCCTAATGCGACAGCACGCTCCGCCGAGGTGATCGCATCTTCATAGCGGCGATCCATGACCTGCATAATCCCGAGAACGGCGTAGGGCGATGAAAATTCCGAATCGAGCTCCAAAGCACGGCTTGCCTTCTCATATGCTCTTTTTCGCGCAAGCGCGCTCTGAATGATATCATCGGAGGCAGTGCGCCAAAGATAGACACTCAGCCGTGCGTCGGCGGCGAAGGCATCGGCGAAGGTGGGGTCGAGGTTCTGCGCCTTCTCATAGAGCGCAAGCGCCTCGCGCAATCCGTCGCCTCGACCGGTGCGCGCCTCCCGCTCCGCACGCAGGTAGGTATCATAGGCTTCGAGATTTGCAGTCGGCGGGCGTGCCATTCGCTCGCTCTCGGCTGCCGAAGCCTGGACGCCGAGTGCCTTGGCGATTTCCCGGCTCATCTCGTCCTGGACGGCAAACACGTCCGCGATGCCGCGATCGAACCGATTAGCCCATAGATTGTCGCCAGTGGCGATATCGATGAGCTGCGCGTTGAGGCGGATTTGATCGCCGGTGCGCCTGACGCTGCCGTCAACAACAAAGCGCACGCCAAGGTCATGCCCAACATCTGCCACAACGAGGGGTTTTCCTTTGTAGGCGAAGACGGAGTTGCGGGCGATCACATCCAGGCCGGAAAGCTTCGCAAGGTCGGTGATCAAATCTTCGGTGATACCGTCGGCAAAATATTCCTGGCCAGGATCGCCGCTCAGGTTCGTAAACGGCAATACTGCAATGGATGGCTTTCCGAGCGCGGAGGGCTTTTGCCATTGCCATGCAAAAATGCCTGCAAGCAAGACGGTGAGCAGCGCTGCTACTCCTGCCAAAATCATGATCCAGGAGCCCGGCCGGTGTGGCGCGGCCACGATCTTCCCCGATTGTCCGGGATCTAGCAGGACCCGAAAGACGCGAACCGGATCGGCGATATTCTTGAGGCGCTGCTCTCCCAGACCGGCAAAGCCTACATCCACTTTGTGCGCTGCGTGATCGAACGCCGTGCCGGAGATGCAAATTCCGCCGGGTTCTGCGATCGCCTGCAGACGGGCGGCGATGTTTACCCCGTCGCCGTAGATATCGTCACCCTCGACAATGATATCACCGAGATTGACACCAATGCGAAACCGGATTTGGTGAGCTTCGGCGGTGCTCTTGTTGCGGTCGGCCATCCGGCGCTGGATCACAGCAGCACACTGGACGGCATCGACGACGCTGCGGAACTCGACGAGCGCGCCGTCGCCCATGAGCTTGATCATGCGGCCATGGTGCTTCTTGATCTCGGGGTCGATCAGTTCGCGACGGCAGCTCTTCAGTCCTTCGAGCGTGCCTACCTCGTCCTCGCCCATGAGGCGGCTGTAGCCAACCACGTCGGCAGCAAGTATTGCCGTAAGCCGTCGGTCCATACGTGCCGTGCGCCTTCCCTGGTCGGTCGTAGCGGCTTTGCCGTTCACCCTATTCTAGTCCTGCTTCGGACGCGAGTGTGCGCGACCGTGTTACTCGGTATACCCAACGCGCCGGTCTTTCCATGCACGAGTTGCGAACGGAATGCTCTCTCGACAAGATGTCCGCTTGGGTCGTCATCAGCGCCGGCTTGGCTGATTGTCCGCTTTGGAGACCCGGAATACGGCGGGAATGGCCGACTTGGGTCATGGGTGTGAATTCGGCCGGTCGCGAACGAACCACCGCCAAGGGGTCATCTTTCGCCCTTCCGCACCGGTCCTGAGTGTCAGATTTTTCCGCTAGAACCACATATCGCGCACGCAGCGACCATCGCGCGGCAGGTCGTCGAACGTGTGGAGACCATCGAAATGGTCGATTGGCAGGTCGGCGACGGTGTCTGGCGGCGCAAGCCTCACATTGACGGCGATCCGAGTGCGACCGGCGGCACTGGCGCGCAAACCACGCCAGGCCAGCACACAGGCGCATGTCGGGCAGAACAGAATCTCGAGCGACGGGTCATCCTTCCCGGAGCGCGTATAAGCACTTGTCGGTCCCGCAAGACGGATGCGTTCGTCAACATAATCGTAAGCCCACAACGCGCCATATCGGCGGCAAAGCGTGCAATTGCAGGCTGTGATCGAGCCGGGATCGCCCTCCAACGTCCAGTGGGCCGCGCCGCAATGGCAGGTTCCGGTCAGCATTCGTCCTCCTCACGTTCTGACAGCAACACGAGCATATCGTTCCCCACATTGTGCCGGACCCGGTGCGATATTCAACAGATTGTGGCGCGGCGTGATGCGCTCGCCGCTTTCGCAAGATGTTCGTTGTCTTCCCCAACATCCTTGCCTTCGTCACAGGCATTCGCCATGAAGGCCGATGAGCTCCCCTTTGCCAGCCAGCACACGCCAGCGGCTCGACGAACTCCTCGTCGCGCGCGGCCTGTTCCCCAGCCGCTCTCGCGCCCGCGACGCGATCGAGCGCGGCACCGTGACGGTCGACGGCGTCATCGCCCGCAAGCCCGGCCAGACCGTCCGGGCGGATTGCCTCATAGAAGTCGATGATCCGGCGCAGGGCTATGTGTCGCGTGCTGCGCTGAAGCTGATCGCCGGGCTCGACTATTTCGGCCTCGATCCAGCCGGCAGCGAAGCGCTCGATGTCGGCGCCTCGACCGGAGGCTTCACTCAAGTGCTGCTCGGACGCGGCGCGGCGCATGTCACGGCGATCGATGTTGGGCATGGCCAGATACATCCGGATATCGCTGGCGATCCGCGTGTGACCGTCATCGAGGGATTGAACGCCCGTGATCTTTCGGTCGCCGATCTTGCCGATCGCATTCCAGATTTTATCGTCTCCGACGTCAGCTTCATCTCGTTGAAACTGGCGCTGCCGCCGGCACTCGCCATTGCCAGGAGCGGCGCCAAAGCAATATTTCTGGTCAAGCCGCAATTCGAGGCGGGCCGCGAGGCGATCGGCAAGGGCGGCTTGCTGAAGGATCCATACGATGCCGCGCGAATTGCCGGCCTGCTGCAGGATTGGCTGGACGGCGTCCCCGGCTGGCGCTCGCTCGGACTGCATCTGTCGCCGATCGAAGGCGGCGACGGCAACCGCGAGTTCCTGCTCGCCGGGATCAAGGACGCCGGAGTCGAGAACAGGGGGATCGGAGGCCGATGACCGCGCGCTTCACGATCACCCGGCTGGGCTCCCAGGGCGACGGCGTCGCCGACACCGAAACCGGCGAGCTTTTCATTCCGTTCACGTTGCCCGGTGAAACCGTCACCGCCGCGCGCGAAAAGGACCGTGCCACGCTGATGTCGGTGCTGGAGGCTTCGCCGCTTCGCATCGACCCTGCCTGTCGGCATTTCACCGAATGCGGCGGCTGCGCCATCCAGCATTTTGAGGCCGAAGCTTATCGTCGGTGGAAGCGCGACAAGGTTGCGCATGCGCTCAACAGCAAGGGCATCACCTGCGACATTGACGCGCTGGTGCCGTGCGCGCCGCAGACGCGCCGGCGCGTCGTGTTCACCGCCCGGCGGAGCGAGGCCGGCATGCTGCTCGGCTTCGTTCGGGCGCTGTCGTCCGAAATCATATCCATTGAGGAATGCCCGATCTCGCTGCCCGAGATCGTCGCAATGCTCGACCGTCTGAGAGCACTCGCCGAACTGGTTTGCGCAACGACGAAATCGTTCCGCATGACGGTCACGGCGACCGGTTCCGGCCTCGATGTCGCGGTTCACGAGTCCGGCAAGCTCGGCGAGAACCAGCGCCGCGTCGCCTCCAATTTCGTCATCGGTCAGGGGTTGGCCAGACTTTCGATCGATGGCGAGACCATCATCGAGCCCAAAAAGCCAGTGGTCACGTTCGGCGGCGTCGCTGTCGCGGTGCCGCCGGGCGCCTTCCTGCAGGCGACCGAGGCCGCCGAGCAGACGATGGCGGACATCGTCGGCCGGCACCTCGCGCGCGCCAAAAAGGTCGCCGATCTCTTCGCCGGCTGCGGCAGCTTTGCGCTGCGCCTCGCCGCCAAGTCGGAGGTCCATGCGGTGGAAGGCGATGCGGCAGCGCTTTTGGCGCTCGACCGGGGATTTCGTTTCGCCAGCGGTCTCAAGCGGGTGACCAGCGAACGCCGCGACCTGTTCCGGCGGCCGCTCACTTTCAAGGAACTGAATGGCTTCGACGGCGTCGTCTTCGATCCGCCGCGCGCCGGCGCCGAAGACCAGTCGAAGCAGATTGCCCGTTCCGACGTGCCGCTTGTCGCCGCGGTTTCCTGCAATCCGGTGACGCTGGCGCGCGACTTGCGCATCCTCCTCGACGGCGGCTACGCCCTCAAAAGCGTGACTCCGATCGACCAGTTCCTGTGGTCGCCGCATGTCGAGGCCGTCGCGCTTCTGGAGAAGCCGAGGCGACGGCGGTAGCGGATCCGCATTTGTTGAGCTTGAATTTCGCGTAAAATGAACATATTTTGAGCGTGTTCTGTTCAAAATGCGCTAGGAACCTGTTATGAATACCGCAGCCCTCGATATCAGAGCATCGCGCTTTGGCGACGAGCGGACGCCATTTCTTTCGGCAAGACGGGTGGCTGAACTGCTGGGCGTCAATCTGACCGAACTGGCTGGCCTGATCGGCGTCGCGCGCAACACGCTTGCCGCCAAGACCGGCGCGCGCAAGGTCGACGCCGCATTGAGTCCGATTGTCCGTATCCTGGCGATGGCAGGCGAGATGGCCGGCGATGAACAGCGTGCGGCGATCTGGTTCAAGCATCAGCCGATCCCTGGCTGGGCGGGAAAGACCGCCTACGATCTTGTTCGAGAGGGCAAGACGGACAAGGTGCTTGCCTATCTGGAGGCCGTCCGCTCCGGCATCTATGCCTGAAAACAGGCTGAGCCTGTGGCGCGCCTTCGTGCCGCGTTGGGCGCATCTGCCGCTTTTCGGGGAAGGAGCGGCCCGCTTTGGCGGTCGCTGGAATCCGGTGGGTGCCCCGACGATCTATGCCGCGCGGGAATTGTCCACTGCCTGGGCGGAGTACAATCAGGGCTTTGTCCAGCATCCGGCGCTAATTGCACAACTCGAACTTTCAGGCGCGCGCCTGGCCGACCTGACGGACGCTGACGTGCTGACCAAGCTCGGCGTGACGGCAGACATTCACCGATGTGAATGGCGCGACATCATGGATCAAGCCCTGGTGCCTGAGACGCACACGCTGAGAGATCGCCTGATTGCCGATGGGCAGCATGGCGTGATCTACCCGTCCTTCATGTCGCCCGGCGGCACATGCGTCGCGCTGTGGCGATGGAACGAGAGCAACGCACCCCGTCTGAAGGTTATCGATCCCGACCATCGCTTGCCGAAAACCCCGGCTTCGTGGCTGTAGCAGTTCGAAACTCGGCGTGGCTATCGATCAGCGCCCGGGCGGAAGACTGTGTCGGATGATCGACTGTCAGGTAGCGGTCGATAAGATTGGGATCAATCGCGAGCATGGCGCCGCCGCGCTTCGGCCAGCACACCCGCATCCATTTCTTCCAACGTCTTCGGCCTGCCGCTATGAGGCAGCGACGCGAAGACGTCCTCGGACCGCGTTGCGGCAAGGGCCGGCGCAGACGCCTTCCGGGGTGTCCTCGACCAGAAGGCGTGTGCCGGCCCCCCGTAGCCTCCGCTTGCGGATCGCGCTGGGCAGGGTGACCTGCCCCTTGGTCGAGACAGTGGTTACGAGCCTTTCCGGATTAGCCATCGCGGTGCATTCTCTGAATGTAAGACAAACAGCTGCTTCTATCACACCCGCGTTCCACCGACCGTCATCTGGTTCATCCTGAGATGCGGCTGGCCGACGCCGACCGGCACGCCCTGGCCGGCCTTGCCGCACATGCCGATGCCGGTGTCGAGCTTCATGTCGTTGCCGATCATCGAAACCCGATGCATGGCATCAGGCCCGTTGCCGATCAGCATGGCGCCCTTGATCGGCTGCGTCACCTTGCCGTTCTCGATCATGTAGGCCTCGGTGCAGCCGAACACGAATTTGCCCGAGGTGATGTCGACCTGGCCGCCGCCGAAGGAGACGGCATAGATGCCGTTCTTGACCGAGGCGATGATTTCGTCCGGCTCCATATCGCCTGACGTCATGTAGGTGTTGGTCATGCGCGGCATCGGCTGGTGCGCATAGCCTTCGCGCCGTCCGTTGCCGGTGGCGGTCATGCCCATCAGCCGGGCGTTCTGGCGGTCCTGCATATAGCCGACAAGCTTGCCGTCGTCGATCAGCACATTGCGGGCCGACGGCGTGCCTTCATCGTCGACGGTCAGCGAGCCGCGTCGCTCGGCCATGGTGCCGTCGTCGACGACGGTGACGCCCTTGGCGGCCACCTGCTGGCCCATCAGCCCGGCGAAGGCCGATGTCTTCTTGCGGTTGAAGTCGCCTTCCAGCCCGTGGCCGACGGCCTCGTGCAGCATGACGCCCGGCCAGCCGCTGGACAGCACGATGTCGAACGTGCCCGCGGGCGCCGGGATGGCCTCGAGGTTGACCAGCGCTTGCCGCAGCGCTTCCTTAGCGGCGTGCTTCCAACTCTCCTCGACCAGGAATTCGCCAAACCCTTTGCGTCCGCCCATGCCGTAGGAGCCGCTCTCCTGGCGGTCGCCGTTGCCGACCACCACCGACACATTGATCCTGACCAGCGGGCGGATGTCGCGCACCATCTGGCCGTCGGCACGCATGATCTCGACATGCTGCCAGGAGGCGGCGAGTGACGCCGTCACCTGCCGCACGCGCGGATCCTCGGCTCGAAGCCACGCATCGATTTCCTGAAGGAGCTTGGCCTTGGCCTCGAAGGAGGGCGAGGGGATCGGGTTGTCGTCGCCATAGAGATGGCGGTTGGTGCGGGCGGGGGCCGCGGCAAGCGTGCCGGAATAGCCGCTCTTGACGGTTGAGACGGCATCGGCCGCGCGCAGCAGCGACGCTTCCGAAAGATCGCTGGAATGCGCGTAGCCGCTCGCTTCGCCGGCGACCGCGCGCAGTCCAAAGCCTTGGTCTGTGTTGAAATTGGCGGTCTTCAGCCGGCCATTGTCGAACATCAGCGCTTCGCTCTCGCTGTATTCGAGGAACAACTCGCCGTCGTCGGCGCCGTTGATGGTCTCGGCGACGATCTGCTTGATGCGATCGTCGGAAATGTCGAATTGGCCGATCAGGCTGTTCATGGCAGGTCCGTCCGTGGAAAGAGATTGTCCTCACGATGTAGGCGCGAAGGTGCGTCCAGACAATTGGCAATGACCATTGTCTGTGCATGATCCCGAAAATCGGAATCGATTTTCGGAAAGGATCATGCGCAAAATCAAAGCGCTACAGCATCCTTTGCGCGTCCTTGGACGCGCGGCGGAGTAGCCAAAGGCCAGTCACCATCTCTTTTCGTTGGTAAGGACTTTGGGATCTTGGTCTCAAGGTAGGGCGGCGAAACCGTCGGCGAAACCCTTGAGCTCGACCGGAATGCCGATGCCTTCCTCCGGCGTCTGGAAGACGATGAAGGTGGCCGACGTGCCGGTCTTCAGCGTGTCGAGGAGCGGCTTTTCGAGAATGACCTCGGCATAGCAGCCGTCCTGGAAGCAGCGCACGAAATAGGCCCGGCCGATGTCCTTGCCGTCGACATTTAGGCCGAGCCCGTTGGGCAACAGCACGCCGAGCGGCGCCAGCACGCGCAGGATTTCGGCCTTGTTGTCGGCGGTCCGCAGCACGACGACGGAAAGCCCCATCTCGGGGCGGTCTTCGGCGACGACGTTCTGCATCATCACGCATTGTTCCGATGTGGCGCCAGCCGGCGTGTCGCAGATGATCGACCATGCGCCATGCGTCGTCCGCACCTTGCCGCTTGGCTGCGCGGCATTTGCCTGGCCCATGCCAAACAAGCCAGACTGGCCAACGCCGGACAGGCCAACGCTAGACACTGCAACGAGAAGGATGGCCTTCGCCAAGTTTCTCGAAAGCCCATCTCTCGAGTGCCCAAGTCTCGAAAGCCCAAGTCCCCAAAGCCAAGAGTTCATGACGGCTCCATTGCGAATCACGGCACTTTAAGCCGCGCCAAGGGCAAGTAAAGGATGAGACCACTGCCGGCCTGCCTCGACCAAGGCAATTTGTGCGCTTTTCCCTGCCAAATTCGCCCGAATTGCGACCGCCCGGCGCATTTTGCCCGGACACTCCGCCGCTCGCGCTCCAGCGAGCCGCCACCGCCGCGGCCGCCGCCAAATGCGCAGCCGCGCTTGCGCGCAAAAATGCCGCACGGTTTCCTCCGCTCCTTTCTTGCAGAGGCAAATAGAGTATGGTTTGAACCAGCCTCGGGACTTTCCGGGATTCCCGTCCCGGCGTTGTTCGATATTCTTGCGGTCCGATCGCGAGAAACTGGGAGTTAATGACGGCAATGAGAAAATTCTTAGCAGGCGCCAAACTCCTGGCAAGCGCTGCCGCCACACTGTTGACCGGTGCATCCGCCCATGCGGCCCAGCCTGCGCCGTGGGAGATGACCTTCCAGCCCGCCGCCACCGACATGATGCGGCAGATCGCCCGGTTCGAGCACTATACTCTGTGGTTCATCGTGCCGATCACCCTCTTCGTGCTCTTTCTTCTCGCCTATTGCATCCTGAAGTTCCGCGCGAGCGTCAACCCGATCCCTTCGCGCACCAGCCATAACACGCTGATCGAGGTGATCTGGACGGTTGGGCCGGTCGTCGTCCTGCTCTTGCTCGCCATTCCCTCCTTCCAGCTGTTGACCGCGCAATACACGCCGCCGGAGGAAGCCAAGCTGACCGTCAAGGCGACGGGAAACCAGTGGAACTGGGACTACGAGTACCAGACCGAAAACACGCTTTCCTTCAATTCGGCGATCCTGGCGGATTCTGACCGCGCGGCGGCCGGCAAGGAGGACCGCGGCGCTTATCCGCGCCTGCTCGCCGTCGACAACGAGATGGTGGTGCCGGTCAACACCATGACCCGTGTGCTGGTGACGGCGGCAGACGTGATCCACGCCTTTGCCATGCCGTCCTTCGGCATCAAGACCGACGCGGTTCCGGGTCGCATCAACGAGGTCTGGTTCAAGGCGGAAAAGGAAGGCCTCTATTACGGCCAGTGCTCGGAGCTCTGCGGCAAGGACCACGCCTTCATGCCGATCGCGATCCGCGTCGTCTCCGACGCCCAGTACAAGACCTGGCTGGCAGCAGCCGGCACCGACCTTCCCGGCGCCAACAAGGCGCTGATGGCCGAGGTCGACGGCAAAGACAAGGTAGCGGCCGCCGGCAACTGATGCCGCGACCAGAAAAGATCAGGGAACGGAGCCGAACATGGCAGACGCTGCAGCTCACGACCACGACCACAAGCCGTATCATGGCTGGGTCCGGTGGGTATATTCGACCAACCACAAGGACATCGGCACGCTCTACCTGATCTTCGCGATCATGGCGGGCTGCGTCGGCGGTGCCCTTTCGGTCGTCATGCGCATGGAACTGCAGGAGCCGGGGATCCAGATTTTCACCGGCCTGGCGCAGATGGTCTACGGCTTGAACGCCGACGCCGCGCTCGACGGCGGCAAAAGCATGTACAATGCCTTCACCACCGCCCATGCGCTGATCATGATCTTCTTCATGGTGATGCCGGCGCTGATCGGCGGCTTCGCCAACTGGATGGTGCCGATCATGATCGGCGCGCCCGACATGGCGTTCCCACGCATGAACAACGTCTCGTTCTGGTTGCTGCCGCCGGCTTTCATCCTGCTGATCATCTCGGCCTTCGTGCCGAGTGCGCCTGGTGCCTACGGCGTCGGCGGCGGCTGGACGATCTATCCGCCGCTATCGACCTCGGGCCAGCCCGGACCGGCGATGGATCTTGCGATCCTGTCGCTGCACATCGCCGGCGCCTCATCGATCCTCGGCGCCATCAATTTCATCACCACCATCTTCAACATGCGCGCGCCTGGCATGACGCTGCACAAGATGCCGCTGTTCGCCTGGTCAGTGCTGATAACCGCTTTCCTGCTGCTGTTGTCGCTTCCGGTCCTGGCCGGCGGCATCACCATGCTTTTGACCGATCGCAACTTCGGCACCACCTTCTTCGCGCCGGACGGCGGCGGCGACCCGATCCTGTTCCAGCACCTGTTCTGGTTCTTCGGGCACCCCGAAGTCTACATCCTGATCCTCCCGGGCTTCGGCATCGTCAGCCACATCGTCTCGACCTTCTCCAAGAAGCCTATCTTCGGTTATCTTGGCATGGCCTATGCCATGGTCGCGATCGGTGCGGTCGGCTTCATCGTCTGGGCGCACCACATGTACACGACCGGCCTGTCGCTCGACACGCAGCGCTATTTCGTCTTCGCCACCATGGTTATTGCGGTGCCGACGGGCGTGAAGATATTCTCGTGGATCGCCACCATGTGGGGTGGGTCGATTTCACTCAAGACCCCGATGCTGTGGGCGATTGGCTTCATCTTCCTGTTCACCGTCGGCGGCGTTACCGGCGTCCAGCTTGCCAATGCTGGTCTCGACCGCCCGCTGCACGACACCTATTACGTGGTCGCGCATTTCCACTATGTGCTGTCGCTGGGCGCGGTCTTTGCCATCTTCGCCGGCTGGTACTACTGGTTCCCGAAGATGACCGGCTACATGTATTCGCCTGTCATTGCCAACACCCACTTCTGGGTCACCTTCGTCGGCGTCAACCTGGTCTTCTTCCCGCAGCATTTCCTCGGCCTCTCCGGCATGCCGCGCCGCTACATCGACTATCCGGATGCGTTTGCCGGCTGGAACATGGTGTCGTCCTACGGCTCGTATATTTCCGCCGTCGGCGTGGTGATCTTCCTTTATGGCGTGTTCGAGGCCTTCCAGAAGAAGCGGGTGGCCGGCGCCAACCCATGGGGCGAGGGTGCGACGACGCTCGAATGGCAGTTGCCTTCGCCGCCGCCCTTCCACCAGTGGGAACAGCTGCCGAAGATCAAATAGGCCTCTGCCTGGGAATACGGAACCGCCGGTGCGCCGGCGGTTTTGGCCAACGGAATGATGGACTTTAAGTACGCATGGCCCTTGTCGACGACACATTGACTGACGAACCGGGCTTTCGCATGTCGGAAGCGACGGCGGGCGATTTCTTCGCCCTGTTGAAGCCGCGCGTCATGTCGCTGGTGGTGTTCACCGCCTTTGTCGGCCTGGTCGCGGCACCCGTGACCATCAATCCGCTTCTGGCGGTGATCGCTATTCTGGCTATTGCCATTGGTGCTGGCGCGTCCGGCGCGCTCAACATGTGGTATGACGCCGATATCGATGCGGTGATGACCAGGACCGCCGGCCGTCCGGTGCCGGCCGGCCGCATCCGGCCAGGCGAGGCGCTGAGTTTCGGCCTGGTGCTGTCGGTGCTGTCGGTGATGACGCTCGGCGTGCTGGTCAATTGGTTGTCGGCCACACTCTTGGCCTTCACCATCTTCTTCTATGCCGTCGTCTACACGATGTGGCTGAAGCGCTGGACGCCGCAGAACATTGTCATCGGCGGTGCTGCCGGCGCCATTCCGCCGGTGATCGGCTGGGCCGCGGTGACCGGAACCGTCAGTCTGGAAAGCGTCGTCCTGTTCCTCATCATCTTTTTGTGGACGCCGCCGCATTTCTGGGCGCTCGCCCTCTTCAAGTCCGAGGACTATGCCAGGGCCGGCATACCGATGATGCCGAACGTCGCCGGCCAGGCTTCGACCCGACGCCAGATCTTTGCCTACGCGCTGATCCTTGCGCCGGTTGGCGTGCTGCCATGGCTGCTCGGTTTCACCACGCCCGCCTACGGCGTCTTTGCGGTGCTGCTGGGCGCCGGCTTCGTCTGGTATGCGTGGCTGGTGCTGCAGATGGCCGACGACGACCATGTCATGAAGCCGGCCAAGGCACTGTTCGGCTATTCGCTGCTCTACCTCTTTGCCATTTTCGCCGTCTACCTTGCCGACTGCGTTGTCGGGCGCGTGCTGGCCATGGGCGGAGCATGACCATGGCCGACAAGAAGCTTGAACTCGTCACGCTGACGGAGCGCCAGCAGAAGGCCCGGCGCAACCGCTCGGTAGCCATCGGCCTGGCACTGGCGGTGCTTGTCGTCATCTTCTATATCGCGACCGTCGTGAAATTCGGTCACAACCTCACCGGAACGATGTGAGGCTCAGATGAACCGCCAAACGGTGCCCCATCCTCAAAAGAAGAACACCAACCGCATCGTCGCCGGCGTGTGCATTGCCTTTTTCGGCGGCATGATCGGCATGGCCTATGCCGCGGTGCCGCTCTACGCGATGTTCTGCCAGGCGACCGGTTACGGCGGCACCGTGAAACGCGCAACGCAGCAATATGCCGACCGCGTGCTCGACCGCGATATCACCATCCGTTTCGACGCCAACACAGCCAGCGTGCCCTGGCAGTTCCAGCCGGTCGCCCGCTCGGTCACCATCAAGATAGGCGAGACGGCGCAGGCGCATTATAGCGCGACCAACAAGTTCGTCCGCGCCACCACCGCCCGCGCCACATTCAACGTGCAGCCGGAACTGGCAGGATCTTACTTCAACAAGGTCGAGTGTTTCTGCTTTACCGACACGACGTTGAAGCCTGGCGAGACGCTGGACATGACGGTCGTGTTCTATGTAGATCCCGACATCGTCAACGCGCCGGAGCTGAAGGACCTGAAGACGATTACCCTGTCCTACACGATGTTCCCGGTCGAGAAGAACGAGAAGACCAAGCCGGTGGCGTCTACAGTGCCGGCCGAAGGCACAAGCAACAAAGTTTCACATACCGAACGAAGCCTCGGGGGTTGATATGGCAGACGCGCACGCAAAACCGCAACATGACTACCATCTCGTCGACCCGAGCCCGTGGCCTTTCCTCGGCTCGGTCGGTGCGTTGGTCACCGCGATCGGCGGCGTCTGTTACATGCAGTATCTCAAGGGCGGCGATTTCCCGATCCTCGGCTTCAACATCGCCAATCCGTGGCTGTTCTTCATCGGCCTTTTGATCGTCATCTACACCATGTACGCCTGGTGGTCGGACACCATCAAGGAAGCGCATGAAGGCCACCACACGCATGTCGTGTCGCTGCATCTGCGCTACGGCATGATCATGTTCATCGCTTCCGAGGTGATGTTCTTCGTCGCCTGGTTCTGGGCTTTCTTCGACGCCAGCCTGTTTCCCGGCGAGGCACAGCAATATGCCCGCGCCGCCTTCACCGGCGGTGTCTGGCCGCCGAAGGGCATCGAGGTCCTCGACCCCTTCCACCTGCCGCTCTACAACACCGTCATCCTGCTTCTGTCGGGCACCACGGTGACCTGGGCGCACCACGCGCTGCTTCATGGCGATCGCAAGGGGCTGATCAACGGCCTGGTGCTGACGGTCGGTCTCGGCATCCTGTTCACCATGGTGCAGGCTTACGAATACATGCACGCGCCGTTCGGCTTCAGGGATTCGATCTACGGCGCCACTTTCTTCATGGCGACCGGCTTCCACGGCTTCCACGTCATCATCGGCACCATCTTCCTGCTGGTCTGCCTGGTCCGCGCGATGAAGGGCGACTTCACGCCAAAGCAGCATTTCGGCTTCGAGGCCGCCGCCTGGTACTGGCATTTCGTCGACGTGGTCTGGCTGTTCCTGTTCGCGTCGATCTATGTCTGGGCCTCGAGCGGTGCGGTCATCGAAGGCCACTGAAATCTTCTTGAGGAAATCGATGAGGCGGCTGCGGCGACGTGGCCGCCTTATCTTTTGGGGTGAAGGGCAC
Source organism: Mesorhizobium escarrei (assembly GCF_935825525.1). Lineage (GTDB taxonomy): Bacteria > Pseudomonadota > Alphaproteobacteria > Rhizobiales > Rhizobiaceae > Mesorhizobium > Mesorhizobium escarrei. The sequence goes on from NZ_CAKXZT010000124.1 coordinate 255,513, forward strand.
TAAAGTATCGGAATGAGCGACGACAAGGCGATCTGGCCACCAATCGATCCGATTTCGGCTGGCCTGCACGGCCGCTGCCCGCGCTGCGGCGAGGGACAGCTGTTTTCCGGCTTCCTCACCGTCGGCAAACGCTGCGCCAATTGCGGCCTCGACTATTCCTACGCCGATGCCGGCGACGGTCCGGCGGTGTTCGTCATCCTGATCATCGGCTTCATCGTCGTCGGGCTGGCGCTGTGGATGGAGGTGACGCTGAATCCGCCGCTCTGGCTGCATTTCCTGCTTTGGATACCGCTGACGCTGGTGCTTTGCCTTGGGGCGCTGAGGCTGATCAAGGGTGTGCTCTTGACGCTGCAATACCGCAACAAGGCGGCGGAGGGCAGGCTGGACCTCGGCGAATGAGCACGACATCGGATTCACTCAGCCGTTCGCGGCCGAAGACGGCATTGCTGCTTGGCCTCGGCCTCGTGCTGTTCTTGATCCTGCTGGCGCTCGGCACCTGGCAGGTCCAGCGCCTGTACTGGAAAGAGGGTCTTCTCCAGACCATCGGCCAGCGCACGCATTCCGCGCCTGTGCCGTTGGCCGAGGTCGAAAAACGGTTCGCCGCCAGCGGCGATGTGGATTACACGCCGGTGACGGCATCAGGCACGTTCCTGCATCAAGGCGAGCGACATTTCTTCGCGACCTGGGAAGGCCAGTCCGGTTTCGATGTCTTCACACCCTTGCATCTGGAGGACGGCCGCTTCGTTCTGATCAATCGCGGCTTCGTGCCGTACGATCTCAAGGACGCTGCCAAGCGCCCGCAAAGCCAGGGTGCGGGCCAAGTGACGGTGGTGGGGCTCGCCCGTAATCCGCTGCCGGCAAAGCCCTCGATGATGCTTCCCGACAATGATCCGCAGAAAAACATCTTCTACTGGAAGGATCGCGACGCCATGGCGGCCAGCGCCGGTCTGCCGGCCGGCGCCGGGCTGGTGCCATTCATTATCGACGCGGACGCCACCCCGAACCCGGGTGGGCTGCCGGTCGGCGGCGCGACCGTCATCGACCTGCCGAACAGCCATTTGCAATACGCCGTCACCTGGTACGGCCTTGCCGCTGCCCTTGCCGGCGTCCTCATCTTCAGGCTTCGCTGGCCAGCGAAAGAAGAATGATCGCCACCGGCGCCCTTGACAGGGCAGGGGTGCGCACCTCATTTCGCGCCTTGAGTTCAAGACTTGAGTTCACGCTGCGACCAACCGGCCGGGAATCATGCTTCACACGACCACAAAGCCACCGCTGACGATAAGGCTCTGCCAGCCGCGCGGCTTCTGCGCCGGCGTCGACCGCGCCATCCAGATCGTCGTGCTGGCGCTGAAAAAATACGGCGCGCCGGTCTATGTTCGCCACGAGATCGTACATAATCGCTACGTCGTCGAGGGGCTGCAAAGCCTCGGTGCGGTGTTCATCGAGGAGCTCTCCGAGATACCGGCTGAGCATCGTCAGAGCCCGGTCGTCTTTTCGGCGCATGGCGTGCCGAAGTCGGTGCCGGCGGACGCCCAGGCGCGCAATCTCTTTTATCTCGACGCCACCTGCCCGCTGGTGTCGAAGGTCCACAAGCAGGCAATGCGCCATCAGCGGCTCGGCCGCCATGTGCTTCTGATCGGCCATGCCGGCCATCCGGAAGTCATCGGCACAATGGGGCAGTTGCCGGACGGCGCTGTCACCTTGATCGAGACCGAAGCCGACGCCGCGAATTTGGTGCCCGCCGACCCGCAGGCGCTCGGTTTCGTCACCCAGACGACGCTGTCGGTCGAGGACACCGCCGGCATCATTCGGGTGCTTAAGGATCGTTTTCCCGATTTGCATGCGGCGGCAGCGGAATCGATCTGCTACGCCACCACCAATCGCCAGGAAGCGGTAAAGGAGACCGCCGCGGGTGCCGATCTCTTCCTGATCGTCGGCGCTCCCAACTCCTCAAATTCGCGGCGTCTTGTCGAAGTGGCCGAACGCGCCGGCGCCTCGATGTCGCTTCTGGTGCAGCGGGCCTCCGAAATTCCATGGACCGACATCGCCGGAATCTCGACGCTCGGTCTGTCGGCAGGTGCCTCGGCGCCGGAAATCATCGTCGACGAGATCATCGACGCGTTCCGGCAGCGCTTCGACGTGACCATCGAGCTGGCGGTGACGGCGACGGAAACGGAGGATTTTCCGGTGATGCGGGTGCTGCGTGACGTCGAACTGACGGCGGCCGACATGGCCTTCGTCAACGGAGCCCCGTGAACAGCCCATGGCAGTCTACACCGACGTTAACGAAGGCGAGCTCGGCGCGTTCCTGAAGGCCTATCCGGTCGGCGATCTCCTGTCCTACAAGGGCATCGCCGAAGGCACCGAGAACTCGAATTTCCTGCTGCACACGACCAGCGGCTCCTACATACTGACGCTCTACGAAAAGCGCGTCGACAAGGCCGACCTGCCGTTCTTCCTCGGCCTCATGAGCCATCTCGCCAGGAAGGGTATTTCCTGCCCGCTTCCGGTGACCGGGCATGATGGCGCCGTCATCGGAACGCTTGCCGGCCGGCCGGCGGTCATCATCACCTTCCTCGAAGGCCTTTCGCTGCGGCGGCCGACATCAGGGCATTGCGGCGAGGTCGGCAAGGCGCTGGCGGCGCTGCATCTCGCCGGCGCCGACTTTCCGATGACCCGTCCGAATGCCCTTGCCATCGATGGCTGGCGCAAGCTGTGGAGCGCCGCTCGCTTTCGCGCCGACGAGGTCGAGCCGGGACTGGCCGCCGAGGTCGATGCCGACTTCGCCGATTTCGAGCGGAACTGGCCGAAGGGCCTGCCGGAAGGCATCATCCATGCCGATCTTTTCCCGGACAATGTCTTCTTCCTCGGCGAGAAACTGTCGGGGCTGATCGACTTCTATTTCGCCTGCAACGATCTCTACGCCTATGATGTCGCCACCTGCCTCAATGCCTGGTGCTTCGAGAAGGATTTTTCCTTCAACCTGACCAAGGGCACGGCGCTGCTTGCCGGCTACCAAAGCGTGCGGCCCTTGAGCGGCGAAGAGCAAGCTGCGCTGCCAATGTTGGCGCGCGGCGCGGCGCTGCGCTTCATGCTGACCCGGCTTTACGACTGGCTGACCGTTGCCAACGGCGGGCTGGTCATGAAACGCGACCCGACCGAATATATCAGGCGGATGCGTTTCCACCGGGCGATCAAATCTCCTTCCGAATACGGACTGACATGACCAAGCGCGTCGAAATCTTCACCGATGGTGCCTGTTCGGGCAATCCGGGGCCTGGCGGCTGGGGGGCTGTCCTGCGCTTCAAAGGCGTCACGAAGGAACTGTCGGGCGGCGAGGCTGACACCACCAACAACCGCATGGAACTTTTGGCCGCCATCTCGGCGCTCAATGCGCTGAAAGAACCCTGTGCGGTCGATCTTTATACCGACAGCAACTATGTCAAGGACGGCATTTTCAGCTGGATCGACGGCTGGAAGCGCAACGGCTGGAAGACCGCTGCCAGGCAACCGGTGAAGAATGCCGAGCTGTGGCAGGCGCTCGACGAAGCGCGCAACCGTCATCAGGTGATCTGGCACTGGGTCAAGGGCCATGCCGGCCATCCGGAGAACGAGCGTGCCGACGAGCTGGCGCGGCTCGGCATGGCGCCGTTTAAGAAAGGCCCAATCAAGGCCTCGACGCCGAAGCCAGATCCGCAGTCGAAGCAGCCGGCGGTCGCAAAGCCACGGCGCTCGACCCAGAGTTATTGAATTCCCGCTGCGGGTCCGCTCTGGCAGGACGACCCTATCATGCCGATCGCATACTACATCACGCATCCCCAGGTTCGGATCGATGCCAATGTTCCAGTGCCGGAGTGGGGACTATCCGACATCGGGCGAGCGAGAACGTCTGCAATGCTCGATCAGCCGTGGGTTCGGTCGATTCGGCGCATCGTGTCATCGGGTGAACGCAAGGCGATGGAAACCGCCGAGATACTCGGAAGGCATCTCCGCCTTGAGGTCGAGGTGAGGGAACGGATGCATGAGAATGACCGATCGGCAACCGGTTTCCTACCGCCTGCGGAGTTCGAAGCGGTCGCGGACCAATTCTTCGCCAATTCGTACAGCAGCATTCGCGGATGGGAGCGGGCTATCGATGCTCAGCATCGTATACTGAGCGAGGTAGACACTGTGCTCGGAACAGATGACGCCGCCGACGTTGCTTTCGTGGGCCACGGAGATGTCGGAACGCTTCTGCTGCTTTCTCTCGGCGGCCGGGAGATCAGCCGCGAGGCGGATCAGCCAGCGGGCGGCGGGAACTATTTCGCGTACGATATCCGCGCGCGTCGCGTAGTCCACGGATGGCGGCCGATCGACAGGCTGGCGCAGCACCGCGACGATTAATTTGGCTACCGGATCAGCAGCGCCGTGCCGAAAAGTCCGAGCGCGAACACAGTATGCGACACGAGGTTGAGGGCGCGGATCTGCATCGGGTTGGGGCGCTTTGACGCGGCCCAGCCGGCGCCCATGCCGGGCGCCAGCAGGAACCATCCGGCGCCTACGGTGACGATGCCGAGGATGAAGGCCGGCAGGAAAGTCGGCGCGGCCAGCCATGCCGCTCCCGCCAAAACGGCCAGAATGATGCCGTAGACGATGCCGACAAAATAGTGGAAGGCCCAGCCCAGCGCCGATTCATGCGCATAGGGTGCTGCCTCGCCGATATCGTCATGGAAGACCTTGCCGTCCCTCAGGTGCCAGACCCAGCGACCAACCAGTCCCCAGTTCGGTCGTGGCTGAGCAAACACCGTATTCAGGAAAATCGCCCAGAGGTCCATGAGCGCCGTGGCGCCGATGCCGATCGCCACAGCGCGCCAGAAGTGGTCAAACATCATTGAGGTCCCATAAAGGAGGCAATTCCGATTAGCCAGCGCACGAGCCCGAAACCGGAAACGGTTTTGGTGGGATGATGCGGCTCACAAGTTTTGGATCGTTCTTGCACGCCCAATTGGACGCGCAGCTGCCGAAACAAGCGTGATCCTCAGGCCAAAGGAGCGTGAAAACCTTGGCCTATGCTGTCGTCAAAACCGAAAGCTGTCCGAGAATGTGAGCAGCACCGGATTCATCAACGCCGGGCTTTGTCTCGACATTGATCGCGGTGACCTTGCCATCGACGACGATCATCGAAAACCGCTTCGAGCGCAGCCCCATGCCACCGCCGGAAAGGTCGGCGTCAAGACCGATCGACTTGACGAAATCGCCATTGCCGTCGGCAAGATAGAGGATCTTGCCTTCACCGCCGCTGAAGCGGGCCCAGGCGCCCATCACGTGAACATCGTTGACGGCGACGACCGCGATGGTGTCGACGCCGCGCGCCAGGATGGCGTCGTAATTGTCCAGATAGCCGGGCAGATGGTTGTTGGAGCAGGTCGGCGTGAAAGCGCCGGGAACAGCGAACAGCACCACCTTCTTTCCCGAGAAAATCTCGGCCGTCGTGATCGCTTTTGCGCCGTCGGCAGTCATCGTCTTGAACGTCGCTTGGGGCAGTTTGTCGCCAACGGCAATCATCATCGTGGTCCTCGTTTGACAAATGGAAGGGAGTGTCCTTGCGATAGCGAATTCAGCCGTTCCCCGCAACTGTCGGGGAGGCTGGAGCAAAGGATCTTCGACCTGAACATCCTTTGCTCGGGATCAAGGGAACGGTAGCAGGCCTTCGACGGCGCCGGCCGCAGTTGTCAGCGTGTAGTAAAGCCCGCCATCCGTCGGCGTCGTCGTCGGCCTGTCGAGGATCGGCACGGTAAACACCAGCTTGCCGCCCTTTTCGCTGCGGGCCGGCACGCCGAACATGTAGTCCCGCTCACCGGCGACGAAGAAATCCGCTGCTTCGGGATTGCCCGGAAAGCTCGCCTCGACAATCAGTGTCTCGCGGTTGCCCGCCAGGATATTGACGCCGAAATCGGGTCTTGCGGGAGCAGGCAGCGTTGCAAGGGCCGCCTTCACCAAAGCGGCGTCCTCGACGTTGTCCGGATCGGAGCCCGGATCGATGGTCAGCTTCGTTTGCACCGGGATGCAGATCGTCTCACAAATTCCGAGAAAGATATCGGCCTCGATGACGGCCGGCTCGTTCGGCGCCGACAGCGTGAACGTTACCGGCAGCGAAACCGGATGGTCATAGCCGGCCCATTTGCCGGAGCCGTCGTCGTGGCGCTGGGGTGGCGGAAACGAAAACGTCGCGCTGGCAATGTTGGTGCTGGCCGAGATGTCGATTTGCGGCGGCACGCCCGCGTCGCCCGGATCGCGCCAGTAGGTTTTCCAGCCAGGCTTGAGCGAAATATCGAGGACGCCATGGATGCGCCCGGCTGTGTCGGGCTTGCCGCTGGTCACAAGGCGTACTTTGCCGCCTTCGCTATCATACCAGATCGACGAGGATGCTGCGGCGGGAAGACCGGTTCCACATCCAACAGCGGCGCTGAGCAGAAGGACTTTCAAGCTTTGCATGGCGGTGATTTGAGCGTCCGTTCATGGCTGCGCAATGACTTCGTGGCGTCGCTGTTATCATATTTGCGTGACCTCGGGCACAGCTTTGCGTGACCTCGGGCACAGCTTTGCGTGCCTTTGATGCACATCTGCGACCAAATCGCGCGCGGCGCATCTTTTCGGCGCTCCAGAAACGCGTTACGCTCCCCCTCATGGACTTGTTGCGCCACAAGAAGATGGCTGCGGGACGCGGCTTTCTCGACGACCAGTTCCTGATTGCCATGCCCGGCATGAAGGACGACCGCTTTACGCGCTCCGTCATCTATATTTGCGCGCACAGCGACGAAGGCGCGATGGGCCTGGTCATCAACCAGACACAGCAGATGCTGTTTCCGGATCTGCTCGTGCAACTCGGCATCATGAACGAACAGGAGGCGATCCGCTTGCCCGCGCAGGCCCGCGACTTCGTCGTCCGCAACGGTGGACCGGTGGACCGCAGCCGCGGCTTCGTCCTGCATTCGGGCGACTACCGGGTGGAATCGTCGCTGGCCGTCTCCGACGACATTTGCCTGACCGCGACCGTCGACATATTGCGCGCCATTTCGTCGGGCCGCGGGCCTCGGCACGCGCTGATGGCGCTCGGCTATTCGGGCTGGGGCGCCGGTCAGCTGGAAAGCGAAATCGCCGAGAACGGTTGGCTGACCTGCCCGGCAAATGCGGAGCTTCTGTTCGATACCGACATCGAGCGCAAATACGACCGGATTCTCGCTTCGATCGGCATCGACCTCGCGCATCTCAGCCTGGCCGCCGGTCACGCCTAGGGGTGAAAACCCGATACCTGGCTGGTTACCGCCGCATTGCCATCGCCAGCCGTTTGCCCAGATCGTAGACGAGATTCTCGAAACCCGACGTCCAGGACAGGTCAGCCTCTTTCACGCGCGTTTCGACATCGCTGTATTTGCCGATGCGGGCTTCCAGGAAGGAGCGCAGGCGCTGGTGAAACTGGCCGACGGTGAGCTGTTTTCCCTCGGCCTTGAAGATCGCAGTATTGAAGCGTGCCGCCTTGGGGAAGATTTTGCTGGCCGTGGCATTGGGCTTCTCATCGGCATTCGACAGGAGCGCTGCTGCCCCGTTGGTGCCAAGGAAATGGGGGAGGTAGAGATCCTTTTCATCCATGGCCTTCTCAAGACGAGCTTCGATGCGTTGCTTGGCCGCGAGAAGGTTCTTGGCTGCAAGTGCCGCCGACAGATAGGGATCGCGCCTGAATTCAAGGATGCGCTGTTCTTCGGCCTTGTCCTCGACGAAATGGTATTCGCGTTTGCCATCGGGGCGGGTCCGGATCAGTTCCGCTTCGTCGCCCAGGCCGAATTCTGCACCGTACCTCTTCACCGCCTCGAGCCATGTCTGGTCGAGGAATTGCATAAGACCGAGCGCCGACCCTTTGGACGGGCGATTGTTGATGTCGAAGGAGGATTCCTTCTCGGCGATCGCAAAAAGCGTATCGGCAGGAAATTGGGTGTCCTTGGCTGCACGCAGAATCTCGCTGGCGATGTACTGCGACACCTTGTATTCGCCGAACTCGTGCACCGACATGCCGTCGATGATCTGTTCCGCGCCTTCGGAAAGGATGGAGACGGTGCCCTTCAACGCGTCGGCCAGTGTGCCTTCTCCCTTGCTTCGGGAGGTCGACGTGGTGCCCGGATCGATGATGTCGAACTCGGGCGCGGCCGAGGGGAAACTCAGAGCGGAGTATGGAACAGCAGTGGCAACTGCGGCTTCGGTCACTCCGTTGACCAGGACTCCCGAATAGACCGGCCATGGCATGGCCGCCACTGTCGCCGCCAGGCCAAGCCCCGCGATCGTTTTCGACAAAGGCCGTCCGCCCGAAAGGATGACGCCTCCGCAAGCAAAGAATTCAAATGTCCTTTGGAGTGACGCCAGGTCCCCCTCCGTTCCTTGTCTAGCCGCCCAGATACTTTGGGGCAGATCTATTTCCAACGTTGAGCCGTCAACGTCGAAAAAGACAAGAAGAACGGTCAGTGCTTCATTTAGCTAGTCATGGATAATGGCGGCACAATGGCCACAGTGCGGCAAAATAATTCGAAATGTAAAACAAGCGGATTTTAATCGAGGGCTGCGTAGCCGATGCGTTGCTTGTGAAGCCTCTCGATTGCGAGCAGAAATTTCCCTGGGGTGGTCTGCCCTCGACCGCAGCGGGGCAATCCTTTCGGTTCCCGAACGGAAGATTGTGCATGAGCAGTCATTCTCGGCACAATACTCGATCGAACGAGTTCTCCGTTGGTGAGAGATCATTTAGCCTTTGGCTGTCGCCAGATTGGTGCTGAGCTCGAAGGCTAGTCCCGACCCATTGCTATACGGCTGCAGCACGGGCGCACTCTCGCTCACGATCGCCTCAACGACGCGCTTGCGTTCCTGATCGCCCAATTCCTTGGCTAAGGAACTCATCCCGACCAGCGCCATCGTATTCAAATGCAGGAAAGGTACGCTTTCCCCGAAATGGATGGTGCACGAAACAATCCTCGATCGGACCGCGTGGAAACCGGCGTCTCGCAGCAGCGCCTCAAGTGGAGCCGCTTCCCCGAAGCTGTACCGTTGATCGGCGATGGCGCCCAAATGGCGCTCCGCGACGCGGCGCAGTTCGCGAAAGAACGGGATTTCGTCGTCCGGGCGCCACGTGGCGATCGCCAGCCTACCACCCTTCGCCAGCGCGCTACGCATCTGCGCCGCCGCCGCTGGTTTGTCAGGAAAGAACTGCAGTCCTTGCTGGCAGACGACCACGTCGAACGTCTCACCACTACGCAGAGGCAACTCGCCGGCATTTCCCTGGCGCCAGTCGATGGCTGGTTCTACAGCCCGCGCCACGGCAAGCATGTCCGCGCTGATGTCGACGCCGACGATATATCCGGCTTCACCGAGCCGCTCTCTCGCAACGCGCGCCACTATTCCTGTTCCGCAAGCGATATCGAGTAGGCGATCGCCCGAAGACAATTCCAGCTCGTCAAGAGCCATCTCGGCCCATGGACGGAAGAGAGGGCCGACGAGCGACCGCTCGTACATCTCCGGGAAACTTACCTGGTTCATTGCGTAGCTGGGCAAGGTCATGATCGTCCTCCCTCAAATTTCCATCTGACCATTGTGAGCCTTCACCCGCGCTAGATCCAACGGGACAACCACCCATCGCACCTGAACAATCTATGCGGCTTTCGGGCAGTCAGGCTCGCATAGGCGAAGCGGCCGAAGAATGAGGGTCCGCGCCTCGCGTTTCGAGGATCCGCAAGGCGGGATCAGGCTCGGCAACGTGGCCCGGACTTCAGGGGTTGCTTTCAGCCGTTTTCAACCGTCTGTTGCGAGCAGGGCGCATGACTATGGCAGATCTACTCCACCGGCACCAGCAGGTGCTCGTAAGGCGCGTCGGCCACATTTGGCGCCATAAAATGACGTTTTGCATCGACGAGAAGCGAAAACCCTTCAGCGGCCTTTGGACCAGCAGCCAGAGCGCTCCGCCGGGATGGCAACACTCTTCGCATCACGCGGCTTCGCCGCGTGCAAGGGCCGCCGCCTGCTCCAGACTCACGCCCTTGACAAGGGGGTCGGCGTGCCGATGCACCAAGCGCCATTCCGCCTCTTCGCGGCGATAGACTAGGGTAACCCGCAGCGGCCAATCCTGGGCTGGCAGACCGCCGACCTCGACGTGCGGGCGTTCAATGATCGCGAGGACCACCATGTCGGCGCAACCATAGGCTTGAAGAAGCTCGTGCTCGAAGGTGCCGTTCTTGAAAAAGCGGCCCATCGCCTCGATCCGCTCGGCAGTCAGTTCAGAAGCCCGCGTGGGCTTTCCGCCGAATGGAGACATCAACGTGAAGTCCTCGGTATGTGGGATCACCTCGTAGTACTTCGTTATCTCCCCACGCATCAGCGCCGAATTTGCTTCCGCAGAACGCTCGACGAGATCGGCAACCGTCTGGTCTATAGCAGGCTCCTCAAGAGCCTGTGCCGAGGCTTTCGTTAATCTTGCAGTTTCTGACAATGCCACGCCAGCGCTTGCCGCGGCGAGAAGGGAACGTCGTGATACTGGCATGCGGGTGCTCCTGCATCTGTTTCCGATGCGAAGCGCGCCTTGCGCTGCTCCGCTTGCTCAGGAGATCGCACTTCAATGAGGCTGAATCCAGTGATATGATTTCATCGATATGCTGAACAGAATTGACCTATCCCGCGCAGACCTCAACCTCCTACCTAGCGACACTCAATCGCTGCGCATTTTGGGGGACATGCACTGGTCGTTCTGTTTGAGATCGTGCACGACGAGCGCCATGTAGGCCGGGTGGCCGAAAAGTTGAATCTGACGCCTTCGGCAGTCAGCCATCGGCTAGGGATTGCGCCGCCTTCTTCCTGAATAGGATCGTACCGGTCCAAGGAACACCAGGCGGCAGAAGGCATCTCAAATCAGCATAGCTCACGCCTCAGCAATAAACACCTAGCCTGGCCAATCGAACGTCTGGGCAGCTCGGACCATTGCCGCCGTCGCCGGGCTATAGGGCCGGCCCGGAACGCTAGCCAGGGACACCGTGCGTGCCACCGCGGGTTCGATCAGCGGACGCTGCAAAAGTTCAGGCGATGTCACCGAATATTCAGGCATGAAGGCGAAGCCGATCCGCGCCAGCACCATTGATTGGATCCAATCCTCGCGCTCGGAACGAAAGCGGGCATAAAGGCTGACGTTTCTTTCCCGGCACACACCCATTACCAGGTCCCGCATTTCGCAGGACAGACGATCGACATAGGGTTCTTGAGAGAGATCGACCAACTTGATTGCATTGAGGCTCGCAAGCCGGTGATCCGGCGCGAATACGACGACGTAACGCTCACTGTAGAGATCATGGACACGGAACGCCGCTCCCAATCCCTCCAGCGGATTGAGAACGGCAAGATCGAGATCGCCTTGCTCAAGCCTGTTCTTCAGTTCCTGAACGCTCGCCTCGCTAACTTCAAGCTCGACGCCATGATAGTCGCGCTGGAACTTTGCGAGGAACCGGGCGAGTTTCACATGGCCGATGGTCGACATGACGCCGAGGCGGATCGGCACCTGGTTGAGCAGCCTGAAATTGTCGGCAAGCGTTCTGGTTGCGTGGGCCTCCTGCATGATCTGCTGAAGATGCGGCAGAATGGAGCGCCCGAACTCACTCAGGAGGACGCGCTTTCCCTCGCGGTGGAACAACGGCGCGCCAAGCTCATCCTCGAGCGTCTTGACCGCTTTGGTGAGCGCCGGTTGAGACACATTGCAATCGGTGGCGGCCTTGGTGAAGTTCAGCATCTTCGCGGCGGCAAGCACGTAGCGGACCTGAAACATCTCCATGGCGAGCCCTCCCGAGGCGGTTCCATGAAACGGCATTGTAATCCTTTCATCGATAACTGTCGGCTATCGATCGATAGAAAAAATGTCGTTCTCTTCCGCCCGCCGCTGCATTCAACTCCTGTGGTCACTGTTCACAGGAGGAGATCTGGAAATGACTGTCTATATGGTGGAACGCGATCTCAAGGGCATCAGCATGGATGCTCTGGGAGATGCGCAGAAGGCGGCGATCAGCAAAGCCGCCGAGATGACCTCCAACGGCACCGACATCAGGTACCTGCGCTCGACCTTCGCACCGGAGGACGGGCGCTGCATGTGCCTGTTTGACGCTGATTCCGATGTCGACGTGAAGCGTCTAAACGACGATGCGGGGCTGCCCTATCACAGAATCGTGCCGGCGCTCGATCTTACCCCATAGAGCGGCGCGACCGGGCTCGTGATGACTATCCGGGCCCGGTGTTCTTGCGGAGTTATTCAGCGCGCCAGTTTGATCTTGGAACGACGCAAGGGCCAAGACGTTCGTGCTGCATCCGCCAGCCACACGCTTGTCGTTGCCAGGAGTCGGAACATGTTTGGCAATTCGGGCACCATTCCTCTGCCTCGCCCGCTTGAGCGTTGTGTGGATACTCTTGCGAAGTCGTTCATGCGCCAGCGGCTCGGATCGCAGATGGACTTCTCGACCCCGCAGGGGGAGCCGGCGCTGTTGCCGCCCAACTCGGTGTCGTGGCGTATTTTCAAGAACCCGGTTGCGATGTTCATCGGCGGGGTTACGGCGGTGCTGCTGGAATTGGCAGAGCCGCGGGTTCGTGACGCCATTTGGCAGCACAGCACATTCCGCTCCGACGCGCTCCGACGATTGCAGCGTACTGGCCTCGCTGCCTTGGTCACGGTCTACGGCCCCCGGACCAAGGCCAAGGCCATGATTGAAGGCGTGGTCAGGACGCATGGGCGCGTTTCAGGGCAAACCAGCGAAGGCGAGCCATACCACGCCACCGACCCGGAGTTGCTGGACTGGGTGCAAGCGACGGCCGGGTTCGGTTTCATGGAGGCCTATCACGTCTATGTGCATCGTCTGCATTCTTTCGAACGGGATGCGATGTTTGCCGAGGCTCGCCCCGTCGCGCTTCTCTATGGTGCGGTTGACGCGCCCACGTCGCAGGCCGAGCTTTACGCGCTGTTCGACGTGATGAGGCAAAGACTCGTCGCATCGCCGATCGTCTTGGAATTCCTGCAGATCATGGAAGACGTTCCCGCCTTGCCGGGAGTGGCTCAACCGCTTCAGCGGCCATTTCTGAAGGCGGCTGTCGAGATCCTGCCCCGCTGGGTCCGCAAGCGGATGGCACTAGGCGATCGCTGGACATTGAAGCCGTGGGAGCGCGCTTTTGTGAAGACCACGGCTGCAATCTGCGAGAGCATCGTGCTCCCTTCATCTCCGGCCGTTCAATCGTGCCGTCGCCTCGGCCTTCCCGAGAACTATCTCTATCGCCGACAGAAGGCACCCAGAACACGAGCAGTACGGTCGCGATCATGCGGGTCATCAATTTGATGCCCGCATAAGGGAAAGCGACGCAGGCTGTCGGAAGTGCTCCGCTGGAAGCCGCCCAGGAAGTTCCCTCCCGATCCTATTCAGGGCGTCGCGAGGCCGGTCCCGCGACGGGCCGCATCGACGCTCCACGCGCCGCCTCCTGCGAAAAAGAAGTACAGGAAAATGAAGCAGTAGAGGATCGACGCGTCGCCCTGGTTGACAACCGGAAAGAAGTTTTGCGGTGCATGCGCCATAAAATAGGCGACCGCCATGTTGCCGGACAGAATGAACGCGACGGGCCGGGTGAAGAGTCCGAGGGCAAGCAGCGCGCCTCCGATCAGCTCGATCAATCCCTGAATCACAACAAGCCCCGACAGTTGCATCGGCTCGGGAGCGGGCGGAAAGTTGAAGAACTTTTGAGTTCCGTGCTCCAGAAACAGCAGCGCCGACATGATCCTCACGACGCTTAGCCACACCGGAGCCCAGGCAGAAATCTTGTCGAAACTCATCAGTTGGCCTCCATCATGACCCGGTGATTCCGCCAGCAGGCTGAATTATCGCTGGATCTGCTCTTCGCACCGATTTCGCGAAGAGGGTATGATGCACAGCGCGAGCCGTAAACCATACTCCCAGTTCACAGTCGCGTGACATCCGGTCGTACTATTGATGGAGTGCCGAGCCGCGGGAACCTTGCCGATGCGCTGCCTCCGCAAGTGACGAGCGCCGACGAGGCGGGTGGGACTAGCAGGTCGCGCCACTCCACAAGCAAAACCGCCAAAGCGAATGCCCTTCGTCAGGACCGCGCTTCGAGTGGCCCCGCCCTCCAACGTCCGCTTCCGTCTGCAGCACCGGTCCCTGCGGACGTCGGCTATAGGCCCGTTCTCTGCCAATCCAGGGTACCAATCGCCAAGCTCATGTCGCCCAAAATGGGCAGCGGTTTTGCGACAACGACATAAACAAGATCAAGCCCGAGTCAGCGGATACTGTTCCTTCAGCGTCCTCAGCACCTGATCGCCGGGCATCGGCGCGCCGAACATGAAGCTCTGCACATATTCGCAGCCCATCTGGCGAAGTTCGAGCGCATCGCTTTCATCCGAAATGCCCTCGGCCACGACCGAAAGGCCGAGTTCATGCGCCATGTTGACCATCGATTTGAGCAGCACCGCGCGCTTCGGTGTCGTGTCGTCGACAAAGCTCTTGTCGATTTTGATCGTGTCGAAGGGAAAGCGCGTCAGATAGGCCAGCGATGAATAGCCGGTGCCGAAATCGTCCAGCGACAGGCCGATGCCAAGCTTCTTCAGCTTGTTCAGTACATGGGCTGTCTGCTCGGGATTGTCCATCACCAGCGATTCGGTGAGCTCGAGCCGGAAGCAGCGCGGCTTCAGATTGGCCCGCGCGATCACCGAGCGAACGTCGCTGACCAGATCGCGGCGGATGAGCTGTCGGCTGGACAGGTTGACCGAAACCGACAGCGGCGCGTCGCCGATCTGCTTTTGCCATCCCGCCAGATCTTCGGCGGCCTGTTGCATGGCGAACAAGCCAAGCTGCACGATCAGGCCGCAACTCTCGGCGACCGGGATGAAATCGCCCGGCGGGATCATGCCGCGACGCGGATGGTCCCAGCGCAAAAGCGCCTCGAAGCCGGCAACGCTGCCGTCTTCCAGCCGCACGATGGGCTGGTAGGCGAGTGTGAACTCGCGCCGTTCGATGGCGCGGCGCAGGTCGGACTCGAACTGCAGCCGGTCGGTGCCGACGGTGCGGAAGGCGGGCCGGAACGGCTCGATCCTGTCGCCGCCGAAACGCTTGGCCTGGTGCATGGCAAGCTCGGCGTCCTTGACCATGTCCTCGGCCGAACTCTGCGCCGAGGTCCAGGTGACCAGACCGATCGAGGCGGTCAGCACAATCTCGCGCTTGGCAAAGGTAATCGGATTGTTGATCGCATGCTTGATGGCATCGGCAACGGCTGCGATGCGGGCCGGGTCCTGCTCGGAAAGCAGCATCAGCGCGAACTGGTCGCCGGCAAAGCGCGACAGCGAATCCTTCGGCTTGAGCAGCCGGTGCAGCCGGCGCGCAACAGTGAGCAGGATGGTATCTCCGGCCGAAATGCCGAGCCCGTCATTGACCTGCTTGAACCGGTCGATGTCGATGACGAAGACGGTGGGACGGACCTTCTCTTCCGTGCGCGCGATCGAGATGATCGCCTCCAGCCGGTTCATAAGCAATTCCCGGTTCGGTAGGCCGGTCAGATTGTCGTGCACGGCATCGTGCAACAGCCTCTCCTCGGACTTCTTCTGCTCCGTCACGTCGACCATGGTGCCGACGCAGCGGATGACCTCACCGTCCGATCCGATCACCGGCCGGGCCCGCAGCGAAAACCAGTGATAGTGCCCGTCGGCGCCGCGCAGGCGGAAATCCTGCGACACCCGGCCGCGCCGGTGCTCGAGCACCACGTCGAGCGTGGTGCGGAACGTGTCGCGGTCGTCGGCATGAAGTACCGGCAGCCAGTTGCGGGCAGCGCCGCCCAGGCTGTCGGGCGCAAGGCCAAGCTGGATGCTGACATCCGGCTTGGTGACGACGCGGTCGCGCATCACGTCCCAGTCCCACACCGTGTCGCCCGATCCGGCAACGGCCAGCGCCTGCCGTTCGAGATCGGAGAACAGGCCCTGATGCAGCGCACCGCCGGAAAAGGCGTGCTGCATGACGGTAAAGCCGATCAGCAGGATGATCAGGATCAGCCCGCCGCCCAGTGCCGGCTGGGCGATGTCGTTGTCGAGCATGCCGGTGATCGCCATCCACGACCCGCATAGCCACAACAGGACCATGACCCAACTGGGCACCAGCATGATGGCGCGGTCGTAGCCGCGTATGCCGAGGAAGATGATCAGGCCGAGGCCGGTCAGCGCGGTGGCGGCGAAGGACAGCCTGGCGATGCCGGCGGCGACCGCTGGGTCGACGATTGCAACGCCGGCGATCAGCAGCAGCCCCAGAATCCAGACCAGCGCGCCGTAGCTGAAATGGCCGTGCCATCGGTTAAGGTTGAGATAGGCGAACAGGAACACCACGAAGGTCGCCGCAAGCGCCACCTCCGTTCCGGCCCGCCACATCTGCTCGTTGCCGGGCGATATTTCCAAAACCTTGTTGAGAAAGCCGAAATCGATGCAGATATAGGCGAGCACCGCCCAGGCGAGTGCTGCGGTTGCCGGGAACATCGAGGTCCCCTTGACGACGAAAAGGATGGTCAGGAACAGCGCCAGGAGGCCGGCGATGCCGATGACGATGCCGCGAAACAGCGTGTAGGAATTGACCGAATCCTTGTAGGATTCCGGCTCCCAGAGATAGACCTGCGGCAGTTTGGGCGACGCCAGTTCGGCAATGAAGGTGATCACCGTTCCGGGGTTCAGCGTCACCCGGAACACATCAGCATCGGGGCTGCTCTGGCGGTCGAGCGCGAAGCCCTCGCTGGGCGTGATCGCGGCAATGCGGGTCGAGCCGAGATCCGGCCAGAAGATGCCGGAATTCACCAGCCGGAAATGCGGTGCGACGATCAGCCTGTCGAGCTGCTGGTCGGTGGTGTTGGCAAGCGCGAACACCGCCCAGTCGCCGGTCGAGCGCGCATCATTGGCCTCGACCTCGATGCGCCGCACGATGCCGTCCGGTCCCGGAGCAGTCGACACCTGAAAATTCTCGCCCTGGTTGCGGTAGATTTCGACGGCGCCCGAAAGGTCGAGCGCCACATCGTCGCGGGCAATCTTGATCGGTTCGACGGCGAAGGCCGAGGACGCCGCGCAGAGCACGACGATTGCCGTCAGCACAAAGGCGAACAACGACCCGATTCGCAGGAAATTCGTCAAAATCAGTCCTTCGTTTCTGCGCCCGGCGGATCGTCCTCGATCCGGGCGTAGAGGTAGTGGTCCTGCCAGATGCCGTTGATCCTGAGATAGGATCGGAGAAGTCCTTCGCGCCGGAATCCGGCTTTTTCAAGCACGCGGATCGACCGGGCGTTGTCGGGAATACAGGCAGCTTCGATCCGGTGCAACCTCAGCGTATCGAAGGCGAAGCGCGTCACCACCTTGACCGCGTCGGTCATCAGGCCACGGCCGCTGTAGCGCTCGCCGATCCAGTAGCCGATATGGCCGCTTTGCGCGACGCCGTGGCGGATATTGCCGAGTGTGATTCCACCGACAAGCTTGCCGTTGCCTTTTTCGAAGATGAAGAAGGCAATGGCCGTTCCCTGCGCATAGTCTTCGCGATAGCGGCTGAGGCGATGCCGCCAGGCCGTGCGGTCGAGCTCGTCGGGGTTCCAGCGCGGCTCCCACGGCTCCAGGAAGGCGCGGCTTTCCCCGCGCAGCACCGACCATTCACGGTAGTCGTTGGTCAGCGGCACGCGCAGCGTGACCCGGTCACCCTTCAGTGCCGGCAGGTCACGGCGAAAGAAAGGGAGCGCGAACATGACGCTTTGATGGACTTAGCCGGCGAGCTTTCGGGCCGTGGTCTGCGTGCCCGCAAGCGACTCGAGAACCGCCTCATAGGGAGCGAGCGTGCCCACCGGTCCGACGGCAGTCAGCGTCGGCTTGGTCGAAAACAGCCGTGACGACAGGTCCGTCAACCGCTCGACCGTCAGCGCCGACAGCCGTTCCATCAGCTCTTCCTTGGCGATCGGCCGGCCGAACAGAAGCATTTGCCGGGCGATCTGCGAGGCGCGGCTGGCTGGGCTTTCGGCAGACATGATCAGGCCGGCGCGGTACTGGGCGCGTGCCCGGTCGAGTTCCTCCTGCAGGATGTTCTCGCCGACCTTCTGCAACTCGCCGATGACCACCGGCACCAATTCGGCGATGTCGCTCTGCCCGGTCGCGGCATGGACGCCGAATATGCCGGTATCGGAAAAACCCCAGTGGAAGGCATAGACCGAATAGCACAGCCCGCGCTTTTCGCGGACCTCCTGGAAAAGACGCGATGACATGCCGCCGCCAAGGATCATCGACAGAACCTGCGAGGCGTAGAAGTCGCGTACATGATAGGCGCGGCCCTCGAACCCCAGCACGATCTGCGCGTCCATCAGGTCGCGGTCCTCGCGGAAATCGCCGCCGACATATTGCGCATATTGCGGCATGGTGTTGTCGGACTTGCTGCGGAAACCGCCGAGATGCTTCTCGACCTCGCGCACGAAATTGTCGTGCTTGATGTCGCCGGCGGCAACGACCACCATGCGCTCGGCGCCATATTGCCGTTCGATGAATTTGTGCAATTGCTTCGAGGTGAAGGATTTGACGGTTTCCGGCGTGCCGAGGATGGAGCGGCCGATCGTCTGGTGGCGGAAGGCCGTCTCGGTGAAGTGGTCGAAGACGACGTCGTCGGGTGTATCGTGTGCGGCGCCGATCTCCTGCAGGATCACATGCTGCTCGCGCTCCAGCTCCTGCGGGTCGAACTCGGAATCCTGCAGGATGTCGGACAGGATATCGACGGCCAGGGGCACGTCGTCGCTCAACACCCTGGCATAATAGGAGGTGGTCTCGACACTGGTGGCGGCATTGATCTCGCCGCCGACATCCTCGATTTCGGAGGCGATCTCGAAGGCGCTGCGCCTTCTGGTTCCCTTGAACGCCATGTGTTCAAGCAGGTGGGCCATTCCGTGCTCTTCGCTACGCTCATTGCGGGCGCCTGATTTGATCCAGGCGCCAAGAGCGACGGATTCGAGGCTTGGAAGGGTTTCGGTGGCGACTGTCAGGCCGTTCGACAGACGGCTTACCTCAACACCCATATAGCTGATACTCCCTAACTTGCCGCCCGCGTGTGGCGGCTAACATAATCTTCCACCATTTTCAGGTCGGATGGAAGTACCGTGTATTTTTCCTCTGACGTCATCAACCCGCCTAGCCATGCGGGCAGGGCAGGCGACACGCCGCTGGACGCTTCGACGGCGGCCGGGAACTTTGCCGGATGGGCGGTGCCCAGCACCACCATCGGCACCGCATTGGTGGCGTTTGCAACCGCAACGTGCATGGCCGCCGCCGTGTGCGGGTCGAGCAGATAGTTGCTGGCTGCGAGCGTCGAGCGGATCGTGGCGGCGACTTCGTTCATCGTCGAGCGGCCGGCGTCGAATTCGGAGCGGATCCTGGCGATCTCGCCGGCTTCGATGGTGAAGGCGCCGGACTGCTTGAGGCCGCTCATGTAGCGCCGCACGGTCAAGGCGTCGCGGCCGGCCGCCTCGAACAGCAAGCGCTCGAAATTCGAAGAGACCTGGATGTCCATCGACGGCGACGTGGTCGAAAAGACGCCTTTCGTGCGGTACTCGCCGCTCGACAGCGTGCGCGCCAGAATGTCGTTGTCGTTGGTTGCGATGATCAGCCGCTCGATCGGCAGCCCCATCTTCTTGGCGGCGTAGCCGGCGAAGATGTCGCCGAAATTGCCGGTCGGCACCGTGAAGGAGACCGGCCGGTCGGGCGCGCCGAGCGACAGCGCCGATGAGAAGTAATAGACGATCTGGGCCATGATGCGGGCCCAGTTGATCGAATTGACGCCGGACAGCGATACCCGGTCGCGAAAACCGTGATCATTGAACATCTCCTTCACCAGGCCCTGGCAATCGTCGAAATTGCCTTCGATCGCCAGCGCATGGACATTTGCGGCGATGGACGTCGTCATCTGCCGCTGCTGCACCGGCGAGACCCGGCCGTGCGGGAAAAGAACGAAGATGTCGGTGCGGTTGCGCCCGGCGAAGGCGTCGATGGCTGCCCCGCCGGTATCGCCGGAGGTGGCGCCGACAATGCTGGCGCGCTGGTCGCGTTCGGCAAGCACATGGTCCATCAGTCGGGCGAGAAGCTGCATGGCGACGTCCTTGAAGGCAAGCGTCGGGCCATGGAAGAGTTCCAGAACGAACATGTTCGAGCCGGTCTGCACCAGCGGGCAGACCGCCTCGTGACGGAACGTCGCATAGGCTTCGCGCACCAGGCGTTCGAACACCGGCATCGCGATCTCGCCGCCGAGAAATGGCGACAGCACACGGATGGCGAGGTCGGGAAAGGCAAGGCCGCGCATCGCGCGGATCTCAGCTGCCGAAAACTGCGGCCAGGTTTCAGGGACATAAAGTCCGCCATCGCGCGCCAAACCCGCCAGCACAGCGTCGGAAAATCCAAGCACGGGCGCTTCCCCGCGGGTACTCACATATCGCATCGTCATGTTCCGTTGCTGCCGGGCGGTTTTGTCCGCGGCAAAGTGGTTAATTTCCGTACTTGCTCAGTCGCATTTTTGCCGCGCGGTTGATATACGTCACCCGCTTTGCGAGAGGGAAGTGCAGTTCATGGCGTCTCATACATTTAACGGTCGTTTTGTCGCGGGTCTGGCGCTCACCGGCTTTATGCTTACCGCCGCCGGCTGCCAATCAGGCGGCAGTAGCATGCTGGGCTTCGGAAAGAAGGACACGACACCGCCACCACCTCCAGACCCCAAGGTTCTCGCCAGCCAATTGCTGGCCTATTGTCCGAAAGTGACGCTGCGCGACGGCACCGCCTACTTCAACACCTATGCCAAGGGCAGCCAAAAGCCCAAGAAAAAAGCCGCCCAGGATGCAGAAGCTGCTGCGCTTGACGCGAGCAGCGACCAGCAGGACGATTCCGCGAAGATCATCTACCAGGCTTCGATCACCGATGTGACCCGCGACTGCATCCGTGCCAACGGCTCGCTGACGATGAAGATCGCCGTCGCCGGCAAGGTCGTTCCGGGACCGATGTTCAGCCCGGGCACCATCACCATGCCGATCCGTATCGCTGTGATGCACGGCACCGAGGTCCTTTACTCGCAGCTTCACCAACATCAGGT
Organism: Mesorhizobium escarrei; assembly: GCF_935825525.1. Lineage (GTDB taxonomy): Bacteria > Pseudomonadota > Alphaproteobacteria > Rhizobiales > Rhizobiaceae > Mesorhizobium > Mesorhizobium escarrei. Next base: position 276,677 of record NZ_CAKXZT010000124.1, read on the forward strand.
CCAGGTTACCAATCCCTCGAGTGCCACCCAGTTCGTCTTCACCGATTCGAACGTTGTCGTTCCCGAGCCCACCGCGAAGGATTATCAGGCGTTCGCCGGCTATGACGAAGGCCCGCCGAAGAAGACCGACAAGAAGGTTGCCGCTGCCGAATAGCCGCGGCTTGGAGCTGCGCGTCCATTTGCAGGCCTGCTTCACGCATCCGCCGACCACTCCGACAGGGCGGAGATCACGCTTTTCAGTTCCGCCCAGCGGCGGATGACCGTTTCGGCGCCGGCCTCGGTCAGCGCGTCGGCATGCCCGGGATAGCTGTGCGCCGCTCCGGTGAAGCCGATCACACGCATGCCGGCTGTCCTGGCGCCGGTCACGCCATGCACGGAATCCTCGATGACGAAGGTGTTCGCCGGATCGGCCTGGAGCTTTGCCGCGGCAAAGAGAAACACGTCGGGCGCCGGCTTGGATTTTCCGCTTGGTGTTTCCAGCGAGGAAAAAATCCGGCCGCTGAAAAACGGCAGCAGATGCACCTTCTCCAGCATGAATTCGATCCGCTCGGTGCGCGAATTCGAGCAGATGCAGCGCGGCGCCGTCACCGCGGCGACCGCCTCGTGCACCCCGTCGACGGCGCGCACGTCGCTACGCAGCCGGCGGTCGACCAGGTCTTCGGCGCGATCGATCAGCGAGGCTTGGAACGGGACGCGGGATTTTTCCTCGACCCGCATCATGATGTCCTTGAAGGTCAGCCCGGCATAGGTTTCGGAAATCTCCTCAGCCGATATCTCGTAGCCGGCCGACGTCAAAAGCTCGGCTTCGATGCGCGCGGCGATGATTTCGGAATCGACGAGCACGCCGTCGCAATCGAAGATAACAAGGTCTGGCTGGGGCATAGCGATCCGGAAAGCGGGAGGGAGGAGGCTGAGACGTTTCAGGCCGGCGCGACATACACCAACAGGCCGGCCTTCGCAAACTACCGCGGTCCGGTACCCTTGGCCTTCACCGAATATTTACGCTGATCGGTAACCATAACAGGGAGTAAACAGTAACGCGTGCTTTGGGTGTCACAATGTCTGCCGTGCGTCTTCTCGACGAGCTTTCCCATGCTCCCCAGCAATCCGAATGGCTGGATACGATCCTGAAGGGTGATTGCGTCGCCGCGCTCGACCGGCTGCCCGAAAAATCCATCGATGTGATCTTTGCCGATCCGCCCTACAATCTGCAGCTCGACGGCGATCTGCATCGTCCAGATCAGTCCAAGGTCGATGCCGTCGACGACGACTGGGACCAGTTCGCAAGTTTTGAGGTCTACGACGCCTTCACCCGGGCCTGGCTGCTGGCGGCGCGCCGCGTGCTGAAGCCCAACGGCACCATCTGGGTCATTGGCTCCTACCACAATATTTTCAGGGTCGGCGCCAAGATGCAGGATCTGGGGTACTGGATCCTCAACGATGTCGTCTGGCGCAAGACCAATCCGATGCCGAATTTCCGTGGCCGCCGCTTTCAGAACGCCCATGAGACGATGATCTGGGCCTCGCGCGATCAGAAGGGCAAGGGCTACACTTTCAACTACGAAGCGCTGAAGGCGTCGAACGACGACATCCAGATGCGTTCCGACTGGCTGTTTCCGATCTGCACCGGCGCTGAGCGCCTCAAGAACGAAAATGGCGACAAGCTGCATCCGACGCAGAAGCCCGAAGCGCTGCTCGCCCGCATCATGATGGCCTCGACCAAGCCCGGCGATATCGTGCTCGATCCCTTCTTCGGCTCCGGCACCACCGGCGCGGTGGCCAAGCGCCTCGGCCGCCATTTCGTCGGCATCGAGCGCGAGCAGGCCTATATCGACGCCGCCAACGAGCGCATCGATGCAGTCCGGCCGCTGGACGGCGCTGCTCTTACCCTGCTTACCGGCAAGCGCGCCGAGCCGCGCGTTGCTTTCGTCAGCCTCATCGACACCGGGCTGATGCTGCCGGGCGCCACGCTCTACGACGCCAAGAAGCGCTGGGCGGCCAGGGTGCGCGCCGACGGCACTGTGGCGGTTGGCGACAGCGCCGGATCGATCCACAAGATCGGCGCGGAGGTTCAGGGGCTGGATGCCTGCAACGGCTGGACCTTCTGGCATTATGAGCGCAGCGGCGGCCTGACCCCGATCGACGAGCTTCGCCGCATCGCCCGCCTCGGCATGGAGCGGGCAGGGGCCTGACGATAACCGCTATAGCGCTCTCATTGCACATCGTTCCCGAAGCAGGGAAGACCAGCGCTCGCTGGTTGGAATCTCCCGATCATGCGAGTCGCAGACCGAGGTTACGAACCATCGGGTCGAAGTCTCGGTCATCATGCAACAGCGCGTGTCCGCCCAGGATGCAGAATGTGCCGACAATCATATCGATTGTCTTGCGGATCGTGATGCCCCGCTGCCGGAGCATGCGATAGTTTCGGGCAGCATGGACTGCCGTCGCCGGATCCAGCATCGGCACAATGGCGAATTGTCGGAGGTTCCGCTCAATCAGTTGGGCATGCGGTTCGTTGAGCGCGCCTTGCAGCACTTCCAGCAGGATCAAGTCTCCGACCAGAATCTCCTGAGTGTCATCGAGACGCCTGAGCTTACCGACCGAGACGCTGTCCGTATTGCGGAGATGGGCGATCCACACGGAACTGTCGACGACGATCATCGATGCCGATCGGGCGAACGGCCTTCCCGCATGGCGTCAAGATCGCCCTCCCAGCCGGCGCCAGCAAGGGCGGCGATAGCCATATCCTGCCGGTGCCGGCGCACTAGAGTGCGCAGCGCCGCCTCTATCGTCGCTTTCTTGGTCTTGAGGCCGGAGGCGGCCATGGCCTCCGCGATCAATTCGTCGTCGAGTTCGATGTTGGTTCGCATGGTGATGCTCGATGTGTATAGATTGGACTAGATATACACATTCTGCTCCTGACCAACAAGCCGCGCCTGACCCACAACCCGCTTCAACACGGCGGATTGCAAAAGGATCAATCAGGCCCAGGACAAGACGGCGTGTTATGGTGGTGCAGTCGCTGAGACGCGCGGTCCACGGCACTGCCGTTGGATCGGTCTCGGGCGCTACTTGACGTGAGAAGCGTAGATGCGATCGAACTCACCCGTCGCCTTGGCAAGATGCAGCCATTGGTCGACATAGGCCTTGAAGACGACGGCACCCTCAGGAAGCATATAGCCCATTTCGCCATATTGGAGCGGCTTCTCGGGGTTGATCGCGCAAAGTCCGGGGTGAAGTTTCTCCTGCAACTCGGTTTCGACCGATTCGGCGATCATGACATCGGCTTTGCCGTCAAGAATTTGGCGGAAGATCGTGACATTGTCCGGGTAGATTTCGATTTTGGCGTCACTGAGTTTTTCACGCACGAATTTCTCGTTGGTCCCGCCGGGATTGACAATCACAGTCACATCCGGCTTGTCGATGTCGGCAATCGATTGGAATTTCGCCTCGTCCTCACAGCGCGCAATCGGCGCCTTGCCGTTGACGAGATAAGGTTCGCTGAAGAACACCTGCTTCTGGCGTTCCAGAGTCACCGAAATACCGCCCATCGCGATGTCACACTTGCCGGTTGTAAAATCGGCCAGCAATTTTTTCCAGGTAGTCGCCACGAATTCCGCCTCGACCCCTAGTGAACTTGCCAGAGATTTTGCGAGATCGATATCGATGCCTTGGTAATTGTCCGCGGTCTTGTCATGAAAGGTGAAGGGCTTGTAGTCGCCGGTCGTACAAACGCGCAGCTTGCCGTCCTTGATAATCGCATCAAGCTGGTTCTCTGCGCCGATGTTCTGCGCAATCGCCGGAGGGGCCGACAACACCATGACGAGGGCGGCGACAAACGGCGAGGCAAGAGCTTTCATGGAATTGGTCTCCGTTGGATAAGGGAATCGAGCATTTCGAGAAACGGTGGGCAAAGGTCAATAACTCTTCCTAGGGAATCGCTCACCGTGATGCCTCCGACGGGGCGGCTTGTGACGTCCCAGTGATCACACTCTGATCCCCAGGCGATCGAGG
>NZ_CAKXZT010000125.1:0-3935 GCF_935825525.1 Mesorhizobium escarrei
CCACCGGTTTTGCCCCGGTTACACATTAGAAATTGCTAAGTGTTACAGACAAGCGGATGATCCACATGGTATTCTCTCCGCATCATTCGGGACCGGGAGGCGGCATGGAGACGGTGCTTGATTACCAGCCGCCGGAGCGTGTCTTCGCTGACGTTGTAGTCGTGCCTGAACAGATCAATAGCGTGCGCGCTGGACTGTGATCGCCTCTGCCCGCGGATGTATAGCGGCCGAAGGCGTTCTCCTGTTTCTGGCTGTTTTGGCAGGGAGCGCATTGGTCATTCGGCCCATCGCGCCTTTGTCGCGGATGCAATGACGGCGTGGCCATATTGGCAGTGCTCATCACTGATAGAGGAACTGCGACACCCCGTTTCGCCCGACATCAGGGAACGATATCGGCCCCCATGTGTTAGAAATCCATGGACACTATGGAACCCCAGGGCCACGGGATAGCGGCCGATATTTTGACATCCGAAGTTGCCAATGCTAGGCAGCGCATCCACCGGACCGAGCTCGCGCTTCAACGCACTGAAGAAATGCTGGCTGAGAATCTCGCGCTGCGCAGCAGGATACGAACTGCGGTCGAGGCCGCAGACCGCTTGGTGAATGATCGATCCCCCCAGCTTTGAAGGACGTCGCGCGGGTTGAACTGGACCGGCGTTTCATGTGTCGCGACCTTCAGGCCACCGGCGCCACCACTCGCGCTCGAGCACGGCGGCAACCATGTCGACAGACGGCGAGCGGGGCTCATCGTGTGCGGGTGGTGTTCGGCAAGGAACCTGTCATCGGGCATGCGCTCGACAGCTTCAGCGACATGCGCCAGCGATTGGTCGATCCAGACAGCAGCCGATCGGTAGGCCATCGCGCGCGCGGAGGAAGGGCTTGGACATAGCAGGGGCTTCGCCCCCGCACCCCTATCGGGGGATGATCCCCCGAACCCCGGCCCATCCGCTTCGCGGCTGTGTTTGCTCATGCTGCACTGTCCGGCGTTGAGCTATATGTCGCGTTTTCACACTGCCAAGACCCATTCCAGACCTTCCTGTGCATGCACAGCAAAGGGCCTTGCGGCGATACAATGCGTCCGACTTCTGCTACGGTCCATTCCTCGGCATAAGTGGTCTTAAAGAACGCCGTCGTGGATCGCAAGCTTGCTGCCATTCTTGCTGCCGATGTGGTGGGCTACTCCGCGCTGGGAGAGTCGGATTGTCAACCGAGCATGTAGAGCGGCGACTTACGGCCATTCTTGCGGCCGACATCGCCGGCTACAGCCGGCTGATGGGCAACGACGAGGAAGGTACGCTCGCCCAGCTGAAGGCGCATCGGCGTGCTCTGGTCGACCGAAAGATCAACGAACACCGCGGGCGGATTGTCAAGACCACCGGCGATGGGATGCTGGTCGAGTTCGCGAGTGTGGTCGAGGCCGTGCGCTGCGCCGTCGAGATCCAGCGCGGCATGGCGGAACGCAATGTCGCGACGCCGACAGGACAACGTATCGAGTTCCGCGTCGGCATCAATGTCGGCGACATCATCATCGAGGGTGACGACATTTTCGGGGACGGCGTCAACGTGGCGGCTCGCTTGGAGGGGCTCGCGGAGCCTGGCGGCATCTGCGTCTCGGGCCGCGTGCAGGAAGACGCGCAAGGCAAGCTCGACATTGCCTTTGAGGATATCGGCGAACAGAAGCTCAAGAACATCGCTCGACCGGTGCGCGCCTTTCGCGTGCGGCTCGACGCCACGGTCGCTCCGGCGCTCGCTGGCTGGCGCCGGGGATTGTTCGCCGCTCTGGCTCTGATGATTTTGCTTATTGTAGCCGCGCTGTGGACCGGTCTTGGCTCTGAGTGGAAATTTCTCAGTATTCTGCACTCAGGCGATCAATTCACAAAAAGTGCTGAAGTCGGCACGAAACCCGCGATCGCCATTCTCCCGTTCCTGAACCACAGCGACGATTCGGCTCGTGAGTATTTCGCGGATGGATTGACGCAGGATATCATCAACGCACTGGGTCGGTTCTCCGCGCTGACCGTGATGTCGTGGAACGCTGTCTTCCCCTACAAGGCAAAGCCCGCAAGCCCGGAGGAGATCGGCCGCGGTCTCGCCGTCAGCTATCTGGTCGAAGGCAGCGTCCGCCAGACCGGCGACCGTGTGCTGGTCATCGCGCAACTCGTCGACACAAGGCAGGGACGAGTGCTTTGGTCTGCACGCTTCGAGGAGGCGCTCGCAGACGTGTTTGCGCTGCAGGACAACATTGTCACTGACATTGTCAGAGTCCTGGCGATTCGCGTGACGCAGATCGAACAAAATCGGGTGTTCGCAAAGCCAACCGAAAATCTCGCAGCCTATGATTACGTGCTGCGCGCCAGGCCGGCATTGCAGCGCCCGACGCACGCAAACAATGTGGAGGCGCGCGCCCTGCTCAAACGCGCCATCGAGCTTGACCCGAACTACGCTGCTGCCTATGCGGCACTTGCCGAAACCTATCACATTGCCAGCTCGATGGGTTGGGCGGAATCGCCAATCGCCTTCCTGAGCCGTGCCGAGGAACTGGCAATCAAGGCGCTCAGACTTGATGATTCCGAAGTGCGTGCGCGCATCATTCTCGGCCACGTCCACCTCTTTCATCAGAGATACAACCAGGCAGAGGCGGAGATCGAGCGCGCCATTACGATCAATCCGAACGATGCCCACGGCCTCGCCGGGCGCGGCAACATCCTGTTGTGGCTGGGACAGACGGATGCGGCGATCGAGGCCTTGGAGCAGGCGCAGCGTATCGACCCCGATCTCAATGCGATCGATCGCTTTGCGCTGAGCCTGGCCTACTATCTGAAACGGCGTTACGACGCGGCGATCGAACAGGCGGAACTTAATCTTCGAACAACCGCAGGCGCGAACTTCAGCCGTATCCTACTCGCGGCCGCCTATGCACAACACAACCGGGCGGAGGACGCCGCGCGTGTCGTGACGATGATACGCCGCATGGACCCAACCTTCGACCCGCAGGAGTTCGGAACCAAGTTTCTAAACGCTGGCGATCTCGAACATCTGCGCGACGGATTCCGCAAGGCCCGCCTCTACCCCGTCACAGGCGACCTGCCACCGGCCGAGAGAAGGAACCGCTAATGTCCTTGAAGTAGCGCGCGGTTCTGGTTGGCCTTCGCGATGTTCGCAGCAAGGTCCTGCTGGAAGAGCGCGGGTCCCATCGGGGCCGGCTTGCCGAAAATATAAAGCTTGCCGTCGCTGATCAGCCAGTTCTCCGGGTTGGCCTCGTCGAGCTCGCCAAGGGCCAGCGCCATTGCACAAAAATTTCCGAACTCTGGCGCGTAGCGAACAGGATCGGCCTTGAAAAGCTCGCGATGCTCGGCACTCGCGAAGAGGTAGCGGTGCTCGTCCCATTCGTACTCGATCTCCGGCAACCCGCGCGTGGGGCTTCCGGTGGTGAAATAGGCGACCGGGTCATAACCCTTGATAGCGAGCGGCACCGCTTCCGTGGCAAGAGAGGGCATCGAGGTCGCAAACAGGGCGGCTGCGACCGCCAAAACGAGGCTAATGGCATTTCGCCGAGAGACATTGTGCATGGCGAATTCCTGTGATTTGCCCTTCCCGGGCCGCGAACCGCCCCGCCTCCGCGGCAAACGAAGCCGTCTGGTTCATTCCGTTCGCGGACTGATCATGACTCTTGTAGCGCTCGGCCGCAACACGTTTCGGAGATTTTCGGAGTTCGAGTGTGGTTAGGGCCGGCGCCCATTGCAGGGGTGCCGGGGTCCATTCTTCGTCTGCTTATGGCGCAAGGCGGACCTTCCATTCCAGCGACGATCTCAGAAATCGATAGGCGCAGCAATGACATAGCGGTGCCCAGTTTCATCTCGTCCGGCGCAGCATTGCCGCAGTTCGCTTGCCGACAACTATTCCTGCTGGAATTGACAGGGCCAATCTTCAGGCCT
>NZ_CAKXZT010000125.1:3945-43635 GCF_935825525.1 Mesorhizobium escarrei
GGAGCAGCAGTGGCGTTCTGCCAAGCAAACACACTGCAAACCGCTAGAACCAAGCCGGATGCGCGGTAAACTCTGGTTCGCCTCAAAGTCATTGTTGCTGGACCTCTGCTACTCGCCGACACTCAACCTTACCACATCTGCTGACACTCGAGCCACGGTGACCACCGCCGTCACAGTTAGCGCATTTCTCATATTCAAGCTTTGATATTGATCAACCGATCAACCCGCGCGTAGGGCGCGATTTGCGAGCGCCTCCCCATATCATCGGCGGTCCAGCAGAGATTCATTTGTCACCGGCCAGGCGCATCATTCTGGAGTCGGACCTATTTGCGCTGACTAAGAAGCCCCGTCAGCAAACGAACTCGGTCACAGCACTGTATTGGCGGTATCCCTCTCCCGACTCGAACCCCCGAGAGCTGGCAAACGCGACACCCAAGTGGACCTCTCTGTCGTGAACCGCTGAGGGTATCTACAGAGCCTAATGCGTCAATCAAGCTTGTCCTATAGCATGTTCAGATATTCTGATCTCTTTCAAAAGCGCTCGCAATTCGGCTGGAAATGCGAGACAAAAAGCTCGAAAAGCTTCCAGGAACCCCAGCCACACTCCTCTGCCGTGATCGGCCAATCTCCAAATCCTAAGACTCAAGCGTAGCGCCACCCTGTGACCTGAGGCGGATGCGCTTATACTCTACCCAACCGGAGCGGTTCATCCAAAATCCGTCCAGTGCGCAGACGCCGAGATCGAACGAAGGCCTTTAGCCCGTCGGCATCCAACGCCTGCCCGAAGGCATAACCCTGCAATATGTCGCAGCCCAAGCTCTTGAGTGTCTGTGCGTGCTCCATCGTCTCGACACCCTCCGCTACGACCTCGATACCCAGGGATTTGCCGATTTCGATGATCGACGAGACGACCTGCCTTCGTTGCGGCGATTTGACAATTGGAATGACCAGTTGGCGATCTATCTTCAACCGGCGAGGCTGCAGCTTGAGCAAGCTGACTATAGAGGCATAGCCCGTGCCAAAATCGTCTATTTCTACGTCAATGCCGAGCGCTTTTATCTGCTCAAGATTCCAGGTAACAAAGTCATCATTCTCGTCAAGGAAAATTGACTCAACGAGCTCGAATGAAACTGTCCCCTTCTTGATATTCAGCTTCCTGAGACTCTTTATGAGTTCCTCATCCTGAAGGCGGCGTGCCGAAACATTGACCGACACCCGCGGAATGTGAAGATTCGCAGCGGACCACCCTTCGAGATCCAAAAGCGATTGCTCTAATATGTTTCGATCGATGATCGAGACGACATTCAGCTCTTCCGCAATCCTTAGGAAGACGTCGGGCGCCAAAATGCCCTTCTGCGGATGCCGCCATCGCGCCAGCGCCTCAACCCCAACAATTTCAAGGGTTTTTGCGTCAAATTGCGGCTGGTAGAAGGGAATGAACTCGTTGCGCTCAAGGCCGCCGAGAATTTCGTCGGCAATTCGTTTTGTCTCGACGATCTCGCTTTGCATCGCCTCGGTGAAGAATTCGTATCGATTGCGCCCACGACTCTTTGCTCGGTAAAGCGCGATGTCAGCGTTGACCAGCAGGTGCTTGGCTTCGACATCTTTTCCGTCATCGACTGCAATTCCCACGCTCACGCCAAAACGGCATCGATGGCCCTGATAGTAGACCGGTTCTCGCATCTGGCTGATGACCCGGTCAGCGAGCAGCGCCAGTTGCTTGATATCGTCATGCGCCACGCACAGGACGACGAATTCGTCTCCTCCGATCCGAGCGACGAAGCCCTCACCATCGACCTTGGATCGGAGGACAGTCGAGGCGTGGACAAGCATTGCGTCGCCTGCGGCGTGGCCAAGCGTATCGTTGATGTGCTTGAACCGGTCCAGATCTATGTGAAGCAGTGCCGCATAGCCGCCGGCGCGCCTGGCGTTTGCAGCGTAGTCTTCCAGCACCTGGTCGAGGTAACGCCGGTTGGGCAAACCGGTCAGCGAATCGTGGAGCGCAATGTGCTCTATGCGCGCCTTGGCCGACTCGAGTTCCGCATTTTTCGACTCGGAAAGCTGTTTTGCGCGAACCAGGTCCTTGTTCAGCAGGACATCGGCTGTCACATCCCATTCGGCGCCAATCATTTTTGGGGTGTCGTTTGCGCTCCGGTAAATTATCGCCTTGGATCGAACATGGCGAATCTCGCCATCCGGCCGAATAATCCGGTACTCCGACAAATACGGCCCGCCGCCAGCCGTCGCGCGATCGAAATCGGCGTTGGCGCCAGCCAAATCATCCGGGTGGATTGCTCCCGCCCAGTCCAGGTAGCCGCGGCACTCCCCAGTCGGTTTGCCGTATATTTCATTGACGCGGTCGTCCCATTTAAGCTCGTTGGTCGCGAGATCGTGTTCCCAAACGCCAATAGCCGACGCTTCCAGAGCGAGTTCCAGTCGCCTCGACAATCGACTCAGTTCCGCATAATTGCGCTGTCTCTCGCCAATCAGACGACCCGTAACCAGGAATGGGATCACAACCAACGCCCCGGCCACCGCCATGATTGCGCGCAAGTACCACGCGTTGTCGGGCGTCGAAGGCCAGCCGTTTTTGGGAATGGCTGCGATCCGCCAAGAACCGGACGGAAGCAGAACGTCGGCTGTCACCGGATTGCTTTTGGCGACGCGCTCATTGCCGAAGAATTGCTCTCCGGTTGGACCGAGAGCGTCCTTACCGATCAGCGCTATGTCAATCCCGAGATCATCGTCAAGCAGGCCGCTCGCCTTATAGAGGCGCTGAACGTCGACAACGGCCGAAATGATGCCCCAGAATCTTTCGGTGTTGCCTGCACTGCGCACAAAGACCGGAATACGACCGACGAAGCCCTGCCCTCCCTGCCTCAAGTCGACGGGACCGGCAAGGATTAGCTCGCGCTCATCTCGCGCCCTTAGCGCGGCCACACGCTGGCGCTCGTCCTTGCGGTAATCGAGGCCTATCGCCTTCTCGTTGCCGTCCATCGGGTACATCAGGGAAATGACCAGATCGGGCGCGCCGGCAATATTCTTCAATTGCGAGCCCCTGCCAAACAGGTTGCTCGCCAGCGAGGCGAAGCGCTGCTGTCCCATATAGGGCTCGGTTACGACCGTCGCGACCAGTCCCTGCACCAGTTGAAGGTTTCCGTTGATGTTGCCTTCAAGCTTGGCGCGGATAAGATTGACCTTGGCTAGGACATCCGCTCGGGCGGCTTGATCCGAGACGACTTTGTTCTGGTGGTCCGCGAACGCTGCGCCAACGGCAATAACTATCACCGCCATTGCCGCCGGGATATTTGCCGACGAGAAAACGGCCTTCCTAATACCGCCGAACCTAGCGCGGAAAAGAGCCAATAGGCGATTCCTCAGATGCTATTCAGGTTCTGGGCCAACCCGACCAGGGTATATTAGCTATCAATATTTAATTTTGACCTTCACGGGTCCTAACATTTTTGCACGTCCCAACCGCCTGAGGTGGCCGGAGTGGTTGACACGGACCTGCGGCTCCGGTTGACGACTTAAAGCGCGTCGCGGCTGAATGGGATTCATGCGACGCGCTTCAGGTGGTTGTTTTTACGCATAGCCGGTCATGGTTGAAGGGTAGTAGCGTTGTTCTGAGCCGCTGCATTCTTCGGCTGATGTCACGGGATGGATCCCAGGGTCTGCGCCGCGTCGCTTCGCTCCTTGCTCCGCCCTAGGATGACGAAGGCGCGCGGCGGGATTTAGCTAATCGCCAGCGTTGGATCGGTGGCTGCAGGCCGGCCGGCAGCGACCGTCAGTCAAAGAACCAAATCGCTGCGCAGGGGAACTCTAATGACCCTCAACCGCCTTGGGGGTAACCAGGTAGGGTATCTTGCCGATGCTACGCTTCGTGGCGCCAATGGAGTAGGCCATTGGGATCTTGGGAGAGTTCTCTGGCAAGCCGAACATATCCTTGCCGGCCCTCACGGCAAATGAAAAATGCTGCCACGAAACCGTGTCATGCTCATTGAGAAAATCCAGCGTCAGCCCAGCTGAAATCAGCGCGTTCACCACGTCGCTGACCGGATGAATCCACTCATAGTAGCGCGGATGCTTCAAGATGCGGTCGTCGCCGGTATAGGTGAGTTCCTCGTTCCATGCGAGTGGTCGAGCTATTGGCGTTCGCCAGTCATGCTTGAACTCCAGCGCCGCAGCCTTGCGATCACACTGGAACATCAACGGATGGCCCTCGGCGAGATAGAGCCGGCCGCCGGGCCGCAGGAGATCGGCAACCACCCGCGCCCAGCGGAACACGTCGTCAAGCCAGTTTACCGAACCCCAGGTAACGTAAGCGATGTCAAAGGTTCGGCCGAGCGCTTCGACTGCCTCGAACAGTGGCGCCTCGACGAAGCGCACATCAGTGCCTGCCTTTGCGGCGAAATCCCGCGCCGCTGCGATCGCCGTCGGTGAAAAGTCGAGGCCGGTCACGCTGCCCGCGCCCAGATTCTTCAAGCTGATTGTGTCGAGCCCGATATGGCATTGCAAATGGACGATATCCTTGCCGACAATGTCTCCGACCTCGCGCGTTTCCAGCTCATAGAGATTGGATCCGCCAGCCAGCACATTTTCTATGTGGTAGCTGCCCGTCGTGTCGGTCGAATGCAGCTCGGCCCGATCATCCCAATTAAGGCGGTTCGCACCCAGAAACGGTTCCAAATTGCCCCCCCCAAGTCCCTGCCGAGACCAATATTTGGTAAACAGAACGTTAATATACTTTGCAGCTAAAGTGTCGCGCGTCAATCCGAGGCGGTACGGCGCACCACCGCTGCAGGCCAGGCTCACCACCGCTCTGACCACGGGGAGGTGCCTATCCGTGTCTTTGCAGAACGAGCGCGCAATCAGGACAGGGCTGCTGTCATGGAGGCTTTTCGCCCTGTCAGCCTCGCGACGCGATTTTCACGCGGCTGCGTCAAGTCCCTGCGCCGGCATATAGTTGAGTACAGGGCCGAGCCAGGGCATGCGCTTGCGCCGCGCATATCCTCGATCTGGTCGCGTACGACCTTGGCGCCATGGACGCACCACCGGGGCTGAACTGAAACCGCGTGTGCGCAGGGTGCTGCGATTCGACCCCCTTTGCCCTTTACGCAAGCCTCGCGCTTCACCGGCCCGCGATCGATTGGGTCAGCGATTTCGGCAAGCCCCATGGCTGGGTCGGTCGAGGGCAGCGCCGGAAGAAGTTTGGTATCGTGCGAACGTCCGCGGAGCTACGACTGAAACTCCGGCTGTGCCTGCATTGTCCGGAGATCGATCGGCATAGATATGTGTTCGTGCGTGATCATCCAGTGGTCACTCATCTTCCGCAAACCCGACGTCACACGCACCCAATAGTCGGCTTTCTCCCCGTTCGTTCTTTTGCTTCTGACGTGGCACAGACTATGGCAGAACGCCACGTCGTCTCTGACTGTGACGAGCAGCTCGTGCACCTCATAATCCATCGGACCGTCGACCGAGGCAAACCACGCCTCGAAGTTCTTTCGATAGGCATCGGCGCTCTCGATCCGCAGCGGCGGCCTGATGTCGAATACGACGGTAGCCGCGGCATAGTGTGCCATCAGGGCTTCTATATCCTTGGCCCGCAATGCCTGCACCAGGTCATCCAGGCCTTTGCGGATTTCCGTTTCTTCAGTCGGGGTCTGCATAGGGCCCTCCTTCATTGCATGAGGCATTATCCCTGACAGCCCGTTTGAGAAGTCGGGCCGATGGCGCAGGATGGCCCATTGCGGACCTTCTCCTGATCAGCTTGATTCAGTCATCCAACTGGTTAAAGCTGAGATGGTGGGCGCTCGCCTTGAATGTCACCCCAGCATAAGCCTGCTCTGGCCAAGTTTGCTGATCACGACGCCTACATAGCTGAGGCTCCTAAAGACCTCCGCCCTCTGCTGGTTCGATTGCGCTCTCAACTTGCGCGCGCGCTGCCTGACGCCGAAGAAGTCATCGCCTATAAAATGCCAGGGTTCAGGATCGGACAATCCATCATCGCGGGTTATGCAGCGTTCAGTAAGCAATGCGGCCTCTATCTATCTCCTTCCGCCATCAAGTCGCATGCCGACGACATTGCCGCGGCCGGGCTCAAGTCTACCAAGACTGGCGTCACCTTCTCGCCGAGCCAGCCAATCCCTGACGGGCTCGTTAAGAAACTCGCCCTGGCTTCCAGAAAGGATCAAAACCTCTGATGGCCGGGTCAAAAGCTGCTACCTTACTCCGCAGCTTCGGCGAAGGGGGTCGGCACATAGTTGAGTATAGGGCCGAGCCAGCGCTCGACCTCGGCTAGCGGCATGGCCTTGCGGCGCGCATAGTCCTCGACCTGATCGCGTTCGACCTTAGCGACGCCGAAATAATAGCTTTCGGGGTGCGACAGGTAGATGCCGGACACGGAGGAGCCCGGCCACATCGCAAAGCTTTCGGTCAGGCTGACGCCGGCGTTGCGCTCGCCGTCGAGCAGGCGGAAAAGCGTCGCTTTCTCGGTGTGGTCGGGCTGCGCCGGATAGCCTGGCGCCGGGCGAATGCCGCGATAGGGTTCGCCGATCAGCTCGTCCGGCGCGAGTTTCTCGTCCGGCGCATAGGCCCAGAACTCCTTGCGCACGCATTCGTGCAGGCGTTCGGCGAAGGCTTCGGCGAAACGGTCGGCCAGCGCCTTGACCATGATCGACGAGTAATCGTCGTTGGCCCGTTCGAAACGCTCCGCGATTGCCGCTTCCTCGATGCCGGCGGTGACGATGAAACCGCCGAGATAGTCGGCCTTGCCGCTGTCCAAAGGCGCGACGAAATCCGCTAGCGCGACGTTCGCCTTGCCGTCGCGCTTGGTCAGTTGCTGGCGCAGCGTGAAGAAGGTCGCCAGCTCCTGCGACCTGGCGTCATCGGTGAACAGCCTGATGTCGTCGCCGACGGTATTCGCCGGCCAAAAGCCGATGACGCCCTTCGGCGCGAACCATTTTTCCGCGATGATCTTGGCCAGCATCGCCTGGGCGTCGTCGAAGAGTTGGCGTGCCGCCGGTCCTTGCGCCTCGTCGTCGAGGATTTTCGGGTAACGCCCCTTCAGCTCCCAGGTCTGGAAGAACGGCGTCCAGTCGATATAGCGCGCGAGCTCGGCCAAATCCCAGGCTTCGAAGGTTTTCAGGCCGAGAAAGGACGGTTTTGGCGGCTGGTAGGCCGACCAGTCGATCCTGTGGGCGTTGGCCCGCGCCTTGGCGAGCGGCAGGCGCTGCTTGTCGGCTTCGCTGCGCGCATGCGCATCGGCAACCTTCTTGTACTCGGCACGAACATTGTCGACATAGCCTCCCCTGGTCTCGTTCGACAAAAGTGCCGACACCACGCCGACGGCGCGGCTGGCATCGGTGACGTAGACCGTCTGGCCCCTGATATAACGTGGATGGATCTTTACCGCTGTATGCACGCGGCTGGTCGTAGCACCGCCGATCAACAGCGGAATGTCGAAACCTTCGCGCTCCATCTCGGCGGCCATATGCGCCATCTCGTCGAGCGAGGGCGTGATCAGGCCGGACAGGCCGATGATGTCGACCTTTCGCTCGCGCGCAGTCTGCAGGATTTTTGCCGCCGGCACCATGACGCCGAGGTCGATGATCTCGTAATTGTTGCAGGCCAGAACGACGCCGACGATGTTCTTGCCGATGTCGTGGACATCGCCCTTCACCGTCGCCATCAGGATCTTGCCGGCGGTCTGGCGCTCGCCGGTGTCAACGCCATTGGCGGCGTTCGCCAGCTTTTCCGCCTCCATGTGCGGCAGCAGGCCGGCCACGGCCTGCTTCATGACGCGGGCGGATTTCACCACTTGCGGCAGGAACATCTTTCCCGCGCCGAACAGGTCGCCGACGACATTCATGCCTGCCATCAAAGGACCTTCGATGACATGCAGCGGACGCTCGGCGGCACGTCGCGCTTCGTCCGTGTCGTCGTCGATGAATTCGGTGATGCCGTTGACCAGTGCGTGCGAAATGCGCTGCTCGACCGGCCAGTCGCGCCAGGCGAGATCGCGTTCCTGCGCTTCTTTGCCCGCCGTGCCCCTAAAACGTTCGGCGAGTTCCAGCAGGCGTTCGGTCGCGGTGCCGCCGCCCTTTGGCTGACGGTTGTTGACAACGTCCTCGCAGGCTTCGCGCAGTTCCGGATCGATTGTGTCATAGACGGCAAGCTGTCCGGCGTTGACGATGCCCATGTCCATGCCGGCCTGGATGGCATGGTAGAGGAACACCGCATGCATGGCCTCGCGCACCGGTTCGTTGCCGCGAAACGAGAAGGAGAGGTTCGACACGCCGCCCGATATGTGGACATGGGGAAGCGTCGCGGTGATCTGCCTGGCGGCTTCGATGAAGTCGACGCCGTAATTGTTGTGCTCGTCGATGCCGGTAGCGATGGCGAAGATGTTCGGATCGAAAACGATGTCCTCGGGCGGGAATCCGGCCTGCTCGGTCAGCAGTCTGTAGGCGCGGGTGCAGATCTCGACCTTTCGCGCCTGGGTGTCGGCCTGACCCTCTTCGTCGAAGGCCATGACGACCACCGCCGCGCCATACGCGCGGACGAGCTTCGCATGGTGCAGAAAAGCCTCCTCGCCTTCCTTCATCGAAATGGAATTGACCAGCGGCTTGCCCTGCACGCATTTCAGCCCGGCTTCGATGATCTCCCATTTGGAACTGTCGATCATCACGGGAACGCGGGCGATATCAGGCTCAGCGGCGATCAGGTTGAGATAACAGACCATCGCCTGCTTCGAATCGATCAGGCCTTCGTCCATATTGATGTCGATGATCTGCGCGCCATTGGCGACCTGGTCGCGGGCGACGTCGAGCGCGGCGGCATAGTCGCCCGCGGTGATCAGCTTCCTGAATTTCGCCGAGCCCGTGACGTTGGTGCGCTCGCCGACATTGATGAACGGAATCTCGTCGGTCAGCGTGAACGGCTCGAGCCCCGAAAGGCGCATCTTCGGCTCGATGTCGGGAACAGCGCGCGGCGGATGTTTCTTCACGGCCTGTGCGATGGCGCGGATATGGTCGGGCGTCGAGCCGCAGCAGCCACCGACGATATTGACCAAGCCGTCGCGCGCGAAATCCTCGATCTGCGCGGCCATGAACTCCGGGCTTTCGTCATATTGGCCGAATTCGTTGGGCAGACCGGCATTCGGATAGGCGCAAACAAAGGTGTCGGCGACGCTGGATATTTCGTCCAGATGCGCGCGCATGGCTTTGGCGCCCAGCGCGCAATTGAGGCCTATCGTGAACGGGTTGGCGTGGCGGACCGAATGCCAGAAAGCCGTCGGCGTCTGGCCCGACAGCGTGCGGCCGGACAGGTCGGTGATCGTGCCGGAAATCATCACCGGCAGATGCACATCCTTCTCGATGAAGATCTCGTTGCAGGCGAAGATTGCCGCCTTGGCGTTCAGCGTATCAAAGATGGTCTCGATCAGGATGATGTCGGCGCTGCCGTCAATGAGACCGCGCAGCTGCTCGCCATAGGCAAGGCGCAATTCGTCGAACGTCACGGCGCGGTAACCGGGATTGTTGACGTCCGGCGACATCGAGGCGGTGCGGTTGGTCGGCCCCAGCGCACCGGCGACGAAACGACGCTTGCCGTCCTCCTGCTCAGCCCTTACCGCTGCCCTGCGCACCAGCCGTGCACCGTCGCGGTTCAGAGCGTAGACCGCGTCCTCCATGCCGTAATCCGCCTGGGCGATGGAGGTCGAGGAGAAGGTGTTGGTTTCAAGGATGTCCGCCCCGGCGATGGCGTATTGATAGTGAATCTCCTCGATCGCCTTGGGCTGCGTCAGGATCAGCAGGTCGTTGTTGCCCTGCTGATGGCAGGCGCACTCGGCGAATTTGTCGCCACGGAAGTGGTTCTCGTCGAAGCCCAGGCCCTGGATCTGCGTGCCCATGGCGCCATCGAGAATGAGGATGCGTTCGCGCGCCGCCGCCGTCAGCGCCGCAAGCACTTCCGAACCGTCGGGCTTGGCCGCGACGGGGCCGAACAGGTCGTCCAGCGATGATAGGTTTTGCGACATATTTCGTCCTCAAGGCGACGGTCGCGTTTAAGCGACATAAAGACATCTTTATGTGAATATACGGCATTTTTCCGCCACTGTCACCCCTGCCGCCGCTGGAGGCGTGCGGGGCAATCGCTTGAGGCTGCCGCTGCCACCTGCGTTTCTTGCGTTGGTGATTGGCGAAAGCCAAAGCGACATCCGATCTCCCCACTTGCGGGGGAGATGTCCGGCAGGACAGAGGGGGGTGGGAAGGATCGCCAACTCGACTTACCCATCCCAACCTGGAACACCCCGAGGACGTGACTGCGATTGGTTCGTGCCGCCTTCGTCGCATCAGCAACCGCCTGAACTGGACAGGTTACGTCATGGCTTCAGTGACACTTCCCCGCTATGAGAAAATTTCCGCCAGTTCGTCGATGCCTGTGCCTTCCTTGACCTGACGCAGCTCGACATAGCTGACCGCGATGGCAACCGATATCACTGTAGACACGACCGTCGACACAACCGCGCTTCCGATCGCGCCGACAATCAGGCCAACGGTCGAGAGGCTGCCGGTAAGGGCGAAAGCCAATCCAAACACCAAAGCGAATGCCATTTGGATGGCAATCACCGCCAAGAACAGAATCAGTAAAAGACCGAACAGTGACCAGCGGCTGCCCTTCGTCAGAGCACGGCTGCGCGACATCGAACCAAACACGCCAAGCCGCTCCTGGATCAGCACGGGTATGGAAACCGATACACCGAGGAGCAGCATGATGCCTGGAACGAGCAACGCTATGAACGCTATGAACGCAATGGGGGCTCCAAAAACGGGAATAAACAAGCCCGCCACGAACATCGTCACCACTACCGCGAAGATCATGGTGAGGAAGACAACCAGGGCAATCCCGAGCGTCGGGAACATGCAACGCAAAGCGATCTGGATGCAGTCACCGATTGCCGGGCGCTTGCCATTCAAGTCTTCTATCGTCGCCCTCACCAGTGAAGATTGAAACAACAAAGCCAGCACAAAATATATCAAGCCAAAAGCGATCGATATTGACGAGTTGCCTAGAACCGCCGAGGGATCGGTAACCGCCATGCTTTCGGGATTGGCAAAATCGAGGTTGGCAAAATTTCTGTAATTCCAAAAATTAAGCACCAGTGCCGGAAGGGCGGAAAAAAGAGCCGCCAGTCCGACCAACAGACCCGGATTGCGGCCGATGACCGCAAAACTATTGTTGAAAACCCTGCCGATGCGGAACTTGTCCGGTCGTTCCAGTGTCGTCGAAACCATGATGCGTCCCCTCGCTCAATCGCCGCATATCGGCTGGTGATCCCCGCACCAAATGTGCCAACATTGGAGATCACCGTCTAGCCCACTTGCAATTGCCGTTGTGCATTGCCACTGTCGACTGGGGAACCACAGGTTGCAGGGGAAGCGGTTGGCAGTGGCACAGCCAGGCACAGCGGAAGCCGAATGGCTGGCAAAAGCGCATCAGCAGTTGATCTCGGATACGTCGATCCAGTTCGAGCTGCCGGCCTATGTGCCGCCGCAGCCGCCTGACTGGCTGAAGCCGCTGCTGGACCTGTTGTCGTCGCTCGGTCCCTACATGATCTATCTGTTCTGGGGGGCGGTGATATCAGGTGCCGCGACCATCCTGCTCCTGGTCTTTCTTGAGATGAAGGGTGTCGCCTGGCGGCTGCCCTGGCAGCGCGCGCAGCGCGAACCCGAGGCGGAGGAAGCATGGCGTCCCGACGCCGGCGCCGCGCAGATCCTGCTGTCGGAAGCCGACGCGCTGGCCGCGCGAGGCGACTATGACGAAGCTGTCCATCTCCTGCTTCGGCGCAGCGTCGCCGATATTGGCGGCCGGCTGCCGGATTTTTTGCGCCCGTCGCTCACGGCGCGCGACATCGCCGCTGCTGCTTCGGTTCCCGCCAAGGCCCGCGCGGCGTTTAGCGAGATCGCACGCATCGTCGAAGCCGCATTGTTCGCGCGCAG
Source organism: Mesorhizobium escarrei (assembly GCF_935825525.1). Lineage (GTDB taxonomy): Bacteria > Pseudomonadota > Alphaproteobacteria > Rhizobiales > Rhizobiaceae > Mesorhizobium > Mesorhizobium escarrei. Next base: position 15,948 of record NZ_CAKXZT010000125.1, read on the forward strand.
GCCGGTCGGCGCCGAAGGCTGGCGGCAAGCACGCGGCGCCTATGAGCGGTTCGTCTTCCGGGATGCCTGGATATGAGCGCTGCGACGGTCGAACCAGCGGCACAGGAACCGTTCAATCGAAGAACGCTGTTTTGGGGCATTTTCGCCAGCCTGCTTGCGGCAGCGGGTTTCTTCCTGCTGTCCACCTATGCGCCCGATTTCCGGCAACCCGGCAATGGCGGCGCCACGCCGCTGGCGAAAAGCGGCGTCGGCTATGCCGGCCTGGCGGAATGGTTGCGGCTCACCGGCGAGACGCCGGCCATGGCACGAACCGAGGACGATCTCGGCACCGACATGCTGCTGATCGTCACCATTTCGCCCGAGAGCGATCCCGCCGCGCTCGACCACATCCTCGAACTTCGGCAGGACCTGCATACCCTCTTCGTGCTGCCCAAATGGCAAACCCTGCCGCTGGAGGAGCACGAGGGATGGAAGATGAAATTCGGGCGGTTGCCCGATCCCGTGGTGAACCAATGGCTCGGCCGGATCGCCAATGCAAAGATGGGCGTCGGCCAAAGTAAGGTGCGACAACTCGACGTCGAAGGCCGCCTCGTTGCCGCCCCCGACGAATTGCAGTGGGTGGCGGACGAGGATCCAATCATAGCAGCTGGCAACGACAAGGCTGTGCTCACCGAACTGGACGACAAGCCTTTTTATATCCTGACCGACCCCGACCTGATCAACAACGCCGCGCTTCGAGATCCCGCCAAGGCGGCAGCAGCGCTCGACCTGATTGCATTGGTGCAACCCGAAAAGGGCCAGGTCATGTTCGATCTCACGCTGCATGGCGCGGGGCGAAAATACGACCTTGCCAAGCTCCTGGTCGAACCGCCGTTTCTGGCGCTGACACTGACGATCCTGGCCGCGGCGGCGCTGGCTTTCCTGCACGGCCTCGGCCGTTTCGGCCCGCCGCGCGCCGCCCAGCGCGCCATTGCCTTCGGCAAGCGTGCGCTGGTGGATACGACGGCGATGCTGTTGAGGCGCGCCGGGCGGCTCGAGGAACTGGGAGGCCGTTATGCGGCGTTGATGCGGGTGCGCGCCGGTGCACTGCTGGGAGCGCCGCAGGGGCTGCAAGGCGAAGCGCTCGACCGCTGGCTCGATTCTCGCGATAAGGACGAAGTCAGCGGATTCACCGCGCGGGCGCAAGCCGCCGGCGAGGCGAAAAACCTGACGCAAATGCACGAGGCAGCCGAGCGGCTGCACGATTGGACGGCAAGGAGGCTCGGTGAACGTCGATGATGTGAAGGCCCTGGCGACACGGATCAGGGAAGAAGTGGCCAAGGCGATCACCGGACAGCACGATACGGTCGACCTGATGCTGACCGCCCTGTTCGCCGGCGGGCATATCCTGCTGGAAGGCCCTCCGGGCACGGCCAAGACAATGACCGCGCGCTGCTTCGCGCAGGCTCTGGGTGTCGCCTACGGGCGCATCCAGTTCACGCCGGACCTGATGCCTGGCGATATCGTCGGATCGAACATCTACAACTTCCAGACTGGACAGTTCACGCTGACGCGCGGTCCGATCTTCTGCGATCTTTTGCTTGCCGACGAGATCAACCGCACGCCGCCCAAGACACAGGCAGCACTTCTGGAGGCGATGCAGGAGCATGCGGTCACCTTCGACGGCACCACGCATTCGCTGGGCCGCAACTTCATGGTGGTCGCGACCCAGAACCCGATCGAGCATCAGGGTGTCTATCCCCTGCCCGAAGCACAGCTCGACCGCTTCCTGTTCAAGCACCGGGTCAGCTATCCCGGTCCCGAGGAGGAACGGGCCATCATCATCCGTCACGGCGGCGGCTCCGCCTCGCACGACATCGCGCAATACGGCATCAAGGCCCAGACGGATCGCAAGACGCTGGAGAAGGCACTCGAAACCGTCGGCTCCGTCACCCTCGTCGACGACGTCGTCGGCTACATCGCGGCGCTGGTGCGCGCCACACGCGACACCGCCGATTTGGAGGTTGGCGCCAGTCCACGCGCGGGCGCCATGCTGGCCAGGGCGGCGCGGGCGCGGGCGGCGCTCGACGGGCGCGCCTATGTGATCCCCGACGACGTCAAGGCGCTGGCGGTGCCGGCGCTGCGCCATCGCGTTATCCTGTCGCCGGCCGCGCAGATCGATGGCCGGCTGGTCGAGCAGATCGTCTCCGACCTGGTCGACCAGACGGAAGCGCCGCGTTGATCTATCCCAGCGGCCGAGCGGTGTGGACGACCGCGGCGGGCGCAGTGCCGGCCTTCCTGGTCGCGCTGGCGCTGCCGGCATTGTGGTATCTCGGATTGCTGTGGATCTGCCTGCTGCTCGCCTTCCTGGCGGTGGACGCCGCGGCGGGACGCGGGCGGGAATCGCTGGCCGCCAGCCTCCACGCGCCGCCGCAGGTCGGTGTCGGCGGCCAGTTCACCGTCCATGTCGCCGCCCGTTTTTCAGGCCCGACGCGGACCCTGGAGGCGCGCGTCGGGCATGATGAGCGCCTGGCGCCGATGGGCGGAACCGGCGGACCCCTGGTTGCCACAAAGGATGGCGGATCGCTCGTCCTGCGGTTCCAGGCGCTGCGGCGCGGCATCGCCAGCTTCGATCGTCTGTGGCTGCGCTGGCGCGGGCCGTTCGGACTGGTCTGGAACCAGGTCGTCCTGCCGATGGAAAGCAAGGTGGCAGTGCTGCCCGACGTCCGCAGCGTCCGCGACCAGGCGATCACGCTGCTGCAGCGCAACGCCCTGCCCGACGGGCATGCGCAGCGCCGGGCCGGCCAGGGCCGGGAATTCGAGGCGCTCAAGGATTATCAGCCCGGCATGGGCCGGCGGATGATCGACTGGAAGCGCAGCGCCCGCCACGGCAGGCTTCTGGCGCGCGAGTTCCGTATCGAGGAGAACAACAACATCGTGCTGGCCATCGACAGCGGACGCCTGATGTGCGAGCCGGTCGACGGCGTGCCGAAGGTGGACCGGGCGGTGGCGGCGGCCTTGCTGTCGGCGTTCATTGCGCTCAAGGGCGGCGACATGGTCAGCCTGTTCGGCTTCGACGCGCGACCGCGCGTCGCCAGCGGCGCGGTGCGCGGCGCGGCCAGTTTCGCGATGATCCAGAAACGGGCGGCGGAGATCGACTATTCCAACGAGGAGACCAATTTCACCTTGGCGCTAACCACGCTTGCGGCGCGGCTCGACCGGCGCTCGCTGGTGATCATCTTTACCGACTTCGTCGATCCGATCAGCGCGGAATTGATGCTGCGCACCGTCGGCCGGCTCACCGAGCGGCATCTGGTGCTGTTCATGATGATGAGGGATGTCGAGCTGGAGAGCTTGGCCGACATGCCGCCTTCATCAGGCGAGGATGTCGCCCGCGCCGTCATCGCCGGCGGGCTCTTGCGCGAAAGGCAGGTCGTCATCGGCCGGTTGCGGCTGCTCGGCGCGCATGTGATCGAAGCTGACCATAAAAGGCTGGGGCCGGCGCTGGTCGAGCGCTACCTGCAGGTCAAGCGGGAGGATTTGTTGTGACCGCGCCAGTACCCGGCGATGCTCGACGCGGCGATGCCGTACGCCAGTCGCTGGCCAGCTTCCGTCGGGAGCGCGAGGCCGACTGGAAGGCGTTCGAGGCGCTTCTCACCCGCGTCGAGAAACGCGCGCCGCGGACGCTGTCGGAAGAAGAGCTGCTGTCGCTTCCGTTGCTCTACCGTTCGGCATTGTCTTCCCTCTCGGTGGCGAGAGCGACATCCCTCGACAGCGCGCTGATCGCCTATCTCGAATCCCTGTCGCTGCGGGGATATTTCTATCTCTACGGGGCACGCCGCACACTGCGCCAGCGCATCGCCGACTTTTTCCTGCACGACTGGCCCGGTGCCATCCGCGATTTGTGGCGCGAGACGCTGGTGTCGGTGGCGCTGATGTTTGTCGGCACCGGCGCCGGCGCCTGGCTGGTAGCGTCCGACAAGGGCTGGTTCGACGCGATCATCCCGTCAAGCCTGGCGGCAGGCCGCGGTCCCGACGCTTCGGCCGAGTTGCTGCGCAGTATGCTCTATGATGGCGACAACGGCTTTCTCTCAGGCTTTGCTGCTTATCTTTTCACCCACAATGTCCAGGTCGCAATCCTCGCCTTCGCCCTTGGATTTGCTTTCGCCGCGCCGACGGTGCTGCTGATGCTGTTCAACGGCTGCATGCTGGGCGCGCTGTTCCAAGTCTATTGGGCAAAGGGGCTTGGCATGGAGCTTGGCGGCTGGCTGGCCATTCACGGCACCACCGAATTGTTCGCCATCGCGCTGGCCGGCGCTGCCGGCATGCGGATCGGCACGCGCATCGCCTTTCCCGGCGAATTGACCCGCATGGCGGCAGCCGCCCATGCCGGGCGGGTCGCGGCGACCGCGATGGTCGGCGTTTCGGTCATGCTGCTGTTTGCCGGACTGCTTGAGGGCATCGGCAGGCAGACGATCACCAGCGATATCACGCGCTATGCCATTGGCGGCGGTTTGCTCGCACTGTGGATCGGCTATTTCTATCTGTTCCAGGTGGTGCGCAATGGCGACCGCTAGACGCTCCGCGCTGGCGACAATGCGCTCGCTGATCACGCCTGAAGGTGTCGATCTCCAGATAAAGCTGGCCGACGCCGGCACGCGGGCTGCCGCTTTCCTGCTCGATGTCGTGATTATCGCCACGGCCGCAATCGCGGTCACGATTGTTGCGCTGTTCGGCGTAAGAGGTTTCGGCACTGATAAATTGCAGCCGCTTTTCATCGTCTGGATCATCGCGATCTTTTTTCTGCGCAACGTCTATTTCATCGCCTTCGAGGCGGGCCGGCGCGCGTCGACACCCGGCAAGCGGATCGTCGGCATCAGGGTGGCGTCACGCAACGGAGCTGGCCTGTCGGTCGATCAGGTCATCGCCCGCAATCTGATGCGCGAGATCGAGGTCTTTCTGCCGCTGTCGATTATCGCCGGATGGAGTGGGATGGGCGTCGCCGATACGCTGACGACAGTTTTTGGGCTGGTATGGGCGCTGCTGTTCGCCTTGTTCCCGCTTTTCAATCGCGACCGGTTGCGGATTGGCGACCTCCTGGCGGGAACCTGGGTCGTCGAGGCGCCGAAGCGCACGCTGATGGAGGATCTGTCGGCACGAAAAGATCCGGTCGCCAAGACTTTTCAGTTCAGCCACGCCCAGCTCGATGCGTATGGCATCGCCGAACTGCACAAGCTGGAGGAGGTGCTGCGCCGCGACGACTATTTCGCGCTGCGGGCGGTGGCGGAGACGATCGGACGCAAGATCGGCTCGACGCCGCAGGCGCATGATGCCCGCCCGTTCCTGACGGCGTATTACGGCGACCTGCGAGCCCATCTCGAGCGAAAGCTGCTGCTGGGCAAGCGAAAAGAAGACAAGCATCAGCGTTAGGACCGAAAGGCCGCCTTACCCCACCCACTTGTCGTAGTCGGACACCAAGAGGTGCAGGGGCGCGACGTCCTCGTCGATGTCGGCGAAGCGGCCGATCGGCTCGCGGAAGACATTGTCGGTGAGATCGTCGTTGACCGTCGACACCTCGCCGATCAGCACATCCTTGCCCTCGGCCCAGAACGCATGCCAGACGCCTGGCAAAAGCGTGACGCTCTCGCCCGGATCGAGCTTCAAGAGCCCGCCCGCCGGCAGCCGGTGGATGGTCCCGTCGACCGGCACCGATACTTCCGCCTTCGGATCGATGCCGCCATCGCGATCGTGCATGAACAGCTCCAGCACCAGCTTGCCGCCGCCGCGGTTGATGATGTCTTCGGCCTTGATGTTGTGACGATGCATCGGCGACAACTGATCCTTGCGCGAGATCATGATCTTCTCGGCATAGAGCATGCCCATGCCCTTCTTCATGTCCTCGTAGCGACCGTTGCGAACGGTGAACAGGAAGAGGCCGAGTTCGCTAAACTTGCCTTGGCCGTAATCGGTGATATCCCAGCCGAGCCGCGAGGAGAAGATGGCCGACGAATCCTGCCGGCGCGCCTTCATCTGTTCCGGGGTCCAATAGGCGAAGGGCGGCATGATGTAGCCGAACGAACGGATGAAGGCATCGGCGTCGCGGATGATGTCGTTGATAGCGGAGCGTTTCATGGTTGTGGTTCCTTCCCTTCGGCCCAGGCGATCTCCAAACCGAATAGCCGAACACCGATCCGGTGTCGACGTAAACCGCATGCTGGCCTCATGACATCCGGGCCGATCAAGGCCATAAGTCCAGGCAAAATCCCAGGGTGAAAATCCATGCTGAGCATAGACGACCTCGATACGCCGGCGATCCTGATCGATGTCGACCGCGCCGAAGCCAATATCGCGCGGGCGCAGGCCCACGCCGACCACCACGGGTTGAAGCTCAGGCCGCACATCAAAACCCACAAACTACCTTACTGGGCAAGGAAGCAGATCGCTGCGGGCGCCGTTGGCATCACCTGCCAGAAGATCGGTGAAGCCGAGATGATGGCCGATGCCGGGCTCACCGACATTTTTCTGCCTTACAACATCCTGGGCAGGGCCAAGCTGGAGCGCCTCAAGGCGCTGCACGGCCGCGTGACGCTGTCGGTGACGTCAGACAGCATGGAAACGCTTGCGGGTCTCGCCGCCAGCTTCGCCGATCCAGGCCAGCCGCTACAGGTGCTGGTGGAATGCGATACCGGCATGGGCCGCTGCGGCGTCCAGTCGGCCAGCGAGGCGGTCGCGCTGGCCAGAGAGATCGACAAGGCCAGGGGGCTCGCCTTCGGCGGGCTGATGACCTATCCGGCGGCAGGCCACGCCGCCGAGGCCGAGACTTGGCTGGCCGATGCGCGCCAGGCGCTCGCCGCATCCGGCCTTGCCTGCGAACGCATCTCCAGTGGCGGCACGCCGGATATGTGGCGCGCAAGCGAGGCTTCCGTCGTCACCGAGTACCGCCCCGGCACCTACATCTATCTCGACCGCTACCAGGTCGCCAAAGGCGTCGGAAGCCTTGACGACTGCGCGCTGACGGTGCTGTCGACGGTGGTCAGCCATCCGACGTCGACACGGGCCATCCTCGATGCCGGCAGCAAGGCCTTGTCCAGCGACACGCTGGGGCTGCCCGATTTCGGCGAATTGTTGGGCATTCCGGGCGCCACCGTCACCAGCCTCAGCGAGGAGCACGGCAACGTCACGCTTTCCGGCGACGCCAGGCTGCGTATCGGCGAGCGCGTGCGCATCGTGCCCGACCATTGCTGCGTCGTCAGCAATCTGTTCGACGAGGTTCACCTGATCGCCGGAGAACGGGTGCTGAAGACGCTGCCGGTGGCGGCGCGCGGCCGGATGGGGTGAGAAGCGGTCCGCGGAGCGGACGAAAACCAATGCTTGGCTTTCGAGTTTTGACGCCCTGAGCCTGCGAGGGGGGCAAAGCTGAAATGAGTCAGGCTGATTGCCGTTCAGCCTGCCTCGCCGCGACACGGCGCATCGAAATGACCCGGCGACGCCGGATTTCCGTGCGCATCGCCATCAGATGCAGCGCGAAGAACAGCACGGTAAAACCCAGAGCCATCACCAGCAACGGCCGCAACAGGCTGGGATCGATGGTCGGCCCGCCGAGCCGGAACACCGAAGCCGGCTGATGCAGCGTGTTCCACCAGTCGACCGAGAATTTGATGATCGGGATGTTGATGAAGCCGACCAGGGTGATGATTGCGGCGGCCCAGGCGGCGCGCGCCGCATCGTCGAGGGCCCGCGTCAGCGCGATGATGCCTAGATACATAAGGAACAGCACGAACACCGAGGTCAGCCGCGCGTCCCACACCCACCAGGTGCCCCACATCGGCTTGCCCCAGATCGAACCGGTGATCAGCGCGAGCGCTGTAAAGACGGCGCCGATGGGCGCCGCCGATTTCAGCGCGACATCGGCCAGCGGATGGCGCCATACCAGCGTGCCCAATGCGGAAATCGCCATCAGCGTGAAACACATCATGGCCAGCCAGGCGAAGGGCACATGGATGTACATGATCCGTACGGTGATGCCTTGCTGGAAATCCTCCGGCGCCGTGAAGCTCATGTAGAGCCCGGCGGCCAGGAGGAGTGTGGCGATTGTTGCCAACCACGGCACCACCTTGTCGGCCAACCCGACAAACTGTGTCGGGTTGGCGAAATCCATCCAGCCGCTGAGGCGTGAAGTCATGTCACTCATGCAGCTTTACATAAACCTGCGATGCGTCTGCGGCAACTACAACACCGCGTCGCAGGCGGGGCCTTGCCTTCTCCCCATGTGGGAGAAGGTGGATTGGCGCGCAGCGCCAAGACGGTTGAGGGGTGCTGGACGGAGTGGGCGCTAATGAACCTGATCTGCCGTGCGCCTGAACTTCGATTCTGGAGGAAGGCCGGCGCCAAGCTCATCCGGCCGCTTCGCGGCCACCTTCTCCCACAAGGAAGGGGAGAAGGGCGAGCCTGGCCGCTCAGGCGGCCTCGTCCGTGATGGTGCGGCTGAGGCGGCGGACTTCCTCGTCGTTGAGCAAGCCGCCGGCGCGCAACAGGCTGGCGAAGCGGCCATTGCGCATCGACAATTCGGCGAAGCCACCCGTTTCGACCACCTTGCCGTTGTCCATGAACACGACCAGATCGGCATCGCGAACAGTGGTCAGGCGGTGCGCGATGATGAAGGTGGTGCGGCCGCGCCGCAATTCGTCGATCGCTTCCTTGACGCGGTCTTCCGTCTCGACATCCAGCGCACTGGTCGCTTCATCGAGCACCAGAATGGGCGCATCCTTCAGCACGGCGCGCGCGATCGCGATACGCTGGCGCTCGCCGCCCGAAAGCTGTCCGCCGCGTTCGCCGACGACCGTGTCGTAGCCGTTGCTCTTCGACAGGATGAAATCCTGCGCGGCAGCGGCGTTGGCGGCGGCGTGGACCTCATCATAGGTCGCCTCGGCGCGCCCGACGCGGATATTGTCCTCGATCGAGCGGTTGAGCAGGCCTGCATCCTGGAAAACGGTGGCGATCGAGTGGCGCAGCGACTTGCGGGTCACCGTGCGGGTATCGATGCCATCGATCAGGATGCGGCCGCTGGCCGGCGAAAAGACCCGCTGCAAAAGATTGATGAGCGTCGTCTTGCCTGCGCCCGTCGGACCGACGATGGCCACGGTCTGGCCGGCATGGACCTCGAACGACACATCGTTCACGCCCTGCCCCGAATTGGCGAATTCGAAATTGACGTTTTCGAAACGCACATGACCAGTGACGTTGACCAGGTCACGCAACCCGTCCGGCTCGGCGGCGTCTGCCGCGGAGTCCTCCAGGCGATAAAATTCCTCGAGCTTGGCCCTGGCTTCCGAAATCTGGTTGGCGAAGGCCGACATCTGATCGAGACGGGCAATCAGCAGCGTGGCAAATCCGGTGAAGGCGATCACGTCACCGATACGCAGTTGGCCATGCATGACCAGATAGGAGCCGATCAAAAGCACGACCATCATCGAAATGGTCGACGACAGACGGTGAAGAGCGTTGGCCAATGCCCACCAGTCGAGCACCGGATACTGAGCATCAAGCAGGTTCTTAACGTAGCGCTTCAAGGCGTCGGTCTCGTGGCCGATGCGATTGTAGCTCTGCAGCACGGCGACATTGCTGACCGAGTCGCTCACATGCGCGAACACCTGGTGAAAGTGCCGCTCCACGGACGCCTGGCCTTCCCTGGTACGACGCATCACCAGCCGCCCGATTCCGACGTAGAGAGCGCCCAGCGCCAGCAGGACCATCGACATCCGAATGTCCATGCTGAGCGCCGTCGGCACCAGCAGAACCAGTGCGACAACGGTCGACAAATGCTGCCTCATGAACTCGAGCCAGAGGCTGAACAAGGTCTCGACCGCGCGCAGCAGCGTATGCAGAGAATTGGAGGTGCCGCGCTGATGATGCCAGGCAAGCGGCATGGTGATCACGCGCTCGAATGATTGGCAAAGAACCTCGCTGCGCCGCGCATGGGCAAAGCGGTCCGCGCCGCGCGCCACCAGAACGAAGGCGACGACGTTGAAGACGCCAATCCCGGCCCACAGGCCGAGCGTCGAAAAGACCGAGCCGCCGTCCGAAATGGCATCGATCACTCGTCCGAACATGATCGGCTCAAGGATGGCGATAATCGCAAGCGCGACATTCGCCCCACAAATAAACGCGACGCGTTTTCTGTCGGCAGCGAGATAACCGAGCGCTCTCCAGTAGATTTGCAGAAGGGACACTTCAGCTACTCCGGCAAATTGTTATTGTGCACTGCATCATTTTCTGACTCGTACCCGTTGACGTGTCGCGAAACAATGCCCGTGTATCCCTTCAGTTCCCAATTCGCGAACAAAAGATGGCGACGCTGCGAAATCTGTCGTGATCACCTAACGGTTTGAGAAGAAAGGTAAAATGTCAGCCTTGCGGCAAAATCGTGGCAGGTAGGAAGCACTGCCGAAATTTTAATCAGCAACTGGCCATGTACGAATCCCAAAAACCTGCATCGGCTTTTGGGAAATCTCAAGCGCAATAGCATTGCTAGAGCAACTCTAAATAACGCATATCCTCAAGATGTACAAAGACGCTCAAAATCCTTGAAGCTACGCCGGTATCCTGACGACCAGATCGGCCTTGTCGCCGGCTTTCGGTTCGAAAGACGAAGCCTTCGTCTTTTTACCATTTACCTCGAGCGAGACGGCTTTGGCCTTCTTGTCGCGGACAACCTGAACTCTGAGCTCGGCCCCCAGCACCTTGAGCGTTGCCGCATAGCCATCCCAATGGCTGGGCAGTTTCGGCCTGAACTGGATGCGCTCGCCCCTGCGCTCGATGCCGAGGATGCCTTCGACAGCCGCGCGATAAAGCCAGCCGGCCGAGCCGGTATACCAGGTCCAGCCGCCGCGGCCGCCCTTGCCTTGCCCGGCATAGACGTCTGCCGCGACGACATAAGGCTCGACGCGATAGTGCTCGGCAGCGGCCTCGTCGAGCGCATGGTTGACCGGGTTGAGCATCGAGAAACAGCGGTAGGCGTCGTCGACACGCCCCATTTCGGCGAGCGCAATGACGAACCATGTCGCCGCGTGGGTGTACTGGCCGCCGTTTTCACGGACACCCGGCGGGTAGCTCTTGATGTAGCCTGGGTTCTGTTCCGTCCTGGAAAAGGGCGGGGTGAAAAGCTTGACGATGTTGAGCTCGTCGTCGACGAGCATTTTCATCGCCTGCTGCATCGCTGTCGTCGATCGCGCCGGATCGCCCTCGCCCGACAGCACGCTCCACGACTGGGCAATCGAGTCGATCTTGCACTCCTGCGAGCTGCGCGACCCCAGCGGCGTGCCGTCGTCGAAGCTGCCGCGACGATACCATTCACCGTCCCAGGCCGTGCTTTCCAGCGCCCGCTTCAGCACGTCGGCGTGTTTTGTCCAGGCTTGCGCACGCTTGGCGTCGCCTTCCGCCTTGGCGACAGCTGCAAAGTCGCCCAGCGTCTTCAGCAGGAACCAACCCAGCCAGACGCTCTCGCCCTTACCGTGCTCGCCGACACGGTTCATGCCGTCGTTCCAGTCACCGCCGAGGATCAGCGGCAGTCCGGCGGGGCTGCTGCGCTTGATGGCAAGGTCAAGTGCGCGCGCGCAATGATCGTAGAGTGAAGCGGTCTTCTTCGATATTTCCGGGGTGAAAAAGGCGTCGTGCTCGCCTTCTTCCAGCGGCGGCCCTTCGATGAAGGGCAGTTGTTCCCTGAGGATCGCGGTATCGCCGGTCACCAGCAAGTAGTGTGCCGTGGCATGGGCGAGCCAGACCACGTCGTCGGAAATCATGGTGCGGACGCCTGCCTCGGTTCGCGGCAGCCACCAATGCTGCACGTCGCCTTCGGGGAATTGCCGCCGCGCCGCGTTGAGGATCTGGTCGCGCGCCAATTTCGGATCATGGAGAAGCAGGGCCAGCGTGTCCTGCAACTGATCGCGGAAGCCAAAGGCGCCGCTCGCCTGGTAGAACGCCGAGCGGGCTCGGATGCGGCAGGCAAGGCTCTGATAGGGCAGCCAGTGGTTGACCATCGCGTTGAGCGCCCTGTCCGGCGTCTCGACCTGGATGGTGTCGAGAAACCCTCGCCAGGCGCGTTCATTGTCAGTCAGCCGCTGATCGAAATCCTTGCTGCAATGATGCTGTACCAGCGCGCTGGCTTCCTCGGCAGACGCTGCATCGCCGAGCAGCCAGAGCAACGTCACGTCGCCGCCGGCGGGGATGTCGACGTCGCGTGCAACTGCAGCACAAGGATCGTCGCCCGCCTCGACGCGGCCCGACAGGCTTGCGCCGCTAAGCACGGCTTGCGGGAGTTCGCTGGTGCCGTTTCGGCCGATGAACTCGCCGCGATCGGCCGTCACGGAGTGTGCCGCCCCGTCGGCGGCCAGGAAGGCGACCCGCTCGCTGAAATCGAGCCCGTAGGGATTTTGCGCCAGCAACGCGCCCGTCGCGACATCCCTCGAGGGAACGATGGTCGCCGCCGTGCGCGAACGATGGCTGCCAAGAACCCATTCCGCATAGGCATAGACGCGCAGGCGCGCCGGCGCCGAACCGGAATTCTGGATGCGCAACCGGGAGATTTTCACCGGATCGACGGAATCCACCACATGGGTAAGGTCCATCGACAGCGGCCCGCGCTTCGAACGGAAGGTCGAAAACCCCTGCCCGTGCCATGTTTCGTAGGTCATGGCGGGATCGCGCACGACGGCGGCCAGCGGCGAGAACGCCCGGCCGCTGGCCTGATCGTAGATATAGATGCCCTCGCCTGGCCGGTTGGTGACCGGGTCGTTCGTCCACGGCGTCAGTTGATAGTCGCGGCTGTTTCGGCTCCAGGTGAAGGCAGTGCCTTCAGCCGAAACGTGGAAACCGAACGAGGCGTTGGAAACGACGTTGATCCAGGGCTGCGGCGTCGTGCGCCGGCCAGCAAGGCGCACGACATAGTGACGTCCGTCACCCTCGAAGCCGCCAAAGCCGTTCCACTGGTTGAGCCCGCTGCCGTCGGCACGGCCTTCCAACGAGGCTTGGGCCCACGTATGTGGCGCCGGCGGAGACGGTTCACGAAGCGCTGCTGCACCCGCCGGCTGCAAGGCGTCCCGCGCTTGCAGCGCAGCGGCCTCGGCGCGCTCGATCTGATCGAAGATGGTGCCGTTGCGCGTGTGCAGAACGACGCGAGCGACGGCCAGCAGCGTCTTGTAGGTCGCCTCGTCCATGAGGTCGCGGCGTACCGCGAAGATGTGCTGGCGTGGTCCTAGCTCCTTGCCGCGCAGGCGGCTGTTTTCGCACAGCGTCTCAACCGCCCGTTGCAGGTCCTGCACGTAGGACGAAGCCTGCTCGTTCACGACGACAAAGTCGATCATCATGCCGCGGGCGCGCATGTATTCCTGGAAGCGGAGCGCCTGGGCAACTATTTCGAGATCGGCGACATCGCCGATCCTGACCAGGAAAATCGGAAAGTCGCCGGATATGCTGGTCGGCCATAGGCCCGATTGCCTACCGAGCCCAGAAGCGATCGATTCGGCCGGAAGCCGCAGGAACGGATCCGGATAGATCAAATAGCGCGCCAGATTCTGCACATTGGCGGCATCGGCAAGGCTGAGACCGAGATGCCGGGTCTGCACCTGCGAGCGGGTCCAGGCGAGCATCGCCTGGCGCGCGAAGGCTTCCGGATGATCAAGCCGCGCAATGGCTTCTTCGAGTTCGGCACGATTGGCGCCGACGGCAGTCCAGAAGGTCAGCGATATCTTCTTGTTGGCCGGCACGCGCACCTGTCGGCGAAGTGCTGCGACCGGGTCCAGCGTGAAGCCGGAATGGCCGCCAAGCTTGGCGCCGGGATCGAAGGCGGCGGCCTCGGTAATGGTGCGGCCGCGGCCTATGAAGGCGCGCCGGTCGGTTTCGGCCTCGGCGTCGCGCGTCGACCCAGACGGGTCGGTGACGAAATGCACCATAGCGACATCAGGCTCGTCCGTTTCCCGCTTACGTCTCGTGGCGAAGATCGCTGCGTTATTCGCAGCGATTTCGGTTTCGACGAACATTTTCGAGAACGCCGGATGCGCGTTGTCGGATGCTTCGGAGCCCAGCACCAGTTCAGCGAACGAGGTCACTTCGATATGCCGGTCGACCGGGCCGTCATTGTAGAGGGTCACCCGCCGGCCTTCGCCATTTCCTTCCGAAATGACGATGCATTCGACCTCCGAACGCAGTGATCCCACCGACTTGACGAAGCTCGCCTTGTCGTCGGAGAACAGCGTCCGCACCTCTTCGTGGGTGGCACGCTTCGGCTCGGCGGTGGCCGACCACCAGTCGCCGGTGCCGGAGTCGCGCAGGAATATGTAGGAGCCAAGCCGATCCTCGGTTGGATCCGGCTGCCAGCGCGTGACGGCAAGCTCGCCCCAGCGACTATAGCCGGAGCCGGTCGCGGTAACCATGACCGAGTAGCGGCCATTGGACATGACGCTGGTCGAACGCAGCGCCTTGAGCGGGTTGAGCACGATGCGCGTATCGGGGCTCTCGGCTTCCGTTTCGTCCTTCGACCGTTCGTCGGCCTCGGTCCTGACGGTGGCGGTCGGGATGTCGCGCGGCGCTCTTTCCTGCAGCAGCAACTCGGCCGACTCGATCACCGGATCGCTGTGGAAGCGGTCGCGCAGGCGTCCTTCAAAGATGGCGTCGGCGACGGCGGCGATCGACATGCCGGAATGGTGGGCCATATAGTTCAGCACGACGACATGGTCGGTGCCCTCTGGCACGCGCTGCGGCGTGAAATCGACCGCATCGTAGAAGCCGTGCCGGCCAAGGGCGCCGAGCCGCCTCAGCCTGGCCAGGTTCTGCACCGATTCACGCGGGGTGAACTGCGCCGCCAGCACGGTCGCGTAAGGCGCAATCACCGTGTTCTGGCCAAGACCTCGCTTCAGGCCCAGCCCAGGCACGCCGAAATTGGTGTACTGGTAGGTCAGTTCGCGATCGCGGGCGTTGTAGGCCGCTTCCGAAATGCCCCAGGGCACGTTCTTCGAGCGGCCGTACTGGATCTGGCGCTTGATGATGAGCTTGCTGGTCTGGTTGAGGATGCTGCCTTGCGGCTCCTTCATCACCAGCGGCGGCATCAAATACTCGAACATCGAGCCGGACCAGGACATCAGCGCGCCCTTGAACCCGATCTCGACGATCGGCCGGCCGAGGTGGAACCAGTGCTCCGTCGGCAGATCGCCCTTGGCTATGGCGAACAGGCTGGTCAGCCGCGCCTCGGAAGCCAGGAGGTCGTAGCAGCTTTCGTCGAGCTGATGCTCCTCGACCCGGTAGCCGATCGACAGAAGCTTGCGTTCCTTGCGCATGAGGAAGGAGAAATCCATCTCGAAGGCAAAGCGGCGCGTGCGCTCGCGCAACGAAAGAAGCTTGGCCCGCAGCGCCTCGACGGCATTGTCGTCGCTATGCGCGTCATGGACATGCGCTTCGCAGGTGGCTTCCAGTCTAGCCGCCCAGTCGGCGATGGTGTCGCTCTGCGTCGAGGCGGCCTCAGTATGGATAGCGATGGCGAGCTTGCGGATCTCGCCAGCCAGAACGGCCAGGTTGATGGTGCGGATCGACGCCATCTCGGGCTGTGCCTTGATCGATTCGACAGCGCGTCGCATGCCGTCGAGGCGATCGGCAAGTCGCTGGCGCAACGGCCGCAACTGGCGGCGGTCGTCAGGCAACTCCGCCAGGCTTTCGTCGAGGATCGTCACCGTATCGAGGATACCCTCAAAGTCGCCCTGAAGGTGGACTGCAGGCGCTTCCGCCCATTCGGCACAGGCTGCCGCTACTGCCACCAGATGGCCGGCGAGATTGCCGCTATCGACGGCGGAAATGTACAGCGGATAGAGCGGCTTCAGTGTCGTCGTGTCATACCAGTTGAAGAGATGGCCGCGCTCACGCGGCATGCTCTCGATAGTCGACATCGTCGCGTCAATGCGGGTGGTGGCGTCGGATAGGCTGATCCAGCCGAAATCGCGCGCCGAAACCACTGACAGGAGATAGACGCCGATATTGGTCGGCGAGGTGCGGGGCGCCACGACAGGCGCCGGACTTTCCTGGAAATTGTCAGGCGGCAGATTGTGATGCTCGGCCGTCACGAAGGTCTCGAAATAATGCCATGTGCGCCGCGCAACCGTGCGCAGCACATGGATGTCGGCCGCCGATATGCGCAAACGGTCCTCGGTTTCGGCCGAGCGGCTTATAAAGAAGGCGAAGGCCGGCGAGCCGATCCAGAACAGCGCGAAGAAGAAGGCGACGAAAGCTCCGGTGGAATCGGCCACAACAGGGATGGCGAGGCCGACGACGCCGACAATCACCGCGCCGTACATCATGCCGTAATAGGAGCCGAGATCGTTGTCGCCGTTCTTGTGAGCCTGCGAGGCAGTGCGCCATTCGAGCAGGTCCTTCCGGCTGACGAACAGGCGGTAGAGCGTGCGAATAATGGCATCGCCCATCATCCAGGCCAGATGCGCCATCAGCACGATCTTCAGAGCCACCAGGGCGGTGCCGAAGACGACGTCGCGCGCCAGCGCCGAGAAATGACCGCGCGGCGTCTGGTCGCCGCTTTTCGGCAGGATGGCGTGGACGATGTCGAACGTCGGCGCCATGAAAAGTGTGAGGATCAGCAGCGCCTGCCATTGAGCGGCCTGGGTGAAGGGCAGCAGCGTCCAGCCGGCGATCGCGGCCATCACCCAGAAGATCGGCGTCAGCGACCGGCGCAGATTGTCGACCATCTTCCAGCGCGACAGCGCCGGCACACCGGAGCGCGGATTGAGAATGAAGCCCAGAAGCTGCCAGTCGCCGCGCGCCCAGCGATGGTGGCGCGACGCGTCAACCGAATAGCGGGTCGGATAGTCCTCGACCAGTTCGACGTCGGTGACCAGTGCCGCGCGCGCCAAGGCGCCTTCGAGCAGATCGTGACTAAGCACGGTGTTTTCTTCGATGCGGCCCTTCAGCGCCGCCTCGAAGGCGTCGACATGATAGAGCCCCTTGCCGGTGAAGGAGCCGTCGCCGAAGACGTCCTGGTAGATGTCCGAGACGGCAAAGACGTAGGGATCGAGGCCGCGATTGGCAGAAAAGACCCGCTGGAAGAAGGATGCGTCGTCGCCGCTGGTCAGCGAAGCGGTGATGCGCGGCTGCAGGATGGTGTAGCCGGCGCTGACGACGCGCTTTGCCGCATCGTAATGCGGGCGGTTGAGCGGATGGCAAAGCTTGCCAGCCAAACTAGCGACGGCATCGCGGGTGGTGCGCGTGTCGGCATCCAGCGTCATCACATGGATGACGTTTTCCGGCAACGGCACGTCCAGCGGCAGAAAGGTGGTGTCGCTGTCACCACGCAGCAGAAGATTCAGTTCGTGCAGCTTGCCGCGCTTCCGTTCCCAGCCCATCCAGGCGCCCTGGGATTCATTGTAGAGTCGCCGGCGGTGCAGGACGTAGAAACGCGGCGCGCCTTCGCTGGGATAGCGGGCGTTCAGCCGCGCGATCTCGTCTCGAGCATATTGCAGGATCTCGATATCCGCCGCATCGATTTCGGTTTTGCTGTCTGGCCAGTCCGAAAGCAGGGCGAAATGGATTTCGTCCGCCGTGTTGGCCAGGTGGTGCACTTCGATGTTGCGGATGTTCTCCTCGACGTCGTCGCGCGAGCCGATCAGCGACGGCACCACCACCAGCGTGCGCGCCTCGGGCGGCATGCCGCGTCTGTAGTCGTAGCCGACGAGGCGCGTAGGCTTCAGGAACAACGATACGACGGTGTTAAAGAAGGCAAGCGCGCCTTCGCTGGCCGGCACGGCAAACAGCGCCAGCATCAGGACGATCGACGGTATGGACAGGCCGAGATTGGCAAGGGCGTTGCCGGAGAGGACAAGAAGCAGGGCCGTCAGTGCGAACACCGGCACGACAATGCCCAGCCATCCGGTCTTGCGGAACGTCCGTTTGATCGTGACGCTGACGGTCGGCCGATAGCCGATCGCCTTTTCCAGTTCCAGCCGGCGCGGGCCGACCAGAAAGAACCCGACGTCGGTGTGAGCGGTCGGACTGGTAACGGTGGTATCGGCGACAGCGGCATGGCCGGCGAGTTCGATCGCCTTTTCAGCAACGCGGAATTCGGAACGATCGGAGCGGCGCGCCATTTCCTCGATCGCGGTCCGGTACTGGTCGCGCGAGAAGAAATCGAGCGCGGCGAAATCGGTGCGCTCGCGCAGCAAGGTGTCGATGCGGCTGACATCTTCGAACCAAACCGTCCAGTCGATATCGTTGATGAGCCTGAGGCCGCGGATGATGTTGCCGGTGGTTACGTTGCCGCTGGACAACGTGCGATGCTCGCTGATGATGATTTCCTCGGCATCGGAGCCGGACTTTTCAAGCTCGCCCTCCAGCCATTCCAGCGCCCTGCCGGCATTTTGCGACCCGTCGCGCAGGCGGTAGAGCAATTGGGTGGCAAAGGTGGTGTCTTGTGCATGGGCGACGTAGTTCGACAGGATCGCCTGACGGTCGGCGCTGTCGTCGATCGCCAGCACGCCGTCGGCAACCTCGTTGGCAATCTGACGCATCTGCCGGGTACGATTGACCCGCACCGCGATGCGGCGAAGATTTTCGATCAGAACGAAGCGCAGCAGCGACGGCAGCGCCCAGAGCTCGCCGATCTTCAGCGGCTCGACGGACTGAAAGCCTTCGACGATCGCCTTGAACATGGCCGCCGAGACGGAGCTGTCCGAATGCGCGACATAGGTCCAGGCCAGCGCCAGCGCGCGCGGCACACGAGCGCCGTCGCGCAGCTTCAGGGTCGGCAACTGCCGATAGAAACGGGGCGGCAGGTCGCGCTTGACCTGGAAGATGGTTTCCTCGACCAGATAGTTGTTGTCGAGCAGCCATTGCGCCGCCGGCGTAATCGTCTCGCCTCTAGCCTGCGCGGCATTGGTCGAGCGGTAGACTTCGAGGATCTTCCTAGCGCTGTCGCGGACGCGTGGCTGGAAATCGAACGGCTCCAGGCCGAACAGATCCCTGACGTCGCCCTTGGCGAGGCTTGTACCCAGCGTGCGCAGGCGCTCTTCCGGCAGGAAATTGGAGCGTATCGGCTCTTCCGTGATGGCCGGAAAGCTCGCACTCGTCTTTTCCATTTGGGTGGGGTCTGTCTGGATATTCATTGAAAATTCCGCATGGGGGCCGCCTTAGCGGCGTCACCGCCACAGCAATGTCCCTAAAACCGATCGAAATGGAATTGGTTGCATCGAAACAAGGGCCGAAAGTTTATTTTCGCACCAAGATTTACAGACGAACCACCTCTCACTCCCGCCGGGACTTGATCCACGGAAGGATTCGGGCTTTTTCGTGATCTGGGCTTGAGCTTACGGCATATTTCGCCGGTGTTGTGATCATGTTTCGAAACAGGCGTTAATCGTTTGCTGCAACGCGATCGATGCGGATCACGAACAGCGTCGCCGGTCGCACAGGCTCAACGCGCCGTTTCAGGGCGTCCGGTCCGAGCAACAGCGTGTCGCGCGGTCCGATGCGGACAGGCGCCGCGCCGGCCACCGTGATCTCGCCGTCAAAACACAGGATGAGGGTCGCATCAGCGGCCGACTGGATGTCCGTCGGGGCTGAAATCACCAAGCGATCGACGGCATGGGTCATCCGTCCACGCCGCGTCATGACGTTGAGATCGGTGATCGGACCGGCGATCAGTGCCGCTTGCGTCGGCACATCGGCCGGAAAGGAAAGCGGGGCGGAAGCCTTGGTCAGCGTAGCCGCCGGGCGGCCGGCGATATCAAGGATAATCCCCTCGCCTTTCAGCACGGCCAAGCTTCGATCCACTCCGGCAAACTCGGAGAATGGTCCACCGCTTGCGACGTGCGCCATGGAGACGCGCCAGTCGAAATCGTCGAGCGCGGCACCTGTGGGCGAGACGGCGATTTCCGTCGTCACCCCGCCGCCGTTCTTCCACGGCATGGACCGGTACTCGGCTGCCCGCAGAATGCGCAAGTCGCGGTTCAGCCGAGGATGCCTGGCAGGATGAGCTGGTGCTCCCTGGCGCAGTCGATGGCGAGGTCATAGCCAGCATCGGCGTGGCGCATGACGCCAGTCGCAGGGTCGTTCCACAGCACCCGCTCCAGGCGTTTGGCGGCTTGGGACGTGCCGTCGGCGACGATGACCATACCGGCATGTTGCGAAAAGCCCATGCCGACGCCACCGCCATGATGCAGCGATACCCAGGTTGCGCCGGACGCGGTGTTGAGCAGCGCATTGAGCAGTGGCCAGTCGGACACGGCGTCGGAGCCGTCCTTCATCGATTCCGTCTCTCGGTTCGGTGAGGCAACCGAGCCTGAATCGAGATGATCGCGGCCGATGACCACCGGCGCCTTGAGCTCGCCTTTCGCCACCATCTCGTTGAAGGCGAGGCCGAGTCGGTGACGGTCGCCGAGACCGACCCAGCAGATGCGCGCCGGCAGACCCTGGAACGCGATGCGCTCACGCGCCATGTCGAGCCAGTTGTGCAGGTGGGTGTTGCCGGGCGTCAGTTCGCGCACCTTGGCGTCGGTCTTATAGATGTCCTCGGGATCGCCGGAGAGGGCTGCCCAGCGAAACGGACCGATCCCGCGACAAAACAGTGGCCGGATATAGGCCGGCACGAAACCCGGGAAGGCAAAGGCGTTGTCGAATCCTTCCTCCTTCGCCACCTGGCGGATGTTATTGCCATAGTCGAGCGTTGGCACGCCGGCGTTCCAGAACGCCACCATCGCCTCGACATGTTCGCGCATCGACGCGCGCGCCGCCTTTTCGACCGCCTTTGGGTCGCTGGCGCGCTTCTCCCGCCATTCGGCGAGCGACCAGCCCTTGGGCAGATAGCCGTTGATCGGATCATGCGCCGACGTCTGGTCGGTGACCAGGTCGGGGCGCACGCCACGCCGCACCAGTTCCGGCACGATGTCTGCGGTGTTGCCGACCAGGCCGACCGATTTCGCCTCGCCGGCCCTGGTCCAGCGCTTGATCTTTTCCAGCGCCTCGTCGAGCGTGTCGGCGCGTTCATCGACATAGCGGGTGCGCAGCCTGAAATCGATGCGGTCGGGATCGCATTCGATCGCCAGGCAGCAGGCGCCGGCCATGACCGCGGCCAGCGGCTGGGCGCCGCCCATGCCGCCGAGGCCGCCGGTCAGAATCCATTTGCCCCTGAGGTTGCCGCCGTAATGCTGGCGGCCGGCCTCAACGAAGGTCTCGTAGGTGCCCTGCACGATGCCTTGGGTGCCGATGTAGATCCACGAGCCGGCCGTCATCTGGCCGTACATCATCAGGCCCTTCTTATCGAGTTCGTTGAATTTCTCCCATGTCGCCCAGTGCGGCACGAGGTTGGAATTGGCGATCAGCACGCGCGGCGCATCGGTGTGAGTCCGAAACACGCCGACAGGCTTGCCGGACTGCACCAGCAGCGTCTCGTCGTCTTCAAGTGTCTTCAGAGAGGCGACGATGCGATCAAAGTCGTTCCAGGTGCGCGCCGCCCGGCCGATGCCGCCATAGACGACCAGTTCGTTGGGGTTTTCGGCGACGTCGGGATCGAGATTGTTCATCAGCATGCGCAACGGCGCTTCAGTCAGCCATGTGCGGGCGTTGAGTTCGCTGCCGCGCGGGCTGCGGACTTCCCGGATGTTGTGGCGAGGATCGGTCATGGCGTCACTTTTCCTTTCGAATGAGCTGCGTGGCGAAGCGTCAGCGCCCGGCCCAGGCAATCGCTTTTTCCAGGATCCGCTTCAGCGTGACGCGGATCGGCGCGGCGAATGCAGGGTCGTAAGGCACCGGCCAATTGTCCGGCGCACCCTTGCTTTCGGGCTCGCGCATATAGCCGCGGTTGGACAGTTCCATCTGCAGCGCATGGATGCCGTTTTGCGGCTGGCCGAAATGGCGCGTGATCCAGCCGCCCTTGAAGCGGCCGTTGACGACAAAACTCTCGCCGGTTTCGGCGAGGACCTGGCCGACCGTTGCCTGCAAGCCAGGATCGGCGCTTTTGCCGTCATTGGTGCCGAGGTTGAACACCGGCAGCGTGCCTTCGAACAGCCGCGGCAGCACCGAGCGGATCGAATGGCAGTCATAGAGGACGATCTTCGGGTGCAAGGCGCGCAGCCTGTCGACCTCGGCCTGCAAGGCGGCATGATAGGGCACAAAGTATTTTTCGCGGCGTTCATCGACCTCTGACGGTCCAGGCTCCTCACTCTCGCGATAGAGCGGATCGCCATCGAAGGTTTCGGTCGGGCACAGGCCCGTCGTCGCCTGGCCGGGATACAGCGAGGCGCCGGACGGGTCACGATTGACGTCGATGACGGTGCGCGAGATCGCGGTATGCACCACCGTTGCGCCGAGCTCTTCGGCAAAGTCATACAGCTTGTCGATCCACCAGTCGGCGTCGCGGCGGCCGAGCCAAGCCGACACCAGCCGGTTCTCAAGGCCGGCGAGATCGATGCCGGTGTGCGGGATCGAGACCAGCAGGGGTGCCTTGCCGCGGGTCACTGTGAGCCAGGAGGGTATAGTCATGAGAAATCCTCCCGCGGTGGCGTTCTACGGCGCGAAGGAACGCGGCCTGTCGTGGCGCGCATCCTCACGATGCAATTCCCGGCAGTGCCACCGCGCCCGCTGCCTTCACGGCAGCGCCGCTGCGCACCATGGCGATGGCCTTTTCCATGTCGGGGTGGAAATGCCGGTCATTGTCGAGATGCGGCACTTCGGCCCTGACCAGCCTGCGCACCGCTTCGAGCGGCGCACTCGATGCCAGCGGCGCATTGAAATCGCAGCCTTGCGCAGCGGCCAGCAATTCGATGCCGATGACGGCCGTCGCATTCTCGATCATGCCGATCAGCCGGCGCGCGCCATGCGCCGCCATCGAGACGTGGTCTTCCTGATTGGCCGAGGTCGGGATCGAATCGACGCTGGCCGGATAGGCCTTTTGCTTGTTTTCCGAGACGAGTGCTGCCGCCGTCACTTGCGGGATCATGAAGCCGGAATTCAAGCCTGGCTTCGGCGTCAGGAAGGCCGGCATGCCCGACAGCGCCGGATCGACCAGCATGGCGATGCGCCGTTCCGACAGCGAGCCGATCTCGCAGACGGCGAGCGCGATCATGTCGGCGGCGAAGGCGACCGGCTCGGCATGGAAATTGCCGCCGGAAAGTGCTGTGTCGTCCTCGGCGAAGATCAGTGGATTGTCGGTGACGCCGTTGGCCTCGGTGCCCAACGTGTCGGCGGCCTGGCGCAGCACGCTGAGCGCCGCACCCATCACCTGCGGCTGGCAGCGCAAGCAGTACGGGTCCTGCACGCGCTCGTCGCCGACCCGGTGCGATTCACGGATGGCGCTGCCGGCCATCAGGTTGCGCAGCGCCTCCGCCGTCTCGATCTGGCCAGGATGCCTCCTGAGCAGATGAATGCGCGGATCGAAGGGGGCGTCGGAGCCCTTGGCGGCATCGGTCGAAAGCGCACCGGCGACGAGCGCCGACTGGTAGAGCACTTCGGCGTCGAACAAGGCGGTCAACGCATAGGCAGTCGAAAACTGTGTGCCGTTGAGCAGCGCCAACCCTTCCTTGGCGCCAAGCGTGACCGGCTCCAGCCCGTGCGAGACAAAGGCGACCTTGGCCGGGAACCGGCCATGCGGGGTAGAACATTCGCCGACGCCGATCATCACCGCCGTCATGTGCGACAGTGGCGCAAGGTCGCCGGATGCGCCGACCGAGCCTTGCGCCGGCACCACCGGAATGACGTCGTTGGCGAGCATCGCTTCGAGCAGCTCAATGGTCTGCGGCCGCACGCCGGAGGCGCCCTGCGCCAAGCTGGCCAGCTTCAGCGCCATCATGAGCCGGCAAACAGCGACCGGCATCGGTTCGCCGACTCCGGCGGCATGCGACAGAACGATGTTGCGTTGAAGTGTCTCTAGATCGGCGGCGGGGATACGGACGCTGGCCAATTTGCCGAAACCGGTGTTGATGCCATAGACTGGCTCACCCTTGGCGACGATGCGCGCAACGGCCTCGGCGCTGGCCTTGATCCTTGGCCAGCAGGCCGCGTCCAGCTTCGGCATCGCGCCACGATAGATTTCGCGCCAGTCGGCCAGCGTCGTTTTGCCCGGCTTGAGTTTGAGTTCACTCATTGTCCCCTCCAGATGCGGGCATGCAGCGGGTTGAAGCCCATGCGGTAGACGAGTTCGGCCGGGCGCTCGATGTCCCAGATCGCCAGGTCGGCTGATTTTCCAGCCTCCAGCGTGCCGGTTTTTCCGAGCCGTCCGAGCGCTCGGGCGGCCTCGCGGGTAACACCGGCAAGGCATTCGTCAACAGTCAGACCGAACAAAGTCGCCGCCATGTTCATGGTCAGCAGCAGCGAGGTCAGCGGCGACGTGCCGGGATTGCAGTCGGTGGCGACCGCCATTTTGACGCCATGCTGGCGAAACAGGCCGATCGGCGGCTTCTTGGTCTCACGGATGAAATAGTAGGCGCCGGGCAGGATCGTCGCCACGGTTCCGGCCCTCGCCATCGCCGCCGCACCCGTCTCGTCAGTGTATTCGAGATGGTCGGCCGACAGGGCGCCATAGCGCGCCGCAAGTTCTGCGCCGTGCAGATTGGACAATTGGTCAGCGTGGAGTTTTACCGGCAGGCCTGCTGCTTTCGCCGCGTCGAACACGCGAGAAATCTGCTCGGGCGAAAAGGCGATGCCTTCGCAAAAACCATCGACCGCGTCGGCCAGGCCCTCGGCGGTGACGGCCGGCAAAATCTCGTTTGCGACCAAATTGATAAAAGCGTCCTTGTCGCCTTTCGCTTCGGGCGGCAGGGCATGCGCGCCGAGGAAGCTCGTTGTTACCGTTACTGGACGGTTTTCGCCCAGGAGCCGCGCGGCGCGCAGCGATTTCTTCTCGTTTTCGAGATCGAGCCCGTAGCCCGACTTGACCTCGATCGTGGTGACGCCTTCAGCGACCAGCGCGTCGAGGCGCGGCAGCGACTGCGCAACCAATTCCTGTTGGCTGGCAGCGCGCAGCGCCTTGACCGACGAGACAATGCCGCCGCCGGCCTTGGTGACCTCTTCATAGGTGGCGCCGGCCAGCCGCATCTCGAATTCGTTGGCGCGATTGCCGGCATGGACCAGATGAGTATGGCAGTCGATCAGGCCGGGTGTGATCCAGCGGCCTTCGCAATCGACAATTTCGGCGTTCTGGCTGAAGGCTGCCGGCATGTCGCCTTCTGGGCCGGCATAGACGATCAGGCCATCGCGCGCGGCGATCGCGCCATTTTCGACGATGCCCAGTCCAGCGGCGCGTTCAACCATGGTCGCCAGACGCGCATTGCGCCAGAGGCGGATCTCCCCTGCCCGGCTTTTGCTCTCTCCAGCCATCATCTTTTCCGTTTCAATCAGCCGCGGTTATGTATATACATATTGAAACGGACTGCAAGTGGTATCATTGCGCGGGACACAGGCAATCGGAGACAAAAACGTGACGGCGATCTTTGCGGAACAGGCACTTCTGCCCGACGGCTGGCATATCAATACCAAGATCGTCACCAGTGATGGCCACATCGCTACGGTCGAGCCGAACACCGCATCCCAGCCCGGCGACGAACGCCATGCCATCCTGCTGCCAGGCATGCCGAACCTGCACAGCCACGCCTTCCAGCGCGGCATGGCCGGTCTGGCCGAGCTGCGCGGCCCTTCCGCCGACAGTTTCTGGAGCTGGCGCGAGGTGATGTATCGTTTCGCGCTGTCGATGACGCCGGACCAGGTCGAGGCGGTCGCTGCGCAGCTCTATGTCCAGATGCTGGAGGCTGGGTTCTCACGCGTCGGCGAGTTTCACTATCTGCATCACGACCGCGACGGCCAGCCCTACGCCAACATCGCCGAAATGGCCGAACGCATCACCGCCGCGGCTGCCGACACCGGCATTGGGCTGACGCTGCTGCCGGTCTTCTATGCGCATTCCTCTTTCGGCGGCGCTGCGCCGAACGAAGGCCAGCGGCGATTCATCAACGATGTGAATCGGTTCTCGCGGCTTGTTGAAAAATGCCGCGAAACCGTTAGCACCTTGAACCACGCTGTCGTCGGCATCGCTCCGCACAGTCTGCGCGCCGTGACACCGGAGGAATTGGAAACTATCGCGAAAATGGCACCTGGCGGACCGATCCACATCCATATCGCCGAGCAAGTGAAGGAGGTCGAGGACTGCCTTGCCTGGTCCGGGGCGCGGCCGGTCGAATGGCTGCTCGCCAATGCCAAGATCGATAGTCGCTGGTGCCTGATCCACGCCACCCACATGACCGAGACCGAGACCGCGGCCATGGCGAAAAGCGGAGCAATCGCCGGCCTCTGCCCGATCACCGAGGCCAATCTCGGCGACGGCACCTTTGCAGCACCTTTGTTCAAACAGCATGGCGGCCGCTTCGGCGTCGGCTCCGATTCCAACGTGCTGATCGGCCTGCCGGACGAACTGCGCCAGCTCGAATATTCGCAGCGCCTCGCCCACCGTGCCCGCAACCTGCTGGCGGTCGCCGGCGGTTCGACCGGACGCGCACTGTTCGAAGCCGCGCTCGACGGCGGCAGTACGGCGCTTGGCGCAGGCCCCTCGCGGATCGCCGCCGGCGCCCCAGCCGATTTCATCTCGCTCGATGGCAAGCACCCGTCGCTTGCCGGCAAGACGGGCGATGCAGTGCTCGACACCTGGATCTTCGCCAACGGTTCCAACATCGATTGTGTCTGGGTGCATGGTAAGAAACTGGTCAGCAGCGGCAGGCATGCAAGGCGCGATTCTATTGCCGAGCGTTTTCGCAAGGTGATGACGGCGTTTTCGGCATGAGCATGATCCAGACAATGGATGTGGACGTCGGCGAGCCTCTCTCGCTGCATCAACGCATCCTGTCCGACATCAGCGAACGGATCCTGTCCGGCGCCTGGGCGCCCGGCCACCGCATCCCGTTCGAGCACGAACTGACGGCCGAGTACAAATGTTCGCGCATGACGGTGAACAAGGCGCTGTCGCAGCTTGCCAAGGCCGGGCTGATAGAGCGCCGCCGCCGCTCTGGCAGCTTTGTCCGGCGGCCGCAGTCGCAAGCAGCGGTGTTGGAAATCCACGACATCAGGATCGAAGTCGAGGCGCTCGGCCTGCCCTATCACTACGAGCGTGTAGCGCGACATAAAAGGCGCAGCGGCGCCGAGGATCGCACCTTGCTGGAACTCGACTCCAACGGGCCGGTGCTGGCGCTGGAATGCCGGCATTTCGCCGGCAAGCGGCCGTTCGCCCACGAACAGCGGCTGATCAACCTGGCCGCTGTGGCCGAGGCCGCCAACGAGGAATTTTTCGCCGTCGCGCCTGGTCCGTGGCTGATCGCCCGCGTGCCATGGAGTGCCGCCGAGCACCGCATCCGCGCCGTCGCCGCCGACCGACACATTGCGGCTGCACTCGATATCGAGGCCGGCGCCGCCTGCCTGGTGGTCGAGCGACGGACATGGAGCGCCGAGCACCCGGTCACCCATGTCCGTTTCACCTATGCGGCCGAGAGCCACACGCTGGTGGCAAGGTTCACGCCGTCGCAGGGGTAACCCTCCCCCTCGAGGGAGGGTCGGCGAGGAATCGGAGCGAAGCGGAGATTGCGAGACGGGGTGGGATCGGCGAGGTTGCACCGACCCCACCCCGCTTCGCAATATGCCGCTCCTGCGGCATTTGCTCCGTGACCCTCCCCTT
Source organism: Mesorhizobium escarrei (assembly GCF_935825525.1). Lineage (GTDB taxonomy): Bacteria > Pseudomonadota > Alphaproteobacteria > Rhizobiales > Rhizobiaceae > Mesorhizobium > Mesorhizobium escarrei. The sequence goes on from NZ_CAKXZT010000125.1 coordinate 43,618, forward strand.
GAGGGCAGGGCTATCGCA
>NZ_CAKXZT010000126.1:0-94497 GCF_935825525.1 Mesorhizobium escarrei
ACCACGCACCATGCCTGGCGCACAACAAGAAGCGCCGCGCCAAGCTCGACGCCATCCGAGACGCCTGCCGTGCGTATATCACAGGGCCGCTGAGAGACTTCCTCACCGCTCAACTAGCGGACGGTACCAACGGGGTCGGCCGCGTGGAAGTCGATGAAGCCGATCCTGATGGGCAGACGCTGCTGCTCTGGTACCCCGAGGTGGAGCCGCGTGACAGCGCCTATGTGCGACCGGCCATACGCCTCGAGTCCGGGGCGAAATCGGCGCTCGATCCCAATCGCCCCATCACGATCACGCCCTATGTCGCGGAGGAAGTGGCAGGCATTGATCTCACCGTCGCCAACGTGACCACGATCGAGGCGACCCGCACCTTTTGGGACAAGGTAGTGATCGCCCATGGATTGCGCGCCGCTGGCACGAGCGGCGCGGCGAACTGCGGCAGGAAGGCCAGCGGGTGTCTCGGCACTACTATGACTTGCACTGTCTTCTCGGATCCGAGACCGGAAAGGCCGCGCTCGGCGATCTCGATCTTGGTGCCGATTGTGTCCGGCACGCACGAATGTTTTTCGACCGTCCCGACTATGACCTCGCCTCAGCAGTCCCGGGCAGCTTCGCGATCGCGCCCGCTCCAAAGATGGTGGACGCGCTCACGCGCGACTATGCCAATACCGCGGCCATGATCTTCGGCACTCCGCCGAGTTTCGATGACATTCTGGAATCAGCACGGCAGATTGAGCAGGACATCAACACCCATTCCTAGTCGCCTGGCCACGTCGCCGGGGCATCATCAATCCGTTGTCGAGCAAATGGTCTGCTATTTCAAACCCGAGAACATCGAAAAACTTCACGCTGGCCGAGAAGCGACGATCGCGGCAGCGGCTGTTGGGTTTCGAGCCGCTGCTCGTCCGCCGATCGTTGAACCAGCTCGCGCCTGCCGTCCACCACGAAGACGCCGCAATCAACACCGTTGTCCTGCTGTGTCGGACTGTACTTAAACGTAAGAAGGCCGCCCTGGCCTCGTTGCCGCTATGCGCCGGCAAGGCCGCCAACGTCCATGCGCAACTGCGCGCCCCAGGCCGACGCCATCTTGCGCGGCGCGAACTGCTCGATCCGATTGTTGAGGTACTTGCTCTTGCGGATGCGGATCGGCTTCAGCGCTCGTCGCGATCGATTCCGCAGACGGTGTTCGGCGTCGCAGGAAATGATCGCCTCATGATTGGTCGGGCTGCCGTCGATGACGATGCGATCCGGTCTGCCGTGGCGCTCCAGGGCCTTCCGGAAGAAGCGCTTGGCTGCCGGCAGGTCGCGGTGTTCGCTGAAGAAGAACTCGGACCATGTCGCCGACGCCGTCGACGGCACGATAGATCCATTGACCGCGTATCTTGATGTATGTCTCGTCCATGTGCCACTTGCCGGTGAGGGCGCGCGCTTGCGCCCGTTGAAGCGCTCCCGAAGCTGGGGCGAGAAGTGAACGACCCAGCGGTGCACAGTCGGGTGCTGGCAGGAAGACCGATGCGCGGGCGTGGATGGATCAAGGCGTTGCGACACGACAGGCTCGGCAGGTGCGTGCGCGCATTGCGGAACTGGAGCGCGACCTCATAGCGCCCACACCTCAAGGACGCCATCGACGTTCCGAAGCCGGACATGAACTTCGCAATGCGAAGTTCCGCCTGGCGCGTCTCGAGGAATGCATCTCCGAAATACCGGAGAAACATAGGCGTTAGCGGGAAGCTTCGCCGCTCTCAATGCTTGTAGCCGAACATCATCTCTCTGCTGAGGTCAAATCGATCCTCAGAAAATGCGGAAGGGAAGGCGGTCCAGCCGGGCGCGATGGCTGGCCACAGCACCAAGTTCAGTCGGCTTTGCAGTCTTGTACAAGGATTCCGAAAGCCACCTGTCGCTCGCGTCTCCTGTGTTTTCACACTGCCCGTCGATAGGTCCAGAGTTGTGCGGGGGGAACATTGCGAACGACGAAATCATAGTGAGAAACGATGTACCGGTCGGGCATTTTGAGCACCGGTGACAGAAGACCGTAGGTGATTTGGATCACAGGTCGCCCGGCGGGGATTCGTGCAAGCAAATCCTCGAGTAGTGTGAGGCGCTGTTGCATCGGAAAGCTCAACATCGGCACTGCGCTTATGACACAATCGAACTTTTCCCGGCGCTCCCCCAGAATTTCTTCCAAGGCAAACGCATTGCCCAAGCGGAAATCCACTCCCGGAAAGCGTCGCACCAGGCCGTCATAGAAATCCTTGGAATATTCGACCGAAGTCAACCGATGCGGTTTGATGCCTCTTTCCAGGATGGCCCTGGTGATGACACCAGTCCCGGCACCAATCTCCAAAACCGGCAATCCAGAATGCGGGTTGACCACACTGGCCATGCGGCGCGCCGCATGGATCGACGTGGGCATGAGTGCGCCCACACCTTTCTTATCCTTCTGCCAACATTTGAAGAATTGCACTTCTTCCTCAAGTTTCTTGCCAAGTCGCTCTTTCAATCGAAAGACCATATCTGCTCCCTTCTCCCGATCCGAGTCGGAGCGACTTTTTGTCGAAGTTTCGCTATATAAACAAGCCTGACTCACAGGGATGAATGCCGCGCTGGAGGCGCGAAACGCCCGCGCCGGCTGACACGCCTTTCCATGATGACGTTTTCTCGCTCAGATGCGCCAGCTCTTCCTGTATGGAAATCATGGTCATGGCCTCGAGAGCCCCTCGCGGCTCGTCGAGCAGCCGTATCTCGGGCTGCACCATCAGCGCCCGCGGGACCCACGCAGGTTCTCATCTGCTGCGCGCTTCGCCAAGCGCACAGCAGACAGCGAGGCCGCTACGGCCGCGAAAAACCCGCGACGGCGGCTCGATTCCGGGACCGGTCCGCCATTTTTGGCAGGTGATCCGTGCAAGTGCGTGGCGTGGATCACCCCAGCTATCTCGTGGCCGTCCCATTGCCAACGTCCTCTTTTCAACCGGCCGAGCCTCCCAGTCGCCGGATCAATGATGACGATCCCCTCTGAATAGTTTTTTGAAGAGCCTGACGGTCTACGCCGTCTTACTGTGGTTCCGGCTTTGCCATAGCCTTCTCTGCCGCGCAGGCGGCAAAGTGCTATGACTCTACCGTGCATTGGCCTTAGAAAATACGACGGCTGGACCACAATAATGAGGTTTAGGCTGAAGACTTTTCAGAGAAACCCCCAAAAAGGAAACAGCAGCTCTTCCGGTCCTTACGAGCCCGGCCGTTCCTATCGGCCGGTAATCATCGCAGGCCATAGTGCCTGTCCTTCCACGACCGGAGCCGAAGCGATTTTTCTGCTAGCAGCTTCACGCTGGTCCTGTTCCAAGCCGAACTCGCTGGCAAGGCGCATAGGGCATCAGGAACCGCTTTTGGCGACGACGTGAGTTGGCGCCGGTCAGAACGCGACCTGCTCTGCAGCGCCCTAAGCCGCCTGTTGTTGGGCGGCGCGTGCTCCGAATGAGCATTCGAGGCGAACAGCGTTTCCTTTGGGTGGCAAAGAACAGCACCTCATACTTTATAGTCTACCAAATCGCTGGACATACTAGCAGCGAAATTCGGAGCCTTCCCAAAACTGGAGCAAGACGATGGTGTTAGCTGTGAAGAGATTTTCAAGAAGGAGGTTTGGTGGGTTCGTGACCGCGTTCGCGGTAGGCTTGGTCGCTTCTTTCTCCCCCCTCATTGCCCACGCGGGTAGCCCGGACGCTGGCAAACTGCCGACCAAAATCCCGGCGGGCATTGTGCTTCGTATCGGCGATCCCGAGACGCAAAGGGCCCTGGAATTATCGGGGCTGATCGATCAACTGCCGTTTGAGGTCGAATGGGCCAATATCAGCGGCGGTCCACAGACAATCGAAGCTTTTCGCGCCAACGCATTGGACGTCGGATCCGTTGCCGACATTCCACCCATCCACGCGACCTGGACGGGGCTCAAGGTCAAGATCATTGCCGCGAAGTTCCGCAAGGAACCGGTTGCGCACCCGATTTATCAACTCGGCATTGCACCGGGAGTCGAGGTCAAGACACTCGCGGATTTGCGCGGCAAACGGATTGCTTTCAGCCCCGGTCAGGCACAAGGCGCGCTGGTGTTGAGGATCCTGCAGGCCGCCAGCCTGGAAAAGGAGGATGTAGATCTCATCGAACTGCCCAGCAAAGGCGATGCCTATCCGGTGGCACTTGCCGGCAAGCAAGTCGACGTCGCGCCGATCTCGGGCGTCCTCATCAAGCGCTATCTCCGCCAGTATGGCGCCAACGGCGCTGCCACCATCCCGCACGGCTTGCGCGATGATCCAGCCCATCTCTATGCCCCACAAGCCGTGCTTGACGACCCGGCCAAAGCAGCCGCTCTCGGCGAATATGTGCGCTACTGGGCGCTAGCCGCCCGTTGGGTGGAAGAGCATCCCAAGGAGTGGATCGAGGGATACTACGTCGCCACCCAGGGCCTCAACACAGAAGATGGCCAGTATCTGGTCGACGCTGATGGTCGGTTCGACATCCCCTCCGACTGGAACGACGTGATCGTGCGCCAGCAGGCGACGATCGATCTCCTGGCCAAGGAGTTGAACAAGCCCGCGATCAAGGCCGAGGACCTGTTCGACAGGCGCTTCGAGGCGATCGCCACAAACGCGCTGAACGCTTCCTGACGCCTCCTTTCCGAGACCGGAGACGACACCGATGAACGCATTCTCCAACACCGCCGCAGTTGCCGCCGCCTTTCCTGCCGCATCGGATGAAAGGTTGTTGATCCCGCCAGCCGTGGAGCCCCGCAAGACCGGGACGAGGCGACTCGCGCTTGGGCGAACGATCCCGTTTGGCGCGCTGATTGGGCCTGTACTTCTTCTTGTGATCTGGTCCATCGGCAGTATCGCCGGCCTGATCGATCCAAGAACGCTGCCGGCGCCTTGGTCGGTTGTCGGCACCGCCATCGATCTCATCGCCGAAGGGAAGCTTCAGCATCATTTGATGACGTCTACCTGGCGGGCAGCACAGGGGCTGGTGTTCGGAATCCTGATCGGGACCATCCTTGCTCTCATTTCAGGTTTGTCGCGGCTTGGTGAGGCCATCATCGACGGCCCTGTTCAGATCAAGCGGGCGATACCGACGCTCGCTCTGATCCCGCTGCTGATGCTGTGGTTCGGCATCGGCGAGGGCATGAAAGTAACGACCATCGCGCTGGCTGTCCTGATCCCAATCTATATCCAGACCCACAGCAGCTTGCGCAGCATAGACAGCCGTTATGTCGAACTGGCCCAGACCTTGCGAATGGGCTACGGCGAATTCATCCGCCAGGTCATCCTGCCCGGCGCCCTTCCAGGGTTCTTCCTTGGCCTGCGTTTTGCGGTGACCTATGCCTGGCTGTCTCTGGTGGTGGTGGAACAGGTCAATGCCACCAGCGGCATCGGCTACATGATCGATCTCGCACGCAACTACGGCCAGACCGACATCATCATCGTCGGCCTCGTCGTCTACGCATCGCTCGGTCTAGCCTCCGACGGCATCGTCCGCTTCTTCCAGGAAAGGTCCCTGTCATGGCGTCGCACCTTGGCGGATTGAGCGGCGCGCCGGTGGTGCGGGTCGAGAGCCTTGTGAGAAGTTTCGGGCCGCGAACCATCCTCGACGGCCTCAGCCTCGACATCGAGAAGGGGGAGTTCGTCGCCCTTCTCGGCCGTAGCGGGTCGGGCAAGAGTACATTGTTGCGCGCGCTCGCCGATCTCGACGACAAAGTCTCCGGCTCCGGCCGACTCGAAACACCCGACAAGAAATCGGTGGTGTTCCAGGATGCCCGGCTGTTGCCATGGAAACGAGTGCTGGAGAATGTGGTTCTTGGCCTCGACCTGCCGGAAGCCGCCGAACGCGGACGGGTAGCTCTCGAAGAGGTTGGCCTGAGCGGCCGCGAGAACGCGTGGCCGGTCGAACTCTCTGGTGGCGAGCAGCAGCGGGTGGCATTGGCGCGCTCGCTGGTTCGTGATCCTGAGCTGCTGCTAGCGGACGAGCCGTTTGGCGCGCTCGACGCGCTGACCCGCCGCCGCATGCACGATCTGCTGCGCCAGCTCTGCGCCCGTCACCAGCCGGCCGTGCTGCTGGTTACCCATGATGTGGACGAAGCCGTAACGCTGGCGGACCGGGTTTTGGTGCTCGACAACGGCGCGATCGCCGCCGACATCGCGATCGATATCCCCACGCCACGCGATCACGGCGATCGCCGGTTCGGCGAGATCCGCTCCCAACTTCTGCGTCATCTCGGCGTCGAGACAAAGCCTGTGTTGCCCGTCTGAACGGCCCCCCAAGACCTGTCGCTCAGCATCACCAGCCCAGGAAGACGAACTATGCCCGCCGAAAAACGACAATTGAATCTCAACCTTTTCATCTATCCTGGCGGCCATCATGAAGCCGGCTGGCGCTACAAGGATTCCGCCCCTGAGAGAGTGCTCGATATCTCCTATTATCAGGAACTGGCGAAAAAGGCCGAGGCGAGCAAATTCGACGCGCTGTTCTTTGCCGATGGGCCCGCGCTTGCCGACAACATTCGCTACGCAAGCCGCTTCAGACTGGAGCCGCTGACATGGATTTCGGCTCTCGCTGCTGTGACGGAACGCATCGGCTTCATCGCCACGGCTTCGACCACCTACAACGAACCCTACAACCTGGCCCGGCTGTTTGCTTCTTTCGATCATTTGAGCGGCGGGCGCGCCGGCTGGAACATCGTCACGACGGGCGATGCGTCCGCAGCTTTGAATTTCGGCTTTGACCGACATCCAACCCACGCCGATCGTTACGAGCGCGCCGGCGAGTTCGTTGATGTGGTGACGAAGCTCTGGGACAGTTGGGAGGACGACGCGCTCGTCTCGGACAGGGAGTCCGGAATCTTTGCCGACACCGACAAGATCCACCCAATCAACCACATCGGCAAATACCATCGGGTGAAGGGACCGCTCACGCTTCCGCGCTCGCCGCAGGGGCGTCCGGTCTACGTCCAGGCAGGTTCGTCGCAAGACGGACGGTCATTCGCAAGCCGCTATGCCGAGGCGATATTCACAGCCCATCAGACACTCGGCAACGCGCAGGAATTTTACGCTGACATCAAAGCGCGCGTGAAGTCGGTTGGCCGCAACCCTGACCACGTCAAGGTCTTGCCCGGCATCAGCCCCTTCATCGGTTCCACCGAGGCGGAAGCCCGCGCGCTGCATGACGAGTTCAATGAGCTGACGCAGCCGGAATATTCTCTTCACCAGCTACGCCGCATCGTAGACGCCGACCTTTCCAGCTACGATCTGGACGGGCCATTTCCGCGTGAGCTTACCCACGTAGAGGGCGAGCGCGGTGCGAGCAGCCGCTTCCACGTCGTCCTCGACATCATCGAGCGCGAAAATCCAACTATCCGCCAGTTGCTCCACCGCCTCGCCGGGGCGCGCGGCCATTGGGTCCAGGCCGGGACGCCCGAACAGATTGCCGACAAGATCCAGGAATGGTTCGACAATGGTGCCGCGGACGGCTTCAATATCATGCCACCCTATCTGCAAGGCGGGTTCGCTATATTCGCCGAAGAGGTGGTACCGATCTTGCGCAAGCGCGGACTTTTCCGGCACGACTATGACGGGGCAACGCTGAGAGATCATTTCGGTTTGCCGCGCCCGGAAAATACGTTCAGCCGGCCGCAAAAGGCGACCGCCTGAGCTACCTTCGCATCGGGCATTCAACCTAAAAGCGTTACGCCAACACCATTATGGCTTGCTGCCGGGCCATCGTCCCAATCTGTCGCGATGCGTGAGTAAGGCGGTGTTCATCGCCTTTCGCCAGGGGGCCGTTGGAAGTCGCTGACGCGACATCCCCGTGGCAGAAATCGAACTTAAGCGGCGGCCTCCCGGCGGTGCTGTTCGACGGCAGAGCCATCGGACGAGCTGCATAGGCTGAGAGTTGGCGCGTGGCCATCGCCGAACCGTCGGCCGGGGTGACCTGGCTCGGCCGCCCTGCGGCCACAACCGACGCTTTCCGTCCCTGCTGCCCAGACATAGCCCTCCGAAATGAGTTGGTCGAATGCGGCGGTCACAGTCTCCTCGAAACACCCAGTTCTTCCGCAAGCGAGCGACTTGAAGGTAGAGCGTCACCGACACCGTCCTCACGCCTCGATCTGCTTGACCAAGGATTGATAAATTCGACGCGTCGCTCCCGTCCTGCGAGAACCCTCCTTATACTGGACCAATGAAAATCTCCAAAAGTGGCAGTTTAATTTGGGCCAGCCAACTGCAATGTTAGCTTGTAGTCAAGGAAGCGATCGTCACTGGTCGCGCGGCTCATGGATTGCTTGCGCTTGAATTGATGGAGTTGCCTGGATGTTTGAGGGTCCCATCATCGATGGTCGAATTCAGAATATTGCATCGGGATTTAGGGCGTTGGTAACCATGCCCGACGAAGCGCTGCCGGAGGCGACGGATGCCCTGGTCGAAGGGCTGAACGCGTTGATGCCGGGCTACAGGATCGTCAGCCAAGCTATCGCCATCACCAAATGACGTTTCCGGTCGGTCGCATTTATTGATTTGAATGAGAATTTCAAGGGCTCCGAGAATGAATGTCGATCTCCATCTGTTGCTCATTGTCTTTGCTGCATATGTCATTGCCGCGGGAAGCCCGGGCCCCAGCAACATGCGCATCATGGGCGTGGCGTATGTAGTTTCGAAAAGATAGATGATGACTTTGTTTCGTGGCCTGTCGGCGTTCCCCCTCACGCCAACCGATACGGAAGGGCATGTCGACACCGAGGCACTGGCTCGTTTTCTCGAGCGCATTCACCACGCGGGAGCAGACTCCATCGGGCTGCTCGGAAGCACGGGCAACGGTATTCCGATAACCTTGGTGGCGTTGTATCTGCGAAGTGGGCAGGTTCGGGTCTCGCTGCAGAAATGCTGGAAGGTCGGAGTGCTCGGGGGCATGATTTCTCTGTTGGCGTATAGAGGTGAGACCAGAAAGTGTAGCTTTCTGCGCTTTCGGCAAGACGGGCGCCTAAACCATCTACGACCGTATATCCGGCGATAAATACGCCCGTGCCCACCGTATACAGCATTGCTTTTGGTTCCCGGAAGCCTCCCGCGCCACGCGTCAGAGTTAGGCTCATGATACCCAGTGCGATAACAAGAACCGAAAAGCCAGCCTGCATGGTCAGTGTTTCACCCACGATCGCGACGGAGATGAACGCTACGACCAGCGGTGAGCAACCCCGAGAAATGGGGTAAACGTGGCTCAGACCTCCATAACGATATGCATTGATCAGAAATACGCAGTAGGCAGTATTAAGCACACATGAAGCCCAAATATATGGCCAGCTTTCTTGCGTCGGGAACGCCACAAATGGGACAACCACCATACCGACGGCAACCTGGCTCATCATCATGACTGCTATCATGACTAGCCTGTCGGCATTCACCTTGACCAAGACGTTCCATGCCGGATGCAAAACAGCCGCGCCAAACACCATCGCAAACACTCCCGTCGTCATATCAAACTCCGTGTTTGGTAGTGTCCCACCCTAGTGTCCATCTCAGCTCGTCTCGGTTTTAGCCACTAACTCCTGCAACGTAGCGGGTTGTAGGAGGTTTGCGACAAAGCCTTGTTCGACCTGGATTGCCGGCCATGACGACGCGGATCGCCACTACAACGTCGGCGCCAACTCGTCCGCTCGGCCGAGGCGCGCGGCGGCCACTGGCGCGACGTCGTCGATGAGTTGCGGCCACACAAACAATCGATCTGGCAGAGTTGGTCGATTGCCCAAAGGTTCTTCCGTCACCTGAAGGCCTGATGGGATATCCACGGGCATCGTATGGCGCCTCAGGTAAGCGAGCGCCTGTCGGAGGCAAACGCCAAGGGCCACGTCGGAAATGCTCGCTACGCCGGTCGACTGATGCCCAGTCGCCTCATTTCCCGATAGACAGTCGATCGGCCGAGACCCAATGCCTGCGCTATACAGGCGGCGTGGCCGTTGCACGGGCGAAACGGAAACGCTTTGCGAACTCTCGATCTGGGGAACTTCAAGGGCAAATCGTGACCCTGAGTTGCCCTTCATATTTCGCTGCCTTATAGCTGCCATTCACGGCAAGCAGTACGATTGACTCAAACGAAATTGACTGAACGAAGATCCTTCACGCCTTGATTGAAGATTGGCAGTTTTGCGTGCAAAGACGACGTCGGAGTCGTCCAAGAACCCAGCTGTGGCTATCGCCAAAATTTAGCCCGCTACCGACAAAACGGGCTAAGGTTTTAGCGAAATGGATGGCTGGTTGAAGAATAAGAAGCTGGAGAAGCGAGCGCGCCGTGGTACGCCCATCGCACAGGTTGCCGCATTGCCTTATCGCCGTACTGCAGACGGAGACGATGAAATCTTGCTGCTAACGTCTCGGCAAACAGGCCGCTTCATCTTGCCCAAGGGGTGGCCGATGAAGGGTCGACAAGACTGCGAGGCTGCAGCTCAAGAGGCGGGTGAGGAAGCCGGCGTAGTGGGTACTTTGCATGAGCAATCCGTTGGCAGCTTCCATTATTGGAAGCGATTGAAGGACACGTTTGTCCCGGTAAGTGTTGAAGTATACCCGCTTTATGTGCAGCAGGAGCTGGATGAATGGAAGGAGCAGAAGTATAGAAGACGGGCCTGGCTTAAGCCGGATCAAGCAGCACTCCTGGTCGATGAACCTGAGTTGGCTGCCCTATTGGAATCTATAGCGCCTGAACTGGCTCATTTCTGAACGCTAGGATAAAACATGCTCAATTACCTGGCTCACCCGCATCGCTCTCAACGAGGCGCTCCGGCGAGCGTGAAAGCGTTGGCCTTCCGCTGAACTGGCGGAACTGAATGACGGAGGCTCGGTGTTTCTGTCGCAAACGGAATGGCAGCCATATCTGGGACGAAGCCCTCTCTTTTTCGGGGAGCCCGCTTGTTATGTTCAAAGGGTGTCATTTCGACCGATCAGTGATCTTGCTGTGCGTGCGCTGGTATCTGGCCTACAATCTCGGCCTGCGCGTCCGGAGGAGATGATGGCCGAACGCGGCCTGAACGTCGACCATTCGACTGTGCACCGCTGGGTCGTCCACTTCTCGCCCCTGCTTCTGGAGCGCTTCAACGGGCGCAAGCGCGCCGTCACCGGCAAGTGGCACATGGACGAGACATACATCAAGGTACGCTGCCAATGGATCTATCGTGCCGTCGACGGCGTCGGCGACATGGTCCGAGTTTTTCTTCAGCGAACACCGCGACCTGCCGGCAGCCAAGCGCTTCTTCCGGAAGGCCCCTGGAGCGCCACGGCAGACCGGATCGCATCGTCATCGACGGCAGCCCGGCCAATCATGAGGCGATCATTTCCTGCGACGCCGAACACCGTCTGCGGAATCGATCGCGACGAGCGCTGAAGCCGATCCGCATCCGCAAGAGCAAGTACCTCAACAATCGGATCGAGCAGGACCATCGGCGCATCAAGCGCCGCACGTCTAGGCAGCGGTCTTGATCTCGGCCATGACGCCGACGATGTCGTTCACCACCGTCTCGACCAGCTTCTGGTCGTTGCCCTCGGCCATAACCCGAATCAGGGGCTCGGTGCCGGAAGGCCGGATCACTAGGCGGCCGGACTTGCCGAGCCGGTTGCGGGCATCCTCGATCGCGGCCTTGACGGGTGCTGTCTCCAGGGGCTCGCCGCCGGAAAAGCGCACATTCTTCATGAGCTGCGGCACCGGCTCGAACTTTTTGCAGATCTCGCTGACCGGCTTGTTCTGGCGCTTGACGCAGGCCAGCACCTGCAGCGCCGAGACCAGCCCGTCGCCGGTGGTGGAGAAATCAGACAGCACGATATGGCCGGACTGCTCGCCGCCGACATTCAGCCCATGCGCGCGCATGTGCTCGACCACGTAACGGTCGCCGACCTGGGTTCGGTGAAGTTGCAGGCCGGCTTCACCGAGGAAGCGTTCGAGGCCGAGATTGGACATGACGGTGGCGACGACGCCGCCGCCTGCCAGGCGGCCGCTCTGATGCCAGGATTCGGCGATCAGCGCCATGATCTGGTCGCCGTCGACGACAGCGCCGTTCTCGTCGACGATGACCATGCGGTCGGCGTCGCCATCGAGCGCTATGCCGATGTCGGCGCGCACTTCATGAACCTTCTTGGAAAGGCCCACCGGGTGCGTCGAACCGCATTCCTCGTTGATGTTGAAGCCGTTCGGCTCGTTGTTGATGGTGATGACCTCGGCGCCGAGTTCCCAAAGCGCTGCCGGCGCCACCTTGTAGGCGGCGCCGTTGGCGCAATCGACCACGATGCGCAGGCCCGCCAGCGACATGGACCGCGGCAGAGTGCGTTTGGCGAATTCGATATAGCGGTCGTGCACGCCGTCCACGCGCTTGGCGCGCCCGAGCCCATCCGCGTCGGCCAGCGAAATGTCGACATCCTGGTCGAGCTGCGCCTCGATGCGCATCTCGATCTCGTCCGACAGCTTGTAGCCGTCGGGGCCGAACAGCTTGATGCCGTTATCGTAATAGGGATTGTGCGAGGCCGAGATCATCACGCCGATATCGGCGCGCAGCGACCGCGCCAGCATGGCGACCGCCGGCGTCGGAATCGGCCCCAGCAGGAACACATCCATGCCGGCGGCACAGAAGCCCGCGACCAGCGCGTTCTCGATCATATAGCCCGACAGCCGCGTATCCTTGCCGAGCACGACGCGATGGCGATGGTGGCCGCGCTGGAACGACAGGCCGGCAGCCATGCCGACCTTCATCGCAACCTCGGCGGTCATCGGAAATTTGTTGGCCCCTCCCCGGATCCCGTCCGTTCCGAAATATCGTCTCGTCATCTTACTCGACGTGCCCATATATGATTCACCCAAGTGTCGCCTCGTGGACATTCCCACAGGCAGCCAGTGTCCGAGTGACTGGCCGCTTGCCACTCCGCATCTTCTTTGCAGGATACCATGATTGTCAGGACGAAAGGTGTCCTTAGCTCACAATCTGGGGTGAGGACAAGAGCTGTACAAAATCTTGCGCTAAGCCCGAACGGATCGTGAAACTCATGCGGCTCGCCGGGTTGGGGTCGGTAGCCTAAGGGTTCGAAAGCCTTCGGGCATCTGATGCTCGGTGTCCCAGATGTAGATGCCTGTCAGGTTGATATGTTCCCAACTCAGCGGCGAGATATGCTTCAACAGCGTATCTGGAATGTTTCGCCCTGGCCTGCCGGCCATCTCCCCCGCAAGGAGGGAGATTGGCAGCTTCGCCGCTGCGCCCATCTCTGCAACATTGATGATTGGCGAAAGCATTAGTGACATATAAATGCCGGTGCTGCCGAGCAGGCCGATGGAATCGACCTCAGCCGCGATCAGCCGGCTGACCAGTTTCCGTAGCGCGTCAACGTCGACCCGGCCGGAACGATCGGCGGGGGTGATCGGAAAAGCAGACAGGCCGTTCGCGAAAAATCATGGTTCAATTCCTCGATCGGTGGGGACGAAACCCGGCCAGTAGTGGCCGTCAGGCGTCGGCCGCTTGCCGAAGATGGCCTGACCGACGCGCACGACAGTGGCGCCTTCCTCGATGGCTTCCTCGAAGTCTCCGGTCATACCCATGGAGAGCCCGGTGAGCGCGGCGTTGTGCTTCACGGCTTTGTCCCGCAGCCGGCGCAGCAGAATGAAGCAAGGCCGCACCTTGGCCATGTCGGAGGAAAACAGCGCAAGTGTCATCAACCCGCATGGCCGGAGACGGGGAACCTGATCGAAGGTCTCCACGAAGGGCAGCAGTGCGTTCGGATGGAGGCCGAACTTGCTGTCCTCGCCAGACGTGTTGACCTGCACATAGACGTCGAGGAAGCGATCTTCGCGCTCCAGCCTCGTGTTCAGAAGGTCGGCGAGCCGCAGGCTGTCGAGCGCATGAAACTCACGCGCGAAGCGGGTCAGATATTTGGCCTTGTTGGTCTGCAGATGTCCGACGATGCTCCAGTCGATGGCGAGATCGTGAAGCGCCTCGCACTTTGTCATTGCCTCCTGGATCTTGTTCTCGCCGAAGGTGCTGATGCCGACGTCGAAGGCATATCGCAGGATATGGGCCGGCACCGTCTTGGTGATCGGCAGCAACCGCACGGAGGCACGGTCGCGCCCGGCCCTTGCGCAAGCAAGCGTGATGCGCTCTTCAACCGACGCCAGATTGGTGCGGAAGCTGGTAAGGGGATCAGGCCCGAAGCGTTCGACGTCCTCGGGCGAAAGCGGCGGATTGTTCGTGCCCATTGTGATCTGCCCCTGTCGTAGACAAGCTCGTCGGCCTTGAGCCACGTGTAGCCGACGCCACTAAGAAACACGAGGCTCTTGTCGGGCGCTGCATAGATGGTCCGATCCGCCGCCGTAGCCACGGCAGACAATGTGCAGACGGTGGCGAAAGCAAGAATTGCAACTGATGAGGTGCAGCGATTCATGGGGCGGCCTCCTTGGCCCCCCAGGGATCGGGATAGCCCGTTTGTGATTTTCCGTTAAACGTCGGCGGCTCTCAGCGCCTGTACGCGGGGAGTTGTTTGTCGCGTCGACCATTCCTGGGCATTGGTGCAAAGACGTTGAACTCCGATGCGATGTCGAGGACGGCTTTGGTCATTGCCCTTTGTCTGGTGCGCACCGCGCTCGTTGCCCGTTCTACATGGGTAGCGGTGGGCTGCCTTGAGCTGGATCAGTTTTAGGGCGAACGGCCTGGTTGAATTCCGGCTCGCGACCGCGTTGCGGGGCCAATTGCAGCGGCGTCGGCAAACGAGCCACCCCCCGGCCTTGCCGGTCATGCGTTCGCTGACCCCAATTCCCGAAGCTCGTCGAGCATGGCGACGTCGAGCCGGCTGGGGCAATCTGCCATGCGCCCCTGCTCCTCGGCGTGTTGCCCGCGCCGTTGCGGACCAGAGGCCGCGATAGCACCGGCGCAATTAACCAGCGGTGTTGCGCCACCCAACTCTTGTACCACGCCTTGTGACCCGGTCCGGATTGCACCAGACGGAGTTTCCAATGCGTTTTTCGACTCGGCTCACCCCTCGTATCGTAAGCTTCTGTGTCCTTGCACGTTCGGGCACCGCCTCAGCAACACGCTTTGTGTCCCGCGTCCAATCGTCGACGACAGTGTGGAACGGTCGGAGACGAAGTCGAGCGATCACTACTGCTTAAGACTCGGCAGTACCAGCATCGGCACGGCGGCGGGCGGTCAGCTTCTCGCGATAGAACCGAAGAGCTCTTGTGGCATCTCGTCGCCCATTCCCACACATTTGCGACGGAGGCGGCGAAAGCCGAGATTTGTCTAACGCGAACATGCCCGCTCTCTACGACAACAGCCAAGCATTGCGAGCAGCGCGGAGCCGTGACGAACGATCTTCCAGTCGGCTTATCTCTCCTCGGAACTGTCGGCAATGTGGCCGCCGGTCTGCCGCCGCCACAGGCGGGCATACAGGCCGTCGCGTTTGAGTAGCTCCGAGGGGGAGCCCTCCTCAACGATGCGCCCTTTGTCCAGCACGACGATCCTGTCCATGCTGGCAATCGTCGACAGGCGGTGGGCAATGGCGATCACCGTCTTGCCCTCCATTATAAGCTCGAGTTTTTCTTGGACCGCCGCCTCGGCTTCACTGTCCAGGGCAGAAGTCGCCTCGTCTAGAAGGAGGATTGGCGCGTCCTTAAGCAGCACCCGAGCGATGGCGACCCGCTGACGCTGGCCGCCAGAAAGCTTCACCCCGCGGTCACCGACGAAAGCATCGTAGCCGGTGCGGTTTTCGCTGTCCTTGAGATCGGCCACGAAACCGTCCGCATCGGCCAGCATTGCGGCGCGTTCGACCTCCTCCGGCGAGGCATCCGGCCGGCCGTAACGGATATTGTCCCCGACAGAGCGATGGAGCAACGAGACATCCTGGGTCACGACCCCGATATTCTGACGCAGGCTTGCCTGCGTCACCGAACGGATATCCTGGCCGTCGACGACGATTGCGCCATCGTTTACGTCGAAGAACCGCAGAAGCAGGCTGACAAGCGTTGACTTGCCGGACCCCGACATGCCGACGAGCCCGACCTTCTCGCCGGCGCGGACCCTGAGCGATAGATTCTCGATTACCCCTTTTCCTTGCCGGTATTCGAACCGGATATCCCTGAACTCGACCGTGCCGGCGACAACGGCCAGCGGCCTGGCTCCGGAGACATCGGTTACCGTTGAAGGCGTGGTGATGACCGGCATCGCGTCGCGTATCGTGCCCACAGCCTGGAATATCTGCTGTCCTAGCTGGAGAAAGGCCAGGGAGTTGGCGTTGAGCCGCTGAACGAGTGCGATTGAAGCAACAAATTGGCCGGTGGTGACAAAACCGGCCACGAGTCCCCAGAGCCCGACGGCGATGTTGGTCAGCGAAAGAAGGACGTTCAGCAGGACGACGCTGGTGTCGGTTGTTAAGTGGATGCGCCGTTCAAGCTGTTGCGTCTCGATGGCATCTCCCATGATGGTGCGCATTGCGTCCGCCTCGCTGTCTTCGGCCGCAAACAGCTTGACCACGTGGATGTTGCTGTAGAGGTCGGTCATGGCGCCGACGACGAGGCTGCGCGCGCGGGCAGAGTGGCGGGACCGCACGGCAAAATATGGCACTGCCACAACCGCGACTGCGACGTTCGCCATGATCCAAAAAAATACCGGAAGGGCCAGCGGCCAGGACAGCGTGGCAAGCAGCAAAAGCGAACCGAGAAACTGCACGAGAAAATACGGTATGCTGGAAGACGCTACGACGATCTGCTGCTGCACGGCGGCGGCGAGTTGCGAAATGCGCGACGCCACCTGGCCGGCGAAGAGATCGTGGAAGAATGCAAGGTCCTGACGTTCGACCGCCTTGTAGCCATGCCATTGCATAGCCGCGGGCATGCATACGGACACTGCCTGGGAACCCAATGTCTTGGCGATGAACATCAGCAGCGGTTGCACGGGGAACATCAGCAGGCCGAGGAACGTGAGCATAGGCCAAGCTTCCTCAAGGAAAACCGCCGCACCGTTCGTGCTCACCCCGTCCACAATGATATACATGCCCCAGATCACCGCGAGGTTGATTCCCTCGACCGCCATCATGAAGACGGCGATGGCCGCCAGCACGCCACGGAACATGCGTGCGAAATGCAGAAGCAGCGCAAACGGACCTGTTGCCGGCAAAGGCGCGTAGGGGATATCCAGCGGGCGGATAAGCGTCTCAAAGGGACGATAGATGAAATGCAAAGGCGACATGGCGGGTCAAACCGGCTGATCAGAAGAATGGGTGCGGCGCATCGGAGGAGTGCGAGAGCGCTCGCCCCCTGAACTGCCAAGCGCACGTTCCTCGTCCACACACAATGCGTTCCTGGCGCGCTTCGAGCGGACCACGCAAGGCTGAGGGGCGCACTTGAATGTACATGCGCGCTGTGGCCACGTTCGAGAGCTGCATAGGGTGGCCCTCGTAGTGCTGGTGGACGGCTTGGCTGAAGGAGGCGCGATCTACGAGGAGGCGCCGCGGCTGGCTATAGCGGTCCAGCTCCCCACGTGTGGCTGGGTTCATCGTCCTGTTCTGGCCGTCTCATTGCGGGCATCGAGCACGCTCCTGGTTGATTTCTCGGTCCTCCACGACGCCCTGCCGACGTCTCACTTACGAGATCAAAGCAATTTGCGTGCCGGATTTGCGCTCCGTTTCGTTCCACCGCTTGCTCGCCAGCCGGTGCCTGGCTGTAACGGCCAGCGGGTGGGGCTCCGACATTCTTGTTCAGTTTCGGACACAAAAAGGTCGCTATAGACACGCTCGGGAAGACCGAATGGAACCTCGAGCATGTAATCGTCGCACCCGAGCCGAATTTCATCCTCACTGGCTCCCGACCAGGGCGCTTGCTGAAAAGAGCGCTTGCTGCGCCAGCCATGGGTTCGCGGTAACCGCCGCAACCTTTTTACTTCTGATATCGACCTGCTGGTTCACGGAAGAAGCCGATCCCGCGCGTCGCGCGATCGAGCGACTGCCGATCATCTGCGGGGAAGGGACATTCCCTCACGACCTGATCTTTGCATCGGACATTTCGGTCGAACGAGTGCAGGAGCTACTCCATGACGGCGTTTAGGAGCCGGGGTCGCTAGGCTGTCGCTGAAGATCGACCACGTTGCGAAAGAGCGGCAGTTTCGCCAGATCGAACTCGTCGAAGGTCGGGCCGTCGTGCTTGCTCACCGCGCAACGCACCGGTCCGATATTCTCCTCCAGCACGAAGATGCCGGTCGCCTCGCCAGGGAGTTCAGCACCACTGCAAGCGGAATTCCGGTTTATAAAATTAAAAGGGTTCATGACCTTCACACTGATCCGATTGCAGTTAAAATGGAGAATCCGAGCTACGCCACTCTCGCAATCAACTGCCAAACCTGACCGAACGACTGCGTTCTCACTATTAACTGCCAAGCGACACTTCGTGGATTTCGCGCCGGAAGGCTTCCGAGCCGAGATAGCGGTGAGAAAAATGGTCTTGATTGCCTTGCCGAGTTGGGCCAGCGCCTTGTAGCTCGGGCGCTGCACGCTCGCCCGCGCAAAGCGGCGCAGGATCGATTCCGCATCGGCCGTGCGGTGCTGCAGGGCCG
This sequence comes from Mesorhizobium escarrei, assembly GCF_935825525.1. GTDB lineage: Bacteria > Pseudomonadota > Alphaproteobacteria > Rhizobiales > Rhizobiaceae > Mesorhizobium > Mesorhizobium escarrei. The sequence goes on from NZ_CAKXZT010000126.1 coordinate 18,590, forward strand.
CCGCATATTTGATCAACTCGTCATACTGATGCTCGATAGGTTCCAGTCGATCGCCCGTGTCAGGATCGGCAGAAGGTTCGGGAGCTCGCGCGCCATTTCGGTGTCGGGCACCCCGCACTTCATCGGCAAGAGAACGGGCGACGGTTCCGGCGACGGTCGCCAACCATCTGGTGGCGCACCGCGACGGTCCGGCTCTTATGCTACGGCGAACTGGGGAGCACATGCGCCCCCTGCCATGACGCAAGCATCCAGAAGGAAGAAGTGAGAGGTTACGCGAACGGGTGTGATGGAGTGGGAGGCGCATCGCGTCCGACCATCCGTGGAATCGGCAGCCTTGATTAAGGTCTGCGACGTCTGACCAAGGCCATCCATGGCGGAGTGCTCTCGCTGAGGTTAAAGGCAGCCTCTTCGGCCTCGTACCGGGTCATCCCGGTGAGCGGCCGACCGTATCTCTCGGCGGGAAGCCCTGTCAGGCTATCGATCACAGACCACAGCCCTGATTCCGACGGCAGAATCTTGTAGCGCCTCATCGAGCCCTCGCTTGCTAGAAGCACAGAGAACTCCCGCCTTACCGCAAAGTTCCGCAGTGCAGCATCAAAATGTTGCGACGCACTACGAAGGATGCAGTACATATGACGGGCGGGGTCCTTTTGGCGCGCTGCCCGGCTGCCGGGTGCTGGTCGCCGGCCCGGCCGGCCTTGATAGGGACAGCCCTGGGATGGGACGCCTCACGCACCTCCAGCGTTCCGGCACGAGCGGCACGGCCAGCTCGTGTATGCGCGCATTGGGGCAAACCCGCCGGGCGATATCGCAAAGATGCTGGTGATGCGTCAGATAGATTACCTGCCCCACTTTCGCGATGTCGGCGAACAGCCGGAAGGCGTTCACGGCACGGAAGTCGTCGAACGTCTTCATGATGTCGTCGGCGATGAAGGGAACAGGAGTTCGAGATTGGGCGAACTCGTGGTAGCCGGCAACCCTGAGCGCGAGATACAGTTGGAAGCGCGTCCCCTTTGACATTTCCTGAGCCAGCTTGGAACTCCCATCAGCCCCGATGCCAATAAGGACTTCGGTGTCCATGTCGGGCTGGGTCGCCAGACCACGATAGGCGCCCCAGTTGATAACCTGAAAAGCCGCCGAGGCGCGAAGCATCATCGAACTGCGGTGCTTGCGATAGAGGTGCAAGGCCTGCTCGGCCGCGACGATGCCGGCCCTGAGGCGGAAGTAGCTGAACGCCTTATCCTCGATTTCCAGGAGAACGGTGCGCCTTTGCTCATCAAGAGCAGCTACGGCACTATCGCCGTCGACGGCTTCCACCTCGTCGGACGCTTTGCTGTATGCCGTAAACAACTCTCGTACGCGCCGATCCTGATCCTCGATCCGGGGCCCTGAGTTCTACCTGCTCGGCCTCCAGCTCCGGCCGATCCGCGGCGTCAAGCATCGCTTCGACATCGCCCATGTCCTGGATTGATAGCGCCTCTCGGATTTCATGTTCGATGGTATTGCAACGCCGTCGCAAGTCTCTCCTTTGCTCGATCATGCGCAGCTTTTTTCTACGTCCTGCAAGGAAGATACACCGAACAGCTGCGTCATTTCAGATTTGCGTCGCTCGCAAATCGCGATTTCCGCCTCCAGGTCCCGGATTTTGAGACTCTGATCCTAGAGAGAAAGCTGCTTGGATTCCCTTTCTGCCTTTTTCGTCCGGGCCTCTTCCACTCTGGCGTACATCAGTGCCCAAAGTCTCAGGGCACTGTCTGCTGGTCGCTCCAATCCGAGTTCTGCAGCCATGACGGCAAGCTCGCGCAAGAAGCGAGCCTGATCTTCTTCCATATTGGCGATGCGATCTGCCAGACCGGCTGGACGATGCGCAGCCGGACCGAGTTCGGCAAGTCTGTCCATGACCTCCTTGACGGTCGCGAGGCTGGGGATAGTCCCTCCAGCGCCGAGCCAGCAGCTCCTGCAAACCTCAGCCCATGACGCGTCCCATTGCGCCTCATACGGCGGTCCGCCTCTTTTGCCGCCAAGATTCCCGCGTATGCCAGGCTGCCGGTCGCCTTGTTGGGAAGGGACAACGACTAAAGACGGCGGCAGGATAACACCAGCCTGCGCCGGATGCGGCTGATCTCCGAGGAGAATGACGAGCGTGCAATCACGGAAACGGCTAGGCTGCGCAGGGCGAAGGTCGCGGCCATGTGGGCAGATAGGAGGGTCAACTTGTAAGGGAGCGCGGCGGTGTCTCAGGCTTGGCCATTAGGATCAACATCGAGATACCGTGCTAATCGAATTTTTTCAATTTTTCCGCCAACGCAGCCATCTGTTGCGGTTCCAGGCCCGATATAGATCGAGATTACCGCCAAACACCCGAGCGCCCCTCCTACTAACGCCAAAGGAGCGTATGGCCGATGCCGCCAAATGGCGGCGAGGGAGCTCCCACGGGCCAAAGCCAGGTGCATAGAGCGAACGGGCTTCCGGGCTCCAGTCGGAGGCGAGAACCTCACGGCACGGCGCTGACAGAAGCTACGCAACAGCCGCTTTACTCCTACGATTGCCGAGGGAGTCGGTTATTTCAGCTAGCGATTTTGGTGGGCTGAATAGATATCCCTGAACCTCGTCGCAACCTGTAGCGCGAACAATTTCTAGCTGGTCCTCAGTTTCTATTCCTTCAGCCGTGGTCTTCATGCCCAAAGCATGGGCCAAACTGACAATCGCGTGCACGATCGCCATGTGATCCTGATTTGTGGAGATTTGCTCCACGAAGGAACGGTCTATTTTGATCTTGTCCACGGTATATTTTCTGAGATAGCCGAGCGAGGAATAACCGGTGCCAAAATCGTCGAGTGATATGCGGACACCCAGCGCACGCAAGTCCCGCAGCGCACAGCACGACCGTTGGCTGTCCTCAAGCAACAACGTTTCTGTCACTTCCAGTTCAAGGCGATTAGCAGGAAATCCCGTAGCGGCGAGTACTCTGGAGACCATCTCGACGACATCGCCTCGCATGAACTGCGTTGGTGATAGATTAACGGCGAAATTGAGCTCGCCCGGCAATTTTACAGCTGCTCGACAGGCTTTTTCCAACACCCACTCGCCCAGGTTGACGATCAAGCCCGTGTCTTCGGCGATGGCGATGATTTCCTCCGTTTCGACCGGTCCGTGTCTGCAGCCCGGCCACCGCAACAGTGCTTCAAGTGTGGTGACTTGCAGCGTGTGAATGTTCACTATCGGCTGGAATACTACATCGAACTCCTGGTCAAAATCGGCGGCACGCAAATCGAGTTCAATCGTCCGACGGCGCTGAAGACGCGCATCCATCTCGGGCTCGAAAAAGCGATATGTGCCACGCCCGTGTTCTTTGGCCCGGTAGAGCGCCAAGTCGGCATTTTTCAGAAGCGTGTCAGGGTCGTCGACAATCCCTGACGTCACGGCTACGCCGACGCTCACCCCGATAAGGACCTGATGCCCATCGAGCTGGTATGGTTCGCTAAGAACCTCGAGTATACGTTGGGCAAGTTGGTCAACATCCGCTGGCTGTGTGACATCCACCTGCAGGATCACGAATTCATCGCCTCCCAGCCTAGCCACAGTGTCCTCTCGGCGAACGAGGGTTGAGATGCGGGCAGCAACCTGGCGGAGTAGCCGATCGCCTATGGAATGTCCGAGCGTGTCATTGACGTTCTTAAAATGATCGAGATCCAAGCAGAAAACCGCGGCAGAGCGCTGATGCCTTTGGCACCGAGCCAGCTCACTCACCATCCGCTCACGAAGCAGAATTCGATTAGGTAAGTCAGTGAGAGCGTCATGGCGCGCCATGTGCACCATTTGGGCCTCAGCGTGATGGCGTTCGGTAATATCGTCGTAAGTAGCCAGCCAGCCTTCATTGTTCATCGGTTGATGCAAGATTGAAATCACGCGACCATCGCTCAGCTCCTGCAGTAACGTACCCCGCTTCTTTCGAGCAATCAGGCTAAGTTGTTCCGAATGGATATTCTCGGCGTTGTCCCGGGAGCAGATACCCGTCTGGACCGTGAGCCGTATGATATCCTCAAGGGTACTCCCCGGCCGCAGCGATTCCGGAGACAGACCATACATGGCGGCCAACCTGCGATTGCTAACGATAAGCCGGCGGTCTTCGCCGAACATGCAAAGCCCCTGCGACATGTTGTGTAGTGCAGTATCGAATAGACGGTTTTGCGTAATCAACTCATCATTTGCAGCGAGCGCTGCAGAATTGGCCTTCTCGAGGTCCTCGCTCGTTTGCACCAATGTCGCATTGAGCGCGTGGAGTTTTTGCTGAGCCTGGATAAGAAGTCGGTGCCGTCTTTCCAAAAGTACAATAAGCACAAACGTGCAGAGCACGAGGCCCCAAGCCAGGGCAGAGAACGTCCAATGCAGTTGCAGAAGTTCTTGTTGGTCGCGCGCGACCTGTTGACCGCCGTAATTATTGGCCTCCGCGGCGAGACCGATGAGGTCTCCTTCCAGAGGGACCATTTCTGATAGGATGGCTCTCGCAGTTGCGGGAATCTCAACCTGCTCGATCAGCATCTCGGCGCGATGGAGGAAGTTGGATAGTGATTCAACCGTCCTTTGCCGGTCGTCCGCTTCCAGCACAAACGGCTGAAACTCGCCGCTGCGAAACAGCTCAAGCCGATTCTTGACAATTTCAAACCGAAGCTGCGCCTCTTGCTTCGAGCCTTCACCGGCCGCCAATTCGCTGACGCGCTGACGCAGCCGCAAAAACTCGTTCACGCCCTGACCTGCGCTCCAGGCCACATTGTAGCGCGAGACCTTGGCGAGCATCTCCTGACGCTCGAAAATGAGCGTCGAAAGATAAACTGCGCCAACGCTGAGAACAATGATCGCGGTGCTGAGACCTATCTTTAAGGGGTGAAAAGCGCCCACTGGAGGACCCCGCAACAACGCATAAATTATCTCTTGTTCATCGCACAATCAGGCGTGAAAGTTGCCAAATCGAACGTGCATAGTATTTTTGGGCATGCAATTCTGGAGCGCTGTCGTAAGGATACACTACGAAGAGGGGCCCCTTATCGCTAACCGGCATGTATTGCTTATCGCGCTTCAGCGCCAATAACACATCGAAGTCGTCAAAATCCTTAAGAGGAATTGTCGTACGGTAGTCGTTCAGAGCTATGCCGACTACTTCCGTGCCGTGCGCTCCGACAAGCGCCATAATCCGTTTGAGTGAGACGCCCTCAAACTCGACCGGTCCGGAAAACCAAGGGGTGGTGGTGGTCAACGTGGTCATACCGAGCTTCTCGAGCATCCCACGATCGAACTGCGCCATACCATCGGCGTTAGTCACTCGGATCTTGCCCTCGATCGACAGGATTGGCGTCTCCTTTGGCGGCAACAGCTGTTGATCCTGAACGTGCCCCGGAGATATGGTCAGCAGCATAAGCGCAACAGCTAAGGCAAGTGCGCCGCGAATCCTTGACATCATTTTATCCTTTGCCTCACTGCACTACCCGCTTTCAATGCGTCGCGATCCTTGAACGCCGCGTTAACTGCGCGCGTAAAAATCACGGGCTAATGCCTCTTTCCATTGAGCCAGGGGCCGGCTCAGCCCGTTTGACACTGATCAATCACAATGTCAGAAGCTTTGCCCTCGGCATTTTAAGGAGTGAATTTTGGAACGTTCTGCCAGCGTCGCCATGGTCGAGACATACAAAGAGTTCACATTCGAGGCCGCCCACCAGCTACAACCATTTTCCGGGTTACACGGCCACACCTTCAGGGTTCGAGTCCACTTTAAGGGCTCACCTGATGCAGTGTTCGGCTGGCCGGCCAATCTTTACGAGGTAGAACCGAGAATTAGTTCGGTGCAAAAAATCCTGGACCATACATACCTGAACGACATTGACGGTTTGGCGGTGCCATCCTTGGAAAACATCGCCAAATGGATCTGGGAGAAGCTGGCGCCTCATTCCCCGCGAATTGATCGCATCACCGTCTCGCGCGGCCCGGATGGGCAGGCCGAAGGCTGCATATATTCGAAGAGCCCGTGATTGCCGGGTGTCTATCGGCCGTTTAATTGCGGGTGATGGTCAAGCCATTTCTCCGTTCTTTCATGGACGAGATCTGTGGCGGAGGTGTTTGGCGGTGTTCCGTTTGAGTGCCTCAGCTATGCAACGAGGCCCCGGACAAGCCAACCTCAGCCGAATTCGACGAGGTCATCGCAGCAGGCCGGGCAGAAGCATTGTGTCAGCCTTCAGTCCGGTTTGTCGTCGCCGGGGTCACCCGAACCGCGGCAACAGGCGCTGAGCGCCGCGCGGACACAATCTGATGGCGCGACCATCTCACCAAGCCGATCCCGCCCACCGTCGACAGGTTGAAGCGTTGGCCGGCTATGGCGTTCCCGAACTCGGCTTCGCCAGGTTGATCGGCGTCGACCCGAAGACGCTGCGCAAGCACTACCGCTCCGAGCTGGATCTCGGTCACCTCAAGGCAAACTCGGCGGTGGCGTTCCACACTGCCAATTATGCGACTTTTCGAGCACAAATGGCGAACATACAGCAGGCTGAACGTCAACCTTTTGGCGCGTTCAATAGCGTTTCCAACTGTCCGACGCTTTCGAGCACCAAGTTGAAATTCGGCACAGGCCCAAAGATCATCGCGGCCATGGCAACATAATCTCGCCGCAGGGCGTCACCATTTCGTCATGTGGCAGCAAGGCGAAGGTCGGCGGTTCGGCCGATGCAAGGTCGTAGTCCTTGCGGTTGAAAAACATGCGAGCATGAGCGACGCAGTCGGTGCCAAGATCCCTATTCGCGATTGCCCGGCGGCCGGTTTCGGACTCCATGAGCCGATGAATGTCATAGTAGTGGCGCGAGATCCGTTGGCCGTCACCACGCAGTTCGCCCCGACGCTCAAACCAGCGACGCAGACCATGAAGGATCACGACCTTATCCCAAAAGGTCCGCTCTGGATCGACCGTAGTGACGTTGGGCACGCTCAGATCGAGACCTGGCGCATCTTCATCGACATAAGGTCGAATGGTCTGCGGCGTGTTTGGGTCGAGTGCCGACTTCGCGCCTGACTCAATCTTCACTGCCGGACGGACATACGTCTCAACAGGCGTTGCGGTCGGATACCAAAGCAGGAGAGTCTGCTTGTCATCGTCGTCAGCTCGTACCTGAAAGTCTTCGAGCGACAGTCCCGTGCGCTCTGCGGCGGCAGCTACCAATTCAGTCAAGGCCGCCGCTATCGGTCCTTGGATATAGACCGTACAGGCGTCCTTGATGGCATCGAGTTTCGCCTCCCGCTTGGTGCGACTGAGATTCTGAAGTTCGGCGACCGATGCCCTTTCCCCTAAATCACCGCGAAACACAGTAACGTCGATGTCCTCGGAAAACCGGCTGATAAGGCCGAACCCCTTGGAAAGGGAAGTGCCGCCCTTGAAGAGTAGCCTTGGACTGTCGGTAGGCAGGCCATTGAACAGGGCGTCCAAGGTCCAGCAGACCCAGAAGTCCTTTTCGATATTCTGCGGCGTGGAGTTAAGACGCTGAGCTGTTGTTGTAAACAAGCCCATTCTTGTCTCGGTGTCGGCGCTCAGGACCCGGTCGTAAGCAGAATTCATTGGCTCGGCATTCTCGGAGGCGTAATCCCGCTCGGTTGGAGCCGGCCTTGGGATACCTCAGCGGCTTCCTGCAGTAGGGGCTTCAACAGAACTTGCATCCAGGCGGGAAGGGTTGGCAGGCCGTCGGCCAAGTCGGCACGGAGGCGGTCACCTTGGTCGGGATCGTTCAGCAGTCGGCGCAGGCGCCGTAACAGTTTCTGGTTCCCTTCATCTTGGCCTAGCATATCGCGCATCCAATGCAGCGCCTGGACGACGCGCATTGCCGGACGCCCAGCCCAGTAGAGTTTGCTGGCCGACGTGGGCCGGAAGGTGATGTCGAGGTTGCCAAGGCGAATCGGCCGCAACCGTGCGTCGGCGTGTACGACAATGCGGGCTGGCACTGCGTCAGTCAGGCCGAGGTCATTTGCCGCGGTCATGCCGTCAACGAGAACCCGGATCTGATCGCGCCGCGCCACGGCGTCGATGACGCCACGTGGGTCTGGTGGGCTTTTCTGCTGGGTCAAGGTGTTGAATGTCGGTCGATCGTAGAGCCCGCGATCAATCCGCCGCAGTTCAGCCGCCTTGACCATCCGCTGCAGCACCTTATCCACCGCATCGCGATTGCCGAGGTCAAGAAAATCCGCAGGCGTCCAGACCGTGCGGGGTGAACTTACCGCCATGCGATCTTGGATTAGAGCCTTCAGGTCTGATCGAGTCTCACCCATGTCCGAAATATGTATACGTATTTCGGACAAATGTCAACCTTCGAGTGTCCGAAAACTGTCCACATATTTCGGACCAGCATGGCTCTGGCTAACTTGCTACTAACAATCCAAGTAGCTGCCGAGCTCGACGTCGTCATCAAATGTTTGGTAGGGCAAAAAGCCCTCATCGACGTGGAGCGGTACGACACAATCTCCCATCGCTATCCAAGTTCGTGAATCGCTACGCCCGGCACTACAGCCTTGGCGATCTCACAGAGGTGCTGGTGATGCGTCAGGTAAATTACCTGTCCTGCACTCGCCATTTCGCCAAACAACCTGAAGACCTCCTCGGAACGGACATGGTCGAAGGTTTCCATGATGTCGTCTGCGATGAAGGGCACGGAGGGCCGAAACTGCGCAAACTCGAAGTACCCGGCAAGCCTCAGGGCCAGATAGAGCTGAAAGCGCGCGCCCTTTGACAGCGCGTCGGCGACCTTGGATCGCCCATCGCGCTGCAATGCGATGAGCACTTCCCCACCCTTCACAGGTTGAGTTGTCAGGCCTGAGTACTGGCCGCGCGTCATGAGGGCGAATGCGTCTGATGCGCGCTCCATCATCCCGGAGCGGTGACGCTCGCGGTAGAGACGCAGAGCATTTCCAGCCGACATTATTCCCAATTTCAGCTCGATATAGCGGACGGCCTTTTCCTCGATTTCGAGAAGGACGGTGCGCCGTTCGGCATCTATGCGGGCAACAGCGCTGTCGCCGCCAATGGCGTCCAGCTTGTCGGTCGCGCGCGTCTGCCGAATAAGCTGGTGCTGTATTGCCTCGTCAGAAGCGCGAAGCCGTTGTTCGGCCTCAGCCTTCTCGATTGCGAGACTGTCGAGATCGACAGCATCCAATATCGAACGCGCCTGCTCGAACCCTTCCACCGCGAGCTCGGACGATGCCTGCTCTTCAAGCTCGGCCACGGCTGTGCGCAGGCGATCTCGGTCGCGCAGCAGTTCGTCGCGTTGCACGACGTCCGCTAGCGTGGCCACGCCAAAGACGCTCAGGACCTCGTTCTTGCGGCGCTCATGTGCCGAAATCTCAGCATCGAGCATTTCACGCGCATCCTGTAGGCGCTGCAGGTCATTGACGAGACTTGCCTTGGCCTCGCGCGTGCGCTCGCCGCGCTCCAGGCGCTCGGTAAGCCGGGTCGCCAGCTGTTCCGGTTCGTCGTCGTCGGCCGCCTCGCCCGCTTCGGCTGCAACGGCGGAAACCTCGACCAGAAAATTGTCCCTGTCGGCCTCCATCTTCGCGATGCGGAGCTGCATGGCGTCCCGGTCCTGAAGGCTCTTGGAGAGTTCAGCCAGTTGATCAAGGACACCGCCCATGCCGGACGCCGAGATGCCGCTCTCGAGCCAGGTGCCCTTGAGCGCTTCGGCAATACCGGCCTGCCATTCATCCTCACGCCGCTCCGCGACTTCGACAGCTCGGCGCCTGGCGGCTAGATCCTCTAGCCTTGTGCTAACCGTCTTAAGCGCCTCGGTACGCTCTGCGTCCACCTTGAATTGGTCTCTCAAGGAACAGCTCTGCCACGGCCATGACCCTCTCCAGGCTTTCACCAGGACCCGAACCAACACCAACGCTCGCCAGCGCCCCGCTCAACTCCAGGCGTATTCGCCCTTCCTCATCAACCGCCCGCTCGGCCTTCTTGCGGGAAAGCTCGATCTCTTCCCAGGCCGCGAGCGCATCGATCCGGGCAGCGATGCGATTCTCGATCAGCTCGATCAGCTGCTCGGGGGATGTTTCCTGGCACGGTCCGAGCAGCTCTCTTGCCGCTGCGCGAATTTCAAAGAGCACAGCCTCCCGATCTGAGCCGTTGCGTGCAAGTTGATCACGCGCATGCGCGATGGTGGCCGCGGTTTCTGCGAGGTTGCGGTTTGTGCTGCGAATCTCGACCAGTTCCCGGGCGTTGGCCAAACGGCCTGCTCCGACACTGTCGTCTCGGGCCAGTGCTGCCGCGAAATCATCCGCCGTATCGCCAGTCAGGTCACCGCGATGCCTTGCCCAGGCCTCGTCGCGGGCGCGCCGAATGACGTCCGCCGCATGATCGTCGGTGACATCGACCGAGGCACGAAGGGCTATCAGCCGCGCCGAAAGCAAATCGTGATTGCCTTGGTGCTCGGCAAGACGTTCGCAAAGGACACCCCTGCTCTTCCCAAGCTCTGCTGCCAGCGCCTTCCATGCGCCAAGTTGTCCGGCATTCGGAATGGCGAGCCTGGCCAATGCCTGAGCATCGCCCGACCAGGGATGCAAGCGCGTGATCGCGGCCTCCCATCGAACTGCACCTGCATCCGTGGCCTCGAGTGCCGCCTTGGTCTCCCTCATGTACCCGCTGGCTTTTGCCGTAGACAAAGCCGAAACCAGCCTTGCCCTGGCAGGCTCTGGGACAGCCCGTTCTTCTCCGACCCGCTCGCGTGCCGTCTGGAGCGCATCAGCAGCTGCCGCGGCCTCCCCGCGCGCAACGCGCACGCTGGTCACAATCCCGGATCGCTGCTCGACCATGGTGCGCACAGCGCCAATGGTTGCAGCAGGCAAGAGCAGTTTGGCAGGATCTGGCTCGGAGGACCTTCCCAGTGCGGCAAGGCAGGTCGCCATGGCATTGTCGAGGATTTGCAGCTCCGTCCTGCGGCTTGGCAGGTCCAGGCCGGCCGAGACGTGGCGCACCTTTCTGTCGGCCAGGCCGCGAACCCGTTCGGAAATCGCAAGGATCACCGCGTCCACGTCGACCGAGGCGATTTTCGTCGTCACCCGTTCGAGCTCTTCCACACTCGCGGAAAGCCGCGTTCTCAGACTGGCGTCGGCCTCGATCATGTCGGCGACACTGCCGGTCCAGGTCCGTGCCGGTGACGCGATCTCAGGCAACTCGGCCAGTTGCGCTTGCTTGCGCCGGATATCGGCAAGAATCGGGATCGCGCGAAGATACTTCGCGATGGTATCGAGCCGAGCCGACAGCACCGACCGTTCGGCGATGCTGCGGTTGTATTTTTCCGTCGCGTCGAGGCGCTCGGCTTCAAGGCTCTCATAAGTCGATGCCAAGGTGTCGACCGCGTCCTTATCGGCCTTAAGTTCCGCAAGCCGCTTCTTGAGCAGCGCAAGTTCGGTTCCGTGTGCCTGCTTGCGATAGAGCCTGTCTGCTTCGGCCTCGAGCACGCTCAATATTTCGCTTGCGTGCCCGAGGCCGGCGCTGGCCGTGAACAGCAGCTTGCCCAAGTCGCCGCGCGATTCCAGGATTGATTTTCCACCTGCTTCCAGCGTTTCGTCGTCCAACGAGAACATGGTCTCGTATGAGTCGCGAGACAGCCCGGCCAGATGCGCTGATATCGCCATTTCGCTGACCGGTTGGCCAGTCTCGTCCAACAATGAGTTGGTGCGCTGTTTCGTGCGTGTGAAGGTGTGCTCCGCGCCGCCGAGTTCGAGCACCCCGCCAATGCGCATCGCACTGTACTCGTGCAGGAAATTGTAGCGGCTGCGTTCCTCGATGCCAAACAGCAGATCGAGGTAACCGGAAAGTGCTGTCGACTTGCCGGCCTCGTTCAGGCCGAAGACGATATGCAGGTCGGGTCCCGACTCGGGTTTCTGTCCGAAGTCGATCGTCCTGTCGGTAAACTTGCCATAGCGAATGAGGTCAAGGCGGCGCAGCCTCATTGTGATCCACCGGCCTTGAGGCGGGCGGTGACCAGGTCTGCGCCGTTGGCAAGCACCCTATCGAGGAACAACTCCAGCTCAGCCTCGTCCTTGCCGGCGAAATCGCGCCCATCGGGCGGAAGATCCGCGATCATCTTCTGGACCAACGCCCTCGCCTCAGCTCGGAACGCTTCCGAGCCGGCATCGGCGCGCATGGATTGAGCGAGTTCGAAAATCGGATCAGCGATGCCGTCGGATGTTTCAGCTGAGGGTGGAGAGACGTTAAGCTCGAGCTTCTCCACCCATGTGTCCCCCACCTGTTCCGCGACCTGCTCAGCTTCTGCGAGCAGCAGGTCGCGGTCACGGATCAGCGCCCAGGATAAAGGTGAAGCCCCGGTCAGGCCGAGGCGAACCACGGCATGGCGGGATCTGACGGAGGCGCGCACATCTTCGAGCGCGGAGCGGACTCGCCCGACGACTTCGGACCATTCCACCGTTTCGGTCACGTCGACGTTCACCCGCTCGAATTGCGCGACACTGGTCAGCCTCTCCTCGATCTCGACGGTGCGGTCGTCGCGTACCGTCACCAGGGTGACGGATTTCTCCCCGGCCTCGTTGATGTCCCTGCCCTGCGGAATTCCTGGCATCACAACGGTGCTCGCGCCGGGATGGACTTGGCGGACATGGATGTGCCCGAGCGCCCAGTAATCGAACCCATGGCTGTGCAGATCTGCGACGCTGCAGGGGGCGTAGACGTCGTGGCCGGGCGATCCGGACAGGCTGGTATGCATGATGCCAACATTGACCGCGCCTTCACGCGCAGCTGAATATTTGGGGAGCAGACTGTCCGGTGCCTTGGGGCTGGCAAAGCTCAAGCCATGGAACATGACGTCGAGCCCGCCGGTGGTCTGCAGCACTGACTGAGGACGGCCACCGAAGATCGTGACCGTGACCGGGAACACGAGCTGTTTCGAGATCCGCGACATGGCGTCATGATTGCCACGGATCTTGAAAACCTTGATGCCGGCCTGGTGAAGTCGTGTCATCTGTGACGCCAGAAACCGCGCCGTTTTCATCGACGTCTGATCGCCATCATAGAGATCGCCGGCAATGATCAGGGCATCGACACGTTCCGCAAGGCAGAGATCCACTATCGAGACAAATGCCTGACGGCTGGCGTCTCCGACAAGTTCGGCAAGGTCGGGGTTTCGCATCGCCAGCGAACGCAGCGGCGAGTCGAGATGGATGTCGGCCGTGTGTACGAATCGAAATGCCATTGAGCGGTCTCCGGCTGTGAACATACCGGTGTTCGACCGAGGCTCGATAGAAGAATTTCATAGCAGCGGTGTTGGCTTTCTATCACGTTGGACGGTGTGATTGTTGAAACTCAGCCGAGCCCGGCAAGGGGGAAACGTGAGGTTGGGTTCAGGGCGTCACAAAAAACCACAGTCGGCATTTACTGGGCGTTCAAGTGTTGGACACAAGAAATAGTACCCGCCTGTTTCGTTGGAGATTGACTTTGTACCCGATTACTTATCGGAATGGCGGCTGATCGGGGGGAGACAAATTGACAGTTCAGGACGTGCAGGCGGCACCGCCCTCTCAGGCGACGGTTTGGGATGAGCTGGAGATTTGGGCGAAGGATTTCTCGCCCTGGCAAAAGCTGACACTTGCTTGGGCGGTGCGCTATGGCGCTCTTACTGGAGAGCAAATCGGGCAGGTCTATAGTGTCTTCCTGCATGGATTTGGACTGGCGGATGAACCAAGTCCAAAGATTGAGATTCCGGCAACAATAACCGGCAAAGCGAGCGGGCTCGCCTCCCAAAAACCCCGGCTCTTGCGAATTCATGACGTCAGCGGCGTAAATGCCCTGACCCCAACTGCCGAGCTGGTTTTTTCGCCCCAACTGACGCTCATCTATGGTGGAAATGGTGCCGGAAAAAGCGGCTTTGCGCGCATCCTGACGAATGTGTGTTTCAGCAGAACTCGGCACGCGATCATTCCCGACATTTACGACGATACCGCTCCAAGAAAAGCCTCGGCCACCATTGTCTTGGTCGATCACGCTGGCAACGAAATCCCTCTCGTCTTCGATGGAACGACGGAGCATGCCGAACTGAAGAGGTCTTTTGCAGTTTTCGACAGTTCAGTGGCGGGAAAGCATTTGACGGACTCGGGGCCTCTCGGCTTTAAGCCGGCTGGCTTTGACGTATTTCCCGAGATGGCGAGGGTGTATGGTCTGTTGGCTCAGAGGCTGGCCGCCGCCATCGATGCGCGACCAAAGCAAAATCGCTTCGTAAACGCTTTCATTGGAAACGTAACGGCCGCTTCGGCGGCTGTAGCTGAACTCGGGCCAAAGACCGACCTGGCGGCTCTACGGAAGCTAGCGGAGTACGGCAAGGACGAACATGCCCGAGTTGAGGAAATCCAGCGTTTAACGTTGGAATTGCAGTCCACCTCGCCGGAGGAGAGCATTCGACGGCTCACAGAAGCGCGTATGCCAGTCGAGGTTCTGCGTGACACCTTAAAGCAGCTGCGCGCGGGTCTATCGCAGACTGAGCGGGATGGGGCGAAAAGCCTACTTGCGGAATTCAACGACACCGCCAGGAAGGTAGCGGCAACCGGTACGGCATCGTTCAAGTCGGAAAAGTTGAAGGGTGCCGGTGGGCTGGAATGGGAAAAACTCATTACAGCCGCTTACAAGTCGGCTGCCCTTGAACACGATCATTATCCAAACGACGGCGACAGTTGTTTGCTTTGTCAGCAGCCATTAGGCGACCAGGCCGTTGAACTTTTTGGCCGATATTGGGAATTCCTCACCAGTACGGACCGGACGGCGCTGGTGGCCTTGGACGACCAGATCACGGCCAAGATCAAGGGTTTCGAGAGCCTAACCCTCGATATTTTCGGCGAAGACACGGTTGCCCGAACATATCTCAAGACTGCGCATCCCTCGCTCAATGACCAGATTGTTCAGCTCCTTGCCACCCTCAAGCTTGACCGGGATGCCATCGTAGTAGCCTTGCAAAAGGCAGGAGAGACGTTTCGAGGCGACGGCACCATGGATTTGACACCGGCTTTTGAGGCTGTGATTACAAAGATTGACGCGGATATAGCAGATTTGAAGCTTCTCAGCGTGGCGGATGCCATCGCCAAGCTCGACGCCGAGAGGGTGGAGCTTCGTCATCGCGAAGTTCTAAGCAAGAATCTCGATGACATCGAAAAATTCGTAGCGGATCTCAAATGGTGTGAGGTCGCTGACTCTAAGGCCAAGCCGGCTTTGAGCCCCCGCCGCCTCACCGAGAAAGAGGGGGAACTGTTTTCAAGGGTCATTGCAGAAACCTACAGATCGCGACTCGGACATGAATGCTCCGGACTCGAATGTGCCATCCCGGTTGAGTTTCGCACCAAAGGCCAGAAGGGGCAGACGATCCGCTCGCTCGCCATCAAGGAATTCGCTTTGGATCAAATCCTGAGTGAGGGTGAGCAAAGGGCCGTTGCCTTGGCAGACTTTCTGACCGAGGCCGCTCTCAATGAGCTCAATGCCGGGCTAATTTTTGATGATCCGGTCAACTCCCAGGACCATCAGCGCAAGGAACGTATCGCTGGCCGGCTGGTTGAGGAGGCCAAGAGCCGGCAGGTCATCATATTCACACACGATCTCTTGTTCTTCACCAAGATTTGCGGCGCAGCGGAAAAAGCCCAGATCGAACCAATGATGCACTGGGTTCAAAGAGGCATCAACGACAAGCCTGGATTCGTCAGCCTCAACGACGCCCCGATTTCCACGCCCCAGTATCTCAAAACCAAGCTGGCGGAAGAAACGTTGGCCCAAGCGCAACAGCTCCTCGGCTCGGCTCGGGTAGATCTGGTGCGCAAGGGCGCCAACCAGCTACGGCGCACAATCGAGGAGGTGGTGCCGCACCTATTGCTCAAGCAGGTTGTGAAACGTTGGGACGACCGCATCATGGTGACGGCGCTTCGACGCGTGATGTGGGATCAGGATCTGATTGAGGAAATCATTGATGTGTTCGAGATGTGTTCTGCCATCATGGAAGGCCATAGTCACACTGAGGCAGGTACAGAAGCGCCCCCGACCATCGAAAGGTTGGGGCAGCTTGTCGAGCGCGCCAAGGCAATCATCACCAAGGCAAAACCGGATAAGCCTAAGAACTAGAAATTTGGATGCAACGCGCTCAGCAATCAAGGTCGCCTTCGAGAAGCCCTCATACGCTCTCAACGACGTGAATGGCAGCTTTGTGCCTCGATTTCGGTCCTCCCCATCACCCGCTTTTGTTCCTGAACGCAGTCGGTCTGGTTCGCCATTGACCACGTCCGTAACCCTTCACAGGAGCGGACGTTACAACAGAAAGCAGCACCGCAATACTCCGCGATCAGGTGATTTGATACTTCAGTCGACGTTGTACGAAGGCGGGCCGCGAACCTTCGAGCACCCTTACGATATGGCCGTTGGTATTCGGGTTCTCGATCGCGCCGCAATCATAGCTGAACCTGTAACCGTTCACCTTGTCCAACCGGACATAGACGATTTGTTCGGCGTCGGCTCCGATCGCGAGGTTTGGGTTATGCGTCACCAATATGACCTGCCGGGTTTTCTTTGCGTCGCGAATACACCTTGCGAGTACCGCGAATATGCTGTCGTTGTCGAGATTGTCCTCGGGTTGGTCGATGATGAGGGGTGAGCTGTCGGTGTCCAGGTGTAGGTAGAAGACCAGCAGCAGAAGCCCCTTCTCTCCGGGGGAAAGCTGGTTCAGGTCTTTGCCTCCCAGTCTCAACTCGTACCGGGGTTCGAAGTATTCGAGGGAATAAAGGAAGTCGTGGAATTTCTTGACGTCTTTGGTCTGCCGTCTGATGCCACCCGATTTCATCGATCTGACCACATCGTCCACAAAGGAAAAGATGCTTTCGAAGGAGTTCCAGTCGACTATCGATAGCTTCTGTTGAAGAGCGCGCGCGCCTTCCGCGACTCCGCGGAAGGGACCGCTCACGTTTTGGTTCAGGTGGTTGAAGAATTCTTCACCGAACTTGGGAGACGGTACAAAAGACGCGTCGATCGACACCTTGAAATCCCCGGTACTCACCGCGGTGAGCCGCGACTCGACCTTGCTTTTCAAACCCCCGTAGAACGTTCTTATCTTGTGCTTGCTTTCGAAGAGGGCCAAGCACAGCGCCCTACGGTCTTCATACGCCTTGGACAACTCACCCGGCAGATCGTTGTCGATCCGGGCAATGCGGGCCTCTAGTTCTGCGATCGTCCCTAGTTTCGGCGAGTCCTTTTGACCGACGATATTGCTGATCTGCTCGGATATCTCGCGGACGGCCTGCACATACCTTTGATAGCGCTGTTGAGGTGCCGAGAGAGCGGCGCGCGTCTCGGCGATGCGATCGGCAATATATTTCTGCGCAGCACGCAGTTCGGGTATACTGGCGACTTTGGAAAGATCGGTCTTTGAATCGAAAACCATGGCGCTCTCGCGCTCAATCGCCACGATTTCTTCGTTCACAGCCTCAATCTTCTTCGTGACCTCTTCGAGATTAACGGTAAGACTAATGACCTGGTCAACATCTAAGCCGAGACCGCTATACTTGGTTTTGAAAACTTCCTTGTCGCCTTGCACACGGCTTTTCAGGGCATTTACGGCGTCCTTGAATTCGCTGGCCTCTTGCAAGGTAGTCTTGTGCCGACCGAGCCGCGTGACGGCGCTCTTTTCACGCGCAGCAAGGTCGTCCAGCAACCGGGTTTGTGACGCGATTTCTTCTGTCGCCGCTTTCTGTTCCGCACTCTGAGCAGCCGGGGCAGCTTCCTCCGGAGGCTTCGACGCTTCGAGTGTGGATACCTGCTTCTGAAGGACCCCTAGTTCCGCCTGCAGTTTGGTTTTGAATTCAGGTTCGCTCTGGTCCTCGAGTTCGAGAATCCTGATGTTGAGTTCCCGCAGCTTCGTTTTGATCTGGCTAGCTTCCTGTCGACTGTTCAACGTCTTCCGTTCTTCGAGATCGTGGAAGCTCTTGGCGTCCATCTTGTCGCTGATGTCGACGTGCGAAAAAACGACGTCTTCGATTTCCCGACGCAGCGCCTGGACTTCGATTTCGTTCGTCAGGCTCTCGAAGTAGTTTTGTGGCAGGTATTTGACCGCCTCCGGCGAAAGTTCATCGACATCATCGTTCAGAGTCCGTTCGACAATGCTCCCGCTCTTCCATACCAGACGACCCGAAAAATTCTCGGCGAACCCGGGCCGCTTGAATTTCCTGTTCGCCTGACTGTCGGTTAGAAACGAGAAATATTTAGCTTGGCGAGTATTTCCGAGCAGTGCGACAATATCCGCGACAGCGCTTTTGCCGCTTCCCTTGTTCCCAATTATGGCAGTCAGCTCAGGGTTGAACGGGATTTCGACGTTCCGAAACCAGGTGCCGTTATGACCGGCATAGGCGGCGAGGGGATTGATCTCCAGCCTGTCAATGAACTGCGTCGCCTCGCGCTCGAGCCGGACGAGAACGGTTGGACGGTCTCCGACAAAGACGCGATGTTCCGGTTCGAAGATCGTCTGACGGAGACCTCGGAAAGTCAGATTGGCCTTGATCCAGGTCGATTGATAGCTCGGTTCGTCCCCTGTCAAACGTCCGAGGTCCTCGAAGGAATGAGCGTCACTGGCGTCATAGAGGGGCTTAGGCTCCGACTTCGACGCGTCCTCGTACCGGGAGTCACTCAGGAAGAATGCCGTGCTATTCGACTTCCCAAAGAAGGCGCTACTGATCCTGTCGAGTTCATCGGAAATGGATTTGCTACGCTGGGAATTTTTGGCGGTACCGCGCAGGCCATCGTTTCCGGCGGCGGTGACGATAATGTATTGCTCCGGCGCGAAACATCCTTTTAGCGAGTCCTTGACATCATGTACGCTGACGGTGGCCGCCGCGTAATTCGCAGACGTCAGTTCACTGCAGCGTAACCGTCTGCCACCAACGGATATGTGCGTTTCCAGGTCGTTGAGGAACTTGCTCAAGGCTTCGGGCGTCGCGACAGCCGGGTCTATCAGCACATGTGTGTTGACGTTTTTGCCGTCGATGCTGACCGTCTCGGTCAAACGCAGCTCCAGGTTCGGGATCACCAGCTTGGCCGAGTCCGGATACGATTGGCGATACCACTTGACGGTGTTCAGGTAGCCGTCGAACGAAAAATAGTCCGTTATGCCAAAGGCCTGGACCTCGGATTGTTCGAGAATAGCCACGAAGCGTTTCCACGTCGCTTCGTCCGGTTTACCATATCCGCAAGAGAGCTTCGTACCGGGCGCGTGTAAATGCAGGTCCCACTTAAGCCACTGCGATCCTCGATGAGCCTCTCGTTTGGTAGCACGCGGCGTCGGGGACTCGCTCATCCGAAGCACTCCAGGTAACGGTTTTCCGATCCGAAGAAGCCATACCTGTCGTCCGGCAGGATCACGAATCTGCGACTAGATGAAAGCGCGGGTGCAATTTAGCCGGGTGAAAAAAGCAATCAAGGCGTGTTCTCACCACCTTAAAGCACAATGCACCGCCTGTCGCCGAAAGATGAAAATCTGTGGTCGAGCAAGCCTCGCCAATTTGGACAAGGCTCCATAAGTAGTGAAGCTTCGAAGGATCGGTGTCGCAAACGGCGAGGCGACGCTCCTCCTCCGCCCGACGAGCGTCTGCCCACCTCATCTTGTCCCATTCGGTCCAATACCGTGCCATAGACTTCCGGCCTGATCGGCACTGGAAGGAACACGTCTGGTAACAGGCTCCGGAAGGCGAAGGCCAACGTCCCTTCGCCTTAGCTACCTGGCGTCGGGCTCGCTGTGGCAGCTTTCAGAGCTGCCGGGCCGAAAAAATCGCCATCTCAGCCGTGTCCAGATCATTTCTGTAATCACCGCTTAGTGCCGACCGCAGACCTTGACGCTTAACTCCATGGTGTCCGCGTCGCGTGCCCCGTCAGCGGACGGTCTGCCGTCGGCCCAAACGAGACGCTCTTGTGTGGCGCTGAGTGTCTGCAATTGGCGCACGCAGACCCGGTCAATTGCCGATGCGTCCTCTATAGCAGCCTTCGACATATGCGAGGGCTGCCAGCGCAGAGAGCGAGCAACCGATCCCGGCGGTTATGCGACTTCATGCGTCGTATGGATTCCCAGTGCGTTGGCGGCGATCAGTGGCAAGTCCTTGGCGCTGATTCTCTCCACCATTGTGACCAATGTCATCAGGTGATCGCTCAGGAACGTGTCGAACTTTGCCAATGCCGGTTGCGCCAGTCGTGCAGCAAGTTCTTTACCGTCTGGCGCCGGCGAACCAGCTATGTCCTGCAGAGTTTCGATGGCTTTCTCGGCCTCGCATTCCTGAAGTTCAATCCCATGCCCGAAATGCGATGCTTTGAACTCGCGCGACAGCAATGCCAGGGTTAGCGTCTGTAATTTCCTGGTTCCGACCCAGGGCAAAATCAGGACGCCCTGCCCATGCGCTATGATTGAACGGCTATCCAGCTGCAGGTCGAGGAAACAACTGCGGGCCTCATCCAGCAGCCGGTTGGCGGCAGGATCGAGATAGGGGTACGCCTCATCGGATGCGAGAACCGCGCGCATTGTTGCCACCACGTGATCGTGGATGGCCGCCCCCTTGCCATTGAAATGCGGTGGCTTTCCAGCCCGTGTCTGCTTGACCATGATGACCCGAGCGCGATCGTCGATTTCGCTGACTTGCCAGCGGCGCCCCGCAAAAATGATGGTTTCGCCCCGTGCAAGCGGAGAGCTCAGCGGATAGGTGCCGAGCGTGCGTGCATCGTGAATGATCCGGTATTCTCGTTCCGTAGCGAAAACAGCATAGAATTCGTACGATTCCGTGATCTTTTCGCCGGTCTCTCCGATCATGAGCAAGCCTTCTGGGGCCTGCTCTATCAACTGGTTTTCAGGCGTGGCCATACACCGAAGCAATTCGGCAAACAGCGTCCTGCCCACGGCTCGGAAGGGGCCGCGCTCGCACAACAGTTTCCAGGCGACTATCGGGCTTACGCCGCCGGTCTGCACGATCAGTGCCATCACTTGATGGAGGAGCGTCGAAAGATGCAATCCAGCTGGCAATGGCGGCTCACACCATCCCGCCCGCAGGCACTCGACCATCGCGATCGACTGAACCAGATCCAGGCGAAGCCGGTCGATTGGGTGTCGTCCCCTACCAATGGGAGGCTCGATGACGAACATACGCAGCGTTGCAGGCTTTCCGGCCCTGCGGCCGGATCGGCCGAGGCGCTGGCGCAGTGACGCGACCGAAAAACCCGGCCCGATCTGCGCGATGGTCTCCACCTCGCCAATGTCGATTCCGAGCTCCAGTGTGGTGGTCGCGACCGCCGTGGTCGGGCGCGGATCGTCTCGAAGCCGCGCTTCGATCTCCTCGCGCATGGCTCTTGCCAGATTGCCATGATGCGGGAAAAACTCATTTGGAAAGCTCGCTTCGTCGCACATCGAACGCAGCATGTCGGCATAAACCTCGACATTGGCGCGAGATCCGGCAAACAGCAGATTGCTCTGGCCGCGCAGCAGACGAAACAAGTCGGCCGCAAGCGCCGCTGGCACCGTCGATTGTTCAAAAGGTTCGGCCGGCTTTCCCGTCGGATCGCCATCGTCTGTGGTGGGCGTGAGATCGCCTGGTGCGGTGCCGTCCAGCAGATAACCCCGGATCTGCAAACGGACCCCGTTTCCCTCGTCCTTGCCTTCCACGATCGTGACGCTGGCCCCTTTGCCGGGTCGCAGCGCTTCGGCAGCCAGGCTCATGTCACCAAGTGTTGCCGAAAGACCAATTCGATCGATCCGGTCCCGCACGGTCGCCACTTCGATCCTGTTCAGGATCGACTGCAGCTGCATGCCTCGCTCGGTGCCTATGAAGGCGTGCAACTCGTCGATAACCACCGCATCGAGGCGCGAAAACATCTGCGCAACCTCCCCGCCCCTGCGGACGAGCAACGCCTCAAGCGATTCCGGAGTGATCAGCACGATACCCGAAGGTCGTTTTCGTGCACGGGTTTTGGCATCCGCCGACACGTCGCCATGCCATTTGTGCAGGAGGACGCCGCTGCCTTCGCACAGGCTTTCCAGCCGCCGGTGCTGATCGTTGATCAGCGCCTTCAGCGGGCTGACATAGAGGATGGCGAACCCATCGGCGCTGCCTGCGTGTTCGGCATGTCGGGTCAACAATGGCAGGAAGGCGGCTTCGGTCTTGCCGGCGGCAGTGCGTGCGGAGATCACGACATCGCCACCCGCGAGGATGACCGGGATAGCTTTTTCCTGAACGTCCCGTAGCGACGGCCATTTCCGCTGCCAAATCCAGCGCCTAACGGGCTCGGAAAGCGTGTCAAATGCGGAGGGTTGCAAGCTCGTCGTCCGCTTTCCCTTCGACGTCGTCGATGGGCTGGTCGCCTGCACCGCCTCGATCTTCCGCGACGTCCAATGCGCCGAGCATGTCCTTCCAATCTGTGCCGGGGTTTTGCTGGAGAATCGCGAGCAGATCGACGAAGGCTTTCACCGTGTTGCGCGGAGTCCGAAAATAGGCCTCGCCGATCCGGTTGGCGCAATGGTCCATGAAGGCGTGGAGTGCGGCGTCTGGTACGAGCCATTTCTCCTGATCGCCCGCCGCGAAGACGTCGCGTAGCCGCTCCAGGAGATGGTAGAGTTCCTCCGGCGTCAAGTTCGGCAGATTGACCACCGGGCCGGAATAGTCGGTCAGGCCATTGCCGGCAAAACTGTTTCCCGCAAGGCGGGACTGCAAGGCCTCGTAGGAGTAGAGCCCGCGCCGCGTGTCGAGCAGAAATTCCGGTGTACCGCCCAGAATGAAACCGATGCCCTGCGTTGTGCCCTGCAGGACATCGTTGAAGATGCGCAGGATCTGCTCGTAATTCTGTTTACGGGCCTGGGCGCTCTGCAGCTTGTAGAGATTGACGAGTTCGTCGAGGCAGACCAACAGACCGCCAAAACCAGCGAGCCTTGTGAAACGGGCGAGCAGTCTCAAGCCATCGTAGAAGGACGCGTCGTCGATGATGGTACGCACGCCCAGATCGCCTCGCGCCTCTGTCTTGGTCGAGTATTCGCCGCGCAACCAACGTAGCGCAGCGTCCTGCAAATTACTGTTTCCTTCCTCGTAGCCCCGCGCATAGGCAACGATGACGTTTGCGAAGTCATAGCCACCGACCATCTCGCGAAGATCGCCAAGGCCTTCCTTGATGGCGATTTCAATAGTCGTCCCGGTTGAGGAAGCGCGTTCCGATGCTTTTTGTATGTAGCTTTCCAGAATGTTTCTGAGCGCCCCTCCGTCTGGAGCGGTACGGGTCGCAAGACTGGTGGCGAGCTCGGCATAAAGCGTACGCGCCTGCCCGCCGGTGGCGTGGATGCGGCGATCCGGAGAAAGGTCGGCCTGACAGACGGAGAGCTTGCGCTGAAGTGCGATCTGCCTGATGAGAAACAGGAAGAAGGTCTTGCCGGCACCATAGGCGCCTATGACGAGACGGATACTCGACCCGCCGTTGCCGATCCGCTCTATGTCCTGGATCAGCGCTTCGATCTCGCGCTGGCGCCCCACCTGAATATGCTGGAGGCCGATGCGCGGCACGACACCGGCACGCAAGGCGCTGATGATGGTGTCTCGATCTCTTGGTTTGATAGGTGGAGGTTTTGTCGTCATGCTGACATTCCTTCGGCAGAGACGGTAAGCGATGGAGACTGGAGAGTAGCCTCGGAAAACAGGCTGGCGGTGACGATGACAGGGTCCTCGCCGTCCAGGACCAGTTCGTCGAAGCGGTCGAGCGACCAATCGTTGAGTGCTTGCTTCGCCGCGCCGGGCATCAGATCGGCAACGCGCACCAAACGCTCAAAATCCGAAGCCGTCCAGGTTTCCCGCTCGATCAGTTGCGACAGAAGCCACGCATAGCGTCGCTCCAGCCCGTCGAAGCGCGAATCCCCATTGGGCGCCGCGATTTCCTCGATCGCGGGCTGAAGCTCGATCGGCGGCTCTGCTTCGTCCACGAAGATATCGGCAAGGACGCTGGACGTGCTGCGGGTTTCACGTCGGATCGCTTCGAGACGAGAGATGTCGACACGCGTCGTAGGCGCCCTGGGAGGCGCCGGCGACACCGAAATGCCGGGCGGCTGGATCCACATAGGGATAACAAGGGGGAGGTCGTCGTTTCCGTCGCGCGGCCTGTTTTGCGGCGCGACACTCCCCTGCAGTCGCAAATACAGGGAGTTTTGGTCCAGATCCATCTGTCTAAACAGCTTCTCGAGCTGCGACACTTCCCGTGCGTGAAGGGTTCCGTCTGCCACGGCGACTGCCACCAATTCATCGGCAAGATCTTCGCGGCGGTGTTTTGGCACGTCGCTTATGCGTTTAGTCCAGTCCACTACGCGGCTGGCATCGGCGGCGCAGACCTTGATCTCGGCTTTGAGGCGTACACGTTCGTGCATCGAGAGGCCGGGCGCCTCGTCGACCTTGTCGAAGAGCCTGCGTTCTTCCAAGGGGTGGAGGAGACCGTCAGCGAAAGCGATCACCATGCCCAGCATGATCGACAGTTGCATGGGGCGGTAATGCTGGCTCGGTTCGGGATCAGCTTCAGCTTCACGTTCCAGGCCAAAGACCATCGCCGGTTCGTCTGGTTTTGCCGACCTTAGGGAAAAGGAAGGGTCGGCGGTATGACCATAGCCAAAGGCTGCCAGAATTGCGGCCAGTTCCTTCTGCTTTGCCCGCGGGGAAATTTTATTGGGCTCCATCCCAGCCAACTCAGCGAGCTGTTGGATCGATATCAGCGCATCATGACTCGACAGTTCTCGCAGCCGCCTCAACGGCAGACCAGGCAGCCCTTCACCATTCTTCACGCGCAAACCCAACGGTAGCTGGGCAACAGCCGCAAGGCTAGGCCTTAGTCCTTCCGAACGGCCGAGCATGCGACTGTAGTCGTCGAGCCGATCCGTGCAGTCGTCGAAGATGCGGCGTGCACCGCCTATCGGTTCGCTGCGGTTTGTGATATCCGGCAGGTCACCGCCAAAGGGGCGGATTGCAAGATCGAACGTCCCGCTGCAGGCACGGTAGTTGACCTTCAGTTTTCGCACTCCGGCGGCCGGAACGCGCACGCCATTTGGATATTGCTTCTCCACCGCTTCCGCGAACAGCTCTCGCAAGAGAGTCTGTGCCCGTCGCGCCGGCGTTCGCACCCTCGTTTCGGGGTCGGCAAGAACGTAAGCCAACAAAAGGTCCGGCTCGATCGCCTCTCCGCTGCGCACCCGCATCCCGAGGGCGACCTTCAGCTTTATCGGGATCTCCTAACTATTTTCCTCGACCTCCAGATCAAACTTTTCCGGCAACTGAGCCGACTTTAGCTGGTAAGCCGAAAGCAACTCACCAGCGTAACGCTTGAACGAACCATTCCCTCCATACACCTGCAATAGCCGGCAAACCTCGGCAACGATACCATCGGCGTCGGGTGGGCTTTCCTCCAACATGAGGCGGCGTTCGAGACCGTAGAAATAGAGGAACACGTATCCGATATAGGCGTCGGGATCGGATCGCGATCCGGCAAGCCAGTCCAGATAGGATTTTCGCGCCGTGGGCGAAATGCTTGAGTAAGACGGCCAGTAGCCCATCGTTTGCCCCAGCGGATCGCCGTGAATGGCCACGGACAATCTTGGGTCGATCAGGCAGTTTTCCGCGTCGATTGAACTGCCCTGCCTCGGCAGGTGCTCACCTACGTAGATCATGCCGCCGGAAATGTTATGGCTTCCCACCATTGCTGCTGTATTCGCAGGAATCCAATGTGCCGACTGGCGCGCGGCAGGGCTCGCTCGCACTGCGGGTAGCCGGTCGAACCACCGCGGCTGGTCCGACCCGGCGGTGTTGGGAACAATAATAGGGCCGCGCTGCCGAATGAGATCCGAAACCTGAGCATTATGCGATGCGAGCGATCCTTCGGTTGTCGGCGCTGCGGAAGCGACCTTGGTGTCCTCAATGCTTTGCCAACCCGCTTCTGCGGCTGAAGGATTGGGCACTGGTGTGGGCGGTCTAATGGCTCCGCGTTGTCTGATGAAGTCGTGGACAGCTCTATTATGTGCCGCGACAGAACTCGCAATATCTGATGCTAAGGCTTGTTTCTGTTCGACCGGTTGTCTTTCAACTACAGTATTGGCTGGAACGATCGGATCGTTCCGAACCAAGAGGTGCCTGTTGCTTCTGTCCGATTGGTCGACACCGGTATCAAGTTGGCTGCCCTTGCTTTCGGAATCCGACGGCTGCGTCTGATCCGTTGCGGCCGTAGGTAGAATGAGAACAGGACCGCGATGTCGAATGGATTCCGCTATCTGAGCATTACGCGATGCGAGCGATCCGTCGCTTGTTGTCGTTCCCGGGTTGACCTTGGTAGCCTCTAAGCTTTCCCAACTCGTTTTTGCGGGAGTTGCCGGCTGCCTGGCTGAAAGATTGGCCCCTGATTTGGGCCCTCGGATTGCTCCTCTCTGACGGATGAAATCGTGGACAGCGGCGTTGTGTGCCGCGATTGAAGCCGCCATGTTCGGCGACAGGATCGGCGTTTGTTCGACTGGCTGCCTTCTATCAGCAATGCTGGCTGGCACCACGCGATCGTTCGGAATACGCAGGCGGTGCCTGCTACTTCTGATCGACAGGTCGAGACCGTGATCAGGTTCGCTGCTCTTGCTTCCGGACCGTGCTGGAACCGGGTCCGCGCCCGGCTTTCTTCGCCGTCTCCGCAAGAAGAAGAACGCGGTTGCGACCGCTAGCAGGCCCAAATAGATCAAACGCGGTCTGGGGGTGGTTGGCGCCTCGCCGACCTTGTTGGGCTCGGGCTCCAAACGATCGGATTTAGCTGACGCCCCCTCAGTGTGCGCCGCCAAAGGCGGCGCCTGGTGGACATCGCCATCAGCTTGCCGGGCTTCACCCTGACTTGTTTGTGGAGTTGTCTTCTTTGGAACACCAGGCTTCTCTAAGCGACGGGTGCGAGTGCGTGGCTATGGGCGTCAACGGGCCACGCGTCACCTGGGGTTGCGGAAAAAGTGCGGCTGACGTCGCTTCGTCCAAAGTACCGGTCTGACGAAGATTGTTCGCTTTCTGGAAAGCCTTGAGCGCACTGATGGACCGACGTCCCCAAATTCCGTCCGCGGTCCCGAGATCGTAGCCATGGTCGGCAAGCGCTTGTTGAATCTGCCGAGCGGAATGTTGAGATTCCTGTGAAGTTGCGGGGTCTGTGACGCTCAGTGCTGTCGCCAAGGCGACCACCACAGTCCAAGAAAATGGCAACCTCATCGCTTTTGCCCCGCCGTCCCAGTTTAAGCATAGCTGGGATGAGTTCCTTTGAGAACTCGCGCTATTACATTTCCTCCGAATGAGGGCGGACGTTCAACAGCAGAAACTGCCGGTCTCATTTGATTGCACTCTTCCCCCTCGAACTCGTCCTCGTTCAGCCCGAACAGGATCTCCATTCACAATAGCCGATCCTGCGATTACAACGATGGGCCCTAAGGCCGGGCCAAACGAGGCCGGGCCAAACGAGGCCGGGCTAAATTTCGACCCATGTCCGAAATACGCCGCAAATTTCGGACAATGCGCCACCTGTCGGTCTGCCCACTGCTTATCGCCGATCGATCTCTTGATCAGGTACAAGCAGACGCAGCGGTGGTTCCGTCGTCAGGGTCCAGCTATTCGTCGGCCTCGACTTCAACGGCCTCCTGGCCGAGGAGGGAAAGGCAGACAAGCTGAAGTCGCCGCCAATCGAACAGCCGACGCTGCCGCCCGCAACCCAGCCAATCCAGATACGTTCGATTTCTTAAAGTTCGCCAATCGCCAAGTGACCTTCGCTGGCAGCACTTGGCAACTCGAGTCCGGTCATCATTTTGACAGTGAGAAAGCTCCAACTTGGGACAGCGCTTGGTGCTACACGCGGAGGCTGGCAAACACCGGAGTCGAGGTTCAGGTAAGTCTTGTCAACAGAGCCTCACCTCGAAGCCGCAGGCACCGTTGTCATCAATCGAGACACTTGCGTCGGTGGGCCTTGACGACAATTCGGCGCGAGAACTCGCCAGCCGTTGCCTCTGGCTCGACGAGGCCAATTTCGCGCCAAACGATTTCGACATGGACCATGAGCGGAAAGAAGCAGCTGCGGCGGCCCAAGAACTGTCTGTGCAGG
The DNA here is from genome assembly GCF_935825525.1 of Mesorhizobium escarrei. Taxonomy (GTDB): domain Bacteria; phylum Pseudomonadota; class Alphaproteobacteria; order Rhizobiales; family Rhizobiaceae; genus Mesorhizobium; species Mesorhizobium escarrei. The sequence continues at coordinate 46,728 of NZ_CAKXZT010000126.1, forward strand.
ACGGATGGGACGCGATCGGTAACGATTTGCCGGGTATGCCCGCTTGGAATGTCTCGCTTGAACAGTGTCGGGCCCAATGCGAAGCAGATCAGCGCTGCTTAGCACTCACCTAGGATAAGAAGCACGCCGCCTGTTTCATGAAAGACAATGGTTCGATTCTGGTTAGGAGTCCTGACGCAGTGATGGCGGCGAAGGGGGCCATCCAGGCGAATCTCCAGTACTCCAGCCTCGTTTTCGCCAAGGACACAGTAGTCGTTGGGGCGCTTACCCGAATGTGCGGAGCAGCTATGCCGACTGCATACTGGCCTGCGCCGCTGATCAGAGATGTCTAGGCTTCAATTTTGATGGTCCGAACAAGATGTGTGCCATGCTTGACAACGTGACATCATCCTCTCCTTTCAGGGGCGTGACGTCGGGCGTTAAAGCCACCCGCAGTTAGGGTCTTTGATGTCATCCAAACGGCTGCGTGAACGAAGGCGTATGGCGCCTTCTTGTTCTTGGGCACGCCGGCGATCCAACGATCCAACTCGGATAGTCTGGATTTCTGCGGCGTTAGTATCGAGTAAGCCACGGCGGCGACCTGCATGTGCCCGCCGTCCCACCAGGCCAGCGCAGGAGCCGATGATAGGATCAACGAAAGAACGGAACCAACGACGAGCGCACCACGCATGTATTCCTCCCCGACGCCGATACTTTGCTGATCTATCAACTGTAGACGACGCGGCAATGACGGCAATGGTGCCTTCAGGAAAAGTCGAACCTCTTCTGGATTCGACAACAAAAGACAAATGGCGCATGATCTTGCCTGGGTTGGGGAAATTCATTCATGGGCGTGCGTGAATTTTCGTGCGTGTTGTGCGCTGTGCTCTTCTCGGGCTGCGCAACCGACTACTTGAACCATTACGATACAGTGACACTCGCGGCTGGCGACGTCGGCCATATAAATCTGCTTCTCCTAACGGCCGATCCGTTCAATCCGAACAGTCAGAATACGCATATCGAGGGCGACGGCGTGGACGCTGCCGCAGTCGTCAATAGATATCGAGGGGTGTCGGCAGCGCCCTCGCAATCGTCACGGGCGGGCGGCGGCGATTTGGATTGCGCAGGCGGCAGGGGAAATAATCCCGTCGTGGTTGGTCCGGTGAAGATCACCAACGGCGATCGCAACAAGCTGGACCGCGATCACGACGGCGTCGGGTGCGAGTAGGGGCGACGGACGTTGGACAGCTCTCGCTACGACAATCGATCTGCCCAATGGCGCAAACGAAGTGGCGCCAAGCTGCGGCGTGTGCGCCAATTGGCCGGCATTCCAAAGCGACTGGTCATCGTAACCGTGGCTGCGATGGCGGCCTATGCAACGCAGTTCGTCATGCAGCACTTTGACGGCATGCCTGAGCTCAATCTGGCGAACTGGACCAACACGAGCCCGGCGCCGATCGCCGGTGTTGCGTCGGTGATCGATGGCGACACGATCGAAATTCACGGACAGCGGATCCGCTTTAACGGAATCGACGCGCCAGAAAGCCGGCAGTATTGCGACGACGCCAAGGGCTTCGAATATGCCTGCGGGCGCCAAGCCGCCGAAGCACTGGACAAGTTCCTGGCGGCCTCGAGGCCAGTGCATTGCAGCTTCGTCACCTGGGACCGTTACGGCCGTTTTGTCGGCGACTGCCGGCGCGCCGACGGCGCCGGTGTCGCCGCCTGGATGGTCGAGCACGGCCAGGCGCTCGACTGGTTTCGCTACAGCCACGGCGCGTATGCAGCGCAGCAGACCAAAGCCGAGAAGGCGAAGGTCGGCCTGTGGGTCGGAACGTTTCAGGAGCCATGGAATTGGCGCGCTGAGCATGCGGATGGTCAGCAGCCGGCCGTCAGTCAACCGCTCGGCATCATCAGCCGCCGGCAGGTGGCGCAAAGCTACTCATGCCAGCCGCGGCGGACTTGTTCGCAAATCGGCTCCTGCGACGAAGCCCAATGGCATCTCAGCAATTGCCCATGGGGCCGCAAGTTGGATCGTGATGGCGACGGCGTTGCATGCGAAACGCTCTGTTAAGGAACGACAAACGGCAACTGAATCTTGGCGGATTGAATAATTTGGGTGGGAGGGTAAATGGAAATCGGCCGGCGTGCCGCAGCTTCGGCCGCAGTAATTTTTGCGCTTGCAAACGCATCATGCACAACGTCCCAAGAGGCGCTGAACAAGAACCCTCAGGCAGTGAGCACTTCCGCCCTTTGCAGATCACATGCATCGGCGAGTAGTCAAGGCTTCCGTGACGATCTCTATACGGAGCTTGCTCGGCGGTCGGTGACGCCACAACAATGCGCCGACATGATCAGAAAGCAGAACCAGGCGATCGCCGCGGGCGTGGCGATCGCCGTGGTAGGCGCTGCCATCGCGGTTTGCTCGAACAACAACTGCGGCGGCGGCGGATATGCAAAGCCGAACTATTACCAAGGTGCCGATTGGGATGAATTCTACAACCAGTACGGCCAATTGGTTTGGGCGTGCCGTGACATCTCTAGCGGACAGTTCGTCAAGTACAGCAACTGCTACGGCAAGGCGCAAACGGATTGGCGTTGGCCTGCAAAGTACGCATGAGTACTGGGTTTCTTGAAAGAGGGAGGTCTTAGTGGACGACAAATTTTACAATCGCGTTGGCGGTGATCGCATCTCATCGCGTCAAGTCGACGAACTCATAGGACTTGCGCGCGGCCTAGCCGCGGATGGAACCATCAACAAGGCCGAGGTCGAATTCCTTCAAAAATGGTTGGCGGCGAATGCGGAGATCAGCAACCAGCCACTCATCCGAACCTTGTATCGGCGCATCAACGATATTCTCGCAGACGGCGTGCTCGATACGGATGAACACGCCGAACTTCTGGACACGCTAAACAGCTTTTCGAATCGAGATTTCGAACTTGGGGAAGTGCTAAAGCCTACAACGCTGCCACTCTGCAGGCCGGCCCCAACTTTGACCTTCGCCGGCCGGCTGTACTGCTTCACAGGTACATTCAATTTCGGTCAGCGAAAACACTGCGAACAGGCCATTGCAGATCGTGGTGGCTTCGCGGGAGGTCTGAGCCAGAAGACAGAGATCTTGGTGATAGGGGCCTATGCCACCGAATCTTGGAAACACTCGTCATTTGGCGACAAGATCGTTAAGGCGACCGAGTGGCGCGACCAGGGATTGCCAATCTCGATTGTGGCCGAGAGCCATTGGGCTAGCTTTCTCTGAGAGCGGGAGTTCACACGGCACGAACCTTAGACGAGGGTTCTCCCGGCTATGGCGGGCCTTCCCCGAGCGGCGTGTCGCCACCATCATCTCCCAGTCGACCTCCTCCGCTCCCTCGGCTGAACGCTGCGTGTTCGCGTCTGCTCTGATGAGGCTGGCATCGACGGCGGGTCCTCGTTGCCGACGAGACCTTCGTCGATGCAGCGGCGCACCGTAGTCTCGAACAATTCGCGCAGCAGACCGCTGTCCCGAACGCGGCCGTGCCGGTTCTTGGAGAAGGTGGAATGGTCCGGGACATCACCCTCCAGGCCAAGCCGGCAAAACCAGCGATAGGCAAGATTGAGATGCACTTCTTCGCAGAGGCGGCGCTCGGGGCGGATACCCAAGCAGTAGCCGACGATCAGCATCGGGATCATCAGTTCCGGATCGAACCAGGTTGCCTGCTACCCATCCGAAACAAGGGCGACTTGCAGTTACCCGTATTTTGTGAGGTGTATTCGCCGGCGTGTCGTAAACTGATGTTTACTTTATGCGAGCGCATGAGTAATATTTCGATTGAAGTACATTGCCAAGTGTAGATTTCGGCTGAGTGGTTGCGGCCGTTATGGAGCTACGAAAGATATTACGTCCTGGCGTGTCCTCAGGTCGATGGTCGCATGCTCGACGCGTGATGCCCTATTGACTTGTCTGGAGTAGTCGAATCCCATTTGATGTTTGGATATTTTCTAGGGAGACGAGAGTGGCAAGCACGTCGGCCGGCAGCAACCTCATCCCTGAACCGCTCTCGCGCAAGCTGCGCGTCTTCGCCTTCGACCCCAGTGTGGCGGCGCAGTTCGATATGGCCGGCATCAGCGAGATGACGATCGACGTGCCCTGGGAGCGCAATCTGCAGCCCGGACCGGTTGGCGATTACATCGAGGTCATCGATGCCGATCCGGCGAGCGGTGCCTTCTATCGTCCGGTGGACCTCAACGATCCGCGCGTGCTCGCGCAGCAGGGCTTGCCCCCGTCCGAGACCAACCCGCAATTCCATCAGCAGATGGTCTACGCCGTCGCGATGGCCACCATCGTCCATTTCGAGCGGGCGCTGGGGCGTGTAGCCCTTTGGTCGTCGCACCACGACAAGGGCAGCCCTGAAGAAAGTTTCGTACGCCGGCTGCGCATCTATCCGCACGCCTTGCGCGACCGAAATGCCTTCTACAGCCCGGAAAAGAAGGCACTGCTGTTCGGCTATTTTCCGGTCGGTATCAAGGACGCGAACAACACCCCAGGCACGCTGGTTTTCACCTGCCTGTCGCACGACATCATCGCCCACGAGACCACGCATGCGCTGCTCGACGGCGTGCATCCACGCTTCAACGAGCCGATCAATCAGGACGTCCTGGCCTTCCACGAGGCCTTTGCCGACATCGTTGCGCTTTTCCAGCACTTTTCCTATCCCGGAGTGCTGCGCGACCAGATTTCGCGCACCCGAGGCAACCTCGCCAACGAGAACCTGCTCGGCCAGTTGGCGCAGCAGTTCGGCCGCGCCAGCGGGCGCGGCAATGCGCTGCGCGACGCGCTCGGGGACATCGACCCCAAGACCGGCAAATGGAAGCCCAAGGAGCCCGACGTTCGCATCCTCGAGCGCACCGCCGAGCCGCACGCACGCGGCGCCATTCTTGTCGCAGCGGTGTTCGGCGCCTTCCTCAAGGTCTATCGCAGCCGCACGCTGGACCTTTACCGCATCGCCACCGAGGGTACCGGCGTGCTTCGGGAGGGCGATATCCACCCGGACCTGACCCGGCGGCTGGCCGATGAGGCCGCGCGCACGGCGAGCTACGTGCTTCAGATGTGCATCCGCGGCATCGATTATTGTCCGCCGGTGGGGGTAACGTTCAGCGATTATCTGCGTGGCGTGATCACCGCCGACTACGACCTCAATCCCGACGATTCCTCCGGTTACCGCCTGGCCTTCGTGGAAAGCTTCCGGCAGTGGGGCATTCACGCCCATGGTGCGCGCAGCACATCGGTCGATACGCTGTTCTGGCCGACGGGCGAGACGGCCTTCGCCGAAATGCCAGAGCGTGACAGTGCGCCGGTCGCAGTGCCCGGTCAGGCTGCGCCGATTGATGACCTCACCGTCGAGGACTACCAGCGTGCGGAGACGCAGGCGATTCTATCGCTGCTCAACGACCAGGAATCGACGGCCGGGCCGGACCAGATGAGCCCTAAACGGCAGTCCGCGCGCACAGCCCGCAAGCTCGGTCAGGCAAGCGTCGAACTCGACCGCTACGAGGCCTGGGCGGAGATCGACACCAATGCTGCCATTGTCTGGAACTGGCTGATCGAAGGCGACGGGCGGCAGTTCGCCCGCAGCTTCGGCCTTGTGCTGGAGGAAGATGATCCCCCGCCCACCGTCTTTCGCTCGGCAACCAACCCCAACCGCGTCGCGGTGGAGGTGCATTCCGTGCGCTTGGCGCTGCGGCGCGGCTTTCGCGACGTGATGGACACCAATCTGCTGATCGAGGTGACGCAGCGCCGTCGTGGCTATTTCGACGCGGCTGAGCAGAAGCGCATGGACCGGTGCGGCAACACCGAATTCGCCAGGGCTGGCGACTTCAGTTACCGTGCCGGCTGCACGCTTATCATCAACCCATCCGACCTTTCGGTACGCCGGGTCATAAAGACAGCGGGCACAATCGCCGACAACAAGGAACTCGATCGCATTCGGAGCTATCTGGGCGGCGGTCTGGAGCCAGCGAACGCCTTCGACAGCGCTCGCCAGTTGCTCAAGGCGCGCGAGCCCTTTGCCCTTTTGCATCGCGACGGGGAGGGCTGACACGTGGCCAAGACGACAGCCAAGAAGAAGGCTGCGGCCGTTGGAGAGGTTGCGGCGCGGCTCTTGCCCAAGCCGGGCGAGGTCATCGTGCGCATGTACCGCATCGGCCATGGCGACTGCTTCCTGCTCGCTTTCGAGGGCGATGCTCCCGATAAGCCGGTCTATGTGCTGATCGACTGCGGCTACAAGCCCGGTTCGTCGAAGCTGGTGCATTTCAAGGAAGAACAGGCTCGCAATGTCGTCATCGGCCCCAACAAGATCAAGGACATCACCCAGAACATCCGCGACGCCACCGGTGGCCATATCGATGTCGCGGTGATCACCCACGAGCACCAGGACCACGTCAACGGCATCACCGCCAAGAATTTCGCTGGGATTTCCATCAGCGAAACCTGGTTCGCATGGACAGAGAATCCAGAGGACGAGCTCGCCAATGCTTTGCGCGTAAAGTTCAAGGATCAACTGATCGGGCTTATGGGCGCCCGCAACCGCCTTGCGGCGGTTGATCCCGACGCCACCGAGAAGATCGACCGGCTGATCGAATTCGAACTTGGGGGCGAGGACGAGCAGTTCAACGCTGTTAACGCAGTGCACGCGCTCGGAGCAGCCGCGGCCGGTCTGGAAAACTCTGCTAACAAGCAGTCGATGAAGCTGTTCAAGGATCTCGCCCGCAAGGAGGGCGGGATAAAGTATCTCAGGCCGCATGAGAAGGTCATCGCCGTCCCTCGCGCCAAGGCGCTGCGAGCCTTCGCGCTCGGCCCGCCCCGGGACGAGGCTTTGCTCGAAAGCCTCGACCCGAAAGGCCGGGAAGAATTTCACGGCGTGGGCCTGGCCTCGTCTGGCAACTATTTGGCGGCGGCGGTGGCCGGCGGCGCAGCGGGCGGCGACTCGCCCTTCGCCAAGCGCTACCGGCTCGACACCGATAAGGCATTCGCCGACCCGCAGCATGGCGCGTTCTTCATCACCAACTACGGCCAGGACGCTCCCGTTGGCGCTGGTGTCCAGCCGTCACCCTCGTCTTCTGCGCCTGAGTGGCGGCGCATTGACAAGGAGTGGCTGTATTCGGCCGAGCAGCTGGCGCTCGACATGAACAACGCCACCAATAATGCCAGCCTGGTGCTGGCCTTTGAGCTCGGCAAGGGCGGCAAGGTTCTACTGTTCGCCGCCGACGCGCAGCGCGGCAACTGGCTGTCATGGGGGCGGAAGAACTGGCGCGACGGCAATGACGTCATAACCACGAAGGACCTGCTGTCGCGGGCCGTACTCTACAAGGTCGGGCACCATTGCAGCCACAACGCCACGCTGAATGGCAAGATCAGCGACGAATGGGCCAATCTGTCTTGGATGGCGACCGGCGACGCCGCCGGTGAGTTTACCGCCATGATCACCGCGGTGCGCGCTTGGGCGGAAACCCAGAAGGGCTGGGATCATCCGCTGAAGGCGATCAAGGATGAACTTTTAATGAAGGCCTCCGGCCGCGTGTTTCAAACCGACACCGCCTTTGCCGCAATGAAGCCGGATGACGCGGTCGAGGCCGACTGGACCACCTTCGAGCAGCGCCTAACCGAGACTAAACTGTATTTCGACTACCGCATCAGGTGTGAGGGCTGCGAATGGCAGCCGGCGCGGCGACCCTGAACGCCAATGCGACGGCTGTTGAAGCCTGACCAACATACGATGAGCTTGAACGAATGGCGAAGAAGGTGAAACCGGAAAACTGGGACAGTCCCGCGCTAGCGCTTTCGGGCGGCGGCTTCCGGGCGACGCTCTACCATTGCGGGGCGCTGATGCGGCTGAACGAGCTTGGCTATCTCACCAAAATCACCCGCTTCTCCAGCGTCTCCGGCGGCTCCATCACCAGCGGCATGCTCGCCGCCGCCTGGCCCCGGCTGAAAGTTGAAAACGGCATGGTAACCAATCTCGATGCCGAGGTGATCGCGCCACTACGCGCCTTTTGCCGCCGCTCCATCGACACGATGGCCGTTGGCTGGGGCGCCGTGCTGCCGGGCAAGTCGATCGGTGACGTGCTCGCCGATGCCTATGACGACATGTTCAAGAAAATCACGCTGCAAGATTTGCCGGACAGCCCGCAATTCGTGTTCGACGCGACCAACCTGCAGACAGGCCGGCTGGTGCGGCTGATGAAGAAGCGGCTTGCCGACTTCACCATTGGTGAAATCCGCAATCCCCAGGTCCGGGTAGCCGTCGCCGTCGCGGCGTCCAGCGCCTTTCCGCCGGTGCTGTCGCCAGTCGACATCAAGGTCGATCCGAAGAGCTGGGTGGAGCTGGATGGCGCGATCCACCATGGCGATCCCGCCTATACTCGCACCCTGTCGCTGACCGGCGGCGGCGCCTACGACAATCTCGGGCTGGAGTCGATCGACGACTTCAGCACGGTGATCGTCAGCGACGCCGGCGCGCCCTTCGGGACTGAGGAGACGGCCTCGACGCTTTGGCCACAGCAGGCCATGCGCGCGCTGGACATCGCCACCGACCAGGCTCGAGCGCTGCGCAAGCGCCTGCTGTTCGCGCAATGCGCGGCGGAAGACCGCCTCGCCGTCTACAGCGGCATCGACAGCAACCCGGCCGAATATCCGGCCGCGCAGACGCTGAACCCGGATTTAGCGTTCACGACCAAGCTGGCGCGCATGCGCACCCGGCTCGACCCTTTCTCGGACCAGGAGCAGGGTCGCCTGATCAACTGGGGCTGGCTGATGATGGACGTTGCGATGCGCAGCTACGTGACCAAACAAGCACCGCCGCCGTCCAGCCTGCCGCTGCCGAAATACCCGCTTCGATGATCGGCTGTTGAATCTCAAGACCCGCGGTATCCACCCGGCGTTAGTCCGCAAGATTCTGCGATCAATCCACGAGAACGCCCGACCTGGCTGCCGCCGGTGCGTCCGTTATCTCACGCCGCAAGCAGCGTGCCATGACTATCTACTAAGGCAACATTGGACCGACGCGTTACATTCGCGCGCCGAAAACCGGTCCCTTCCCGCACGATTCCCGGAATAGTCACGATCACGGCAACACTCTGCCACCCGACCGGCGTCGACCCCCATCAGCCTCGCAACTACACTCGTGCCGGTCTCGAACCAACGTTTCGGCCACATGAGGGAAAGCGCAAGGACCCGAAGCAGGTTCATGCCGACAGGAAAAGCTTCTCGGCAAGACGCAAAGGGTCTTATGAAGGATGAACTGAGGCGCGATGCGTGGAAATGGGAGAATTGTCTCCACACGTCCGTTTCATTCCTGGGCAAAACGCTACACAACCCCGTGCTCGACACTCACTACAATGCGCGAATGGGTGGCCGCAACTTCACCCCGCAGGTCTAGCTCCCCTACGCTCTGGTCGTTAGTGTCCAAGCCAGGCAGCTCACCAACCTCTATGATCGCGTTGTGACAAAAGACGCTCAGCAGCTTGAGGCGTTCCAGCCGATGATCGAAATCCCAGTGGCCGTCTGAAATCAGCGTACCCAACCATCGGCTGACTTCAGTCCAACAATTGGCGTCTAACAGGATATCCAAAGTGGCGAGCTGTCAGGTAAATCGATGAGCGGCAGCCCTGCGAGTAACGTGTTCTCTGGGGTCGGGCGGCTTTCCTGCCGTTCCGGCTATCGCCGTGGGTCGTCTCAATGGCCGTTTCTAAGCGTAACCGCAACCTCCAGCTGGTCGTCGGTTCCGCCTTCAGGCGATGGCGAAGCCACCCCAACGGCCAAGATCAGGCGCAGCAGCCATCCGTTCCCACGACTCTTTTTTGATCAGACGCGGTCCTGGGCGGATGCTTCGCATCCGAACAACCCCTCGCCTGAACTCGCGCTGAGTCACCTTCTGACCCGGCCCCCCCAAAGATACTCAGGCGGGAGTGTCTACACTACTCAAGACCGAGAGCTTGGCGCGATTGTGGTTCGTGGTTGTAGCGGGGTAACAAACTGTGTAACAAAAAGCGCGAAAAGACCAATTTTTTCATGGTCATAGGCGTTAGATCGAAAGACGCTGGGTCCGCCAAACCATGTGTGGGCCTGTTGCACAGGCTAGGAACCAGACGACCAAGAGGTTCAAGCATCTAGTGGCTAACAACGCCCCATTTTTTCAGCGTGGCATGATTCTCCAAGGCCTACCAGCCCCCCTGACGTCCGGTCCACCGCTCCCGAGCTCGCGTGCTTTGGCGTGAAATGCGCGGGAAAGGCTTTCGGGACCAGATCGGTGTCATCCCTGAATGGGCGCGGCGGCGACGTCTGGCCGAAAAGGCCGATCAAAGCGTACTTCCCCGCACGCCGTCGGCACGAAGCATTGCCAGGCTCATCAGAGCCAATTTTGCACGCCGGTTCACACCCAGAATGATCGTCGTGAAGGCTGTCCAGGAAGATCAGCCGGATGTCACCGAGGCGTCGATTGAATGAATCTATGCGGATCAACGAGCGCATCTGCAAAGACCCGCTGAATTCATGATTGCCCAGCCGAAGACGGTATGGGAATCTTGAGTTCTCACGATGTCGCGAAATGGCCGGTAGGCTGAGCCGACGGACACTGAAGGCGATGGGGGTGGCGCGAACGCGGCAGGATCTCTTCGTGCCGGCGCTTGCCAAGCTGGCCTGCTGCCTACCGCGTCGGCGTGAAGCCGGTGATCGGAATGGAGGAAGGCCGACAATCGGCCTGTGCTCGTCCGGTGTATAACTTCCAGTGAGATGATGCCGCTCGAGTTCTTGGGTCGAGCTTGCGACGTCTCGGTGATGATAATCTGGCGTGTGGCGACGTCAACACCGAGGGCAACGATGCATGGGGACGATGTCATGCAGCGTGTGGCACGCGCTCTCATGGCCCCGGCACTTCGGGACCGTGCGGATGGCCACGCTTTTTTTGGCGGCGCAAAGCGCGTGATCCGTGTCCAAAACCCGACAAGCGGCAGAAAACACGTCAGGTGCATTACAACCGGCCATCTTGGGACTGCGGAGGTTTTCCGGATATTCACGCGCTTACTGGGGCGCTGACCGCGCTGGCACGGCCTTTGCTGATTGAGCCGCGGCAACACTGAGTGAGGTGACTGCACGCAGACGCGCAAAACGAGCGATGACCTCTTCCATGAAGTCCCGCATCCTTTGGCAATAGCTTTGGAGATCAGCATGGTATTGCAGATGGAGTCCCCGGCTCCTTCGATTCAAGTGGAAACCTGGCTGCGTGGCGAGGCCCTGACGAGCTTTCAGCCCGGCAAAGTGTACATCGTCGAATTTTGGGCAACGTGGTGCGAGCCATGTGTGAACGCGATGCACCATCTGATGCAGCTGCAGGAGAGATATAAGGACAGCGGAGTTGAGATCGTCGCAGTCGCGGCGCATGAACACGCTCCAACGGCCGTTGAGGCCCGAACCAAGTTGGACGCGTGGTTGACCGAAAAGTGCTCGAATCTGAGCTATCGGATCGCCTTCGACCACACAGGGGCAATGAACAAGCTTTGGATGGAGCCCAGCCTTTCTGTCGTGATTCCGACCTCGTTCGTGGTCGACCGAGACGGCCACATTGCCTTTATCGGTTATCCGATGCACCTCGATGAGGTTTTGCCGAAAGTGCTTAACGGCAGCTGGCGCACGAGCGATCAAGCAAAATCCGTCGATCCCAAGCGCATCGCCACAAACCAACCCATAGCTCGCGAACAAGCTTAAGAAGCCGGTCGCCCGGTACTTTCATGAGGGCGGCAACAAGGATCGCGCGATCGAGTTGACGACTGGCAGTGAAGTCGCTGGAACGCCCGGAGCCTATGGCGGACTGAAACCTGCTACCGCCTTAGGCCTTGGCTAACTGCAACGGTGAGAAGGTCGTTGCGGCGCTCTCTGTAGACCCCACCCAGGCCACGGAATATCCTGCACTGGTAAACAGACGGCATGTGACTATCCCTTTCGCGGATACCGCGCTGGGATGTGCCGAAGCCCCATATGGCGCGACACCTGACCCTTTTGTCCGCCGAGGGAGAGACGCGGCTTTACGCCGTTCCACCCTTCAAAGGGTGGAACCGCTCGTCTTTTCCGATGTCCCGTACAGCGTCGAGGATCACGCCCGCCACACCTGCTTCCGTTCGGACCTGAAAGGGTTCTTCATGAACGAGATCCGTCAGGCCGACGGCAGCTCGCGCTTTAAGGTTTCCGATAGCGGCCTCGGAACAAAGGCCGTCCCGCGCGCCGGCGAAGACCGTCCGCATCGGAGCAACTTGGTAACGCGAAGGGAGAGGCGATGAACCTGATCGATAGCCCCTCATTAAACGCGAGCTCGACAAGCCTCGCCTTAGACGCACCGAGCCGGTCGTGGCGATGCCCGGCGTATCCCATAGCTTCGGGCCGACCAGGGCCTTGATTGGTGTCGATGTCTACGTCTATCCAGGTGAGGTTCTCGGCATTGTCGGGGAGTCCGGGTCCGGCAAGTCCACGCTGCTCAAAATGATGAATTTGGAAGATACTCCGAACGAGGGCAGCTATCTCCTCGCGATACCTGGAGCAGGCGACAACGTCTTCGAGCTCACTCTTGTCTCGCAGAGTCTCGCTAACTCGTGAGGGTGATCGCTTGCAGTCGGTATTCGAAAGGCAAATCGCCTTCGACAGATGATCACTGGTGCAATTAAGGAACCGTGTCCCGGTGATCCCGAACCCCCACGGTTGCAAGGAAGTCGTTCTTGTAATCCGACAGTGGGCGATCGGGCCTTGGCAGTTTTCCGAAGCTCTGGAGACCGCACCGGATCTCGAAAAACGCGGGGACCGTGTGACTAGCGACTTCCTCCAGCGCGGATTTGAGGTATCGTTCGTTCGTGACCCTTTTACACCATGCGTATCCCATTCCCTCCGCGATCTTCGCCAGATCGGCAGAAGCCGAGCAAGTGGGAAAGCCACCGACCGAATTATGGCAACCATTGTTCAGCACGATGTGTTTGAAGCGTCCGCCCTGACCAGGGATGACCGCATTGCTGATACCGTGCATCAGAAATGCTCCGTCGCCATCAATGCAATACACGTCGCGGCTCCCGTCCGCTCCCGACGCGCCTGCTGCAAAGCTTGAGGCGAAACCCATGCCGCCGACGCATGGAATATGGGTAAATCTCCGCTCTCCGCCACGCTCGCTTTCGAACAGCATGACCTCGCGAGCGGTGTAGCCCGTGCTGCTGAAGACGACGCTTCCTTCGCGGATCGATTCCAGTATCGCAGTAACCGCTACCACGCGATCAACGCTTTCCTCGAAGTTCGAGATACAAGGGGCGGTCTCGGCTGCAGTCTCGCGCGGAGCGACAAACGCACTGCGCCGTACAAGCAGCGCGGCGTGCCGCCTTTTTTGATGGCTCTCCAGGATGTGTCGGCGAACTCGATCTTGTGCCGTTCTGGCGTCCACAATCAGCGGATCTATCCCCAACAGGTCGAGCATGGATTCGGTAATTCTGCCCATGACCATGTGTTGTGGCTCGTCTTTTGTTCCAGGCTCACCCCGCCATCCCACGATCAAGGTGAGCGGAATATCGTAGACGATTGGCGAGAACATCGACACGAGCGGGTTGAGCGCATTCGGAAGCCCGGAATTCTGCATATAAACTCCGGACGGCTGCTTTGACGCCATCGACCTACCTGCGGCCATCGCCACCGCGCTGCCTTCACACGCGGCAATCTGGTGCACGATGTTGGGGTGGTCGTTCAGCTCAACGATGAATGGTATGAGGGCGGAATCCGGCACGCCAGAAATGTAATCAATGCCGACCGCTGATAATGCATCGACTAATACCGCCATATTGAAACCTCCAAAAACAGAGAAACCGTACCACTCGCGGTTCCCTCCGAATTACCGTTTGCAGGTCTCGTTTAAGCCCAGACCCGAAGAAGCACGACGCCAACTAGCGTCACTGCAAGAGCCACCCGGCGGGTCCGGTTGAAATGTTCGCCGAGCACCAGAGCGCCGAACAATGCAGCGAACACCATGCTGGTCTCGCGTATCGCTGAGACGAGCGCGATGGGCGCTACCGTCGAAGCCCAGATCACGATCACATACGCCGACGTAGCGACAGCGCCGGCGACGGCGCCCGTTTTCCAAGCTGTTATCATTTGCGTTCCAAGCGCGCGTCCACGTTCACCGATCGCGAGCAAAAGTGTCGGAAGACCGCCAACAAGCATCAGCCAAACGATGTAGGTCCACGCAGTATCCGAACTCCGAGCCCCAATCCCGTCCATGAGCGTGTAACCGGCGGTACAAATCCCAGTGCCGACGGCAGATTTAAGCGCGTGTCTTTCGGTTATTGGTTTGGCTTTCATCGTCAGCGATAAACTCATTATTCCCAGCGCGATAAGTCCGACCGAGATCGCCGCAGGAATTGATATCGTTTCACCAATAAGCGTCATCGAACCGAGCGCCACGAGAAGAGGGGATGTTCCCCGGGCAATCGGATAAACGTAGCTGAGTTCACCGAACCGGTATGATCGAATCAAGAACCAGTAGTAGCCCGTGTGGATCGCGGTCGATGCGAGCAGATATGGCCACGCGGCGGGCGGAAGGACACCTACTAAAGCAACGGCCGCAAGTGCGAATATGATCTGAGTCGTCTTAATCACCGCGACGACGGCCAGCTTATCCCCATTGATCTTCACCAAGGCGTTCCACGTCGCATGAAATATTGCAGCGCTTAATACGAGGCTGAAAACACCGGGCGACATCTCTTCAGATCTCCCGCCGTCGTTCATCAGTGTAATAGAGGAGACCTTTGTTCAGGCCGGTCAATGCTGTGCGAATTAGTCCAATCTTAAAGCGGTGCCTCGACATCTTGCACTCGAGAAGGCGACCACTGAGCGCTGCGTCGCGGACGAGGGACCCGTCCACAACGATGCCGTCCCGCCAACTGGTGACGGAAATTAGCGAGTCCTTGTCATAATCTGAGAGGATTGCTGGGATGAACCGGGCTCGTATCCGCTTGGAAAGAACCCAAGGTTGATTGTGGCCATCCAACAAGATGTGGTTTCGACTGTCGACGAGGATCGGCGTCGTGAAGTGTCCGCAAGCGACGATGTCATCGCCCAGTTGGCAGGCGTGCACCGGGTAGACCTGCTCGTGCGGCTTTGTCGTGCCTAGTGGCAGGATATCTGCTAAAAGGCCCGTGCTTGTCGGAATTCCGCCAATGAATGAATGAGCGGCGGTTCGGGGTGAAATCACAGTAGACATCATCGTACATTAAGTAAGCTTGCCCAGAGGTACGCATTCCTCCAGAATTTTGTTGAGGTGCCGGCTTGGCCGCATGCACGCTTCTACAAGCTGTCCATTTGGATAGTAGTACCCTCCAAGATCTACTGGGCCTTCGGACGTGCCGCGCAATTCGGCCAATATTTCGGCTTCTCCTTCCGAAAGGGCGGAGTGAATTGCATCAACTCCGGCTAACCCGGCTTGGTGCCGCGAGAACCAGCCTGTCCAATGCTTGGCAAGCCAGAAATGCACCTCCCGGGTGTCGACGCACGCGGCAGGTGTGCTGTGCCGCACTTGTTCGATTGCAGCCTCTAGCCCCTCTGCGAGCATGCTTAGCTGGTCGTCGTGCTGGTAGCGGGCGCAGCAGCGAAAGGCTTCCGCGAAAGCTACCCACTCGTAGACCGGGTCCCACCGCAGTATGCCTGACGCAATGAAACGGTGAAATGTACTGGGCGCAGTGCCGCCGGTGCCGACCTCGAAGACATGCCCGCCGCCGGGAAGCACGGAGTATGACCGAACAAGCCGCTTCCGTTCCCCGGCGAGCGCAAGAATCAGTTCTGAAAGAAAGTCGCGCAAAAGGTTTCCGACCGCGAGCACGATGCCGTTTCCGCCCCTGAGTTCTTGGAAGGCGAATCTCGTTCCATCGGCGATGTTCATGAATTTCGCTTCCCGCGCTGCCCTTCCTCGACTGACGAGATGGTCTGTCACCGCACGTCTGATCAGTTGATGAAAGGGTCTGTCGAGATCCAGCAAGAAGATCGCCTGAGTTCCTGTTTCGTCGGCCTTTTGCAACGCAGCCTCGCACCAAACCTCAAGTGCCGACGCAGAAACTTTCATCATTCGCCAGATGTCACCAGTGTACGCGCGTTCGATGTAAATCTCGGCCCCGTGGTCAGGTAGCACCCGGACGCAGCCATCAGCCGAGACCCGAAAAGTCGTTGAGTTTGCTCCATATTCTTCGGCGCCGTCCTTCGTTAACCCGACGATCGTTACGGCGCCTATTTGACCCGGCCGGAGGGCTCCGAAGATTCTGAAGTCGTCGAGTACCGCCTGATAGAGATGGCCGTATGTGCTATCCGGTATCACGAACTTTGCAGGTCCCTCCGAGCCATCCACAAGAGGAACACGGCCGCCGCGCAGTATTGCATCTGCCATCAACCTCGCGGTGCTCGGCTGCACCGAGGGGGCAAATGACTCCATCTTGTTTGGGGGACCCGATTGGGATGCGCTCGATTGCCCGGAACGGGCGCTAACGTTCGTCCCTCGGGTGACCTCGACTCGCGACGACGATCGGGTGGCGGGACTAGTGTCGTCAAGATTGAGCGAAGATGGGTCCAAGGCTCGTTGATCATTGATCTCGCTGGCCTCGACCGAAATGTACTCGTCCGCCTTAAGCACGGTCCGTTTGAGTTGTAGCGAAACAGCCAGTCCGCGCCCCTCAGCGTCGTCAAACTCCTCGCGCAGAAACGATCGAAGGCATTCCTTCCGGATAAAGGAGAACGAGCATATGTCTCCAGCCAGGAGCTCGATATGCGCAGCAAGTACACGACCTTTCCCACCCGGTCCGAACAACTCAATGTTAACGAATTGCTTATCCGAGATCGAAACCGATTGCTCCGTTTCAGCAAAACCGCCCTCGTCCATCGAGACCACGACTGTGTTCGGATCGATGAAAGGTGAGGCACCGCCCATCTCTGATGGCGCGTAACGAGTTGGTTTGTGATTCCGCAACTCGCGAATCATGGCGCCTTGACGCAATTGGCGATTTATCACGCTTCCAAGCACTGGCAAGCTTGGAATGACCTCGCCAATTTCGAGGGCGTTTCGAACGTCGGCGTCCGCAATTGCTCCGGCGCGCAGCAACTCCGCGACAGCCGCGCGCGCCTGATTGGCATTCGCACCGATGCAAGGTGGCTTGATTATGATGGCGTTTGGTTCCGCTATAGCTGCCGCCAGGCAGGTTTGCGGGTGATACGCGCTCCCTGCTGCCGACGGGCCGGCAACCGAGAGGACTAGAGCAGCCAAAGACACATCGAGCTCGTCGATCTCAATGCCAAACTGGCGTGCAATGGCTCTTACGATCGGCGACCAAGAGTACCAACTTAATCTCGGCGACTCATCCGTTTTGCAGTAGAGCAATCTCATCGCTTGGCTCGCTCGAACGACTCCATCGCCTGCCGCACCTTGGGAATGAAAGGAGCCAAAGACGCCTCGACAACTGCTACCCTCATATCGTCGGGAGATGCGACTGGCCGCAAGTGGTCAGCGGGGAGACTGGAGAAGTCCTGCTTCGCATAGGACCCAGTCACATGGATCAAAAGCTCGCTCGCCGAGGGCACCAGATCCCGATCGATCGCGTTTAACGCCCCCGTCAACACCATCGTCATCGACCATTCTCGCAAATCTCGCGGATCATGCGGCAAGCTCAAATCTGTGTTCCTCAGGAGATGTCGCAGCTTTGGGTATTGCTGGAGGCATTCGTACAGCGATACGACGATACCCTCGCCTCCTTGGCCGGACATGATTTCTCGCACCAGCTCGTTGGTTGCAGGGTTTCGGCTATAGAAGGTGGAGTCGATCACCTCCTCGACGTCATATGTCCGGACTGGGAAGAACGGCTGCTCGTTCTGCACGTAGAGGCCTGTCTCTTCCTGCAAGGTATATGCCGGGAGATTCTCCCGGGAAAACGAGCCGTAGTGGAGGTCCAGGACAAGGTCGGGCGTTCCGAGATGCTGAATAAGCAGCCACCGCCGGTTGTCACCCACGTCCACCCCGTTCTTTGAAAGGAACTCGAGACCGAACTGGTGGCCGAGCAAGCCAAACGCACTTGAGACTGCTTGGGCCTGAATACGCGGTGTATCGTGGTGGGCAGGACCCAATTGATCTATCTCGAAGAACGCGCGAACGGCATCAGCCATCCGATAATTGTTGAGATCGTATGTATGCCATACGTTCAGATTGTACCGGTCCTTCAGATCCTGCGAGGTTTGCCGCACGAACTCCCTAGTCATTGCTTTGACGATCGATCCGTCTTCTGCGTCGCAGATAAAAACCGGGTTCAGCCTGCGGAGCTCCGCGTCCTCCGAGAGTGTGCTCGACCAGAGCTTGGAGATGCTGTCCTTGGGCACAACAATCGCGATACGAAGTTGATCTGGCACCACAAGCCCACATTCGAGCGCGCGCAAGACGGCGTCACGCAGGGCACCGCCCTTGTTACCGGAGGTCGGCGTCACAATCAGAATCGACTCGCCGGTCGCCCGAATATGCTGGATCGCCCGCGCGACCATTACGAGTGAAGCAAACGTCTTTGTCGTACGCGTGCGTGGGTTTCCTACTAAGTTAAGGACGTTCACCTGCCGGCCCCGATAGTCACCCAGCCGGTGAAGCGCGATGGTCGCCGGTTCGAAGAATGAAACGAGCTTCTCATCTAGAGGTGGAAGCTCGTACCCCGGTTTGAAGCCTGGCTCCTGCGTTCCCAGTCCCGGATTGGACGAACAGATGGAGCCGACCGTCGCGATCTTATCGTAATATGTTACCAGAGCCGATTCCTTAGACACCTCATCCTCCTCTATTGTCGAAGCCTTAGCGGGAGAAGCGCATTCAACAGCTCTACGCCGCTCAGCAATTCGCGAACCGACCGCCTGCAGCTCGACGAGCCGCTGCTGAGGGGCTTGTTTTCGATGCGCCGATTGGCCTGTGCTAACACCCCCGGACAGGCGTGATCCAAACCCGGCGCGCGCCACCGTTCCACGTTGCAGGCGCCACATAGACAGCGATACTGCGTCCGTAAGATACCGCCGTGCAAAGAGAGAAAAACAAGAGTGGCGCCAACTGCGCAGGAAGATCCCAGAGAAACCTTTCTGCATTTATTCAACGGCTTTTAACTGAGACTGCGGCGGGACGCCGACCGGCCATCACCTTGTCCTCTGCCCGCGGAAGGTACTTCTCTTTTGCCGCTGAGAGCTCGCCGTAGTTCATCAGTTCGAACAGCTCGTCGAGCGTCGCGACTTCACCTTCGATACCGGCAATGCTCTCTTCTTGGATGATGCGGTCGCACACCTGACGCATCGCCAAGATCGCGGCGCGCATGTTGTGGTTGGCCCAGATGACCGTGGAAATACCGACCGCCCGATAATCGGCGACGGGCGTGCGGTGGTATTTTGTCGGTACGATCACGACGGGCAGTCGGTTCTGCCAGGCTCGCGCGAAAGCGAAAATCTCCTCCGCGTCGGACTTGCGGGAGTGGATCAGGATCGCATCGGCGCCGGCGTCCGCATAGGCGTGCGCTCGTGCAAGCGCCTCCTGCTGACTGTGTCCGGCGATCAGCGCCTCGGTTCGAGCGACGAGAACAAACTCCGGATCCGGAACTTGGTCCTTGACGGCCTTCAGGCGACCGCAGAACTCGCCGATGTCCGCTAGTGGATGGCGATCGCCTACGAAGGAGTTCATCTTCGGGAACGTTTTGTCTTCGAGGCAAACGCCACTCGCGCCGTGCTGTCGCAGCTTGCGAGCGACCAGACGCGCATTGTTGAAATTGCCGAACCCGCTCTCTCCGTCGACGAGGATTGGAATTTCTGCTGCGTCCGCCATCCGTTCCACCACGTCGACCACCTCGGTCCAAGAGGCCTCGTTCGCATCACGGTAACCTAGGCTGGAGGAGATCGAGAGGCCGGACGCCCAAAGCGCCTTGAAACCTGCCCGCTGCGCGATCGCCGCGGAGAGCGCGTCATGGGCTTCCATAAGGAATGACGGCCTGTCACGGATGCAAATGAGGTCACGAAGCGGAGATATACGTTCGCTTGCATTGCGACCCGAATTCCGGACGTGACGCCCATTTTCGGACGGTATACGCACCCGACGCAGATCTGCCATGCTGCTTTCCTCCCTTCGTCCCCTCGATCCCGACATCAACCACGAACATGAAATCGGTCGGCAGCTCCTGCCGCCTTTCTAGAAGGAAGCTTCACACCTCGTGCCAACTGCGCAGGAAAAGTCTCAGAAAAAGTGTTCTCGATACTATTCAATGACTTGATGGTGGTGCGAGGAGGAGCCAAGCCGAACAACCCGTGTCGCTCATTCAACAAACCCGGCAGTAGTGTCGGTTGCCCGCCATCTTCCCCAAGGATAGCGGTTTCCTAAGTGGGAGCGGAATTCACGCGTCATTCGACTGCTATCCGCGCTTTCCGATGTCCAACGATGTCGTGGCTTCTGCTAGATTTTTGTTGTGATCAGTCCGGTTGCAGCGACTGCATCCGCATCGGCTGTTCTCGGGCGCCGGTGCGTGTTGCTGATATCAAAGCACGCGCGACCAAAGCGGAGAAGGAACTTTGATCACCGCACCGGTCCATTCCGGGAGACAGGCAAACGCCTGAAATATGCAAACGAAGAGCTCAAGAAGGCACGGGAGACTAGCGACTGCGAGGCAATCGCAGCAGCGATGAAGCGTTTCGCGAAAAACCATCAGGAGGAATTGCTCGAGCCCGCACCTAAGTATGTGGGACGGACATTAAGAAGCTCTCGCCAGAAATCCGAGGGATTGTTCTGGTGCTGGCAAGCGTGAGCGGCGAGACGTGTTTGAGTAGGTCGTTCGGGATAATCCGATCCGTCATGCGCAGGTGCGTGGCTGCGCGGTCAAGATAGACGGTGTTCCAATGGACGATGGCGCTGACGACGAGATTGAGACCGGAAGCGCTGAATGCCTGGCTCTCGAATGACCGGTCGCGGATTTCTCCGCGCTCGCGGAAGAACACCGGGCGTTTGAGCTTATGCGCTGCATCACCCTTATCGAGGCGGCTTGGCAGCGCCGGCGCAAGGCTGTGCTCGAATACCATTCGATCATGAACAGTGATCGCTCGATCCGGCCGAGTTCCGCAGCGGCTTGGCTAACTGGCTTTCCTCGAACACGCCGAGAGCTTTCTTAACGATCGTCGAAGGACGACGGCGCGCGTCGTGATCGAGGCTGCCAGATGAGGCGCGACGCGTTTGTTGATAAAGGCGAACAGCCCGAAGGCCTGACCGCTCGCACCGCTAGTGTCGGTAAAATGCTCCTGGATATCAGGATCGTATGTTGGTCAAACAGGCCATCAGTACGTAGGCCGCTTCGCTTTCAGTAGGGCTGATGGGCAAGATACTGAAATAGCCGTACTGGTCCGACGGGTGGCTGTAGAATTTGTGAGGCCGCGGTCTCACGAGGGTGGTCAGGCGTCAGCGCGGGGCAAGATGACCTGAAAATGCAACTTGATGAATTATGACAGTAATATTCTCCATCTTGCAGCAACCTTAGCTATGTGCAAGTATTATCGTCGACCGGCATAAATGGGGGGGGGGCATTCATGGTCAGGCGTTCGCCCGAATTCCGCCGTCTGCGCGTCTACGCCATAGATCCTGGCCTTGCCGCCCGGCACGAAACGGTTGGACTCAATGAACTGACCCTAATGGTGCCGTGGGAAAGCAATCCGGAAATCGAGGGCGTGCTCAGCAGCACGCAGATGTTGGGGCCGGTCGGCAATTACCTGGAGGTGGTGGAC
The DNA here is from genome assembly GCF_935825525.1 of Mesorhizobium escarrei. Taxonomy (GTDB): domain Bacteria; phylum Pseudomonadota; class Alphaproteobacteria; order Rhizobiales; family Rhizobiaceae; genus Mesorhizobium; species Mesorhizobium escarrei. The sequence continues at coordinate 68,504 of NZ_CAKXZT010000126.1, forward strand.
TACGACCCGGCGAGCGGCTGCTACTATGCTCCCGTCGATCTCAACGAGACTTTCGTTCTCGCACAGGACGGGCTCAACCCCTCCGAGCTCAATCCACAATTCCATCAGCAAATGGTCTACGCCGTGGCGATGACCACGATCGACAAGTTTGAGCGTGCGCTGGGGCGCTCGGCGTTGTGGGCGCCGCGCCGTCTCCCGGACAAGAGTTATGAGTACGTGCCTCGGCTGCGGCTTTATCCGCATGCCCTGCGCGAGGCCAATGCCTACTACAACCCGGACAAGAAGGCCGTATTGTTCGGCTATTTTCAGGTCCCTCCTGACTCCACCGCCGTCGCGCCCGGGACCACGGTCTTCACCTGCCTGTCGCATGACGTCATCGCACATGAGGTCACACACGCTTTGCTCGACGGCTTGCACCGGCGCTTTGCTGAGTCAACCAATATCGATGTGCTAGGCCTCCATGAGGGGTTTGCCGACATCGTGGCGATTTTCCAGCATTTCTCCAATCCAGACGTGTTGAAGGACCAGATCGGGCGCACGCGCGGCGACCTCGACAAGCAAAACATGCTGGGGCAATTGGCGCAGCAGTTTGGCCGTGCCACGCGCCGCGGCGAGGCATTGCGCGATGCGCTGGGCTATGTCGACGACGAGGGCAATTGGCAGCGCTACAGGCCTAACCCCACCTACCTGCGCGATGCCACGGAAGCCCATGAACGAGGCGCGATCCTGGTCGCCGCGGTGTTCGACGCCTTCCTCAAGATGTACAAATCCCGGGTCGTCGACCTGTTGCGCATTGCCTCGCAGGGGACGGGCCAGTTGCCGGCTGGGGAGCTCAATATCGACCTGGTCAATCGCCTGGCGGACGAAGCGGCCAAGACCTCGGAGCATGTGCTGCAGATGTGCATCCGAGCACTCGACTATTGTCCGCCCGTCAACGTCACCTTCGGCGATTACCTCCAGGCCATCATCACGGCCGACGCAGATCTCTATCCGGTGGACGAGCACCACTATCGCACTGCGATGATGCAGTCGTTCTCGCTGTTCGGAATCCGACCGCGGGCGGTACGCAACGTCTCGCTTGAAGGCTTGCTGCTGCAAGCGGGTGATGCCTCCCTGGGAGAGGCGGTGCCGCCAGGGATGGAGGCCGATCTCGACAACGAGATTGACCGCAAGGCCGCCTATGATCGGATGGAAGAGAACGCCAGGAAGGCTCACGAATGGCTGGCGCGGCCAGAACGTGCCGGGTTGCTCGAGGCAATGGGTATCGTCACCGGCACGAAGGAAAAGGTGCCGGGCACGGTCAACCAGAAGAAGGGACGGCCGGTCTTCGAGGTGCACTCGGTGCGGGCTGCGCTGCGGCGCGGCAGTAAGACTAACCTCGTGCCCGACCTGGTCATCGAAATCACACAGCGCCGGGCCGGCTATTTCGACAAGAAGGACCAGACGGCAGCCGACGAAGCCAAGCCAACCGGCGACGCAGCGGGCAAGGGGGATTTCACCTTCCGCCGCGGCTGCACCCTGGTGGTCAATCAGCAGACCCGCAATTTTCGCTGGGTGGCGCGAACCGACAAGAATATCTGCGACAATGGCGAACTCGATGCGTTGCGGCAATTCCTGCTGAGCAACCCAGTCTCGGTGCAGAATGCCTTTCAAGGGCCGGTCGCGCCCGGACGGGTGAGCAATCCGTTCGCTGCCGTGCACCGGGATTAGGGGACGAAGATGCCAGCACCGCAATTGCATGCGCCGCCGAGCGGGGTTACCATCAGGATGTATCGCCAAGGACATGGCGACTGTTTCCTTCTGGCCATGCCCGACGATGCCGGCGATCCCTTCTATCTGCTGATCGATTGCGGACTGAAGCCGGGCTCGGAGATCAAGGCCACCATCGAGGATGTCATCGGCGATATCCGAGACGCCACCGACGGGCACATCCATGCCGTACTGATCACGCACGAGCACCAGGATCACACCAACATGTTTCTCGCAAAGCTTGGCGGGAAATCGATGTTCGACGACATCACGTTCGGCGACGTACTTCTGGGCTGGACCGCCAATCCGGACGATACCGAGGCACAGCAATTGCGCCAGATGAAGCTTCGGGCGCTGATGCGGCTGCTCGCGGCCCGACGGCGACTGGCGGGGCTCGCCGCCGCGGGCGAGGACGTAAAACAGACTTTGGATTTCGTTGACGCGATGCTCGCATTCGAGGGGGCCGACGCGGACTTTCTGAAGGCGCTGGGTCCGACGGACGACAGCGTGTTCAGCGCCGCCGACAGCGCAGCCATCGTCCAGGGCCTCAGCGTCGCCAAGTGCATGGATTATGTGACCGGCAAGGTCGGGAAACCACGCTATTTTTCGCCGCACGAAACCCCTTTCGCCTTGAATGGAGTGAGCGGCGTCAGGCTCTATCCGTTGGGGCCCCCGCGCGACGACCGTCTCAACGAAGACGAGCCCGCAAAAAGCGATGCGGCAGGTCAGGCGCGGATGTATGAAAAGACGGATCGCGGCCACGGCTTGGGCTTTGGCTTCAGCAGCGGCCTGGACGGGATGTTCGTGGGAGCGGATCACGGCTTCCTGGGGGAAGATGCCGAAAGCCACGACCCGTTCGCGCCCGGTCTGAAGCTGCTGGAAAACGGGCCGGACTGGAGCAGCGAGATTGCCGAATTCTTTGGCTATTTCGCGCCGCCGACGGGCGAGGAATGGCGGCGCATCAATATCGAGTGGCTGGCGGCGGCTGGCTGGTTTGCGGACAAGATCAACACCGAACTCAACAATTCGAGCCTAGTCGTGGCCATCGAGCTGGTCAACAGCCACAAGGTGTTGCTGTTCCCGGGCGACGCCCAGTACGGCTCATGGATGTCATGGGCTGTTGCGCCTTTCGAGATTCCCGCACAGGGTGGTGCCCAGGCCAGGACCGTGACGGTACAGGATCTGCTGGCGCGGACGATCTTCTACAAGGTCGGGCACCATGGCAGCCATAATGCTACTCTGAAAGGCGAGGCGGACAGCGACTACGCCAATCTCGACTGGATGGCTCTGGGCGCACACGCCAAGGAGTTCGTCGCCGTTATTCCCGCCAACACCCAATGGGCCTGGGACGAAAACGACCAACACTGGGAGCATCCGCTCAAGGCCATCCGCGAGGATCTGGAGGCCAAGACCAGCGGACGGCTGTTCAAGTCGGACACCGATTTCGACCCGAAGCCGCCGGCGAGCGCGGTCAAGGCTGACTGGCAGAAATTCGTCGCCAACGTGACCGCAACCGATCTCTATTTCGAATATACCGTTCTCGATCAATAGGCGCGACGCGGAGCGGGCGGCCGGGGAACGCGCCCATAAGTCGTGAGGCGGTCGAGTTTCCTGACGCCGATTCTTGGAGGATGTCCGATGCCGATACCTTATGCAGTACTCAAGGGGCGGCCGACCAACAACCGCTTAGGGACGAAGAAGAACAAGCATTACCAGGTGCTGATATCCGCCAATGGCGAACAGTACCGGATCGCCATCAATGTCGAATCGGGCGACGGCAGCGAGGTCGCGTTCCTGGTGCGCGCGCCGTTCGAACACCCGGTTATCGACGGGCTCGCCGGACTGGAACCAGGGCTGCACAAGCTGCCATCCGCCCCGGGCGGTATGGCGATTGACTTCATCCGCGGCAATATCGGCCAACCATGGGAATTCCAGCCGCTGCCCTTCGATGCGGCGGGACCCGACAACGATCTGAACGAGAAGATCGATGCCTATGTGCAGCGTGCCATGTCCGATGAGAACGCCATGGTCTATGCTTTCGGCGCGCCGTGGGGGCCCGAGCCCACCACCGCCGACAAGTTTTTCGGCTTCAAGCCCGGCCGGGGCATTCACGACATTCACATGAACCAGGGCAATCCGCCGGGCAAGTTCGAGAAGGACAACGGTGTCTACCAGGATGGCGCACTGTTGTTCAACTTCCCCGACGAGGGGCAGTGGATGGCCATCTTCTTGAAGTTCCAAACGCAGGCTTGGCATACCGACGACGAGACGGGAAACGTCATCCTGGCGCCCGACGCAGACCATCCGACGGCGCCGCATATCCCAATTGAGCGTGATCAAATCCCGACATTCGAGGTGCCGGACGGTCTGGTGCGGATCATTGCCGCCTATGTCAACGACACCAAAACGCCGGAGCACGAGACCGTGACCCTGCTCAACACGGCCGATGTCTCTGTCGACCTGGAGGGTTGGGCGATCGCCGACAAGCGGAAGCAGCGCATGAAGCTGGCAGGCACCATCGACGCCGGCGCGACGCGAGTCGTCGAGATCGTCACGCCCGTGGCGCTGTCGAACAAGGGCGGCATCATCACCTTGCTCGACGAGCGGGGCATCAAGGTGCATGGCGTTTCCTATACAAAGGGACAGGCTCAGCAGCCTGGCCGCACCATTCCGTTTCAGAACTGAAGGGCGCAATGGCGAAGAACCCGGCACAGCGCGTACGGCTCGACTATGCGGCGGTCGCCTCGGAGGATCTTCTGCACAATCTGTCCGGGTTGGCGGCCGACGGGAGCTTGCTGTGGACTGTTTCTGACGAAGGGCGGACCGTCGAGTGTCTGGCGGCGCACGAAGCCGGGTATGTGCTGACCCGACAATATCGAATTGACGACTTGATCGCGCGCTGGCCCGGCGCCGGGGAAAGCAAGGGTGGTGCGGAGCTCGACCTAGAAGCGGTCGATGTCGCGCAGGGGGCGCTCTGGCTTTGCGGCTCGCATTGCCACGTCCGCCTGGCCTCTGACAATGACGACAAGGACCTACTTCGGTCAAAAATCCGCGCTCGGCCGAGCCGGCATCTGCTGGCGCGCATCGCCCTCAAGGACAATGCATCGCGCCTGGGCAAGGTGAAAGTCGCGCCGCGAAAGGGCGTGGGTTCTATTCGCGGCGTGCTGGCTAGCGATCCCTATCTCAAGCCGTTCCTCGATCTGCCGAGCAAGGAGAACGGCCTCGATATTGAAGGTCTGTTGGTAACCGAAAACGAGGTGCTTCTGGGGCTTCGCGGTCCGCGGCTCGACAACAGCGCCGTCGTCGTTCACCTCAGGCTCAACAAGGACCTGGACGTGAAGAGCTACAGGCTGTCCTTTCTCGATCTCGGCAGCCTGGCGATCCGTGACCTTAGTCGGAATGGCGGCGCTATCTTTATCATCGCCGGCCCCGTGGGCGACGCCATGGAGCCGTTTCGCCTCTATCGCTGGCATCCGGCAGCAACCCCGCTGATCCAGCACCCCGAAAAGCTCTACGATTGGCCGACCGGCAGCGAAAAACCGGAAGGGTTGTGCTTTCTCGAGCGTAACGGGAAGCCCGGCCACTTGATCGTCTACGACCGGCCCGACAAGAGCAGGATCAAGGGTAGTGCCTATGAGGCAGACTGGATGGCGATCGACTAGGCCGCGTTGAGTTTGATCGCGAGTCTGGAACACCAGCGGCGATGGCGAGTGAACAGAGCATGGAGGAGCGCGACAATGGGAATTAGACTGGTCACGGCATGCCTCTGGATGATCGTTGGACTGTTGCCGGGATACGCCAAAAGCGTCGAGCTGCCGGCTACCGTCATTTCCAAAACCATCGAAGGGATCGAGATCAAATTCCCAGTTGGCATCACCGCTAGCAAAAATGATCCCGCGCAGCCCGTCGCCATCACGTTGACGATTGACCTGTCCGACCTTGTGGCCAAGGTCAATCCGTTGATCGGGGCCGTTTGGACAAAGCGAAACATCGACCTCGGTGGCAAGCTGACACACAACGGCACCCTCCTTTCGATCGAAGGTCCGGCGCTTCGTGCCAAGGTGCATTTTCACGTGCGCCCGGAAGTGGTGCCAAGCTCTGATGGCAGCGTTGTGGCTCATTTTGTGCCCACGGTGGTCGACAATCGTGTCGCACTCACCGGTCGTATCGTCGAGCTCAACATCTCGAACGATTTCACGCGAAACGCCGCTCAGGCATTGAATCTCGACGACTTGGTCAGGGACAAGTTGAGCGCACTGCTGAACGAGGCACTTTCTGCGCCTGGTGCGGGCCTCGCATTGCCGTCGGCGGTGCAGGCCCTTGGCGTGAGCCTCGCTACCGCCCGCTGCGTCATGATCGGCGCCAAGCCAAGTCTGGTTGTCGAAGGCACGTTGCCAGCGGTGGCCGGACTATTGCTCAACCTGTGAAGAGAGAGACGCAGATGAATTCGAAGCCTGACGCAGCGAAGACGCATCCGAGCGATGATCCCGCGATCAATGGGATTACGCTTGCGACAACACAGAAGCTCTGGCTCTCGCTCGCGCTTGCGACAAACCTGTTCGCCATTGTCGCACATGGCCAGACACAAGGGTCGGACATCGATCCGAAGCTGGGTGTCGTCGTCGGTTTTTCGTTCGTGCCAGGTCTGCTGGACTCCATCGTTGCGATGTGGGCCATCCTGATCCTGTCGATCCTGCTCATCCTCAATGCAGCAGTCATGCGCGAGCATGCCCATCGCTCGGGCCCGACCTGGTACGAACGATATCCGTTCCGGATTTGGGATGCTTCGCCGTCGATCGGTCTGGGGCGAAAGGGCCAGGTTATGGCCTATGTCTTCTTTTCGATCCTGCCTCTTTTTGCGCTGGGGCATTTCTGGCACGTGTTCCTTGGCGAGGGCAAGCTTTGCAGCGAAATCACCAATGACAATTGGTCTCCCCTGGCCGTCGGCGCGCATGATTTCTTCCGGTTTCCAGCAGATGCCACCTTCGGACGCATCTTCGGCGACTACTATCGGCTGGCCGGCGAAGTCGTCGACAAAGATGCCTGCAACGATGCGACAACCTTCTTTCCGTTCGTTCAGCCTGTTGTCATGTTGCTGTTGAGCGTGTTCGCGGTGTTCGTGACGTTCCGCGCCCTGCACGTCGTGTGGCGGGGAAAGTAGCCGCAACATCGGCGCTGCGACTCGCATCGCAATGCGATCAGATTGGCGTACCCGCTATCTCCGAGTTTTGTCCTTTCGACGGCTACTCGCGGTACGCTTGGGATCATCGGGCCTGATCTCATACAGCGCAGAAGTTCCGGCAGATCGTCGACTTGAAGTCTCTAACCGACCGATATTTTTGGAAAAGTCCGCGTCGCTGCTGCCCATGGCATGTGCATACAATGGCGTTCCTCGAAGACCCTAAAGTGAATCCTGATTGCTTTAAAAGTGCCGCCCTTGAACGAGATTCTATGGTCGGCGCCGACTTTGCGGCGCGTCGGCCTTTTTCAACAATATCGACCCTTCTCGGACGTTCCCCGATCCGTAATTTAATTTTGATGCCGGACACTGGAGGTTCCAGTGTACCGGCCGTTGTGGAGATTCCCCCATACAGAGCGACACAAGTGGCCTACTCGAAATGAGATCTTCCGGCCGATATCGAAGTAGGTCACATGACGTCCGGCTCAGCGGTCGCCGGCGCAATCGCCTAGACTCACGGCGAATCCATGTTCTCAGAATGTTTTAATTTACTCTCGTGAAGCCTGGCCTTCAGTTTCAGACTTTGTCAGTATCACGACCTTATAACCTTGCCGGTCGAGCATCTCGAGCGTGCGAGGTCGGCCTGGCCGGGAGCAGGCAGTTCAAGCAGGGTTTCGAACATCGCGCGCAGGACCGGGACGATCTCCGCGGTCTCGTTTATCCGGCTGGGCGCAAAAGGACGAAGCGGGTGTGCCCTTGCGTTGACCATGGACTCACGCCCTTACGAATTCTGAGCCAAGGCGTTGAGCAACTGACTGGTGTTGTCGATCGAGAACTGGACACGCTCTCCTGCCCACACGGACTCCGAAAATGAAACCGGCGTGCCCTTCATATCCACGTCGACCTTTTTCTGAAGCAGGATCGGCTGCGTCTCGGCCTGCATCAACTGACGCGCTTCTTCTTTAGTCGGCAGGCGCACAATAAAGTCAGTACGCAGACGAATGTAGTCGGTAACGCCGTAATCGGCTAGAATGCTGCTGACAGTTTGTCCTTCGCGTCTCGACTTATCGAAGCCCGGAAAGCGGCGAACTGGAAAAAATGCGTTCGAAAAATTGACCGGCTCCTCATCGGCATATTCGAGGCGAACGATATGGTAGACCTGCTCGTCGAGCGGAAGCCTTAGCGCCTCGGCGACTCGCCGAGGAGCCTCGATCACACGCTCCTTGATCGCTTTGCCAAACGGCTCACGCCCTTGATCGAGGAGGTTTTGGGAAAAACGGGTTCGCTCGGAGAGCCGGTAGTTCAGACGCCCGTCGCGAACAAACGTCCCTTTCCCATGCTCGACTTGGATAAGCCCGCGATTCTGAAGCTGAGCGATCGCACGTCGGACGCTATGTCGCCCGACGCCAAAGCGTCCCATCAATTCCGCTTCCTTGGGAAGCGGCGCCCCTTTGGCAAACCGCCCCGCAGTGATGTCGGCGGCGAGTTCCTCTTCGACGTCTTGCCACTGGCCGTGCATCAGTTTCTTCGGCATTGTCGCTTCATTCCGTTGCTTGTCACGTGCGGTCGATGATCGACCAAGATATTCGAATAAGTATAAGCAGCGACGTCTTCATTGGCAATGTCTGCGGCTGATCCGCAAGCGCGCTGTTTTACAATGCCAAACCTTGGACGCGCGCTGAAATCTGGGTGCCCTGACCCACCGCTGATATTCGAATCTCATCTTGTCATCCGAATGTCGTGAAACTGAGGCATGTTTCGCCTGCCTCACACACAGGCGGCCCGCAAGAAGCGCGACCTCAAGCACCGTCAGCGCTGCACCGCCACCAGGATCCCGGAGAGCCGAATGAACCAGAGCAGATTGAAAGCCAAGAGCTTGGTACTGATTGTAATACTGAGCGCCGGCGTCGCGGCCCTGTCCGGCAACACGCCAGTCTTTGCGCGTGACCTGACCATCGCCGTTCCGAAGAACCCGGATAACCTCGATCCGGCCACCGAGAACTCCAATCCCAATCTGCGGGTGGTGCTTTCGCTTTATGACACGCTTGTCAGATTCGACTACCGCAACGACGGAAAGATCGTGCCGGGGCTGGCGACCGAGTGGAAGGCCCTCGATCCGAAAACCCTTGAGTTCAAGCTGAGGCCGGGGGTCGTCTTCCACAACGGCGACACTTTCGACGCCAACGATGTCATCGCGACGTTCTCGGATGTGCGATTGGGGCGCGATAAAAGCGTGCCCACTGAATCCGAGGAGTTTCTCGGCGGCATCGAGAGGATCAAGGCCGTCGACAACATGACGGTCCGGATCCACATCAAGGCTGTTGATCCGATTGCGCTCGATCGCTTCGCCACCTTCCCTGCCCAGATCATTTCCGAAACGGCGCTGAAGCAGGCTCGATCCTACAATGATTTCACGAAGCTCGATGCGGGCTCCGGCCCCTACGCGCTCGTCAGCCACGAGATCGGCGGCGCGACCGTGCTGAAGAAGTTCGATGCATATTGGGGTGAAGCGCAGGCGGCTGCTGACAAGGTAACGTTCGTCACGGTTCCTGAACTTTCTACCCGGGTTGCGGGACTTCTCTCCGGCCAGTTCGACATGATCACGGAAATCGGCACCGACGAATTTCTGCAGATCGAGGGCAACCCGAACGGTGCCGTCGCCGGCGGTCCGATCGAAACACTTCGTGGTGTGATCTTTGACAGCATCGACAGCCCCATCGCCGATCCGCGCATCAGGCACGCAATGAACCTTGCCGTCGATCGCCGAGCGCTGGTGAAAGGTCTCTACGATGGCCGCACGGATGTACCGCGTGGCTGGCAGGTGAAAACGTTCGGCGACATGTATCTGCAGGACCGTCCGATGGATGCCTATGATCCGCAGAAGGCAAGAGAGCTTCTCAAGGAAGCAAGCTACGACGGCAAGGAGATCGTCTGGCGCACCCAGCACAACTACTACACCAAGCAGGGCGAAACGGCCCAGATCGTGCAGTCGATGTGGAAAGCTGTCGGCCTGAACGTCAAGCTGGAGTTCAAGGAAAACTGGACGCAGGTCCTCGCCGACACGCCCGACAGAGCGATCATCGACGCGTCTTCCGGCGCCTACTATCCGGATCCTATTGGTCAGTTCTGGCGTCGGCTTGGGCCGGGCGGCTCGTTTACAAAACAGAAGTTCTTCACCGTCTCTGCTGACATGGCAGCACTCGGCGAGGAGTTGTCGACATCGGTCGATACGGGGCATCGGCGGGCGGTCTTTGCTCAGATGCTGGACAAGTTTGACGAGGATCCGCATTCCGCGAACTTCTACACTGCCGCCCATTTCATTGGGGTACGCAAGGATCGCCTGACCTATCGCGCGCTTCCGACGGAATACCTGGACCTCACGACAACGGGCGTGAGCTTCAGGTAACATGAACTTGCAACCCCAAAGTCAATGTCGCGCTCACCCTCTGATCTCGGTTCAGGGGGTGAGTGTGGTCTTCGCCTCGGGGCAGAGCGGCTCTGCATTGCGCGACCTCAGCTTTGATCTGATGGCAGGAGAAATTCTCGGCATCGTCGGAGAAAGCGGATCCGGCAAGAGCGTCATGTGCCGGGCCATTGCAGGCCTGCTGCCGCCGAGCGCCAAGATCAAAGGACAGATGAATTTCGAAGGGCGGCCGTACCCCCTGTCGGACCGGCGATTGCTGGCTGGCCTCAGGGGACATGGAATCGCCATGATATTCCAGGATCCGATGAGTGCACTCGATCCCCTGATGACGGTCAGGCGGCACCTTGCGTTACGGACCCCTGGTGATCCAGGCCCACTGCTGACGACGGCCGGTTTTGGCGACCCCGGAAAGATTCTCGATTCCTACCCGCATCAGATGTCTGGTGGACAATGCCAGCGGGTGGCGATCGCCTGCGCACTCGCGCGTGAACCCCGGCTGCTCATCGCCGATGAACCGACCTCGGCGCTCGATGTCACTGTCCAGGCCAGCATCCTCAAGCACCTGAAGGCGGTTGCCGCGGAACGCGGCATGTCGATCATATTCGTCACGCACGACCTGGCGGTGGCCTATCAGCTGTGCAACCAGATCATTGTCATGAGAAACGGAGTAATCCTGGAGACCGGCTCTGCGGCCGCCGTTCTCGCGGCTCCCCGCGCCGACTACACCAAGCACCTGATTGCATCCATGCCACGGTCACGGCCGCACGCCTCAGGGATCATGCCGCAAACCTCGCCTCCGGCCGGCTTGCGACCCATTGGCGTGCCCAGCGCCAGACACCCGGCACTGCGTCTTGACAATATCTCGGTGGGCTACAAAACGCCTGACGGACGTCGCTTCGACGCCGTCCGAAACGTGAGCGTTGACGTCGGCGAAGGCGAAATCGTCGGCCTGGTCGGCGAGAGCGCTTCGGGCAAAAGCACATTGGCCAAAGCTGCCGTCGGCCTGGTGACACCTAGCGCCGGGCGTATCTCCATGAATGGTCGGGTGGTTGACTGGAGCAGGCCGGAACCATCGTGGCGGCGAGAAATCCAGTATATTTTTCAGGATCCGCGCGGTGCACTCGACCCTCTCGGCAGGATCGTTCATCAGGTCCGCCAGCCACTCGATATCCATCGGCTTGGAGATAAGGGCGAACGCGAAGCTGTGGCCCGCGCCCGGCTCCTTGAAACCCACCTCGACGACAAGCTATTCGGGCGCAAGCCCGGCAGCCTTTCCGGCGGCCAGCGACAGAGGGCGACAATCGCACGCGCGCTCACGGTTCGCCCCCGCGTCTTGATCTGCGACGAAAGCGTCTCGGCGCTCGATGTGTCCATCCAGGCCAAGATACTGGATCTGCTACTCGGCCTTCGCGACAAGTACGCGCTCGCGATCCTCTTCATCAGCCATGACCTGTCCGTCATCCAGCATATCTGCGACCGGGTCGTGGTCATGCGGCATGGCAAGCTGATCGAGGAAGGCCCAACGTTCGAGTTGTTTCGCAACCCGACTGAGAGCTACACTCGGGATCTGATTGCGGCCCTCCCAAGGCTCCCCGATGCTCCGCCGAGCCACCTATCCGAGCAGGAGGCCGCGGTATGAACTGGTATCTCTTCCGCCTGGGGCGGGCTTGCATAACGATCCTTCTGCTTTTGATTCTTGCGTTCTTCGCACTCGCCGCGAGTGGCGATCCCGCTCAAATATTGCTGGGTCCAGACACCAGTCAGGCCGCCATTGATGCCTTCCGCGAGAAATGGGGTCTTACTCTTCCTTTGTGGCAGCAGTTCCTGATTTATCTCAATGGACTGCTGCACATGAATTTCGGTCTCTCCTATCGAACCGGAGAGTCGGCTCTTGCGCTGGTTCTGGATCGAATTCCTGTGACACTGTCCCTGGTGCTCCCGACTATCCTGCTGTCGATCGCTCTGGGCGTGCCGCTTGGGATTCTCTCGGCGATGCATCGGGGGCGCTTCATCGACAGGTTGGCCATCACGCTGTCGGTTGTCGGCCTTTCGGTTCCCTCGTTCCTGTTGGGCGTGCTGGCGATGTATCTGTTCTCGGTGAAGCTCGGCTGGCTTGCCCCCAGCGGCTATGTAGACTGGAGCTCCTACATTATGCCGGTCGCGACGCTGTCGACCGTGGGGATAGGGACCTATGCGCGTTTCACGCGCTCGGCAATGGTCGAGGTAATGTCGCGCCCGATGATCGAGACCGCAAGAGCAAGCGGTCTATCCGAGGGGATCATCCATCGTGTTCACGCGCTGCCAAACGCGCTGACGCCGCTGATCACCATCACGGCCTTGGAGTTCGGGCACTTCGTCACTTACGCCGCCGTGGTCGAGAATGTGTTCGGCTGGCAAGGCACAGGATCTTTGTTGATAGAAAGTGTGAGCGCCCGTGACTTCGCCGTCGTGCAGGCGATCATGATCATCACCGGCGTGACGATGATCCTCGCTAACCTCCTGGCAGACCTGTCCTACGGCTTCATCGATCCGAGAATAGCCGATCTGCGCCACCGGTCCGCACGCCGCCTTCGCACAGTCTGCGAGAGCTAAGAAATGATTTTACGACAAAACCTTTCCCCCGCCATCGTCGGCTGCTTCTGCGTCCTTTCCTTTTTGACAGTGCTGGTCATGGCAGCTCCGTGGCTATCGCCAAGCGATCTCTCAGAGGTTAACCTGCTGGACCGCTTCAGGCCGCCGGTCTTCATGGGCGGAACATGGCAGTATCCGCTCGGTACCGATGCGTTGGGGCGGGACATGCTCTCGCTCATTCTGCGCGCCATCCAGGTCTCCTTGACCATCGCGGTAATCGGCACGATCGGAGGAGCAATCGTCGGAACAACGCTTGGTCTTGTGGCTGCCTGGATAGGCGGCATTCTCGATGCCATCGTTGGCACGCTCGTCGATTTTCAGGCGACGATACCGACCCTGATCCTCATCCTCGCCCTGATCACCGTGCTTCCGAGTGCAGACTTCACGGTGTTCGTGGCCATCATGATCTTTCATGGCTGGGATCGCTACGCTCGCCTCGCCCGGGCGATCGCGCTTTCGGCCAAAAGCCAGCCCTATGTTCAGGCTCAGCAGATCATGGGCGCCTCAACCTTCCGGATAATAACCAGATCAGTTTTGCCAAACGCGATGGCAGTGCTTCTGGTCAACATGTCGATCAACTTCCCGCAGACGATCCTGGCGGAGACGACCCTCAGTTTTCTGGGGGTCGGAATTCAGCCTCCTGACGTCTCGCTGGGGCTTCTGATCGGGATCGGCCGCGACCAGCTGTTCAATGCTCCGTGGGTCGCGCTGATGCCCGGCTTCCTGATCTTGATCACGACGATCTCCATTTCGGTTCTGGGGGACTGGGCGCGCGACCTCGTCGAGGCGGACTGACCACCCCAGAAACGCTTATCGCCCCAGTACGAAAATCGCCTCTCGGACGAGAGGATTTTCTTCCAGGTCGAGTTAGAAAGGCCAACAATGACCAGCAATATCAGTGCAATCGGGTTCTATAACCGCCCAAGCTTAGGCGACCTGGAACTGTTCAATGCCTCGCTTCAAAAGGTTGCCGAGACCGGCGCGGACGCCTGCGAAATCCCGATCTACGCCGAGGAAGTCGTGTCGCGGGGCCGGATCATGAAGGATCGGGCAGCCCGCATCACAACGATCGTCCGTAGATACGGGTTCAAGAGGCTCTCCCTGCATGGACCGTTGATTTCGAACTTCATGGACCCCGAACATCTCGATCTTCACAAGCATGTCATGCGGGCCAATCTCGAATTGTGCGACCGCCTCGGTGCCGGATTGCTGGTCCAACACGGCGGTCATGCCTATCCGGCTCCAGGCGAAGACTGCGCGGACTATGACGCCATGGAGCGGGAGGCGCTGGCCGAAATGGCGATCGTCGCAGCCGGCTACGGCGTTCGCATTGGCCTTGAGAACATCTTCGCCTCGGCCGACGGTGAGTATGTGCAGAGCCCGAGTGACGTGGCAGCAGCCGTGCGCGCGATCGGCTCGGACCACGTGGTTGCCGTTCTCGATCTGTCGCACGCCTATATCGCATCGACCGCACGACGACTGAACTTCCGAGAAGAGCTGCGCGCCATGGCGCCGGTGACCGGTCATCTCCACGTTCACGACAGCTACGGCTTGCCCAACACCATGCGCAAGTTCCACCGTCCGGTCGAAGCCACCAGCTATGGCCTCGGCGATCTGCATCTTCCGATTGGCTGGGGCGACATCCCGTGGGAGCCGATCTTCTCGGAACTGCAATTCCTGCCGGACACGATGCTGATCATGGAGATCGAAAGTGACCGCTTCGCCGATGAACAGCCGGCTTCGCTCGAGCGCGCAAGGCGGCTTGTCCAGCTGAACCCTGCCCGCTGACCTTTCGTCACCAATTTTAAGGCTTGGGCGGGACGCTTTTCTGAAGGCAGAGAATGAGGCTGACGGTTCCATCGCCAACGATCTCGCGACCGAGCCCGCGCCACTATGGATTTCACGCCACCCTTGCGCGATTTCGCAGACGGCGCCCTGCCCTGCCCGAGCGGCCGTCTGCGGATCGGCATGATCGGCGGCTTCTTCGCCCTCGTTCCTGCCGGTCCCATGGCATTCCTGCGCGGCTTCGCCTCACGGATCGTGCGCGAGTTCGATGGCTTCAGAGCGCCGATGAACCAGTCGGAGCCCCAACGGCGCATGCGTCGATTAACGCCGGTTGCGGCAGCGAGGCTCCGGTCGCGGAATTCGAAAAGGAGCGGATCCCAGGCTGCGACCGGAATGGTGCTAGACATGATATTCGAATAGCAGTAGAAGATATTCGAATATCTGAAGAGAGGCGCCACTCTGCGTTCGATAACCTCAATGGTGGAAGAAAAGAGACCACAATGGATGAAGTGAGAACCGGTGACGCGGTCATCGGACAATACGACCACGGCCAAGCGCTTGGCATCCTCGCATCCGCTCGGCCAGCTGCGATCAAGGCTCTGGCGGAGCGGGTTCTGGATGGATTCGGTGACGTTACGGTCATCAGCAACCGGACGGGACTTGCGATGCTTCCCTATCAGGACACGGTGAAGGGCACCGCATTCCACCTGGGGGAAGTCCTCGTTGCCGAGGCCCAGATCGAAGTGCCTACCCGCGACCTCGAAGGATATGGGGCTGTCGTTGGGCGCGACCTCGAACACGCTATGGCCATGGCCGTCATCGACGCAGCCATTGCCGCCCGACACCAGGCCAGCGTCATACTCGAGTTCCTCGATGCCGAGCGCCGGCACCAGGAAGAGAGCGATCGGCAGCGGCTGACACTGGTCGAGGCCACCCGCGTGCAGATGGAGACCTTCTGATGCCTCTCTCCCTTGCTCCGACTGCGGACGACAGCCGCACGAACGCCGCCTTCGAGGAATTGATGTGGGCGCTCAGCCGCCCGGGGGTCATCCGTACGCTCCCTGCCAGCGGGTTGGCGTCGATCGCCGAAAGCCTGCTGGACCGCGAATGCTCGTTCTGTGTGCTGGATGACCTCGATATTCAGCAAGCCGTGGCGCGCACCGGCGCTCGCGCTGTTTCGCAGGGCAACGCCGACTACATCTTCTCGAAAATAGACACGACCGAAAAGGTCGTCGCACTGTCAGGCATGCGTCTCGGCACGCTGGCTTACCCCGACGACGCGGCCACCTTGTTTGCTCCCGCTCGCCTCGGTGCTGGGCAGGAACTGCGGCTGACCGGCCCCGGCATCAAGACAAGCCTGACGATCACGGTCGACCGCGTCGCGCCGACCTTCTGGGAGATGCGCCAGCGGGCTATCCGCTACCCGCTTGGCTTCGATGTCTACCTTGTCGATGACGACCGTGTCATCGGCATCCCCCGTTCCACAACAGTCGAGGTGCTCTAATGGCCTATGTAGCAACCCGCGGTGGCGAGCAGGCCATCGAACATGCCGAGCGGCTGTTTCGAAGTGATCTCGGAACGATCAGCCGCGATCGCGTCGATGCCGTCCGAAAGACCATGCCCTACCTCGTCGATCGCCTGATGGGAGAGGCCTCGCTTTACGAACCGGATTTGGCGGCATTGGCGCTTGCCCAAGCCGGTGGCGATCTCTACGAGGCCGTGCTGCTCCTGCGCGCCTATCGCACCACGCAGCCGCGCATCGCCTTCGCCCAGCCGGTGACGCAGCCAGACCTGTTCACGGTTCGTCGTATCTCCGCGGCATTCAAGGATATCCCCGGCGGCCAAATCCTCGGCCCCACGCTCGATTATTCTCATCGACTGCTGCAAGTTGGCGTTCTGATGGGCGAGGATTTCACGCCGGAAGCCGTGCCGCCTGCAGCGCAGCCTGCGCCCGCCACGCAACCATCGCTGATCGATTGGCAGAAAGCGCAGGGAATAGTCCTCGATCATCCGGTGGAAACCGTCGCCCCGGAAGACATTCCGGATCTGACCCGCGAGCCGCTGCTCTTTCCCGTACCGCGGGCACACAAGCTGCAGAGTTTGGCAAGGGCCGATACCGGCGGCACATTGGCACTCGGCTACGCCACGATGCGTGGTTATGGCGACGTTCACCCCACCGTCAATGAATTGCGGCTCGCCGAAGCACCTGTCCGTCTCCGCCATCCGCGTGGCACGATCTTCAGCGCCGGCCGGGTCCGTGTGAGCCAGGCCGAGATCATCTCCAAATCCAAGAATCTGGAGCTCGGCTTTTCGGCCACCTTCGGCTGGAACGAAATCAAGGTGATCGCCGCTGCCACGCTGGACATTGCTTCCAGCCAACCGAACCCTGCTTCCGCCGCAACGGAAGAGTTCATCCTGTATCATACCGAGCCGGTCGAAAGCTCCGGCTTCTGCATTCACTTCAAACTCCCCCACTACGTTACCTTCCAGTCTGCTCTCGATGCCTACCGAAGGGTCAAGGCCGACCGCGAGGCACCCGCCTCGACGGCCGTCGAGAAAGAGCTGACACAAGCACTGCAGGATGATGCGCCATGAAATTGCAGGAACTGACCAGGCCCTGGGCGGCCTTCAACTATGGCTTCCTCGACGAGTCAGCCAAGCGGGAAATTCGCCGTCGCATTTTGAAGGCGATCGCGGTACCCGGCTATCAGGTCCCCTACGCCAGTCGCGAAGTGCCCATGGCGCGTGGCTGGGGCACCGGCGGATTGCAGGTATCGCTCACCCTCCTGAAGCCAACTGCGGTCGTCAAGGTCATCGACCAGGGGGCTGACGATTCCGTCAACGCCTGCAGCATCCGCAAATTCTTTGGCCGCGTCGGCGGCGTGATCGAGACTCAAGATACCCAAGAGGCAACGATCATCCAGTCTCGTCACCGCATCCCTGAAGAGAAGCTGCGCGGCGACCAGGTTCTGGTGTTGCAGGTACCTGATCCCGAACCATTGCGGACCGTGCAATCGGATATGTCGGTCGCACGCGAAATGCACGGTGACGCCGACTACGGGCAGCTTTGGCTCATTTTGTATGAACAACTCGTCAAGTCAGGACGGATCATGCAGTATACGGAGTACCCCAGCCTCGTGAACGGCCGGCACGTTATCTCCCCCTCACCGATCCCGCGCTGGGACGTGCTGAAGCTCAATGAAGCCGACCACCTGACCATTCTTTCGGCCGGGCGGGAGAAGCGAATTTACGCCGTACCGCCGCATACACGCGTGGAACCGCTGGTGTTCGATGATGTCCCCTATCGGGTCGAGGATCATCAGGACAAGACTTGTTATCGCACCAATGTCACCGGCTTCTTCATGAACGAATTGCCGCAAGATGACGGCTCCGCCAAATTCGAGCTCTCCGACAGCCATTTCGGCGTCAAGCACATGCGCAAGGCTGAAGGTGAGCCGGTCGAGATCGGCGACACCTGGTACAAGAACGGGAAGATGAACCGATGACCGCTCTCAATCTCGCTGCGGCGACGCAGATTACCCACCAGCCACCGCGTCTGATGCTCGCCGAGCCGATGCTTACCATGCGCGGCATCTCCAAGAACTTCGGTGACGTCAAAGCCGTCAGCGATGTCGACGTCACGGTTTATCCGGGCGAGGTTCTTGGCATCGTCGGCGAATCCGGCTCCGGCAAGTCGACTCTGCTCAGAATGATGAACCTCGAAGAAACGCCGCAAGCCGGCAGCTATCACCTGGCTCTGCCAGGCCGCGAGGATCGCGACCTGTTCACGCTCGACCGCTTCGAGCGGCGGTCGCTGCGAGCGCAGCATATCGGCATCGTCTACCAGAATCCGCACCTTGGGCTGTTGATGGGCCACACGAACAGCGGCAATGTTGCCGAGCGCCTGCTGATTGCCGGCAAGCGCAATTTCGCGGAACTGCGTGAACAGGCACGGCAGTCGCTTGACGCATCAGAGTTTCCGGTCGAGCGGATGGATGCGACGCCACGAGAACTCTCTGGCGGGATGCAACAGCGTGTGCAACTCGCGAAGGCGATCGCGCTCGAACCGGCGGTGCTGCTTCTCGACGAACCGACCACCGGTCTGGACGTTAGTGTTCAAGCACTGGTGCTCGATACGCTGAAGCGGTTGCAGCGGGACCGCGCCATCACCATGGTTCTCGTCTCCCACGATCTCGGTGTGATCCGGACCATGGCCGATCGCGTCATGGTTATGCGTCGCGGCAAGGTCGTGGAACAGGGGTTGGCGGATCAGATCTTCCAGGACCCCCAGCACGCCTACACCCAGCAGCTCGTCCACGCCAAGCTTTGAGAGTGTCAGACATGAATATCGAGGTTTCTATCCCCACGACGCCGGCGCCCGTGTTGCGCGTCGAGGGTCTTACCAAGCAGTTTAAAATGCACCACCTCAAGCGCACGCTGTTTGCCTTCGACAACATTGATTTTGAACTTCGCGAAGGCGAGTTCATTCTGCTCAAGGGTGAGAACGGCGCCGGCAAGTCAACGCTGCTGCGGACCCTCTACCGCTCTTACCTGCCACGAGGGGGTCATGCTTACTATCACACGCGGGAGGGCGTGATCGACCTCGCCTCGGCCGCCGATGTCGATATTGCCGTCCTTCGCCGCCGCGAGATCGGGTTCGTCACCCAGTTTCTCAATGCCAGGCCTCGCGTTGCCGCTGAGGAGGTTGTTGCAGAACCCCTGCGGCTCGCCGGCACTTACCATGCCGAGGCTCTCGTCGAGGCCCGCCGCTGGCTCGGCGCGTTCGGGGTGAAGAAACAGCTCTGGGCGGCCTATCCATCGACCTTCTCCGGCGGCGAGCAGCAGAAGGTCAACCTGGCGCGGGCTCTCATTCTGCCGCAGCGGCTTCTGCTTCTCGACGAGCCGACGGCTTCGCTCGACCGCGACGCCCGCAACGCGTTGGTCGAACGCCTGACGCAGCTTAAGGCATCTGGTGTCGCAATGATCGGGGTGTTCCATCATCCGGAAGATGTGACCGGTCTCATCGACCAGGAGATCGCCCTAAAGGCGGTCAAGATCGAGGACCAATGACACCCGCGAAGTGGTCGTGGAACCCAAGCTCCATCCATGGTGATAGCCTCTGCGATGCTAAACGCGTTTGTGGCACTGGGCTTTGTCAGTCCGTGGATGATCCTCGGCTTCAGCTTCTTGATCGCATGCGGCGGCGCTCTCAACGATCCCGCCAGGCAAACTTCGGTTTGAGATATCGTCGACCGGCACGTGTCCCCGGTGCCGTGACCATGCTCTCCGCCCGAACTGTGGGCCCGGCACTCGGCGGCATCGTGGTTGCCTCGTTTGGACTTTTTGGCGGCTTTTACCTTGATTACCCTCACCTATTTGGTACACTTTGGCACCATATGGCGCTGTAAGTGGTGTCTCTCACACTCGCATGGATCGCTTCTGGTCATCTCCGAGCGTACCGACTCGGAGACCGGAGACCAGGTCGACTAGCCAGTTATCGGCGTCATCGAAGTCCGACGACGGCTTCTGCTCTAGCTGTAATCACAAGGTCGCCCGTTTGACGCCGCCCGGTCAAGAGCATCTTTTCAAGCGATGCGGCGTGGCAGACGCGCAGGCCTCCGTACGACTCTGCCTGGAGCCAACCCGCAAGTGGTTCCCTGCGGGCGAGCTCAGAAGCCGAGAGCTTAAATCCTCGTTGTAGCCGTGTAACAAACCGTGCATACATCGCGCCCAATGTTTTCAGGGTTTGTAGGCGTGAAATCGAAAGACGCTCTCTCCGCATCTTCAATTGGTTGAGCGAGCAGAGGTCCGGGAAATCGGAGGCAGCGGACCTGCGATTTGCTCACGCACTATGGAACGCGGTCGAGAGCCCTTATCTGGACCAAACTCGCATAACGACAGCAATGGGCTCTTGGGGTAAGGTGGGGCGCGATGGCATTGAGCGAATGGAGCGATATCCGGGAACCGAACCAATCCACAGAAATATTTTGTTGGTATTTTTGTTGGCTAGTCCTGCTATAGCGTGAGTCCTAACCATTTGGAAACAGGGCGAGTTTTCCATCGTTTGGATTCCGCCTCTGGGCACCATCACTTTTTCCAACAAAATCAAGGCTTTATGCTGTCGCCAACTTGGCGTCTCCAGCCTTTTCATGTCGCGCCATGTTGCAACCTGCTACCGTTGATTTCCAAGGGTTTCCTGCGACTATCGGGCAGGTCCACGCGACATGCGCGCGACATGGGGAGGGGATCATGGGCTGGCTCGGCAATAAGGTTCTAGGGTGGTCGACCAATGTTCAGAAGCGTGAGTTGGAGGAGTTTGTGGCTAGGCTCAGGGCGATGGATGGGTCTGAACTCGGAATGGTCGTAGCGTGCGCGACCAATCACCGGCATTTGGTTGCAAAGACGAGAGGGTGGAACCTGCTGGAGCCAGCTCTCTGCGAAATGCAAGAGCCCGCGCTTGCGCTTAAGATCGGGCAACTGATCAAGGATTTGCAGGCCAAAAATCGCCCCGAGCTTGCTGTCGGATTTTTTGTGTGGCTGCATTCTGTTCGGGCCGCCAACAATCCAGATCTCCGGCAGCTCGGCCGAGACATGTGGAAAGAACTGGGCCGCGGCTTCGAGCACGTTGAGGATTCAGCCGAGGGCTTCGAGACAGTCACTGGCGTCGAGTTTAACACAGGCGGTTACGACGCTTATCCCGCGGGCCTTACTCCTATCCCTGTGTAATGGGTGCGTTGGATCCGGGCTTCCGAAATGAAGAATTTCACTAGAAGGGCAGCAGTCGACTTCACATGAGAGAGAGGCGCCCCTTCTTCCGTGTCTTCACAGTCACCCGACAGGAGGCTGCCGCTCAACAGATTGAGGCGGCGATTGCTGCTTTCCACGCAGGCCAATTTGCAGTCACAATCACCTTGGCGGGGGCGGCTGAAGATATGGCGCCAGACAAAGAGAATGGCCTTTGGGCAAGCATTCGAGACAATCCGAATCGTCACATTGGCGAAAGGAAGACGTGGGTCGCTAGTCTTAATGAAACAAGGAACTGGCTGAAGCACGAGAAAGCCGAATCGTCCAGGGCCTTAGTAGCCTTCGAGGCAGGGGTGTTCATCCTGCGTGCGATGGACAAGTGGGAGCCATGGACGCCGCCAATGATCGCGTTCCACGATCTATGGTTCTCTTCGCCAAAATTGATGCGTCCCGAGGATTACGTTCCCGAAACAGAAAGCCCGCCACCGTGAGGCAACGGGCCATGTTGGACAAAGCTTGATCAGTGCCGCCCAGCGGGGGCATCGAGAAATTCAAGAAACGCGTTTGCTACTTCAGTGCCGCTCGCGTCGGTGCGGGTTGTGTCGCATCCCCGAACTATCGCCGCGGCGATCTTCAGCATGTCCGATCGACTCCCGACAAGCTTGGCCACCAGCGAGTTCTCCGGAGATTTGTCGTGGATTGACCGGCCAGAGACTACGAGCAGCAGGCGCATATTGTCGCCAATTGCTTGGAGCGGGAGTGCGCTGGTGACAACGTGTCGACAAGAGCCAGTGGCTCGACGGTGGGAATTTCCACGCCAGGGAACGGTGCGGTGCTCATATTCCCCGTTCCCTCTTCCAGTCCATCTCGTTTTGCTGACACCGGGTTCTGACAAAATTCCTGATCGTTGGGAAATCGTCGCCTCGGGCGCACATTACTTTGACAGCGGCGATGATCGCTAGAATTTCTATCCTTAAGCGGTGCGCCTCTTCCGGCGGCAGATCCAGCAGCATTGCATCGAGACTGGTTTTCTTCCGCGAATTTTCTACGGCGAAAACTTTTCCGCTGTAGCTGGGATCGCGTCGGCGACAGACGGTGCTGCGGTCGCGTCGATGATCGTTGAAGCGGCAGCCAAGGCCGCCGCCACGGCAGCAGCGGTTGAAGTAGCCGCGAGGCCAAGCAGAAGGCGGCGGCGGTTGACATCGGGCATGCCTTCGGCGGCTGCCCGAACTGTGGTGTTCGGCATTTGGAATTCTCCCTGAACTGTGCTATTTGCACACTGTGCAATTTACACATGCGGAATTAGCACACAGGAGACTATGTGACAAGCGCACAGATGAGAGCCGCCCGCGCCCTAGTGAATTGGAGCGTCCGCGACCTTTCAGAACGGTCGGGCGTTCACCGGAATACGATCACCAATTTCGAGACCGGCAAGTCCGGAGGCGATCCAGATACGCTTACTAAACTTCAACGAGCGCTCGAAGCTGCCGGCGTCGAGTTCATCCCCGAAAACGGCAGCGGCGCCGGCGTGAGGCTGAGGAAGAAATGACACTGCGCGTCGAGGATGCTGGCGGTCACTGAGCGTCGGGTCCGCTGTCGACGGCTCCAAAAGCGCGAACGTTGCGCAGCTGAACACTTCCGGGAGACAGCGGACTCAAACTCGGGCCAAGAGGGGACAAGGCCCTTTATGATCCCTATGCGGGGATCATGGCAATAACGGCGGGCGGGTACAAACGTTCCGTCGGCTGAAAGATATATCCGGCCCCTTAGCACTTCTTCACCTTCGGCGTGATCTCTCCGATCTGCGCGCCCTCGCCGATCTCTTTTGCCATGGCTTCTCCCCAACGCCCCCCCCCAAGTGGCGCCGGCCACTTTCCCACAAGGCGAGCGCTTCAGTTCCTCGGCAGCTTGTGGACCTCCAGCCTGATCGATCGCCGCCCGCTTTGGCGGCTGATTCATTTCGCGACATCGGCCCGGCAACAGTGTATAGACCCTCAAGAGGGGCAAAATCCCCGGATCGGCTGCAAGCCTTGTTTCATCCCATTGCCAATATCGAAGATGCGCAGACGCTGGCGCAGGCCATCGTCAACACGATCGCCGAGCCCTTCGTCGTCCTTGACGAGAAGTTTCGCGTGCTGGCGGCCAGCCGCTCCTTCTACCAGACCTTCAAGGTCGACCCCGAGCAGACGCGCGGCTCGCTGCTCTATGCGCTCGGCGACGGCCAGTGGGACATTCCGGCACTGCGCCTGCTCCTGGAGACGATCATCCCCGAGAAGGCCGCCATGGACGGTTTTGAGGTCGAGCATGATTTCCCGAATATCGGACCGCGAACAATGCTGCTCAACGCCCGAAAGGTTCTCTACGACCACAGTTCAGCCGTGACCATCCTGCTCGCCTTCAACGACATCACGGCCCGCCGTGCCATCGAGAGGGAAAAGGAAGAGCTTCTCGGCCGCACCGAAGACCTGCTGCGGCAAAAGGATGTGCTGCTGCGCGAAATGGAGCACCGGGTCGCCAACAGCCTGCAGATCATCGCCAGCATCCTTTTGTTGAAGGCCCGCTCCGTCACATCAGAGGAAACTCGTCAGCATTTGAAGGATGCCCATCAGCGGGTTCTGTCGGTCGCCGAAGTGCAGCGCCACCTCCACACCACGACCGGCGTCGAAGAGATCGACGTCGTGTCCTATCTGTCGAAGCTGTGCAGCAGCCTGGCCGTCTCGATGGTTGGTGAAGACCAGCCGATCGCGGTTAACGTCACGGCACATGGCGGCAGGATAGACTCGCAGAAGGCGGTGAGCCTCGGCCTGATCGTCACCGAGCTCGTTCTGAACGCGATCAAATATGCCTTTCCGATGGAGAAGGCCAAGGCGCTGATCCAGGTGTCTTACGAAACCGACGGCGGCGACTGGAAGCTGACAGTGTCGGACAACGGCACCGGCAAACTAACCAGCGAGCCGTCGAGCGCGCGCTTGGGGACAGCCATCGTCGAGGCGCTGGTCAAGCAGCTGGAGGCCAGGATCGAGGTCATCAGCGACACCAAGGGCACCAGCGTGTCGGTGACCAGGTCGACGTTCACCTCGCGTGTGCCACGGGCGGCGTGGACGATCGACCTGGGACCACTGGTGACTCGACATCAGGCTAGTCGAGAAGTACAGGCCACCGAAGCGCAAAAAGCCGTTGCGTGACATGGTGGACTAGCATGGAAACGGGCATTGCTCTCGCAGCAAACATGCGGCACCGCTCCACAGTGGCGCCGGCCACTTTCAGCCCTTCGTTTCGAAGTTAGCTTCCAGTCGCGATTGCGCGCCCGCTGCTGGCCTTCGTAGCTCCGCAGCGGCTGTCGGGCCGACCATCTCAGCGAGGATACAGTGGAAGCGACGCGCTGGACTTGATTGTGCGCAAGTAGGTCTCCAATCAGGATACCCTGCGCTACCCACGCGAAGCAGCAGTGAGCCCGTGACCGAACGTCAGAATGACTTAGGCGGCACGTACAGGCAGATCGTAATGTCAGGGTTGCCAGATGGGAATTCACGATGCCGGCCTGCCGTTACTTTTTGGGCATGGCACCAATGAAAACGCATGTCATGTGACTGACGCACCCTGCCGTCCGCGTAAGGCAGCAATTCGCCTGACGGCACCTTGAAGCCCTTGCTTGTTTCGCGGACGGCACCGTCTGCCATCGGCTCGCAATGCTCGTCGTGGCAGCACTGTTTTTCGTACCAGTCATCATGTGCCGATGCCAAAGGAGTTCCGAAAGCGCAGGCTGCGGCGATGCTAGCGCCCAACCCGAATGCGCAGCCGCGCCCCCTCAATGGCCAGATCATGAATTACATTAGGCCTATCTGATATGACGGCGCAAGCGCAGCGCAGCGGGAGCGGGCGCGTAGAGCCCGCCAGCGCGCGTTTCGGATAGCCGCCGTCTGGCGCTCAGCGCGTCCTGGCGAGCGCTTGTGCCAGCGCTGCGATGATGCTGCGAGCCCCCTATTGCGAACGCTCGACCGCAAAGGTTGGCGCGTCATCTCCCTTGCCGGCCTGGAGAAATTCAACGACGGCAAAAAGAAGTTGTTCGGCCAAGGTCCTGTTCATCGCCAGTTCGATCGTGCCGGTGTCGGTCTCCAGTTCGAGGAGTCCGATCAAGGGCTCGGCTGATAGGAGTGTGGTGTCGACGTCGAGAAGTTTGTTGAATCCCGATTTACTGGGCTTGCGTTTCATAGGGCCTCCCTTCTAGCGCCCGTCCCTTGCCTCGCGATAGGCGCTCGGGCGGAGCGCACTAGATTCCTCATCCCAGAAATCCTGCAGCGATGCGTGGCGAAGGTCTTCCTCGCCCCTGAGGTGTTTCACACGGGCCTTGATACCCGGCTTGACCCACTGCGTTGCCGGCCGCTTTGGCCCGGCATGTTCCTGGACACGCTTCCAAAGCCGCTCCCGCATCTCGCGATTGACGCTCACAAACGCACTGCCGACATATTTGCGGGTCCCCGG
>NZ_CAKXZT010000126.1:94507-340600 GCF_935825525.1 Mesorhizobium escarrei
ATCTGGGAGCGGTAGCCGTCGAATTTGGCTTCATGCATCCAGTCATCGCCTTGGGGCGACTTTGCTACCAAGGTAGGCATCATCGGAGGAATAAAATCTAGCCGGCCGCCAGCACTCACTCATCTACGCACAGATTCGAGTCTAGGCCGGCCCGAACTGGCGAATAGGGGAACGGATCATGATCATTTTACTAAATTAGCAATTATGCATGAAATCGCCTATAATTCGCTCCAGCCGGCGAGTGCGAGACCTCACGAGCCGGTGAGGCCTGGCGGCCGGTTGGTTCACCCCCTAAGGCTGTCGGGCCATTCACAGACCACTGTAAATTGGTAGCGAGAAGATAAATAACTCCGTGTTGTCAAATATTGATACGACACGAGTATAAGCTTTGGAGGAATACCCATGAAAGTGACTATATTGGCAAACTATGCGCCCAATGCCTATAAAGGATTGATACAGGGCTCAGACCGAGAAGCTGCAATCAAAACGCTTTTTGAAAGCGTTGGCGGCAAGGTTTACAGTGTGATGTTTACTCGCGGCGCCTATGATATCGTGGTCAATGCTGAGGTGCCGGACCAGGCCGCTGGGATGGGGCTAGCCCTGGCGGTGCGGGCAAGCGGCTCGGTGACCGACCTCGTTGTCCTCGAAGAGCTCGACATGAAGGCGGTGCTCGCAGTGGCCAACAAAGCTGCCAAAGTCTACAAGCCAGCCGGCTGATTGGACTAACTGTGCATTGATGGCAGCACGGCCCACCGCACCGTAAAGAAAGCCCGCGCCTCTGGCGGAGAGCGCGGGCCCGATCGGGTTAAGGGCCCCGATCTGCAGCGGGCAACGGAGGTCATGCCCCGCTGGTCACAGACAATCATTAGGATTTACTAAAGTTCCACCGACGGCTGCCCTGGGTGTCCTCGCCCGCCGATGAAGAGCATGGCCCGTTGGTGCCCTGTGCTAAACTTCTAGGCTGACTTGCCGGACGCCGATCACGTCCATGCACATCATGAAGAACGCGGCAGTGAAGCTGTCCCGGCTTATCTTGTTGGCCAGAAGCGCCTCGGAATGGGCGGACAGTAGCATGGTCATTTCCTTGAACCTTTCGCGGTGCGCGCCTTTGCCCTGGCAACGGCTTGTTTCTGGGCCTTTCGCAGCTTGGCCGCGTTCGCGGGGGCTGAGTTGGTCGATGCAGACATTTCTGCCTCCTATTTCGGGTTGACGGGAAACCAGCTGTCCAGGTTTTCCCCGGCAGCCTTGCAAAGAAGGATCGCCTTGCGCGGATCGGCCCGGCACAGATTGGCGATTGCCGTCAGATTCGGGATCTTCCCGTCTTCGCCGCGAATGAACGGTTTTCGGCCGGCTTGGAGGAAGGCCACTTTTCGCCGATGGTGGTCATTTCTTTGATCCTTTCAGATTGCTGATCCTTTGCGCCCCTGTGCCCTGTGCAGCGGAATGCATCAGTATTCCTCCGCTAGCATGACCGTCATGATCCGAATAGTAACGGCCGGGTCAGCAGGATTCGGCGATAGGTTGCTCAGCGTCCGGTCATAGTAGTCGACCTTCCAGAAGAGCTGCCAGTCGCCCACGTGAAGCAGAGCGCAGTCGTGCTCGCCCCAAGGATCGTTGTCTCCATCGAAGGCGTCGAAGTTGGCGACGGCCATCAGAATATCGGCAATGTCCTTTGCTGACAGTGCTGCGATGCCAGCGGTGAGCACCACTCGCCCCCCGGTGCCGGTCTGGCGTAATTGGTCATTAAGCGTTCTGACGCGGGTCCGCTTTTCGGCCGCGGTTGTTCGATCGACGCACTCTGTCGAGCAGGTCATGGGTTTGGTTCCTTCGAATTGGTGATTGTCGAGGGGTGACGGGCCGGACGAACCCGGCCCGTTGCAGCGCCGGTTACTTGTTCGCCAGCTGGCGCGGGTGGATCAGCCCGAGTTGATAATAGCTACGATCGATCTGCGGCGTGTCCGGGTAGTCACGAAATTTTAGCGTGAACATCCCCTTGGCTTTGACCTTCATTATCCGGGCCTCGAAAAAACCCTCGTCTGGGCCTTCGGAGGCCAGCACGACGCTGCCGACGGCAAGGCCAGCCCAAGGGTCGGTCAACCCGCCGCTACCGCTTTGGTCGCCACTGCCGCCACCCTCGCTTTGGCCCGCCACGGGCTCAGACGAGGGCGCTGAAGCGTTTTCAGGGGTGTCGGCGGCCTTGTCATCGCCCGGCCCGCCGTCGCGCTCGTCAGCGACCCCCGCGAGGGCCACGATGCGCTCATAGACCTCCGCCTTGGTGAAGGGGACGAAAGCCTTGCCACTGTCAAACAGCTTGCCAGCCGGAAGACGCATGACGATCTCGGGCGCTTCGCCGGGCCCAATGCGGTGGGAGTGCATCCCCATTAGCTTCGCTGCCCCTTCCGCCGCCTCGACATCGGGCAGCAGGAAGACCGAGGCATGGGGTTTGCGGCTTTCATCTCGGCCAAAAACAATCAGCGAGGGAGTGGTTTCGGAGGCGACGTTCATTGGCCTACCTCCAGATATGACAAAGGGCCCAGAGGGCCCCTTTTGATGTGTGATTTGAGTGGTGCCGACATGGCGCGTCGGGTCGATCTGTCAAAGGCATGTTAAGGCTCCTGTTAGGGTCTGACCCAAGCCGCGCCAAACGACGCAACTGGCCGCCGTCAGCGTACAGGAATATTTTCCCAAAATCAAGTATCCCTGAAAAACCATCATCGACCGATTCAACTTTGCGCGCTGGGGCAAGATGGTTAGTTTGTTCGTCGATATTGGAGGGCGTGGTCATAAATGCCGTCTGCTTCCGGAAGACGACACTGCTGCTTACTCGGCAATTTTGCAGACTTGGATCTATCCGCTCAGCACCCGGGCATTGGCCTAAAACGAGCGCGCTCGACATACTCCCTTCTGTATCGCCCCAGCCCATGGCCGGGACGTGTTGCAAGTGCCCGCCCATTGCGGCAATCTCAGAGGAACAAGAGGTCATCAAGTGGATTGTCGGGTAAATGGCCTTGTCGCCTAGCTTGCGTACTGCCGCAGCCTTCGGGGTCCTTATTCTGGTGATCGCCATATTGATCGCAGGTTTGTTGACGGGCTTTTCCCTTGATGAGAAGCAAGCATCATTCTGGGACGTTGTACTGAAAGCAGTAGGTGGCATCATCGCGTTGGCGGGCGCGGGCGGCGCCGTTTATAAGTATTTTGAGGAAAAGGCCAAAGAGACCGACGAAAAAGCTAAGGCAAACCGAGCGGCCAAATCGAGGCAGACAAGCCATTCTTTGAGAAGCGCCAGCAGGTCTATTGGGAGCTATGCAACGCGACCTCCCTTATCGGGAACAACGACCCTGATACACTCCTACGCCAAAAAGGAGCTGAACAGTTCTGGCTTCTCTATTGGGGCGGCCTGCCGATGGTCTTAGACGAAAACGTAGCAAGCATAGTTGATAACTAGCACGATTTTCTTCTCGATCACCCAACCGAGATGGTGGAGCTAAGAAATCGTAGCCTGACCATTGCCAGAGCATGTCGGCACTCCCTTGGATACACCGAGCAATAATCTTCTCATGGGACTAGCGCCGCTGACCACCGCCAAGCTGCTCTCGAGGTCAAAGCCGAGAGGACCGTCCGCGACGGCGATGCTAACGCAAATGGGCCGTTCGGACTGGCTTCCCTTGGCTCGTGCAATATCAAAGCAACATCTCTACCGGCGGAGCGCGCATCTAACACGGCCCCGGACAAGCCTACTATGTCACTGGGATAAACGAGAGCGCCGGAGAGCGTTGGTTCTGTTCGGAAGCCGAGCCCCAGTCTGCGGATTGGCGGTGTTCAAAGTGATGATGATCGCTCGGTAGGCGCATGTCTCGCCTGACTGGCTCGACATTGCGCCACATCAGTGTTACACAGGCTGCAAATCAGGGCCAGCCAACAAATTGATTTTGCTGTCTTTTTTCTGCGTTTTGCTCATTCCGCCTCTGGGCACCATTTTTCCTAGCAATTTCATCAGCAAGTTGTGCATGACGCCCGCTTGGCTGAAATCGGTTGGAGGAATTCAGGTCGCCGCCTTTGCGGCGTGTTGCGTAGCGTTCTCGGCGACCTCCAATCATTTCCCGCGCCTGGCATGGCCGGCACATTGGCGAAACTGTTTGCTCGCATTGGGCGAATGACGGATTTGATTTGCTTGGTGATCGCCTATCCTTAGGGCAAAATGCCCGCAGGGGCTCCAGGAGGCGAAATGAGAGCACGCGCAGCAACGATTGGAGATCTGGAAAATGTCTTCCGTGATCTGTCCAAGCGGATATCGGACGAGTACGTCGCGGCCGGCAAGGACAGCAAGATCGCCTACGACAATCTGATGATGAACTTGAAAGAAGGCCGTGCTCATGCGCTCGTGCAGGGTGAAAAAACCGTAGCGCTCATCGCCTGGCACGAGAATAGCGACGCTGCTGATACGCTGTTCGCCGCGCAGGAAGATTTCTTCAGCGCCGCGACCGTTCGCTTCTGCAAGCGGCACATTCGCCATATCCAGGCGCTCGCCGGCAACCTCCCCATTCACTCGCGCAGCTGGCTCCATAGACCGGACGTCGCAAAATGGTTCCGGGTAATCGGCTATATCGAGCGGGGCCAGGAGAATGGCTCCAAACTGTTCGAGTTGCCGCCGGCTCCCGCAGCCTAAGAAATCCAGGCGTGCTGCGAAACGCTGCCACAACGGGCCCCGCTTTTGCTCCAATGCTCTAGCCAAAAAAGGCCCGCCGCTCCATTTGCGAAGCGGCGAGGCCCCATTTTCGGGAACAACTTCCGGGCCGTTGCCCGGCATTGCTTACGATGCAATTCAGGTGCCAGACGGTTTTGACCGATAATGGGACACCGCACAGGGAAAGCGCGAACCATCTTCCGCGATCACACCACTGCCATACCGCGCCATGCCTGTTATGTTTGCTTGCGGCGGACCTGATTTCCGCCTGGCCGGCGCCCATCAGGCAACCTACCCCAACGCCCCCCAAAGTGGCGCCGGCCACCCTTCACCACCGACCCAATCTTCGCCACCGGCCCAATCTTCGCCACCATTACGTCACGCGCGGTCAAGCCGAAGCCAGGGGCAGCGGTTCGTATCCGCCTCCAGAGCGGCGGACTTTCAGGTCAATACGCCCCGACTGGCGATTCCAGTGCGATAGATCGCCTGGAACGGCGGCACGATCCGACCTGAAGCGCGTCGCGCTTGACCGGGCGACGCGCTTCAGGTTGTTGTTTTTTGCATGTCGTTACCGCAAACCCGCTGCACAGTTTTGCGCGAGATGCATTAAATCCAAAAAAGACGGTAGCAAGCCGCGGCCAGAAAGTGTTGAAGACCGTGCCGATCGCATTGAACGCGTAGCGATCCGGTTGCACTCGGCAAGGCTTGATGATTTGTTGCCGCTTCAAGGAGAATGAACGATGCACGAGCCTGCCGGTCAAGACGAATATGGGTCGGCCAACCCCTTCGACCCGGACGACCTGACGACGTTGAACGTGATGGGTCCGGGGGTGGCCAACAACGATTTCGAGAAATACGCGGTCGCCGTGATCATCGTTTTCGGCGCTCTCATCATTGGTGGCTTGATGGCCGCAACCTTGGCCCTGGGGCACCGCAACGGCTTCCTCTACGCGCTTGGCGGCGCCACCGCGGCTTGGATATCGGGAAATGCGCTCCTGCTCGATCGGCCGCGTATCTATGCCTTGTTCGTCGGCATCGCGGCGGTGATGCTGATTGCGTCCACCATAACGCTGGTCATCTGACGGGTCTGCCGATATTCGGGTGATGCCGGCCTGCCCTGAATCTCAACAGACCCGGGCGCACGAATTCTAAAGCGCGTCGCGTTTGACCGGCCTCATGCGACGCGCTTTAGATTCTTGTTTTTATGCATGTCGTTATCGCAAAACCGCAGCACACTTTTGCGCGACATGCATTAATATCCGATCGCGTCGCCGGATGCGGCGCGGCTGTCGATAGCGCCGTTGTAGCGGGCGCCGCCCCCCTTTTCGATCTCGGCCAGGCTCTTGCCGCCGACCAGGATGCCAGCCGCCTGGCCCCAGGTCGCATCGGTGACATCGAGGCGGTAGCCCATGCCGGCAAGCAGTTTTTCGGTATCGGGCGACAGGCCGAACGGTTCGATATAGACCGTGTCGGGCAGCCATTGGTGATGGATGCGCGGCGCGTCGATCGCCTCCTGGATGTTCATGCCGTGATCGACGACATTGACGATCGCTGCCAGCGTGATGGTGATGATGCGCGAGCCGCCGGGGCTGCCGATGACCATGAACGGCTTGCCGTCTTTGGCGACGATAGTCGGGCTCATCGACGACAGCGGCGTCTTCCTCGGGGCGATCGCATTCGCCTCGCCCTGGACGAGGCCGTAGAGATTGGGCACGCCTGGTTTCTGGGTGAAATCGTCCATCTCGTTGTTGAGCAGGATGCCGGTGCCGCCGGCGACGACGGCGGCGCCGAACGAGCCGTTCAGCGTGTAGGTCACCGCGACGGCGTTGCCGTCATTGTCGACGATCGAATAATGCGTCGTCTCCTGGCTCTCGCCAAAGCCCTTCGGCATTAGATCCTGCGACACGCCGGCCCGGAACGGATCGATCTTTTCGCGGATTTCCTTCGCATAATTCTTGTCGAGCAGTTTTTCCACCGGATTGTCGACGAAGTCGGGATCGCCGAGCGCCGAGTTGCGGTCGACATAGGCATGGCGCATCGCCTCGACCATGATCCGGACCGTTTCAGCGGAACCCGCACCGAGATAGGACAGTGGGTAACCTTCCAGCACGTTGAGGATCTCGCAGATGATGACGCCGCCCGAACTCGGCGGCGGCGACGAGGTGATCTCATAGCCGCGGTAGTTGCAGGTCACCGGTTTTAGCTCGCGGACCGCGTAGGTCTCGAAATCCGCCTTGGCCAGAATGCCGCCCTTCTCCGCGCTCGCCTTGACGATGCCGTCGGCGATCGGTCCTTTGTAGAAGGCATCGTGACCTCGTTCCGAAATCGCCGAGAGCGAGGCGGCGAGATCGGCCTGGACAAGGCGCTCGCCGACGGCATAGGGCTTGCCGTCAGGCTTCAGGAAGATGGCGGCCGCGGCCGGGTCCTTGGCCAGTCGCTCAGCGCCGCCTTCGAGCGAAGCGACGTCGCCCTGCTCCAGCACGAACCCGTCTTTGGCATAGCGGATGGCCGGCGCCATCAAGTCCTGCCGCGTCAGCGTGCCGTATTTTTCCCGTGCCGTCTCGAATCCGGCCACCGAGCCCGGCACGCCGACAGCGAGATAGCCGTCGAGGCTGGCGCCTTTCACCGGCTTGCCGTCCTTGTCGAGATACATGGTTTTCGTCGAGGCGAGCGGCGCGCGCTCGCGGAAATCGAGGAACGTCGAGCGGCCGTCCTTGAAGCGGATGGTCATGAAGCCGCCACCGCCGATATTGCCGGCGTTTGGATAGACCACAGCCAGTGCGTAGCCAACGGCGACCGCGGCATCGACGGCGTTGCCGCCCTTCTTCAGCACCTCGACGCCGACTTCCGACGCCAGATGCTGGGCGGTCACCACCATGCCATGTTCGCCCATCGCCGGCTGCGGCGAGGCGGCGAATGCGGCCGCCAGCGGCGCAAAGGTCAAGGTGAGGGAAAGACTGAGTGCGATTAGGGTGCGGCGGTGCATGGCCGTTTCCTCCGAGGCGTGGGATGTGCCTAGAAGAAACTGTTGGAGGGGGCGAGTCCATGGCAATAGAACGGAAAGGGATTGGTGCAGCCATCACCGGCCGCTTCGCAAGCCGCCGTTGCGATCTTCGGCTGATGTAACGGCATGGATCCTAGGGTCTCCGCGACGTCGCTTCGCTCCTGCTCCGCCCTAGGATGACGAAAGCGTGTTGGCTTGTGGCTAATCGCGGATGTAGGAGATTGGCGGCTAATGGCAACCTTGGAGATTGGCCGATACGATTTTCCCTTCGTCATCCTAGGGCGGAGCAGTCGCGAAGCGACGTCGCGGAGACCCTAGGATCCATGCCGTGACCTCTCAGCGTCGCAGTGTTGATGGCAAGCCCCCAACCTCAACCTTCAGCCATTTTGTTCTTGCTTTGTGCCGGCAGTTATGCTAGTGATTTCCGCACGGTGCTGATTTGCGCTGCGACCCGCCTCAGGCGGGCTTTTTCGTTTTCAGGCCGATATCAAACAATCCCGCCGCCGCCGCTCGCGATCGCCGGCCGTTCTGCCGCGACCTTGGCTCGGTAGCCGGCGGCGCGATAGGTGGCGACCGGATCGATGGCGCCGCCCGTGTTCAGCCGCGCCATGGCGAGGATCGGCTCGACATCGGTGCGATAGGCGGTTTTCAGTGTCTGCGTCGCCATCAGCGCGTCATTGGCGTCCTGATGGCCTTCCAGCGCCTGGCGATCGACCAGCAGCGCCTGCGCATAGGCGCGCTGCACCTCGACCGCCGACAACATCAGGCTTTCGATCGGGTCGGTGACATTGTGGCTCTGGTCGAGCATGTGAGCCGGATCAAAACCTTCGGCGCCGGCAAGCTCGGCATCGACCAGCTCGTTGAAGACGAGGAACAGCCGGTAGGGATCGATGGAGCCGGCGTCGAGATCGTCGTCGCCATATTTCGAATCGTTGAAATGGAAGCCGCCGAGCTTCTTGAACTGGATCAGCCGCGACACGATCATCTCGATGTTGACGTTGGGCGCGTGATGGCCGAGGTCGACCAGGCAGAACGCCTTGTCGCCGAGCTCCTTGGCGATGATGTAGTTGGTGCCCCAATCCTGCACGACCGTCGAATAGAAGGCCGGCTCGTACATCTTGTGCTCGGTGAACAGTTTCCAGTCGTCCGGCAGTCCGGCGTAGATCTCCTTCATTGCGTCGAGATAGCGCTCGAACGCCTTGGCGAAATTGACTTGGCCGGGGAAATTCGAGCCGTCGCCGATCCACACCGTCAGTGCCTTGGAGCCGAGCATCTTGCCGATCTCGATGCATTCGAGATTGTGCTCGACCGCCTGCCGGCGGGTGCTGGCGTCGGCATGCGACAGCGAGCCGAACTTGTAGGACAGTTTTTGATCACTGGCGTCGGAGAAGGTGTTCGAGTTCATCGCGTCGAAGCCGAGGCCGAAGCGCGATGCCGCCTGCTTCAGCCGGTTCGGGTCGGCCTTGTCCCAGGGAATGTGCAGCGAGACGGTGGGTGTCGCCTGCGTCAACTGCCGGATCAAGGCGCAGTCCTCGATCTTGTCGAAAATATCGCGCGGTTCGCCGGCGCCGGGAAAGCGGGCAAAGCGGGTGCCGCCGGTGCCGACGCCCCAGGAGGGGATCGCCACTGCGAATTTTTCGACCTTGTCGCTGATAGCGTCGATGGCGATGCCGCGGCGGTCGAGGCGCTCGCCGAGCGAGTCGTAGTCGCGCTTGAGGTCGGCCGCGCGCGCGGCGTTGTCCTTGTCGATGATGTCGGCGGAGATGATGGTTTCGGACATGGTTCCTCCCAGTATATGTTTGGTCGGCCCTGCCGGGGCCTTCTGCCCGTATAGTGACGGGGAGAAGGGGGCGCGCCGGCGCTGGCTCCAAACCTCAAATGATCGGCTACCGCGTAAAGCTCTGCGCGTTGCCCGCGTCGACATTGACGATATTGCCGGTCGACTTGGCCGACATGTCGGAGGCGAAGAAATAGATCGCCTCGGCGATGTCTTCGGGGAACACCGAACGCTTCAGCATCGAGCGCGAGCGGTAGTGCTCCTCGAGGTCGTCGGTCGACATCTTGTAG
This sequence comes from Mesorhizobium escarrei, assembly GCF_935825525.1. Taxonomy (GTDB): domain Bacteria; phylum Pseudomonadota; class Alphaproteobacteria; order Rhizobiales; family Rhizobiaceae; genus Mesorhizobium; species Mesorhizobium escarrei. Next base: position 104,263 of record NZ_CAKXZT010000126.1, read on the forward strand.
GCGGCGGCGCGCTGTTCCTTCCACTCGCCGGTCCAGATCTTCGAGCCGCGCAGCACGGCGTCGGGATTGACGACATTGACCCTGATCTGGGCTTCCGCGCCTTCCAGCGCCAGGCAGCGCGCCAGATGGATCTCGGCGGCCTTGGCGGTGCAATAGGCGGCGGCATTGGGCGAGGCGGCAAGCCCGTTCTTGGAGGCGACGAAGACGACATTGCCGCCGATCTTTTGCGCCCGGAACAGCCGGAATGCTTCGCGCGAAACTAGGAAATAGCCGGTCGACAAGATGTCCATGTTCTTGTTCCACAGCGCCAGAGTCGTCTCCTCGATGGGCGCCGAGGTTGCCAGGCCGGCATTCGACACCAGAGTATCGATGCCGCCGAACTCGACCGCGGTTTCGGCGAAACCGGAGATCACCTGGTCCTCTGACGTGACGTCGATGACCAGCGGCCGCACGAAATCCTTGCCATGGGCTTTCGTCAGTTCGTCGTTGGCGCTGGCAAGGGCTGTCTCGTCGATGTCGGCCAGCACTACGCAGGCGCCCTCGCGCAACAGCCGGTTGGCCGTCGCCCGGCCGATGCCGCCGGCGCCGCCGGTGACCAGCGCGATCTGGCCGGCAAGCGCTTTCGGCTTGGGCAGGCGCTGCAGCTTTGCCTCTTCGAGCAGCCAGTATTCGATGTCGAACGCTTCCTGCTCGGGCAGTCCGACATAGGTCGACACCGTCGAGGCGCCGCGCATGACATTGATGGCGTTGACGTAGAACTCGCCCGATATGCGCGCCGTCGCCTTGTCGCCGGCGAAGGTGAACATGCCGACGCCGGGCATCAGATAGACCACGGCGTTCGGATCACGCACCGGTGGCGAATCCGCATGCTTGCACCTGTCATAATAGGCCTGGTAGCCAACGCGATACTCCGCCACATCGTCGGCAAGACGGGCAATGACGGCATCGACATCGGGATTGTCGGGATCGAACTCGATGACCAGCGGCCGGATCTTGGTGCGCAGGAAATGATCCGGGCAGGAGGTGCCGAGCGCCGCCAGCGGGCGCAAATCCTTCGAATTGACGAATTCGAGCACGGCGGGCGAATCGTCGAAATGGCCGAGCTTGTGGCTCTTCTCCGAGATCAGGCCGCGGATCCTCGGCATCAGCTTTGCCGCAATGGCGCGACGCGCCGGCGCGTCGCGCGATTTGACGACTTCGCCACCGAAGACCGGCTTGCCTTCAGACTTGCGCTCGAACCAGTCAATCGCCTGGTTGATCACCGAGATCGTCGTCTCGTAGCATTCCCGAGGGCTGTCGCCCCAGGTGAACAGGCCATGGCTTGCCAGCACAACGCCCTTGGCCTCGGGGTTTTCGGAGCAGAATTTTTCCAGCCACAGGCCGAGTTCGAAGCCCGGGCGCTTCCATGGCAGCCAGCCGATCGCGTCACCGAAGATCTCCCTGGTCAGCGCCTGCGAATCCTTGGCGGCGGCAATCGCGATGATGGCGTCGGGATGCATGTGGTCGACATGCCGCTTCGGCACGAAGGCGTGCAGCGGCGTGTCGATCGAGGCCGCGCGTGGGTTAAGATTGAAGGTGCAATGGGGCAGATAGGCGACCATCTCGTCCTCATGCTCGAGGCCACGGTAGAGACCCTTAAGCGCGCGTAACTTGTCCATGTAGAGGGTGGCGAAACCGTCTGTTTTAATCGAGGCGCTGTCGCCGCCCGAGCCCTTCACCCACAGCACTTCCACGCTTTCGCCGGTGAGCGGATCCTTTTGCCAGATCTTGGAAGAGGTGTTGCCGCCGCCATAGTTGGTGACTCGCCTGTCGGAGCCAAGAACATTCGAGCGATACACGAGACATTCCGGCTCGCTCATTCCCAGGGCTTTCGCCTCATCCCAAAGATTGGCGAGGCGCGTGCCGGAGCGCTTGTCAAGCATAGGTAATCCTCCCGTGACGTGAGACGCGCAAACGGTGCGGTCAATTGCGACCGCATAGCGGGTCAGCTTCGGTCGAATGTCCACGGAAGCGGCGTCATTGTCAATCACAAACGATCAAGATTGATCATATTGCACTGCACAATGGAATTATATGATCGGAAATGATTGACACTGCGCGTTTTGAGTGCCTAGATGTGCTGGCAGGGAGGAACCATGCACGAAAAAGAGCGCCACAGGATCATTTTGTCCGCCGTCCAGGAAAAGCCTGTGGTGACGGTGCAGGAGATGGTCGACCTGACGGACTCGTCCGAGGCGACGATCCGGCGCGACATCGCAGCATTGCATGTGCAAAAGCGCCTGCGCCGCGTGCGTGGCGGCGCCGAGGCGATCACGCCGCCGCAATTCATCGGCCTTGCCGGCCGGCCTTTTTCCGTCAACGAGACGATCAACGCTGCGCAGAAGCGAACGATCGCGCGGGACGCCGTGGAACTGTGCAAGGACGGCGAGCCGATCATCATCAATGGCGGAACCACAACCTTCCAGATGGTGCATTTCCTGACCGGCCGCCGCATGCCGATCTTCACCAATTCCTTTCCGATCGCCGAGCACCTGCTCAAGCACTCCAAGAACACGGTGATGCTGTCGGGCGGCACCATCTACCGTGAGCAGAACATCATCCTGTCGCCGTTCGACAATGACGTGACGCGCAATTTTTATGCGCGCCGCATGTTCATGGGCGCGCAAGGGCTCGGGCCGCTCGGCCTGATGGAAGGCGATCCGCTGCTGATCCAGGCCGAGCAGAAACTGATCGATCAGGCCGACGAGCTGGTGGTGCTGGTCGACTCGTCGAAATTCCGCAAACGCTCCAGCCTGATCCTGTGTGGCCTGTCGCGCATCGCCACCGTCATCACCGACGACGGCATCGAGGATCGCGAGGCCAAGATGTTGGAGGCCGCCGGTGTGACGCTGATCGTCGCCCGCACAACGGCAGCCAATAGGGAAGAATCTTCGCTGCAGGCCTGAGGGTTCGCAGCGGCGATGGAATGCAACGCTCAAGGGAGGATATTCGATGAGCTTTCTGAAGAAATTGATGGTTACGGCGGCGTTTTCCGCCGCCATGTTCGTGAATGCCGCCTATGCCGAGAACGTCAAGATCGCGCTGGTGGTGAAGTCGCTCGGCAACGGCTTCTTCGATGCCGCCAACAAGGGCGCCGAAGAGGCGGCCAAGGAACTCGGCGGCGTCGATATCATCTACACCGGCCCGACCAAGGCGACCGCCGAAGCGCAGATCGAGGTGATCAATTCGCTGATCGCCCAAAAAGTCGACGCGATCGCCATTTCGGCCAACGACGCCGACGCGCTGGTTCCGGCGCTGAAGAAGGCGATGGATCGCGGCATCACCGTCATCTCGTGGGATTCCGGCGTCGCTCCGGAAGGCCGCCAGCTCCACCTCAACCCCTCGGACACCAACCTGATCGGCGAGACCATCATCAAGCTTGCCGCCGACTATCTGCCGGAAGGCGGCGATGTCGCCATCCTGTCGGCTTCGTCGACCGCGACCAACCAGAACGCCTGGATCGACGCGGCCAAGAAGGTGCTGCCGGAGAAATTCCCCAAGATCAATCTCGTCGCCACCGTCTATGGCGACGACGACTCGGCCAAGAGCACGGACGAGGCCAAGGGCCTGCTAAAATCCTATCCGAACCTCAAGGCGATCATCGCACCGACCACGGTCGGCGTCGTTGCCGCCGCGCAGGTGGTGACCGACCAGGGCCTGATCGGCAAGGTCAACGTCACCGGCCTGGCGCTGCCGTCGGAGTTCAAGAAGTTTATCGACAACGGCGCCAGCCAGGCGGTTGCGCTGTGGAACCCGATCGATCTCGGCTACTCGGCCGTCTACCTCGCCCATGATTTGGCGGTGAAGAAGGAAGAAGCCAAGCCGGGTGCGACGCTGTCGATCGGCCGCGTCGGCAAGGTCACGCTGGACGATACCAATTCGGCTGCCATGGCTCCGCCCTTCAAGTTCGACAAGTCGAACATCGAAGAGTTCTCCAAGATCTATTGATCCTGGAGCGCCACCCTCCCTTTGTGGGGAGGGTCGGCGAGGCAGCTTCGCGAAGCGATGCAGGCGAGACGGGATGGGGGTGGCGACATCTCCATACACCAGGACCCAGATATGCTAGTAGACCCCCACCCCGCTCACTTCGTCCGCGACCCTCCCCACAAGGGGGAGGGTAAGGCGGCTCCGCGCCTGACCCTGTCAGGCATTTCGAAAAGTTTTCCCGGCGTGCGCGCGCTGCACGACGTCAGCCTGTCGCTCTACCCCGGCCAGGTAACCGCGCTGATCGGCGAGAACGGCGCCGGCAAGTCGACGCTGGTCAAGATCATGACCGGCATCTACCAGCCCGACGCTGGCACCATCAGCATCGACGGCCAGGCCGTCACACTGCCCAGCGCGCATGCCGCCTTCGGGCACGGCATCACCGCCATCCACCAGGAAACCGTGCTGTTCGATGACCTGACGGTGGCCGAAAACATCTTGCTCGGCCATGCGCCGCGATCGCGCTTCGGCACCATCGACTGGCGCACCATGCGCAAGAATGCCCGTGAAGTATTGAACACCATGGGTGCCGGCCACATCGACGCCGACGCGCGGCTGAAGGACCTTGGCATCGCCAACAAGCACCTCGTCGCAGTCGCCCGCGCCATGTCGATCGACGCCCAGATCGTCATCATGGACGAACCCACCGCAGCGCTGTCGCTGAAGGAGATCGAGGAGCTGTTTTTGCTGGTCGAGTTCCTGAAGAGCGAAGGCAAGGCGATCCTGTTCATCAGCCACAAGTTCGACGAGATCTATCGCATCGCCGACCGCTATACGGTGTTCCGCGACGGCGAGATGGTCGGCGAAGGCCTGATCAGGGATGCCGGCCAGAGCCAAATCGTGCGCATGATGGTCGGCCGCGCCGTCGATCACATCTTTCCGCAACGCAAGGCCGAGATCGGCGCGCCGGTGCTTGCCGTCTCCGGCCTGTCGCACCCGACCGAGTTCGACGACATCGGCTTCGAGCTGCACAGAGGCGAGATCCTCGGCTTCTACGGACTTGTCGGCGCCGGCCGCAGCGAGGTGATGCAGGCGATATCAGGCATCACCCGCACCAGCAGCGGAACCATCACGCTGGAAGGCAAGGCGATCGTGCCGAAATCGGCGGCGGATTCGATCGATGCCGGCATCGTCTACGTGCCGGAAGAACGCGGCAAGCAAGGCGTGGTGATCGGCCTGCCGATCTTCCAGAATATCTCGCTGCCCTCGCTGAAGCGCACGTCCAAATCAGGTGTGTTGCGGCTGGCCGAAGAGTTCGCGCTGGCCCGTTCCTACACCGAACGGCTCGACCTGCGCGCCTCCTCGCTCAGCCAGGATGTCGGCACGCTGTCGGGCGGCAACCAGCAGAAGATCGTCATCGCCAAATGGCTGGCGACCACGCCCAAGGTGATCATCCTCGACGAGCCGACCAAAGGCATCGACATCGGCTCCAAGGCCGCCGTGCACGGCTTCATGGCCGAGCTGGTCGCGCAAGGCCTGTCGGTGATCATGGTGTCGTCCGAACTGCCCGAGATCCTCGGCATGTCCGACCGCGTCGTCGTCATGCGCGAGGGCCGCATCGCCTCGGTCTATGACAATAAGAGGCTCGACGCCGAAACGCTGGTCAAGACGGCAGCGGGGATCGCAGCATGAAGGTTTTTCCTAGATACCGCGAAGTCTGGCTGCTCGCCGCCATCGTCGTGCTGATCGGGCTGATCTCGATGCGCTTTCCGGGCTTTGCTGCCTTCGGCAATCTGCGCCAGCTGTTCAACGACACCTCGATCCTGATGATCCTGGCGCTGGGGCAAATGGTGGTGATCCTGACCCGCTCGATCGACCTATCGATGGCGTCCAACCTGTGCTTCACCGGCATGGTGGTGGCGATGCTCAACGCCGCGCATCCGGCAATCCCGATCCCGCTGCTGATCGTCATCGCACTTCTGGTCGGCCTGGTGCTTGGCGCCATCAACGGTTTTTTGGTATGGCGGCTGAACATTCCCTCGATCGTGGTGACGCTCGGCACGCTCACCATCTATCGCGGCGCCACCTTCGTCATTTCAGGCGGTGCCTGGGTCAATGCCGATCAGATGAGCCCTGATTTCATCGGCCTGCAGCGCGCGGCCTTTCTCGGCATTCCGGTCCTGTCGTGGATCGCCATACTGGTCATCGCCTTGTTCTTCCTGTTGATGACGCGCACCGCGCTCGGCCGCTCGATCTATGCCATCGGCGTCAATCCGACCGCATCGGTCTACGCCGGCATCGATGTCGGCCGTACCAAGTTCATCGTCTTCTGCATCTCGGGGATGGCCGCCGGTCTGTGCGGCTATCTCTGGATCTCGCGCTATGTCATCGCCTCGGTCGAGGTCGCCAACGGCTACGAGCTCAACATCATCGCCGCCTGCGTCATCGGCGGCATCTCGATCGCCGGCGGCATCGGCTCGGTCGGCGGCGCGGTGCTCGGCGCGCTGTTCCTCGGCATCATCTCCAATGCGCTGCCGGTGATCAACATCTCGCCGTTCTGGCAGATGGCGATTTCGGGCAGCGCCATCATCCTGGCCGTGGTGCTCAACGCGCGCGGCGAACGCCGGCAAGGCCGCATCATTCTCAAGAAGGCGGAAGCGGCATGACCGACACCCCTGCCCCACGCTACATTCCCGACCGGCTCGACAAGCCGCTCAACGCGGCGATCTTCTCATGGGAGGCGCTGCTGGTCGCGGTGGCGGTCGCCATCTTTGCCGTCAACAGCTTCGCCTCGCCCTATTTCCTCGACGTGTGGTCGCTGTCGGACCTGACCTTCAACTTCACAGAAAAGGCGCTGATCGCGCTCGCCATGGCGCTGCTGATCATTTCCGGCGAGATCGACCTGTCGGTCGCCGCCATCATTGCGCTGGCCTCGACGATGATGGGCATGGCGATGCAGGCCGGCGCCGGCACACCGGTGCTGGTGGCGATCGGCATCCTGGTCGGGCTCGGCTGCGGCGCCTTCAACGGGCTGCTCGTCACCAGGCTGGGACTCCCGTCGATCGTCGTCACCATCGGCACGATGAGCCTGTTTCGCGGCATCGCCTTCATCGTCCTCGGCGACCAGGCCTACAAGGGCTATCCCTCTAGCTTCGCCTTCTTCGGCCAAGGCTATGTCTGGTGGGTGGTGTCGTTTGAGCTGACGCTGTTCCTCGTCGCGGCGGTCATCTACTGGTTCCTTCTGCACCGGACGAGCTTCGGCCGCCGCGTCTTCGCCATCGGCAACAACCCGGTCGCGGCGCAGTTTTCAGGCGTGCGCGTCGGCCGCATCAAGTTCATCCTGTTCTGCCTGACCGGGCTGATGGCGGGCATCGCCTCGGTGCTGATCACCTCGCGGCTCGGCTCGACCCGGCCATCGATCGCGCAAGGCTACGAATTGGAAGTCATCACCATGGTGGTGCTCGGCGGCGTCAGCATCCTGGGCGGCGCCGGCAGCATCGTGGGCGTGGTGCTCGCCGCCTTCATCATGGGGCTGGTGACTTTCGGCTTGGGGCTGCTCAACGTGCCTGGCATCGTCATGTCGATCTTCATCGGCCTGCTGCTGATCATCGTCATCGCGCTGCCCATCGTCTGGCGGCGGGTGCGGCGGGAGCGGTTGACCTGATGGCCGAAAAATACGCGTTCAAGATGAAACTAAATCCGGGGATGAAGGCCGAATACAAGAGGCGCCATGACGAGATCTGGCCGTCGCTGGTGGCGCTGCTCAAACAGGCCGGCGTTTCCGACTATTCGATCCATCTCGACGAAGAGACAAACATACTGTTCGGCGTGCTGTGGCGGCTCGACGACCATGGCATGGACGAATTGCCGAAGCACAAGCTGATGCAGCGCTGGTGGGCCGAGATGGCCGACATCATGGAGACCGGGCCTGATAACGAGCCGGTGGCGGTGCCGCTGGAGACCATGTTCCATATGAAATGACCCGCCACGTCGCCGTCATCGATATCGGCAAGACCAACGCCAAGCTGGCGCTGGTCGATCTCGCCGATATGCGCGAAGTTGCGCTGCGCCGCATGGCGAACGCGCCCGTCGCCGACGGTCCCTACCCGCACCACGATATCGAGCTTCTGTGGTCGTTCATCCTCGACAGCCTCGCCGGGATCAATCGCGAACAGCGCATCGACGCGATATCGATCACCACGCATGGTGCGACGGGCGTGCTGGTGGACGCTGCCGGTGAGCTGGCGCTGCCGGTGCTCGACTATGAATTCACCGGGCCCGACGCCCTTGCCCAGTACTATGACGCGATCCGTCCGGCCTTCGCCGAGACGGGCACGCCGCGCCTGCCGGTCGGCCTCAATCTCGGCGCGCAGTTCTTCTGGCAACAGAAGCGCCTCCCGGCGGAGTTCGGCAAGGCCGCCGCGATCCTGATGTATCCGCAATACTGGGCGTTGCGCCTGACCGGTGTCGCTGCCAACGAAGTGACCTCGCTCGGCTGCCACACCGACCTGTGGAACCCGTGGAGAGCGGATTTTTCGTCGCTGGTCGACAAAATGGAATGGCGCCGGCTGATGGCGCCGGTGCGGCCGGCCAAGGATCGCCTTGGCCCGATCCTGCCCGCGCTTGCGACACGGACCGGGCTCGACCCGCAGACGCCGGTGTTGTGCGGCCTGCATGATTCCAACGCCTCGCTGCTGCCGCATCTTCTGTCCGACAGACCGCCTTTCTCCGTGGTCTCGACCGGCACCTGGGTGGTGTCGATGGCGGTCGGCGGCAACAAGATCGCACTCGACCCGGCGCGCGACACGCTGGTCAACGTCAATGCGCTCGGCGATCCCGTGCTTTCGGCGCGGTTCATGGGCGGCCGCGAGTTTTCGCTGCTGACGGAAGGCCAATCGGAAGACTGGACAGAAGAGGGTGTCGCCGCAGTGCTCGCGCGGAAGACGTCCCTACTGCCTTCGACCCAACAGGGCTCGGGGCCGTTCCCGCATCACAGAGCCGCATGGCTCAACGCGGACGGCATCAATAACGGCCAACGCTTTGCCGCCATCTCTTTCTATCTGGCGCTGATGACCGCGGCCTGCCTCGATCTGATCGGCGCCGACGGCCCGACCATCGTCGAGGGCCCGTTCGCCCGCAACCGGCTTTTTGTCAGCATGCTGGCTGCGGCGACGGCGCGTGCGGTCATTGCGTCCGAGGCGGCGACCGGCACCAGCATCGGCGCTGCCTTGCTGGCGTCGGACCAAAGAATGGTCCAAGGCAAAGGCGAAAGGATCGAACCGCCGGCCGACCCAGCCTGGGCGGATTATGCACGTTCATGGCGCGCGGCGGTCGACGCGCAGGGCTGATCACAAAATCCGCTTGCCGAAAGCCGACATGACGAAGTTGACGGTGTCTATCGCAACCCGCGGTTCCAAACCTGATGTCAGGCCGGAAACATCCATCGACAACAGACCGCCGGACAGCGCGATCGCCTCCATCGCCTGATGCGTTTCGCGCACCGTGATGCCGCCGGAGCCAGCCGCCCAGCCGGCGAATTCGGTCACCTCAGGCGAATAGCTGACATGGAACCCCTGCGTGCCGGAGGTGGCGATGCGGATCGCCTCGTGCATCAGGTCGCGCATGCCCATAGCGTCGATGTCGGTCATGGTGAAGGCGGAGACGCGCGAATCCTTCAGCACCCGGGCCTCGGCCGGATCGGCATGGCGCAGCCCGACGATGACGACGTTTTCCGGCGACAGCTGCGGCTGCAGCGCGCCGGGCTTGTGATCGAGACCGAGCGCCCGCGCCAGCACCGAGCGTTCCGGCAGATCGATGCCGTCCTCGTCTTCGGGCATCAGTGCGGCGATGGAATCGATCCAGATCAGGCCGAAGGAGTGTGTCGCCCGCGCGGTCGTCGACAGCGCCTTGTGGGCGACGCGCCGGTCACTGCCGGCGGTGAGCCGGACCAGGCCGGATGGCGGCCGCTCGATATCGGCCAGTTCGACGACATCGAAATTCATCGCCTCCAGCCGGGCGCCGGTCGCTTCCCTGGCGAGGATGCCGGCGGCCGCCGGTTCGGCTGATATCGACACCATCTTGCGGCCGGAGAAATCCTCGACATCGTGCATTGGGGCCTTTTCGACATATTCCGAGGTCATCGCCAGCAGCATGGCGCCATAGCTCATGCGGAAAGCGACACGGTCGCCGACGGCGGGTGGCGGCTCGGCATCGGTCACGTCGAGAAGCAGATGGTCGCTGGAGGCGCCGAGCACCCGCACGCCCTTGGCAATCGGCGTCAAACCTTCGATCAACACGTCCTCGCGGCCGATATTGGCGATGGCGCGCAACCTGTCGCCCTCATCGGCAAACACCGGCTGGTTGCCGAAAGCGTCGTAGCCGGATTGGCCGATCGGCCGCGACGGCTTCAGCTTGACTTCGATGATGTCGCTGGTCACGCGGCAGGCATCGGGTTCCAGTTCGGCCCACGGCGTCTCGCGGAAGGTTTCGACGCCACCCTGCAGGATTGCTTCGCCGACCCGCAGATTGTTGATGCCGGCGGGCAGCCTGCCTTCGAGCAACAGTGTCAGCGACGATGACGCCCCACCAGAGATCCAGTCGAGCCTTGCGCCGGACAGACGCTCGGTCTTGTAGGCATGAGCGACAAGTTGCCCGAGATTTTCCTCCGTCGGCATGATGGCGCCGAAGCAGCCGAGATTGGTACCGATGCCGGCGATGCGCACGCCCCTGAGTGCCAGAATCTGCTCGACCGTCGGGATGAGGTCGTTCGGCCAGATGCCTTCCCTGAGATCGCCAAGGTCGATCATCAGCATGATGTGGTGGACCCGCCCCATGCGCTCGGCGATGCGCGATATCTCGCGGATGGTGGCGAGCTCGGATTGCAGGCTGATGTCGACGGTGCGCACCACTTCTTCGACGCGCGCCATCGGTGGACTGCGCAGCAGCATGATCGGCGCATTGATGCCGCTGTCACGCAGCCGGCGGATGTTTTCGAAACGCGATTCGGCAATGCCGGCGACGCCGCCGCGCAGCATGGCTCGCGCTACTTGCGGCATGCCGCAAGTGCCCTTGGTGACGCCGAAGACCCTGATACCGGACATGGCGCAGCGGTCGACGATCGTGCGTGCATTGCGCTCGATGCGGCCAAGGTCGATGGCGACTTGCGGTCCCGACATTGCTTAGTTCCTGTAGACCAGTCCTTGCGGGTCGATCTCCGGCTTGCGGCCGGCGACCAAATCGGCAAGGAATTTTCCCGAGCCGCAAGCCATGGTCCAGCCGACATGGCCGTGGCCGGTGTCGAGGTAGAGGTTCTTGTACCGAGCCTGCCCGATCACAGGCACCGAGTTCGGCATCATCGGCCGCAGACCGGCCCAAAGCTCGGCCTTGTTCTCGTCGAAGGCGCCGGGAAAAAGCTCCTTGCCGGTCCTGAACATGGCGGCGAAATCGCTTGGCTTGTGAGTCCGATCGAAGCCGGTGAACTCGGCGGTCGAAGCAAGCCGCAGCCGATTGCCGAGCCGCGAATAAGCGATAAGCTGATCCTCATCGGCGCCGCCCATGGTCGGCCCCTTGCTCTCGTCCTCCAGCGGCACCGTCGCGGTGTAGCCCTTGACCGGATAAACCGGCAGGTCGATACCATAGCGGCGACCGAGCAGGCCGCTCTCCGGTCCCATCGAGATGACCAGGGCGTCGCCTGTTATCGGGCCGGCCAAGGTCATCACCGCCCGCACCCGATCGCCTTCGATGTCGAGGCCTTCGACCGTCGTGCCGTAGAGAAACTGGACGCCGAGTTTCTCGGCGGCATAGGCAGCGATGTTTCGGGTGAACTGGCTGGAGTCGCCGGTCTGGTCGATCGGCGAATAGACGCCGCCGGCTATTCTGTCCCTGGCGCCGGCAAGGCCGGGCTCGAGCTCGACCAGCCGCTCGCGGCCGACGATCTCGATTGGCAGACCGTGCTCGGCGAGATAGCGGTAATTGTCGGTGCCGGCATCAAAACTCTGCTGCGAGCGGAAGAAATAGAGAATGCCCTTCTTGCGCTCGTCATAGTGAATGCCGATGTCGGCCGAGATGGCGTTGATGCAGTCGCGCGAATAAAGCGCCAGGCGCAGCTTGATGTCGGTGTTGGCGCGCAGTCTCGCATGCGTGCATTGGCGCAGGAAGCGCAGGCTCCAGGCGAAGAAATAGGGATCGAAGCGCAGCCGCACCTTGATGCCGAGATCGTGGTTGTAGAGCGCGCGCAAAAAAATCTTCAGCGCAGCGGGCGAGGCCCAGGCGGTGGCGTCGCCGGGCGACACCAGGCCGGCATTCGATTGGCTGGTGCCTCGCGCCGCCATCGGATGGCGCTCGATGACGGTCACCTCGTGGCCGTCGCTCGCCAGATAGTAGGCGGCCGCCGTGCCGACGACGCCAGCGCCAAGGACCAATATCTTCATGCCGCCCCCAAAGGATCAAATACGGCCGAAACGCCTCCACGTTTCAGCCGCAGCTCCTTCAATAGCGCTTCTACGCTCGATCTACGAGCCCACGGAGGAAAAACCGGGACTTCAGCTCCGCGCCGAATTCTTGCCGGTCAGGATACGCTCCCAGGCGAGCGCGTCGGCGACGATCTGGTCGAGGTCGTCGCGCTGTGGGGTCCAACCGAGTTCGCTGCGCGCCAGCTCCGAGTTGGCAACCACCGCAGCGGCGTCGCCCGCACGGCGCTCGCCGATCCGCACGTCGAAATCATGGCCAAAGACGCGGCGCACGCTGTCGATCACCTCGAGCACCGAATAGCCGTGGCTGTAGCCGCAATTGGCGACGAGGCTTCGTCCCCCGGCGCGCAGCCGTTCCAGCGCCAGCCGATGCGCCGCCGCCAGATCGCTGACATGGATGTAGTCGCGCATGCAGGTGCCGTCGGGCGTCGGATAGTCGGTACCGAACACCTGCATGAAGGGACGCTTGCCGAGCGCCGTCTCGCAGGCAACCTTGATCAGATGCGTGGCGCCAGGCGTCGACTGGCCGGTGCGGCCCTTCGGATCGGCGCCGGCGACGTTGAAATAGCGCAACGCCGTATAACGCAAGCCATAGGCGATTGCGGCGTCACGCAGCATCCATTCGCTCATCAGCTTGGACAGGCCGTAGGGCGATTCCGGTGCAAGGCGCCCATCCTCGCGCACCGGCTCCAGCCCGGCGCCGCCATAGACGGCGGCGGTCGAGGAGAAGATGAAATTGGGCACGCCTTCGCGCACCGCGGTCTCGATCAGCGTGCGCGTCTTGCAGGTGTTGTTCTCGTAATAGCCGAGCGGGTCGGCGACCGATTCGGGAACCACGATGGAGCCGGCGAAATGGATGATCGCGTCGACATGATTGTCGCGGATGACCCCGCCGACCAGCTCCTTGTCGGCGACATCGCCGACGACGAGCTTTGCCTCCGGCGCCACCGCCCACTCAAACCCAGTCGAAAGCCGGTCGAGGACGACAACGCTGTCGCCGGCGTCCAGCAGTTCCCAGACCATATGGCTGCCGATATACCCGGCGCCGCCTGTCACCAAAACCGTCATCCGCGTCCTCACTGCTCAAGATTTATCGGAAACTGTCTCAACACCCGCCCTACTGGAAAGCCTGCCGCCAGGCCATTGGTCCATGCCCATCAGTGCCTGGTAACCAGTCTCGTCGGCGCATGGCATCGTCCTGAAACAAAATTGATCCACATCAAGGGAATAGGCCACGATCCGTGGCCGTTAGGAACAGGCTTGGGGCGTGGCATTTTGACCAAAAAGGCCAAGTAGACGTCGAATAGGGCAATGATTATGATCCCACGCAAAAATTGGGAAGCCGAAATGAACTATCAGCGGTTCTTCGAAGACGCGATCGACCAGCTCCACGCCGAGCGTCGCTACCGCGTCTTCGCCGACCTGGAGCGCATCGTGGGGAAATTCCCACGCGCCATCTGGCGCGCCAACGGCCGCGCCCAGGAAATCACCGTCTGGTGCTCCAACGACTATCTCGGCATGGGCCAGCACCCAGACGTCATCGCCGCGATGCAGAACGCCGCCGGCAAGATGGGATCCGGCGCCGGTGGCACCCGCAACATCTCCGGCACCAGCAATCCGCTGGTCGAGCTCGAACTGGAACTGGCCGACCTGCACGACAAGGAAGCCGCACTGGCCTTCACCTCCGGCTTCGTCTCCAACGAAGCCTCGATCTCGACCATTGCGCGGCTGCTGCCCAACTGCCTGATCGTCTCGGACGAGTTGAACCACGCCTCGATGATCGAGGGCGTGCGGCGTTCGGGCGCCGAGAAGAAGATCTTCCGCCACAACGACGTTGCGCATCTCGAAGGCTTGCTGCAGGCGGCGGGCCGCGAACGCGCCAAACTGATCGTCTTCGAGAGCGTCTATTCGATGGATGGCGACATCGCGCCGATCAAACAGATCGTCGAACTTGCCGAGCGCTACAACGCCATGACCTATATCGATGAGGTGCATGCCGTCGGCATGTACGGACCGCGCGGCGGCGGCATCACCGAGCGCGAAGGGCTGGCCGACCGTATCGACATCATCGAAGGCACGCTGGCCAAGGCGTTCGGCACGCTCGGCGGCTATATCACCGGCACAAGTGCGGTGATCGATGCCGTGCGCTCCTATGCGCCGGGCTTCATCTTCACCACGGCGCTGCCGCCGGCCATTGCCGCCGCGGCGACCACGTCGATCCGCCATCTCAAGCGCTCGCAGGCCGAACGCGCCGCGCAGCAGCGCCAGGCGACGCGGACCAAGCAGGTTCTTACCGCCGCCGGCCTGCCGGTGATGGACTCCGCTACCCACATCGTGCCGCTGCTCGTCGGCGATCCCGAGCTGTGCAAGATGGCCAGCGACCGCCTGCTCGGCATCCACGGCATCTACATCCAGCCGATCAACTACCCGACCGTGCCACGCGGCACCGAACGGCTGCGCATCACGCCGACGCCGTTCCATTCGGATCATCTGATCGCAGAACTTCAGGACGCGCTGGTCGAAACCTGGGATGCTTTGGGTATCTCTTACGGTTCTGCGGGCCGGCCGGCGCTGAGGGAAAGCGACCGCGTCATTCCGCTGCTGGTGCCGAAGTCCGGCGGCTGAAGGTCGCCGCCGCGGGTGCCGTCTTGTTCTTCGACGCCGCGGCATTCGAAGGTCACGGCATGGATCCTAGGGTCTCCGCGACGTCGCTTCGCTCCTACTCCGCCCTAGGATGACGAAGGTGTGAAGGCCTGACTCTCACACACTCTTCATCCATTTCGCCAGGCGGTGCGCGGCCTCCTCGAGCTGGTCGAGGCGGCGGTGGAAGCACAGCCTGAGGAAGGCTTCGCCGCCGGGACCGAATGCCGTTCCGGGCGCCAGGCCGACATTGGCGCGGTCGACGATGTCGAAGGCGGCGGCGCGTGAATCGGTGATGCCGTCGACTGCGAAGAACAGATAGAACGCGCCCTGCGGCACGGTGAAGCGCGCCCTGCCGGTTGCAGCCAGGATGCCGCAGACCAGGTCACGCGCCGCCCTCGCCCGCTCCACCTGCTCGACGATGAAGGCGTCGCCTTCGTCGAGGGCGACGACGGCGCCACGCTGCATGAACTGGGCAACGCCGGAGGTCGAATACTGGACCAGGTTCTCGAACACCTGCTGCAGGCAAGGAGGGGTCTTGATCCAGCCGACCCGCCAGCCGGTCATCGACCAGTTCTTGGAAAAACTGTTGACGAACAGGATGCGATCCTCGTCGGCCATGATGTCGATGAAGGACGGCGCGCGACTGTCGCCATAATGGAACAGCGAATAGATCTCGTCGGCGATGATCCACAGGCCCCTTTCGCGGGCAAGATCGAGGATCGCCTGCAGCGTCTCGCTGTCGGCGGTCCAGCCGGTCGGGTTGGACGGCGAGTTGACGAACAGCGCCTTTGTCCTTGGCGTGATCGCCGCCTCGATCTTGCCGACGTCGCAGGACCAGCCATTGCCGGACTGGTCGAGCGTGACAGCGACCGGGACGGCGCCCGCCAGACTGGCGGCAGCGGCAAAGTTTGGCCAGGCCGGCGACAGATAGACGACCTCGTCGCCATTGCCGGCGACGGCGTCGAGCGCCAGCTGGATGGCGTGCATGCCCGACCCGGTGACGATGAATTCTTCCTCGGCGAAGCACTTGCCGAAATGCCTGACGTAGTAGCGGGCGAGCGCCTGCCGCAGCTCGGGGATGCCCCTCTGCCAGGTATAGAAGGTCTCGCCGCCGGCCAGCGCCCGGGCAGCGGCGTCGCTGATGAAGGCGGGCGTCGGCAGGTCGCCCTCGCCGGCCCAGAGCGGGATCATACCGTCGCGGTCGCGGCCGCGGTTCATGACGGCGACAATGCCGCTTTCCGGCGCGGCCCGGGCCTCGGCGCGCAAATTCTCGATCAAGGTCATGGATGGATCCGTTTTTCGCCTTCTGGACAGCTAGCGTGTTTTACGACAGGCGAAAATAGAAAACCCCGGCCGAAATCGACCGGGGTTTTGGTCCAGAGATCTTGCCCCTGCGCTATTTCCTGGCGAGGAGATCGCGAATTTCGGTGAGCAGCGCAATATCGGCCGGCGGAGCGGCGGGGGCGACCGGCTTTTCCTGTTGCAGCCGCCGGCGCAGATTGTTCACCGCCTTGACCATCAGGAAGATGATGAAGGCTAGGATGATGAAATTCAGCGCCACGGTGATGAAACTGCCATAGGCGAAGACTGCGCCCTGCTTCTTGGCCTCCGCCAGCGATGTGGCGTTGACGGCTGAGGACAAGGGCAGGAAATAATTGTTGAAGTCGAGTCCGCCGAAAATCGCTCCGATGATCGGCATGATGATGTCGCCGACCAGGGAATCGACGATCTTGCTGAAGGCGGCGCCGATGATGACGGCGACGGCCAAGTCCATGACATTACCCCGGGAAATGAATTCCTGGAATTCTTTCAGCACCCGACCCTCCTTGTTCTGACGGGCCAGGCTGCCGCCTCTGCCCGCTTCGTTCGGCCCCGCTTCGTTCCCCCACTGGCACAATAGCAAAAACCTGCGGTTGCAGCATTGGCAAAAGACCGGTTCCGGCCAAAATCTCCCGAAGCCGCGGCCATTCTGCGCCGAAAGCCGCGATGGACTTGATCGCCAAGCTGTGATTGCGTCTTAGCAGGCCGGATGCAAAAACCGGCAAGGGAGGATTATCGGGCCGTGCAGGGCTGGTTCATCGTCATCATCGCGATCGCCTATGTGACGTTGCTGTTCGTCATCGCCAGCCTCGGCGACCGGCGCTCAACGACATCCGGGCCTGACCGGGCCCGGCCCTTCATCTATGCGCTCAGCCTGGCGATCTACTGCACCTCCTGGACCTTCTTCGGTTCGGTCGGCCTTTCCTCCGAGCGCGGCCTCGAATTCCTCGGCATCTATATCGGCCCGGTGCTGGTATTCGTGTTCGGCTTTCCGCTGCTTCGGCGCATCGTCAGGCTGGCCAAAACAGAGAAGATCACTTCGATCGCCGACTTCCTCGGCGCCCGCTACGGCAAGAGTTTTGCCGTCGCAGCGATCGCCACGCTGATCGCGACGATCGGCGCGGTGCCTTACATGGCACTGCAGTTGAAGGCGATCTCCGGTTCGGTCAGCCTGATGGTCGAGCATTACACCGGCTCGCCACCTTCCTTCGATCCCTTCGTCAGCGACATCTCGCTGGTCGTCGCCATGCTGCTTGCGCTGTTTGCGGTGCTGTTCGGCACGCGCCATGCCGACGCCACCGAACACCAGGACGGGCTGGTGCTGGCGGTAGCGGTCGAAACCGTGGTCAAGCTCGCCGCCTTCCTGGCGATCGGCCTGATGGTGACGTTCCTGATCTTCGGCGGCCTGGGCGATATGGTCGACAAACTCGCCCAGAATTCGCAAGTTCAGCAAGCGATGGGCTACAGCACCTCGCTCGCCACCTGGCTGGTACTGACATGTTTGAGCGGTTTCGCCATCATCATGCTGCCGCGCCAGTTCTACGTCACCATCGTCGAGAACCGTAGCGAGGCCGAACTGCGCACCGCGACCTGGGTGTTTCCGCTCTATCTGGTGGCGATCAACCTTTTCGTGCTGCCGATCGCGCTCGCCGGCCTGGCGCTGGTCGGCACCAGAACCAGCAGCGATCTCTATGTCTTGTCGCTGCCGCTGCTCAGCGGTCACGATGTGCTGGCCATGGCGGCGTTCATCGGCGGCCTGTCGGCGGCGACCGCGATGGTTATCGTCGAAAGCGTCGCGCTGTCGATCATGATCTCCAACGACCTGGTCATTCCGCTGTTCGTGCGTCGCCTGCTCAAGACCACGACGTCCGAGAACGAGGACTGGTCAGCGCTTATCCTCAACGTGCGACGGGCGGCGATCTTCATCATGCTGTTCATCGCCTTCCTCTACTATCGCGAGAGCACCGACAGCGCGCGGCTCTCCTCGATCGGCCTGATGTCGTTCGCCGCGATCGCGCAGTTCGCGCCGGCCTTGATCGGCGGACTGATCTGGCGCGGCGCCAACGGCAGGGGGGCCGCACTCGGCATGGTCGCCGGCATCGTCGTCTGGAGCTACACGCTGCTGCTGCCTTCGCTTGCCGCGTCCGATACCGGCATCGTCGTCCACGGCCTGTTCGGTTTCGAAGCGTTGCGGCCGCAAGCGCTGTTCGGCACCGTCGCCGAGCCGCTGAACCACGGTGTCCTGTGGAGCCTGTCGGTCAACACGCTGTTCTTCGTGTTAGGCTCGCTGTCGCGCGCGTCGGTGCCGCTGGAGCGCATCCAGGCGTCGATTTTTGTGCCGCGCGAGGCGAGCCCGATGCCGAGCCTGCGCCGCTTCCGCACCACCGTCACCGTCAACGACCTCAAGGACACCATCGCGCGCTATCTCGGCGTCGAACGCACTGAACGGTCGTTTCAGTCGTTCGAAAAGAGCAACGGCGCTTCGCTGCACGGCAACGAGCAGGCCAGCATGGACGTCATCCGATTCTCCGAGCAGCTTCTAGCAAGTGCCGTCGGCTCCTCTTCGGCGCGGCTGATCCTGTCGCTGCTGCTGCGCCGCAACGATCGAGAGGCGAAGGACGCCTTTCGCCTGCTCGACGACGCCACCGAAGCGCTGCAGCACAATCGCGACCTGCTGCAGATCGCGCTCGACCAGATGGAACAGGGCATCACCGTCTTCGACAGGGATTTCCGGCTGATCTGCTGGAATCGCCAATATCGGGCGCTGTTCGACCTGCCCGACGAGATGGGCCAGGTCGGCGTCTCGCTCGACCGCATCCTGCGCCACCTTGCCGAGCGCGGCGACATTCCGGCCGACCAGCGGGTGGCGATGCTCAACCGCCTCACCAGTTTCGTCAGCCCCTGGCAGATGGAGCTGAAGACCAGCGGCCGCATCCTGGAATTGCGCTCCAACCCGATGCCGGACGGCGGCATCGTCGCCACCTATGCCGACATTTCCGGGCGCGTCGAGCAGGACCTGGCGCTGAAGCGCGCCAACGAAACGCTCGAACAGCGCGTCAAGAACCGCACTGTCGAACTGACGCGCGTAAACGAGGAGCTGGCACAGGCGCAGATGCTGGCGGAGGAGGCCAATCTCGGCAAGACCCGCTTCCTCGCTGCCGCCGGCCATGACATCCTGCAACCGCTGAACGCTGCTCGCCTTTATTGCTCATCGCTGATCGAAAAGGCCGGCAAGGGGCCAGCGGGCAAGGCCGCGACCAACATCGAATCCTCGCTGGAATCGGTCGAAACCATTCTTGGTGCGGTGCTCGACATTTCCCGGCTCGATGCCGGCGCGATGAAGCCGGACGATACGGCCTTCAGCCTGGACGAACTGCTGCGCCAGATCGGCAACGACTTTCAGCCGCTTGCCGCCGAGAAGAGACTCAGCCTGACGATCATGCCATCGTCGCTCAGCGTGACGACGGACCGCAATCTGCTACGCCGCCTGATCCAGAACCTGGTGTCGAACGCCATCAAATACACCCGCCATGGCCGCATCCTGGTCGGCGTGCGGCGGCGCGGCGAACTGGCCGAGATCCAGGTGATCGACACCGGAATCGGCATTGCCGCCGACAAGCTGAACACGGTCTTTCACGAATTCACCCGGCTCGACGAGGGTGCGCGCGAGGCCGACGGCCTCGGTCTCGGCCTTTCCATCGTCGACCGCATCGCTCGCGTCTTGCGCCTCGAACTCCAGATTTTTTCAAGCCCGGGCAAGGGCACGCGCTTTTCCGTCATCCTGCCGGTCGCGGCAGTCCAGCAGCCGCGGCGCGAGGTCGAGGCCAAGGCGCCGGTCCGCACTGCTGCTTCACTTGCCGGGCTGCGCGTGCTCTGCATCGATAACGACGCCCGCATCCTCGACGGCATGCGGCTGCTGCTCGAAGGCTGGGGCTGCAGCGTCGACACGTTTGCCGGCTCGGGGGATCTCGAGGGGTCCGGCATGCGTCGACCCGACATCGTGCTTGCCGACTATCATCTCGACGGCGAGACCGGCCTTGACGCGATCGCCAAACTGCGCGCTATCCATGGCCATGACATGCCGGCCGTGCTGGTCACCGCCGACCGCTCGAGCGAGGTGCGCGCCAGCGCCGGCAGGCTCGACGTGCCGGTGATCAACAAGCCGCTCAAACCAGCGGTGCTGCGCTCGATGATGGCGAGGGTCAGACCGCTGGCATCGGCGGCGGAGTAAAGCCTGAGGGTCAGCCGACCGCCGGCAGCGGGTCGCTGCCGATCTTGGACAGCAGGATCACCGCCTGGGTGCGGCTATCGACGCCAAGCTTCTGCAGGATGGCCGAGACATGCGCCTTGATCGTCGCTTCGGAGACACCGAGCTCGTAGGCGATCTGCTTGTTGAGCAGACCTTCGGCCAGCATGCCGAGCACGCGCGTCTGCTGCGGCGTCAGCGTCTGCAGCCGCTTGATCAGATCGGATATCTCGGGATCGCGCTCAACGCCGAGATCGATGCCGGTGGGCGCAGCGATGTCGCCGGCAAGCACCGACTGCACAGCACTGCGGATCTCCTCCATGCTGGCCGATTTTGAGATGAAACCCGAGGCACCAAGGTCGAGCGCGCGCCGGATGGTCACCGGGTCGTCATGTGCCGACACCACCACCAGCGGCACCGTCGGATGGATGCCGCGCAGCGAGATCAGGCCGGAAAGGCCGCTGGCGCCCGGCATCGACAGGTCGAGCAGCACCAGATCGACTTCCTCATTGGCCACGACCAGCGCCTTGGCGCTTTCGAAATCGCCGGCCTCGTGAATGCCGGCGACGTCGCCGATGCCGGCAAGCGCCTCTCTCAGCGCGCCGCGAAAAAGCGGATGATCGTCAGCGATGACGAAAGTGTAGCCTGGCGGCACATGACCCTCCCCGAATCCCATTGATGATTGTCTGCTTCTTACGGGATCAGTCGAACGATTATGCGGCGACATCAGCCGTTTTCAAGCGGCAAGCCTGTTCGCCGGGTTTCCCCGGTGAACGGTGCTCGGGTTTTTTGCGAATTGGGCCTGGCGCCATCCTCGCCGCTGTCCTTTTCCATGTCCTTGACGATCCCCATGAAGCCGCGCAGGAAGCGCTCCATGTAGCTCATCGTCTTGTTGAAATCCTCCTCGCTGGGCAATGTCGACTCAAAGCGGGCGGCAAGCGAGTTCTCGAGCTTGACGACGCGCTGGTCGAGTGCCTTCACCGAACTTTGCAGCCGGTCGATCTCGTCCTGGAAGGCCGCGCGTTCGTCGGCCGCCATCTTGCAGACGAGCTGGCCGGAACGCTCCTCGCAGATCGACATCGCACCAGTCTGCGTGTCCATGCGGACATAGCCGGTGGCCGACTTTTCCAGCCGGTAGCGGTCGGCTTCCTCGGAAAATGCTGATGCCGCGACGAGCGAGACGAGTGCTGCGGGAATCAAGACGTGCTGCGGACGCATTTTGTCCTCCATGGGCCAGTAAGCGCAATTTATCGCATGTTTGCGCCGGAAATGGGGAAGAACCCTGGCCTTTGCCTTAACGCAGATTCCTGTCGGAAAACCGTGTGACACTTTTCCGGAACCTGCTTGCCTCTTCCCCGTATGGTTGGTTCGGACTATAGCGCAATCATGTCTCAGAATATCTACAAGATAGTACCTGAACGGCTGTGGCGCGAGGCCGAAAGAAATGGCCGCTTCACCGGCGCGCCGATCGATGTCGCCGACGGCTTCATTCATTTTTCCACCGCCGGCCAGGCCAAGGAAACGGCGGCCAAACACTTTGCCGGCCAGACCGGGCTGCTGCTGGTCGCCATCGATGGCGCCAGACTGGGTGATGCGCTGAAATACGAGGTCTCGCGCGGTGGTGCGCTGTTCCCGCATCTTTACGGCCCGCTCGACCTCAACGCGGTCGTCTCGGTGCAACCATTGCCGCTCGGCACCGATGGCCTGCATCAATTCCCGATGCTGGAGGCCGAATGAGCGTGCTAGACCGGCTCGGCCAGAGGTTTCTGTTCGCATTCGATCCGGAAGCCGCCCACGGCCTGTCGATCGCGGCGCTGAAATGCGGGCTGCCGATAGGCGGGAGACCAGTGCGCGACGACAGGCTGAAAGTCAGCGTCTGCGACATCGATTTCCCCAATCCGCTCGGCATGGCCGCCGGCTACGACAAGAACGCCGAGGTTCCCGATGCGCTGCTTGGCCTCGGCTTCGGCTTTGCCGAGGTCGGCACGATCACCCCACTGCCGCAGGCCGGCAACCCGAAGCCGCGCATTTTCCGGCTGACAGCCGACGAAGCGGTGATCAACCGGCTGGGCTTCAACAATGAGGGTCACGCGGCTGCCGAACAACGGCTTGCCGCCCGCAAGGGCCGCGCCGGCATCGTCGGCGTCAATATCGGCGCCAACAAGGACAGCACCGACCGCGTCAGTGACTATGAACACGGCGTTGCCAGGTTTGCGCCCTTCGCCAGCTATCTGACGGTCAACATCTCCTCGCCGAATACGCCGGGCCTGCGCAACATGCAGGCGCGTGAACAGCTTGGCGAACTCTTGTCGCGCGTCATGGCCGCACGTACGGCAGCGGCCGCGCAGCCGGCCATCTTTCTGAAGATCGCGCCGGACCTGGTCGAGGCCGAACTGGAGGATATCGCCGCCGAGGTCACCGAGAAAGCAATAGACGGCGTCATCGTCTCCAACACCACCATCGCGCGGCCGCGGCTGCGCAGCGCCGATCTTGCCGGCGAGACCGGCGGGCTTTCGGGAAAACCGCTATTCGAGCGATCGACCATCGTGGTGGCAAAGATGCGCAAACTGCTCGGCCCGGACCCCGCCATCATCGGCGTCGGCGGCGTCGATTCCGCGGAGACGGCACTTGAAAAGATCCGCGCCGGCGCCGATCTCGTCCAGCTCTATACCGGCATGATCTATGCTGGGCCGGCACTGCCGGGCCGCATTCTTGCCGGTATGGCCCGGTTCGCGGACATGCAACGGCTCAAATCACTGCGCGAGTTGCGCGATACCAGCCTCGACCGATGGGCGTCCAAGCCGCTCTAAAACGCTGTCCGCATCCGCACGCGCAAAATGGCAAGCAGGCTGAAGCCGCGCACCAGCAGGAAGACGTGCAGCGCCGCCCACAGGCCGTGATTGCCGAAGGCCGGCGCCAGGATGAGCAAGGCCGCGCTGAAGACAAGGAACGACAAGAGCATCATGTTACGCATGTCGCGCGACCAGGTCGCGCCGATGAAGACGCCATCCATTTGAAACGCCAGCACGCCGCTGAGCGCGGTGAACGCCGCCCAGGGCAGATAGATGTCGACAACCGCGCGTACATCTTCCGACGTCGTGATCAGGGCGACCAGATCAGTACCGCCCAGCAAAAGGACAAGCGTTGCCGTGGCCGCCAACCCGAAGCCCCAGAACAGGGTCAACCGCACCGCCTGCCGGAATTGCATCGCGGCACGCGCGCCCACGGCACGCCCGGCGAGCTGTTCGGCCGCCGTGGCGAAACCGTCGAGGAAATAGCCGGCGATGAGGAAGAAGTTCATCAGCACCGCATTGGCGGCCAGCGTCACCGTGCCGAACTGTGCGCCCTGGCGGGTGAACAGCGCGAAAGCGGCGAGCAGCGAAAACGACCGGATCATGATGTCACGGTTGAGCGACATCATGCGCAGGAATGCCGACAGGTCGAGGATGCGATGGCGCGGCAGCCGGGGCGCTGCCCAGAAACGCCGGCCGATGATCGCCAGGCCAAGCAGCATGGCGACGAATTCACCGGTGACGGTCGCCCAGGCGACGCCGGCGACGCCCCAGCCGAGCTCCAGCCCCAGCAGGATGCAGAGCGCAATGTTGATGCCGTTCAGCACCAATTGCAGCATCAGTCCCAGCCCGCCCTCGCCGCGCCCCAGCACATAGCCGAGGATGGCGTAGTTGATCAGCGAGAAAGGGGCGGCGAGCAATCTGATGCGAATATAGACGGCCATCGCCTCGCTGACGCGCGTCTCGGCGCTCATGAACCATTGTCCGGCGATGGCGACCAGTGGCGCGAGGGCGGCAAGCACAATGCCGGCGACGACCGCGATCAGCACGGCGCGCCAGAACACCGCCTGTTCCTCCAGTTCGTCGCCGCGTCCGAGCGCCTGGGCGACGAGACCGGTGGTGCCGGAGCGCAGGAAATTGAAGGAGGTGAAGACGACGTCGAAGACCAGGGCGCCCGCCGCCAGGCCGCCGAGAAGGGCAGCGTCGCCCAACTGCCCGACCACGGCGGTGTCGACGACGCCGAGCAGCGGCGTCGTCAGATAGGCAAGCGTCATCGGCACCGCGATGGCGAGCACCGAGCGGTTGGTGACTACGAAAGACCGGCCGTTGGCCGCTGCTGACACCTGATCCAGGATCCGCTTCCCCATCGTGGCTTGATCGAACAGCCGATGTGGCCCAGATTCCGGACGCCGCGCAACCACTCATCCCGCCACGGCCAACCGAAACCCGCCTCTGGCGCACCCGCCGTAAACCACCCAAATGCCCCTGCAGATCGTTCATCATCCCGACTACGACGCCGGCTTCGCCGTCAACCATCGATTCCCGATGAGCAAATACAAACTGCTGATGGAAGCCTTGGGCGCGCGCGGGCTGGCTGGCCACGCCGCACTCAACATGCCCGAGCCGGCCCCGGCATCATGGCTGAAGCTTGCCCATGCCGCCGGCTATGTCGACCAGGTGCTGGCCTGCGAAGTGCCAGAAAAAATCGAGCGCGAGATCGGCTTTCCGGTAGGCCCGCGCGTCTCGCTCAGGGCGCAGCTCGCAACGGGTGGCACCGTGCTGGCGGCGCGGCTGGCGTTGCTGAACGGCATCGCCTGTAATACCGCCGGCGGCAGCCATCATGCGCGGCGCGCGCAAGGCGCCGGCTTCTGCACCTTCAACGATGTTGCCGTGGCTTCACTGGTGCTGCTTGCCGAAGCAGCCGCCGGCAATATCCTGATCGTCGATCTCGACGTGCATCAGGGCGACGGCACGGCCGACATTTTGGGCGATGAACGGCGCGTTTTCACCTTTTCCATGCATGGCGACCGTAACTATCCGACGCGCAAGATCGCTTCCGACCTCGACATCGCCCTGCCCGACGGCACCGGCGATGCGGCCTATCTCGAAAGGTTGGGCGGCATCCTGCCGGAACTCACCGCCAGGGCGCGCTGGGACATCGTTTTCTACAATGCCGGGGTCGACGCTCATGCCGAGGACCGGCTTGGCAGGTTGTCGCTGTCGAACGAAGGGCTGCGTGCCCGCGACGACATGGTGATCCGTCATTTCCGCGCGCTCGGCATCCCGGTCTGCGGTGTTATCGGCGGCGGCTATTCGACTGACGTGGCGGCTCTGGCCGCGCGCCATGCCATCCTGTTCGAAACGGCTTCAGGCTTCGCCTGACGGCCTTCGGTTTCGGCGTCTGCTCTATTTCCGGTAGTTGGCGATCCTGAGCAGGATGAAGGCTGGAAGGACGATCGCCGCGCCCAGCAGGATGTAGCCGAGGAAACGGTCAATAGCGCGGAAGCCCAGGTTCCAGAGATCGACGAAGAAATTGCGGATGCCGTAGAGCACATCCATCGGCGACCAGCCGAAAGCGTTCATGACAAGGCCGACGAGGAACGATACCACCAGCAGCTTCAGCAGCACCCGGAGCGGCGTGTCGCCGAGAAAGCGCGTCAGTGCGGACAAGGCGTGTCTCCAGATTCGGTTGCCCCGACTCGGGCACAGCTCCAGAAATACGCACTTGGCCGCCCGGCATCAAGGTGATCGCTCAGTTGCTCCGGTCGGCGCTTTGCCGAATTGTGCTCTTGACACTTATGTTGCAGCGCAGCAAAATTGGACGACAGAGGGTAACCAGTTGATATCGAACTGCCAGACTCATCGCCCGGCCATCGACGGACTGCGCTGTCTCGCCGTGACCTGCGAACACAGGACTTCTTGAATGCAGTACAGGCGCGATATCGATGGTCTTCGGGCCGTTGCGGTACTGCCGGTTGTACTCTTCCATTTCGGAATTTCGGCAATTCCAGGTGGTTTTACCGGCGTCGATATCTTCTTCGTCATATCCGGCTATCTGATCACCGGAAGCCTTCTGGACGACCTTGAACGCGGCCAATTTTCGATCATCAGCTTCTATTGGCGCCGTGCCCGGCGCATCCTGCCGGCTCTGATCTTTGTCACGCTTCTCAGCTGCATTGCGGCATTGTTCATTCTTCTGCCGTCGGATCTGCACGAATTCAGTCTCAGCGTCATCGCGGCCTCGACTTTCTGGTCGAACATCTATTTTTGGAAGACGTCAAATTACTTCTCGATCGATGCCGAACTCCGACCGCTGTTGCACACGTGGTCGCTTTCGGTCGAGGAGCAGTACTATATCTTTGCCCCGATCCTGATGTTCCTGATCTATCGCTATTTTGGCAAACGCTGGCTGACGATCCTCCTGCCGATCATTCTCGGCAGCTTCGTGCTGGCGGTCATGGCGACATGGCTGGCGCCAAGCGCGGGATTCTACCTGCTGCCGACACGGATCTGGGAACTCATGCTGGGCGCGGTGCTCATGCTGAAACGGCCCCCGCCCTTGAGCAGCCGGTTCCTTATGGAACTGCTGGGGCTGGCCGGATTTGGCCTTCTTGCCATCGGGTTCTTTGCGGTCTCGGAGAGCGACCCGTTCCCGGGCTACAACGCTTTGTATCCTTGCGTCGGAACGGCCCTCCTTATCTATGTCGGCCAAAACAGCCCCTCGACGATCGCCAGCCGCATACTCGAAGTCCGGCCGCTGGTCTGGATCGGTCTCATCTCGTATTCGCTGTATCTTGTTCACTGGCCGATCAATGCGTTCGCGCACTATCTCTCACTAGAAGAGCTCGACCCGTCGATGACCGTTGCGTTGACGGTTGCAAGCTTCGCATTGGCTGCATTTTCGTGGAAGTACATCGAGCAGCCGTTTCGGCAGAAAAGGAGCTTCACCGCCCCGGTGCCCATCTTCGCCTTTTCAGCGGGCGCGATCGCTGTTCTTTGCCTTGGCGGGGCGGCCGGGGCGCTCGGCAACGGCTTTCCGCAACGCTTTCCAGACTATGCCCAACAGCGGATTCCTGTCGGGGACTGGGGCAATGGCACCTGTTTCAACGAGGGCTCCAGCCGGATCGAAAGCTGGAATATCGAGGATTGCACGCGCACACGCGGCTTCCCGACAACCGTATTGTTGTGGGGTGACTCGTTCGCCGCCCACTATGTTCCAGGCCTGGACGCCAACATAAATCAGCTACAGGCCAACATCGTGGAATATACCTACGCAGGCTGTCCACCGATTCTCTCTTACTTCTCCTATGCACGCCCGGATTGCATGCGGTTCAATCAGCACGCCCTGAAGATCGTCCAGGACGCCGGCATCAAGACGGTTGTACTCAGCGGTCGGTGGACCGACTACGAGGCCAGAAGTTTCGACGGTCTCCAGCAAACGATCGATACGCTTCGTGGCCTGGGTGTGCGTGTGTTTGTCATCGGCCAGTCTCCACAGTTCATAACCGACGTTCGGAAAATCGCGTTCTTCGCAAAACGGGAAAATCTGGATGATGCGTCCTGGCCAATGGCCATGGATCCCGACATCAACAACCGTGTGCGCGCATTTACCAAAGGCGCCACCTTTATCGATCCCCTGAATTTCCTCTGTAGCGCGGGACGCTGCTCCTACGCCGACGCAGGCCAGTTCCTCTATTTCGACTATGGCCATTTCTCTTCAATCGGGGCCACGCTGGCAATTTCGAAATACTGGCCGGCCTTTGCCTCAGACGATGCCCTTGCCACGACGGAGTAACAGTCTGGCAAGGCACGAGTGCACGCTCAACCATTGCCCGAACGCCGGCTTGCGTGGTAACGAGGCTGCTGCGCGGGTATGATGTAATGGTAGCCTGTCAGCTTCCCAAGCTGAACGCGCGGGTTCGATTCCCGCTACCCGCTCCAGCTTGCCCAGAAAGGGATTGAGGTTGATGACGAACTGCGGTCGATAGAATCCGTTCGTCACTTTGGCGCGGCCTGGCCACCAAGGAAGGCATCACCTGCGCAATGAAGTCGGGCCGGCCGGCGCCGCACCTCACAGGACCACATGATCACGTCCCGGTGGGCGGCCTATATCAGCTGAACAGAACATAACGTGATTCTAATAAAAGGCGGCAACAAAAGACGCTGATCCGCGTTGCGTTTGATCTGAAGGCCAGCCAGGGAGGAACCGCAAATGGCCGACGACAAGAGCAATAGAGGTTCTGGCGACGGAAACCGCGTCGCGCGCGACCAAGACTATGAGTTCCGCTATTTCGCTACCAAGTTCGGCCTCTCAATACCGCAGATCCGCGAGCTTTTTGGCAAACACGGCACTGATCGCGAGACCCTGTATCGGGAGGCTCGGAAGCTCGGAAACGCCGTGACCACACAAGAGCGGATCTCGAACGACGACCGGACTTTTCACAACCAGGGCCGCCCATGACCGGCAAGCGACATAGAGAAGAAGTCGAACATGAGAGCGACCATATTTATGCGTATCCGACAGGCGGCCAAGTCGTAGATGCTCGGGACCTGCGGTACGTCAACTGGCACGAGCCGCTGGAACTCGATGCCTGATCTGCTCAAAAGGCACCGCGATGTTCGGCAAAGACCTCCTGGTTCGCATGCTCGACCGCCGCGACGCCCTGCCGCCAGACGAGATCGCGCTCATTGAGGCTCTTCCGGTTCGGCCGGTAACTTTCGGACCCGATGAGGAGATCGTCAGGGAGGGTTCCCGCCCCACCGAAAGCTGCCTTGTCGCGAATGGGTTCGCAGTTCGAAACCAGGCTATTCGGGAAGGAAAGCGTCAAATAACGGCAATTCACGTGCCGGGAGACTTTGTCGATCTGCATAGCTTACCGCTAAAAGTGATGGATCACAGCGTGAGCGCCCTGGGTTCGTGCGATGTAGCTTTCATTCGACACAAAGACCTGCTCACAGCAATGGGTGGAAGTCCACATCTCACCCGGATGCTCTGGCTTTCGACGACTATCGATGCCTCGATCCAACGAACTTGGATAACCTGCCTCGGGCGTCGCTCCGCCAAACAGCATCTCGCACATATAATTTGCGAGTTGTATGTCCGGTTAGAAATAGTTGGATTGGCCTCTGACCAGACGTTCGCAATTCCACTGACGCAAGCGGAATTGGGCGACGTGCTTGGTCTATCAGTAGTTCACGTGAACCGGACGCTGCAGGAACTTCGAGCGAAGGACCTGGTTAGCTGGAAAGACAGGAGGATTGTTATCCTGGATTTCCAGCGATTGGCCTTACTGGCCGACTTTGATGCGACCTACCTGAATCTCTTCCATGAACCGCGGTGACCGCCTCGGCCAGGATGCGCCAGCGCGCTGATGTGGGATCAAGATTTCTCGTCAACTAAACAATGTGAATGAGCCCTCGCTCCGGATCGATTACAGCGGGTTCAATTGGCACAGTTGACGTCAAAGAAGGATTGCATATGCGTGAACTCGAAAATCTCATCGAACATTATGTAAATATTCGGAGGCGGCGCCATAGTTTCATATCGACGGGGCTCGCCGTTAAGGCGCTCAAACAGATTGTTCCGGCATGTTCGGTCTCAGATTCCGACCTGGCGAACATGATTGCCAATCGTGCAATAGACTACAACCTTCCGGTGAGCTTTGACCTTAATGAGAGCTAGGCGTGGCGCGTCATTATGCTAGCCCGACCATGAGCCTATGAGGTCCGCTGCACCGAGGCGCGGACCTGGCTCCGCATGTCGGCCTAGGTCTCCGCGTCTTGGCTCACGGCGCGTGCGAAGTTCCGAGAGACTTCACCCGGCTCAGCGATTGGTTAGCGATTGCTATTTTAGCTGGAAGTGATGGAACATGTTTGCCCCCGGCAAGTTCGTTAGGCAATGGAGGAGATTGCCGCCATGAACAGTGTCATTTATCTCATCGGCCTTGTCGTCGTCGTGCTTGCGATCCTCTCCTTCCTCGGATTCCATTAGGAGACACCATGCAGGGCGAAGACGATCAGGGCCGTAAGCCGGCCGATTTCGAAACAGCCAGAAGCGAGCTGTCCGAACGGTTCCAGCAGGAATCGCAGACCGCGACAGAGGCGCTTCACGGCGCTCGCGACGAACTCGCCAGGAAGGCGGGCGACTACGCTGCTGAAGCGAAGCAGGCGTTGTTCGACAAGGCCGAGGGAACACAGCGCGATATCAGTTCCAGCCTAAAGGCCTTTAGCGGAGCCTTGCGAGCAGCAAGCGAGCATCTGGCCAATAATGATCAACGGACCGCTTCGAAGTTCACCCTCGATGCCGCCGGCTCGCTTGAACGCCTTTCATCTTCGTTGAAGGACAAACCATTCGAAGATGTTCTTGGCGAGATGCGGTCGTTCGGCCGCGAAAACTCAGGGGCGCTGATAGCCGGCTCAGTATTGGCAGGCTTGGCGCTGGGGCGGTTTATCAAGAGCTCGCCGCCATCTGCCCGCGCCGAAGCACAGCGTCGATCGGGAACAGATCGGCCGTCCGGAACGATTTCGAGCTCGGATAAGTCCGCCACGCGATCGGCAGAGGCACCCGACACGACGCCGCCCCGCTTCAATCAGCCCAGAGACGACAGGGCCGGCGAAAGCCTGGAGCGGAACCCATGACCAACAACCAGGAAAGTCGCGGCCTCGCAACCCTCGTCAGCGATCTGGCACAGCAGGTCACAACCCTGCTTCAAACCGAGAGTAGGCTGCTGCGGGCCGAAATGTCGGAAAAAATCAGCAAGGCCGGCGCAGGCGCCGCCGAGGTTCTGGCCGGCGCCATATGCCTTCTCGCAGCCTTGATGGTGCTTTTGCAAGCACTTGTAATCGCCCTGGCGAGTGCCGGCCTGGGAGCGGGATGGTCCTCGCTGCTGGTCGGGATCGTCGTCGCGGTACTGGGGATCATTCTCTTGCGCTCTGGCACGAAAAGCATGGCTCCTTCCGAGCTGACGCCCGATCGCACACAAGACCAACTGAAGCGCGATGCACGCGTGATCAAGGATCAAATGAGATGAGCGACAAATCCGCAGCCGAGCTTGAACGCGATGCCGAGATCGCCCGGGCCAAAGTAGCAGACACCGCCGATTCGATCCGCAGCAAGATGACACCGGGTCAATTGATCGATGAATTTACCGGAATGTTTTCCGGCGGCGAGGGGTCTGCTATGCTTGGCAACCTCAAGTCGCAAGTCAGGGACAACCCGTTGCCGCTGACGTTGATTGGAGCCGGCCTGGCCTGGCTGATCCTCGGCAACGGCGCGTCGGCAACCAACTCAGCTGCCGCCGCTTATCGGACAGGCACGGCTCGTGACGCGTTCTCGGACCCGCGCAGCGATGAGGATTTCAGCCAGGGCAGCGAAGCGTCCGGAATCGGGGCGATGCTCTCGGATACCGCCGGTTCGGTTACATCAGCAGCAAGCGGCGCGGCCGAAGCTGCGGCAAACGCTGCAACGGGCGCCAAGGAGAGGATGACAAACACCGCCGGCCAACTCGGCTCAAGCGCCAGCGATATAGCGGCGCGGACGCGCCAATCGGCACAAGACCTCTTCGAGCGCGAACCGCTGGCTATCGCCGCAGTCGGCCTTGCGCTGGGCACTGCCATCGGGGTGATGCTGCCACACACAGCCACAGAGGATGAGCAACTTGGCGCCTACCGCGACAAAATTCGCGACAGTGCGGAGGAGGTTTTCGAAACGGGCCTGGAGCAAGCAAAGCAAGTTGCCGCCGAGACCTACGAAACGGTCAAGGAAGAGGCCGACCGGCAAGGCTCGGGTGGAGATGCCGACACGCTGGCAGGCAAGGTCGGCAAAGTTGTCGAATCGGCGGCAAAGCGAACCGAGGAAGCCATTCGCGATCGTTTGCCGGGGTCGTCGGACGGGTCTTCCACCAACTCGTAGCTCGCCACCGGCCTGAAGGCCAGGTCCATAGGACGTCATCCGGCATCGTCTCCGGCGCGCGCCCGGGCCTTTGCGAGAGCAGGTGGCTGGCCAGTCCGCTTTGCTACGGAGCAAGCTCGTCGACGGCGCCGGCGATCTCGTTCTTGAACTCGACTTTCGTGCCCGGCTGCACCATGGAGCCGAGATCTTCGGCATCCCAATTGGTCAGCCGGATGCAGCCATGCGAGAAGGTCGTGCCGATCTTACCAGGTTCGGGCGTTCCGTGGATGCCGTAGCTTTCGATGGAGAGATCGATCCACACCGATCCCACAGGATTGTTCGGCCCGGCAGCGATGGTGAAGGGACGCTTGGCCTTGACTCCCTTGAAAGCGAAATCCGGATCGTAGTGATAGGTCGGGTTGCGCACCACGCGCTTGACCTCCGCCATGCCGCTTGGCGCCGGGTTTTCATCGCTGCCGATCGAGGCGGGGTAGACTGCGAGCCATTTGCCGGAAGGATCGAGCACGCGCACCAGGCGAGCGCCCTTGTCGACCTCAATGCCGGCAACGGCCGCGGGAGGATCGCCCCGGCCAACATCAGGCACGATCAAGGTCTTGCCGGGCCTCCTGAAGCCGACGCCCGGATTGAGCATCTTGAGCAACTCTTCGCTGACATGGAAGCGCTCCGCCAGCTTCTCCGCCGCGTTGCGATAGGCGAGCCGCCGCAGACGGGCCATCCTCTCCATGCGAGCCGGAATACGCCTGGTGAAGGGTCCGCGCACATCCTTGCGCGTCACCTCATAGGTGACCAGCACCGGGTCGGAGGAGGTCTCCGTGAGCTTGCTCCAGGTCTCCGCAGTGAGCTTGCCATCGGATCGGAGTCCGTTCGCCTGCTGAAAGGCGCCGACTGCCTTAGCGAAGTTCTCTGAGAGGCGACCGTCGATCAGCCCCGGCGAGAAGCGGGCGCGATCCAAAAGAATCTGCGCCTTGAGCAGCGTCGGATCGACATCCTCTGATTCGCCGGCGGTGAACTGGGCCTGATTGACGGTCGCCAAGTCCAGTTTGGCCGAACGCGCCCCGCCGCATGCGAGGGCAAGCATCGCGGCGAAGACGAGGAGAAGCCTGACCATCGATAGCCTTCCTGGGACCCGCAACAGGAGCCCGCTTCTATGACGCGGCACGGCCCTGTGTGGTTCCTTCGCTCGAGCGATATTCTGATTGAAGCGACATGGGATTGAAGCGACTTGCTGAATTGAAGCGACTCGGGCCGAAGCGCCGTAGCGCCGTCAGCCCACCTCTCGCAAAATGAAGTCGTGCAGCATCTTGGCTGCCGGCGACAGCACGCGATTTTTAACGGTGATCAGGCTGTAAGGCCTGACCTCGATGTCGAATTCGGTCTGGACGACGTCGATGGCGCCGGCCAGCCCCTCTGGGTTCTGGATGAATTTCGCCACCTGGATCGACACCGGCGCGATGGCGTCCGACTGTGCGACCATGACCAGGGTGAGCAGCAGCGAGCTGGTGTTGAGGATGCGGTCCGGCAGCGCGATGTTGCGGTTCAGGAAATTGCTCTCCATCGCCTGGCGCAGCGGCGAGCCGCCCGACTGGAAAACCCAGTCATAGGCGGCGGTCTCCTCCAGCCGCACCGCCTTGCCCTTAGCCAGCGGGTGGCCGCGGCGCACGATGAGGCAGGCTTTTTCGACGCCGATGACGCGGGCCTCGAACAGCCGCGGATTGAGGTCCTCGGGGATGCGCGCGATGATGAAATCGTGACGTGTGGCGATCAGCTCGCGCGCCAGCACATTGGAGGTCTCGACCTGCATGGTGATCTCGATACGCGGATAGATGCGCCGGATCTCGCGGATCGCCGGCACGGCGAGCTCGATTGCAGGGGCCGTCACCGCGCCCAGGAACACCGAACCGCCCTTGCCCGCCTTGAGCTCGGATATCTCGCGGTCGACTTCACGCATCTCGAGCAGGATCGAACGCGCGCGCCTCGCCAACGCCTTGCCATAGGGCGTCAGCGTGATGCCGCGCGGCAGCCTCTCGCACAGCTTGACGTCGAGCACCGCCTCCATCTCGGCGATCATGCGCGAGGCGGCGGGCTGGGAGATGTTCATGACCTGGGCTGCCGCGCTGACCCGGCCATGGTCATCGAGGGCTGCGATCATGCGCATGTGGCGCAGACTGAGGCCGCTGCGCAGCAAGGTTTCACTCCTGCCGGGACTTTCCCCATAACCCTCTGAAAGTCCGCCAGGATCCCGTAGCGCCGCCATGATGTCCGTTTGCTCCTCGCTGGTGGCCGGCCGGCAATCCCGGCCCGATCTTTTGGCCACTTTGAATTCTTTTGGCCAGTTTCAGTATATCAGCTTGGGTATAGCAACTACCAAAGATCGCATTTGACAGTTATGGCAAAGCGCCACACGTTTGCGCGTCCTGAAACCTGACCGTCGCCAGCGAGAAAGATCGCATCGACCGGAACCAGAGTCTCAGGGCCGATTGGGAGGATACCGGAGATCGATATGGCGGCAGCGGCGCGTTTTGGCGCTCCTGCACGATCGCGCGGCCCACGAAACCCAGGGTGCGCGTCCATCAACCAGGGAGAGTTAATGTGAAGATCATCAAGACACTGGCCGCCGTCGCGGCCCTTAGCATCGCGGCCATGACGGTCCCGGCGCAGGCAGGCGAAGGCCTCATCGGCGTGCTGATGCCGACCAAGACCTCGCAGCGCTGGATCAACGACGGCGACGCCGTCAAGTCCCAGCTCGAGGCTCTGGGCTACACTGTCGACCTGCAATATGCGCAGGACGACATCCCCAACCAGCTCAGCCAGCTGGAAAACGAAATCACCAAGGGCCCAAAGGCGCTGATCATCGCCTCGATCGACGGCACCACTTTGTCGGACGCGCTGCAGAAGGCGGCTGACGCCGGCGTCGTCGTCGTCGCCTATGACCGACTGATCAAGAAGACTCCGAATGTCGACTACTACACCACTTTCGACAATTTCGGCGTCGGCGTCATCCAGGCGAAATCGCTGCTCAAGGGCCTCGGCTATCCTGAGAACAAGGGTCCGTTCAACGTCGAACTGTTCGGCGGCTCGCCCGACGACAACAACGCCTTCTTCTTCTACGACGGCGCCATGTCCGTTCTACAGCCGCTGATCGACGACAAGACCCTGGTCGTGAAGTCCGGCCAGATGGGCATGGACAAGGTCGGCACGCTCCGCTGGCTGGCAGCCACCGCCCAGGCCCGCATGGACAATCTGCTCTCCGCCAACTACTCGGATGGCAGCCGCGTCGATGGCGTGCTCTCGCCGTATGACGGCCTGTCGCGCGGCATCATCGCCTCGCTTCGCGCCGTTGGTTACGGCACGGCCGATCAGCCATGGCCAATCGTCACCGGCCAGGATGCCGAAACCGCTTCGGTCAAGGCGATCATCGCCGGCGAGCAGTACTCGACCGTGTTCAAGGACACCCGCGAACTCGCCAAGGCGACGGTCGAGCTCGTCGACAAGGTGCTCTCGGGCGGCAAGCCGGAAGGCCTCGACACCAAGACCTACAACAACGACGTCAAGGTCGTCCCCTCGATCCTGCTGACGCCGCATGATGTCGACAAGTCGAACTACCAGGCCCTGGTGGTCGATTCCGGCTACATCAAGGCCGAAGAGCTGAAGTAACCGCAGACGTAAAACCCGGGGTCCTGCGTAACGCAGGGCCCCGCTTCGTCAGTGAACGACCCCGGTATGTTTCCGGACCTCGCAGGAGTGATATTGCCGATGGCCTCGACGATTTTGGAGATGCGTGACATCACCAAGACGTTTCCCGGCGTCAAGGCGCTTTCGAATGTCAACCTCAGCGTCGAGGAAGGCGAGATCCACGCCGTGGTCGGCGAGAACGGCGCCGGCAAGTCGACACTGATGAAGGTGCTGTCGGGCGTATATCCAGCCGGCACCTATGACGGCGAAATCGTCTATCGCGGCGATGAGTGCCATTTCAAAGGCATCCACGACAGCGAGCGCCGCGGCATCGTCATCATTCACCAGGAACTCGCGCTGGTGCCGATGCTGTCGATCGCCGAAAACATCTTCCTCGGCAACGAGCACGCCAGCTACGGCATCATCGACTGGAACGCCAACGAGACGCGCACCAGCGCTCTGCTCAAGAAGGTGGGCCTTAGGGAAGACCCCAAGACGCTGATTACCAATATCGGCGTCGGCAAGCAGCAACTGGTCGAGATCGCCAAGGCGCTCAGCAAGGAAGTGCAGTTGCTGATCCTCGACGAGCCGACGGCGAGCCTGTCCGAAAAGGACAGCCAGGCGCTGCTCGAACTGCTGCTCGAATTCAAGCGGCAGGGCATCACCTCGATCCTGATCTCGCACAAGCTCAACGAAATCAACCGGGTCGCCGACAAGGTCACGATCATCCGCGACGGGCGGACGATCGAGACGCTGGCGAAAAAGGACATCTCGGAAGACCGCATCATCACCTCGATGGTCGGCCGCTCGCTGGACGACCGTTATCCGTCGCGCGAGCCTAACATCGGTGAGATCGTGCTCCAGGTGAGGAACTGGTCGGTCTATCATCCGATCCATGCCGAGCGGCAAGTGATCAAGGGTATCGATATCGACGTCCGCAAGGGCGAGGTGGTGGGTATCGCCGGGCTGATGGGCGCCGGACGCACCGAATTCGCGATGAGCCTGTTCGGCCGCTCCTATGGCCGCCGCATCACCGGCGAGGTGCTGCTCAACGGCAAGCCCATCGATGTCTCCTCTGTCAGCAAGGCAGTGGAACACGGCATTGCTTACGTCACCGAAGACCGCAAGACCTACGGTCTCAACCTGATCGATCATATCAAGCACAACATCACGCTGGCCAATCTTCCCGGCGTGTCGCGCCACAGCGTGATCGACGACATGCGCGAGCTGGCCGTCGCCAACGACTACAAGGCCAAGACCAACATCCGCTCGTCCAGCGTTTATCAGATGACCGGCAATCTATCGGGCGGCAATCAACAGAAGGTGGTGCTGTCGAAGTGGCTGTTCGCCAATCCGGAGGTGCTGATCCTCGACGAGCCGACGCGCGGCATCGACGTTGGCGCCAAGTATGAAATCTACACGATCATCGCGCGTCTCGCCTCGGAGGGTAAGGCGATCATCGTCATCTCGTCGGAGATGCCCGAACTGCTCGGCATCACCGACCGTATCTATGTCATGAACGAAGGACGTATCGTCGGCGAAATGGCGGCGAGCGATGCCAGCCAGGAAAAGATCATGCGCGCCATCGTTCGCGGAGAAGGAAAAGCATCATGAGCACCGAAAGCGGTCCCGTCCCGAAAAGCGGCGTCGCCGAAGATGTGCAGCAAGGGCCGCGCGTTGCCGTCTCGGCGCTGGTCACCAATTTGCGCGAATACGGTCTGATCCTGGCGCTTATCGCCATCATGGTGTTCTTCCAGTACACGACGTCCGGAACGCTGTTCAAGCCGGTGAACTTGAGTAACCTGGTGCAGCAGAACAGCTTCATCATCGTGATGGCGCTGGGCATGCTGCTGGTGATCGTCTCCGGCCATATCGATCTCAGCGTCGGCTCCGTCGCCGGTTTTATCGGCGCGCTGGCGGCGATGATGATGGTCATCTGGCCGCTCGGCCCTTTCAGCAATCCGCTGGTGGTGTCGATCATCTGCCTGATCGTCGGTGGTGCAATCGGCGCGGCACAAGGCTACTGGATTGCCTATCACCGAATACCGAGCTTCATCGTCACGCTGGCGGGGATGCTGATCTTCCGCGGCATCTGCCAGGCGCTGCTGGGTGGGGGGTCTTCCGTGGGGCCGCTTCCGGTCGGCTTCAAGGCGCTCAGTTCCGGCTTCATTCCCGACGTGATCGGCTCATTGACGCTGATACCGCCGGTCGTGAACGCCGCCGGCAAGACAATCGTCGGCAGCGGCCTGACGCTGCACATGACGACGATCCTGCTCGGCATCGTCGCCGTGGTCGCCTATGCATATTTCGGGCTCAGGGCACGGCGCAGCCGCGAGCGGCATGGCTACGAAGCCGAGCCGTTCTCGCTGTTCGTCATCAAGACCCTGGTGACCAGCGCGCTGGCGCTGTTTCTGGTCTACCAATTCGCCACCTACAGGGGTCTGCCAATCGTTCTCGTGGTGATGGGCGTGCTGATCGCGCTGTTCGTCTTCGTCACCAAACGCATGACGGTCGGCCGCCGTATCTACGCAATGGGCGGCAATGCCAAGGCGGCGCAGCTTTCGGGTATCAAGACCGAGCGGCTGACCCTGATGGTGTTCATCAATATGGGCGTGCTCTCGGCGCTCGGCGGGCTGATTATTGCGGCGCGCCTTGGTCAGGCGGTGCCGGCGGCCGGCCTCGGCAGCGAGCTCGACGTCATCGCCGCTGTGTTCATCGGCGGCGCTTCGGCGATGGGCGGCGTCGGCCAGGTTGTTGGCGCGGTGGTCGGCGGTTTCATCATGGGCGTCATGAACAACGGCATGTCGATCATGGGCGTCAATGTCGATTGGCAACAGGTGGTCAAAGGCCTGGTGCTGCTCGGCGCAGTGGTCTTCGACGTCTACAACAAGAACAAGGCTTGAGGGCGAGGGAACTCATGCATGTCGCCAAAAATGTGCAGCGTATTGGGACAACGGCATCAATAAAAGCAAGGATTAAAGCGGGCCCCTTTTCAAACGCGGCGCGCTTTTAGGAGGCACGGGTCACATCGCGGCGCTGCCGGGCGGCGCAAGGAAGTCCCCCAGGGGACCGGGCCCGCGAGCGCAATCCGGACGAAGAATTTCACCCGTGGCGCGGACACCGTCCGAGCTGCGCCAGGAAAGGCTTGCCAGACCGGCAGGCCGGCCAAGGCAATTGAGAGAGGGTACGTCATGCTGATTTCCCAGATCCTCGACGAGGCGGAGACCATCCGCGTCGTCGCCCGCAACGGCGGCAAGACCAGAATCATCAACGGCGCCCGCAGCGTCTATTCGCTGGCGATGGAGGCCGCGCGCACCGGCACCGGGCTCGTCGCCCTCATCGAGCGCAAGGGTTTTGGTGAAGCGGTCGACCTCGATGCCGCATACAAGAAGGGGCGGCTGTTGTCGCCGATCAACCATCCCGACCCGGCGCATCTCCACCTCACCGGCACCGGGCTGACACATCTCGGCTCCGCCGCGACCCGCGATTCCATGCACAAGAAGCTCAGCAGCGACAGCGAGGAGCAGCTCACCGATTCCATGAAGATGTTCCGCATGGGGCTGGAGGGCGGCAAGCCAGCCAAGGGCCAGACCGGCGTGCAGCCGGAATGGTTCTACAAGGGCAACGGCACCATGGCAGTGGCGCCCGGTGCGGCACTTCTGTCGCCCGCCTTCGCCCAGGATGCCGGCGAGGAGCCGGAAGTCGCCGGCATCTATGTCATCGGCGACGACGGCGTCCCGTTCCGCGTCGGCTTCACGCTGTCAAACGAGTTTTCCGATCACGTCACCGAGCGCGTGAACTATCTTTTCCTCGCGCATTCCAAGCTGCGCAACGCTTCGTTCGGGCCGGAGATCCTGATCGGCGACCTGCCGTCCGACGTCAGGGGTTCCTCGCGCATCCTCCGCGACGGCGAGCTGCTGTGGGAGAAGCCGTTCCTGTCGGGCGAGGCGAACATGTCGCACACCATCGCCAATCTCGAACATCACCACTTCAAATATTCGGCCTTCCGCCAGCCGGGCGACGTGCATGTGCACATGTTCGGCACCGCGACACTGTCCTTCGCCGACGGCGTCAGGACCGAGGCCGGCGACGTCTTCGAGATCGAGGCCAGGGATTTCGGCCTGCCGCTGCGCAACCCGCTTGAAATCGAGCAGCCGGTGAAGGTGGCGGTGAAGGCGCTTTGAACGCCAGCCTTCTCCTTCTCCCCTTGTGGGAGAAGGTGGATCGGCGCCCAGCGCCGAGACGGATGAGGGGTGCTGGACGGAATGAGGCGTCGGCGCTCCCTGGAACACCCCTCATCCGACCGAGCGGAGCCTGTCCTCGGGCTTGCCGGAGGCAAGACCCGTGGGCTCGGCCACCTTCTCCCACAAGGGGAGAAGGAAGAAAGCGCACCCCTCAACCTCAATAAATATCGAAATCGAAATATTTGGCCTGGATCTTCTTGTAGGTGCCGTCTGCGACGATCGCATCGATCGCGGCGTTGAGCTTTTCGCGCAGCGCATTGTCTTCCTTGCGCACGGCGATACCGGCTTCGGTCTCTGTGCCCTTGACGTCGCCGACCATCTTGCAGCAGCCGTCGCTCGATTTCTTCATCCAGTCCATCAGCACGAATTTGTCTGAAAGGACGGCATCGAGACGGCCGTTCATCAGGTCGGCGACCGCCTCCTCCTGGGTTGGATAGAGCTTCGCCTCGGCGCCCGCCTTGCTATAGACATCCTGGGCATAGTCGGCCTGGGTGGTCGAAGCCTGGGCGCCGACCGTCTTGCCGGCGAGTGCCGCCGGTTCGGTCGAGGCAATATCGCTGTCCTTCAAGGCCACCAGCGAAAGCGGCGTCGTATAGTATTTGTTGGTGAAGGAGACCTGCTTCTTGCGCTCCTCGGTAATGCTCATGGACGCGATGATGGCGTCGAACTTTCTGGCCTGGAGCGCCGGGATCATGCCGTCCCAGTCCTGCGTGACAAGTTCGCATTCGACCTTCATCTGAGCGCAAAGCGCATTGGCGATGTCGATGTCGAAGCCGACGAGCTTGCCATCGGCGGTGATGGTGTTGAATGGCGGATAGGCGCCTTCAGTGGCGATCTTCAACTTTTCCTGTGCTTGCGCCGACAGGGAACCGGCTGATATCGCCAGCATGACGGCTGTTGCTGCCGATGCGATCCATCTTGAAATCTGCATTTTTTGTTCCCCTTGTTCCAACCGTATTGACGGCCAGGCACAGCCAAGCACGACCCGCGGGGTTCAGGCAAGCACGGTCTGGTCGTGACGAGCGATCAGCGCGCCGCGCGAAAATGCTTGGACAGTTTCAGGCCCTGTGCCTGATAGTTCGAGCCGAGATCTGTGCCGTAGAGCGCCTGCGGCCGCTTCAGCATGTGCTCGTAGACCAGCCGTCCGACGATCTGGCCGTGATCGAGGATGAACGGCACTTCGTGGCTGCGCACCTCGAGCACGGCCCGGCTGCCGGTGCCGCCCGACGCCGAATGGCCGAAACCCGGATCGAAAAAACCGGCATAGTGGACGCGGAATTCGCCGACCAGCGGATCGAAGGGCGTCATCTCGGCGGCATAGAGCGGCGGCACATGCACCGCCTCGCGGGACACCAGGATGTAGAATTCGTCCGGGTCGAGCACCAGTTCGCCGGCGCCGCTCTTATAGAGCGGCTCCCAGAAATCGACGACATCCTGCGCGGCGCGCTTATCGACATCGACCAGGCCGGTGTGGTGCTTGCCGCGGTAGCCGACCAGCCCGTCCTTGTCGCCATCGAGGTCGATCGACAGTGCGATGCCGCCGCCGGAAATGTTCGGCGGCTCGGTGGCGACGAGCGTCTCGGCACGATGCAATTCGTGCAGCTCGCTTTCCGACAAAAGCGCATTGCCGGTGCGGAACCGGATCTGCGACAGCCGCGAGCCGGCGCGAACGACGATCGGAAACGTGCGCGGGCTGACTTCCAGATAGAGCGGGCCGTTGTAGCCGGCAGCGATCTTGTCGAACTCGTGGCCGCGATCGGTCATCACGCGGGTGAAGATGTCGAGCCGTCCGGTCGAGCTCTTCGGGTTGGCCGAGGCGGAAATGTTTGCCGAAAGCGCCAGGCTCTCGAGCAGCGGCACAATATAGACGCAGCCCGTCTCCAGTACCGCACCATCGGCGAGATTGATTTCGTGCAGCTTCAGGCGGTCGAGTTTTTCAGCAACCCTGTGGTTGGGGCCGGGCAGGAAGGAGGCGCGCACCCGCCAGGCCTTGTCGCCAAGCCTGAGGTCGAGGCTGGCCGGCTGCACCTGGTCGGCGTCGAGCGCGCGCGCTGACTTCAGGGCGCCCGACTGGTACAGCGCGGAAATATCCTGATCCGGAAGAATGCCTGTCTGCCGCAAAGTCTGGCTCCGCTCCAAGGCCGGGCGTGGTCTCGCCTGTCGCAGGTTCTTGCCGTGGAACCCGCTGGTACAAACCTCTTAATCATGCCGGCAATTGACGCAAGCGCGGTGCAGGTCTAAAGGATCGTTATCCCGTGGTGATTTGGCCGGTCGGCTTGCAGCCACGTTAAACAAGTCGCTAAAGGACCGTCGGGCCGAAAGGCCGTATGGACCGGTTGCGACTTTCGCGGCCGGTTTTTTTGTGTTTGAACCATTTTTTGTGTTTGGAACAAGGTGATGACGAGCAACACGCGCAACTGGAAGCCTCAGACCGCCCTCGTGCATGCAGGAACGCTGCGTTCCGGCTTCGGCGAAACCTCCGAAGCGATGTATCTCACGCAGGGCTATGTCTACGACACGGCGCAGGCGGCGGAAGCCCGCTTCAAGGGCCAGGAACCGGGCTTCATCTATTCGCGCTATGCCAATCCGACGGTCGACATGTTCGAGAAGCGCATGTGTGCGCTTGAAGGTGCCGAAGATGCCCGCGCCACCGCATCCGGTATGGCGGCGGTGACAGCGGCGTTGCTGTGCAGTGCCCGGGCGGGCGACCACATCGTGGCGGCGCGCGCGCTGTTCGGCTCCTGCCGCTGGGTGGTCGAGACGCTGGCGCCGAAATACGGCATCGAGGCGACGCTGGTCGACGGCACCGAAATCGTCAATTGGGAAAAGGCGGTCAGGCCCAACACCAAGTTGTTCTTCCTTGAAAGCCCGACCAATCCAACGCTGGAGGTCGTCGACATCGCAGCCGTTGCCTCGCTTGCGGATTCGATCGGCGCGCGGCTGATCGTCGACAACGTCTTTGCCACGCCCTTGCAGCAGAAGCCGTTGCAGCTCGGCGCCCATATCGTCGTTTATTCGGCGACCAAGCACATCGACGGCCA
Organism: Mesorhizobium escarrei; assembly: GCF_935825525.1. Lineage (GTDB taxonomy): Bacteria > Pseudomonadota > Alphaproteobacteria > Rhizobiales > Rhizobiaceae > Mesorhizobium > Mesorhizobium escarrei. The sequence goes on from NZ_CAKXZT010000126.1 coordinate 147,563, forward strand.
GGGGCGCTGCCTCGGCGGCATCATACTGTCGGACAAGAAGTGGATCGACGAGAATTTGCACGACTACTTCCGCCACACCGGTCCCAGCCTCTCGCCCTTCAATGCCTGGACGCTGCTGAAGGGCCTGGAGACGCTGCCGCTGCGCGTGCGCCAGCAGACGGAAAGTGCCGGCCGGATCGCTGACTTCCTCGCCGAGCGATCGGAAATTGTCCGCGTCATCTATCCCGGCCGAGCCGATCACCCGCAGGCGGCGGTCGTCAAGAAGCAGATGTCGGGCGGCTCGACGCTGATCTGCCTCGACGTCAAGGGGGGGAAGCAGGCGGCCTTCGCCTTCCAGAACGCGCTCGATGTCGTGCTGATCTCCAACAATCTCGGTGACGCCAAGAGCCTGATCACCCATCCAGCGACGACGACACACAAGAACCTGAGCGACGAGGCGCGGGCCGAACTTGGTATCGGGCCAGGCACGCTCAGGCTGTCCGTCGGACTGGAGGACACTGACGACCTGCTCGAAGACATCGAGCAGGCCTTGAAAGCCGCTGGATAGGGATACGCGCCGAACTGCTGCGCTCTATTCTGCAAAGCAGGCGCGGTCAGGCGCCCGACGGCGTCTCTTCCAATTCCGCAACGGCGCTGGTGTGGATGGTCATCGTGTTGCCGCGCCAGTCGACGGCACCGCTGAGCCAGCCGCGCACCCAGATGGCGGGAAGCATCACATCCCGCGCAACCAGCGCCGGGATCATGCGCAGCGACAGGTGCCAGCCCTTGGCCGAGGCGAGAGCGCATTCCGGGAGATAGGCGACGATCAGCACGGCGATGGCTGTAGCCGGCAGGCTGAAACCGGCGCCTGCTGCCGCAACCAGCGCAAGCACCAGCGGCGGCGCCGCTCCGATCAGGATCTCGGGCGCGAAGAACAGTGGGAAGGTGACGCGACGCAGTCGTGCCCAGCGGGCCTGGCGCGACCAGATTTCGCCAAATGTGCGCAAACCGAGCGGCTGCTCGAAGGGTGCGGCAACGAGATTGACGCGCAGTCCGAGCCCGTTGACCAGCTTGGTCGCAGCGGCATCCTCGGCAATCTCAGCAGCAAGCGCACGGATGCCGCCATTGGCGTCGAGCAATGGCTTGTTCCACAACATGCTCTTGCCCTGGGCAAAACCGAGCCCGAGCGCCTCGCCGGTATATTGCCAGCGCGCCTGCAGCGTATTGAGGAAAGCGCATTCGACCTCCGCCCAGAACCCGTCCGGCCGCGAGCCGATCGGCGTCGAGCAGACGAGGCCGGTGTCCTGCCGCCATGCCGTCATCAGATGCTGGACATAGTCCCTCGGCATCAGGACGTTGGAATCGGCAAGGATGACCCAGTGGTGGCGCGCGGCCTCCCAGCCCTTCACGCAATTGTTGAGTTTCGGATTGCCGCTGATGCGGTCGTCGCCGACCAGCAGCCGGGCCGGCACGGCCGGAAAGCGGGCGATCGCATCGGTGATCGGCCCGACCACCGAGTCGTCGGCATGGGCGACGCAGAAGATGAGCTCATAATGCGGCCAGTCGAGAGAGAAGGCGCGCTCGAGCGTCTCCTCGGTAAACGGCTCGACGCCGCGCGACGGCACGACGATCGACACCGGCGGCGCCTTGCCGGCTGGCGGCGTGATCCTGCCAGGCCGCTTCAGCTTCAACGAAGCGAGCAGGATGCTGGCGAGATTGACAAGAAGCAGAGCTATGGAAAGCAAGGCGGCTGTGACTGTCAATTCCATCAATATCTGGTCGCTCCAGAAAAAAACCGGCCGCATGAAAGCCGTTTTCAACAGTTCGACAGAATGCTGAGTCGCCCGGCCCTGCACACCATCATTGTCATGTGTCACTTAAATGACATTGTTCTTCGGCACCTGCGCTCAACAGATTCGGGCAACGATGGCAGGCACCGAACGAAGGGAGGCCCCCGTTGACCGAACTGCGGAGAGCGTCGAATGTTCCGTCTGCATACTGTGGAGTAATTTATGTACAGCGCCGTAACGCGCAACATCGAAGTTCAGGTCAGGCCGTTCTATCTGGAAGATCGCTCCGACCCTTCGGAGAACCGCTATGTCTGGGGCTACCAGGTAACCATCGACAACCAGTCGGATGAATTCGTGCAGCTTCTGTCACGCTACTGGCATATCACCGACGGCACCGGCCGGGTCGAGGAGGTGCGCGGCGCTGGCGTTGTCGGCGACCAGCCTGAACTCAATCCCGGCGATAGTTATCAGTATACGTCTGGCTGCCCACTCTCGACGCCATCCGGCATCATGGTCGGCCACTACACGATGCGCAACAAGCGGGGCGAGACGTTCGACGTTGCCATCCCCGCCTTTTCGCTCGACCTGCCGGGCACGCGGCGCACCGTCAACTGAGGCTCACTTGGGCTTCTCGCCCCAATGCGTGGGGCGAGAAACCAAGCTCTGCGAAGACACCGAGGCAGCACTGACGCCCGCTATTGAGCCGCAGCAAATTCCGCCGGATCGAAGTCATATTGCTTCGAGCAGAATTCGCAGGCGACGTGAATGCCGCCATCCTCCGTGCTGTCCCTGATCTCGTCTGCGGAGAAGCCTTCGAGAATGCCGCGGATCTTCTCCCTGGAACATGAGCACTGGTCGGCTACCGGTACGCCGCCGAAGACGCGCACGCCGTGCTCGTGGAACAGCCGGTAAAGCAACCGCTCGGCGCCGATCGTCGGGTCGATCAGTTCCGTCGGCTCGATGGTGCCAAGCAACGCCAGCAGCTCCTGCCAGGAATTGTCGGCCGGATCATGGATCTCCTCGCGCGGATCGCCGTCGCCACCCGGAAGATCGGGCACGCGCATGCGTTCGGGCGACTGCGGCAGGAACTGCGCCAGGATGCCACCGGCGCGCCATTGCTCGCGGGCACCGCCGATGCCGGGCGTCAACAGCTTGGCCACCGAAAGCCTGAGATCGGTCGGGATCTGCTCCGACTGCCGGAAATAGGTGCGGGCGGCCTCCTCCAGCGTCTCGCCGTCGAGCTGGACGATGCCCTGATAGCGCTGCGTGTGGGCGCCCTGGTCGATAGTCAGCGCCAGGACACCACTGCCGAGCAGCGTCCGCTGCGAGGTCTCGCCGGCAGACGTCAGTGCCTCCAGCCGGTCGGCGTCGTAGCGGGCATAGGCGCGCAGCGCATGCGGCGTGGAAAAATCCGCCACCAGCATGTCGACCGGCCCGTCGGTGCGGGTCTGCAGGATGAACTTGCCTTCGAATTTGAGCGAGGTGCCGAGCAGCACCGTCAGCACGCAGGCTTCCGCCAGCAGGCGGGCGACCGGCTCGGGATAGTCATGACGGCTGAGGATCGCGTCGAGCATCGGCCCGAGCTGGACGGTGCGGCCGCGCACGTCGAGCGGGCCGACCTCGAAGGGCACGACATGATCGTCGCCGGCGTAGCCGAATTCGCCGAGTTTGGGTTGATGTTCAGCCAATTGACGGGTTTCCAACATGACAAAGCTCCGGGGCGCGGCGATGCCGCCCTCCGGGGCGCATGCGTCGAAACGCGCTCGATTTGCGTGATGCGCCTGAGATAGGCATCACGCACTCCCGGATCAAGGCGGCCCGGATCACGGCGGCCCGGATCAAGCGCCGAGGCACCAAGCCAAAACCGCCTTCTGGGCGTGGAGCCGGTTCTCGGCCTCGTCGAACACCACCGAATGCGGCCCGTCGATTACTTCGTCGGTGACCTCCTCGCCGCGATGCGCTGGCAGACAGTGCATGAACAACGCGTCGGGCTTTGCCCTCGCCATCAGTGCCGCATTGACCTGATAGGGTGAGAAGACATTGTGGCCGCGAGCACGGTGCTCCTGGCCCATCGACACCCAGCAATCGGTAACGACACAGTCGGCCTCGTGGACGGCCTCCTCGGGCGAGCGGGTGAAGTTCAACTTGCCGCCATGCGCCCTCGACCAGTCGACATGCTTCTGCGCCGGCTCGCTGCCTTCCGGCACGGCGACGTTAAGGTTGAAGCGGAACCGTGCCGAGGCCTCCAGCAGCGAATGCAGCACGTTGTTGCCGTCGCCGGTCCAGGCGATGGTCTTGCCGGCGACCGGGCCGCGATGCTCCTCGAAGGTCATGATGTCGGCCATCAGCTGGCAGGGATGGGTATCGTCGGTCAGCCCATTGATGACGGGGACGGTGGCGTTCTCGGTCAGCTCCAGCAGCCGGTCATGCGATGTGGTGCGGATCATGATCGCATCGACATAGCGCGACAGCACCTTGGCCGTGTCGGCGATGGTTTCGGAGCGGCCGAGCTGCATCTCGGCGCCGGTCAGCATGATGGTTTCGCCGCCGAGCTGGCGCATGCCGACGTCGAAGGACACGCGCGTGCGCGTCGACGGCTTGTCGAAGATCATCGCCAGCACCTTGCCTTCAAGCGGTTTTGTCCGCTCGCCAGCCTTGAGCCTTGCCTTTCGCACGACGGCATCGTCCAGCATAAGGCGCAGATCGCCCTCGGAAACGGCGGAAAGATCGGTGAAATGGCGAAGGCTCATTTGGGTCTTCCGACTGTTATTTCGCCGCAGCCGCGGCGATGGCGTCCGACAGACCCCGGGCGCCGGCGCGGATGCGGTCAAGCGCCTCATGGATCTCGGCGTCGGTGACGGTGAGCGGCGGCAGCAGGCGAAGAACGTTGTCGCCGGCCGGAACCGCCAGCAGATGCTGGTCGCGCAACGCCATGTTCACCTTGGTGTTGGGCGCGGCGCATTTCAGGCCGAGCATCAGGCCGGTGCCTCTGATGTCTTCAATGACATCGGGAAATTCGTCGGCGATACCCGCCAGCCCCTGCTTCAGCAGCAACGCTTTGCGCTGCACATCCTCCAGAAAACCGTCTTCCAGCACCACGTCGAGCACGGCGTTGCCGACCGCCATCGCCAGCGGATTGCCGCCGAAAGTGGTGCCGTGCACGCCGGCGGTCATGCCGACGGCCGCCTCGTCGGTGGCGAGGCAGGCGCCCACCGGGAAGCCGCCGCCGATGCCCTTGGCGACGGCCATGATGTCGGGCGTGACGCCAGCCCATTCATGCGCGAACAGTTTTCCGGTACGGCCGATGCCGCACTGGACCTCGTCGAAGATCAACAGCAGATCATGCTGTTCGCAGAGCTGCCTCAGCCGCCTCAGCGACTGCGTCGGCACCGGGCGAATACCGCCCTCGCCCTGCACCGGCTCGATCAGGATCGCGGCGGTCTCTGATGTGATCGCCCTTTCGACGGCGTCGATGTCATCGAAGCCGACCTGGTCGAAACCTTCGACCTTGGGGCCGAAACCTTCCAGGTATTTGTACTGGCCGCCGGCGGCGATGGTCGCCAGCGTGCGGCCATGAAAGGCGCCTTCGAAGGTGATGATGCGAAAGCGCTCGGGATGGCCGTTGACGAAATGGTAGCGCCGCGCCGTCTTGATGGCGCATTCCAGCGCCTCGGCGCCGGAATTGGTGAAGAACACCTTGTCGGCGAAGGTTGCGTCGGCCAGCCGCTCGCCCAGACGGCTCTGCCCCGGAATCTCGTAGAGGTTGGAAACATGCCAGAGCTTGGCCGCCTGCTCGGTGAGTGCCGAGACCAGATGCGGATGGCTGTGGCCCAGCGAATTCACGGCAACGCCGCCGCCAAAATCGAGATATCGCTCGCCCTTCTCGGTGACCAGCCAAGTGCCTTCCCCATGGTCGAAGGCCAGGGGTGCGCGGGTAAAGGTCTCGAAAAGCGCCGAACCGCTCATTATATGCGTCTCCGGAACCGGAAAATCAAAAAGCCGCCAAAGCGGCGGCTTGTGCGGCTTATCGTGTTTTTCGGCCATGAAGTCAACGAAAACGTCGCGCAAGAACGCGCGGCAAGCTTTCCAGCGAGACGCCGGCTCATCAGCGACCGGGCAAGTTGGGGAAAACCGAAAAAACCGATTCGTGTTGGCCCTCGGACTCTTGTCACCGAGTCAGCGCATAAGGTAATTATAGGTCGAGAAATAACTAGATTTCGTGCGGCGGACCTAATCACCCGATATATGTGGTGTCTGCCCGGCGGAAGCCGGATCGTGGAAGGATTCCGATCGCCGCACATTTCAGCAGGAGCGCGGTCTCATGAATTGGACTGACGAGCGGGTCGAACTTCTTAGAAAATTGTGGTCGGAGGGACTGAGCGCTAGCCAGATCGCCGCCCAGCTCGGGGGCGTCAGCCGCAATGCCGTCATCGGCAAAGTGCATCGGCTGAAACTGTCGGGCCGCGGACGCTCGACCGCCACGCCGGCACGCCAGAAGAAGAGCGTGCAGGGATCGAGCGTCCAGAAATCGGTGTCGCGGGCGGCAAGCACCGCGCGGCATATCACCACGTCGATCGGCGCGACCGCGTTGCAGGCGCAATTCGACACCGTACCGGTGGCGCGTCATTACGTCCGTCCGGTCGAGAACGTCGTCGTGCCGATCTCGCGGCATCTGCAGCTGGTCGAGTTGACCGAGCGGACATGCAAATGGCCGAATGGCGATCCGCTTTCGGAGGAGTTCCATTTCTGCGGCAACGACGCGGCCGAAATCGGCCCCTATTGCAAGTACCACGCCCGCATTGCGTTTCAGCCCGCTTCGGAGCGGCGCCGCAGTAGGTAAGCGAATAGCGAATAGCGAATAGAAGTAGCTTGATCGCTTGTGAATCGGAAGCAAGCCGTCTTTCGCTATTCGCTATTCGCTATTCCCTGCCCTTCGAGAGCTCACTTCGCGTTCCCGGAATAACAATCCTGTCTGTCTTGTCGCCCTTCGGCCGCTCGGGCGGCATCTGGTCGCCGGTGACGATGTAGTAGATCGTCTCGGCGATATTGGTGGCGTGGTCGCCGATCCGCTCGATGTTCTTGGCGCAGAACAGCAGGTGCGTGCAGGGTGTGATGTTGCGCGGATCTTCCATCATGTAGGTCAGCAACTCGCGAAACAGCGAGGTGTACACGGCGTCGATCTGATCGTCGCGGTCACGCACGAAGCCGATCTTTTCCACCGAGCGCGACGCATAGACGTCGAGCACTTCCTTGAGCTGCGTCAACGCCAGATCGGCTAAGGCCTCGATGCCGCGGAACAGGCTAGTCGGCTGGCGCCCTTCTATGACGGCAACCACGCGCTTGGCGACATTCTTGCCGAGGTCGCCGACCCGCTCGAGATCCGCCGAGATGCGGATCGCGCCGACGATCTCGCGCAAATCCGTCGCCATCGGCTGGCGCCTGGCGATGATGATGATCGCCTTATCGTCGATCTCGCGCTGCCCTTGGTCAAGAACGGCATCGTCGCGGATGACCTTCTGGGCAAGGCCGGGGTCGGCGTTGACCAGGGCAGCAATCGCCTGTTCGACCATGCGTTCGGCATGCCCGCCCATCGCGGCAATGCGCTTCGACAGATATTTCAGTTCCTCGTCATAGGCGCTGACGATGTGCACGGACTGCATGGAGATGCCTTCCCGGGTCTTCAGGTCCGAGTCGTTTCCTCGAATCCCCGCTGATACGCTAGCCGGATGACAGAAAAAAGAAACCGTTGGAGCGACGTGCGTCCACTTGGAAACAGAGTACGCTCTAAGCGCCTTATCCACGCATTCGGCTATCTTAAAATCTTCCGGTCTTCGGGCCGGCGCGTTTCTTAGATAGTGAGGCGTCAGTGCGCCGGCAAATGCACCGTGAAAGCTGCGCCGTGGCCGACCTCCGACTTGATCGAGAGTCTGGCGTTGTGGCGCGTCAGGATATGCTTGACAATGGACAGGCCAAGGCCGGTGCCCTTCTGGGTCCGGCTGTTTTCGACATCGACGCGGTAGAAGCGTTCGGTGATGCGCGGGATGTGCTCCTCGGCAATGCCGGGGCCGAAGTCCCGGATGGTGATGTCGATGCCCGGTTCGGGACCGTCATCGCTGTGGGCAATCGTCACCACGACACGGCCACCCGACTGTCCGTATTTGCAGGCGTTTTCCAGCAGATTTTCGAAAACCTGGAAAAGTTCGTCGCGATCCCCCGGCACATTGAGTGGTCCTTTCGCGAAATCCCGCTCGATGGCAACGCCGTTTTCCCTGGCAAGCGGCCCAAGCGAATCGATAACGCTGTCGAGGGTCCGGTGGAGATCGACCTCGGTTCCCTGCTTCAAATAGGGTTTCATCTCCAGCCGCGACAGCGACAGCAGGTCGTCGATCAGGCGCGCCATGCGGCCAGTCTGGTCGTGCATGATCTGCAGGAACTGCTCGCGCGCCGCCGGGTCGTTGCGGGCCGGGCCGCGCAGCGTCTCGATGAAACCGGAGATCGAGGCGAGCGGAGTTCGCAGCTCATGGCTGGCATTGGCGATGAAGTCGGCCCGCATCCGGTCGATGCGGCGCGCTTCGCTCTGGTCCTTGAAGACCAGCACATAGAGGTCGGTGCCGTGGCCGACCGACGATGCACTCACCCGATAGGCCCGTTCGACCGGCAGCTTTTCGGTATAGTCGACGACATCCGAAGCGGCGGCGCCCGACAAAATACTGTCCAGCAGGGCCTGCATCTCGGGCGCGCGGAATTTCAGCGACAGCGACATGCCCGGTGCGATGCCGCCGAAGGCGGCGAAGGCGGCGGCGTTGGCATGGACGATCGTCGCGGTGCGATCGAAGATGATCAGCGGATCGGCAACGGCGGCCGCCAGATATTCTCCCGACAGCTGTTGTAGCCCGCCTGCCTCGATCGCCGCGGCATCCTCCGGGGACTGGCGCGCAACGCCGGCCGGCAGCATCGCGGCGGCAAGCAGCAGCACAGTACATGCCAGCAGCACCACATAGCCAGACATGTCCGCGAAACCATAGACCGTCAGCACCGCGACGATGCCGGCCGCCAGCAGCCAGCGGCTGTTCCACAACCGGGTGGCGACCGCTTGCGCCGTGCTTCGCTCTTCTGCGCCGCCCATATCAGCCATTGTCAGCCACTGTCAGCCATTCGCGCGCACTGTGCCTCCGTCCCGACCCGGCCGGCCGGGTGGACCTTCCCGCTGGCCGGCGCTAGAGCGCCTTGCGTCCAATTGGACGGACCAAGGACGCTCTACCACTTCTAATCCGCTGCATCGTTCTTTCCGAAATCGATTCCGATTTTCGGGCCGATGCAGTAAGGCTCCCAATAGCATGTGTCCGGAAACTGGAAAGGTTCGTCTCGATGAAAAACCCCAAGGAAGATGCCGCCGCGCCCGTTCCAGGTCCGCTCAAGATCCACATCGACGGCAAGGAACGCGAGTTCGACATCGAGGATCCCAAGCTTCCCGACTGGGTCGAAGACAACAAGCTGACCGCCGGCGGATACCCCTATGACAAGAAAATGAATAGCGAGGAGTATGACGAGACGCTCGAGCGGCTGCAGATCGAGCTGGTCAAGGCGCAGGCATGGCTGCAATCGACGGGCAAGCGGGTGATGTCGCTGTTCGAAGGACGCGATGCCGCCGGCAAGGGCGGGACGATCTTCGCGCTGCGCCAGTACATGAACCCCAGGACAGCGCGCAACGTAGCGCTGACCAAGCCGAGCCCAACCGAACTCGGGCAATGGTATTTCCAGCGCTATGTCGCGCACTTTCCGACATCCGGCGAGTTCGTCACCTTCGACCGCTCCTGGTACAATCGCGCCGGCGTCGAGCCGGTCATGGGCTTCTGCACGCCGGAGCAGCATCAGAAATTCCTGGACGAGACGCCGTATTTTGAACGGATGATCTGCAACGAGGGCATCCATTTCTTCAAATTCTGGCTGAACATCGGACGGGAAACACAGCTTGAGCGGTTTCACGATCGCCGCTGGAGTCCTTTGAAGAGCTGGAAATTCTCGCCGATCGACATTGCCGGCATCTCCAAATGGGACGATTACACCAAGGCGCGCGATCTCATGTTCGAACGCACGCATAAGGAATTCTCGCCCTGGATCATCGTACGGGCCAACGACAAGCGGCGCGCGCGACTTGCCGTCATCCGGCGCATCCTGTTGTCGCTTCCCTATGGCGGCCGCGATCTCGACGCCATCGGCAAGGAAGACAGGAAGATCATCGGGGAAGGGCCTTCGTTCCTGGGAACACAGGGCTGAAGCACCCGCCGCGCGCCCGCAAAGGACGCGCGGCACGATTCCGGATGTTCCTGTCATTCTGCCGAATGACTTCTCATGCCGCCAGCCGGGCAATCCGCTGCAGCCGCCGCAGCGTGGTATCGTCCTGCAAAGCCTGCTGAAACAGCGAAATCTCCTGGTCGATGCGATCGCAGAGCGCGCCTGTATCGCCCTTGAGCAGGTCGCGGGTCTGCAGCAGTGCGGCAACCGGCTTCTTGGCGAGTTGCCTGGCTCTGCCAAGTGCGGCTTCCTCGACGTCGCCCACCACGATCTCCGTGACCAGGCCAAGCATCCTGGCGTCCGCGGCACTGAGCGTGTCGCCCAGGCAGAAGAAACGGAAAGCGCCGGCATAGCCGAGTTTCTGCGGCGCCAGGATGCTGGTCGCCGCGTCCGGCACGAGGCCGAAATCGACGAACGGCACCCGAAACGTGCTTTCGTCAGATGCGATCACCATGTCGCAATGGAACAGGATGGTGCAGCCGACTCCGACGGCGTCGCCGTCGACACAGGCAAGGACCGGTTTGGGGAACGTCGCCAACGTGCGGAACATGTCGGTGACGGCAGCGATCAACCGTTGATGCTTGGTGGCGTCGAGGAACTCGGAGAAATCGCCGCCGAGGCAGAAGCAGCCGGCGAGGCCGCGCAGCACCACGACGCGCACATTGTCGTCGATTGCGGCTTCGTGGAAGATCCTGGCCAGGCTTTCATAGGCTCGACCGTCCAGCACCGGCCGGCCGTCATCCGACGACACCGTGACGATCAACGTATGATTGCGGAACTCTGTTTGCGGGTGGATGTTCATGGCTGTCTCCAATTCTCACGAGGCCTGCCTCATTCCGAGCCTGTCGGGATATCCCCTGGCCAGCACTGGCGCGAAATGACTGCGACGCGACCGCACCACATCAAGCGTATGCTCGTTGAAGGTGAGCAGTGTGGCGACGACCTGCTGGTTGCCATAGGTGCGCTGGTAGCCAAGCGGCTTCGCCAGGAAGTGCAACTGCAGCGCCCGCAGAACCCACATCGGCTCGAACTCGATGATCACCTGGTTGACGTTCCGCTTCAGCCCCCACTCGACGAAGCCGGCAATGAGCTCGGTGCCGACCGTCGAGACGCCGCGCTTGCCGTCGCGAAAGCCCGGCGCCACCGCATAACGGGTCAGTTCCCACACGTTCGGCCCGGATGGCGGCGTCCCTTCATAGAGGTCCGCCAGCACCTCGGTCAGAAGATGCGCACGCGTTGTCGGCAACATCCGCTGATAACCGGCGAGCTCGCCATTGCGGATGACGAGCTGGTGCACCGCCTCGTCATGGTCGAACTGATCGATCTCAAGGCCGTCGGGGCGCTGCAGATCGGTCCACCCCATCTCCTCGACGAAAATCTTGTAGCGTAAGCGATGAACGGCCTCCCAAAGGTCGGGACGTTCCATAAGTTCTTGTGTGGTAAGGGAAAAAAGCATCTGCCGTCTCCTAGGTTCAATAGGAAGATACGGCCGGGCTGTCCCGAGAAAATTACGCGATCACGTAGGCAAGAATTTCTAGGCCGGCACGGCCGAGCTAGCTAATATAGCCGCGCCTTATCGCTTCCGCGACCGCCTGCACCCGGTTGACGGCACCGAGTTTGCTTTTGGCGTTAAGAAGGTGTTTCTCTGATGTGTGTTCCGAAATGCCGAGAATCTGTGAAATCTCCCATTCGGACTTGCCGACGGCGGCCCATTGCATGCATTCGCGCTCACGCGGCGTCAGTTCGACGTGGTCAATGGTCTTGGCCGCCATCGTGTGGATCTGCATGGCGCGACCAATCGCATAGGTCGCCACCAGCGACACCAGCCCAAAATCGGCGCCCGACAATTCGACGGCCTCGCCGCCCAGCGACACCATGACGATCTCGCCATCGAGCGTGATCAGCGGGAAGGCCAATCCGTCGCGCAGCTTGAATTCGCCGGCGTCGCCCATCACTTCGCCGCTGCTCTTGTCGATGCGGATGCTCTGGGACGCTTCCCGCCACTGGAACGGCGCCTGCAGCCGCTTCATGTGGCTGACAACGGGGTCATGGTCGACATAGTTGCGCGCCACATAGCGCTCCAGCCATTCTCCCGGCCACTCGCAAAGCAGCACATGGTCCTTTTGCTGGCCTCTTGGCGTGCCCGGTTGCGGAACCGTTCCGGCCATCAGCGCCGTCAGGCCGAACTCCGAGGTTATCCCAAGCAGCTTTTCGCAGACCGCGGCCGCCGTATCGGCGTGCTGCAGCTGATCTATGAATTCCAGTGTGCGATCGAAGTGGCCCATTGCAACATCTACCCCATGTTGCCTTCCCGCGTTGAGATCAACGGCCCAGTGCTTGACCCGCACTTTGCCTCGACCCCGGATTACAAACCTGCTCCTCCCAGTTTGCAGCGGCTTGCGGCTACCCTCCCAGCCGACCGCCACACATGTTTGCAAGCTCGCTGAAGCATAGCCCTAAATCGGCGTGATGAAATCAAAAACCGTTGTGCCTGTGGCATTTTCGTACCAAAAGCCACATTGGACAGGACAGGGCGGAGCTCGATCGTGGCAATTCGGTGGATAACCATCGTCTTGATGCTGGCAATCACCGGGGCACAGTGGCTCACGGGAGCGCGTGCCGCGGAGCCGCAAGTGCCGGTGCTGTGGGATGCCAAGGAGCGGCTGCCGAAGCCTGACCTTGCCGCGCTGCCGCGTCTGAGATTCCTGACCACCATCGATTTCCCGCCGTTCAACTTCTTCGACGGGGCGGGCCGCTTGTCCGGCTTCCACGTCGATCTGGCGCGCGCGATCTGCGCCGAACTCGGCATCGCCGAAAAATGCCAGATCCAGGCGCTGCCCTGGGCCGAGCTCGATGTGGCGCTGCAGAAGGGCGAAGGCGAAGCGATCATTGCCGGCATCGCCGCCACGCCGGAGTCGCGGTCCAAATATGCCTTCTCGCGTTCCTACCTGCAGTTTCCGGCGCGCTTCATCATGCCGAAGACAAACGCGCTCACGGAACCTATCTTCGACAGACTGCGCGGCAAGCGCGTCGGCGTGGTCGCAGGCTCCGCGCATGAGCGGATGCTGCGCGATTACTTCGGGACCGTTCAGGTCGTTCCCTTCGCGCAGTTGGAAGAGCTCTACGATGGTCTCAAGGCCGGCAAGGTCGACGCCGGCTTCGGCGACGGCATGCGCTTCGCCTTCTGGCTGGGCAGTTCGAATGCCGCAGCCTGCTGCCGCTTTGCCGGCGGTCCCTACCTGGCGCCCGAATATCTGGGGTCGGGTATGGCCATCGCCACCAGGGCCAACGATCCAGCGCTGGCCGCAGCGTTCGACTACGCACTGCAGGAGATTTCGGTGAAGGGCATCTTTGCCGAATTTTATCTGCGCTATTTCCCGGTCAGCTTTTTCTGATCCGGCCCCGGTCAGTTTCTTCTGATCCGGCCCGGTCAGTTTTTTCTGATCCGGCCCGGTCAGCTTCTTCTGACCCGTTGGGTCTAATCAAGTCAGCGTGCGCAAGCGGGCCTTGGCAGCACGGGCGATGGCGGCGACGGTGAGCGTGTCGAGATCGAGCTGGCGACGGATAAGCTGCAGCACCCTCACCTCCTCCAGGCGCATTTCGAGGTCGACGGCCGCAACCTCGAAGGCTGCGGCATAGGCAGTGTCAAGCAGGCGTTCGGGCAGCGCCTCAGCGACGCGCGTCAAAACGCCTTCCAGCCCTTCCTTTTCGTGCAGCATCTTTTGGCAGTCCTGGGCGACGCCGACCAGCCGGCCGTGGTCGAAATCCTCGAACACCGGCCATGAGCGGACGACGTCGCCGATCCGCGCCAGCTCGACATCGGTCATGTCGCGGTCGGACGCGGAGGTGATGACCATCAGATAGATCAGGGCTTCATGCAGCGGCAATGGCATTTAAAAACTCCTCAAACGGGCTCCGAAGTTAGGAACGAGGCACCGACGTCGCAAGGAAAAAGAGCCGCGGTCGTTGACGCCCACGGCAGGCGCGCCTAGAGACCGATTGAAAAAATCATCCAGCCCCATTTTTTGCGGCGATGCCGGCGAATAATTTGGAAAACAGTGACATGGCGGGATCAAACATCATCGATCTCAATCCCGAGGTGCTTGCGGCAGCGGCTGAAAGCAAGGCGTGGCCGTTCGAGGAAGCCAGGAAGATCGTCGAGCGCTACAAAGGCACTGACTTTCCCGAGACCGTCCTGTTTGAGACCGGCTATGGTCCGTCGGGGCTGCCGCACATCGGTACTTTCGGCGAGGTCGCACGCACCTCGATGGTGCGCCACGCCTTCCGCGTGCTCACCCGGGACACGGTCAAGACCAAGATCTTGTGCTTTTCCGACGACATGGACGGTATGCGCAAGATTCCGGACAACGTCCCCGATCGCGCCGCACTCGAGCCGCACCTGCACAAGCCGCTCTCGTCCGTCCCTAATCCTTTCGGCGGCGACTATGCGAGCTTCGCAGACCACAACAACGCAATGCTTTGCCGCTTCCTGGACACGTTCGGCTTCGACTACGAGTTCGCCAGCGCGACGGAATACTACAAGGCTGGCCGTTTCGACGACGTTCTGCTGCGCGCTGCCGAACGTTTCGATAAAATTATGGACGTGATGCTGCCGACGCTCGGAGAGGAGCGTCAGGCGACCTACAGCCCGTTCTTGCCGATTTCTCCCAAAAGTGGCCGCGTGCTTTACGTCCCGATGAAGCATGTCGACGCCAAGGCGGGCACTATCACCTTCGATGATGACGGCACCGAAACCACGCTGCCGATAACCGGCGGCAGGGTGAAGCTGCAGTGGAAGCCGGATTTCGGCATGCGCTGGGCGGCGCTCGGCGTCGATTTCGAAATGTTCGGCAAAGACCATCAGACGAATGCGGTGATCTACGACCGTATCTGCAATATACTGGGCGGGCGCGCGCCCGAGCATTTCGTCTATGAGCTGTTCCTCGACGAGAACGGCCAGAAGATTTCGAAGTCGAAGGGCAACGGACTCACCATAGACGAGTGGCTCACCTACGCGCCGACCGAAAGCCTCGAGCTCTACATGTACCAGCGGCCGCGGCAGGCCAAGAAGCTTTATTTCGATGTCATTCCGAAGGCGGTGGACGAGTATTACGCCTTTCTGTCCGCCTATCGCCGACAGGAGTGGAAGGAGCGGCTGGGAAATCCCGTCTGGCACATGCATGACGGTAACCCGCCTGTCGTAGACCTGCCGGTGTCGTTCGCGCTGCTGCTCAATCTGGTCAGCGCCTCGAACGCCCAGAACAAGGACGTGCTGTGGGGGTTCATTTTGCGCCACACATCGGGCGTGACGCCGAAGACCCATCCCGAGCTCGACCGGCTGGCCGAGTATGCGATCCGCTATTTCGACGATTTCGTGAAGCCGGCCAAGGTGTATCGGGCCGCCGATGCGGTCGAGCGCGAGGCGCTGACGAAACTATCCGAAGCGCTCGCCGCATTGCCGCCAGGGGCCGATGGCGAGGTGATCCAGAATGCCGCCCTCAACGTCGCGCGCAAGATCGACCGCTATCAGGACCATTCGAAGCAGAGCCCGGAGGGCGGGCCGGGCGTCTCCGTCGCTTTCTTCCAGATGATCTACCAGGTTTTGATCGGACAGGAGCGCGGCCCGCGCTTCGGTTCCTTCGCTGCGCTCTACGGCATCGCAGAAACCCGGGCGCTCATTCAGAAGGCGCTGGCTGGTCAGCTGGCGGCGTAGCCGTCGTCTCTGTTGGCGTAGCCGCCGCCGAAGGATCGAGAATCGGCTGCGTCGGCGGCGCTGTGGCCGCAAAAGGGGCTGGTGCCGGAGGCAGGCCGGAGAGGCTCGGCGCCGGCCCGAAAATACCCTTCCTCGCCATACGGGCCTTCTCGCCGGCCTCGACGTAAGGGCCACCCTTGGCGGCGCGCGCCCAGCCGTTTTCGATCAACCACTGGCCGACATCCTGGTTGCCAACGCGGCATTCGGCGGTGATCAGGTCGCGGCCGCCCTCGGGTGGCACCGTGCAGACCACTGCCCGGCCGCGCAGGAAGGCACGGAACGCCGTTCGCGCCCGGGTGCCGCACGTCCAGGACTTGCCGCCGTCCGTGCAAGTTTCGTCCTGCCTGACGATGTCGACGCCGGAAATCGCGACGGAGTAGCCCCTGGCCTGGATCACACCGGCGGCCGATGCAACCGGCTGGAACAGTTTTGTCCCGTTCCAGTCGTCAGGCATTTTCGTTTTGGGCGGCTTGGGCGGTCCGGCCAGCGCCAGCTCACTCAACGGCGCGCGCGGCTCGACCCGTTCAAGCTCTTCGGCCTGAAGCTGCGGCGGCGCGACGATTTTGGGATCGATGGCCCTGGAATACACCTCCGGGCGTGCCATCTTGGGCTGCGGAATCGCTGACGTGGCGGGCGCTTTGGATTGCGCCGCCATGCCGGCCTGCGCCCGAGCTGCCACTCGACCGTTTTCGCCATGCAGCACGGCGCGGCCACCGGCGGCAATCGCAGCCCCCATCGCGAGGATCGTCAACACAGCAGCGGCTGCATGAAGCGGGCGCACCGGCGGCCCTTACTGGCTTGCCCAGACAATCCGCGCCACCCATTCGACATCGCGCATCGGGATGTCGCGGTCCGGGTGATCGGGATTGAGCGAGACCAGAACGATAGACTTCGCCGTCTGACGGTCCAGCACCTTGGCCATCACCTCGCCGGCATTGGTCTTGACGACGACGCGGTCGCCCTTGCGGGTGGTGGCGCCCGGCTCAACGATCAGCACGTCACCATTGCGGTAGAGCGGCAGCATGGAATCGCCCTGGACCTGCAACGCATAGGAGGTTTCGGTCGCCCGTGCCGGAAGCTCGATCAGGTCCCAGCCCTGCCCCACGGGAAAGCCGGCATCGTCGAAGAAGCCGCCGGCGCCGGCCTGGGCGAAGCCGAGCAGCGGCACCGAAGACGTCTGTGCCGGCAGAGATCCGGGAACGGTCTTGCCCCGGCCTTCGACCAGTCCGGTGAATTCGTCGAGCGAGGCACCGGTCGCCTCGATGATCTTGGCCAGCGACTCGGTCGACGGCCAGCGCGGCCGCCCGTCCGAGGACAGCCGCTTGGACTTGTTGAAGGCGGTCGAATCGAGGCCCGCGCGTTTTGCTAGCCCCGAGGCCGAGAGCGAATAGCGCTCGGCGAGAGCATCGATTGCGGCCCATACGCGGTCATGCGAGAGCACTTTTGCTCTCCTTCCGGACAGGAAAAAATACCTTGTCCGTTCTAACCGGTGGCCGTGATTTTGTCCACCACCGAAGGCGGCGTCACGCCGCCTTCTTGGCCTCGCTCCTGGCATAGGGATCGAAGCGTTGGTAGAAAGTCTCGCCCTTCTCTGCCATGTCGAGCAGGAGCTTCGGCGCTTTGAACTCGGCGCCGTACTTCTTTTGAAGACCCTTGGCGATCTTGACGAATTTCTTGGCGCCGATGCCGTCGATGTAGGACAGCACGCCGCCGGTAAAGGGCGCGAAGCCAAAGGCGAGGATCGAGCCGACATCGGCCTCGCGCGGATCGGTGACGATGCCCTCCTCTATCACCCGGGCCGCCTCCAACGCAATGGTGACCAGGAGCCGCTGCTTCAGTTCCTCATAGTCGACCCTTTCAGGCGGCAACTGCCCATAGAGATCCTTCAGGCCCGGCCACAATTTCTTCTTGGCAGGTTTTTGCGGGTAGTCGTAAAAACCCTTGCCGTTCTTGCGGCCGAAGCGGCCATGCGTATCGACCAGCGTGTTGATCAGCGCCATCTGCTTCGGGTCGACCGCCTTTTCGCCGAGATCGCGCATGGTCTGCTTCATGATCTTCTGCGCGAGGTCGATCGCCGTTTCGTCGGTGAGCGCCAAAGGACCGACCGGCATGCCGGCGGCCTTCGCCGCATTCTCGATCATCGGCGCCGGAACGCCCTCGATAAGCATCTTGTAGGCTTCCGACATGTAGCGCAGCACGCAGCGGTTGACGTAGAAGCCGCGCGTGTCGTTGACGACGATCGGCGTCTTCTTGATGGCGCGGACGAAGTCGATCGCGGTGGCCAGCGCCTTGTCGCCCGTCTTCTTGCCCAAAATGATCTCGACCAGCATCATCTTGTCGACCGGCGAGAAGAAATGGATGCCGATGAAATTCTTTGGCCGCACCGAATTCTTCGCCAGCGACGTGATCGGGATGGTGGACGTGTTCGACGCGAAGACCGCCGCCGGCTTCAGCACGGCCTCCGCCTTTTCGGTGGCGTCCTTCTTGACGCCCGAATCCTCGAATACCGCCTCGACCACCAGGTCGCAGCCTGCGAGGTCGGCATAGTCCGCCGTCGGCGTGATCAGCGACAGCAGCCTGTCCTTGTCCTCAGGCTTGGCGCGGCCTTTCCTGACCTGATCCGAGATCAGGCTGTCCGAATGCGCCTTGCCCTTGGCGGCAGCTTCCATGTCGCGGTCGAGCAGCACCACCGGAATGCCGGCCTTGGCCGTGACATAGGCGATGCCGGCACCCATGAAGCCGGCGCCGAGCACGCCGATCTTCTTGAACTTGGTTTCCGGCATGCCGGCCGGGCGACGCGCGCCCTTGTTCAGTTCCTGCAACGACACGAACAGCGAGCGGATCATCGCCGCCGCTTCCCTGGTCTGCATGATCTCGGTGAAATAACGCTGCTCGATGCGCAAGCCGGTGTCGAACGGCACCAGCAAGCCTTCATAGACGCATTTCAGGATGGCCGCGGCGGCCGGATAATTGCCATAGGTCTCGCGACGCAGGATGGCGATTGCCGGTGGCCACAGATTGGCGCCGGCCACCGAATAGACCGGGCCGCCGGGCAGCTTGAAGCCCTTCTCGTCCCACGGCGCCACTGGCTTCAAGCCATTTTTGATCATGGCCTTGGCGGTTTCGACCAGCTTCGTCGGTTCGGCAATCTCATGGATCAGGCCCATCGACTTGGCCCTCTGCGGCGACAGCGCCTGACCGGAAGTCAGCATCTGCAGCGCCTGCTGCTGGTCGGTCAGCCGAGGCACGCGCTGAGTGCCGCCGGCACCCGGGAAGATGCCGATCTTCACTTCGGGGAGCGCCATCTTGACCTTGTCGGAATTGGCCGCGACGCGGCCATGGCAAGCGAGCGACAGCTCGAAGGCGCCGCCCATGCAGGTGCCGTTGATCGCCGACACCCACGGCTTCCCCGAGGTTTCCAGCTTGCGGAACAGGCCGGTCATGTAGCCGGCATTGTCGAACAATACCTTGGTCGCCTTGTCCAGGTCCTTGGCTTTATCGGCCGCGAACTTCGACAGCATCTTCTGCAGCATGGTGATATCGGCGCCGCCCGAGAAACTATCCTTGCCGGAGGTGATCACCGCCCCCTTTATCGACGCGTCGCTCGCCACCTTGTCGACAATGGCGTTCAGCTCCAGCATCGCCGCTTCGGTGAAGACGTTCATCGAGCGGTCGGGCATGTCCCAGGTGACCAGCGCGATGCCATCGATGTCGATATCGAACGTGAAATTGGTGTAGCTCATCGGTCTCTCTCCCGTCAGACGCGTTCGATGATCGTTGCGGTGCCCATGCCGGCGCCGATGCAGAGCGTCACCAGCGCGGTGTTCAGGTCGCGGCGCTCCAGTTCGTCCAGCACCGTTCCGAAGATCATCGCACCGGTGGCGCCGAGCGGATGGCCCATGGCGATGGCGCCGCCATTGACGTTGATCCTGTCATGCGAAATGTCGAAAGCCTGCATGTAGCGCAGCACCACCGAGGCGAACGCCTCGTTGAGCTCGAACAGATCGATGTCCGACAGCTTCATCCTGGCGCGCTTCAGCAGCTTCTCGGTCACGTCGACCGGACCGGTCAGCATCAGCACCGGTTCAGAACCGATATTTGCGAATGCACGGATGCGAGCGCGCGGCTTCAGGTCGAGCGACTTTCCAGCCTTCTTTGAGCCGAGCAGAACGGCCGCCGCGCCGTCGACGATGCCGGACGAATTGCCGGCGTGGTGGACGTGATTGACCTCCTCCACCTCGGGATGCTTCTGCACCGCGACGGCATCGAAGCCGCCCATTTCGCCGGGCATGACGAAAGACGGGTTGAGGGCCGCCAGCGACTGCATATCGGTCGAAGGCCGCATGTGCTCATCGTGGTCGAGGATGGTCAGGCCGTTCTGGTCCTTGATCGAGATCACCGAATTCTTGAAGCGGCCCTCGCCCCAGGCTTTGGCGGCGCGCTTCTGGCTTTCGACCGCATAGGCGTCGACGTCGTCGCGCGAAAAGCCGTACTTCGTGGCGATCAGATCGGCCGAGATGCCCTGCGGCACGAACCAGCCCGGCAGGCCGACCGAGGGGTCCATGAACCAGGCGCCGCCGGATGCGCCCATGCCGACGCGCGACATCGATTCGACGCCGCCGGCGATGACGATCTCGTCGGCGCCTTGCGCGATCTTGGCGGCGCCGAAATTGATGGCGTCCAGGCCAGAGGCGCAGAAACGCGAGATCTGCATGCCTGGCGCTTTCGTGTCGTAACCGGCCTCGAAGGCGGCGGCGCGCGGAATGACAGAACCCGCCTCGCCGACCGGATCGACGCAGCCGAAGATGATGTCGTCGACGGTGCCGGTGTCCAGCCCATTGCGGTCACGGATCGCCTCAAGCACCTTGGCGCCGAGCCGCACCGCCGGCACCTCGTGCAGCGAGCCATCCTTCTTGCCCCTGCCGCGCGGCGTGCGCACGGCGTCATAGACATAAGCTTCGGCCATTTTCCTGCTCCTTGGTTTGCTGAAAGTCTCTCAGAGAGAGCGCGCGATCAGCAATTTCATGATCTCGTTGGTGCCGCCGTAGATGCGCTGGACGCGGGCGTCGCGGAACATGCGGGCGATGGGATACTCATTCATGTAGCCATAGCCGCCATGCAATTGAAGGCATTCGTCGACGACTTTTCCCTGCAGGTCGGACAGCCAGTATTTGGCCATCGAGGCCGTCACCGGGTCGAGACCACCATCGATATGGCGGGCGACGCAGTCATTGTAGAAGACCCGGCCAATGGTCGCCTCGGTCTTCAGTTCGGCCAGCTTGAACTGGGTGTTCTGGAAATCGATGATCGCCTTGCCGAAGGCCCTGCGCTCCTTGACGTAGTCGATGGTCAACGCCAGCGCCCGTTCGACCATGGCGATGGCGCCAGTGCCGATCTGCAGCCGCTCCTGCGGCAATTGCTGCATCAGCTGGGCGAAGCCCTGGCCTTCCTCGTGGCCGAGCAGATTGGAAGTCGGCACACGCATATCGTTGAAGAACAGTTCCGACGTGTCGTTAGCCTTGAGCCCGATCTTGTCGAGGTTGCGGCCGCGCTCGAACCCTTCCACCTCGTCGGTCTCGACGACGATCAGCGAAGTGCCCTTGGCGCCCTTCTCCGGATCGGTCTTGGTGACGATTATGATGAAATTGGCGAGCTGGCCGTTGGTTATGAAGGTCTTCGAGCCGTTGATCTTATACTGGTTGCCGTCCTTCTCGGCGCGCGTCTTGACGCCTTGCAGGTCGGAGCCGGCGCCGGGCTCGGTCATGGCGATGGCGCCGATCAGCTCGCCGGTCGCCAGTTTCGGCAGCCATTTGTTCTTCTGCTCCTCCGAGCCGTAGTGGAGGATGTAAGGGGCGACGATCGAATTGTGCAGGCCGATGCCAAAACCGTCGACGCCGACATGGCCGATCGCCTCGATGATGGCGCTCTCATGCGCGAATGTCCCGCCCGAACCGCCATATTCCTCCGGCATCGAGGCACAAAGCAGACCGGCCGCACCTGCCTTCAGCCAGCTCTCGCGGTCGACCATCTCGTTCTTCTCGAACTCGTCATAGCGCGGCGCGATCTCTTCCGACATGAAGCGGTGCGCCATGTCGTAGAGCATGCCGACCTCGTCCGCCGCCCAGGCGGGTTTGCGCAAAGCAAGTACTTCGGCAGGATTTGTCATGCTACTTCCCCCTTGCGCCGGCGTTCCCCTCCCCCTTGAGGGGAGGGTGGCCCGAAGGGCCGGGTGGGGTCGCCGATGAAGTGCTCGATCTTATCTCTTACAACCTGCGCCACATGCCACAGCATTGCGATCATTCTCCTCCCAAGGCGCCAACCAGGTCGGCGCGCTACACGCAGGACCCCTCCCGGCCGCTTCGCGGCCACCCTCCCCCTCGAGGGGGAGGGTAACGTCGAGCTTAGAACGCTTCCGCCGGCAGCGCCATTAGCGTGTCCGCGCCGCTGGAGATGCGGGCGAGATGCGCCGACGTCTCCGGCATGATCCGCTCCATGAAGAAGCGCGCCGTCACCAGCTTGCTGCCGTAGAAGGCCGAAGAACCATTGGCGTCATTCGCCAATCTCGCCCCGGCTGCCTTGGCCATCTGCGCCCACATATAGCCCAGCGCCACCAGACCGAAGAGATGCATGTAGTCGGTCGAGGCGGAGCCGGCGTTATCGGGCTTGGCCATGCCGTTCTGCATCAGCCACATCGTCGCCGCCTGCAGATCGTTGAGGCCCTTCTTGAGCGCCTTGGTGAAGGGCGCCATCTTGTCGTCAGTGCGGTTCTCCTCGCAGAATTCGACGACCTCCTTGAAGAAGGCCTGCACGGCGCGGCCGCCATTCAACGCCAGCTTGCGGCCGACCAGGTCAAGGGCCTGGATGCCGTTGGCACCCTCGTAGATCATGGCGATGCGGGCATCGCGCACGAACTGGCTCATGCCGTGCTCTTCGACATAGCCGTGCCCGCCGAACACTTGCTGCGCCATCACCGCGTGGTCGAAACCCTTGTCGGTGAGCACGCCCTTGACCACCGGCGTCATCAGGCCGGTGTAGTCGTCGGCGGCCTGGCGGTCGTTGTCGTCGCTGGCGCGGTGGGCGATGTCCGACTTGATCGCCGTCCACAGCGCCAGCGCGCGACCGGCCTCGTTGAAGGCCTTCATGGTCATCAGGCTGCGGCGGATGTCGGGGTGGACGATGATCGGGTCGGCCTTCTTGTCCGGCGCCTTCGGCCCAGACAGCGAGCGTCCCTGCAGGCGATCCTTGGCATAGGACACAGCGTTCTGGTAGGCGACCTCCGACAGAGAAAGCCCCTGCAGGCCGACGCCGAGCCTCGCTTCATTCATCATGGTGAACATGGCTTTCAGCCCGCCATTCGTCTCGCCAAGCAACGTGCCTTGTGCCTCGTCATAATTCATGACGCAGGTCGAATTGCCATGGATGCCCATCTTCTCCTCGATCGAGCCGCAGGAGACGGTGTTCTTCTCGCCAGGATTGCCTGATGCATCGAGCTTGAGCTTCGGCACGATGAACAGCGAAATGCCCTTCACGCCTTCCGGCGCGCCCTCGATGCGGGCCAGCACCAGATGGACGATGTTGTCCGACATGTCGTGCTCGCCGGCCGATATGAAGATCTTCTGGCCTGAGATCTTGTAGGTGCCGTCGCCGTTGGGAACCGCCTTGGTGCGCAGCAGGCCGAGATCGGTGCCGCAATGCGGCTCGGTCAGGTTCATGGTCCCGGTCCAGACGCCCTCGACCAGCTTCGGCAACCAGATCGCCTTCTGCTCCTCGGTGCCATGGGTAATGATCGCCGCGATCGCGCCCTGCGTCAGGCCGGGATACATCATCAGCGACATGTTGGCCGAAATCATATATTCGGAAACAGCGGTATGCACCGCGTAAGGCAGGCCCTGGCCGCCAAATTCGACGGGTGCGGCCAGCCCCATCCAGCCGCCCTCGCGGTATTGGTCGAAGGCCTCCTTGAAGCCTTTCGGCGTTGTCACCGAACCGTCGCCATGGCGCACGCAACCTTCCATGTCGCCGACGCGGTTCAGCGGCTGCATGACATTTTCAGCGAGCTTGGCGCCCTCGGCGAGGATGGCCTCGACCACGTCCGGCGTCGCGTCGGAAAATCCGGGAAGATTGGAATAGCGCTGGTAGCCCAGCACTTCGTTCAGCACAAACAGCGTGTCCTGCACCGGCGCCCTGTAGATCGGCATGCTTTCCCTCCACCATGCGGACTTGGCCCCAAAATCCCCCAATGTGAAGTCAGGGGGACATACGGACCAATATTCAGGTCGGAATAGCAAAAGTTGACGTTTGCGTAAACGTCAATTTTTTGATGCGACAAATTATCCCCGCCGCTCGCTCATAAGCGTAACGGCGCTGGCCGTAGCCAGTCCGGACAGATTAAAAAATATTCGTCCCGACGCAGCCGCAAGACAGCGGAAAGAGCCGCGCAGCCAAGGCCCACGCGGCTCTCTCCCAGAAGGCCGTTCACCGGAGGCCGGCGAAGAATTATCTGGCGACGCTGGCCTGCGGCGCCGAGCGTTCGCTCAGCATCTGACGCACCGACGCCATAGAGTTGCTCAACTCGTTGATGGCATCGTCGATCAGCGCCCGCTGCTTCTGCAGACGGGCAAGCTGCTTCTCCGACTTGTCGAGCGTCAGCCGCAACTGCTTGGTGTTGGAGCCGGTTGGGTCATACAGATCCATCATCTGCTTGACGTCGCGCAGCGAGAATCCGACCTTGCGACCGAGCAGGATCAGCTTCAGCCGCGCCTTGTCGCGGCGCGTGTAGAGACGGGTCGAGCCGTCGCGCTGCGGATTGAGAAGGCCCTTGTCCTCGTAGAAACGCAGCGTACGCAGCGTTACTCCGTATTTCTTGGCCATCTCTCCGATGCGGACAAGATCCTCGCCGGCTTTGTCAGAAATGTCATTGGTATTGGCCGCGGCTTCGCCGGGCGAAACAAGTTTCATGGTCACTGGCTTTCCCCATCTGGTGGCGCCGCGGTCCCGGACCGTGCGTCGCCTAAGTCGAAGCGGGGGCGTGCTTCCACTCGTGGTTTCAACAAACAAATCGCAAACGGCACGTCTGTGCACCCTTACGTTTACGTCAATTCTATACCGATAGCCGCCTCACGAAGCAAGGGCGTTGTGCGGGACGAACTTTTTGCCGCATCCGCCAGCACATGGCCCGGCGGCGCTTCAGGCGCTCGCAACAACGTTGTAACTTCTTAAGCTTGGTTAACGCGTTGTTTACCACGTTGGGCGAAATGTGCGCATGTCGGTTACCCGTGGTTATCCTGTAGCGAGTTTTTTCACGGTTTTTCGGAGCGCGGGTGAAACCCGGGAAGCTGGTCTTCCACCGCAGCAAAGCCGCGCGGCCGCCTTCGTTTCCGGCAGGACTTTGGGAAACTGGTCATAAAGCCAGCAGTGAAACTGAACGGGCGCATCGATGAACAGCAAGCGGTCCTATCTCGATACACTCAACGCAGGCCGGCAGCGCAGGCCGCACACCACGCTTGAACAGCTCAATCGTTCTCTGGAAACGCTGGAGCAGCGGCTTGAGCGGACGCGCGAGGACATGAGCGAGCGTCCCGATCCGCGCCGGCTGAGCGCGGAACCGCGCTATGCCAGCGCCCGGCCCTATGAGGATCCGCGCCCCGCGCAGCCGCCGAAAAGCCCGGCGCCGACTGGCTTCGACCAGAATTACCAATCGATCGCCCGCGACATCGACCGCGTGCGCGGCCAAGAAGACGGCGTCGCCGTGGTCGGCAAGATCGCCGGCGAATTGCGCGGCCTGCGCGAGGAACTGCGCCACCAGATGACCGCCGGCCTGCAGCGCGAATTCGAAGCGCTGCGCAAGGATATCGAGCGGGCTTTCCAGGCAAGCGCCCAGCCGGGTGGCCAATCGGCAGGGGGCAAAGGCAGCGCCGAACTCGGCGTCGAGTTCGAGCGGCTTTCCGGCGCCATCCAGTCCCTGGCCGAAAAGAGCGACGACAGAAGCGTCAACATGCTCCGGCTCGAGCTAGAGCAGGTCAAGGCCGCGCTCGACACGTTGGCGCGCGAGGAGAGCGTGCAGGCGGTCGGCCGCCGTTGGGACGAGTTCGACCGCCGCTGGACCGCGTTCGAGGACCGTGTCGACGCCGATCAGCGAAAGCGGTCGGAGGCGCCCGGTCTTTCGATGCTGACCGAACGGCTTGAACAGATCAGCAATGCCGTCAACAATCTGCCGGAATCGCTGTCGCTGCGTTCGCTCGAAGAGAAGGTCCGCACGCTTGCCGGCGCGGTCGAACATTTCGCCCGCCAGCAGGACAATCGCGGCAGCGATACATTCAGCCAGATCGACGAGCGACTCGACGAGATTTCCCGCGCCATCGTCGCCTCGACCGTCGCTGCGCAAGCCAATTCGTTTGACCCGGAGCCATTCGAACGCATCGAGAAGCGGATTGATTCGCTGGCCCAGCAAATCGATGAAGTGTCGCAGGATCGTCCGAGCCGGGAGGTCATCGACCGCCTCAACACATTGTCGAGCCGCGTCGACGAGTTGGCCAGCCGAGCCAATCTGCCGGAGCAGGCGATGGAGCGCCTTGCCAGGCAAGTCGCGCTTATCGCCGACAAGATCGACCACGCACCTGCCATGCCCGACGCCGACCACATCTTCCATGGGATCGAGCAGCGCTTCGACGTGCTGTCCAGCATGATGGAGCGCCGCCAAGGCGACGCGATCGAGCAGGGCAACCTGCTGTTTCGCGATCTCGAGCGCCGTCTGGACGAGGTCGCCGACAGGCTGGACCAGCGCATGCCGCAGCAGATCGACGGGGCCGGCATCATGGACGCCATCGACGCCCGCTTCAGCGCGCTGGCCAAGCGCTTGGAGACGCGCGTCCCCGATCCCGCAGGTGAAGCGGCGATCCGTGGCCTGGAAAGCCGGCTCGAAGACATTTCAAGCCGGCTGGATTCATCCGCGGCGCAGGTCGCCGGCATCGACCCGGCCCTGATCCGTAGCCTGGAAGCGCAGGTCGCAGGTCTGTCGGCACACCTTTCGAAACCCGAAACGCCACTGCCGGAATTCGAGGATATCAGCCCGCGTCTCGACGAAATCGAGAGGTCGCTGGCTGGCACCCGCGATTCCATCCTCAGCGCGGCGCGCGAGGCAGCCGAGAGCGCCGTCCGTTCGCTGGCGGGCTCCAGTGCCAACACGGCGGCCGTTTCTGGCCTCGCTCAGGATCTGAAGACACTCGAAGCACTGACGCGCCGTTCCGACGAGCGCAATTCGAGGACCTTCGAAGCCATCCACGACACGCTGCTCAAGATCGTCGACCGACTGGGCTCACTGGAAACCGGCGAGCCGACCGACGCGGTGAGCGAACTTCTGAATACGCAACCGGCCGAGCCGGACAGCTGGCGCGGCGTGCGATCGTCAAAGATGGCCGTACGTGACGCTCCGTCCATGGACATCGACCAGCCATTGCCGCTGACGGAAGACATGGCCGACCTCGACAGCCATGTCTCTGCCATGATGAGCAATGAGCAGGGTTCGCGTAGCGAACCGGGTACGCATAGCGAACCGGGTACGCGTAGCGAACCGGGCACGCGTAGCGAACCGGGCACACGTACGCCAGCCGAAGCCGCCGCGGCCGCGGCCATGGCGGCGCTTGGCTCGGACACGGCGGAAAAGACCCAGCCGACCGGCGGCCGGAAGTCGATGCTCGGCGGATTGGCGCGCGCCTTCAAGGCCAAGAAGGAGACGATCGTTCCACCGCTTGCCGGCTCCGCGCCTGATGTCGAGATACCGATTGCCGATCTCGATGAGCCGCTGGACCCGAAAGTTGCCAACCGGCCGCTGGAGCCCGGTTCCGGCCCACCTGACCTCAACGCCATTATGAAGCGCGTGCGCGACGAACGCGGCCCGCCCGTCAGGGCCGGCAATGCCGATGCATCGAAATCCGACTTCATCGCCGCAGCCAGGCGCGCGGCGCAAGCGGCCGCTGCCGAGGCCGACGCTCTCAAGCGGCAATCGACGATGAGGGGGCCGGTAAAGGCGCTCAGGATCGGCGATCTGCTCAAGGCGCGACGCAAGCCGATTCTGATGGCAGCCGCCGCGGTCATGCTGGCGCTCGCCGGCCTGCAATTGGGCAAGGCCTTTGTCTCCGACCCGGTCGAAATGGCCAGCAACGATACGGCGCCGATGGCGGCAGCGCAGCCAACGGAAACCGCATCGATCGGCACCGTCAACGAGCCGAAGACGGACGCAGAAACTGCAGCACAGGATAGCGCACCAGACCGCGCTGTCCGACGGGCAGAGCCATCCGAATCGGTAGCCGAGGACGACATGCCGGCGCAGGCCGCCATCGCCACGCCGTCATATAGCGAAATATCGGCGAATGCCGAAACGCCGATGGGCCCAGGGTCCGCGGCCGAGCCTATTCCTGCGCCAATGGCTTCAACGACGTCGCCCGATCCGGCGGCGGCCGCCGTGACAGCGTCGGCACCTGCGGGCCCGACGGCTGCGGACGCCGAGCCAATGGCGACGGCGCCGGCCGCCACGCCCGCGACCCAGGACATGACCGGCACGGTCACGCCGGCGGATGCTTCGACAGCGACGGCCCCTGACAAGATCGACATTCCAGCCGATGCCGGCCCGGCTGCCTTGCGTGACTCAGCGGCCGGCGGCGACGCCAAGGCACTGTTCGAAATCGGCTCGCGCTACGCCGAATCGCGCGGCGTCAAGCAAGACATGGCAGCGGCGGCAAAATGGTACGAGAAATCAGCCGAACTCGGCTTCGCACCGGCGGAATACCGCATCGGCAACTTCTACGAGAAGGGCACCGGCGTCGCGCGCGACGTCAAGAAGGCGAAGACCTGGTACCAACTCGCCGCCGAGCAGGGCAACGCCAGCGCCATGCACAATCTCGCCGTGCTCTTCGCCATGGCGGCGGACGGCGTGACCGACAATGAATCGGCCGCGCACTGGTTCCAGGCCGCCGCCGAGCTCGGCGTCAAGGACAGCCAGTTCAATCTCGGCATCCTGGCGGCGAAGGGCGTCGGCATGAAGCAGGATCTCGAAGAGTCCTACAAATGGTTCGCGCTCGTCGCCAAGACCGGCGACAAGGATGCGGCGGCAAAGCGCGACGAGATCGCCAAGGCGCTCAGGCCCGAGCAGCTCGAACGCGCACGCGCCGCCACGGAACTGTGGAAGGCAAAGCCGCTCGATCCTGCGGCCAATTCGGCCGATATTCCCGAATCGTGGCAGGACGGCACGCCGCAGACGACCGCCAGCGTCGACATGAAGAAGGTCGTTCAGAACATCCAGCGCATTCTCAACAAGAACGGCTATGCGGCCGGCAATGACGACGGCGTGATGGGCCAGAAAACCAAGGATGCCATCATGGCTTTCCAGACCGACAACGACCTGAAGCCGACCGGCGCGGTCGACGAAAAGCTGGTCAAGGCGCTGCTCGCGCGCAAATAACGTCAGATGCGTCGTTTCCGCGACGCCTTTGCCACACATTTGCCTGTTAACTGATTGAGTTGTTTTTTGTTTCGGCGACGTGGCGAGGTTTGACTTCGCCGCCCGGCCGGCGCAAGAACGAGACAGGCTTTTTGGCGCGAATGCCCGCAATGGTTGCATTCGCTGACGGGCAAACTGATCGAGACTGACGGGTGGGCATCTATCTCCCGATCGCGGAAATTTCCGTCAACATCTTCGTGCTGCTGGCCATGGGCGCGGCGGTGGGTTTCCTTTCGGGCATGTTTGGAGTGGGCGGCGGCTTTCTGATCACGCCGCTGCTGATCTTCTACAACATACCGCCGGCGATCGCGGTCGCCACCGGCGCCAACCAGGTCATCGCCTCCTCCTTCTCCGGCGCATTGTCGCACGTGAAGCGCGGCACGCTCGACTTCAAGCTCGGCGGTGTGCTTTTGGCAGGCGGTATCGTCGGCTCGACCGGCGGCATCTTTGTCTTTGGCTTCTTGCGCCGGCTCGGCCAGCTCGACCTGTTCATCTCGCTGCTCTATGTCGTGCTGCTCGGCACCGTCGGCGGGCTGATGCTGGTCGAGAGCGTCAATGCGCTGCGCGCCACGCGCAGCGGCGCGGCGCCAGTGCTGAAGAAATCCGGCCAGCACAATTGGATCCACCGCTTGCCGCTGAAAATGCGGTTCAGGGCCTCGAAGCTTTTCGTCAGCGTCATCCCGGTGCTCGGCCTCGGCGCCGGCATCGGCTTCCTGTCGTCGATCATGGGCGTCGGCGGCGGCTTCATCATGGTACCGGCGCTGATCTATCTCTTGAAGGTGCCGACCAACGTCGTTATCGGCACCTCGCTATTCCAGATCATCTTCACCTCGGCCTACACCACGCTGGTCCATGCCACCACCAACCAGACGGTCGACGTCATGCTCGCCTTCCTGTTGATGGCGGGCGGCGTCGCCGGCGCGCAATACGGCGCCAAGGCCGGCCAAAGGCTGCGCGGCGAGCAGCTCAGGGCGCTGTTGGCATTGCTGGTGCTGGCGGTTGCCTTCCGGCTCGCCATCGATCTGTTCGTGACGCCGCCCAGCCTGTATTCGCTGTCCGGCGTGGACCCGACCTGATGGCGGATTTTAGGGCGTTCCTGGCTGCTGCCTCGCTGTCGCTGTTCGCCGCAGCGTCACCGGCAAGAGCGCAGACGCCGGCTACCGAAAACATCCAGATCGGCCTGTCCACCGACCATGTCTCGATCACCGCCGGCTTTTCCGGTGCCGACCTCACCATTTTCGGCTCCTTGGAAAATGCCGACCCGCGTGTCGCCCGCCAGGGGCGCTACGACATCGTCGTCGTGCTCGAGGGTCCGGCTCGGCCGGTCGTCGTGCGCCGCAAAGACCGGGTGCTCGGCATCTGGATCAACCTGGAGTCCGAGACCTTCGAGAATGTGCCGGTGTCCTATTCGGTGGCGACGACGCGCCCACTGCAGGACGTCACCGACCCCAACAGCTACAAGCAACTGTCGCTCGGCGCCGCCAACATCTACATGCAGCCCGCCGACGATGGCGACAGTCCGGCGACCATCCAGGAATTCACCGCGGCGCTGCGCGAGCGCAAGACGGCGACCGGCCTCTACAGCGTGAATGTCGGCGGCGTGCAGTTCCTGTCGCAGAACCTGTTCCGCGCCACCGTCAGGCTCGCCCCCAATGTTCCGGTCGGCACCCACAAGGCGCGAGCGTTCCTGTTCAAGAGCGGCCTGTTCATCAAGGAAAGCTCCGCCCAGCTCGAAATCCGCAAATCCGGTTTCGAACAGTCGATCTTCCGCGTCGCCCACGATTTTTCTTTCCTGTATGGCGTCTTCGCGGTGTCGTTGGCCATGCTGACAGGCTGGCTCGGAAGGCTCGTCTTCCGGAAAGATTAAACTCTCTTCAAAAGGCGGTTCCCCTTTTTACGCTCGTGGGTTAGACCGCGACCCCGGCCCGACCGGACACGAGCTGTCGCTCCCCACCATCAAAAGTACAGGACTTTGCGATGCGACCAGCATTCGGCGGTATCGACTTCGGCACTTCGAATTCCACCGTCGGCGTGATCAGGAACGGGCAGCCGCGATTGGTGGCGCTGGAAGACGGCGAGGTGACGCTGCCGAGCGCCGTGTTCTTCAATTTCGAGGACAACCGCACCTGTTTCGGGCGCCGCGCCATCGCCAATTATACCGACAGTATCGAAGGTCGCCTGATGCGCTCGCTGAAGAGCGTACTCGGCGGTACGCTGGTCCATGAAAAGACGCGCATCAAAGCCCGATCGATCGCCTTCACCGAGATCATCGGTCTGTTCGTAGGTCACCTCAAGAGAAGGCTGGAAGAGGATGCCGGCGACGTGGTCGAGAGCGTGGTGCTCGGTCGTCCGGTGCAGTTCGTCGACGACGACGCCGAGGCCGATGCCAAGGCCGAAGGTGAACTCGAAAACGCGGCCCGCACCCAAGGCTTCAAGCATATTGCGTTCCAGTTCGAGCCGATCGCGGCGGCGCTCGACTACGAGCAAAAGGTGACGCGCGAAGAGCTGGCGCTGATCGTCGACATGGGCGGCGGCACGTCCGACTTCTCGATCGTGCGGGTCTCGCCCCAGCGCGCCGGCTCCCTCGATCGCAAGGACGACATCCTGGCCAGCCGAGGCATCCACATCGGCGGCACCGACTTCGACCGGCTGTTGAACATCGCCCATGTGATGCCGCAGCTCGGCTATCTCTCGCCGACCAAGGACGGCAAGCGCAACTTGCCGGCCAGCTACTTCATCGACCTGGCGACATGGCAGCGCATCAATCTGGTCTACACCGCCCGGGCGATGACGCATCTGCGCCAGATCCGCTACGAGGCGGAACGCGCCGACCTGGTCGACCGTTTCATCCACATCGTCGAGCATCGTTACGGGCACGCGCTGGCGGCTTTGGTCGAGAGGGCCAAAATCGCGCTGACGGAGCAATCGTCCGCAGAGGTGATGGTGGCGCTGACGGGAGCGAAGTTTGCGACCGAAATCACGCGCGCCGGGCTCGACGCCACGATCGCCAGGGATATCGAACGGGTGGTCGCGACGGTTGGTGAGACCATCCGCGACGCGCAGCTGAAACCGTCCGACATCACCGCGGTGTTCCTTACCGGCGGATCGACCGCCATCCCGCTGGCAAGGCAGCAGATATTGGCCCTGGTGCCGCAGGCGTCCGTCATCGAAGGTGATATGTTCGGCTCGGTCGGGCTTGGGCTGGCGCTCGATGCGCAGCGGAAATTCGGTTGACCCGGCTACCCGCGGACGGTCTCGCCGGCCTTCGCGCCGAGATGCGCCTTGAGCGCCATCTGGGCCAGACTTGCCTGCCGGTCACGATGCGTGATCATGGCGAAATCGCGTTTCGGCAGATCGATCGACACGGACCGCAAGCTGCCTTCGGCAACCGCGCGTTCGACGACGAGCTCCGAAATGATGGTTGCGCCGGCGCCGGCCTCGACCGCCTGACGGACCGCCTCGTTGCTCGGCAGCACCAGGAATATCCGCAAGTCTGCGAACGAGATCCCTTCGCGGCGGGCAAGATCTTCCAGCACCTCGCGCGTGCCTGATCCGCCTTCCCTGATGATCCAGCGGAGCTCCCTGATATCGGGATGCCCGCGTGAGACTTCGGCGATCTCGGGATGCGAATGCGCCACGACCAGCATCAGGCGATCCACATCGACCTTGGCGCGCCGCAATATGTCGGATTCAGTGCGCCCCTCGACCAGGCCAAAATCAGCCGTACCGTCCAGTACGGTGGTCTCAACCTGCCTGGTGTTGCCGATGGTCACGCTCAGCCTGACGGCGGGATAGGCCTCGTGGAAGGAGGCCAGCCGGCGCGGCAGCCAGTAGCTGGCGATGGTTTGGCTGGCGGCGATGGAAAGGCTGCCGGTGATCGTCTGCGAGACGTGCTCCAGCACGTCGTGGGCGGCAGCCGCCCGTTCGAGCACGGCCTTGGCCTCGGGCAGAAACCTGCGCCCGGTCTGCGCCAGCTCGATGTTGCGACCGACCCGGTTGAACAGCTGGACGCCATGCTGCTGCTCGAGCGAGCGGATGGCGGCCGAGGCGGCCGACTGGGAAATGCCCAGCAGTTCGGCCGCCTTGGTCATGTGGCCCCGTTCGGCGACAGCAACGAATATCCGCAGTTGGTCCAGGGTCATGGGGAGAATTAAGAAAGAAATTCGATTGGAATTACAAGAGCAACTTGTTAGACGGATCGATTGCTTTGTTCTAATTTT
The DNA here is from genome assembly GCF_935825525.1 of Mesorhizobium escarrei. Classification (GTDB taxonomy): domain Bacteria; phylum Pseudomonadota; class Alphaproteobacteria; order Rhizobiales; family Rhizobiaceae; genus Mesorhizobium; species Mesorhizobium escarrei. The sequence goes on from NZ_CAKXZT010000126.1 coordinate 181,094, forward strand.
CGGGGCGGAGTGGGAAAAAAATCGCGGCCAACCTGCAACGGGTAGAAAAGTGATCGGGCAGTTCAAATCCTTGTTTGCCCATTGGACCCGCGCTCTGCGGCGTCGGCTTGCCGGCAACATTTATCATCCGGAAGAACACTACATGCGCGGCCCCGGGCCGAAGACGAGAGCCAAATTCGCAGACCGCAAAAGCGCCGGATCATGAACCACGGACCGTTGCGCGGCGCCAATTCCGCACCGTCCCAGCGGTCGCTTGCCGACACGCGCGCCCCCAACGAGGGTGATGGCGTCGATACGTCGCCTGACGTCTCCGACAGCATAGCCAAGACCACCTGCTACATGTGCGCCTGCCGCTGCGGCATCGAAGTCCACATCAAGGACGGCAAGGTCCGCTACATCAACGGCAACAAGGACCATCCGGTCAATCGCGGCGTGCTGTGCGGCAAGGGCAGCGCCGGCATCATGCAGCACTACAGTCCGGCCCGGCTGAAGAAACCATTGCTGCGCACAGGTCCGCGCGGCTCGGGAGAGTTTCGCGAGATCGAGTGGGAGGAGGCCTTCTCGATCGCGACGGAACGGCTTTCAAGGATACGCCGCACCGACCCGAAGAAACTCGCCTTCTTCACCGGGCGCGATCAGTCGCAATCGTTGACCGGCTGGTGGGCGAGCCAGTTCGGCACGCCGAATTTCGCCGCCCATGGCGGCTTCTGCTCGGTCAACATGGCGGCCGGCGGGCTCTATACGATCGGCGGCTCGTTCTGGGAGTTTGGCGAGCCCGACTGGGACAACACCAAGTACTTCATGCTGTTCGGCGTCGCCGAAGACCATGATTCCAATCCGATCAAGATCGGCCTCGGCAAGCTCAAGGCGCGCGGCGCCAAGGTGGTTTCGATCAATCCGTGCCGCACCGGCTACAACGCCATTGCCGATGACTGGATTGGCATCCGGCCCGGCACCGACGGCCTGTTCGTGTTTGCTCTCATCTACGAACTGCTGAAGGCCGGCCGCGTCGATCTCGATTATTTGCTGCGCTACACCAACGCCCATGTCCTCGTCATCCAGGAGCCGAATGCTGCCGATGACGGGCTGTTCGCGCGCGACAGTGGCGGCAATCCGCTGGCCTGGGACAGGGTGGCGAAAGCGCCGGTCAGCGCCACCGATAGCGATGCAAAACCGGCGCTGACCGGCAACTTCCAGGTCGATGGCCGCCGCTGCGTTCCGGTCTTCCAGCTCGCTGCCGAGCGCTATCTGCAGGAGAGCTATTCTCCCGATGCGGTCGCCGAGCGCTGCGGTGTTGCCGCCGACACCATCCGCCGGATTGCCGCCGAACTGGCGCATGTCGCCTTCGAGCAGGCGATCGAACTGCCGGTGGCGTGGACCGACTGGGCCGGCCGCCGGCATGAGACGATCAAGGGCCGGCCGGTGTCGATGCACGCGATGCGTGGCATCTCGGCGCATTCTAACGGTTTTCATACCTGCCGCGCCATCCACCTGCTCCAAGTACTCCTGGGTACGGTGGACGTGCCCGGCGGATTTCGCTTCAAGCCGCCCTATCCGCGGTCGGCGCCGCCGGGTCCGAAGCCGGCGGGCAAGGACGTCGGGCCGATGACGCCGCTCGAAGGCATGCCGCTTGGATTCGTCTGCGGCCCGGACGATCTGCTGGTCGACGACGTCGGCACGCCGATCCGTATCGACAAGGCCTATTCCTGGGATGCGCCGCTGGCAGCACACGGGCTCATGCACACGGTCATCCGTAACGCCTGGGCCGGCGATCCCTACAGGATCGATACGCTGATGATGTTCATGTCCAACATGGCCTGGAACTCGTCGATGAACACCGTCGAGACCATGGCGATGCTGACCGACAGCGACGAGGCCGGAAACTACAAGATCCCGTTCATCATCTATTCCGACGCCTATTATTCCGAGACCGTGCCGTTCGCCGATCTCGTGCTGCCGGACACGACCTATCTCGAGCGTCATGACTGCATCAGCCTGCTCGACCGGCCGATCAGCCATGCCGATGGACCGGGTGACGCCATCCGTCATCCGGTCGTCGAGCCGGATCGTGATGTCAGGCCGTTCCAGACGGTGCTGATCGAACTCGGCGCGCGGCTCGGCCTGCTCGGCTTTGTCGACGACGACGGCTCGGCCAAATACCGCGACTATGCCGATTACATCGTCAATCATGAGCGCACGCCCGGCGTCGGCCCGCTCGCCGGCTGGCGCGGCAAGGACGGAACTTCGATCGGCAGGGGCGAGGCCAATCCCGACCAGCTTCAGCGCTACATCGACAATGGCGGCTTCTGGCACCATGATTTTGCCGACGACCAGCGCTATTACAAGATGGCCAACCGCTCCTATCTCGACTTCGCCGAGTATATGGGTTTTATCCCGAAGGCCGAGCCGATTGTGTTCCAGCTCTATTCCGAGCCGATGCAGCGGTTTCGCCTCGCCGCGCGCGGCCATGGCCGGGTGCTGCCGCCGGAGGCGGAGCGCAGCCGCATCGAGACCTATATGGACCCGCTGCCGTTCTGGTACACGCCCTTCGAGGAGGCGGCTGTCGACCTCGAGAAATACAAGCTGCACGCGCTGACGCAGCGGCCGATGCACATGTATCATTCCTGGGGCTCGCAGAACGCCTGGCTCAGGCAGATCACCAGCCAGAACCGGCTGTTCGTGCACAGCCGGACCGCCGCCGGCCTCGGGCTTGTCGACGACGACTGGGTTTGGATCGAAAGCATCAACGGCAGGGTCAAGGGACAGATCAAGCTGGTCGACGGCGTCAACGTGGACACGGTATGGACCTGGAACGCGATCGGCAAGCGGCGCGGCAGCTGGGGTCTGAAGGACGACGCGGCCGAATCCAACCGCGGCTTCCTGCTCAATCACATCATCGGTGACCAGACTTCTGCCGATGCGAACGGCAAGCGCTACTCGAATTCCGATCCGGTCACCGGCCAGGCGGCATGGTTCGACCTGCGCGTCCGCATCGTCAAATGCGCGGCTGAAGAAGCCGGCTTTACCGAGCCGCAGTTCGAGCGCTTCCGGCAGCCACCGCGTTTCGAACCCTCGCCCGACAAGCTCAGTTTCGGCGCTGAATTCCGCCGGGAAAGAGAAGCTGCCGAATGACCTGCCTTCCCGCCCATACCGACAAAAAACTCGGACTGGTCATCGACCTCGACACCTGCGTCGGTTGCCAGGCCTGCGTTACCGCTTGCAAGGAATGGAACACCGGCGGTTACATGGCGCCGCTGACCGACATCGATCCCTATGGCGGCGATGCCGACGGGGTCTGGTTCAACCGCGTGCACAGCTATGAGCACATGACGGAGATGGGCGGGCGAACGGTCAATTTCCCACGCTCCTGCCTGCATTGCGAAACACCGGCCTGCGTCACCGTCTGCCCGACTGGCGCCTCCTACAAACGGGCCTCGGACGGCATCGTGCTGGTCGACGAGGACAAGTGCATCGGCTGCAAATTATGCAGCTGGGCCTGCCCTTATGGGGCGCGCGAGTTCGATACCGATGTCGGCGTGATGAAGAAATGCACGCTGTGCGTCGACCGCATCTACAACGACAATCTGGCGGAAGAAGACCGGGTGCCGGCCTGCGTCGCCGCTTGCCCGACCAGCGCGCGGCATTTCGGCGATCTCGGCGACCCGGCGTCGGCGATCTCGCAACTGGTGGCCGAGCGCAGCGGTGTCGACCTGATGCCCGAACTCGGCTATCACCCGACCAACAAATATTTGCCGCCGCGCGCCCACACGCCGCGCGCCGCATCGGTGCCGGCGCCGAGGCTCGAACCGGTGCAGGCCGAAGGCGGTTTCCTTGGCTGGGTCGACCGCATGCTTTCGCATTGATCAGCATCCAGCCTCATGCATCCAGCCTTCTCCGTCGTCTTCTTCACCACTGCCACGGGCGCCGGTTACGGCCTGCTCGCGCTGCTCGGCGTGCTGGCCGGACAAGGATTTGTCTCGCCTGACTTCTGGCTCGGCCTCGTTAGCATGGGGCTGGCGCTCGGCCTGATCTCGGCCGGCCTGTTGTCGTCGGCCGGCCATCTCGGCCGACCAGAACGCGCCTGGAGAGCATTCTCGCAATGGCGCAGCTCATGGCTGTCGCGCGAAGGCGTTGCGTCGGTCGCGACCTTCGTGCCGGCGGGATTGTTCGCCGTCGGCTGGGTGTTCTTCGGCCGCACAACCGGCTGGGTGGCCGTCGCCGGGCTGCTGGCTGCGGTCGGCGCGGTCGCCACCGTCTGCACCACCGGCATGATCTACGCCTCGCTGAAGCCGATCGCCCAGTGGCACAGCCGCTTCACTTTGCCCGGCTATCTCATCTTTTCGGCGATGAGCGGCAGCGTGATTTTGAACGCGCTGCTGCAGGGCTTTGCCGTTGGCTCAAAGACTATGGTGGCGTTCTCGCTGCTCCTCACCTTTTTCGGCTGGGGCTGGAAGCTGGCGACCTGGCGCCACAACGACAGGCTGGAAATCCCGACCAACGCCAACACCGCGACCGGACTTGCCGGCGGTACGGTGCGGTCGCTGGAATGGCCGCATACCGAGGAAAACTACCTGCTCAAGGAGATGGGCTTTCGCATCGCGCGCAAGCACAGCGCGAAGCTAAGGCGGATCACGCAGGTGCTGGCCTTCGCTCTGCCCGTCTTGCTGCTGATTGCTGCGTTCGCCTTGCCATGGCCCTATGCGGCGGTGCTGTCGGCACTCGCCACAATCGCCCAGTTCGCCGGCATGCTGGTCGAACGCTGGCTGTTCTTCGCCGAGGCGAAACACACCGTCACCCTCTACTATGGCCGGTAGAGCAGCTCAGCCTGGTCGCAGCATCGAGCCGGAAATCGCAAAAATGCGCTCCGTGCCGAGCATATAGGCCATCAGTGTTTCGCGGCGGAACAGCCCGGCATAGGCGCGGTCGAGCACATTGAGCGAGCCGGTATAGGCGCCGAAGGCCGGCATGATCATACGGCCGCCGTCGCCGGCAAAGCAGCGCCGTCGCACCGAGCGGCCTTGCTGCACGACGCGGGCGCAAGGGTGCAGATGGCCCGAAATCTCGCCTTCCACTCTCACCGCCGAAGGCTCGTGCCGGAATACGAGAGCGCCTATGGCCAGGTCGCGCACCGTCTCGCCGGGCAGATCGGCCGGCGCATCCGGGTCATGATTGCCGGCAACCCAGAACCAGTCGCGGCCGGCCATCAGCGCTTCCAGGCGTTCGCGAAAGCTTGAATGCATGCGCGCGGCGCCGCCGCCGTCATGAAAGCTGTCGCCGAGGCTGATGACGATCGCCGGCTGATAATCGGCAATCACCGCCTGCAATCGCAGCAACGTCGCACCGGTATCATAAGGCGGGATCAATGAACCGCGCCGGGCCAGCGACGAACCCTTTTCCAGATGCAGGTCGGACACGGTCAAAAGCCGAAGCTCGGGAAAATAAAGCACGCCGCGCCGATCGCAGATCGCACGCTCGCCGGCGATGCCGATGGGATCGGCATCCGCCAGGAGCGCAGTCATGGCGAGTGCGAATGTCATTTCGTCCCCATGGCCTCCTCGACCAGCGTTGCCGCATCCATCAGCAGCGTATCATCAGCCTCGCCATGCACCGGCATCTTGCCGATCTCGAGCATGATCGGCACGGCGAGCGGCGAAATCTGCTCGAGGTGCTTATGCACGATTCGGCCCTGGATGCGCGAGAGCATCTCGGCAAGTCTGCTGACATCCAGCAGACCAGTGGCCGCGTCGGCACGCGTCGCCTGCAGCAGGATGTGGTCGGGCTCATGGCTGCGCAGAACGTCGTAGATGAGGTCGGTCGAGACGGTGACTTGACGGCCGCTCTTCTCCTGGCCCGGATGTCGTTTTTCGATCAGTCCGGAGATGAGCGCGCAATTGCGGAAGGTGCGCTTCAACAGCCAGCTGCCGGCCAGCCAGGCTTCGAGATCGTCGCCCAGCATGTCCTGGTCGAAAAGCTGGCTGAGCGATGGTTTCTTCGCCAGGAACATCCTGCCCATATCGGCCAGCGACCATATGGCAAGTGCATAGTCGGTGGCGACGAAGCCGAGCGGCCTGGCTCCCGCCCTGTCGAGGCGGCGGGTAAGCAGCATGCCGAGCGTCTGGTGCGCCAGCCTGCCCTCGAACGGGTAGGCCACCAGATAGAAGCGGTTGCCGCGCGGAAAGGTCTCGATCAGCAGGTCGTCGCGTTTCGGCAGCACCGATTTGTCGGCCTGGAAGCGTAGCCAGTCGGCAACCTGTTCCGGCAGCTTCTTCCAGCGCTGCGGGTTGTCCAGCATGATGCGGACCTGTTCGGCGAGGTAAGTCGAAAGCGGGAATTTGCCGCCGCCATAATAGGGCACCTTGGCGTCACTGCCGGGCGCATTCGACACGAAGCACTCATTCTCGCGGATGCCCTCGAAGCGCAGCACCTTGCCGGCGAACATGAAGGTGTCGCCATGCGTCAGCGTCTCGAGAAAAGCCTCCTCGATCTTGCCAAGAACCCGGCCGCCACGTGAGGCAGAGCCTTTGCTGCCGGCCTTGATATAACGCACGTTGAGCGCCGGCACCTCGATGATGGTGCCGACATTCAGCCGGTATTGCTGGGCGATGCGAGGATTGGACACGCGCCACAGCCCGTCCTTGTTCAGGCGGATGCGGGCGTAGCGCTCGTAGTTCTTCAGCGCATAGCCGCCGGTGGCGACGAAGTCGATGACACGATCGAACGTCGGCCGATCAAGACTGGCATAGGGCGCAGCGGTTCGCACCTCCTCGAACAGCGCATCGGCATGAAAAGGCGCGCTGCAGGCGCAACCCAAAACATGCTGCGCCAGCACATCGAGCCCGCCATTGACCAGCGGCGGCGTGTCCTGGGCGCCGAGATAATTGGCGTCGAGCGCAGCCCTGCATTCCAGCACCTCGAAGCGGTTGGCGGGGATCAGGATTGCCTTCGACGGCTCATCCATGCGGTGGTTGGCGCGGCCGATGCGCTGCGCCAGCCGGCTGGCGCCCTTCGGCGCGCCGACATGCACGACCAGGTCGACGTCGCCCCAGTCGATGCCGAGGTCGAGCGTCGAGGTGGCGACGATGGCGCGCAGCGCGTTTTCGCCCATCGCCTTTTCGACGCGCCGGCGCTGCGCGACATCGAGCGAGCCGTGATGCAGCGCGATCGGCAAGGTGTCCTCATTGACCCGCCACAATTCCTGGAACAGCAGCTCCGCCTGGCTGCGCGTGTTGACGAACAGCAGCGTCGTCTTGTGGCGTTTGATCTCGTTGTAGATTTCCGGTGTGGCGTAGCGGGCCGAATGTCCAGCCCACGGCACGTGCTCCTCCGAATCGAGAATGGAGATCTCGGGCTTGGCGCCGCCGGTGACCACGATCAATTCGGCCATGCTGCCCGGTGGATTCTGGCTGACCAGCCAGCGCCGCAATTCGTCCGGCTCGGCGACCGTCGCCGACAGGCCGATCGTCTGCAAGCCGGGAACAAAGGATCGCAGCCGGGCCAGCCCGAGCGACAGGAGATGCCCGCGCTTCGACGTCACCAAAGAATGCAGTTCGTCGAGCACGACGTAGTGCAGATCCTCGAAGAAGCGCCTGGCGTCGGGTGCCGCAATCAGCAGCGCCAGTTGCTCGGGGGTGGTCAGGAGGATTTCGGGCGGCGCCAGCTTCTGCCGCTGGCGCTTGTGCGCGGGCGTGTCGCCGGTGCGCGTCTCGATGGTGATAGATAGACCGATCTCTTCCACCGGCTTGCCGAGATTGCGCTCGATGTCGACGGCCAGCGCTTTCAGCGGCGAGATGTAGAGCGTGTGGATGCCGCGACGCGCCTGCCCCGGTCTTTTCCCTGGCCGCCCGGCCAGTTCGGTCAGTGAAGGCAGAAACCCGGCCAGCGTCTTGCCGGCGCCGGTCGGCGCGATCAGCAGGACCGACTGGCCGGCCTGGGCAGTCGCCAGCAACTCGACCTGATGGGCGCGCGGTGACCAGCCTCTTTGCGCGAACCATTGGAGAAATGGCTCGGGCAAGCGCACGGCGGCAATTTGTTCGGTGAGGCGCGGCTGCTCTGTCACCCGCCAGAGGTAGCGCGGCGGCGCGTAATCGCCAAGAAGAATCGGAACAAAAGGTGATCGTTTTGTTTCCTTCCCCCCTTGTGGGGGAAGGTGGATTGGCGCGTTAGCGCCAAGACGGATGAGGGGTGTTGGACGAAGTGCGGCAATGCCAAGCTGGAACACCCCTCATCCGACCGAGCTTCGCTCGGCCACCTTCTCCCACAAGGGGAGAAGGAAAAGCGCTTACATCACGGCCGCCGGAACCCTGTCGGGCCGCCATAGAGATAGCCGATGCGGGCGACGGCTCCTCTGAACCCTTCACGCGAGACCAGCATGGTGTGGCCGTTGGCGTGGATCATCGTTTCCGGGTCGGTCATAACAGCGACATGGCCTTTCCAGAACACCAGGTCGCCGCGCCGCAACCCGGCAAAATCCGGGCCCGGGTCGAGCGGCTCGCCGATGGTCGCCGCCTGCATGTCGGAATCGCGCAGCACTTGCCTGCCGGCCATGTGCATCGCCAGTTGCACGAGGCCGGAGCAATCGATGCCGAAGCCGGAGGCGCCGCCCCACAGATAGGGCGTACCGAGAAAAGCCTCCGCGACCGCGACATAGTCGGCAGCCGGCTCTCCCAAGGGCCTGAGATGGCCTGATATGACAGCCTCGCCGGACGGCAGCAGCGCATAATGCGTGCCGCGCGTTTCTGCCGCGCCGGTCACCGTCACCGCCGATCCCATCGACAGTTGCCCGCTCAGCGGAAGCCGCAAATCGGGTCCGGGATAGAGGAAGGTGCGCGGCACGGAGACGACATGGGTTGGCTCATGGTCCCGCGCGCTTAGCACGGTGTCGGCGACATAGCCGACATAGCCGTCGCGCTCGGCCTGGATCCAGGCCCAGCCCTCAACGTCTTCGAAGACGAGGACGTCGTCGCCGAACAGGGCTTGCGTGTTGACGCCGACATCCGGCCGCGGCGCCTTGCGGATATCGGCCACTGCGGCTGAAACCCGCGCTGGCCGCCCGGCGACGAAGCGATCGGCGGCGACCTCGCCCTCCAGCCTGGCATCGGCGAGATCGGAACGGAAGGCGTGAAGGCGGGCATTCCTGGCGGTCAAATCGGCAACTCGGTCAGAAGGGGGGTCGTTCAGAAGGGCATTTCAGTCAGATAGGCAATTCCTGGGCTCTGGCGATGATAACATCGCCGAAGCGCTCGACAAAGAGAGCACCTTCTACGGTTCGCTTGACCAGCACGTTGCGCTTGTCGAGCTCATCGCGATGGCGCGAAACCAGCTTCATTGCGCCCATCGTGTCGAGCGCGCGGGTGATCACCGGCTTGGTGACATTGAGCCGGGCGGCGAGCCCGCGCACCGTATGCGGCGGCGGGTCGAGATAGATGGTGAACAGGATCGCCGTCTGGCGCATGGTGAGGTCCGGGGCGTCGTCGCGCACCTGAGACAGCACCACCTGCTGCCACAGTCGCAAGGCCTGGCTTGGACGCATGGAGATCGACATCCGACCAGAATGACGGCAAATTGTTTCGGTTCCGTTTCAGTCCTGAGACCTTCGCGCTGAACAGGAACTGTCAGGCGTAGCGTTTCGAAATAACCCTTTCCAGCGCGCGGATGCCTTGCGCCTCGCCGCCGGCCAGGCCCTGCGGACGATCGGACGGATTCCAGGCGAAGATGTCGAAATGCGCCCAGGCGGCGGTCTTCTCGACGAAGCGCTTCAGGAAAAGCGCCGCGGTGATCGAGCCGGCGAAACTGTCTGACGTGACGTTGTTGATGTCGGCGATCTTCGACGACAGCTTTGCGTCATAGGGTTTCCACAGCGGCATGCGCCATAGAGGATCCTCGACCGCGACAGAGGCCGCAGCCAGGTCGCAGGCCAACGCTTCATCGCCGGTGTAGAAAGGCGGCAGATCGGGACCGAGCGCGACGCGAGCAGCCCCGGTCAAGGTCGCCATGTCGATCAGCAGCTGCGGCTCGTCGTCGTCTGCCAGTGCCAAGGCGTCCGCCAGCACCAGCCGCCCCTCGGCGTCGGTGTTGCCGATCTCGACGGTGATGCCCTTGCGGCTCACCAGCACGTCGCCGGGCCGAAAGGCGTTGCCGGCAATCGAATTTTCGACCGCCGGGATCAGCACACGCAGCCGGACCTCCAGCCCTGCGGCCATGATCATCGAGGCGAGGCCCAATACGTTGGCCGCGCCACCCATGTCCTTCTTCATCAGGAGCATGCCCGAGGACGGCTTGATGTCGAGACCACCGGTGTCGAAGCAGACGCCCTTGCCGACCAGCGTCACCTTCGGGGCGTTCTCCGGTCCCCAAATCATGTCGATCAGCCGCGGTGCGCCGACGGAAGCGCGGCCGACCGCATGGATCATCGGGAAATTCTTTTTGAGCAGGTCGTCGCCCTTGGTCACCCACACTTCGGCCTTGTACGTCCCTGCCAAGGTCCGAACTGCCTTCTCCAACTCGTCCGGTCCCATGTCGCTGGTCGGCGTGTTGACCAGATCGCGCGTCAGGAAAACGCCATCGGCGATGCGACGAACGTAAGCCTCTTCAGCGCCCGGCGGCAGCGAAAAGCGCAGCGTCTTGCCAGGCTTTTTGCCGTAGCGGGTGAAGACATAGCCGCCGAGCGCCAGTGCGATGGCCGCGATTTCCGGCTCGGCCAGCGTGGAGGCGAAATGCCAGTCGCCTTCGGGCAAGGCTCTCGCCAGCGCGCCGATGGCAAGCGCGCCTTCGCCGTCGCCCGTGCCGAACAGTGCTCCGGCAAGCGCGCCGTTTTCGTCGGGCAGGATCAGCGTCCTGCCGGCCTGACCGGAAAAGCCGTTGGCCTTAGCCCAGGCGAGCGAAGACGAGGCAAGCGCCGCTGCATCCAGTCTATTCTTCGCCACCAGATAAACCGGCAGCGTGGTCTTCAGTTTTCCCTCGATGAATTCGACTGGCATTCGATCGTCTCCGGCTTCCGAGTCGGCGCTTTTTAACTATCCGTTAGGGTTAACAGAATATTTCTGCGGGAGGGAAGATGGCCACGTAATAGCCACGTTGACGAATGGAGGCCCTGGTGCAGATGCCGACCAACAGCATGACGAACGCCAGGGGAAAGCGGCTGATCACCACGGCATTCATAATAGCGCTCGCGGCCAGCGTTGCAGGCTGCGGAACCAGCAAGTTGACGACCGGCTCGATCGGACGCCCCAGCGGCAAACCCTTGGAAACTATGTCGGCCGGCGAGTTGCACAAGGCGACGATCGCGCTGGGTCAATCCTACGCCAAGAACCCCAACGACAAGCGGATCGCGACGAATTATGCCGCGGCGCTGCAAATGGATGGCGACGCCGACCAGTCGCTCGCGGTGATGCGCAAACTGGCGATCGTCCTGCCGAAAGACCGCGACGTGCTCGCCGCCTATGGCAAGGCACTTGCCGCCAACGGGCAGTTCGAGCCGGCGCTCGACGCGGTGCGCCGCGCGCAGACACCGGAATATCCCGACTGGAAGCTGGTGTCGGCGGAAGCCGCGATTCTCGATCAGCTTGGGCAGAGAGACGAGGCGCGCCAGAATTACCGCAAGGCGCTTGACCTCAAGCCGAACGAACCTTCGATCCTTTCCAATCTTGGCATGTCCTATGTTCTGGAAGGTGATCTGCGCACGGCTGAAACCTATATGCGCTCAGCCGCCCAGCAGCCGAACGCCGACAGCCGCGTCCGCCAGAACCTGGCGCTGGTCGTCGGCCTGCAGGGCCGCTTCGACGAGGCCGAGACGATCGCCTCGCAAGAACTCTCGCCCGAGCAGGCACAGGCGAATGTGGCTTATCTTCGCCAGATGCTCGCCCAGCAGAACGCCTGGAGCCAGCTCAAGGACCAGGACAAGACAAAGCCCGCCACCAACTGACCGCGCTTCGTCCCGGCGCCGGACCGGCCAGTCCTGACGCGCGCAAAATTGCGCAGCGGTTTCGCGCGACATGCACTAGGTCCTCGACAGATTGATTTTGACAGATCGGCAATCGGCAGCGAAGGTCGATAATTCGCGTCAGTGGCAAATCGCAAACCTCTAGGATTGGCTGAGACACCCCTCCACTTCGTCATCCCAGGGCAAGCAAGGATCGAAGCGACGCGGCGCAGACCCTGGGATTCATTCCGTGACATCAGAGCGTCACGACTGTGCAGAACCTTTGATGGCCGAGCGAGGCGCCCTCCTCTGTCCTGCCGGACATCTCCCCCACAAGGGGGAGATTGGCAGCTTCCACGCTCCGCTCATTCCTACAACGTTGGCGATTTGCGAAGCTGGCGTAACATCCAATCTCCTCCCTCGTGGGGGAGATGTCCGGCAGGACAGAGGGGGGCGCCAAGGATCGCTACATTTATCCTGAGCCGCTGCATTCTTCGGCTGATGTAACGGCATGGATCCTAGGGTCTGCGCCGCGTCGCTTCGCTCCTTGCTCCGCCCGAGGATGACGAAGACATGGCGGCCTGTGGCATTGCCGCCTGAGCTATTGGCTGCTCGATGCCGGCGGGTCGCCGAAGATACCGCGCTCGCTCACCTGGATGCCGGCGGGACCCAGAATGATAGCGAACAGCACCGGCAGGAAGAACAGGATCATCGGCACGGTGAGCTTCGGCGGCAAGGCCGCGGCCTTCTTCTCGGCGGCGTTCATGCGCATGTCGCGGCTTTCGCCGGCAAGCACGCGCAGCGCGTGCGCCACCGGCGTGCCGTAGCGCTCGGCCTGGACCAGCGCCTGCGACACCGACTTGACCGATTCCAGGCCCGTGCGGCTTGCAAGGTTCTCGTAAGCCTGCTTGCGTTCTTGCAAGTAGGAAAGCTCGGCATTGGTCAGGATGAACTCTTCGGCAAGCGCCACCGACTGCGCGCCGATCTCGTCGGCGACCTTGCGAAACGCCGCCTCCACCGACATGCCGGATTCGACGCAGATAAGCATCAGATCGAGCGCGTCCGGCCACGCCATCTGGATCGACTGCTTGCGCTTGGTGGCGCGGTTGTTGACGTAGAGCACCGGCGCGTAAAAACCCGCATAGGCGACGACGACACAGACGAACAACTTGATGACAGGCGGCTGCTCCGGCAACCCCCCGAGCACGAACAGATAGATCGCAGCCAGGGCAAAGCCGACAAAGGGCAGGATCAGGCGGAAGAAAAGGAAACGCGTCAACGGATTCTGCCCGCGGAAGCCGGCCACCTTGAGTTTCTGCAAGGTGCCTTCATCGGCCAGGGCGCGCCTCAGGTCCAGCCGGTCGACAATATTGCGCATGCCGATCGACTGTTCCTCGCGCAGGCCCTTGCGGCGGCGATCGGACTCGAGGGCAAGCCGCGCACGCTGCTTGGCGCGCAGCTCGTCGCGCTCCAGCGCCACCGATTTCATGCGCGCCTTGAGCTGGTTTCCGCCAAAAGCAGGCAGCAGCGTGAACACGGTCGCAAACACCGCAACGCCGACCAGCAGAGCAATCAGAAATGCCGGATCGGTAAGGGTTTTGACGACGTTCTCGGTCATGCGCTCGGAATCCTAAACCTCGAAGTTCATCATCTTGCGCATCACCAGGATGCCGATCGACATCCAGGCCGCGGAGCAGCCGAGGATCAGATTGCCGACGCTGGTGGTGAACAATGGCATGATGTAGTTCGGGCTTGTCAGGTAGACGAGAAAGGCGACGACGAATGGCAAGGCGCCGATGATCACCGCGGACGCCTTCGCTTCCATCGACAACGCCTGGACCTTGGCCTTCATCTTCTTGCGGTCGCGAAGCACCCGCGAAAGATTGCCCAGAGCCTCGGACAGATTGCCGCCGGCCTGCGACTGGATCTGGATGACGATGCCGAAGAAACTCGCCTCGGTGCACGGCATCGTTTCGGCCATGCGCATGCTGGCGTCAGGGATCGACAGGCCCATCTGCTGCGAATCGACGATACGGCGGAACTCGGTTTTGACCGGTTCGGGGGATTCATTGGCGATCAGGCGGACGGCGTCGTTCAGCGGCAGGCCGGATTTGACCGCGCGCACGATGATGTCTAACGCATTCGGAAATTCGTTGAGGAACGCCTTGACCCGGCGAGCGCGGCAAAACGAAACGAACCAGCGTGGCAGGCCGAGGCCACCGACCAGGAGCGCACCCGGCAAGACATACAACGGCGCACCGAGGAAATAGGCAAGAAACGTCAGGACGACGCCGCAAACCGCCGAGTAGAGATAGAAGCGCTCGAGCGAGACCTTCATGCCCGCCTGACGGATCTGGGCCTTCAGTGGCGGCTTTTTGACGATGCTCTGGCTGGTTTTGTGCTTCTGTTCGAGGTCCTTCAGTGAATCCTGAACCGATTTGCGCCGCTTGGCCGCTTCCGCCACGCGATCGCGCGAAGCCTTGACGACGGCCCCATCCGTCTCGGCGGTCTTGATCGTTTCAAGCCGCCTGCCGACCTGCTTCTCGGTGCTGATCCGGTTGAACAGAAAAGCATAGGCGACCGCGCCGGCGCTGAGGCCGGCGAGCACGATGAATGCCAACACGGTGCCGTCAATTCCAAACATCGGCCCTGGCTCCTACGCCTGCAGATGAATCAGTCAGCGCGTTTCTCCATTGCCTCGAGCGCATTGGCGAGGCGCTGTTCCTCGCCATAGTAGCGGGCGCGCTCCCAGAAATGCGGACGACCGATGCCTGTTGAAACATGTTCGCCCAGCAGTCTGCCGTTCGCGTCCTCGCCTTTGATGTTGTAGAGAACGATGTCCTGCGTGATGATGACGTCGCCCTCCATTCCGATCACCTCGGTGATGTGGGTGATGCGCCGCGATCCGTCGCGCAGGCGTGCGGCCTGGATGATCACGTCGACGGAACCGACCACGATTTCACGCACGGTTTTCTGCGGCAGCGTGTAACCGCCCATCGCGATCATCGATTCGATACGGTTCAGGCATTCGCGTGGGCTGTTCGAGTGGATGGTGCCCATCGAGCCGTCGTGGCCGGTGTTCATCGCCTGCAGAAGGTCGAACACTTCAGGTCCGCGCACTTCGCCGACGATGATGCGCTCGGGCCGCATGCGCAGGCAGTTCTTGACCAGATCGCGCATGGTCACCTCGCCCTCGCCCTCGAGGTTGGGCGGGCGGGTTTCCAGACGCACGACATGCGGCTGCTGCAGTTGCAGCTCGGCCGAGTCCTCGCAGGTGATGACGCGCTCATCGCGGTCGATATAGTTGGTCAGGCAGTTGAGCAGCGTCGTCTTGCCCGAGCCGGTGCCGCCCGAAATGACGATGTTGCAGCGGACGCGGCCAATGATCTTG
Source organism: Mesorhizobium escarrei (assembly GCF_935825525.1). Lineage (GTDB taxonomy): Bacteria > Pseudomonadota > Alphaproteobacteria > Rhizobiales > Rhizobiaceae > Mesorhizobium > Mesorhizobium escarrei. Next base: position 196,402 of record NZ_CAKXZT010000126.1, read on the forward strand.
AGAATCTCGGCGCCGTGCGGTGAAATGGCGCCGAACTTGACCAGCTGGTCGAGTGTCAGCTTTTCCTTCTTGAACTTGCGGATGGTGAGCGCGGCGCCGTCGATGGCGAGCGGCGGCGCGATGACGTTGACGCGGGAGCCATCGGGGAGACGCGCGTCGCAGATCGGGCTCGATTCATCGACGCGGCGGCCAACCTGGCTGACGATGCGCTGACAGATGTTGAGGAGCTGCTGGTTATCGCGGAAACGAATGCCGGTCTGCTCGACCTTGCCGTTGACCTCGATATAGACGTCCTTGGAGCCGTTGACCATGATGTCGGCGATGTCGTCGCGGGCGAGCAACGGCTCCAGCGGCCCGTAACCGAGCACGTCATTGCAGATATCCTCCAGCAGTTCTTCCTGCTCGGCGATCGACATCGCGAAATTCTTGATCGCGATGATGTCGTTGACGATGTCGCGGATTTCCTCGCGTGCGCTTTCGGGATCGAGCTTGGCGAGTTGCGACAGATCGATGGTGTCGATGAGCGCGGCAAAGACCTGGCTCTTGGTGTCGTAATAGGTTTCGCTCTTTTGACGCTGGAGCTTTTTCGGCTCCGGCGCCAATGGCGGCGCCTCGACCGCACGGCGTGCGGGCGGCGGCGCAGCAGACGCGCCAGGTGTGCCAGATGGCGGCGGTGCGGGTTTGGCAAGAACCGCCGTTTCCGCAGGTTTTGCCGCCGGCGCGGCAGGCGCGGGTGCCGGCTGACGGAATTCCGGGGTGAACCGGCTGCCGTCGTCGCTGCCTCTTTTACCAAACATGATCGATTACCAATTCCGCTCCAGGAGCATCACTTCTTGCCGCGCGAGAGCTTGCCAAGCAGATTGCCGAGGCCCGCTTTCTTTCTTGCCTTGATTTCGCTGCGCCCGGTCAGCACATGCGCAATCTCGTTGATCGTGCCGACAACCGGGTTCCTGGCATCCATTTCGCCGAGCATGCGCCCGTTGTTGGCGGCGTTTCCGAACAACAGCGGATCGAAGGCAATGACCGACATCGGCGACAGGCCGAGCGAGTCGGCGAAGTCGGATGACGAAATCTCCGGGCGCTTCGGCACGCCGGCCTGGTTGATGATCAGCTTCGGCGGCGGATCGTTCGGGCGAAGCCGTTTGAACATGTCGGCCAGATTCTTTGTGTTTCGCAAATTGGCCAGCTCCGGCGTCGCCGTGATCACGATCTCGTCGGCTTTGACCAGTATGTTCTTGGTCCAGCCTGTCCAGATGTGCGGAACATCGAGCACCAGAAGCGGCACGCTGCGCTGCGCCGTGTCGATAAGCTGCGTGAAAGCCTCTGGATCGAAATCGTAGACCCGATCGAGCGTTGAAGGCGCTGCAAGCAGCGACAAATGCTCGGCGCACTGGGCAAGCAGCCGATCGAGATAGACCTCGTCGAGGCGCTCCGGTGAGAAAACGGCTTCGGCAATGCCTTGCGCCGGATCCTGATCGAAATTGATGTTGGCGGTTCCGAAAGCCAGGTCGAGATCGGCGACAACCACTTCGGACTTGAACAGCGACGACATCGCCCAGGCCACATTGTGGGCAATGGTCGAGGAGCCGACGCCACCCTTGGCGCCGATGAAGGCGATCGAGCGGCCGATCGGCTCTGCTTCCGGATCAACGAAAATCGTCGATATCACGCTGACGATATCGGCCATCGACACCGGCGCGATGACATATTCGGAAATGCCGGAGCGGATGAGTTCGCGATACAACCCGACATCATTGTAGTGGCCGATGACCACGACCTTTGAGGTCGGATCGCAATATTCGGAGAGCTGCGTGAGCTGCTCGAGCAATTGCTTCGGCTCGCTGCGCGATTCCAGCAGGATCAGGTTCGGTGTCGGCGCCGATTGGTAGAATTCGATGGCCGTGGCGACGCCGCCCATATAGACCTTCAGATGGGCCTTCGCCATGCGACGATCCTCGCCGGCGCGCTCGACCGGATTGGCAACGCCGTCGGTCTCGCAAAATGCCTGGATAGAGATGCGCGGAATCGGCCGCAAAGCCTGCATGGCGGCGATGTCCTGCTGCGAGCTTTCGCCGCCATCTATCCCCGTGTCGAAGGCAAGGTTGCTCATCGTCATTTCTTTCCGTGGCTTGGGCGGCTCAAGCTCAATACTCAACTTCCGAATTGCCGAGGAACTCTTCCGAGATGCCTCTCTGGCGGTAGACGTCGACTACCGCGCCGCGATTTTCCGCGTCGATATCGGATTGCTTGCGTGGCCCCAGCAGATCGGTCGGATTTGCCATCTGGGCGGCAAGATTGTTCTGATACGAGCAGCCGAAATCGGCGTGGTGCTTGTTTTCCGAGGTCTGCAGCAGGTCTTCGGGCCAGCGTCCGCATCTGCCGGTCTGCGCCTTCACCGAGACATAGGCGACGCGGATCGGCGCGGACGCTTCAGGCGAAGCCGACTGGTAGGTGGTGATGATGATCCGGTTCCGGCTGATGCCGCTGGCAATCGCAAGCCTGGCGAAATCGCGACCGGCCGCGGCCGCGGCGATCTCGTTGGCCGAACCGCTCGGGATCGAGATCGTCAGGGTCGGAGCGGCGCTCTTGTCATAGCCATCCAGGAAGCCCAGAAGCGTGTCGCGCTGTGACCCGGTCATGCCGCGATCGCCGGCGCCGACCGGAAGGTCGATCTTCTCGTTTTTCTCGGCAATGACGATGGGATGGTTGGTGCGATAGTCGTCCGGAACAGCGCCGACCGTGATGCTGTCCCGGTTGGCGCAGCCCGCCAGCAATGCTGCGACCGCACCCGCCAGGACCGGAAGGACCGGCCGGCAGATCCGCGAACGGCCGGACCGCATTGTCGCGGTGACCGTCCTTGGCTTCAACGCTGACTGAGACATGTCCGCTTCCCCGCTTACTTGTAGATGAAGCCGACAACGCCGTGGTAACGGCCGTTGGGCTTGTCGGTCTGCATGGTGCCGTAGACGCGATTGACACGGCCAAGGAACATGCCGGCGCCGTCGCTTGCGGCATTGAAATTGTCGTCCGGCTTGGCAAGGGCGTTGCGCGTCACCGGCTTGACCAGATATGGCGTGATGATGATGACCAGCTCGGTCTCGTTGCGGACGAAGTCCCGGCTGCGGAACAGCGTGCCGAGCACTGGGATTTTGGTCAGCCCAGGCAGCCCGGCAACCGCCTGCCTGATGTCGTCCCGAACCAGGCCGGCGATCATCATCGAACCGCCGGAAGGCAGTTCAACGGTGGTGTCTGCCAGGCGCTTACGGATCGACAGCAAAGTGGTGCCGGGCAAGTCACCACCCCCTTCGAGCACTGTGGCGCCTTCCGTCGTAGGCTCCGAAACCGACGTCCTCACTTTAAGGCTGATGCGGCCCGCCGAGAGCACGACAGGCTGGAATTCGAGGCCAATTCCATATTCGAGCTTTTCGTTGGTGTAAGTAACCTGGCCCGTTTGATTGTCGGCTGAAACGTTGTTCGTTCGGCTTGTGATGAGATTGAATTCACCGCCGACTTTGAAAGTCGCTTTCTCACCCGAGACTGCGGTCAATGTCGGCTCGGCCAGCGTCTTCATGACACCGCTTTGCTCCATGGCGTTGATGTACGCTTGAAGCGCCGAGGTGCCGATTGAAAGTCCCGAGTTTTGCGACAGTGGCTTTCCCAATCCGTATGCGGGGCTGGTCAGTGCGCTCCAACTGATGCCGTTGCTGCCGCCGTCGCCAATAAGGTTGACGCCGAGCTGCTTCATCACCGAGCGGCTGACTTCGGCCACCGTCACTTTCAGCGTCACCTGGTCGTCGCCGATGATCTGCAGCAGGTTGACGATCTGGCTGACGCGACGCTCGGAATCCGGGTTGTCGATGTCGACACCGGCTTCGGCCGAGCCGCCGGAGGCGGTCTGCGAATACTGTCCCGTGGTCGCTTCACCGCCGGACACGAAGATGGTGGCCAGATCGACCGCGCGCTTGGCATCCAGGGGAGTGTCCACGGTTCCGGTCAGGACGACGTTGTCGTTCAGCAATTCGACCGTGATGCTCGATGACGGTATGAAGCGCCTTATATAGTCTTCTAGTCCGGCGACGTCGCGTTCGACTGCCAGGTCCAGGCTGACGATCTGTTCGCCATTAGGGCCGAAGACGAAGATGTTGGTGTCGCCCACCGCCTTTCCGAAGAGGTAGATGCGCCTGGCGGTGCGGGTCACCGCATCGGCGACCGCCGGGTTGGCGACGAGAATATCGTAGGCATCGCTCGGCAGGTCGATGACCACGGATTTGTTGAGACCGAGCTTGATGCGCTGGGTGGCGGTCGAAGCCGACACCTCGGCGCCTGCCGCATTCGCCTCGACAGGGCCTTGTGCGTTTGGTCCAAGAAGAAACAGGCCGATTGCCGCAGCCAGTGTGACCGGCAGTCCAGCGTTTAGCCTCATTGCCTTGCTCCCACTTCGGACACTTCGCCCGACTTGATCAGGCGCACTGTTCCGCGCCGCCCATTGCCGGAAACGAGATAGTCGGCCTCGCCCAGGTTCTTCTCCTGGGTGTCGGTGATCGACCGCAGCGCTAATGTCAGGCGATCCGCCATCTGCTGGGCGACGGTGATGATTTCCGCCTGCTGCGGAGTCAGTTCCAGGGTGGCGGTCTGGCCGACCCTGGTCCGCTTGCCTTCCTCGTCCTCCTGGATGGTCTGGTCGATCGCCAGGACGCGAATGTTCTTGAGGATGGTCTCGGTCGTAAAACCGCTGCCGCCGCCTGCCGCATCGGCTCTGCGGGTCATGATGACGTCGACGAAATCGTTGGGAAGAATGAAGCCGCCGGCCGACGTGTCGGCCGATACGGCTGTAGCGACGGCCCGCATGCCGGAGGGCAGGATCGATGACATGAAGCTCTGTCCCTCGCCGATCAGCTTGGAGCGCCGCAGCGGCTCACCGGCATACATCGCCACTCGGGCGATGCCGCCTTTCAGCTTCTCCAACGCATCGGGCTCGGCGGCGCGGGTAATGAAATTCGCGTTGACGCCGTCCGCCGGCCAGGACTGCCAGGTGATGTTGTTCTCGAGCGGACTGCCCATCGGAACGTCGCCGGACAGGACAAGCACGTCCTGCAGCGCGACTGCCGGCGCCTCGGGGCCAGAATCGACGATTTGAGGCGGCGGCGCCGCCACCATGTTTTTTGCAACATATCCTGCGCCACCCGCCGCGGCCACCGCCACGCCTAGAATGATCAATCGGGATGCTGGCATCTGTCCGAACCTCGCCTTGGCAAAACCACGTAGCCAAGCCAGACCTTGCAGCGGCAATCGTCAAAACAAGGTTAATTTAATACTTACGATCGTGATTAATTTAAGGTTTACATAAATTTGAGGCATCTGGTCCGGCCAGAAAAAAGGCGGCCAAGCCGCCTGCTTCAACGCCAGATCGAATGTGGAAGGCTGGCCTGACGAGGGAATAATTAGGCCGCCAACCTGGCAAGTGCCCACGCCATCAACGGCGAACCCGGAAAGGTGAGCAGGCCGCCAACGCCAAGCGCGATACCATAGGGAACGCCGGTCGTCTCGTCGGCGAAATGGCGTAAAAACGGATTGTGGCTTGTGACGGCCGCAAGCGGCGATTTCCGATAGACGAGGATGGCGAGCGTCAGCAGGCCACCGAAGAAGGTCGAGACCACGAGATATTCGACGAGATGGATGTTCAGCCCCATCCAGACGGCGCTGGCAGCCAGCAATTTAGCGTCGCCGCCCCCCATGCCGCCGAGCGCGAACAGCCCAAAGGTTACGGCGAGAACCAGGCCACCGGCGGCGAAATGCCAGCCATAGCTTGCCCAGTCCATGCCGGTCAGCGGCGCGACCAGTGCGAAGACGGCCACAAGCAGCACTGGCACGCGATTGGCGATCGTCATCGACAGCATGTCGGAGATCGCGGCGAAAAGCATGCAGAACGGAAAGACGACGAAGATCAGGGCTTCAAGCATCGGCGCGGCGCCTGTGGTCAAACTGTACCTGGCCAAAGCCTAGGCACGTTCGATTAACGATTGATGAGGCCGAAATTTCAAATCGTGCGGCACGATTAGATAAGGGCCGCCGGTGTGGCGGCCCTTATCTGGAAGACAACCGAACGTCGTTGTCTATTTCGGGGTGTTGACCTTGTCCGCGATGTTGGTGAACTTGCCGTTGAGCGCGTTGCCCAGCGAGCCGGCGCCGACCATGATGGCGAGCGCGATGAGAGCGGCGATCAGACCGTATTCGATGGCGGTCGCGCCGGATTCGTCCTTCACAAAACGTGCAATGAGATTAGACATTCGAGAGCTCCTACTCCAGGTGTTACAGCAATTCCGTCAACTTCTCTGGTGGCTGATCGGATGCTGCCAATCTATGGAGAAGCTCTTTCAATCGGCTTAATAAACAGCCTTACCGATTCCTTTCCGGCTTCGATGACATTGCGTGGTTAACCGTGAACTAAGCGACGCCCATGGGCCCGACTGGAACGGCAGGCTGCGAAAGGCGCGATTAGCGATCTGGGAAAGGGGCGGACCGCTCCAGGCGATAAGGTGCCGAGCCCGACGTTTTGACGGCCCTCCTCCGCTTAACCGTTGGTTCACCAATGTCGTTCATGTTCCGTTGAGCAATTTGCCGCTGTGGAGCGCTTCAATGACCGGGCCGAGATCGTCCTTTCCGATTGCAGCACTTCTTGCCGCCACGGCTCTTGTCGTGCCGGCCAAGGCCGGCGCCGGCATCGAGGTCACGATGCACCAGGCAAAGATCGTCAAACTGTCGCGCGCCGCCGATACGATCGTCGTCGGCAATCCGGCGATCGCCGACGCCTCGGTGCAGGATGCTTCGACGATCGTGCTGACGGGCAAGGGCTTCGGCGTCACCAATCTCGTCGTCCTCGATCAAGAGGGTCGTCCGATCGTCGACGAGCAGATCACCGTCGTGCGACAGGGCGCGTCGTCGGTGCGCATCTATCGACGTGCCGAAATACAGACCATGTCCTGTACGCCGTATTGCGAAAGCTCGTACAAAAGCGATGCGGAGAAGGCCTCGGAAGCCGAGATGAGCGCCGGCCAGTAAGCGACCCGACTGTTTCGTCTCGCCGAAAATGCCGCTTCGGTTATCGGCCTGTTAAAACCTTCCCGTCGAATTTAACGATCATCCAAACCGCACTTCAATGGGTTTGCGCTAATGTTGCCTCCGACACCCCCTCAGGGATTGGCAGGCACGAGACATGAGCAAAGCAGGACGATCAAGCCTTTCCACGCGCTTCCTTGCCGACCGGCGCGGCAGCACGGCTCTGGAGTTCGCGATGCTTGCGGTGCCGTTTGCGCTCCTCGTCTTTGCCATACTGGAGAGCTGCATTTCATTTGCCGGGCAAGAGGTGATGGCCAATATTACCGACGATGTCGCGCGCCAGCTACGAACGGGCCAGGTAAGGCAGGCCAACGTAACCGAGGCCACGCTGAAGACCATGATCTGCACCCGGCTGGAGATCATGGTCGCCAAGGACTGCCCCGGATTGGAAGTGGATCTGCGCGCCTATCCGAGCTTCGCCGCCGCAGCCCAGGCGGGCTTCAAGATCCAAGACGGCGAAATCGCGCTGACCGGCACGACTCCCGCGACTTTTACGGTATCCCCAGGCTTGGCTGAATCGATAAACATGCTGCGGGTTTTTTACAAATGGCCCGTCATGACCGATTTCATGGCCAAGTCGATGGCCAATCTGAAAGACGGCAACACGCTGCATTTCGCATCGATGACCTGGAAGAACGAGCCGTTCGACGACTGAAAACGCAAACCGCTGGGTGGGAAAAGGACGATAGCATGGGGCGTGCGGGGGCACACATGAGGACCGCTGGGATCTGCGCGAAAGCCATCCGGTTCTGCCGTGATCGCCGCGGTGTCGCGGCGGTTGAGTTTGCCTTTATCGTGCCCGTCCTGCTGATCATGTACTTCTTGACCATGGAAGCCTCGCAAGCCATCGAGACCAGCAAGAAAGTCAGTCGCATCGGCAGCATGGTGGCGGATCTCGTTACCCAGCAGCAGGCCATCACGCCAGCCGAACTCGATGCGATCATGCAGATCGGCAACTCCACCCTTCAGCCGTACAACCGATCGACCCCGGAAATCATCATCACCGCAATAGAGGTCACGAATGAACCGACGCCGAAGGTGCTGGTCGTTTGGTCACGCAAGATGGTCGGCGGCGCCTTCAGCGCCGGCGCCGCCAAAAACTCCGTCACCACGGTTGCACCGACGCTCAACGTCAAGGGCACGTTTCTCATTCGCGTCGAAAGCAATCTCGCATACGAGCCGATCATCACCTGGTCGGCGGACAGTGAACAGCGGCTTGGCTTCAGTTCGGCTTTCAACTCGATATCGATGGGCGAAACTTATTATCTCAGGCCCCGCAGGAGCCCGACCATTGATTGCAGCACTTGCTAAAAGACTCCGATCCTCGGGTCTTTGCCTGACACCAGGCGAACGATGGCCGCGGACGCCTTCAACGCATGTCGCATGTGAGTTCCCGCTCGTTTCTTCGTCGATCCACGCCGATGCCGGCCATATCTCAACTGTCGCGCCCGGTCGTGCACACAGCGCTGGTTCCGAATTGCCAATGGCGGCGCGGCCGCCTATGTCTGGGCAGACAGACAAACGATAGTAATGAATCCCTGCGATGGCGCGCGCCTTCCTTTTTGTTCTCGATTCCTTCGGCATCGGCGGCGCGGCCGACGCCGAGCGCTATGGCGACACCGGTTCCAACACGTTCGGACACATCGCTGAAGCCTGCGCGGAAGGCCGGGCGGATCGCGAGGGGCTGCGCAGGGGCCCGCTTTTCATACCCAACATGCTCTCGCTCGGTCTGGGCCACGCGGCGAAAACCGCGACAGGATTCTGCTTCGACACCGGCGGCAAGGTCCAGCTTGCCTCCGCCTTGCACGGCGCGGCGCAGGAGATTTCGAGCGGCAAGGACACGCCGTCAGGCCATTGGGAAATCGCCGCCCTGCCGGTCCGCTTCGACTGGGGCTATTTCCCGGACATGGTTCCCGCCTTTCCGGCCGACCTGACCGAGGCGATCATTCGCGAAGGAGAGGTGCCGGGCATTCTTGGCAATTGCCATGCTCCGGGCACCGAGATCATCGAGCGGTACGGCGAGGAGCATGTCCGCACCGGCAAGCCGATCTGCTACACTTCGGTCGACTCCGTCCTGCAGATCGCCGCGCATGAAGTTCACTTCGGCCTGGAACGGCTATACGAATTCTGCAAGGTGGTGCGCAGGCTGGTCGATCCGCTGAACATCGGACGGGTGATCGCGCGGCCTTTCATTGGGGAAGCCGCCGCCAGCTTCGAACGGACGCACAACCGCCGGGACTATTCGGTGCCGCCGCCCGAACCGACCCTGCTCGACCGGCTGACGGCGCGCGGCAGCCGGGTCATCGCGGTCGGCAAGATCGGCGACATCTTCGCCCATCGCGGCATTTCGGAAGTGCGCAAGGCCGCCGGCAACATGGCGATGTTCGACAAGGCGCTCGGCGCGATGGATGACGCGGGCGACGGCGATCTCGTCTTCGCCAATTTCGTCGATTTCGACACCGAGTTCGGCCATCGGCGCGACGTTGCCGGCTATGCCGCCGCGCTCGAGGCCTTCGACCGGAGGCTGCCGGAGGCGCTTGCACGGCTCAAGGCAGGCGACCTTCTCATCCTCACAGCCGATCATGGCAACGATCCGACCTGGCACGGCACCGATCATACGCGCGAACGCATTCCGGTGATCGGCACCGGACCAGGCTTTGGCGGCGACATCGGGCTTCGAACGACGTTCGCCGACATCGGTGAAACCGTCGCCGAGCATCTTGGTTTGGGACGCGGCCGTCACGGCACCTCGTTCTATGCAGAGATAGGTGGCCATGCCCGAGTTGCCTGAGGTCGAAACGGTGCGGCGGGGCCTGCAGCCGGTTCTGGAAGGCGCCCGCATCGCCCGCGTCGAGGCGCGCCGGCCCGATTTGCGCTTTCCGTTTCCCGAAAAATTCCTGGAGAGGCTGACCGGCAAGACGATTACGGCGCTCGGCCGCCGGGCCAAATACCTGACGATGCATCTCGAAGGCGGTCCGGTGCTGATCTGTCATCTCGGCATGTCGGGTTCGTTCCGCATCGAAACGACCGATGACATGCCCGATAACGGCGAAATGTTGGGCGCGTTCTATCACGAGCGCCCGAAGAGCGCGGTGCACGACCATGTCGTCTTCCATATCGTCTCTCCCGAAGGCGCCCGGTCCCGGGTGACCTTCAACGATCCGCGCCGTTTCGGCTTCATGCTGTTTTCGGAAGGGACGCCTGACACGCATCCGATGCTGGCGGGGCTTGGCGTCGAGCCGACAGGCAATGCGTTGGACGGCGAGCTGCTCGCCTCGCTGCTGAAAGGCCGGAAGTCGCCGCTAAAGGCAGCACTTCTCGATCAGCGGCTGATCGCCGGGCTCGGCAATATCTATGTGTCGGAGGCGCTGTGGCGCGCCGGCCTGTCGCCGTTACGCGAGGCGGGCACCATCGCAAAGCCTGGAAAGAAGGCCAAACAGCAGCGCGACGCTCTGGCCGAAGCAATCCGCGCGGTGATCGCCGATGCGATCGCCGCCGGTGGATCGTCGCTGCGCGACTACGTGCAGACTGACGGGTCTCTGGGCTATTTCCAGCATTCGTTCGCGGTCTATGATCGCGAGGGCGGGGCCTGCTCCAAGCACGGCTGCGGCGGCCATATAGAGCGCATCGTGCAAAGCGGGCGTTCCACCTTCTATTGCCGGACCTGTCAGTTGTGAGCTAGGTGCGGGTGTGACTTAGGTGCGGGTGTGAGCCAGGTGCCAGGGTGTGAGCTGGATGCCGAGTGTGGGACGCCTGATGTAAGCTAGACGACCGAGTGAGGAGATACAGTCATGGCCTATGAAACGATTATCGTGGAAACCCGCGGCAAGGTCGGGCTGATCACGCTGAACCGGCCGAAGGCGCTCAATGCGCTGAACTCGCAGGTCCTGGCGGAATTGGTCGCGGCCGTGAACGGCTTCTGCGCGAATGCCGACATCGGCGCGATGGTCATCACTGGCTCCGAAAAAGCCTTCGCGGCAGGTGCGGACATCAAGGAAATGCAGGCGATCTCCTTTGTCGACGCCTATGTGCAGGATTTCTTTGTCGGCTGGGAAGAGCTCACCCGGGCGCGCAAGCCTGTCATCGCGGCGGTGGCCGGCTATGCGCTCGGCGGCGGCTGCGAATTGGCGATGATGTGCGATTTCATCATCGCCGCTGACAACGCCAAGTTCGGCCAGCCCGAGATCACGCTCGGCGTCATGCCGGGCATGGGCGGATCGCAGCGCCTGACCCGTTTCGTCGGCAAGTCGAAGGCGATGGACATGTGCCTGACCGGACGGATGATGGATGCGGCGGAAGCCGAGCGTTGCGGCCTGGTGTCGCGTGTCGTGCCCGCCGGCGAGCTGCTCGAGGAGGCGTTGAAGGCGGCGGCCAAGATAGCCGATTTTTCGCTGCCGTCGGTGATGATGGCGAAAGAGGCCGTCAACCGCGCCTATGAAACCACACTGGCCGAGGGGCTGCGGTTCGAGCGCCGGCTGTTTCACTCACTGTTTGCGCTCGATGACCAGAAGGAAGGCATGGCGGCCTTTGTCGAGAAGCGGAAGCCAAATTTCTCGAACCGATAGATCGTGACGACACCGGCCAGAAGCGAGCGACGGCAGCGGCCAAAAAGAAAGCGAAGCAGCGTTGACGCACCGGAAAAGCTGAACTATAAGCCGCACCAACCGAGGCGGCCCTGTGGCTGCCCGTTTGTTTTTTGCGCCTTGCGGCATCCCGCATGCGCCCACCAGATCAGAAGAGAGGCATCATGGCCAATACCTCCTCGGCCAAAAAGGCAACGCGCAAGATCGCCCGCCGCACGGCGATCAACAAGAACCGCCGCTCGCGCGTGCGGACCTACATCCGCCAGGTCGAAGAGGCGCTCGCCTCGGGCGACAAGGCTGCCGCGCAGGCTGCTTTCAAGGTGGCTGAGCCGGAATTGATGCGCGCCGCGAGCAAGGGCGTGGTGCACAAGAATACGGCATCCCGCAAGGTGTCGCGCTTGGCCCAGCGACTCAAGGTGTTGTCGGCCTAATATACCTTTATTAAACTTGTCGTTTTCAGACCCGGCCGCTCGTGCCGGGTTTTTTCGTTTGCCGGCAAGTACTTAAAAAGAAAGCCCGCAAGCAACACTCCGCACGATTTCGAAGTTCGAAATGCTTTGCCGGCATATACATGCCGGCTGACAGGCGCAGCCGCTGAAAGCGTTCGCGGCGAAAATATCAACAGTCAAAAATCACCTTTATTTTTCAAAAGGTTGCGGACGGTCATCCACAGCTTGTTCACATCGGGTGCGGGGGATGGGGGACAATTGCCTGTCAAGAAAATTATTTCATAAAATTTCGTGCGAGGCGGCCTTTTTCATATTCGCCGGAAAAGGGTTTGAATCACAATGGGTTTGTCAAAACAAGCCAGTGCAACGCAGGCTCCGAACCCGTTTGCGCTAACCACATTCCTTAAAAATCCGTTAGTCGTGGCCTTGCCCTATCCACAGCGATTTCGCTAAGGTCTGTCTATCGAGAGGGACGGGCGGTTGGCCCTTAACCCAGCCTGAATCGGCCAGCACAAAAGTGGCAGAATTCATGACGTGGATCATCTCCGCGTACGGGTTTGGTTTGCCTTTTCGATACGGTAGGGGAATGGCGTAATTGTACATGGCAGATCAATGACGCGCCGGCGTTTCGCCGGGCGGAATTGTATTGCCCTGACATGACCAAAGCGGGCTGGCTCCGAGGAGCCGGCGCCGGTTCCCGGACAATGAGGCGACATCATCTGCCGGCGGCGGCGATGGTGTCGCTGCGAGGACACGGTCGCCGGAAACATGGATGCAGGAGGCGCATTCCCGGCGGAAAAAGGTACAAAAGGACAAGGAACTCGATCATGCAGAGCGGCATCGAAAGGGAGCTTACGGGCGACCTCCCATTCCCTGGGACCGTAACCGGAGGGGACGCTATGTCGGCTTCCATCGACGCGGAACAAAAGTTCGACCGGGTCAAGGCTCAGTTGAAGGCGCGTCTGGGAACCGAAGTCTATTCGAGCTGGTTCGGACGCATGAAGGTCGCCGAGGCGTCCCGGGGCATTGTCCGCATCTCGGTGCCCACCGCCTTCCTGCGCTCGTGGATCAACGGCCACTACCTCGACCTCATCGCCGAGCTGTGGAAACACGAGGATCCTGAAATCCTCAAGATCGAGATCGTCGTGCGCACCGCTACCCGTCCGGGGCGCAACGGCGTCGAGCCCGAAGTGGCCCCGGCGCGCAAGATGACCAGGCAAGCGCAAACGGCGCTGGCCGCGGGAACAGCGGGCCCAGGCAGGGTGGAGCGAGTACCGGCACCTCGCCCGGGAATGCCTGCCGAGACCGAGTTCCGGCACAATGTGCTCGGCTCGCCGCTCGACCCGCGCTACACGTTCGGCTCCTTCATCGAAGGACCGTCGAACCGGGTGGCCTTCGCCGCCGCCAAAGCGGTGGCGGAATCGCAGTCGAGCGCGGTGCGCTTCAATCCGCTTTTTCTGCACGCGACGGTGGGGCTGGGCAAGACGCACCTGCTGCAGGCGATCGCGGCGGAATCGCTGAAGCAGAATCCGAAGTCGCGCGTCGTCTACCTCACGGCCGAATATTTCATGTGGCGGTTTGCCACCGCGATCCGCGACAACAACGCGCTGACGCTGAAGGAACAGTTGCGCGACATCGACCTCCTCATCATCGACGACATGCAGTTCCTGCAAGGCAAGTCGATCCAGCATGAATTCTGCCATCTGATCAACATGCTGCTCGACAGCGCCAAGCAGGTGGTGGTCGCCGCCGACCGGCCGCCGTCGGAACTGGAATCGCTGGAGCCCCGCGTCCGCTCGCGCCTCAACGGCGGCGTCGCGCTCGAAATGTCGGCGCCGGATTTCGCCATGCGGATCGGCATGCTCAAGCTGCGCCTTGCCACCGCCAAGGCCGACGACGCATCGCTCGACATCTCGGAGGAGATCCTCAACCATGTCGCTCGCACGGTGACCGGCAGCGGGCGCGAACTTGAAGGTGCGTTCAACCAGCTTCTGTTCCGCCAGTCGTTCGAACCGCAGATCACCATCGACCGCATCGACGAGATCCTCGGCCACATCTATCGTTCCGGCGAGCCGAAGCGGGTGCGCATCGAGGACATCCAGCGCATCGTCGCGCGCCACTACAATGTGTCGAAGACGGAACTTCTGTCCAACCGGCGCACCCGCACCATCGTCAAGCCGCGGCAGGTCGCGATGTACCTGTCGAAGGTGATGACACCGCGCTCCTTGCCGGAAATCGGACGGCGTTTCGGTGGCCGCGACCATACGACGGTATTGCATGCCGTGCGCAAGATCGAGGATCTTTCGGGCGTCGACAACACGCTGGCGCAGGAGCTCGAATTGCTGAGAAGACTGATCAACGATCAGGCCTGACCGGCCCGGACGGCTGTGACGCGCTTGAAATTGTTGTTTTATGCACGTCGTTGCCGCAACACCGCTGCGCACCCTTGGGTCAGGCCGAGGGCATGCTTTTGGGCGACAAGCATTGGCTTGCGGGCTTCGCCAATTTATCCCAAGAAAGCCCGCGTAACCGGCCCGAACCCGCAGCGCGGGCTTGCGTTTACAGGTTTTTTCCTGTCAGTTTGTGCAGATTCTGAGCCTGTTCAGACCTTTCGCGGGTTGCCGCTTGCCGGAGACCCGCTCATTCATTCAAGTGAGCCTGTTTCGTCATGCGTGTTATCCTGGAACGGTCAAATCTCCTGAAGTCGCTCAACCATGTTCATCGCGTGGTCGAGCGGCGCAACACCATACCGATCCTGTCGAACGTGCTGTTGAGCGCCGAAGGCGCCACCCTTGAAATGAAGGCGACCGACCTCGATCTGGAGGTTACCGAAGCCACGCCCGCCAAGGTCGAGCGCGGCGGGGCGACCACGGTTCCGGCGCATCTGCTCTACGACATCGTGCGCAAGCTCGCCGACGGCGCGGAGGTCATGCTGAAGACCGACGAGGACGGCAACGCCATGACGGTGACCTCGGGCCGCTCGAGCTTTCGCCTCCAATGCCTGCCGCAATCCGATTTCCCGGAGCTTTCGGCTGGATCGTTCTCGCACATCTTCCGGCTCGATTCGGTCGCGCTCAAGGGACTGATCGAGAAGACCCAATTCGCCATCTCCACCGAAGAGACGCGCTACTACCTGAACGGCATCTACCTGCACACGCATGACGCCGACGGCAAGCTGAAGCTGCGCTCGGTAGCGACCGACGGCCATCGGCTGGCGCGCGCCGAGATCGACGCGCCGGCAGGATCCGAAGGCATGCCGGGCATCATCATTCCGCGCAAGACGGTCAGCGAATTGCAAAAGCTCGTCGATGACCCTGATATCGCCGTGACCACCGAATTGTCCGACACCAAGATCCGCTTCACCATCGGCAGTGTCGTTTTGACCTCGAAGCTGATCGACGGCACCTTCCCGGACTATCAGCGGGTGATCCCGACCGGCAACGACAAGAAGCTGATCATCGACCGCCAGAGTTTCGCCGCCGCCGTCGACCGCGTCTCGACCATTTCGTCCGAACGCGGCCGGGCGGTGAAGCTTTCGATTGGAGAAGGCCAGGTCACGCTTGCAGTCAACAATCCGGATTCGGGCAGCGCCACCGAGGAACTGGCCGCGGACTATTCGTCCGACGCGATCGAAATCGGCTTCAACGCCAAGTATCTGCTCGACGTCGCCGCCCAGTTGACCGGCACCGAGGCAAAATTCATGCTGGCGGATGCCGGCTCGCCAACGCTGATCCACGACATGGCCGACGAAACCACGCTTTACGTGCTGATGCCAATGCGGGTATAGGCCGGAACGAGGCCATCTTTGCTGTCATGACCGGAGTTGCGAAGCAGCCTGAGCACGACCAGCAGACTCATTTAAGTAATCTATCGCTTACCAATTTCCGCAATTACGCAATGCTGTCGATCGACCTCGATCCCGGCGCTGTGATTTTTTCCGGTGACAATGGCGCCGGCAAAACCAACCTGCTGGAAGCGATTTCCCTGTTGACGCCGGGGCGCGGCCTGCGCCGTGCGCCTTATGCCGACGTGGCGCGCGAAGGCGGCGACGGCGGCTTCGCCATCCATGCCCGGCTCGATGGGCCGGACGGCCCGGTCGAGATCGGCACTGGCATTGCAGGCGGCGACGCCGCCGGCGAGGGCGGCCGGCGGGTGCGGATCAATGGCGCGGCGGCGCGTTCGGCGGAGGACATGCTGGAATGGTTGCGCGTCGTCTGGCTGACACCGGCGATGGATGCATTGTTCACCGGGCCGGCCGCAGATCGCCGGCGCTTTCTCGACCGGCAGGTTCTGGCGATCGATCCGGGCCACGGCCAGCGCGCGCTCGACTATGAAAAAGCGATGCGGGGCCGCAATCGACTGCTCGCCGAAGGCTCGCGCGACGGCGCCTGGTTCGATGCGATCGAGACGCAAATGGCCGAAACCGGTGTCGCGATTGCCGCGGCGCGTGCCGAACTGGTGCGCCTGCTCGCCGCCATGATCGACAGGCTGCCAAGCTCCGGTCCGTTTCCGCAAGCCGACATCGGCCTGTCCGGCGCGCTGGAAAGCGAGGTCGCAACCAGCGCGGCTGTCGATGTCGAGGAGCGGTTCCGCCGCGCTCTCGCCGAAGCTCGCGATCGCGACCGCGCCGCCGGGCGCACGCTCGACGGCCCGCACCGGTCGGATCTCGTGGTGCGGCACCGGCCAAAGGCGATGCCGGCCGAACTCTGCTCGACCGGCGAGCAGAAGGCGCTGCTGGTCGGCATGGTCCTGTCGCATGCCCGGCTGACCGGCGAGATGTCGGGCATGACGCCGATCCTGCTGCTCGACGAGATCGCCGCCCATCTCGACGCGGGCCGGCGCGCCGCGCTGTTCTCGATCCTCGAAGAGCTGAACTGCCAGGCTTTCATGACCGGAACCGATGCGGCGCTGTTTTCCAGTCTCAAGGGACGCGCGCAGTTTTTGACCGTCGATCACGGCACGGTTGGGCCAACCAAAAGTAGTAGTGAATAGTGAGAGCACCCTTATTTCACTATTCACTATTCACTATTCACTATTCACTATTCGACTGCTGCGCACCCGATGGCCAAGCTCGATGGCAGGCTTTGGCAACACGCATTGGCGCCTGACAAGGTTTTTGTCCCGCTATATGATCGGGCGATGATCACCACCGCGCTCACCGACGAAGAACTCGAACGCTACGCCCGCCACATCGTGCTGCCTGAGATCGGCGGCGCCGGCCAGCAGCGACTGAAGCGGGCTCGAGTCCTGGTCATCGGCGCCGGCGGGCTGGGAGCGCCGGTGCTTGAATATCTTGCCGCAGCCGGTGTTGGCACACTCGGCATCGTCGATGACGACAGCGTCTCGCTGTCGAACCTGCAAAGACAGGTGATCCACGGCACCGGCGCTGTCGGCATGGCGAAGACCGACAGTGCGAAAGCGGCGATCGCCCGCATCAACCCCAACGTCGCCGTGGAACTGCACAATCTCAGGCTGACGGCGGACAGCGCCGCTGCCCTTATCTCCGGTTATGACATCGTCGTCGACGGCTCCGACAATTTCGAAACCCGTTATGCGGTGGCCGACGCCTGCGCCGCGGAAAAGCGGCCGCTGGTCCATGCCGCCGTCGGCCGCTTCGACGGCTCGGTGACCGTGCTGAAACCGTTCGAGACCGGCACGGACGGCAGGCCGAATCCGAGCTATCGCGATCTTTTCCCGGAACCGCCGCCGGCGGGCCTGGTGCCATCCTGCGCCGTGGCCGGCGTGCTCGGCGTGCTGACCGGCGTCGTCGGCACGCTGCAGGCCATGGAGGCGATCAAGCTGATCGCCGGCATCGGCGAGCCGCTGGTCGGCCGGCTGCTGCTTTACGATGCGTTGGCCGCGCGCTTCGACACGATCCGCTACAAGAGCATCTAGATCTTGGAGCAACTAGATTTTGGGCAGCCTGGTTTCTGTCGCGCAGCTTCCGGCCGATTTCGACCGTTGGGACGAGGTGCTGGCGCTGATCATGCGCGCCTTCGCTTCCATGGACGGCGTCATCGATCCGCCATCCTCGGCGCATCGGCTCACGGTCGAAAATCTCCGGGACAGGGCCCGGCAAGAGACGGGCTTTGCGGCGCTGAAGGACGGCGGGATTGTCGGCTGCGTTTTTGTCCTGGAGCGGGCCAACGACTTCTATGTCGGAAAGCTCGCGGTCGAACCGGACTTTCAGGGACAAGGCATTGCCAGCCGGCTGATGCAAGCTGTCGAGAACCTTGCCCGCAACCGCGGCAAGCCTGCGATCGAGCTTCAGACGCGGATCGAACTGACCGGGAATCAGGCGGCCTTTGCCCGCCTTGGCTTTCGCGAAACGGAACGGACGGCGCACAGTGGCTATGACCGACCGACCTCGATCACCATGCGCAAGGTGCTTTCGTAAGCCTGCGCTAACTTAAAATGCCAGCCGGTCACGTCCGCAGTGGCAGCACGCGATCCGGCGGCCGATGGCCATCGAAGAAGGCGCGGATGTTGATGATCACCTTCTCGCCCATGTCGATCCGGCCTTCTAGCGTCGCCGACCCCATATGCGGCAACAGCACGACCTTGCCCTTGGCGGCGAGCTTTAGCAATTTGCTGTTCAGCGCCGGCTCATGCTCGTAGACATCGAGCCCGGCGCCGGCGATCTTGCCGTCCTGGATCAGCTTGACCAGAGAGTCCTCGTCGATGATGTCGCCGCGCGCCGTGTTGACGATGTAAGCGGACGGTTGCAGAAGCGCCAACCGCCGCGCCGAAAGCAGATGGAAGGTCGCCGGCGTCGACGGACAATTGACCGATATGATGTCCATGCGGGCAAGCATCTGGTCGAGGCTTTCCCAGTAGGTCGCCTCCAGCTCATCCTCGACCGCGGCCAGCACGCGATGGCGGTTGTGATAGTGGATCGACAGGCCAAAGGCCTTGGCCCGTCGGGCGACGGCGGTGCCGATGCGGCCCATGCCGACAATGCCGAGGCGTTTGCCCCAGATACGCCGGCCAAGCATCCAGGTCGGCGACCAGCCGGCCCATTTCTTGTCGCTGGTCAGCACATTGGCGCCTTCCGCCAGCCGCCGTGGCACCGCCAGCATCAGCGCCATGGTCATGTCTGCCGTATCTTCGGTCAGCACGTTCGGGGTGTTGGTGACGGTAATGCCCTTCTTCGCTGCTGCCGACACGTCGATCTTGTCAACGCCGTTGCCGAAATTGGCGATCAGCTTGAGATTGTCGCCGGCCTGGGCGATCAGCGCTGCGTCGACATGGTCGGTTATGGTCGGCACCAGCACGTCGGCTTCCTTGACCGCCGCGACCAGTTCCGGCTGCGTCATCGGTCTGTCTTCGACATTCAGCCGGGCGTCGAACAGCTCACGCATGCGGGTCTCGACCGGGTCGGGCAGCTTGCGCGTGATGACGACGAGGGGCCTTTTTCTGCCTACCATTGTTTCCTCAAACCCGACCTCGTTGAGACCTCTTTAACCAAGACAGGCGAAACTGGAGGCCGGTCGCGGTGCCAGTTCTTCATGTAACAAGAGGTTCCGCCGAAGACAAAGAAAAAGGCGCGCCAGGGCCGTTGAGCCGGCGCCGAAAGGAACGAAAGTGTCTGGTTTCGCGTCGCTCCGCCTGGCCCTCTCAGCACTTCTCGGCGCTCTCCTTTATTCCCCGCAGGTGGCGGCACAGAATGCGGCAGCACCGACCCAGAGCGTCACGCTCGGGCCGAGCGGCCTGCCGCTGCCGCGCTTCGTCAGCCTGAAAGCCGGCCGCGTCAACTCCCGCGTCGGACCAGGCGTCAACTATTCCGTCGACTGGATGTATATGAAGCCCGGCCTGCCGATGGAGATCATCCAGGAATTCGACACCTGGCGTCGTGTGCGCGATGCCGACGGCTCGGAAGGCTGGATCAACCAGTCGCTGCTTTCAGGTCGCCGCACGGCGATCGTAGCACCCTGGCAGCGCGGCAAAGATGCCCGAATCAACCTACTCGACGACCCGGAAAAGGACGCCAGCATCGTCGCGATCGTCGAGCCGGGCGCCATGGGCACGATCAAGTCCTGTGACGGCCAGTGGTGCGAAATGACCTTCAATGGCCACACCGGCTGGCTCGCCCAGTCGCTGGTCTGGGGCGCCTATCCGGGCGAACGGGTCAAGAACTGACCTCTTCTTGCCGGTTCGGGATCATGGTCCAACGCATGTCGCGCAAAAGTGTGCAGCGGTTTTGCGATAACGACATGCGTAAAAACAACAACCTGAAGCGCGTCGCATGAGGCCGGCCAGACGCGACGCGCTTTAGAGGCCGATACTGGCGAGACGGTATCTCGCGGCCTTATGAAGCGCGGGTCAATCGGAGCGCTTGGGGCGCAGCCTGACCACGATATCGACATTGGCGATCTCCATGCCCTCCGGCGGCTCCGGCAGGTTGGAGACCGTGACAGGACCGCTGGCGATGTCGAAGATCCTGTTTTCGCCCTCAATGTAGAAATGATGGTGATCGGAGGTGTTGGTGTCGAAGTAGGTCTTCGACCCCTCGACGGCCAGGATGCGCAAAAGGCCCGCCTGGGTGAATTGATGAAGGGCGTTGTAGACGGTGGCGAGCGATACCGGCACGCCGGCGGCGACCGCCTCCTCGTGCAGTTCCTCGGCCGACAGATGGCGGTCGCCCTTGGCGAAAAGCAGATCGGCCAGCGCGATGCGCTGACGCGTCGGCCTCAGACCAGCTTCGCGAACCCGCTTGTCCACAGCGACATTTTCCTTCCGGCAGCCCAGATCCATCTATCCGCCCAAGCTCAAGTTTCGCCTCAATATCTGCCCAGAATGGCAAAAAACGGACATTGACCGAAACTGGACATCCCCCGACATATATTCTGTCGGCCGAATACGATCAATAGCGCGCATTGACCCCGGCAGGCGGGCAGGTTAAGCGCAAACGCCGGTTTCCGGCCGGAAATGGATTGTGTTAGGAAACCAACGACAAGGGCGCGCTACCGCCCGGACGATTAGGGGGACGAGATTGATGGCGGTTTCGAAATCCAGCTACGATTACGAGGAACTGCTTGCCTGCGCCCGCGGCGAGCTGTTCGGACCTGGAAACGCCCAGCTCCCCTATCCGCCGATGCTGATGTTCGACCGCATCACCGAAATCAGCGAGACGGGCGGTGCGTTCGACAAGGGCTTCATCCGCGCAGAATTCGACATCAAGCCGGACCTGTGGTTTTTCGCCTGCCACTTCATCGGCAACCCGATCATGCCGGGGTGCCTGGGCCTCGACGCGATGTGGCAATTGACGGGATTCTATCTCGGCTGGCTCGGCGAGCCGGGCAAGGGCATGGCGCTCTCGACCGGCGAAGTGAAATTCAAAGGCATGGTGACGCCGTCGGTCAAGACGGTAGAATATGGCGTGGACTTCAAGCGCGTGATGCGCGGCCGGCTGGTGCTTGGTATCGCCGATGGCTGGCTGAAGGCGGATGGCGAACCCATATACGCAGCAACGGACCTCAAGGTGGGTCTGTCCAAGCAATCTGCCGCCGCCTGACCGGCGCCTGCGCAGCGCCGCGAGTCCGCGGGACGCGCAAAGGAAGCTGTAGAACTTAATTTGCGCATCCTTGTCCGGCAGGTTTCGGGTTCATGCGCTGGAAGGAGTTGCGAATGAGACGGGTCGTAGTGACAGGCCTCGGCATCGTGTCGTCGATCGGCAACAATGCCAACGAGGTGCAGGCCTCGCTCCATGATGCCAGATCAGGCATCAGCTTCTCCGATTCCTTCGCCGAACACGGCTTCCGCTGCCAAGTCTGGGGAGCGCCGACGCTCGACCCCTCGGCGCTGATCGATCGCCGCGCCATGCGCTTCCTGTCGCAAGGTGCGGCCTGGAACCACGTCGCCATGGACCAGGCGATCGTCGACGCTGGACTTGGCGAGAACGACATCACCAATGAGCGCACCGGCATCGTCATGGGATCGGGCGGACCATCGACCAGAACCATCGTCGAAGCCGCTGAAACCACGCTCAAGAACGGCAGCCCCAAGCGCATCGGCCCGTTCGCGGTGCCGAAGGCGATGTCGTCGACCGCTTCGGCGACGCTCGCCACCTGGTTCAAGATCCACGGTGTCAATTATTCGATCTCTTCGGCCTGCTCGACCTCGGCGCATTGCATCGGCAATGGCTACGAACTGATCCAATGGGGCAAGCAGGACATGGTCTTCGCCGGCGGCCATGAGGATCTCGACTGGACGATGTCGGACCTGTTCGACGCGATGGGCGCCATGTCCTCCAAGTTCAATGACCGGGCATCGGCCGCCTCGCGCGCCTATGACGTCGATCGCGACGGCTTCGTCATCGCCGGCGGCGCCGGCGTGCTGGTCCTGGAAGAGCTCGAGCACGCCAAGGCGCGCGGCGCAAAGATTTACGCCGAGGTCGTCGGTTATGGCGCGACCTCCGACGGCTACGACATGGTGGCGCCCTCGGGCGAAGGCGCGGTGCGCTGCATGCGGCAGGCGCTGGCCACCGTCGCTTCGCCGGTCGACTACATCAACACGCACGGCACCTCGACGCCGGTCGGCGACTCCAGGGAAATGGGCGCGATCCGCGAGGTGTTCGGCGATAACATGCCGTTCATCACCTCGACGAAATCACTGACCGGCCATTCGCTGGGTGCGGCCGGCGTGCAGGAATCGATCTACTCGATCCTGATGATGCAAGGCGGCTTCATCGGCGAGAGTGCCCATATCGAGCAGCTCGATCCGGAATTCGAGGGTATGCCGATCGTGCGAGAGCGCATCGACGATGCCAGGATCGACACTGTCTTGTCCAACTCGTTCGGTTTCGGCGGCACCAACGCAACGCTGATTTTCCAGCGCTATTCCGCATAAGGATTGCCTTCCATGGACGGATTGATGAAGGGCAAGCGCGGGCTTGTCATGGGTGTCGCCAACGACCATTCGATCGCCTGGGGTATCGCCCGAAAACTGTCCGAACATGGGGCGGAACTCGCCTTCACCTATCAGGGCGAAGCCTTCGGGCGCCGGGTCAAGCCGCTCGCCGAGAAGCTCGGCTCCTCGCTGGTCGTGCCTTGCGACGTCGAGGACAGCGCATCGGTTGCCGCTACGTTCGAGACCTTGGGCGAGGCCTGGGGCGGGCTGGACTTCGTCGTCCACGCTATCGGCTTTTCCGACAAGAACGAGCTGAAAGGCCTTTACGCCGACACCAGCCGCGACAATTTTGTCCGCACCATGGTCATCTCCTGCTACTCCTTCACCGAGGTCGCCCGCCATGCGGCCGCGTTGATGAAGGACAGCGGCTCGATGATCACGCTGACCTATGCCGGTTCGGTCCGCGTCATGCCGAACTACAACGTCATGGGCGTCGCCAAGGCCGGGCTTGAAGCCAGCGTCCGCTATCTCGCCAACGACTACGGCCCGCGCGGCATCAGGGTGAACGGCATATCCGCGGGACCGGTGCGGACACTGGCCGGCGCCGGGATTTCCGACGCACGCCACATGTTTTCCTACCAGCAGCGCAACTCGCCGCTGCGCCGTACTGTGACGATCGACGAAGTCGGTGGTTCGGCGCTCTATCTCCTGTCCGATCTGTCCTCGGGCGTCACCGGCGAGATCCATTATGTCGATTCCGGCTACCACATCGTCTCGATGCCGGCGCTCGACGAGCTGAAGCGGACCGACAGCGGACGGGATTAATTCGGCCGGTAAAAATGCGACGGCCTTGCCGGCAACTTCAGCGGCGCGCCGCGAAAACCTTGAACATGCCGTCGCGGGCGATCTCGGCATGGCTGGAGAATGCGGCCGCCAGCACCGGCTCGTAGGGAAGCTGGCGGTTCGCCACCATGAACAGCCGCCCGCCCGGCTTCAGCGCGTTCGCCGCGGAACGGATCATGCCGGCGCCGATCTCCGGCTCGGCCGCCCGGCTGCGATGGAAGGGTGGGTTCATGACGATGGCGTCATAGCGGCGCTCGACCGGCTCGCCCAAAAGATCGATCCAGAAGAAATCGGGTTCCGCCGCTGTTTTGCCGATATTGCCTTTCGCCGCCTCCAGCGCATCGAACTCGGCCTCGTAGAGATCGAGCGCCGATATGCCAGGCGAGCGGGCGGCGACCTCGGCCGCCACATAGCCCCAGCCGGCGCAGAAATCGGCAACGCTGCCACGCAGGTCGCCGGGCAGATTGTCGACCAGCAATCTCGAACCTGCATCGATCTTGTCGAAAGAGAACATGCCTGGTGCGGTGCGGAACTTGTTCTCGACCAGAAGGGCTGGATTCGCGGCGCGAAGTGCCGCTGCGGCCGCAGCATCGGCCGGTCGATGGAACCAGAAGGCGATGCCGTGATGTTTCGGCAAATGGCCATCGAGCGGCACAAGCTCGTCGATGCGCTTGCGTAGGCTGGCGATGCCATCGTCCTTGGCGCCGGCAACGACAATCGATCCGGCCGGCTTAACACACTCGATCGCCTCGGCGATGCGCAATTCGTTTTGCCCGCGATGACGGCCGGCAAGCACCAGTGCCAAATCGAAACCTTCGCCCTCCGAACGCGGCGTGACGGTGAAACCCGCCCCCTGCAGCGCGCGAAAATGCGGCCGGAAGCCTTGCACCAGATGCAGTTCTGCATCGAAGCCTTCGGGCGGGCGAAAACCCGGTTCGGCGCCCAGAAAGAGGACGCGCTCGCCCTTACGCGGCAAGGAAACAGCCTCGGCATCGAACGGATGGAACAGTGTCTTCAGCGGCTCGGCGGACATTTTTCGATCTCGAAGCGCAGCTGGCTTTGTTTGAAAATGAAAACGGGCGCCACCTTCCGGCGCGCCCGCTTCGATTGGTTCGTCAGATCCGCTCAGGCGGCGTCTTCTTCGCCTTCGGCCTTCTTGTCGCGGGCGATTTCCTTGCCGGTGGCCTGGTCGACGACCTTCATCGACAGGCGGACCTTGCCGCGCTCATCGAAGCCCATCAGCTTGACCCAGACCTTGTCGCCTTCCTTGACGACGTCGGAGGTCTTGGCGACGCGATCATTGGCGAGTTGCGAGATGTGGACGAGGCCGTCACGCGGACCGAAGAAGTTGACGAAAGCGCCGAAGTCGGCGGTCTTGACGACCGTGCCCTCGTAGATTTCGCCGACTTCCGGCTCAGCAACGATGGTGTGGATCCACTTCTTTGCCGCTTCGATCTCCTTGGCGTTGGACGAAGCGATCTTGACCGTGCCGTCGTCCTCGATGTTGATCTTGGCGCCGGTCTTTTCGACGATCTCGCGGATGACCTTGCCGCCCGAGCCGATCACGTCGCGGATCTTGTCGGTCGGGATGTGCATGACCTCGATGCGCGGCGCGAATTCGCCGAGTTCGGAGCGCGCGCCGGACAGCGCATGGCCCATTTCGCCGAGGATATGCTGGCGGCCGTCCTTGGCCTGGTCCAGCGCGATCTTCATGATCTCCTCGGTGATGCCCTCGATCTTGATGTCCATCTGCAGCGAGGTGATGCCGTTGGCGGTGCCGGCAACCTTGAAGTCCATGTCGCCGAGATGGTCCTCGTCGCCGAGGATGTCGGAGAGCACGGCGAAGCGCTCGCCTTCCTTGATCAGACCCATGGCGATGCCGGCGACCGGCTTGGCCAGCGGCACACCGGCATCCATCAGCGCCAGCGAGGTGCCGCAGACGGTAGCCATCGACGACGAGCCGTTGGACTCGGTGATCTCCGAAACGACGCGCAGCGTGTAGGGGAACTGGTCAGATGTCGGCAGCATCGGGCGGATCGCGCGCCATGCGAGCTTGCCGTGGCCGATTTCGCGGCGGCCGGGCGACCCCATGCGACCGGTTTCACCGACCGAATAGGGAGGGAAGTTGTAGTGAAGGAGGAACTTCTCCTTGTACATGCCGGTCAGCGAATCGACATATTGCTCGTCCTCGCCGGTGCCGAGCGTGGCAACGACCAGCGCCTGGGTCTCGCCGCGGGTGAACAGCGCCGAGCCGTGGGTGCGCGGCAGGACGCCGACTTCGGAGACGATCTTGCGGACCGTCTTCAGGTCGCGGCCATCGATGCGCGAACCGGTGTCGAGGATGTTCCAGCGCACGACCTTGGCCTGGAGCTCCTTGAACACGGTGCCGATCTGCTCGGACGTATACTTGGCTTCTTCGCCTTCTGCGGGCGCGAACGCAGCCTTGACCTTCGCCTTGACGGCGTCGACGGCGGAATAGCGCTTCTGCTTGTCGGTGATCTTGTAGGCATCGCGAAGCTCGCCTTCGATGATCTTCAGCATCTCGGCTTCAAGCGCCGAATAATCCGGCGCGGTGAAGTCACGCGGGTCCTTGGCGGCGACTTCTGCCAGCTTGATGATGGCGTCGATCACCGGCTGGAAGCCGCGATGGCCGAACATGACGGCGCCGAGCATCAGATCCTCGCCGAGTTCCTTGGCTTCGGACTCGACCATCAGCACGGCGTCAGAGGTGCCGGCGACGATCAGGTCAAGCCTGGATTCCTGCATCTCGTCGACATGCGGATTGAGCACATATTCGCCGTTGATGTAGCCGACGCGGGCGCCGCCGATCGGGCCCATGAAAGGGACGCCGGACAGCGTCAAAGCCGCCGAGGTGGCGACGATCGACAGAATGTCCGGGTCGTTTTCGAGGTCATGCTGGACGACGGTGACAACGATCTGCGTGTCGTTCTTGTAACCGTCAGCGAAGAGCGGGCGGATCGGCCGGTCGATAAGACGGGAAACCAGCGTTTCCTTTTCGCTCGGACGGCCCTCGCGCTTGAAATAGCCGCCCGGGATCTTGCCGGCGGCATAGGTCTTTTCCTGGTAGTTGACGGTCAGCGGGAAGAAATCGAGGCCGGGCTTCGGTTCCTTCATCGAAACGACGGTGGCGAGAACCTTGGTTTCGCCGTAGGTGGCGAGCACCGCGCCGTCAGCCTGGCGCGCGATCTTGCCGGTTTCGAGGATGAGCGGACGGCCGCCCCATTCGATTTCCACTTTGTGGTGATTGAACATGTCTTGTCCTTCATATGCGGAAAGGGCCGCGCCGTTCACCGTGCGCGAATGCCCCTTTCCCTTGGCTTCGTTTCTCGGGCAGCCACGGGCAAGACAACGGGAAGCTCGGTTATCGGCGTGTGCCGCGCGAGCATCCTGCAATCCTGCCCCATGACCGTCCATGGGCGGTTTCGAAAGGCCCTGTGCTATCTCGAAACCGGTCTGGCCAGTCGATCCGATCGGCCTTTGCGCATGACCCGAAAACCGCGGCTCTCGGAAATGCCTTGCGCAAATTCAAAGTTTCAGAGCGTCCTATGTGCGCGTCCAGATCGAAGCGCGGCGCTCTACTTCCTTCATTAGAGCAATGGACTGCTCCAATGCGCGACCGGCGGGCTCTCGAAAGAACCCGCCGGTCAATTCGTCAACGGCGCAGACCGAGCTTCTCGATCAGCGTCTGATAGCGCGCGTCATCCTTGCGCTTGAGATAATCAAGCAGGCTGCGGCGCTGGGAGACGAGAGCGAGCAGACCACGGCGGGAATGGTTATCCTTCTTGTGGTCCTTGAAATGGTCGGTCAGGTTCTTGATGCGCTCGGAAAGGATGGCCACCTGGACTTCCGGAGACCCGGTATCGCCCTTGGCGGTTGCGAATTCACCCATCAATTCCTTCTTACGCTCGGCAGTAATCGACATCGTGTTTTTCCTTATCTGTTTGAGGAAACGGGACGCCCTCGGCCGGGATGTCGTCCAGCAGGGGCCGGTACAAGCAACGTGGCATTGCACGATGCTGCGGCGCGTATAGTGCAATTCAGGCAAAAACACCAGCCCAATTCACAAGCCGGCTTTTTGCTGCACAAACGAAGATTTAGCTTCGGCTAAAGCCACTTCTTCCATCTGAAGAAGGCGACAAGCCCGAGCGCGACAAGGGCCATGAACAGGAGCGCTGCCGGATAGCCGTATTGGGCCTTCAGTTCCGGCATGTTCCATGGCGAGGCTTCGGGATCGAAGTTCATGCCCCACACGCCAGCGAGAAAGGTGAGGGGGATGAAGATCACCGAAACAATCGTCAGATAGCTGATGACGTCGCTGGTTCGTGCCTGGCTCAGCGACAGATGCATCTCGATCAGACCGGTCAGCATGTCGCGCTGGGTTTCGACCAGCTCGATGAGCCGAAGCGAGTGATCGAGCGTGTCGTTCAGGAAGATCTTGGTCTCGGGCTTCACATAGGGCACGTCGTTGCGGATCAGCGTCGCCAGCGCGTCGCGCATCGGCCAAAGCACCCCCTTCAGCACATTGGCGTCGCGCCGCAACTCGTGAAGCCGCGCATCTGGTGCTTGTCCGACGCGCGCAGCATCTGGTCCTCGATGCTGTCGACCAATTCGCCGGCAGTCTCGATCGGCGGGAAATAGCTGTCGACAATGGCGTCGATCAGCGCATAGGCGAGACAGTCGGCGCCGCGTGCGCGCAGCCGGTTGGGGATCGAGCTTTCGATCCGCTTGCGCACGGGATCGAACGGATCGCCTTCGCGCTCCTGGAAGGTGACGACAAAGTTCCTGCCGAAGAAGACCGCGATCTGCTCGTAGCGATGCGCGGTGACGTCGTCGATCATCCTGACGACGACGAAGGCATGGTCCTCGAAGAAATCCACCTTGGGCCGCTGGCCGGTGTTGACGACGTCTTCCAGCGCCAGCGGATGCAGGCTGAAAATCCGGCCGATCTCCTCGATCAGCGGGATGTTGGCGAGACCGGTGCAGTCGAGCCAGATGACCGGCCATACGTTGCAATGAGCATTCAGGTCGTCGATGCTGGCATCTTCGATTGTCTCGAATTTGTCGGGCGACATCAGTGTCAGTCGCAGTTCGCTGCGCCGCGCCGCAGGGTCGGCGATCAGTGTCCCCGGTGATGCGCCGACCGGCGGCCGCCGTGCTGTCACCGGCGCCCGCTTCTTGATCGTCTCGGCCTTTGCCATGTGCCCCTCGAATGTAGCTCTGATCGAGATTAGACGACGGGACTCACCCGGCAAAGACCCGCTTCGGCTTGAACATGCCTTGCTCGATGGCGCCGATGGCGACCAGCTTGCCGCGCGCAGTGGCGCAGGCTTCCTCGGCTTCCACCGGCGCGTCGCGGCCACGGATGATGACCGGATTGCCGAGCCGGATCTTTGTTGCCGCGTCGTCGCTGATCGCGATCTGCGGCAGGCAGTCGAGCGCGGCTGATGTGTCGACCAAAAACGCGTCGATGGAATCGAAGTCGACCGGCACCGTATCCGCTGAATCCAAACCTTCGTCGCCCTGTTCGCCGAAGCGGGCGGCTTCCAGCTCGGCGATAGTGACGAAATCTTCCTGCGTGAACGGCTCGACCTCGATCCGGCGCAGTTCGGCGATGTGACCGAAACAGCCGAGATCGCGGCCCATGTCGCGCGCCAGCGAGCGGACATAGGTGCCCTTGCCGCATTCGACCTCGAAAATGCTGCTGTCAGCATTGTGCTCGATCAGATCGAGGCGGCCGATCTCGACCTCCCGCGCCGGAATGTCGACTGTCGCCCCGTCGCGGGCAAGATCATAGGCGCGCTCACCTGCGATCTTGATGGCCGAAAATTGCGGCGGCGTCTGCATGATGACGCCGGTGTATTTCGGCATCAGCAAAAGCACATCGGCTTCAGCCGGACGCTGGTCGGAGCTTTTCGTCACCGGCCCTTCGAGGTCATCGGTCGAACGCTCCTCACCCCAGGCAACCGTGAAGCGGTAGACCTTGGCGCCATCCTGGACATAGGGCACCGTCTTGGTCGCTTCGCCGAGCGCGATCGGCAGCATGCCGGAAGCGAGCGGGTCGAGCGTGCCGGCATGGCCGGCTTTTTCCGCCTGGAACAGCCATTTGATCTTGGAGACGGCTTCGGTCGAACCCATGCCGACTGGCTTGTCCAGCACCAGCCAGCCGGAGATCGGCCGGCCCTTCTTCTTGCCGCGACGCGCCACTATTTTTCATCCTTGTCGTTGTCTTTGATCTGGTCGCCGATCTGGGCGTCGGGGCCGAGATCGCGCGCCACTTCGGGCGAGTGCAACAATTCGTTGATCTTCTGGAAATTGTCGTAGCTGGTGTCGAGCCGGAAGCGGAATTCCGGCATGTACTTCATCTGCCGGAGCGCGCTGGAAACGCGGCCGCGCACGAATTTCGCATGCTTGTTGAGCGCCTCGACCACCGCATCGGCATCACTGGCGCCAAGCGGCGAGACGAAGGCGGTGGCGATCTTCAGATCGGGCGACATGCGCACCTCGGAGACCGAAACCACGGAATTCTCGATCAACGGATCGAGGATCTCGCGACGCTGCAAGGTTTCCGACAGCGCATGACGCACCTGCTCGCCGACGCGAAGTATGCGCTGGGATGGACCTGACGTGGTTGAACGGGGCATTTTTCTCTATCCTGAAATCGTGCGGCACGGGATGGGACCGCGCCGCATGTCTCATAAGCTTTGGGCGGCAGCCTTTCGACCACCGCCCGGTCTCAGTAGATGCTCGAACTCAAGTTGCTCGAACTCAGAGCGTTCTGGTCACCATCTCGACGCGGAAGCACTCGATGACGTCGCCGACGCGCATGTCTTCGTAGTTCTGGAAGGCCATGCCGCATTCCTGGCCACCCGGAACCTCCGCAACTTCGTCCTTGAAGCGCTTCAGCGTCTTCAGCGTGCCTTCGTGGATGACGACGTTGTCGCGGATCAGGCGAACGCCCGCACCGCGCTCGACCTTGCCTTCGGTGACACGGCAGCCGGCGATCTTGCCGACCTTGGTGATGTCGAAGATCTCGAGGATTTCCGCATTGCCGATGAAGGTCTCGCGACGCTCCGGCGACAGCAGGCCGGACAGCGCCGCCTTCACGTCATCCACGAGGTTGTAGATGATCGAGTAGTAGCGGATCTCAATGCCTGCAGCCGCGGCCGCCGCACGCGCCTGCACATTGGCGCGAACGTTGAAGCCGATGATTGCGGCACCCGAGGTTTCCGCCAGCGACACATCGCTTTCGGTGATGCCGCCGGCGCCCGCATGAACGATACGCGCACGCACCTCGTCGGTGCCGAGCTTGTCCAGCGCCGCGCTGATCGCCTCGATCGAGCCCTGCACGTCGCCCTTGATGACCAGCGGGAATTCCTTCAGCCCGCTCGTCTGCAGTTGCGACATCATCTGTTCGAGCGAGCCGCGCTGGCCGGCATGCTTGGCCACCGCCTTCTCACGCGCCAGACGCTGGCGATATTCGGTGATCTCGCGGGCGCGGGCCTCGTTGTTGACGACGGCGAAGCGGTCGCCGGCCTGCGGGGTTCCCTGCAGACCGAGCACTTCCACCGGCATAGCCGGCGGCGCTTCCTTGATCTGCCCGCCGCGGTCGTTGACCAGCGCGCGCACCCGGCCCCATTCGTTGCCGGCAACGAGGATGTCGCCGGGCATCAGCGTGCCGGTCTGGACCAGCACGGTGGCGACGGGGCCGCGGCCTTTGTCGAGCTGGGCTTCGATGACGACGCCCTCGGCGGTGCGGTCCGGATTGGCTTTCAGGTCGAGGATTTCGGCCTGCAGCAGGATCGCTTCGAGCAGCTTGTCGAGATTGGTGCCCTTGGTCGCCGAGACTTCGACGTCCAGCACCTCGCCGCCCATCGATTCGACGAAGACTTCGTGGCGCAGCAGTTCCGAGCGTACCTTCTGCGGGTCGGCGTCATGCTTGTCGATCTTGTTGATCGCCACAATGATCGGAACGCCGGCCGCCTTGGCATGGCTGATCGATTCGATCGTCTGCGGCATCACGCTGTCGTCGGCCGCCACAACGAGGATTGCGATGTCGGTCGCCTGGGCGCCACGGGCGCGCATCGCTGTGAAGGCGGCGTGGCCGGGCGTGTCGATGAAGGTGATCTTGTGACCGTTCTTCTCGACCTGATAGGCGCCGATATGCTGGGTGATGCCGCCGGCTTCGCCGGATACGACATTGGCGTTGCGGATGGCGTCGAGCAGCGACGTCTTGCCGTGGTCGACATGGCCCATGATGGTCACCACCGGCGGACGCGGCTCGAGATCTTCGGGGCGATCGGCGATGTTGAAGAGGCCTTCCTCGATGTCGGACTCGGCGACGCGGCGAACCGTGTGGCCGAATTCGGTAGCGACCAGCTCGGCCGTGTCGGCGTCGATGACGTCACCCGGCTTCAGGATCTGGCCCTGTTTCATGAAGAACTTGACCACATCGACGGCGCGCTCCGACATGCGCTGCGCCAGCTCCTGGATCGTGATGGTTTCGGGCAGTATCACTTCGCGCATGACTTTCTCGCGCGGTTCATTATGCAGCGCGCGCTTGAATTTCTCCTGGCGCCGACGCATCGACGACAGCGAACGCGCACGCGCATCCTCATCGGAAAGTGCGGCATTCAGCGTCAGCTTGCCGCGGCGGCGATCTTCCTCGCCCTTGGTCGGCTTGGCCGGACGCGCCACTTCGGGCGTGACCGGACGTCGCACCGGGGCACCGGCGCCGGTGCGCTTCGGCTTGACGTCCTCGTCGTCGACTGTCGCCAGTTCGGCTGCCAGCGGCGCACGGCGGCGCGCCTCTTCCTCGGCACGCCGGCGGGACTCGGCCTCGGCCTGGAGTCGGGCTTCTTCCTCGGCCTGGCGGCGCGCGGATTCCTCGCGCTCGCGACGGCGGCGCTCTTCATCCTCGGCGCGGCGCTTTGCCTCTTCGATGGCGCGCTGGCGATCTTCGACATCGCGCACCTTCGAGCCCTCAAGGGCCCGGCGGCGCGCCTCCATCTCATTGCGCGACAATTCGTTCAGCACCATGCCGCCGCGTTCGACCGGCGGCGGAGGCGGCGGCGCCTTGGGCGCTTCCTGCACAACCGGCGCTGCCGCGACCTGCGGCTTCGGCGTAAAGACGGACACAGGAGCAGCGGCCGGCTCCGGCTTGTCGCCGGGCAGCGAGAACTTGCGCTTCTTGGTCTCGACCACGACCGCCTTGGTGCGGCCATGCGAGAAGCTCTGGCGCACGGTGCCCTGCTCCGTACCGGGGCGCTTCAGCGTCAAGGTCTTCTTCGGCGTAACACTCAGCGTCTTGTCGTCGCCCGATTTCGTATCGTTCATTCCACATCCTCTGCGGCATCATCTTCGTCAGCAACGGCCGCAAGCATTGCCAGATCGTCCGGGGAACCGCCCCGATACCGGTCGAGCGCAACCATGCGCTTCTGGACCGCCCTGCCCGCGTCTCCCGCGAGAACGGCAGCATGTATCACATTTGTACCCCCCAATGCCAAGCTCAACTCGGCCTCGGAGAAAAGTTTGTAGGCAGGGATGGCGGGGCCGCCGAGGTGGACGGTTGCCCGTCGCGCCTGGCTGATCTTGCGGACGCCGTCATCTGACGCCTCGGTCGCATGCAACACGAAAAGCGCCAGCCCACCACGCACCGCGCTCTCGACCTTGGTGGCGCCGAGCGCGATCGCGCCTGCCTTGCGGGCGAGACCGAGCATGCCCAGAGCGTATCTGGAAAGCAGCCCATCAACTATGCCGCCGAGATCGGTCGGCACGGTCACCTGCGCCTTGAAGGCGCGAGCGAACAGGTTTTTCGCTGCCGCCTTGTCGATATGTAGGCGGTCGGCAGTCACCCAGCAACCGCGGCCCGGCAGGTTTTTCTTGATATCCGGAACGACGGCCGAATCCGGGCCGACGACGAAACGGATCAGCTCATCCGGTTCGGCCTGTCTGCGCGTGACGATGCAAGTGCGATCGTTCATCTCGTCCAAGGGCGGGTTGTGTGCGATGCGGTTTCACCTCACGCACCAACGGCTTCGTCAGCCGGCACGTCTTCGGCTGCAAGCTCGTCTTCGGTGATCCAGCCGGCCTTGAGGCGGGCAGCCAGAACCATCTGCTCGGCATCGGCGCGCGACACGCCGTGGTTGGCGAGCACACCCGGGAATACCTTCGTCTCGCCGTCCTTGCGTTCCTTCCAGCCGGTCAGGTCATCGGCCGCATAGCCGGCGAAATCCTCGATCGTCTTCACGCCGTCCTCGCCGAGCGTCACCATCATGGCGGTGGTCACACCTGGAATCTCACGCAACTCGTCCTTGACGCCGAGCGCCTTGCGCTTCTCGTCATGCTCGGCTTCGATCTTCTCCAGATATTCGCGGGCGCGGGCCTGGATTTCCGACGCGGTGTCCTCGTCGAAGCCGTCGATCGAGGCGATCTCGTCGGCATCGACATAGGCGACTTCCTCGACGCTGGTGAAGCCTTCCGAGGCGAGCACCTGGCCGACCATCTCATCGACGTTGAGCGCATCCATGAACAGCGCCGAGCGTTCGACGAACTCCTTCTGGCGGCGCTCGCTCTCTTCCTGCTCGGTCAGGATGTCGATATCCCAGCCGGTGAGCTGCGAGGCGAGCCGGACGTTCTGGCCGCGGCGGCCGATGGCCAGCGACAGCTGGTCGTCCGGCACCACCACCTCGATGCGTTCGGCGTCCTCGTCGAGCACGACCTTGGCGACTTCCGCCGGCTGCAGCGCGTTGACGATGAAGGAAGCGGCCGAAGGCGACCACGGAATGATGTCGATCTTCTCGCCCTGCAATTCGCCGACCACCGCCTGAACGCGGCTGCCGCGCATGCCGACGCAGGCGCCGACCGGATCGATGGAACTGTCACGCGAGATGACGGCGATCTTGGCGCGCGAACCTGGATCGCGGGCGACCGACTTTATCTCGATGATACCGTCGTAGATTTCCGGCACTTCCATGGTGAACAGCTTCGCCATGAACTGCGGGTGGGTACGAGACAGGAAGATCTGCGGACCGCGCTGCTCGCGGCGCACGTCATAGACATAGGCGCGGACGCGATCGCCATATTTGTAGTTTTCGCGCGGGATCAGCTCGTCGCGACGAATGATCGCCTCACCGCGGCCGAGATCGACGATGACGTTGCCATATTCGACGCGTTTGACAGTGCCGTTGACGATCTCGCCGATACGGTCCTTGTACTCGTCGTACTGGCGGTCACGCTCGGCCTCGCGCACCTTCTGCACGATGACCTGCTTGGCCGACTGGGCGGCGATGCGGCCGAAATCCATCGGCGGCAGCTGTTCGGCAATGAAGTCGCCGAGCTGCGCGTCGGGATTGCGCTCGCGCGCCGAGGATATGGCGATCTGCGTCGCATAATCGTCGACCTTCTCGACCACCTCCATCAGCCGCTGCAGCTTCATCTCGCCGGTATTCGGATTGATGTCGGCACGGATGTTGGTTTCCTGGCCATAGCGTGAGCGCGCCGCCTTCTGGATCGCATCGGCCATGGCGGCGATGACGATCGACTTGTCGATCGACTTCTCCCGCGCGACCGCATCGGCGATCTGCAGCAGTTCAAGCCTGTTTGCGCTTACAACCATCTTTTTTCTCCCGAGCTTGTTGCCGAGCCTTTGCGCCCGGCAGCCCAATCACATTTCCTGTTCGGTTTCATCTTGCGCGCCCGCTTCTACGCCCTCTGGCGCGTCTTCGGGCTCGCCGCGGCGCTTCTTGGCTTCCTTGCGCGCCCTGTTGTCCTTCGACAGTGCGTCGCGGATAAGGTCGTCGGTCAGGATCAGCCGTGCTTCGGCAATCGCATCGTAGGGCACGCGAACCGTCGGCTGTTCGCCATAGGCGGCCTTGTGGCGCTCGATCAGCACGCCATCCGCGTCGCTCTCGGCGATCTTGCCCTTGAAGCGCTTGCGGTCGGCGACGAGGACCGAGGTTTCCATCTTCACCAGATGACCCGTCCAGGTCGCGAAATCCGACTTGCGGACCAGCGGCCGGTCGATTCCCGGCGACGACACTTCGAGATGATACGCCTTTTCGATCGGATCATCGACATCAAGCGCCGG
This sequence comes from Mesorhizobium escarrei, assembly GCF_935825525.1. GTDB lineage: Bacteria > Pseudomonadota > Alphaproteobacteria > Rhizobiales > Rhizobiaceae > Mesorhizobium > Mesorhizobium escarrei. The sequence goes on from NZ_CAKXZT010000126.1 coordinate 232,347, forward strand.
CGACACCGCCCGGCTGACCTCTTCGCAATCCTCGACGGTCATGGTGCCGTCCTCGCGTTCGGCCATGATCTGCAGCGTCAGTCCGTTCTGGCCCGTCAGATGCACTCTGACAAGGCGGAAGCCGATGGCACGCAGCACCGGCTGCACGATCAGCGCGATGCGCGCATCGATGCCGCTTTCGCGGATGATGCGGTCGTCGCTGTCGGGTACCGTTGCCGTCATTCTATTCCTGTCGCTTCACGGCGGCCGGAAGCTAACAAAAAAGAGCGGGACCGGGTGGACCCACTCTTCGCCATACCGACCAAGAATTTGAGCTTGATATAGACGATCGCGGCCGTCGTTTCAAGTCCGCATGCAGTCCGTGTCGTAAGCAGATGTGTTGCCCGCATGCAGGGTAGGGCGAAACTGTCGGGGGCGGCAGCGTTGCACAGGGCGCATGGCGGCCATGCGGCAACGGCCCTGTGATATCAGGCAGTACGCGCCTATCTATGTTGCGCTGCACAAATTCAATCAGCCATCGCAGCAGGCGAAAGGGCATAATCATGACCAACCGCAAGGTTTTCTCGGCCATCGGCGATTTCTTCACCGTGTTCGGCAGCGCCGTCGCCGCTTCGCAGGCCGTCGAAGCCGGCCGCAAGCCGCGCGCGCACGATCTGCGCAATCTCGGCATGGATCCGGCCGCCTTCAACAAGATCGGCCGGATTTAAGTCCGGCGACGCAGGGGCGAGGACATGGTCCTCGTCGACGGCAAAGCGCGCCAGGCGCGCTTTGAATAGGACTATCTTCGGACGAAGGTGAGGTAGGCTGGCCGACGGCCTTCGCGAACGGCCTTGGCCTCGTAGCGTGTACCCGGCCAACCCTCATAGGGCCGATGCCAGTCGGCTGCCTCTTCAGCCTGCCACGCGAACGCATCATGTACCCGGCAATGCAGCAGCGTCCAGTTCACATAGCTGTCGATATCGGAAGCAAAGCGGAATGTTTCGCCTGACTTCAGGACGCGCGCGAAACGGTCGAGATTGACCGGACTGACGAAGCGTCGCTTCCAGTGTTTCTTCTTCGGCCAGGGATCGGGATAGAGAAGGTCGATGCCGTCGAGCGAGGCTCGCGGGAGCCAGTCGAGCAGGCGCGTGGCGTCGTCGTCATAGACCCGAAGATTGGCAAGCGGCCGTTCCCTGACCGCCATCATCATCTTGGCCATGCCGTTGACGAAAGGCTCGACGCCGACAAAGCCGGTCTCAGGAGCCGCTGTCGCCCGATGCAGCAGGTGCTCGCCGCCGCCGAACCCAATTTCGAGATGGATGGCGCGGACATCGGCTTCGAACAGGCTGCGCAAGTCGGCCGGCGCTGCGGCCGCCAGATCGAGCCGGTAGGTGGTGAAGCCGCTTTCCAGTGCCGCCGCCTGCTGCGGACGGATGGTCTTGCCGCGCCGGCGACCGAAAAATGCTTCGGTCGCACGGCTTGGCCGGTCTTTCGGATCCACGTTTTGCGGATCCAGGTCTTTCGGATCCATGTCTTCCGGATCCATGTCTTCCGGATCTATGGACGCCGCGGCTAGGCCGCGACTGCTTCGGCGGGCGCTTCGGTGAGTGCGTCCTTGAGCGCCTTGGCGAGGTCGGTCTTTTCCCAGGAGAAGGACCCGTCGCGCCCGGCCTTGCGGCCGAAATGGCCATAGGATGAGGTCTTGGCGTAAATCGGCCTGTTGAGATCGAGATGGCGGCGGATGCCGGACGGCGACAGGTCCATCACGGTGCGCAGCGCCTGCTCGAGCTTTGCCTCATCGACCTTGCCGGTGCCGTGCAGGTCGACATAGACCGACAGCGGCTGGGCGACGCCAATGGCATAGGAAAGCTGGATGGTGCAGCGATCGGCGAGCTTGGCCGCCACCACGTTCTTGGCAAGGTAGCGGGCCGCATAGGCTGCGGAACGGTCGACCTTGGTGGTGTCCTTGCCGGAAAAAGCACCGCCGCCATGGGGCGCAGCACCGCCGTAGGTGTCGACGATGATCTTGCGCCCGGTCAGGCCGGCGTCGCCGTCCGGCCCGCCGATGACGAACTTGCCTGTCGGGTTGATGTACCAGTTGCAGCTGTCGGCAATCTTCAGGTCGCCCAGCGCCTCGCGAATGTAGGGTTCGACGACGTTGCGGACCTTCTTCGAATCCCAGTTGGCGTCGAGGTGCTGGGTGGACAGCACGATCTGCGTCACTTCCGCCGCCTTGCCGTCGATATAGCGGACGGTGACCTGGCTCTTGGCGTCCGGCCCGAGCCGGCCGGCATCGCCGTCGCCCTCATGGCGCGCGGCGGCCAGCAATTCGAGGATCTTGTGGCTGTAGTAGATCGGCGCCGGCATCAGATCCGGCGTCTCGCGGCAGGCATAGCCGAACATGATGCCCTGGTCGCCGGCTCCTTCCTCGCCTTGCCGGTCGGAGGCATTGTCGACGCCCTGGCCGATATCTGGCGACTGGCCGTGCAGCAGAACCTCGATCTTTGCCGTCTTCCAATGGAAACCGGCCTGTTCATAGCCGATTTCGCGGATCGCCTTGCGGGCGGCCGACTTGAACTTCGCCGGATTGACGAGCGGATGACCGGCGGCATCCATCAGGATGTTGCCGGCCTTGTCCTTCTTGAGCAGGGTCTCGGGGACGCGCACCTCGCCGGCGATGACGACGCGATTCGTGGTCGCCAGCGTCTCGCAGGCGACGCGGACCTTCCAGGGGTCCATGCCGGTCTTTCTGGCCTCGCGATAGACCAGATCGACGATCTCGTCGGAGATACGGTCGCAGACCTTGTCGGGATGACCCTCGGCTACGGATTCCGAGGTGAATAGATAATTTTGCCGCGTCACGGGTGTCCCCTCTTGAAAAAATCTCGGCACGCTGCCGATTGGCGCGCCACGTGTTAGCTGTGCCGGGCGGCGCTCGTCAAGCGGCGCGGCCATTCTGGCATGAAAATCGCGCTATTATGTTGTACCAGTGTGACCTTGTAGTGTGCTTAAAGCGCGTCGTGGCTGAGCGGATCCATGCGACGCGCCTTAAGTTCTTGTTTTTATGCATGTCGTCATCGCAAAATCGTTGCGCACCCTCGGTTCAAGCCCGAGGGCATGCCTTTGCGACATGCATCAGCCCCAACGCGTATTCAGCTTCAACACGTTGATGAAAAAGACTTTGAGCATGGGTGTCGAGCAAAATCGATCCGCTCTCGGCATGCCTGCGGGATGCCAATTCCACGATGCGCGAGATCGCGAGAATTTTCCTGCCCCGCTATGACGGCCTCGCCATTTCGGACTTTAGCGGCCGCCAAATCAATCGGCCTAAGTCAATCGGCCAAAAATCAATCGACTTCGTCGGTGGAAAGCGCCTTCACAAGCTCGATAACCTTGCGGCGTACCTTCACGTCGGCGATCTTGACGAAGGCCCGGTTGAGTTGAAGACCTTCAGGACTGCCGCAGAATTCGACGGCAGAGGCCATTGATGCATCCTCGGCAAATCCGCGGTTGCCCACGGCCTCCTGGCCCGGCGCGTCCTCGAAAAAGAATGCGACAGGCACGCCCAGTATCGAGGCGATTGCCTGCAAACGGCTGGCGCCAACGCGATTGGTCCCCTTTTCGTACTTCTGTATCTGTTGAAACGTTATGCCGAGGTTCTCGCCGAGCTTTTCCTGACTCATTCCCAACATATTGCGACGAAGCCTGATGCGACTTCCGACATGGATGTCGATAGGATTCGGCTTCTTCTTGTTTTCTTCTGCCATTTTTTCCTCGCCGAATTTTTCCGGCTTTTTGTGTTTTTTCTGCCCAAACGAAGCCGGCGGCCAATGCCCCAACACAACGACGTACTGACTTCGAGAAATTTCAGGCCGTTACAGTATGAGTTTCTAATGTGTCGACTGTCAATTCGCCCGTAGCCGTTGCCTTACATTCATTGTGAAAGCAGCGAGAGCGAACAGCACCATGATCATCAGTCCGTTAATGCTTCTTTGGCGGGAAGAAATGATGGCTTGATCGGAAATCGGCACGTGGACATCGATGGCTCCGCGTGCGTCGATCGCCAGTGCGTCCAGAATGCGTCCGCGCGGATCGACGACAGCGGAGATTCCGTTATTGGCTGCTCGCAACAAGGGCACCCCGTTCTCCACCGCACGAATCTGCGCCTGCCTGAAATGCTGGTACGGACCCGGCGTGTCACCGAACCACGCGTCGTTCGTGACGTTCACAATAAGCTCGGCTGACGTAGCGTCAACTGCCACCAGATCGGGAAAGATGACTTCATAGCAAATGAACGGGAGCACGCGGATGCCGCCGGGCAGCGCGATCGGGTGCCGCTCATTGCCCGCCGCGTAGGTTGTCGGCCCGGCGACGAGTTGTTTGAGCCCGAAGCGGCCAAGCAGGTCGGCAAAAGGCAGATATTCGCCAAAGGGCACCAGATGAACCTTGTCGACGGCATCTGCGATTTGACCCTTGTCGTCGATTGCCACTACCGAATTGTAGTACCGCCTGTCGGCATTTTCCGCCGACCCGCCCTCCTCCCGGACGACGCCGGCGATGAGCGTCTGGCCGTCGTTAAGCATCTCTCCCAGCGCGGTCAGCGCATCGGGACGCTCGGCGAAAAAAAACGGCACGGAGGTTTCCGGCCACAGGATCAATTGCGGCTTGTCATGACCGGCCTCCGGCGCCTTGGCCGAAAGCCCCATCAGCGTGGCGAAGATACGGTCGGGCACCGAAGCGTCCCACTTTTCGCTGAGGTCGACGGCCGGCTGCACGATGCGGACGTCGATTGCGCGGGTTGCGGGCTCGACCTTGGCAGCAAGCCTGATATAGCCGAAGCCGAGATGGGCCGCGACGAGAACGGCAACCAGTGCAGCCCCCAGGCGGACATGCCGGCGCGCCGCAAGCAGGGCCGGCAATGCAAAGACGAAGACCGCCAGCGCGTTGATGCCGACCATGCCGGTCACCGACACGCTCTGCATAAGCAAGGGCACCGGCATCGCCGCGTAGCCGACGGCATTCCAGGGAAAGCCGGTGAACAGAAAGTCGCGAAGCCATTCCGCCAGGCCGAAGCCGAAGGCGAGGGCGGCGATGCGGCCGATGTCGTTGCTCCACAGCAGCCGGGCAACCGCTGTCGCGAAGCCATAGAAAAAGGCGAGCGCCAGCGGAATTCCGACCACTGCGAAGGGAAGCGCCCAGGCGAAACTGTCGGCCTCGACCAGAAGTGCTGAGCCGATCCACCACAGGCCAGCGAGAAAATAGCCGAAGCCGAACCACCAGCCGACGGCAAAGGCCGGCCGCAAATGCCGGAACCAGCCATCGGAGGCTTCGCCGGTTGCGCCGTCGAGGAGCCAGACCAGCAGCGGAAACGAAACGAAACAGACGGCGAAGAAATCGTAAGGCGCCTGGGCAAGAACCGCCAGCGCACCGGCAAGAAACGCCACAAGTGCGCGGCGCCAGCCCCACAGCAGAATTATCCGGCCGGCCAGGCGCTTCATCGATGCTTCCGAGTCGTGCGAATCACGGCAGAAGATTTATCAGGCCGCAGTCCGCGCTCCAAACGCCACCGGATAGATGAACGAACGACTCAAGCCTCAACTCTCTAAGGTCTGCTGGATAGGTGGGGCGACTGACGCCGGCAAGACAAGCGTCGCATGTGAATTGTCGCGCAGGCATCGCGTGCCGGTATATCACTAGGATTTGCGCGATAGAAATGCGTTCAGCCGCTCCAGGACGAGATCCGGGGCTTCGAGCTGCGGTAAGTGACCGGCGCCAGGCAGTGTTTCGAACGATGCCTGCGGGATCAGCGCATGAAGCGCTTCGCCTCGCTCCAGCGGGATCCATGGATCGTCCTTGCCCCAGATTATCTTTACCGGACACCTGATATCCCCGAACGCCGGCTCGACTTCGGCGGTATATTTTTCGTCGGCTTGCGCGAATTGCCGATAGAAGCTTCCTCGTCCCTCCTCGGCAAGCCACGGCTCGACCAGTTTTTCGAAATCTCCGGAATCGAGGTCATTTGCGATCGCCTCTTTGATATATGCCTCCACGACCGCTCTGTGGATATGCGGCGGCAGGCCCAGAAAGGCATCCACATGGCGACCGACATGATCGAAGAACTCCGATCCCCAAGGGCGCATGGCGACGACATTCATCAGGACATACCGCTCGAAGTCGCAGCCATGCAGCAAATGCGCCCGTAGCGTCGTCGCTCCGCCAAAGTCATGGGCAACGACCATAGGCTGCTCAAGGTCCCAATGCGCAAGCATCTCGGCGAATACTTCTCCTTGCACATCGAGTGAGGTGCGCTGCTCCGCGGCTTTGGCGGATCGCCCGTATCCGGGCATATCGTACCAATGGACACGATACCGCCTTGCAAGGTCTGGAATAATCCGATGCCATGAGAATGAAGACCACGGCCAGCCGTGAGCCAGCACGAGCGCAGGCCCCCTACCAAATCGACCCGCTGCCACAGCGCCCGCAGACGTTTCCACGGTCTCATCGAGTTTCCACGACATCAGATATTCTCCTAGAGCACCGGCCCCATCCATTACTGAAACTCAGACGAAGCGTGATCGGTGCCAGCCTTCGATCTGCAAATCGTCCAGCCGCTCAGCCTCCTCGCGTGGAACGGAGCGTCACCGACCGCATCTCGGAATGGACGAGCCTGCCGTCAGCGTCGCTGACCACCATGCTCTGCTCGAGCCGAAAGCATTTTCAAGCCAGATCAATGCGGCGCGCGGGCCAGTGCAGAATATGCCTGAGCCCAAGGTTGAGCGCTTGAACGGATTTCGACCGTCATCGGGCGAGCGGCGTCTTTCAAGCCTGCTCGGCGCGGACGGCGCGCCGCCGGCGCTCGCCCTTCTGGGTCTCCACGATGCGCACACGCTTGACGCGGCGTGGATCGGCGTCGAGCACATGGAATTCGAAGCCGGGGATGGCCTGCACCACTTCGCCGCGGGCCGGGACCCGGCCAAGCGTGTTGAAGATCATGCCGCCGATCGTGTCGACATATTCGCCATGCTCGCCGGCGGCGAAATCCTCGCCGATCATCTTGGCGACATCGTCGATCTCGGCCTTGCCGTCGACGACGAACACCCCCTCGCCGGTCTGGGTGATCATCGGCTCGTCCTCGTCGTGCTCGTCCTCGATGTCGCCGACCACCATCTCGACGATGTCCTCGAGCGAGACCAGACCATCGGTGCCGCCATATTCGTCGATGACCAGCGCCATCTGGGTGCGCATCGCCTGCATCCGCCCCATCAGATCGGAGGCGAGCATCGACGGCGGCACGAAAAGCACCGGGCGGATCAGGGTCAGGTCGCCGATGGTGCGCGTGAGATCGACCTTGGCGAGATCAAGAAGCGTGGCAGGGGCGGCCTTCCTGGTCGTCCTGCCCTTTCTGACGCGGGCGATCTTGGTGATGTGAGCGAGCACGTCGCGGATGTGGATCATGCCGCGCGGGTCGTCGAGCGTCTCCGAATAGACCGGCATGCGGGAATGGCCGGACTGCTCGAACAGTCCCAGAAGATCGCCCAGGTTCGTCGTGATCTCGACCGCCTCGATGTCGGCGCGCGGCACCATGACATCCTCGACGCGAACCTCGCGCAGGCGCAGGATGTTGTTGAGCATGGCCCGCTCGCCGGGCGAAAATGCGCCGGCATCACTCGCCGTTTCGGCAAGCGCGTCGGCGATCTCCTCGCGCAGGCTGGTGCCGTTGCGTTGCCTGAACAGGCCGAGCACGCGATCGAACAGGGAAGGACCGGCAGGCGATGACTCGCTGGCGAAGCTGCCGGTCGTGGTACTCGGACTAGAGTCCTCTTCCGTCTGTTCGGATGGCTTGGTCGCACTGCCGGCGTCTGGGCGGGCAGTCTCTGGTTTGTCGTTCATCGTCGTCCGGTCATTTGATCTTTTTAGTTACGCGTAGGGATCGGGAATGGCAAGCCTTGCAAGTGCTGCGCGTTCGACGGCTTCCATTTCTTCGGCCTCGGCGTCGGTCTCGTGATCGTAGCCCAGCAAATGCAGCAGGCCGTGGATGACGAGATGGGTGATATGGTTGTCGACAGGCTTGTCTTCCAGTGCGGCTTCCCGCGCAACCGTCTCGGCGGCCAGCACAATGTCGCCCAGCATGGGCGGCAGCGGACCGCCCTTGGCGAGCTGAAAAGCCGGGAAAGACAGGACGTTGGTCGGTTTGTCCTTGCCGCGCCAGCCCGCATTGAGACTGCGGATATGGGCATCGTCAGAAAAAACGATGCTGAGCTCGGAACGGCCGGCGGCGCCGGTTTCGGCAAACGCGGCGGCAACGGCGCCATCGACCAGCCGCGTCAGCGCGGCCTCATCGGGCCAGTCGCCCGCTTCGACTGCTATATCGATGTCGACGGGAACCGGAAGATCCCCGCCTACAGATTTTTTGTCATCAGCCATAAGGCCGCATCATCACATCAGAGCGGCGAGCTTCGGCTTCACGCCGTGCCGCCGCTGTGTTTTCTTGTTTGAGCATCGGATTGCCCCAAAACCGGTTCCCACTTTTGGGTCCGATGCTATTTTTTTTTGAGCATCGGATTCTCCCAAAACCGGTTCCCACTTTTGGGTCCGATGCTCTAGCCTTCGGCGCCCAGGCCCCGGGCCAGCTTGCCGTCGCGGTCGTAGGCCTTGACGATCTCGGCGACCAGCGGATGCCTGACGACGTCGCCTTCATTGAAGCGCACCGTCACCATGCCGGTGACGCCGTCGAGGATCCTGAGCGCCTCGACGAGGCCGGATTTGGTGTTTTGCGGCAGGTCGATCTGGGTCGGATCGCCGGTGACGATCATGCGGGAATTCTCGCCGAGACGGGTCAGGAACATCTTCATCTGCATCGGCGTGGTGTTCTGCGCCTCGTCGAGGATGACGGCGGCGTGCGCCAGCGTGCGGCCGCGCATGAAGGCCAGCGGCGCGATCTCGATCACCTCGGCGGCAATCGCCCGCTCGACCTTGTCGGCCGGCATCATCTCGTAAAGCGCGTCATAGAGCGGCCGAAGATAGGGATCGACCTTCTCCTTCATGTCGCCGGGCAGGAAGCCGAGCCGCTCGCCGGCCTCGACGGCCGGCCGCGACAGCACGATGCGCTCGACCATGCCGCGTTCGAGCAGCATCGCCGCATGCGCCACCGCCAGGAAGGTTTTTCCCGTGCCAGCCGGGCCGATGCCGAAGACGAGTTCGGACCGCTCCAGCGCGCGCATATAGGCGTCCTGGTTGAGCGAGCGGGCATAGATCGTCTTCTTGCGCGTGGATATCTGGGCGGCGGACACCTTGCCCTTGCGCTCCAGTGTCGGCAGCGTCAGTTGGTCGTCGGCGGCGATCGCCATGCGGACGGCGCCGTCGACGTCCGACTGGCCGATGTCAGCGCCTTTCTGGAGAATGCCGTAGAGATTATCCAGGGCGCGGCGCGCCTGCTCGGCGGCCGAGGCGGAGCCCTTGATGGTCAGCTGGTTGCCGCGCGAGCGGATATCGACGCCAAGCTTCTGCTCGAGCCTGGCAAGATTCTCGTCGAACTGGCCATAAAGGGCGCTGGCAAGCTTGTTATTGTCGAAAGTCAGAACGATGTGCGCCATATCCGAAGCCCCCGATGGTAGGTTCTGGGGCAGGTTCTTCACTTCCGCAGCGCTCAACCGTCTCTCCTCATCTGCCGAGACCTTCAGGCCAATTCGGCGAACAGGCTGTTGTAACCCGTCTTCGTGATTCGTACCTGGATAATCTCACCGATTTCGCCGGACTTTTCATCAACAATAACCGGCTGCAGCCACGGTGAGCGGCCGACCTTCTGGCCAGCCTGGCGGCCCGGCTTCTCGATCAGCGTGTGGATGGTGCTGCCGACCAGGCTGGCGCCGAAATCCTGCTGCTGGGTCAGCAGCAGCGCCTGCAGCCGCTGCAGGCGCTCGTCCTTGACCGCTTCCGGCACATGATCGGCCATTTCCGCGCCCGGCGTGCCGGGGCGGGGCGAATATTTGAACGAGAAGGCCGAGGCATAGTTCACCTGGCGGACAAGGTCCATCGTCGCCTCGAAATCCGCATCCGTCTCGCCGGGAAAGCCGACAATGAAGTCGCCCGAAAGCGCGATGTCGCTCCGTGCGGCGCGGATCCGGTCGAGCAGTGTCAGATAGTCTTTTGCCGTATGCCTGCGGTTCATCGCCTTGAGGATGCGGTCGGAGCCGGATTGCACAGGCAAATGCAGATAGGGCATCAGTGCCGGCAAGTCACGGTGAGCGCCGATCAATTCGTCGTCCATGTCGCGCGGATGGCTGGTGGTGTAGCGCAACCGCGCCAGCCCGGGAATCTCGGCCAGCCGGAAAAGCAGGCGGCCAAGGCCCCATTCCTCGGCGTTTTCGCCTTCGCCGTGCCAGGCATTGACGTTCTGGCCAAGCAGCGTCACCTCGCGCACGCCGGCTTGCGCCAGCCGCTCGGCCTCGGCGACGATTTGCGCCACCGGCCGCGACACTTCCGAGCCTCTGGTATAGGGCACGATGCAGAAGGTGCAGAACTTGTCGCAGCCTTCCTGCACGGTCAGGAACGCGGTGACGCCGCGCCTGATGATCTCGGCGCGCTTCGGCTGCGGCAGATGCTCGAACTTGTCCTCGATGGCGTAGTCGGTCTCGACGATCTTGTCGCCGCCGCGCACCCGTGCCAACACATGCGGAAGCCTATGATAGGTCTGCGGGCCGATGACCAGATCGACGGAAGGCGAGCGGCGGATGATCTCGGAGCCCTCGGCCTGCGCCACGCAGCCGGCGACGCCGACCAGCATCTCGCGGCCGGCCCGAGCCCGTTCGGCCTTCATCTCACGAATGCGGCCGAGTTCGGAATAGACCTTTTCGGCGGCTTTCTCGCGGATATGGCAGGTGTTGAGCAGCACCAGATCGGCCTCGCCGATCGCATCCGTCGCAGTATAGCCGTCGGCGGCCAGCGCGTCGGTCATGCGCTGCGAATCGTAGACGTTCATCTGGCAGCCATAGGTCTTGACGAAGACCTTCCGGCTCGCGGCAGGCGGCGCGACCGCAGTTTCGGTCGCAGTATCGATGTCGTCCCGTTCGATCGTGTTCAATTCCATCTGGCGGCTTCTAACGCCTTTCCCTGACAAAAAACAGACGATTCTGCTTTGCAGCGCCGCGCCTCCCTTGGACGCGCAAAGCGCTGGAGCTTTTCCGGCTTACCGGCTCGGGCGCGGATCGGCGAGCGCCGCCTGCACCATATCACGCACCTGACTTTCCATCAGCCTGGCCGTTTCTTTGCGGCTGGAGCCCTTGGAGAAGGCGACCGCCTCGCCGAAATACACTTCGACATCGAGCCCGCCCTCCGCCATCAGCACCTTGAGATGCGGCATCAAATCCTCGTCGCCGATCCAGGCGGCAATCGGCCGGTGCCTGCGGCCGAGCGGCACGCCATGCAGGCGCGTGTAGACGATCGCCACCGGCTGGATGAAGACCTTTTCGGCCGCCCCTTCCGAAATCGCGATCGAGGCGGCGCCGAACAGCGTGCTCTTGAACGGCAGGATCATGTTGCCGTCGCTGGTCGAACCTTCGGCAAACAGCACCATGGCGTCGCCCTTGGCCATGCGGCTGGCGATCTCGCTCGCCTGGTCGCCCGACGAACGTTTGCGCTCGCGTTCGATAAAAACGGTGCGCTGCAACTTCGACAACATGCCGATCAATGGCCAGCCGGCCATGTCGGCCCTGGCGATGAACGTCACGTCGACCATCGACCCCAGCACCATGATGTCGGTCCAGGAAACGTGGTTCGACGCAACCAATAGCGGGCGCTGATTGGACAAGGTCCCCTTGACATGGATGCGCATACCGAGCGCCCGGATGATGAGCCGGTGCCAGATCCTGAGGATGAGAGTCTCGCGCCAGAGCCCGGTCTTCATCGACAGGATCTGCAACGGCACGAGGATCAACGAGCCGACGACAACGAGGCTCAGCGCCAGGAAGATCCTGATTTTTCCGATCATCCGCTCTTGGCCCTGTCCCGAGTTCTGGCTAGAGCGACGCGTCCAACTGGACGCCCAAAGCACGCTCTAGCGCTTTGAATCTGCGCATCTCGACCTGCGCATCGTGCTTTCCGAAAATCGGTTCCGATTTGCGGGCCGCAGCGCTAGCGAAGATCGCGGCGCATGACAAGCGCTCCGGTCGGCCCGTGCTCGGGCGATCTGTAATAGTTGGCACGTTTGCCGACCTCGCGGAATCCCAGACGCCGGTAGAGCGCGATCGCGGCGACGTTGGTCTCGTCGACCTCCAGGAAAAGCGCCTCGGCGCGTTGCGCATGCAGTTCGCGCAGCACCGCATCCATCAATTGCCAGCCGAGCCCCTGGCGGCGATGGGAGCGCGCCACCGCGACAGTCAGGATCTCGCCTTCGCCGGCTGCCAGGCGCGCCAGCACGAAACCGACCGGCGGCTTGGCACCCTGGCCGGTCTCGCGCGCGGCATAGCCGAACACCGTGTCCTGTTCGAGCAGTGCGGCGAATTCATCATCACTCCACGGCCGGACGAAATCCTCGCGATGCAGCACCGACAGAGCCGCGCTGTCGGCAATCGTCAGCGGCTCGAGCGCAAAGTCCCTGCGGCGCGGCTTGAGGAAAGGAATGCGCATCAGTTTTTCTTCCCGGCTTTCTTCCTGGACAGGATAAACCCGGCCTGCGGCTTGGCGTCCGCCCCGCGCAAATAAAGCGGTTTCGGCTTTTCGCCTTCACCCTTGGCAGCGGCCAGCTGGGCATAGATGGCGATATCCGCAGTGGCACTTGTCGGGCCGACGTCGAAGGCGCGCCCGGCCGATGCGGCGATTTGCGTGGCCGCCGTGCCGGCCAGAACCGGAGACCTGTCAACCGCCATGGCGACGGCTTGCGAGATCGTCGTCACGGCCGGACCATAGCGCAGAACCGACACTTCGTCGTAAAGTGCTGCATGGATCTCCTCGCGGCCGGCGTCGAGCGCGGCCAGCACGGCGCGGCCGGGAAATGTCGCTTTCGCTTGCGCGGCCAGCGCTTCCAGCGTCGTCACCCCAATTGCCGGGATTTTCAGCGCCAACGCCAGGCCCCGCGCTGCCGAGACGCCGACGCGCAGTCCTGTGAAGGAGCCCGGGCCGGTGGAGACAGCGATTGCGCCGAGGCCGGCATAGTCGGCGCCGCCGATCGTCAAAGCCTCTTCGATCACAGCCATCAGATGTTCGGCATGGCTCTTGCCGAGATCGAGCACCGAGCGGCCGAGTTCCTTCCCGGCCGCCGCGTCGTAGACACAGGCGGCGCAGAGATTGGCGGCACAATCGATGGCAAGCAACTTCATGAGGCGGCCGGTTGGGAGCACCCGCTTGGGGCACAGGGGGTTCGAAAGACAATTTCCCTGTGCCTGCCATGGCTCATCCCTGCAAGGGGATAATGCATAAATCGTTTGGCGGCTTCGCTTCGACCTCGCCCAAAAGAGGCAACTTTCGGCGAACCCAATCCTCAATGAACCAGTGCCGCACTATGCGGCCTGGTCGATGCGCAGCATGTGATTGTCCCAGACATAGTCCGGCTCGGACCGTGTCGCGCCGCCGGCTTGGGCTATTTGCCCCGTGCCGGTCGTCGCCATGAAGCTCGCCCCGTCGGGCGCCACGCCGCAGACCTCGGCCAAAGCGTTGGTGGCGACGATCCGACCGCTGGCCGCATCGATCACCGCAAGCGAGTTGCCTTCCGGCGAGGACACGGCGACGGTGCCGGCAGCGGGGTTGGCGGCGACCGAGCCGATGTAGTTCCTGAAGCCGGACAGCACGTCCTGCGGCATGTCGAGCAGTTGCAGATCCTTGCCGCGCGCGGCGCGGCCGACCAGCAGCGGACGATCGCTGCCCGGCCCCCTGTACTGGCAGCCGAACCAGACCGTGCCGGATTTGTCGGTATCCATGTGCCGGATCGAAAGCTGGTGCAGCGCCGGCGGCAATTCGTGCTTTTCGACAAGGTCGCCGGTAAGGCGGTCGACCAGAACATAGGATGGCTTCATCGTCGCGATATTGAGCTCGGCGCGGCCATAATCCGGATGCGTCTCGATGCCGCCATTGGCGACGGCAATCGTCCTGCCGTCGCCGAGCAGCAGCAGCTCGTGCGGACCCATGCCATAGGTCGGGAACTCACCAACGCGCTTGAATTTCGCACGCGCGTCATAGACGCCGACCACGCCGGCGGCACTGTCGAAATCGTTCTCGGTGGCGTAGAGCAGCGCACCATCGGTCGAAAACACGCCGTGGCCGAAGAAATGCCGTCCACTGACGCTGGCGATGATCAGCGGCTCGTCGCGGCCGGTGTGGTCGAAGACCACCGCGAAGGTGCCGGGCTGCCTGGCAAACACCACGGAGCGCTTTGACACCGGATCGAAGGTGACATCGTGACCGCGGGCGGGCAGATCGATGGCATGCAGCACCTTACCGGCCTCGGACAGGATCGCCGCGCCATAGCTGCCGTCGCGCTTGACGAAAGCGCTGGCGAAGACGGCGTCCGTGCTAAGCGTCTTCGCCCATGCCGATGGCGCCATTGCGGCAACAAAGCCTGCCCCGGCAGCCCTCAGGAAGTCGCGGCGGTCGATCAAAGGCGTTTTCAACAGACGGTCCTCTCGGACCCGGTCTCATTCCTCGACACGGTGCAGCACCGACCGATCGTTATGACTATCGCAGACGTCCGAGATTGGCCGAAGCCTCCCAACTTCGTCATCCTTGGGCGGAGCAGGAGCGAAGCTCCGTCGCGGAGACCCAAGGATGACGAAGCGATGGGCGTTTCGGCCAACCTCCAAAGCCTGCGATCCGCATGATCTTGTCCAAAAAATCTGCAACTTTTTGGGATCATGCTCAGTCTCCGTCGAGCGACGAGAAACCGGCGGTCAGGCCGAATTCGGCGGTCAGCCTGGTGCCGATCAGGGTCGACAGGCTGGATGTCACCAGCGAGAAGTGGTCGAGCTTCTGGCGCAGCGTCGGGTCGGCGAGCGCCTTGTCGATCGGGCCTCTGATGGCGGTAGCGTCGGCGGCGCCGTTGACGAGCTGGATGTGGATCGATTCCGCCATCCAGCGCGCATCGGGCGACAGCGCGTCGCCAAGCTGCGAAGCCTGGAACAGAGCGTCCATGCCCGAAAGGTTTCCGGTCAGCGAACGCGTGGTGTTTTGTGAACGCCAGTAGATCGCCTGTTTCGGCTTGTCGGCCTCCGGGCTACTCCCCAGAAAACCTTTCAGGCGCACGTCACGGACCATCTCCAGTTCGTTGATGAAGACGCCGACCAGTTCGGTCACCGCTTCCGTGCCGTCGCGGTAGAGTGCGTTTTGCGGCCCCGGATTGGCCCAAAGTGCTGCAAAGCCGTCGGGCTTGTTCCAGGCGTCGCTGACCTCGGCGGCAATCGTTTCGATGTTGCCGGCGACGGCCGCGCCGTAAGCGCAGCGATAGGGATCGTCCTTGCCGGCGAGCCGCTCGGCGCCATCGCCGTAAAGCACGAATTCAAGCGCGCCGAGCCCCTGCATGGCGACGCTCTTTGTCGCCAGCTGGGCCGGATCGGCGGCGGTCCGGTCTTTACTGGCCAGCGCCGCCTGCACCTGCCTCAGGCCGATGCTCTTTCGGTCCGGCCAGAACAGCATGCGCTCCAGCCGGTTGTCCTGCGTGATCGGTCCGATGCGGATGATCTCGACGACGGACCAGGCGTCCACAATGCCGGAGAATTCGGCGCGCGCCGCATCGAGACGGTCCTGCGAAGGCGCGTCGCACAGCGTTCGCATTGCCTTGGTCAGGCTGTCCGCATCGTCATGCAGGCGCGCATAGGCGGGGCGGACAAAGCCGTCGATTGCGCGCTGGATCACGTCGGAAGCCTTCGCCGCTGCGGACGCCAGCAATGCGCCGGCGAGGACCAACGGGAGAGCCATGACAACCGCCAGACGCTTCGACATCATAACGACTCCAGGAATTTGACCAGTGCGGCGCGATCGGGCGCGTCGGCGGCGGCAAAACGGTCACGCGCCTTCTGCCCCTCGCCGCCATGCCACAGGATCGCCTCGGTCAGCGTGCGCGCCCGCCCGTCGTGCAGGAAGAAGCTGTTGCCGTTGACGGTCTGGGTAAGACCGATGCCCCACAACGGCGGCGTGCGCCATTCGCTCCCACTAGCATCGCCCACCGCTTGCCCGTCGGCGAGGCCCGGCCCCATGTCGTGCAGCAGAAAATCGGAATAGGGCCAGATCAGCTGGAAGGCCTGCGCCTTGTTGGGCGAGCCGCGGCGGGTGACAAATTTCGGCGTATGGCAGGAAATGCAGCCCATGTCGTAGAACAGCTTCTTGCCGGCCAGCACATCGGGCCTGTCGAGGTCGCGCCGCGCCGGCACGGCGAGGTTTTGCGAATAGAAGGTGACCAGGTCCATGACCGGCGGCGGCGCCTCGACCGGGCCGAGGCGCTCCTGGGCGCCGTTGGGCATGGCAAGGCAGTGCTTTTCGGCCGCGGTGCAATCGCCCCAGTGGTTTGGCACTTCCGGCGTCGAAATGCCGATGTCGCCGGCGAACGCGTCCGCCGCTTGCTGGCGGATCGAAGGGGTCTGCGCCTTCCAGCCGAAGCGGCCGAGCGTCAACTCGCCGGTCTGGCCGTCGCGCACGATGTTCGGCTTGCCGGAGATGCCGTCACGATCCCGATCGTCCGGATCGGCATCGGCGAGAATGTCCGCCGGCGCGATTTGCTCGACCAGGCCGAGGCCGATCATCGGCGGCGTCAAGCGCGGCGAAAGCGTGGTGTGCGGATCGAGCGGCCCGTTGGCGAGATCATCGACCGAATAGCTCGGCTTGCGCAGCCAAACCACGGCGCCGTCCGGCAGCGTGACTTTTTGCTCCTGATAGACGACACGCATCCTGCCTTCGCCCCGAAGGCCCGGAACGGCCAGTTCCTGCAATTGCGAGCCGTAGACCGGATCGGGGAAGTTGAGCACCTTGCGGGCGGCCAGCGCTGCTTTCTCCTCCTCGGTGCTCGCCTGCCGCGCCAGCCGCAGGAACATCGAGGTGGTACCGCTGTCGGCTTCCGGCGGATGACCGCGACCGTCCTTCAGATGGCAATTCTGGCACGCCCGCTCGTTGAACAGCGGACCAAGCCCGTCCGATGCCTGGGTCGACGAGGGCGACGACACCCAGTTCTTGCGAAAAAGGGCATTGCCGAGCTTGAACGTGCCTTCTTCCTCGAAAGTGATACTGGCGGAAGATTGCGAGAAAGCGTCCTTGTTGGCGCCTTTCCGCGACGTGCCGGCGCCGCCCTGCATCGGCTCGAACTGTTCGGGCTTAGAAAAATCCCTGGTCGGCCTGGTGATGGCAATGACGCGCGCCAGATCCTTCGGCGTCAGATCGGTACGGCTGGTGGCGAGGCCCGCCGGTTCGGGCGCACCGGCCAGCGCCGAGGCGGTCAGCGCGACCACTACGGCAATCGAAAGCCCGCGAACCCAGCCGTATCGCGGGTTGTGCTGGGACGGCAGGCCGTAATCCTCGGCCCGCCGCAAGCGGCGCAAGAAATCTAAGGGGCGCCGCATTCCCGCATGTCCCTAATCCGCCTCGTCGGCCGATGCGGCGTTGAGCTGGCCGTATTTTTCCTCGCCGATCGAGGCGAGCAGGTCGAGTTGCGTCTCGAGGAAGTCGATGTGACCTTCCTCGTCAGACAACAAATCCTCGAACAGCTTCATCGTTACGTAGTCGCCTGCTTCTTCGCAAATCTCGCGCGACCGCTTGTAGGCAGAGCGCGCGTCATATTCGCCGGCAAGATCCGATTCGAGCACTTCCTTGACATTCTGTCCGATGCGCAGCGGTGCTACCGACTGCAGGTTCGGATGGCCTTCAAGGAAGATGATGCGGGCCACGAGCCGGTCGGCATGGTGCATCTCCTCGATCGATTCGGCGCGTTCCTTCTTTGCCAGCTTGGCGTATCCCCAGTCCTCCAGCAGCCGGAAATGCACCCAGTACTGATTGACCGCTCCAAGTTCCAGAAACAGAGCCTCATTAAGCCGCTCTATGATCTGCTGTTCGCCTTTCATGGGTTCTGCTCCCGTATTGGACGCGCAGGCCTCTGACGCGATCCAGGTGTGAAACGACATCCACCCCGCTCGCCTCCGAGCGGGCGTGGTAATTTTCGGTTACCCGAATGATCGTTTCGACCACATTTGGGAAGCAGCCGCAACAGCGACCACGCTTCTGCATGGCATGATAGATTTTCGCCGGCACGATAAGCTGCCAGGGATCCTGATCCAGCAGCCCGACGATCGTCTGCTCAATCTCCTTCTCGGTGATGATGTTGCAATGGCAGATCAGCATTATTTGCTCTGTGTGGCTGACAGCGCGTGCTCGGCGCCGTTTGGCTTATTCTCTTAGGTGGAGCCTGATACCGATTTCAACTTTCGCGACGCGGACTTTCGGTTCAGCTCCGGGCATCGACGCCTTACTGAAACACCTTGTCTGGCGCATCGAGGCTGTCCGAGCCCTCGAAGGCGATGGCATTGAGTTTCAGGGTGCCGACGGCGCGCTCGATCGACTTGGTCTGGTCGACCAGCGCGTCGATCGCCGCCTGCACGGTGGCGTTGCCCTGCGTATTGCCTTCGCCGATCTGCTGGTCATAGGCCTCACCGCCAAGCGCCCGCGCCTTGATGGCTTCCATCTTGGCGACGGTGACATCAAGCTTGTCCGACAGTTCCTTGTCGATCGCCGGATCGGCCTCCTTGACCATGTCGGACACCGAAGGGCCTTCGACGACCGTGCCGTCGAGACGCGTGTAGCTGCCCTTATAAGCGGCACGAATGCCGACGGCATCGTAGAGGTGGGAATCGTAGGTGTTGTCAGCGAAGCAGTCGTGCTCCTCTTCCGGGTCGTGCAGCAGCAGGCCGAGCTTCATGCGCTCGCCGGCGAGTTCGCCGTAGGACAGCGAGCCCATGCCGGTGAGGATAGCCGAGATGCCGGCTTTCGGCTCGCCATCGGCAATGTTCTTGCGGGCAGCGCCGCCTTCCTTCCAGTCGTTGACCATGTCCTGCAGATCGGAAACCAGAAGCTCGCTCGCCGACTTCAGGTACTGCGCGCGTCGATCGCAATTGCCGCCGGTGCAGTTGGCGAGGTCGTAGTCGGTATAGGGCCGTTCGCCGGCGCCCGGGCCGGTGCCGTGCAGGTCCTGACCCCACAGCAGGAATTCGATGGCGTGATAACCGGTCGCCACATTGGCCTCGATGCCGCCGGCTTCCTGCAGCGTGCCGGAGAGGAACTCGGGAATAAGATTGGTGGCGTCGATCTTCTTGCCGTCGATTTCTATCGACTTGTTGGCGATCACATTGGCGGTGTAGAGCGCATTCGCGTCCGACTCGGTGCCGTAGTTTTCGGCGACATAGTCGATCAGGCCTTCATCCAGCGGCCAGGCATTCACCTTGCCTTCCCAGTCGTCGACGATGGCGTTGCCGAAGCGATAGACTTCGGTCTGCTGATAAGGAACGCGCGACGCTTTCCAGGCCTCGCGGGCGGTAGCCAGCGTCTCCACCGAAGGCTTGGCGAGCAGCGCATCGACGGCTTTGTCGAGCGCCTGCGCCGTGGTCAGCGAATCTTCATATTTGGCGAGCGCAATATCGGAATAGGTCTTGATGACCGCCTTGGCGTCGGTTTCCGCCTTGGCCGGCAGCACGAATATCGCCGCCGTCAATGCCGCCGTGGCGCCGATCGCTGCAAGCCTGCTGCCATATCGCGCCGTGATCATCGCTCTCATGATTGTCATCTCCCTCGGGAATTCAGTGAAATGCCGGCGCCAAAGGCGCGTCGGCAGGCAATCGGCGCCAAGGCAGGTCCATGCCATTGGGCGTGATACAGGCCGCGGCATAGCGCGGTTTGCGGAAGAAAGACATCGAAATGCCTCCAATCGAAAGGGTTCAAGGCCCAGACATCAAAGGGATGCGCTTGACGCGCAAGCTTCCATAAAGCGATGAAGGTGCCGGAAGTCAACCGATTTCAGAAAGAAAAGCCAATTGAAACAACAGTTTAGAATTATTCTAAACTGCAAGTATCAACTTTAGCTGCATTTGCCGTGCCGCCGTCGAACGAGACGATTGACAGACCGCCATTCCGGGTGCGACCCACAAAGGTGGTCTTGCGGCGGCGTCAGACAATCGCCACTTGGCGAGACGTCCTAGACTTGGATGACGTGTTGGAGAGATGAGGAATTGGGGCTGCGATGAAAAACGGTGTGGTCATTGTCGGTGCGGGTCATGCGGGCGTGCAAGCGGGCGCCAGCCTGCGCGAGGACGGCTACGGCGGACCCGTGATCCTCCTCAGTGACGAGAACGAACCGCCCTACCACAAGCCGCCGCTGTCGAAGACCTTCATCAAGGATCAAGAGGCCAAACCGCAGCCGCTGCGCGGCGAGGCCTTTTATACCGGCAGCGCGATCGACTACCGGCCGGGCGTCCGCATCGATCGCATCGATGCCGGCGGCCGCCGGCTGGAGCTATCAGATGGCGGCACACTGCCGTTCGACCGGCTGATCCTGGCGACCGGTTCGCGGCCGCGCATGCTGTCGTTGCCGGGTTCGGATTTTTCAGGCGTGGTGTCGCTGCGCTCGCTCGCCGACGCACGCCTGATCCGCGAATTGAGCGCGCAGAGCGATGATGTCGTCATCCTCGGTGGCGGCTTCATCGGGCTGGAGATCGCCGCTACGCTCAAAGCGGCCGGCCGCAAGGTCATCGTGGTCGAGGCCGTCGACCGGCTGCTTGGCCGGGCGGTGGCGCCGATCATCGCGAGCCACGTGCGGCAGCGGCTGGAAGCGACCGGCGTGCGCATCCTCACCGGCACCACGATCGCGCGGCTCGAAGGCGAGAACGGCCATGTCTCGGCGGCAATCACCGCATCCGGCGAGCGGCTGCCGGCGCAGATGGTGATCATCGGCGTCGGCGTGGTGCCGAATGTCGAACTGGCGCAGACCGCCGGCATCACAATCGCCAACGGCATCCGCGTCGACCAGCAGATGCGCACGTCGGTGCCCGAAATCCTCGCCATCGGCGACGTCGCCTCCTACCGGCACTGGCTCACCGGCGGTGATGTGCGGCTGGAATCGGTGCAGAATGCGACCGACCAGGCGCGTCTTGCCGCGCGCACCGTTGTCGGCCATGCGGAGGCCTTTGCGGCGGTGCCATGGTTCTGGTCTGATATCGGCGACATCAAGCTGCAGATGGTCGGCCTGATTTCGGGAGGCGACAGCCATGTCGTGCTGGGCGACGTCAACGAGAACAGATTTTCGATCTACCATTATGCTGGAAATCGTTTGCTCGGCATCGAGTCGGTCAATCGGCCGGGCGACCACATGCTTGGCCGCAAGATGCTCGGCGCCGGCTTCTCGCCGACGCCGCAGACGGTTGCGACGGGACCGGACGGACTGAAGGCGGCGCTCGCCGCCTTCCAGCAGGTAGAGCCTGTCCGCGCCGCTGAATAAGGATATGTTGATATTCAGGTGATGCCGGGTTGCGAGCGGCGATATCCTGCGCCGCCGGTGCCGACCGCCAATTGTCGATCTCGGCGCTGCCCCTCATCGCCCTGCCGGGCACTTCTCCCCGTGAAGAACGGGGAGAAGGGGCTGATCGCAACGCTGGCGTCCCCCTCTCCCCGTTTTTCACGGGGAGAGGGTAAGGGTGAGGGGCAGCGCCAACGCCCGGAAAGATCACCTCAGGCGGCGCGGACCTCGCGGATCGAGCTTTCCAGGATGTCGAGCGCTTCGTTCATGACGCCGTCCTGGATGGTGATTGGCGCCAGGAAACGGATGACGTTGCCGTAGACGCCGCAGGTGAGCAGAATCAGCCCCTTGTCGAGCGCCTTCAGCCGGACGGCATTGGCGATCTCGGCCGATGGCAGGCTCTTGTTCACATCGTTGAACTCGACAGCGTTCATGAAGCCGGGGCCTCTGATATCGACGATCTCCGGGGTGTCGTCGCGGATCGATTGCAGCCGCTGCTTCAGCCGGTTGCCCAGCGTGTTGGCGCGGTCGCAGAGCTTTTCCTCGTCGATGACGTCGAGCACGGCATGCGCCGCGGCGACACCGATCGGGCTGCCGCCATAAGTGCCGCCGAGCCCGCCGGGGTTCGGCGCATCCATGATTTCGGCACGCCCGGTGACCGCCGCCAACGGAAAGCCGCCGGCCAGGCTCTTGGCCATGGTGGTGATGTCGGGCGCCACCTCGTGATGATCCATGGCGAACATCTTTCCGGTGCGGGCAAAGCCGGTCTGCACCTCGTCGGCGATCAACAGCATGCCGTGCTGGTCGCAGATCTTGCGTAGCGCCGTCATGAAGTCGCGCGGCGCCTCGTAGAAGCCGCCCTCGCCCTGCACCGGCTCGACGATGATGGCCGCGACGCGGGCCGGATCGACATCGGCCTTGAACAGCCGGTCGAGCGCGGCCAGCGAATCGGCGACCGTGATTCCATGCAGCGCCACTGGGAACGGCGCGTGGAAAACATCAGCCGGCATGGCGCCGAAGCCGACCTTATAGGGCACGACCTTGCCGGTCAGCGCCATGCCCATGAAGGTGCGGCCATGGAAGCCGCCGGCAAAGGCAATGACCGCCGGCCGGCCGGTGGCGTTGCGGGCGATCTTGATGGCGTTCTCCACCGCTTCGGCACCGGTGGTGACGAAAATCGTCTTCTTGTCGAATTTGCCCGGCAGCATGCCGTTCAGCCGTTCGGCCAGCCTGACATAGCTCTCATAGGGCACCACCTGATGGCAGGTGTGGGTGAAGCGGTCGAGCTGCGCCTTGACCGCCTCGATCACCTTCGGGTGACGATGGCCGGTGTTGACGACGGCGATGCCGGACGAGAAATCGATGTAGCGACGGCCTTCGACATCCCAGATTTCCGAGTTCTCGGCGCGGTCAGCATAGATTTGCGTGGTCATGCCGACACCGCGCGAGATCGACTGGTTCTTGCGTTCGGAAATGGCTGAATTCTTCATGATGTCCCTCGCCGGGCCGGCGCCCGTTCTCGGTTGGATGACTGCCGGGAATTGTTCTGATCTTATTTCACGTTTTCCTCAAGTTGGCACCGCCGCCAGGCGATTGGGCCTACCATTAACGTCGTGTTCCTTCGCGCCCCCCTCTGGCCTGCCCTCTTTGCCAAAACTTGGCATCTCCCTCACAAGGGGGAGATCGGCAGCTTCGTCGACGGCGCTCCTTCTACAACGTTCGCGATTGGCGAAATCAGTGGTGGCGGCCAATCTCCCCACCCGTGGGGGAGATGGCCGGCAGGCCAGAGGGGGGCGCGAAGGAACGCGACGCGGACAGCTGATTGACTCACGCCGTCCGCACAAACCCCTCGCTCGCCCTGAGCAAATTGCGCGTGTAATCCTTGCTGACGCGGCGCTCTACGAGGTCGCCCGCGGTGAGATGCTCGACCGCCTCGCCGTTCTGCATCACCATCAGCCGCTCGCACATATGGGTGATGATGGCGAGGTCGTGGCTGACCATCAGGAAGGTCAGCTTGCGCCGCCGCCGGATCTCTTCCAAGAGGTTGAGCACCTCGGCCTGAACGGAAGCGTCGAGCGCCGAGGTCGGCTCGTCGAGCAGCAGGATCGACGGCTCGAGGATGAGCGCCCGCGCGATCGCCACGCGCTGGCGCTGGCCACCCGACAATTGATGCGAATAACGGAAGCGGAAGCCGGTACCGAGCCCGACCTCGTTCAGCGCCCGCTGGATGCGCTTCTCGCCATCGGCAAAGCCGTGGATGGCGAGCGGCTCCTGCAGCAGCCGGTCGACGGTCTGGCGCGGATGCAGCGAGCCGTAGGGGTCCTGGAAGACCATCTGCACTTCGCGATAAAAGGCCTTGTCGCGGCGCGTGCCGAGCTTTTTGCCGTTGACGGTGATGCTGCCCGAAGCGGCCGGTGCGAGGCCGGCAATCGCGCGCAGCAGCGTCGATTTGCCGGAGCCGGATTCGCCGACCAGCCCAAAGGATTCGCCGGATTGCACTTCGATGCTGACACCCTTGAGCGCGCGAAAGCGATCGAAGACCACCTCCAGCCTGTCGACGGAAAGCGCTGCCGTCATGCCGCCCACTCCGGCTTGCGGTCGAGCACCGGCAGCGGGTGGCGGTCGGCGCCGATCTTCGGCATGCAGTTGAGCAGGCCGCGCGTATAGGGATGCTGGGCGCGGCCGAGCTCCGACGCCTTGAGCTGCTCGACCACCTTGCCGGCATACATGACGATCACCCGGTCGCAGAAGGACGAGACCAGGCGCAGATCGTGCGAGATGAAGATCAGGCCCATGCCGCGCTCGCTGACCAGCCTGTCGAGGATGCCGAGCACGTCGAGCTGCACGGTGACGTCGAGCGCCGAGGTCGGCTCGTCGGCGATCATCATCTCCGGCCCGGCGATCAGCATCATGGCGATCATGGCGCGCTGGCCCATGCCGCCCGAAACCTCGTGCGGATGCAGGTCGAAGACACGGGCGGGATCGCGGATCTGCACCGCCTCCAGCATGGCGAGCGCCCGCGCGCGGGCTTCGGCCTTGCCGACCTTCTCATGCGTGCGCAGCGTTTCGACGATCTGGCGGCCGATGCTCATCACCGGATCGAGCGAATATTTCGGGTCCTGGAGGATCATGGCGATGCGCTTGCCGCGCAGCGCCCGGCGGTCGCGGGGCGAGGCCGCGAGCAGGTCGATGCCGTCAAAGGCAAGCTTGCTGGCCGTGACCTCGGCCTGCGGCGGGGTCAGGCCCATGATGGCGCGGCCGGTCTGCGACTTGCCGGAGCCGCTCTCGCCGACGATGCCGAGCCGTTCGCGACCGAGCGAGAAGGAAACGCCGCGCACCGCCTCGATCCGGCCGGTGCGCGTCGGGAAGGTGACGCGCAGATCGTCGACCTCGAGAAGCGTGCTCATTGATCGCCCTTCATTGGTCACCACTCATTGGTCACCACTGCGGGGGTCGAGCGCGTCGCGCAGGCCGTCGCCGAGCAGGTTGAAGCCGAGGCTGACGATGAGGATGGCAAAGCCCGGTGCACCGGCCACCCACCATTGGTCGAGCACGAAGCGGCGGCCCGACGCGATCATCGCGCCCCATTCCGGCAGCGGCGGTTGCGCGCCGAGGCCGAGGAAGCCGAGACCGGCGGCGGTCAGGATGATGCCGGCCATGTCGAGCGTCACCCTGACGATCAGCGACGAGATGCAGAGCGGCATGATGTGGCGCAGCACGATGCGGAACGGCGAGGCGCCCATCAATTGCACGGCCTTGATGTAATCCGAATTGCGCACGGTGAGCGTTTCGGCACGCGCAATACGGGCGTAGGGCGGCCATGAGGTGATGGCGATCGCGAGCACCGCATTCTCGATGCCGGGGCCGAGTGCTGCGACGAAGGCCAGTGCCAGGATCAGCTTCGGAAAGGCGAGAAAGATGTCGGTGATACGCATCAGGATCGCATCGATCCAGCCGCCGGCATAACCGGCGACGGTGCCGACCAGCAGGCCGATAGGAGCGGCGATGACTGCGACGAGAATGACGACGTAAAGCGTCCATCGCGAGCCGAAGATGACGCGCGAAAGGATGTCGCGACCGAGGTCGTCGGTGCCGAACCAGTGCTCTGCACTTGGCGCCAGCAGCCGCGAGCCCTTGAGGTCGCCGAATGTCGGCGAATAGGGCGCCAGCACATCGGCAAAGGCGGCGACCACCAGCAAAGCGATGATGATTAGCAGGCCGAGAAACGCCAGCCGGTTGGCGGAAAAGCGCCGCCACGCGACATAGGCACGACCGAGCCTGGCTTGCATGCGCGACGCCGGCCGCTCGCTGAGCAGCCAGTCGCGACGGCTTTGTATCACCTCAACGCTCATCTCACTTTGGTCCTCGGATCAAGCACCCGATAGAGCAGGTCGGACAGCAGGTTGATGCCGATGAACACCGAGCCGATGATGATGGTGCCGCCGAGCACCGCGTTCATGTCGGCGTTCTGCAGGGAATTGGTGATGTAGAGGCCGATGCCCGGCCATGAGAACACGGTCTCGGTGAGCACCGAGCCTTCGAGCAGGCCGGCATAGGAAAGCGCGATCACGGTGACCATCGGCACCGCCGCGTTGCGCAGCGCGTGGCCCCAGATGATGCGTGTTTCCGACAGGCCCTTGGCGCGCGCCGCGACGATATATTCCTGGGCAAGCTCGTTCAGCATGAACGATCGGGTCATCCGGCTGATATAGGCGAGCGAGAAATAGCCAAGCAGCGAGGCCGGCAGGATGATGTGGCGGAAGGCATCGCGAAACACATCCCACTGCCGCTGCCACAGCGCATCCAGGAGATAAAAGCCGGTGATCGGCGTGAAGGTATATTCATAGACGATGTCGAGGCGGCCGGGAAAAGCCACCCATTGCAGCCTGGCGTAGAACAGCACCAGCGCCAGCAGTCCCAGCCAGAAGATCGGCACGGAGTAGCCGACCAGGCCGATGATGCGCACGATCTGGTCGATGATGCTGCCGCGCCGGACCGCCGCCAGCACGCCGAGCGGCACACCAAGCAATGCGCCGATCAGCGTTCCCAGCGTCGCCAGCTCGATCGTCGCCGGAAAGGCGCGGCGAATGTCGGTCATCACCGGATTGGTGGTCAGCACCGAGGTGCCGAAATTGCCGTTCAGGGCATTCTTCACATAGATGTAGAACTGCTCGATCAGCGGCAGGTCGAGCCCCATCTCGCGACGCGTGCGCTCGACGACATTGGCCGGCGCCCGGTCGCCGAGCACCGCCAGCACCGGGTCGATCGGGATCACCCGGCCGATGAAGAAGGTCACCGCGAGAAGACCGAGATAGGTGGTTATTGCGATGACCAGGAAACGGGCGATCGACGACGCGACGGCGCGGGCGCTGCCGCGGCCCGCCGTCGCTTCGCTTTCAACAGTACTCATGCGGCGCGTCCGCCGGCATCATTCCTTGGAGATCTGGCCGACGAAATTGGTGTCGAAGCTCGGGCCGAGCGCGAAGCCCTTAAGGTTCTTGCGCAGGCCGGCCACTTCCAGCTGCTGGTGAACGATGATGAAAGGGCTGGTTTCGAGAATCTTCCTCTGCAGATCCTGGTACATTGCGGCGCGCTTGGCCGGATCCTTCTCGAGCAGGGCCGCTTCGGTCTGCTTGGTCAACTCCGGAATGTCCCAGGCGTTGCGCCAGGCCAGGGTCTTGGTCTTGCCTTCATCCGAATTGTCGGGGTTGCTGGCGAAGGTCTGGGCGTTGGAGTTCGGATCGAAATAATCCTGGCCCCACTGGCCGATATAGATGTCGTGATTGCGGGCGCGGTATTTGGTTAGCGTCTGCTTGCCGTCGCCGGGAATGATCTCCAGCTTGACGCCGGCCTGGCCGAGCGTCTGCTGGAACGATTCCGCCATGCCGGTCACCGGCTGGGTGTTGCGGACGTCCATGGTGACGCTGAAGCCGTCGGCCAAGCCGGCCTTGGCGAGCAGTTCCTTGGCCTTGGCGAGGTCGAATTTGAACGGATTTTCGTCCAGCTCGCCGAGCACGCCTTTTGGCAGGAAGGTCTGGTGGATCTCGCCGATTCCCTTGAGGATGGTCGAGCTCAAGGCATCGTAGTCGACAAGATGTTTGAAGGCCTGGCGAACCTCAGGCTTGGCGAGGTTCGGGTTCTTCTGATTGAGGCTGATGTAGAAGACCGTGCCCTTCGGCGCGCTGGTGGTGGTGAGATCGGCGTTCTTGGCGATGGCGTCGAGGTCGTTTGGCTCGAGATTGCGGGCAACGTCGATGTCGCCAGCCTCCAGCGCCAGGCGCTGGCCCGAACTTTCCTTCATGTTGCGATAGATGACGCGGGCAAGCTTGGCCTTTTCGCCGTGATAATTGTCGTTGCGCTCCATGACGACGACCTCGTTGGCCCGCCATTCGCGCAGCTTGAAGGCGCCGGAGCCGGCATAGCCGGTCTTCAGCCAGGCGTTGCCGAAGTCATTGTCGTATTTGTAGTCGGCGCTGGGCGTCACCGCGGCGACATGTTCCTTGACCAGCTTGGCGTCAACGACCGACGCGACGGTTGCCGACAGACAGTTCAGGACGAAGCTCGGCGCATAGGTCTTGTCGACGGTGAACTGGAACGTCGTGTCATCGACGGCCTTGGCCTTCTCGGTGACGTCGTCGCCGGTGATGCCGAACTGGCCGATGATGAAGGCCGGGCTCTTGTCGAGCTTGATGGCGCGCTCGAACGAATAGGCGACGTCCGCCGCCGTAATCGGATTGCCCGAGGCGAATTTCAGACCGGGCTTGAGCTTGAAAGTGTAGGTCAATCCGTCGTCGGAGACAGTCCAGCTTTCGGCGAGATCGCCCTTGACCTTGGACGTATCACTGAGATCGAGGCGGACAAGAAGATCGTAGGTGTTGCCGGTGACCTCGGCGGTCGACAGCTCGAACGCCTCGCCCGGATCCATTGAGATGATGTCGTCGATGGCGAAACCCTCGACCAGCGTGTCGGCCGGCGTGACCGCCAAGGCAGGCGCGCCGGCCAGAAGCAACGCGGACATGGCTGCGCCGGCGAGCAGGACGCGGGAGCGTAGAGCAAACTTTTCCATCATCATTTTTAACTGTTCCCTGTTTTTGTTGACCTGAGTTCCCGGCTCAGGGTTTGGCATTCACCTGCCTAATCGAACTATGACCCTGAACCGGTCGTCCTGGTGATTTTTATCCAGTTCCGCCTCACCTTATCCGGCGGTTTCAGGCGCGGCAACGAGCATTTGCAAAGCTGTTTGTTGGACCAGGATCAGCCAGCCGCCGCCACCGGAAGCGACACAAGGAGTGCAGCTATTTCAACGCGGTGACCAGGTCGGCGTCGGGAAAACAGGTGGCGGCGCGACCGTTCCTGGCCTGCCACTTGCCGATCGAGCGGCGGGTCTTGAAACCGGGCAGGCCGTCGGCGCTGCCGACGTCGTGGCCCTCGGCCTCCAGCGCCCGCTGCAAGGCGGCGATATCGGACCTGTGGAGCCCGCCGACCGCACCCCAGCGCCCTGAAAAATTGCTGTCGCCATTGGCGATGCGGTCGGCGGCGTGGCCGATGAACAGGGCGTAGAGATCGCTGGTGTTGTATTGCTTCAAGACGTAGAAATTGGGCGTGACGATGAAGGCCGGACCGCTGCGCCCGGCCGGCATAAGAAGAAAGCCTTCGGCCTTCAATTCGCGCGCCGGAAACGGTCTTGCCGCGACACGCTTGATGCCCATATCAGCCCACGCGGAAATTCTCTTGCCTTGGTCCGGACCTTCGAGCGAACAGGAGACCGCGTCCGGCACCGTCACCTCAAAACCCCAGCCGCGGCCTTTTGCCCAGCCATAGTGGACGAGATAGTTGGCGATCGAGGCCAGCGTGTCCGGCACCGAGTTCCAGATGTCGACCCGGCCGTCGACATCGAAATCGACGGCATGTCTGAGGAACGAAGTCGGCATGAACTGCGGCTGGCCGAGCGCGCCGGCCCAGGACGATTTCATCGCGCCGACCGGGGCCAGCCCGCGCTCGACGATCTCGAGCGCCGCCATAAGCTCGGTGCGGAAGAAATCCTTCCTGGTCGCCATGAAGGCCTTGGTGCCCAGCACTTCGAAAGCGTCGTAGGGCATTTTCGCCGCGCCAAAGCCACTCTCGCGACCCCAGATCGCCAGCAGCACCTCGCCCGGCACGCCGTAGCGCTTCTCGATCGCGGCGACGGTCCTGGCATTGGCCGCCTTGCGCGTGCGGCCACCAGCGGTCACGGCGCGAACCGTCTTTTCGGCGAAATAGGCGCCGGGCGAACCGAACTCCGCCTGATGCTGCTTCTGCGGCGTCGTGGCCTTTTTGCCCGGCATCACCAGGTCGGGCAGTTTGAGGTTCGGTTTGATGCCATCGAAGGCGGCGTCGAAGGTTTTTCTGGAGATGGCCTTGGCGCTGGCTTCGGGCCAGAGGTCGTTGTTGAGCCAGGCGTGGAACTGGGTGTCGAGTTTTGTGGCGGAGGCGGAGGTGGCGAGGAGGAATGCAGTCAGTGCTGCGAGGAGAAAAGCGACGGCCAGCCTGCAAAGTCCGCGTTCCGTGGCGCCCCCCTCTGTCCTGCCGGACATCTCCCCCACGAGGGGGGAGATTGGCAGCTGCACTGACCGCGCCTTCCCTTCATCGTCGGAGATAAGCGAAGCCTTCGATGACAGCCGATCTCCCCCCTCGTGGGGGAGATGTCCGGCAGGACAGAGGGGGGCGCCACGGAACGCAGTCATTTCAGAAGCACCTCCCAACCGCCTCAAAACGCCGTCCGCGAGCGCAGCGCCGCGGCCAGCGTGCCTTCGTCGAGATAGTCGAGTTCGCCGCCGACCGGCACGCCATGCGCCAGCCGCGTCACCTTGATATCGAAGCCGGACAATTGGTCGGTGAGATAGTGCGCGGTGGTCTGGCCCTCGACCGTGGCGTTGACCGCAAGGATCACCTCCTTGACCTCGCCGCCGGCGACGCGGTCGACCAGCGAGCGAATGTTGAGCTGCTCGGGGCCGATGCCGTCGAGCGGCGACAGCGAGCCGCCGAGCACGTGGTAGCGGACATTCATGGCCGCCGCCCGCTCCAGCGCCCATAGGTCGGCCACGTCCTCGACGACGATCAGCGTGCCGGCGTCGCGGCGCGGATCGGTGCAGATCATGCAGGGGTCGGATGTATCGACATTGCCGCAGGTCGAGCAGATGCGCACCTTGTCGACCGCCTCGCTCATGGCGGCGGCGAGCGGCGACAGCAACTGCTCCTTCTTCTTGATGAGGTGAAGCGCTGCTCGCCTGGCCGAACGCGGCCCAAGCCCCGGCACCTTGGCCAGAAGCTGGATCAGGCGTTCGATCTCGGGACCGGCGATTCGCTTCGACATCGCATCGGTTTAGGATTTTTCAATG
Source organism: Mesorhizobium escarrei (assembly GCF_935825525.1). Lineage (GTDB taxonomy): Bacteria > Pseudomonadota > Alphaproteobacteria > Rhizobiales > Rhizobiaceae > Mesorhizobium > Mesorhizobium escarrei. The sequence goes on from NZ_CAKXZT010000126.1 coordinate 263,169, forward strand.
GGTTTTGGAACACCGCAGCGGCGCGTGTCATTCAAACGCAACGACGCTGCTGCGGAACAATCGCGTCGGCTTGCGCTGCCCCTCATTGCCCTGCCGGGCATTTCTCCCCGTATAGTGACGGGGAGAAAGAGCCTTCGCAAAGGATTTCGCCAATCGCACGCGTTGCAGAAAGGGTGCCAAGGTTGCGGCCAGCTTCTTTCTCCCCGATAACGGGGAGAAATGCCCGGCAGGGCAATGAGGGGCGGCGCCAACGTTGACTATCCGACCGTCTCAGTAGGCTTCCAGCGGCCTGCCCTGGCCGGCGATCATCGCGCCGATGGCATCGGTGTTCTCAGGCGTCGATTCAAACGACATCGTCGGCTCGGCCGGCGCCGCCGGGAATGACGTGACCGGTTGCGCACCGGCGGTGCCGCCGAAACGGGCCGCGTCCGGCTCCTGCATCGCCACAAAGGTCACCTTCTCCGGCGTCGCCTTGTCCGGAGTTGCCTTTGCCGGTTGCGATGCGACCGCGGTCACATAGGTTAGCTTGGCGAATGTTGCCTTGGTGACTGGCGCCGCCGAGGCGACGAGCGTGGCCGGAGCGCGCGACCCCCGCGGCGTTGCCTGCGCCACCGCGACAGTCGGCTCGTCCGGCAATGGTTTCCAGTTCCGGCCGCGCTTTTCGTAGAAGGCGTTGCCGCCGGCGACCATGGTGTAGTGCATGTTCTTGTAGGGGAAACGCAGGCCGGCGGTGTGAAAGAACATCGAGTTCTTCAGCTTGGCCTTGCGCTCGCCCCTGAGCACCGCCTCGGCGGCTTCCTCGACATCGGGCATCGCCTTCGAATTCATCGGCCGCGTCATCACGCCCGGCGCGAACTGGCCGCGTTCGCCGACCACCTGGCAGATGGTGTTGCCGTGCTTGCCGGAGCGCAGCCGGTTCATCACCACCGTGCCGACGGCAATCATGCCGTCACGGCTCGACCGGTTGGATTCGAAGAACATCGCGCGCTGGAGGCACTCCTTGTCATTCGCTGTGTGGCTGTAGGGCCGGGACCTGACGGTATCGGTCAGGCTGGCCACGGACAGGCCGTGCGTGGTCTGACTGCAAGCGGCCAAAAACAGCGGAGAGGTGATGACGCCGAGCAGCAACGGCGTCTTCCATCGGGTCGCGATCAAAGATATCCCCTCATTCTGTCGCCAGCCCGCCTCTGGTTGCGGCAAGAATGAGACACTTTCGGGCAAAAAGATGGCTAAAGCGTTATTAAGTATGCGGAGTTGCCGAATGGACACAGTGGCTGACGGGCAGGCGTCGATGTAAGGGCATGACCTTCCAATCGTCGCAGCGTTCGCAGCGTGGCCCGCCGGGCCTAAGCCATGGGCTCGCTCGACCGGCAGAACCGCCAACACAGCTCAGAGGCTGTTTGGAAAGTCGCTCCGGCGAGTCATATGGTGGTGGTTTCGAGAACCGGAGCGCGGCGGACATTTGGGTCCGCGAGCACCGGAAGCGCAGAAAACGCCATCAGATGGCCGCCGGAGTAGAGTTTCCAAGCAGCCTCTTAGAACGGCAGCTTCATTCCCGGCGGTATCGGCAGTCCGGCGGTCAGTGCCTGGGTCTTTTCCTGCATCATCTGCTCGACCTTGGCCCTGGCGTCATTGTGGGCGGCGAGAAGCAGATCCTCCAGAATCTCGACCTCGTCCTCCTTGAACAGCGACGGATCGATCTTCAGCGCCTTCATCTCGAATTTGCCGGTCAGCGTCACGCTGACCAGGCCACCGCCGGCCTGTCCGGTGGCTTCCAGTGTGGCGATCTCATCCTGCATGGCCTGGAACTTGGCCTGCATTTCCTTTGCTTTGCCCATCAGGCCGAGAAGATCTTTCATCACGGTTCCTTTACGATTGGTATCAGGTTTCGTCTTCGTCAGCGGGCGGCTCGATCGGAACCTCGGCCTCCACCGCATCGGCTTCCGGTGCGTCGGGAATGCGCACGTCGATGATCCTGGCGCCGGGAAAACGCGCCAGGATGGCGGCGACGGTCGGGTCGCTCTTGGCATCGAGGAGCGCGTTTTCGCGCTTGGTCGATTCCATCTCGGCCAGCGTCTGGCCGCCCTCTTCCTTCGACAGCGAGACCAGCCAGCTGCGGCCGGTCCAGGCACGCAATTTGGCGGTCAGATCGTTGAGCAGCATCTTCGGCGCGTCATCGGTCAGGCTGACGTCGATGCGGCCCGGCTCGATGCGCACCAGGCGCACGCAGCGCTTGACCAGCACCTTGAAGGCCATGTCGCGCTGGGCATCGGCCAAGGCGACGATGTCGGCCAGCGATTTCACCGGCACCGACGGCGCATCGGCGACCGGCTCCGGCGCCGGAACGAAGGCCGCGGGCATCGGCTCGGGTTCGACCAGCCGCATGGTCTGGGCGCCGCCATTGACCGCCGGTATCCGCGTGTGCGCAACGGCGCTGGCGCCGCCGTTACCGGAACTTGCTGGGCCAGTATTTGCTGGGCCAGAATTTGCTGGGCCGGGGCTTGCCGGCGCAGCATTCAAGCGTGGCGCGCCATTCGACACCGACGCTCCACTCTCCAGCGATTTCAGCGCCTCGTCCAGAGTCGGCAGGTCGGCGGCATGCGCCAGCCGGATCAGCACCATTTCGGCGGCACTGACCGGCCGGTTGGAGGACTGCACCTCGGGAATGCCTTTCAACAGCATCTGCCAGGTCCGCGACAGCACCCTGACCGACAGCGCCTTGGCGAAATCCGCGCCGCGCCGGCGCTCGTCCTCGGACAGCGAGGCGTCATCGAGGGCTGTCGGCACGAAGCGCAGCCGGGTGACGAGATGGTTGAACTCGGCCAAGTCGGTCAGCACAGCGGCCGGATCGGCGCCGGTGTCGTACTGGTTGCGGAATTCGGCCAGTGCGGCCGCCACATCGCCCTTCATCACATGTTCGAACAGGTCGACGATGCGAGCGCGGTCGGCCAGCCCGAGCATGGCGCGCACCGCTTCGGCGCTGACTGCGCCGCTGCCATGGGCGATCGCCTGGTCGAGAATGGACAGCGAATCGCGCGCCGAGCCCTCGGCCGCCCGGGCGATCATCGCCAGGGCGTCGTCATCGACCGCGATGCCTTCTTTTCCGGCGATCGAGGAGAGGTGCGCGACCAACGTGCCGGCATCGATACGCCTGAGATCGAAGCGCTGGCAGCGCGACAGAACGGTAATCGGAACTTTTCTGATTTCGGTGGTGGCGAAGATGAATTTGACGTGCGGCGGCGGCTCTTCCAGCGTCTTCAAAAGGCCGTTGAAGGCCTGCGTCGAGAGCATGTGCACTTCATCGATGATGTAGACCTTGTAGCGCGCCGACACCGGCGCGTAGCGCACGCGCTCGATGATGTCCCTGATATCGTCGATGCCGGTGTGCGAGGCGGCGTCCATCTCGATGACGTCGACATGGCGACCTTCCATGATCGCCTGGCAATGCTCGCCCAGCACGGCAAGATCGACCGAAGGCTGGTCGACGGTCGATGTTTTGTAGTTCAGGGCCCGCGCCAGTATGCGCGCCGTCGTCGTCTTGCCGACACCGCGCACGCCGGTCAGCATCCAGGCCTGGGCGATGCGGCCGGTGGCGAAAGCGTTGGTGAGGGTGCGGACCATCGGCTCCTGGCCGATCAGTTCGGAGAAATTGGCAGGACGGTATTTGCGCGCCAGAACGCGATAGGCGGCGGCCTTTTCCGTTCCCGAATTTCCGGCTTCGCTCATTCGCCCGTAAAGCTCCAAGGGCCGCGGCTTAAGGCGGCCGATTCCTGCGCATAGTTTCGCCCGCAGGGCTTGGCGCCGTCAATGTCGCGGGAGAAAGGCGAAGAGGTGGGAGGCTGGAACAATGACCCGTTCCGGGCTCGTTAGGGCTGCTTCCTTCCGGACCTGACCCGGTTGGCGAGTGGACCGTCCACCACCAACCTCCCGCTTTCATATCGGCAATCCGGCAATGAAATGCAAGAGCGCAGTGACGGGCAGCGAAACCAGAAAATAAAAACCGCCTCGGCGGGCGGATCGCTGGCGCGAATAGGCACCATGTCGAAACCACTAGCATAGCTGCCGGCACAAAGCAAGAACAAATGGGCGAAAGGTATGGCCGGCGGACCAGAGGGGGCGCGAGATGGTGGCTTCATTCCAGCCCAGCTCTTGACAGGCCATGCCCCGAGTTCTTCGCCGGACCATCATCGTCACGATAGAACTTGATTCGCTTGCCGCCCTCTTGCGGGCTAACGGCAGCCGCTCTAGCGTCCATGAAGTAAAAAATACTACAAAAGTGAAGGAAACGCCGATGTCGCCGGGCCTCGAGGCCGGATTCACGCTGGATGCTCGTCTGGAGGCGGACAGCGAGCAGTTGATGTGGCTCGGCCTGTGCGAGTTGCGGGTGATGAACGACCGCCGCTGGCCGTGGCTGCTTCTGGTGCCGCAGCGGCCAGGCGCGGAGGAAATCCATGATTTGACGCCGCTCGACCAGGCGATGCTGACCTTCGAGACCAACATGGTGGCGCAGGCGCTGAAAAGCGTGACCGGCTGCACCAAGATCAACAGCGGCGCACTTGGCAACATCGTGCGACAGTTGCATGTCCATGTCGTCGCGCGCTCGGAAGGCGATCCCGGCTGGCCGGGCCCGGTGTGGGGGCACGGCATGCGCGAGCCCTATGAGCGCTCGGACCTGCGCCGGTTTGCGCAGAAGATAAAGGCGGCGCTATAAGCCTGTCCCGTGTCCATCTTGAACCTTGAGTCTCCGATGAGCTTCCGCCTGTTTGACGCGCCCTTGCGCGAGCCGAGCCAGTTCGTCGGCTTCGCCGGCAATGTGATCGACCGGCAATCGGAAAACCGCGCCGACGATTCCGTCGAAAATGCGCTCGCCGACCCCTCGGTCAGGCTTTTGCTGATGCATGGCGGCCGGCTCTACCTCAAGCTCAGCGATGGCGGCTTCGACCCCTGGTTCAGCGCCGAGGAAAGCCAGCCGCTCGAGGTGTCGCTCGACCGTGGCGTCCTGCTCGGTTTTTCCGACAGCGGCCCGGTGCTCGCGGTGCCGGCCGGCATCGACCCCGAACAGCTGCCAGAAACCATCAAGGCCATCGACTATCGCTCGGTCTATATGCAGGGGCTGATCGACGAGGCGGCGGCCGGCGCGATGGCGCAAGGAGCAGCGCTGCTCGCCTGGCATGCCAGCCATCGCTTCTGCAGCAAATGCGGCGCTGAAGCCGCGATGCGGGCCGGCGGCTACAAGCGGCTTTGCCCGGCCTGCGCCACCGAGCATTTTCCGCGCACCGACCCGGTGGCGATCATGCTGACGGCGACTCGCGAAAAATGCCTGCTCGGCCGCGGCCGGCATTTCGCGCCCGGCATGTATTCGGCGCTTGCCGGCTTCATCGAACCGGGCGAGACGATCGAGGCGGCGGTGCGCCGCGAAACGTTGGAGGAAGCCGGCATTCGGCTTGGCCGCGTCGTCTATCACGCCAGCCAGCCCTGGCCATTTCCCTATTCGCTGATGATCGGCTGCTTCGGCGAACCGCTTAACGACGACATCCAGGCAGACTTCAACGAGTTGGAAGACTGCCGCTGGTTCTTTCGCGACGAGGTGCTGTCGATGCTGGCCCGCGAGCATCCGGGCGGCCTGGTCACGCCGCCGAAGGGGGCGATCGCCTACAATCTCATCCGCGCCTGGGCCGACAGCGCGCAAAACTCATAGGGGAGCAAAATGATCCGACATACAGTGGTGTTTAGGCTGAAGCACAAGGAGAGCTCGGCCGAGGAGGCAAAATTTCTAGCAGACGCCAAAATACTGGCGGCGATCCCGGGCGTCGAGAACTTCGAGCAGTTGCGGCAGGTCAGCCCGAAGAACGATTATCGCTTCGGCTTCTCAATGGAGTTCGCCGACCAGGCTGCCTATTCCCGCTATAATGACCATCCCGACCACGTCGCCTTCGTCCGCGACCGCTGGATTCCAGAGGTCGAGGCGTTTTTGGAGATCGACTACGCGCCGCTGAGCTAAGTTGGTGACTTGCCGGTGAAAACCGCCAATTGAGCGGCGAAAGCACGCTTGTAGGCGGGCCGGGCTTCGCCGCGGGCGACATAAGCCGAGAGGTATGGATATTCGTCCAGCATACCCGATGTTTTTAACCTTAGCAGCACGTGCACCATCATCAGGTCGCCGGCGCTGAACGCACCATCGAGCCAGTCGGCATCGCCAAGACGAGCGGAAAGCTCGCCCAGCCGGTCACGGATGCGATCCTCGACCATAGGCAGGCGCTGTTCGTGCCAGGTCTCGTCGCGCTCCAGGAGCACGGCGGTTTGGCGTTCGAGGATCGGCGGCTCCACGGTGTTGAGCGCGGCAAACATCCATGAGATTGCGCGCGCCCTGGCATTCGCATCGTCTGGCAACAAGCCCGCATGGCGCCCGGCGATATGGAACACAATCGCCCCCGACTCGAACAGCGCGAGATCGCCTTTCTCATAGGTCGGAATCTGCCCGAAAGGATGGAGTGCCCGATGCGCGGGTTCGTTCATCGCCTTGAACGAAACTAGACGAACCTTGTAGGGCTGGCCGACTTCTTCAAGCGCCCAGCGAACGCGCATGTCGCGCGCCAGTCCCCTGCCGCGATCGGGCGACCGTTCAAAGGCGGTGATGGTGGGGGTCATTGGCAGGCCTCATCTCGTCGTGTCCCTTCTTCGACTGTGGCAAGCAAAGGACGAATGTCGCGCCGGAATTCCGACATCTGGGACTGCTTTTCAATCGCGCATAACCGCCGCGACGGAGGCGCGTAGCGCGCCAGCGAAGTCGGGATGGCCATACAGGTCGTTGTGGCCAGCCGCTATGGCGATGTGGCTGCGCAGGTCACGGGCCGCCTCGCGCAGAGGTGCCGAACGCGCCGCAGGTACGATGGTGTCGTCCTCGGCGGTGATGACCGCCGTCGGCACATTGAGGTCGCGCAGAGATCCTGCCGCCTCCATGCGGTGCCGCAGCAAGAGGCGCACCGGCAGCCAGGGATAGTGGTGAGCGGCGAGTTCTCTCAGCGAATCGAAGGGCGTCACCATGACGATGCCGCGCAGGGGCCTGGCCGTCGCCAGGTCGGCCGCAACCGCAGCGCCGATGCTAAGGCCGATGGCCACGATGCCGGCTTTGGCGTCGCTGGCAAGGTGGTCATGGGCGCGTCGGGCGTCCTCGAACAGGGCGGCGGCCGACGGGCTTCCGCTGCTCGGCGCATAGCCGCGGTAGTGCAGCGCAGCGACCTCATGTTCGGGAAATAGCTGGTGCAGCATCAGGGCAAGTGCGTCGGCATTCCAGGCATTGCCGGCGAAGCCCAGCAGCAGCGGGCGTGGCTCGGCCGGCGCCTGCCTTGCCGGCAGGCGGACCAGGACGACGCGCTCGCCATCCTCAGCCGCCAGTTCGACATGACGGGCCCCGACCGGCAGATCGGGTCCGAACGCCGCAAGGCCGGCCGGAAAGATCAGCCAGGACTGGAGCACATACACGACGGCGACAATCACCGCATAGAATCCAGCGACCGCGAGCATCAGTTTCAAAAGCCACATCGCAGGAATGTCGCCCGATGCTCGTCACCTGGCAAGGCGCTGAGCTAGTCCGCCACCTTCCATTGCTCGCGCGACTGGCTGGCCGGGTAGACGCCCAGAATCCGCATTTCGCGCGAGAAGAAGGCAAGCTCGTCGAGCGCCAGCTTGACCAGCGGATCGTCGGGATGACCCTCGATATCGGCGTAGAACAGGGTCGCCGTGAATGCGCCGAGCTGGTAGCTCTCCAGCTTGGTCATGTTGATGCCGTTGGTCGCAAAGCCGCCCATCGCCTTGTAGAGCGCGGCCGGCACGTTGCGGACGCGGAAAATGAACGTCGTCATCATCCTGGCTTCGGCGGAAGGGCGTTCTGCCCACTGCCTGTTCCTGGTCAGCACGACGAAGCGGGTGACGTTGCTGTCGGTGTCCTCGACATTCTGCTCGATGATGTCGAGCCCGTAGAGCGTCGCGGCCAGCGCCGGCGCCAGCGCGGCCATGGTGCGGTCCTTCAGCTCGGCAACCAGCTTGGCGGCGCCCGCCGTGTCGCCGGCGACCACCGGCTTCCAGCCGTTCTTGCGGATGTATTTGCGGCACTGGCCGAGCGCATGGATGTGGCTGTGCACGGTCCTGATCTCGTCGCGCCTGACGCCGGGCAGAACCATCAGCTGGAAATGGATCGGCAGGAAATATTCGCCGACGATGTGCAGCTTCGATTCCGGGAGAAGATGGTGGATGTCGGCGACGCGCCCGGCAATGGTGTTCTCGATCGGGATCATGGCGAGGTCGGCCTTGCCGGTCTCGACCGCGTTGAAGGCATCCTCGAAGGTCGGACACGGCAACGGCTCCATATCAGGGAACATGTTGCGGCAGGCGGTGTCGGAATTGGCGCCAGGCTCGCCCTGGAAGGCTATTCTGTTGGTTTTCTCAGGCATGCCAAATGTCTCAGGTGTCCGAATGTCTCAGCTTGAAAGGACGGTTCTGGCGCGTTCGAGATCGTCCGGCGTGTCGACGCCGAACGGCGCCGACTTTACGATCTCGGCATCGATGCGCATGCCGGCCTCCAGCGCCCGCAACTGCTCGAGCTTCTCGCGCCGTTCCAGCGGCGACGGCTGCAGCGCGACAAAGCGCTCGAGCGCCGAGCGGCGATAGGCATAGAGGCCGATGTGATGATAGAGTGGCCCATCGCCCCAGGGTGCGGTGGCACGGGTGAAATAGAGTGCCCGCAGCCGTGTCTCCGACAGCGGCGAGCCGACGATCTTGACGACATTCGGATTGTTCTTTTCCTCGTCGCGGACGATCACGATGCCGAGCGTGGCGATGTCGACCGACGCATCCTCGAAAGGCTTCAGCGCGGCCTTGATGATGTCGGAATCGATGGTCGGCAGGTCGCCTTGCACGTTGACGATCGTTTCGACCTTGCGCCCGGGATCCAGCGTGGCCAGCGCCTCGAAGATGCGGTCTGAGCCCGATTCGTGGTCGACGCGCGTCATCACCGCCTCGAAACCGTGCGTACGCACCGCCTCCGCCACGCTGTCAGTATCGGTGGCGACCACCACCCGGCCGAGCCCGGCCTCGGCAGCGCGGCGGGCGACATGGACGATCATCGGAACGCCGGCGATGTCGGCCAGCGGCTTGCCCGGCAGGCGGGTCGAGGCCATGCGGGCCGGGATGAGGATGAGCGTGGACATCGGGTGATGAAGCATCCGAAAAAGAGGAAGGGAAAAGTGGCAAAAGGTCTCACTGGAAGCGCCCTTATAGGTGTTGCAACACCAGAGCAAAAGACCTAGTTTCCGCCCGATTTGACCGCCTCGCGGGGTGGTTCACGATTACCGACGGACGGAGTGGACAAATCGGTCCGCCGGAAAAGGGAGCCTGGGGCGTATGGACTCTTTCGAAATCAACAAGCTGATCGGCGGCCTGCTCGGAACCGTGTTCGTCGTCTTCTCGGTCGGCATCGTGTCCGACGCGCTGTTCGCCTCCCCCGCACCGGAAAAGCCCGGCTACGCCATCGAGGCGACCGAGGAGCCTGCCGAGGGCGGCCCGGCGGCCCCCGCTGCAGAAGCCAAGCCGATCGCCGACCTCCTGGCCAACGCCAATGTCGAGGCCGGTGCGGCCGTGTTCAAGAAGTGCCAGGCCTGCCACTCCGGCGAGAAGGGCGGCCCGAACAAGGTCGGCCCCGATCTTTGGGACATCATCGACCGCCCCGTCGCCGAGCATGGCGGCTTCGCCTATTCGGCCGGCTTGAAAGAGTTCTCCAAGGGCGGCGCCGAAAAGTGGACCTACGACAACCTCAACCATTTCCTGCTCTCGCCGAAGAAACTGGTGAAGGGCACGGCGATGGGCTTCGCCGGCCTGCCGAAGGACGAGGACCGCGCCAACGTCATCGCCTATCTGCGCACGCTGTCGGACAGTCCGAAGCCGCTGCCGACACCTGGCGCGTCGGCGGCGGCACCCGCAGAGGGTGAGGCCAAGCCGGCAGGGGGTGCAGCACCGGCAGCGCCGGCCGAGGGTGCGGCACCGGCCGCACCGGCGCCGGCCCCTGCTGCTCCCGCACCGGCGCCGGCGCAATAACGCAATTGTAATCGAAACATTCCTTGAAAAAGCCGGGTTCAGCCCGGCTTTTTCAATGGGAAAAGCGCATGTGCGGCGACAAAGCCGGCCTGTCGCGGTTTTCATGAGCGTCAAATGATCTAGATTGTCGCTAACAGCTATCGCACAGAGGAGAAGGCATGACGGTTGGCCGAACGTTTCTCAGATCGATGCTGGTTGTGGCGACTTTTGCCGGCGGCCTGCAGGCAGCTTTCGCGGACGAATGGCGCACCACCTCGTCGCTGATCGGCGAATCCAAATATGGCGACAACTTCCAGCACTATGATTACGTCAATCCGGACGCGCCGAAGGGCGGCACGCTCAATTCGGCGGTGCTTGGCACGTTCGACAGCTTCAATCCCTATATCGTCCAGGGCTCGCCGCCAGCCGGTTTTGCACAATTCGGCGGCGGCTTGCTTTACGACACGCTGATGGAGCAGGCGACCGACGAAGGCAGCGTCAGCCATCCGCTGATCGCCGACGCCTACAAACATCCGGACGACTATTCGTCGGCGACCTACCGTCTTGATGCGCGGGCCAAATGGCATGACGGCAAGCCGATCACCACGGACGATGTAATCTGGTCGTTTCAGGTGCTGAAGGCCAACAGCCCGATGTACAGCCGCTATTTTGAGAATGTCACCGAGGCGATTGCGGTTTCCGACCGCGAAGTCGAGTTCCATTTCAACCAGAAGGGCAACCGGGAGTTGCCGAAAATCCTCGGCGATCTCGTTGTGCTGCCGAAGCACTGGTGGGAAGGCACCGACGCCAACGGCAAGAAGCGCGACATCACCAGGCCGACACAGGAGCCACCGCTCGGCTCCGCCGCCTACAAGATCGCCAGCTTCAAGCCAGGCTCCGAACTCGTCTGGCAGCGCGTGCCCGATTACTGGGCCGCCAAGCTGCCGGTGAAGATCGGGCGCGAGAATTTCGACAGGCAGCGTTTCAGCTACTTTCTCGACGACAATGCGGCCTGGCAAGCCTTCACCAAGGGCGGACTGCATGACATCCGGCCGGAAAACAGTTCGAGGCGCTGGAACACGGCCTATAATTTCCCGGCAGTCCAGGCCGGCGACGTTATCAAGCAGGAATTCAAGACCGCCTCACCCGAGCCGATGCAGGCCTTCATGCTCAACACAAGGCGTCCGCTGTTTGGGGATCGTCTGGTGCGCGCGGCGCTGACTTACCCGCTCGATTTCGAGACCATGAATCGTACCTTGTTCTTCGGTTCCAATACCCGTACCAGCAGTTACTTCCAAGGCACCGAACTGGCATCGAGCGGCCTGCCGCAAGGCAAGGAGTTGGAAATCCTCGAGCAGTATCGCGACAAGCTGCCGCCCGAAGTCTTCACGCAGGAATTCAAGCTGCCGGTCTACGATTCGCCACAGGCGGAACGCAAGTATCTCAAGACTGCGGTCGATCTCTTCGCCAAGGCGGGCTGGGTGATCAAGGGCGGCAAGATGGTCAATGCCAAGACGGGCGAGCCTTTCAAGTTCGAAATCCTCGGCTGGAACGATACCGACCAGGTCCTTTCCAGTCCCTACATCGCCAATCTGCGCAAGATTGGCGTCAACGCCACGCTGCGGCTGATCGACCAGACCCAATACATCAACCGCGTCAACAATTTCGATTTCGACGTCACCATATCGCAGTTGGGGCAGTCGGATTCGCCGGGCAACGAGCAGCGTGACTTCTGGAGCTCCAAGGCCGCCGACACGCCCGGATCCCGCAACTACGCCGGCATCAAGAATCCGGTCGTCGATGCGCTGGTCGATCGCGTCATCTTTGCGACCGACCGCGACGATCTGGTTGCCGCCACCCATGCGCTCGACCGGGTGCTGCTTTGGAATTATTATGTCGTGCCGCAACACCATCGGTCGGTGGTCTGGATAGCCTACTGGAACAAGTTCGGCATCCCCGGGAAGCAGCCGGCCTATAGCGGCGTCGACCAGAATTCCTGGTGGATCGACCCGGACAAGGAAAAGGCGCTGGCGGCAAAATACAAGAGTGGAAATTGATGGCAGCGCTGCCTCGCCGCGCCGCTCTGCCCCGCCGCGACTTTCTGGCTCTGGGCGCGGCGGCCACGGCGGCAGCTTTGCTGCCCGGCCGGGCCTTCGCCGCCATCCCGACCGGCGTCAAGCTGCACGGCCTGTCGGCCTTCGGCGACCTCAAGTATTCCCAAGGTTTCAGGCATTTCGGCTATGTCAATCCGGACGCGCCGAAAGGCGGCCAGATGAATTTCGCACCGCCGAACTCCACCTTCAATCAGAGCTTCCTGACGTTCAACACGCTGAATTCGCTGGTGTTGAGGGGGGAATCGCCGCCGCGCACCGAACTCTGTTTCGATTCGCTGATGGCAAGCGCTCTCGATGAGCCGGATGCGGTCTATGGCCGGCTTGCCGCAACGGTTACTTTATCGCCGGACCGCAATGGCTTCCGCTTCGACCTGCGGCCGCAAGCGCGCTTCCACGACGGCTCGCCACTGACGGCTGAGGACGTCGCCTTCGCATTGAAGCTCTACAAGGACAAGGGCCACCCGAACCTTTCCCAGGCGTTGCGGCATATGACGGAAGCGGTCGCCGTCGACCCGGTTACCGTCGACCTCACCTTCAACGGCAAGCAGTCGGCGCAAAATATCCTTGCGATCGTCGCAATGCCGATCGTGTCCAAGGCTTTCTATACGGTCAACGAATTCGATGCCTCGACGATGAAACCGCCGCTCGGCTCCGGGCCCTATAAAATAGGGCGCGTGGCGGCCGGGCAGACCGTCGAATATGAGCGCGTCGCCGACTATTGGGGCAGCGATCTGGCGGTGAACCGCGGCCTCTATAATTTCGACCGCATCCGCATCGACTTTTACATCAATCGCCAGGCAGCGTTTGAAGCCCTGAAAAAGGGGGACACGCATTTTCGCGAGGAATTTACCTCGCGGGTATGGGCGACTGGCTACGACTTTCCGGCGCTGAAGGACGGCAGGGTCGTCAAACGCGAATTTCCCGGCGAGAAAACGCCATCCATGCAGGCTGTCGCGCTGAACCAGCGTCGTGCGCAATTCCGCGATGTGCGCGTCAGACGCGCCATCGCCAATTGCTTCGATTTCGAATGGACCAAGCGCGTTCTGTTTTACGGCGCCTACGAGCGCTCGCAATCGAACTTCGAACGGTCGGATTACAAGGCCGAGGGCCTGCCCTCGCCCGAGGAATTGACCCTGCTTGAGCCGTTCCGAGCCGAGTTGCCGCCGGAAACCTTCGGCGAAGCGGTGATGCAGCCTGTCTCCGACGGTTCGGGCCACGACCGCAAGCTGCTGCGCGCGGCTTCGAGGCTGCTTGCCGAAGCCGGCTGGAAGCGGGCCGGCAATTTCGTCGTCAATGAAAAGGGCGAGCGACTGCGGGTGGAAATGCTGGCCGAGGACGATGGCATCGTTCGGCTTTTCTCGCCGTGGGCCGAGAACATGAAAACGATCGGCATCGACGCTTCGATCCGGCAGGTCGATTCGACGCAATATGAACAGCGGCAGAGCAATTTCGACTTCGATTTCAACCTGCTCGCGTGGTCGATCGGGGCGACACCGACTGCCGACGGCCTGGATATACTCTATGGTTCCCGGATGGCGAAAACGCCGGGAATGCGCAACTATCCCGGTACGGAAAGCAAGGCCATCGATGCGCTGATCGAGACAGCCGGCAAGGCGCAGAGCCGGGTCGAACTGGTCACGGCGCTCAAAGCACTCGACCGGGTCTTGCGCGCGCGGCTAGACTGGATTCCAACATATTATCTCGCGAATCACCGAGTCGCCTATTGGGACATGTTCGGCTTTCCCGAGCAGAAGCCCGATTTCGACTTTCCGGTCGAAGCGCTGTGGTGGTTCGACAAGGACAAGGCGGCAAAGATTGGCAAAGGGTGAATTTCCTGCGGGCGTCGGCGCCGCCCCTCACCTGCCTGCCGGCATCCTCTCCCCGTATAGCGACGGGGAGAGGGGCGCTCTCATCGAGGGTTTCGCCAATCACAAGCGTGGCAATAAAAGCGCCGAGATTGCGGCCAGCCCCTTTCTCCCCGTCACTATACGGGGAGAAATGTCCGGCAGGACAATGAGGGGCGGCGCTGGCGTCGACAATTGGTCTGAAGCAGTTGCCTTGGGCGGCCTTCCAGACACAGTGCTGCTCCGCAAGAGGGGCACCAGCTGATGGGCGCCTATATCCTGCGCCGCATCCTGCTGATGATCCCGACCCTGTTCGGCATCATGGCGGTGTCGTTCGCCGTCATCCAGTTCGCGCCGGGCGGGCCGGTGGAGCAGGTCATCGCCAGGCTGACCAATCAGGGCGGCAGCGATCGCCTTGGCGGCGGCGGCGGTGATGCCGGTGCCAGCAATTTCGACGTGGCCGGCGACGTCGGTTCGAGATATCGCGGCGCCCAAGGGCTCGACCCCGAATTCATCGCCAAGCTGGAAAAGCAGTTCGGCTTCGACAAGCCGCCGCTCGAGCGCTTCGGCATGATGCTGTGGAACTACATCCGGTTCGATTTCGGCGACAGCTATTTCCGTGACATCTCGGTGATCGATCTTATCCTGGAGAAGATGCCGGTGTCGATCTCGATCGGGCTGTGGATCACGCTGCTGTCCTACTTGATCTCGATCCCGCTCGGCATCCGCAAAGCAGTCAAGGACGGCTCGGCATTCGACGTATGGACCAGCGGCGTCGTTATTGTCGGCTACGCCATTCCGGGCTTCCTGTTCGGCATCCTGCTGATGGTGCTGTTTGCCGGCGGATCGTTCTATGACTGGTTTCCGCTACGCGGCATCACCTCCGACAATTGGGAACAACTGTCCTGGCCGGCGAAGATCGTCGACTATCTCTGGCACATGACCTTGCCGCTGACGGCGCTGGTACTGTCGGCCTTTGCCACTACGACGCTGCTGACCAAGAATTCGTTCCTCGAGGAAATCCGCAAGCAGTATGTGGTGACCGCGCGCGCCAAGGGCCTGTCGGAACGGCAGGTTCTCTACGGCCACGTCTTCCGCAACGCCATGCTGATCGTTGTCGCCGGCTTTCCCGGCGCCTTCATCTCGGCCTTCTTCACCGGCTCGCTCCTGATCGAGAACATCTTTTCGCTCGACGGCCTCGGGCTGCTCGGTTTCAGGTCGGTGGTCGAGCGCGACTACCCGGTGGTGTTCGCCAATCTCTACATCTTCTCGCTGCTTGGCCTGATCGTCGGGCTGCTGTCCGACCTGATCTATACCTGGGTCGACCCGCGCATCGACTTCGAGCGGAGAGACGTCTGATGGCCGGGGCCGCAGCCGAAACGGCGCCGGAGCGGATCGCCCGGCCCTGGCTGTCGCCGCTCAACCAGCGGCGGCTGCAGAATTTCAGGGCCAATCGGCGCGGCTACTGGTCGTTGTGGATCTTCCTCGTGCTTTTCGTGCTGTCGCTGTTTTCCGAATGGATTGCCAACGACAAGCCGGTCCTCGTTTCCTACAAGGGCGAGATCCTGTTTCCGGTCGTGGTCGCCTATCCCGAGGAGAAGTTCGGCGGCTTTTATGCGGTCACCGACTATCGCGACCCGGTCATCCAGGACGAGATCAATGCTCATGGCTGGATGATCTGGCCGCCGGTCCGCTACTCCTACCGGACCGTCAACAACGCCATCCCGGAGGCGGCGCCGACCAAGCCCTCCTGGCTCTATGACGCCAAGACACGTTGCAACCAGTATCCGCAAGGTGCGGCCGACCCCAATTGCGTTGTCGGCAACTGGAACTGGCTGGGCACCGACGACCAGGCCCGCGACGTGCTGGCGCGCGTCATCTACGGATTCAGGGTCTCGGTGCTGTTCGGCCTGATCCTCACCGCCGGCTCGGCGGTGATCGGCGTGACGGCCGGCGCATTGCAGGGCTACTTCGGCGGCTGGACCGACCTTCTGTTCCAGCGCTTCATAGAAATCTGGTCGGCGATCCCGGTGCTTTATCTGCTCCTCATCGTCGCCGCCATCCTGCCGCCCGGCTTCTTCATCCTGCTCGGGCTGATGCTGCTGTTCTCCTGGGTAGCGCTGGTCGGCGTGGTGCGGGCCGAGTTCCTGCGCGCCCGCAACTTCGAATATGTCAACGCCGCCCGCGCGCTGGGCGTACCCAACGGCACGATCATGTTCAGGCATCTGCTGCCCAACGCCATGGTGGCGACGCTGACCTTCCTGCCCTTCCTGCTCAGCGGCTCGATCTCGACGCTGACCTCGCTCGACTACCTTGGCTTCGGCCTGCCGCCCGGCTCGGCCTCGCTAGGCGAACTCCTCAAGCAGGCGCAGCGCAACCTCAACGCGCCATGGCTGGGCATCTCCGGCTTCGTCGTCATCTCGCTGATGCTGTCGCTGCTGGTCTTCGTCGGCGAGGCGACCCGCGACGCCTTCGACCCGCGCAAGACGTTCAGATGAGCGAAGCCCCTCTCCTTTCGGTGCGCGACCTCAGCGTCGCCTTCACGCAAGGCGGCAACCAGTCGATGGCCGTCGACCACATCTCCTTCGACATCGCCGAGGGCGAGACGGTGGCGCTGGTCGGCGAATCCGGCTCCGGCAAGTCGGTCTCGGCGCTGTCGGTGCTGAAGCTGCTGCCCTATCCGACTGCCAGCCATCCGTCGGGAAAGATCCTGTTCCAGGGCGCCGACCTGCTCGCCGCCGACGAGAAGGCATTGCGCCGCGTGCGCGGCAACAAGATCACCATGATCTTCCAGGAGCCGATGACCTCGCTCAACCCGCTGCACACGATCGAGCAGCAGATCGTCGAGGTGCTGACGCTGCACCAGGGCCTGCGCGACCGCCAGGCCAAGGCGCGCACCCTGGAACTGCTCAACGAGGTCGGCATCCGCGAGCCGGAGAAACGGCTCGACGCCTATCCGCACCAGCTTTCCGGCGGCCAGCGCCAGCGAGTCATGATCGCCATGGCGCTGGCCAACGAGCCGGAACTGCTGATCGCCGACGAGCCGACGACCGCACTCGACGTTACCGTGCAGGCGCAGATCCTCGAACTGCTCGCGGAGCTGAAGAGCCGCAAAGGCATGTCGATGCTGTTCATCACCCACGATCTCGGCATCGTCAGAAAGATCGCCGACCGGGTCTGCGTGATGACCAAGGGCAAGATCGTCGAGACCGGGCCAACGAAGGAAATCTTCGCCAACCCGCAGCACACCTATACGCGCCATCTGCTTGCCGCCGAACCGAAGGGCAAGCCGCCGGCCGCCAATGCAGCCGCCAGGCCAGTCATGACCGGCCAGGACATAAAAGTCTGGTTTCCGATCAAGAAAGGCTTTTTCCGGCGCACAGTCGACAATGTGAAGGCGGTCGACGGCATCGACGTCACCGTGCGCGCCGGCCAGACGCTCGGCGTCGTCGGCGAATCCGGCTCGGGCAAGACGACGCTCGGCCTGGCGCTGGCCAGGATGATCTCGTCGACCGGGACCATTCAGTTCAACGGGCGCGATATCAACGAGCTGTCATTCAACGCCATGCGGCCGCTGCGGCGCGAGCTGCAGATAGTCTTCCAGGATCCGTTCGGGTCGTTGAGCCCTCGCATGTCGGTCTCCGAGATCATCGAGGAAGGGCTGAAGATCCACGAGCCGAAGCTGTCGCCCGATGAGCGCGACAAGCGCATCGTCGATGTGCTCGGGGAAGTCGGGCTCGATCCCGCCACGCGCAACCGCTATCCGCACGAGTTTTCCGGCGGCCAGCGCCAGCGCATCGCCATCGCCCGCGCCATGGTGCTCAACCCGCGCTTCGTCATGCTGGACGAGCCGACCTCGGCGCTCGACATGAGCGTGCAGGCGCAGGTGGTCGACCTTCTGCGCAGCCTGCAGGCGAAGCACGACCTCGCCTATCTGTTCATCAGCCACGATCTGAAGGTCATCCGCGCGCTCGCCAACGACGTCATCGTCATGCGCAATGGCAGGATCGTCGAAGCCGGCCCGTCCGAACAGATTTTCGAACGGCCGCAGACCGACTATACCAAGGCGCTGATCTCGGCCGCATTCAAGATCGAAACGGCGCCGGTCGGCATCGTCAGCGAGTAGGCTGTACCGCATAAGGAACAAGAATCCGCCATGGAAAAAGGCCGTGTCCTGCTTGCCCTCACCGGTATCCATCCAGGCCGTTGGCGCGAACTCTTGTCGGGCGAACGCGAGGTGGTGCTCGAGCCGGACGGCGCCAGCGATCCTTCGATCACCTATGCGGTGGTTTGGAAGCAGCGGCCGAACCTTCTGTCGTCCCTGCCCAATCTGCGCGCTGTCTTTTCGATCGGCGCCGGCGTCGACCACATCTTCGCCGATCCCACCTTGCCCGACGTACCGATCGTGAAGGTCGTGGCCGACAATTTGACGCAATACATGACCGAATATGTCGTCTGGCGGGTGCTCGATCACCATCGCCAGGGCCTGCTCTACCGGTCGCAGCAGCAAAAGAAGATCTGGCACGAGCCGCCGCAGCGACCGGCCGGCGACATCTCCGTCGGTATCATGGGGCTTGGCACGCTTGGCCGCGCGGCGGCGTCGGTGCTTTTGTCGCTCGGCTTTGCGGTCAATGGCTGGTCGCGCAGCGACAAGCCGATGAAAGGCGTTTCGACCTATGCCGGCGAGGCCGGATTGATCCCCTTCCTCAACGCCACCGACATCCTGGTGGTGCTGTTGCCGCTTACGCCGCAGACGCAAGGCATCATCAATTACGGCGTGCTGAAGGAGTTGAGGAAACGCAACGGCCTCGGCGGCTCAGTGCTGATCAACGCCGGGCGCGGCCGCCTGCAGAAGGACGCCGACATTCTGCGTGCGCTGGAGGACGGCACACTCAAGGAAGCGAGCCTCGACGTATTCGAGGTCGAGCCGCTGCCGAAAACCAGCCGGCTATGGAGCCACCCGAAGGTGTTCGTGACGCCGCATGCGGCGGCGACCTCCGATCCCGTGCATCTGGTGCCGATCATGCTGCGCCAGATGGCCGCCTTGGAGCGCGGCGAGAAGCTCGAGAACGTGGTGGATCGCAAGGCGGGGTATTAACCCGGCTTGCCACATTCGCGGCGGGCGATCGACCGGTTCATGGCGTCGATCCGGCCGCTTACCTGTTCGACGTCGCGCTGGGCCTTGGAACGGGTGTCCGGCGTGAACGGGCCGAGTCCCACACCCGGATCGGAGAAGGACGGCTTGGCGTCCTGCGGAAGGCGATATCGCTGCGCCAGCGCGTTGCGTTGCGCCAGCAATCGATTGCAAGGCACACTGTCATATTGCAGCGAGGATTGGACATTCGCGTCCTGTCGCTCAGCAATCGAAGTGCCGACGCAACCGGCTATTGCCAGGCAGGATGCCAAGACCACCAAGTTCCAGCGCATGCAACGTCCTCCGTGTCGGTGTCCTGCCCTTTCAGGCATGCGAGTCGGACTTTTTCGCAGCCGCCGCCACGTGTGGCCCGCCGGCAGTTGCCTGTATGCCAAGTCAGCAGTCACTTGCAACAGGCTTCCCGCGCCGGAATTAGCAACTATCTTGGAGCCATGCGCGCCAGCGACCTGCTTCACCCCCGGCCCGAGGGCCTCTATTGCCCGCCCGGCGATTTCTTCATCGATCCGGTGCGGCCGGTCAGCCGGGCGCTGATCACGCACGGCCATTCCGACCATGCCCGTTCCGGCCACCACTCGGTGCTGGCTACACAACAGACGCTTGACATCATGGGGCTGCGCTACGGCGAGGGTTTTGCCGGGACGACGCAAGCGGCAGCACTTGGCGAGACGATTGCGCTGAACGGCGTCAGCGTAACCTTCCATCCGGCCGGCCATGTGCTGGGCTCGGCGCAGATTGAGGTCGTGCATCAGGGCTCATGCATCGTCGCTTCGGGCGACTACAAGCGCCAGAGGGACGCGACTTGCGAGCCGTTCAAACCGGTCAAGTGCGACGTGTTCATCACCGAGGCGACCTTCGGCCTGCCGGTGTTCCGTCATCCGCCCGATACCGAGGAGATCGCCCGCCTGCTGAAATCGACGGCGCAGTTTCCCGAACGCGCGCATCTGGTCGGCGCCTATGCGCTCGGCAAGGCGCAGCGCGTCATGCGCTTGCTGCGCGACGCCGGCTACGACAGGCCGATCTACATCCACGGCGCGCTAGCCAAGCTCAGCGACTACTATCAGAGCCAGGGCATCGAGCTCGGGACGCTGGAGCCGGCGACCGTCGAAAGCGGTGGCAAGCAGGATTTCACCGGGGCCATCGTCGTCGGCCCGCCCTCGGCCTTCGCCGACCGCTGGGCGCGGCGCTTTCCCGATCCGATTTCGTGCTTTGCGTCGGGCTGGATGCGCATCCGCCAGCGCGCCAAGCAGGGCGGCGTCGAGCTGCCGCTGATTATTTCCGACCATGCCGACTGGGACGAGCTGACCGCCACGATAAGGCAGACCGGCGCCGGCGAAATCTGGGTGACGCATGGCCGCGAGGAGGCCCTGGTGCGCTGGTGCGAGCTCGAAGGCATTGCCGCCAGGCCGCTGCATCTCGTCGGCTACGAGGACGAGGGCGATTGATGGCGCTCATGGCCGATGTAGCACTCTACGGCGCCCCCCTCTGGCCTGCCGGCCATCTCCCCCACTTGGGGGGAGATTGGCAGCTTCGACGCCGTGCTCATTCCTGCAACGTTGGAGATTGGCGAAACCAGTGGCGACATCCAATCTCCCCCCTCGTGGGGGAGATGTCCGGCAGGACAGAGGGGCGCGCGACAGAACGCGACGCTCGCCCATGGTTCTCACCCTCATGAACCGCTTCGCCGAACTCCTCGATCGACTCGTGCTGACGCCGTCGCGCAATGGCAAGCTGACGCTGCTGAGCGATTATTTCCGCAGCGTCGAGGATCCGGATCGCGGCCTGGCGCTGGCTGCGATCACCGGGGACCTGACCATCGCGGCGATCAAGCCGGCGATGCTGCGCGCGCTGGTCATGGAGCGCATTGACCCGGTGCTGTTCGGCTATTCCTACGACTATGTCGGCGACCTGGCGGAGACCGTGTCGCTGGTCTGGCCGCAATCGCCGACGGGTGTCGCGAACCATGAGCCGACGCTCGCCGAGGTCGTCGCGAAATTGCAGGCGGCGAGCCGTTCCGACGGGCCGAAGGTGCTGGCCCGGCTGCTTGACAGCGCGAGCATCTCGGCGCGCTTCGCCATCATCAAGCTGGTCACCGGCGGCCTGCGCATCGGCGTTTCGGCGCGATTGGCCAAGCAGGCGCTGGCCGATCTCGGCAAGGTCGACATCGCCGAGATCGAAGAACTCTGGCATGGGCTGGCGCCGCCCTATGCCGAGCTGTTCGCCTGGCTGGAGGGCAAGGCAGACAAACCCAAAAATACGGCGCTGGCACTGTTCCGGCCGGTGATGCTGTCGAACCCGATCGGTGACGGCGACCTCGAAAAACTCGACCCGGCCGACTACGCCGCCGAGTGGAAATGGGACGGCATCCGCGTCCAGGCGGTTTCGGAAGATGGTGTTCGACGGCTCTATTCGCGCACCGGCGACGACGTCTCCGGGGCTTTTCCTGACCTCGCAGAGGCGATGGATTTCTCCGCCACCCTCGACGGCGAGCTTCTGGTCGGCGATCCCCGGCAGGCGACCGGCACGTTCTCGGACCTGCAGCAGCGGCTGAACCGCAAGAGCGTGACGCCGAAGATCCAGCAGCAATACCCGGCGTTCATGCGCTGCTACGACGTGCTTCAGATCGGCGACGAGGACTTGCGCACGCTCCCTTTTAGCGAGCGGCGCGTCCGCCTCGAAGCCTTCGTGCAGACGCTCGATCCGAGCCGCTTCGATCTTTCGCCGCTGGTCGAATTCACCGACTGGCAAGCACTGGAGGAATTGCGCCGCAAGCCGCTGCATCCGGTGATCGAAGGCGTGATGCTGAAGCGCTGGGATTCGCCCTATCTCACCGGCCGGCCGAAAGGCCCGTGGTTCAAATGGAAGCGCGATCCGCATACGATCGACGCCGTGCTGATGTACGCCCAGCGCGGCCACGGCAAGCGTTCGAGTTTT
Organism: Mesorhizobium escarrei; assembly: GCF_935825525.1. GTDB lineage: Bacteria > Pseudomonadota > Alphaproteobacteria > Rhizobiales > Rhizobiaceae > Mesorhizobium > Mesorhizobium escarrei. Next base: position 285,281 of record NZ_CAKXZT010000126.1, read on the forward strand.
TATTCCGACTACACGTTCGGCGTGTGGTCCGGCCCGGAAGGATCGGAGGAACTGGTGCCGGTGGGCAAAGCCTATTTCGGCTTCACCGACGAGGAACTGAGGCAGATCGACAAATATGTCCGCGACAACACGATCGAGCGCTTCGGCCCGGTCCGCTCGGTGCGGGCCGACCGCAGGCAAGGCCTCGTGCTGGAGGTGGCGTTCGAAGGGCTTAACCGCTCGACACGGCACAAATCCGGCGTCGCCATGCGCTTTCCGCGCATCTCACGGCTGCGCTGGGACAAGCCGGCGGCCGAAGCCGACCGCATCGAGACGCTGCAGGCGCTGCTTGATTAGGACGGATGAGGAAAGGCAAAAGGGTGCCGGTTCAACGTGCTGCTCTGCCATTCGTCGCTGCGAGGCTCGAAGGCCACGGCATCGACCTATGCCGTAACCGTGGTTACGGCAGCGGTGCAGCGGTTTCATGCACGCCCGCCGCTCCAGAAATCAACGGACAATCGAGACGCGGATCTCGTAGATGTCGACCGACTTGCCCTGCTTGTCGAAGTCGGAATTGATGGCGATGGTGCCGGCCGCGCCCGGACGCTTGTCGGGAAAGCGCACGTCGAAGAGGTATTCGTTCCGCTCGTGGCCGACCGCGTAGCGCTTGCGGCCGCAGTCGCCGAGCTCGCCGAAGTTGCAGTCGACGGAGATCTGCGTCTCCTGGCCCTCCTCGGAGCGGGCGATGATGTCGAACGTGGCGTGCTTGCCGGCGAGTTTTTCCAAGACGCCTTGGCCGACGTCGAAACTGATCGCCGAACCGGAGGCGCCCGACCGGATGCGCAGGAAGGAACCGCTGTCGTCCTGCATGACTTCGGCCTTGGCATCCGAAGGCGCGCTGACAAGCGCCGGGTCGCCCGGTGAAAACACATTGATCCAGTCGCGCTCCGCCTCGCCGGGGTTCAGCGGCGAGGCCGTGTCGCTTGGCGGCGTGAAATCATCGTCTTCCACCGTCGGTTCCATTTGCGGCGGGGCGGTGTCGAGTTCGGCCGCCGACTTGAAGACGCCGGTCTGGGCAGCGAAATAGAGGCCGATGCCGGCGGCTGCGAGCAGCGTCACGCCGAGGAAGATCGCGGTGAGAGGCAGGCGGGGGCCTCTCACCCGCCTGTCGTCGCGGTCGGGCATCACCTCTGCGTCGCCGTCTCCGGCCGATGGAGGGGACGACATGTCGATCTCCGGCACACTGGGAAAAACCGGTTCGGGCATGATATCGGGAACGACCGGCAAAACGCGCGAGCGCGGTTCATCGGAAGCAGGGGGCGCGACCGATGCAGGAGGCTCCGCCGGACCGTCGACAACGACCTCAGGCGGCGGCGCCGGTTCAGCGTCGGCGCCGGCATCCGGTTCGGCATCGGCTTCGGTATCGGCCTGCGGTTCGGCATCGGCTTCGCTGCCAGCCGGCTGCTCTACAGCCGGTGCTGCAGCGTCGTCATCGGTCGGCCGGCCGACAGCGGGAACCGCCGGCAGGAATTCGGATTCGATTTCGGTTATCTTGGCCTGCACCGCCTTGCGGCGCTTGATGGCGACTTCCACCGTCACGTTCGGGTTGGCCTGCAGGGCACGGTCAAGTGCGGCGAAGGCCGATCGGTAGACCCGCTCGCGAAACGCGCGGTCTTCGGCATTGCCTTTCTCGAAGGCATTCCGGATCGCTTTTTCGATCGCGTCCAACGGGGACCCCCTGCACGTATGGTCACATTGTCATGATCGTTAGCCGCAGGCGACCTATCAATCAACGGGCCAGCGGCCGCATTCTGCCTTGGCGATGCATCCAAAGCCGATTTCGGCGGTTTTCAGTAACGGAATCAACATTTTTCGCCGATTTCCCGATGCAGCGCCAACGCCGCGCGCAACCTGGCGTTGAGTCTTCGCGCGCCCGCATGGCGAGATCGGTGGGCGGTCGCCTATAGGGCCGGGCATGAGTTCGCACGAAATGCCAAGTCCCATCTTGAATTTGCGGCGGGTTGCGTCTATCACCCAGCGCATCTTGGAGGCCTTGGCTTCCCGGGCCGCTTTAGCTCAGTTGGTAGAGCACATCATTCGTAATGATGGGGTCAGGTGTTCGAGTCACCTAAGCGGCACCACTATCCACTGATATCATTACGATTTTTGCCGTATCGAAACGCAGCGTTTCGAATAGATTCGGGTCTGCCAAAAAGTGTGGCAGAGATGATATTCGCCCCTTTCAAGACGCCTTCCGCGCATCACTGCGACGCTGCCCGCGTCAGTCGCAATATCTTTCCGGCTGGCTCGTCGGTCAACGCCATCACCGCGCCGTCGGGAGCCTGCACCACGTCTCGGATACGCCTGCCGAGAGCGAGGACTTCCTCGCCGGCGAACTGCTTTCCGTCGATCCTGACACGAACGATGCCTTTCGCCGACAGCCCGCCGATCAGCAGGTCGCCTCGCCAATCGGCAAACATGTCGCCGGTGTAGAAGGTCATGCCGGAAGGCGAGATGACGGGCGTCCAGCTATGGATGGCGTCGGCAAACTCCGGGCGTGTCGAAGGATCGGGGATGCGTTTGCCCGAATAATGCCGGCCGTGGCTGACCGCGGGCCAGCCGTGATTCCTGCCCGCTTGCGGAATGTTCAGCTCATCGCCGCCGAGCGGTCCCATTTCCGCCGTCCAGAGCACGCCGGTTTCGGGATGGAGCGCAGCACTTTGCACATTGCGATGACCGTAGGACCAGGTCTCGTCGGCGCCGTCCTTGCCGACGAAAGGATTGTCGTCGGGCACAGAACCATCGGGATTGATGCGGACGATCGTGCCGAGATGATTGTTCGGGTCCTGCGCCTGCCGCATCTTGAAGCGCTCGCCGAGCGTGACGAAGAGCTTGCCGTCCGGCGCGAATACCAGGCGGGAGCCGTAGTGGAGCCGGCCGGAGACGGCCGGCTCCTGCCGGAAGATCACTTCGAAGTTGGAGAGCGCGCTGCCGTTCTCGTCGAGGCGTCCACGGCCGACGGAGGTGGCCGCGCCGCCGCCGCGTTCCTCCGAGTAGGAGAGATAAACCGTCCGGTTGTTGGCAAAGTCCGGATCGACCGCCACATCCAGCAGGCCGCCCTGTCCGCCGGCGAGGACGTCCGGCACACCGTCGATCGGATCGGAAACGGCGCCGTCGGTGGAGACGAGCCGGAGGCGCCCCGGACGCTCGGTGACCAGCAACGCGCCGTCGGGCAGGTAGGTCGCGCCCCAGGGATGTTCGAGCCCTTCGGCAAAGGTCTCGACCGTAATGCGGCCTGTTTCGCTCTCGACGCTGCTGTCCTGCGCGAACGTGGTCGAGGGCGCAGCGAAGGCGAGAAGGAAAGACGAAGCAATGAATATCCGCAGCATGATTTTTCCATCCGAACGGAGCCATAGGGGAGGAGCCGCCGGCTCCCCGATATAATGACCCGACTGCCGATGCGGTTCCAATCTGGCCACGCGCGCCCAGATTTTCAGCTATGGCACGCGAAGGAACTTGGATTGCGCGCGGGCATGGGTGTCGCTGCAGCCTTTGATCAGCCGGCGCCCTGAAGCTCAGCATGGATTACGCGCCGCGCGCTACCTCTGGCGGGTGACAGAGCAGCCCTCGCCCGCATCGGCTATCTATATGGCGGGCCGACAGAGTTCCGGCGGCCGTGATGGAAGCGCTTTTCCTTCTCCCCTTGTTGTGGGAGAAGGAAGGCGCGCGCCATCACTTTTTGTTCCAATGCTTCTTGGCGTGGGTGCCGCAATTGCGGCGTCAGGCGGCTTTCTTCTTCGCCAGCCTCGCCTTGATGCTGGCGACGTCGGCGCGCGGCGTCGCCGCGAACAGCGTCTTGGTGTAGCTGTGCTTGGGGTCGGCAAAGACCTCGTCGCGCGAACCATATTCGACGGCCTCGCCATAATACATAACCATCACGTCATCGGCGATGTAGCGCACCACAGAAAGGTCGTGGCTGATGAAGACATAGGTCAGCTCGAACTCGTCCTGCAGGTCGGCGAGCAGGTTGAGCACCTGCGCCTGCACCGACAGATCGAGCGCCGAGACCGGCTCGTCGAGCACCAAAAGGCTCGGATTGAGCATCAGCGCGCGGGCAATGGCGATGCGCTGGCGCTGGCCGCCCGAGAACATGTGCGGGTAACGGTTGTAATGCTCGGGTCCGAGGCCGACCTTCTTCAGCATCCTCATGGCGAGATCGCGCCGTTCGTCGGCCGGCCTGTCAGTGTTGATGAGCAGCGGCTCGCCCAGCACGTCGCCGATCTTCTGGCGCGGATTGAGCGACCCATAGGGGTTCTGGAAGACGATCTGCACCTTTCGGCGCATCTCCTTCGACAGCCCATCCTTGGCGATGTCAACCTTGTTGCCGTCGATGAAGAGCTCGCCTGCTGTCGCCGGATCGATCAGCGTGATGATGCGGGCAAGCGTCGACTTGCCGCAGCCGCTTTCGCCGACGATGGCCAGCGTCTTGCCCTTGTCGACGCTGAACGAAACGCCCTTGACCGCATGCACCGTGCGCGAGGGACGAAACAGGCCGCCGCCGACATGATAGTCGCGCACGATGTTCTTGCCTTCGAGAACCGTCACGCTCATGACGCGGCTCCCGTTGCCGGCTGGGTTGCCGCAGCAGAGGGGGCCGGTTCGAACAGCATGTCGGAAATGGTTGGCAGCCGGTCGCCGACGGCGTTCTCCGGCAGCGCCGACAGCAGCGCCCGCGTGTAGTTGCTCTTCGGCTGCTCGAACAGCGACAGAACGTCGGCCTCTTCCATCTTGCGGCCCTTGTATTGGACGATGACGCGGTCGGCTGTCTCGGCGACGACGCCCATATTGTGGGTGATCATGATCAGCCCCATGCCGTATTTGGCCTGCAGGCCGACCAAAAGATCGAGGATCTGCTTCTGGATGGTGACGTCGAGCGCGGTGGTCGGCTCGTCGGCAATCAGCAGCTTGGGATTGCAGGCGATGGCGATGGCGATCATGACGCGCTGGCACTGGCCGCCCGACATCTGGTGCGGGAACGAGTTCAGCCGCTCTTCCGGATCGGCAATGCCAACCAGCTTCATCAATTCGATGGCGCGGGCCCGGCGCTGGGCGCGGTCCATACCCATATGGAAGCGCAGTACCTCCTCGATCTGGAAGCCGGCGGTGAAGCACGGATTGAGACTGGCGATCGGCTCCTGGAAGATCATCGAGATGTCCTTGCCGACGATCTTGCGGCGCTCGGACGGACTGAGCTCAAGCAGGTCGACGCCGTCGAAAGCCATACGATCGGCCTTCACCGTCGCCGTGTTCGGCAACAGCCCCATCACCGCCAGCATCGCCACCGATTTGCCGGAGCCGGATTCGCCGACGATCGCCAGCACCTCGCGCGGCTCGATCGACAGGTCGATGCCTTGCACGGCCATGAACGGTCCGGCGGCGGTATCGAACGACACGGTGAGGTTCTTGATCTCGAGAAGAGGCATGGTCACGACCTCTTCAGCTTAGGGTCGAAGGCATCGCGCAGGCCATCGCCGATCAGGTTGATGGCGAGCACGGTGATCAGGATGGCAAGGCCGGGGAAGGTTACCACCCATGGCGCGCGCAGGATGAACTCGCGCGCCGTGGCCAGCATGGTGCCCCATTCCGGCGTTGGCGGCTGCGCGCCGACGCCAAGGAAGCCGAGAGCCGCGGCCTCGAGAATGGCGTTGGAGAAGGACAGCGTCGCCTGCACGATCAACGGCGCCATGCAATTCGGCAAGATCGTCTTCACCATCAGCCTGAGATGGCTGGCACCGGCCACCTTGGCGGAGATGACGTATTCGCGGTTCTTTTCGGCCATCACCGCCGCGCGGGTGAGCCGCGCGAAATGCGGCTGCAGCACCAGCGCGATCGCCAGCATCGCGTTGAACAAGCCGGGTCCGAGGATCGCCACCAGGACCAGGGCAAGCAGCAGCGACGGGAAGGCCAGGATAACGTCCATGACGCGCATGATCAGCGTATCGACCCAGCCGCGGAAATAACCGGCGAGCACGCCGAGGACGATGCCGCTGGTCAGCGAGAAAACGACGACGACCAGTCCGATGAACAGCGAGAACCGCGCCCCGAAAATCAGCCGCGAAAGCATGTCGCGGCCGACGGCGTCGGTGCCGAGCAGGAACATCGATCTGCCGCCCTTCTGCCAGGCCGGCGGCGCCAGCAGCGCATCGCGAAACTGTTCGTCAGGCGAATGCGGCGCGACCAGCGGCGCGAAGATCGCCACCAGCACCAGGGCAGTGAACACGACCAGGCCGATGACGGCGCCGGTGTTCATCGAGTAGTAATGCCAGAACTCGGTGAAGGCGCGTTGCCGGCCGCCGGTCGGAATGGAGGCGGCGGTGGCTTCTGCCGTGGTTTGGTCGGTCATCTCACTGCACCCGGATACGTGGGTTGATGACGGCATAGAGCACGTCGACGATCAGGTTCACCGCCATGACGATCAGCGCGATGATCAGCAAGCCGCTCTGGACGACGACATAGTCGCGCTTGGCGATCGCGTCGATCATCCACTTGCCGATACCGGGCCAGGAAAAGATCGTTTCGGTCAGGATGGCGCCCGCCATCAGCGTGCCGACCTGCAGGCCGATGGTGGTGACGACGGGGATCAGCGCATTGCGAAAAGCGTGGAGCCCGATGACACGGCGCGGCGCCAGGCCCTTGGCGCGGGCGGTGCGGACGTAGTCTTCGCCCAGCACCTCCAGCATCGCCGACCGCGTCTGGCGCGCTATGACGGCGAGCGGGATCGTCGCCAGCACGATCGCCGGCAGGACCAGATGACTGGCGGCGGACCTGAAAGCGCCGCTCTTGCCGGAGATCAGGCTGTCGATCAGCATGAACCCTGTCGTCGGCTTGAAGAAATATTGAAGGCCGATGCGGCCGGAAACCGGCGTCCAGCCGAGATAGCCGGAAAAGAAGATGATGAGCAGCAGCCCCCACCAGAAAATCGGCATCGAATAGCCGGTCAGCGCCACGCCCATCGTCGCCTGGTCGAACCATGATCCGCGCTTGACCGCGGCGAAGATGCCGGCGGGAATGCCGATGAGCACGGCGATGATCAGCGCGATCGTCGCCAGTTCCAGCGTCGCCGGAAACAGCGCCTGGAATTCACCGAGCACCGGCCGCTTGGTGGCGATCGATATGCCGAAGTCGCCGGTCAGGACCCTGCCGATATATTCGAGATACTGGACGACATAAGGCCTGTCATAGCCAAACCGCTCGACAAGCTCGGCGTAGCGTTCGGGACTGACGCCGCGCTCGCCGGCGAGCGCCGTGATCGGGTCTCCCGGCAAAAGCCGGACGAAAGCGAACGCCGCCAGCGATATGCCGAACACGGTCGGGATGATCAAGGCGAGCTTGTGAAGGAGATAGCGGAGCATCTTACTTCATAGAACGGCGGCGCCGGAAGTCCAGCGCCGCCGTTCTATTTCTCAGGAGTTATTCGGCGACGTCGACGCCGTCAAACCGGTGGATGCCGAGCGGATCCATGACGAAGCCCATAACTTTCTTGTTCATCGGCATGAAGACCTTGGAATGGGCGATGGTCAGCCACGGCGCCTCACGCTTGAACACGACCTGAGCCTCCTCGTAGATCTTGGTGCGCATGGCGACGTCGGTGGTCGCCTTGCCCTTCTGCAGCAGGGCTTCGAACTCCTGGTTGCACCAGATCGCATAGTTGGACTGGCCGATGGCATCGCAGCCGAGCAGGAACAGGAAGTTGTCCGGATCGCCATTGTCGCCGGTCCAGCCGAGTTGGAAGGCGCCGTCACGGTCCTTCTGCTTGCCGCGTTCGCGGTACTCGGTCCACTCGTAGCTGACGATCTCGGCCTTCACGCCGATCTTGGCGTAGTCGGCCTGGATCAGTTCCGCGACTCTTTGGGCGTTCGGATTGTACGGGCGACTGACGGGCATTGCCCAGATCTTCATCGAGAGATCCTTGACGCCGGCGTCGGCCAGCATCTTTTTGGCCGCGTCCGGATCGTACGGGTCGTCCTTTATCTCCTTGTTATAGGACCACATCGTCGGCGGGATCGGGTTGATGGCCGCCTGGCCGGCGCCCTGGTAGACCGCATCGAGAATGGCCTGCTTGTTGACGGCCATGTTGAGGGCCTTGCGGACCTCGACCTTGTCGAAGGGCGCCTGCGTCGTGTTGTAGGCCATGTAGCCGATGTTCAGGCCTTCCTGCTCGTCGACCTTGAGGTTCGGGTCGGCTTTCAGGCCGGCAATGTCGGCCGGCGCCGGGTACGACATGATATCGCACTCGCCCGCCTTCAGCTTCTGCGCGCGCACGGCCGGATCGGTCGTGATGGCGAAGATCAGATCGTCGATCTTCTGGCGGCCGCCATAGTAGCCGTCCCATGCCGCATAGCGGATGACCGCATCGACCTGGTAGTCGACGAACTGGAACGGACCGGTGCCGATCGGCTTCTGGGTGAATTGCTGCCTGGTGCCGGCCTTGTCGAGCTGGTCGGCATATTCCTTGGAGACGATCGAAGCGAAATCCATGCCGAGATCCGGCAGGAAAGCGACCTCAGGTTTGTTCAGCACGAACTTCACCGTCAGGTCGTCGACCTTGACGATTTCCTTGAGCAGATCCGGGAAGCCCATGCCGGCAAAATATTCCCAGCCGGTGCCTGCCAGATAGTCGAACCACGGGTTTTCCTTCTTCCACTGGCGTTCGAAGGAGAAGATCACATCGTCGGCGTTGAGATCGCGCGTCGGCGTGAAATAGTCGGTGGTCTGGAACTTCACGCCCGGCCGAAGCTTGAACGTGTATTCGAGACCGTCGTCGGAAACCGTCCAGCTCTCGGCGAGGCCGGGTGTGATTGTGGTTTTGCCGTGCTCGAACTCGACCAGGCGCGAATAGATGGTGCGCGACGACGCGTCGAAGTCGTTGCCACCGCTCCACGGCGACGGGTCGAAGCCGGCCGGCGACGCCTCCGAGCAGTAGACCAGCTGTTTCGCATTGGCCATGCCACCGAGGACGCTTGCGGCCAGCAACGCAGCCGCAAAAGTCAGTTTCTTTTTCATGGAGGACTCCCTGATGTTCTTCCAAGCCCCTCTATCAGGCTCGCGAAGCGCGCATATAAGCACCGTTTTTCCGGGTTTGGAACACCTGGCTTGCCTACCCCATGGGAAGCAGAATTTCTTTCTTCGCACTGGCCAAAAGAGAGAATGAAATGTCAAATCTAATCGATCACGACATTGTTAACGACTGCATTTTTTTATCATCTTCAGCGCATCCGACGGCGAGGACCCGCCGCCTTCGGCTTGTCATTGGCGCGGACGATTTCTTCCCGCCTTGCCGCAGGGGCAGACTTGCACGGCTGCCGATAGTCGCAATACATAGATGACAGGCTGGGATGACAGGCTGGATTTCCTGGATGCCGGCAACAGCGGAGGACGTCTCTGTCACTCGGAGGCGGTGCGGCGGGCAGGCTGAGACAACAAGAACAATCGAGGGAGGGACGAGTGGCAAAAACACCAAGGACGGCGGCACCAGCGACAGCCAAGGCCAAAACTGCTGCGAAACCGGCCAGCCCCGACAAGCCCCCGACAAGCCAAAGGCCAAAGGCGCCGACGGCCAAAGCCAAGCCGAAGGCGGCCGCCGCGGCCGCGAAAACCAATGCATCCGCGAAGACCGATGCATCCGCGAAGGTTGGCGCCAAGCCCGCCGCCGCCAAACCAGCGGCGAAGGCGGCACCGACAGCGGCTGCATCGGCGTCAAAGCCAGATCCGGCCGGAAACTTGCCGAATGTGGTTGCCGCCGGATTGCCGGAAAAGCCCTGGCTCAAAAGCTACCCGAAAGTCGTTCCGGCCGAGATCGGCGCCCTACCCTTCGGCTCCATCGGCGATCTGCTCGCCGACGTCTGCAAGCGGTACGCCAGCCGGCCGGCCTTTACCTGCATGGGCAAGACCATCACCTACGCGGAAGTCGAGCGGCAATCGGCCGCCTTCGGCGCCTATCTGCAATCGACGGGACTGCCGAAAGGCGCACGCGTGGCGCTGATGATGCCGAACGTGCTGCAATATCCGGTGGCGATGATGGCAGTGCTGCGCGCCGGCTATGTCGTGGTCAACGTCAACCCGCTCTACACGCCGCGCGAGCTGGAACATCAGCTCAAGGATTCCGGCGCGCAAGCCATCGTCATTCTCGAGAATTTCGCCAGCACCTTGCAGGCGGTGATCGCTAAAACGGCGGTCAAGCATGTCGTGGTCGCGGCGATGGGCGACATGCTTGGCGGCCTGAAGGGGACGATCGTCAATCTGGTCGTGCGCCGCGTGAAGAAGATGGTGCCGGCCTGGTCGCTGCCGGGCCATGTCAAGTTCAACGCGGCGTTGAAGGCAGGCGCCGGCATGAATTTCAAGCCGGTGAAGGTCGCTGCCGACGACGTCGCGTTCCTGCAATATACCGGCGGCACCACCGGCATCTCGAAGGGCGCGGTGCTGCTGCACAGCAACGTGCTGGCCAACGTCGCGCAGAACGCGCTGTGGATCGAGGACGCCTTCACGGTCAAGCCGAAGCCGGCGGATCTCAACTTCATCTGCGCGCTGCCGCTCTACCATATCTTCGCGCTGACGGTGAACGCGCTGATGGGCATGCAGCTGGGCGGTCAGAACATACTCATTCCCAATCCGCGCGACATTCCCGGCTTCGTCAAGCAACTCGGCAAATACCCGATCCACATCTTTCCTGGCCTCAACACGCTGTTCAACGCGCTGCTCAACAATGAGGATTTCCGCAAGCTCGACTTCAGGCCGCTGATCCTGACGCTGGGTGGCGGCATGGCGGTGCAGAAGGGTGTCGCCGAACGCTGGAAGAATTTGACCGGCTGCCCGGTCACCGAGGGCTACGGGCTTTCGGAAACCTCGCCGGTGGCTACCGCCAACACGTTCAGCAATGGTGCCTTCACCGGCACGATCGGCCTGCCGCTGCCCTCGACCGAAATCGCCATCCGCGACGACGACGGCAACGATTTGCCGCCAGGCGAAGTCGGCGAGATCTGCATCCGCGGACCGCAGGTGATGGCCGGTTACTGGAACCGGCCGGACGAGACCGCCAAGGTGATGACCAAGGACGGTTTCTTCAAGTCGGGCGACATGGGCTTCATGGACGAGCGCGGCTACACCAAGATCGTCGACCGCAAGAAAGATATGATCCTCGTGTCCGGCTTCAACGTCTATCCGAACGAACTCGAGGAAGTGGTGGCCCTGCATCCGGGCGTGCTCGAAGTGGCCGCGATCGGCGTGCCGGACGAGCATTCAGGCGAAGTGCCGAAGCTGTTCGTCGTCAAGAAGGACCCGTTGCTGACCGCAGAGGTGCTGACTGTCTATTGCCGCGACAACCTGACCGGTTACAAGCGGCCAAAATACATCGAGTTCCGGACCGAACTGCCGAAAACGCCGGTCGGCAAGATCCTGCGCCGGGCATTACGGGAATAGGGACAACTTTGGGCGATAGCCTTACTGTCGATGACGCGGCGGATACGCTTTCCCGTCCCGATCCGCTGACATTCATCAAGGCGAACATGCGTATCGCCCCTGTTCCGGCACTTCCCGAAATCCGGCTTTATAGAGCCCATCCAGCGAGCGGCCTGTGGCGGCTCACGCGTCCACAAGGACGAGCAGCCGAGCCGGAAGAAGGAAGCGAAGCCGACGAGGATGGCCCCGAGCCGCAGCCTCCTTACTGGGCCTATGCCTGGGCCGGCGGCGCTGTGCTTGCCCGCTACATCCTCGATCGGCCGGAGACCGTGGCCGGGCTTCGCGTGCTCGACATCGGCGCCGGGTCTGGCCTCGTCGGTATCGCCGCGGCAAAGGCCGGCGCCAGCGAAGTGGTTGCATCCGAGATCGACCGCAACGGCGTCGCCGCGCTTGGTCTCAATGCGGCGGCGAACGGCGTCGCAATCACGGTCGTCAGCGAGGATATCACCGCTGGGCCGCCGCCGCCGGTGGACGTCGTGGCAGCTGGCGACTTGTTTTACCGGCAAGATCTCGCCGACCGGGTCATCCCCTTCCTCGACCGCTGCCTGGCCGCCGGCATCAATGTGCTGATCGGCGACCCGGGCCGCGCCTACCTGCCCCGCTCGCGGCTTCGCCTGCTGGCCGAATACGAGGTGCCGGATGTCGGCCAAGCAAATGGCTCAGCGACGAAGCCGAGCGGCGTCTTCTCGTTCGAGCCGGAGCAGTTCGAAGGCGAGTTCAGATCGTCTCCTTGACCTTTGCCGAAAGAAAGTCGGGCAGGTCGGCAACCGAATCCAGAATGACGTCGGCGATCTGCGACAGCGACTCCCGCGTGCCGGTGCCGGAGAGCACGCCGATCGCCAGACCGCAGCCGCCGGCCCGCGCCATCTCCAGATCGTGGCGATTGTCGCCGACCACGGCGATCACGGCCGGCCTCAGGCCGGTCAGGTCCGAGAAGGCGAGGATCGTGTCGGGCGCCGGTTTCGGATTGGCCACCGCGTCGTAACCATAGGCGGCGTCGAACAGCTGCGCGACACCCAGCGTCAGCAATGTCTTTTCCGCGCCAGTGGTCGAATCGTTGGTGGCGACGCCGAGCCGGTAGGATTTCCTGTGAAGAACGCCAAGCGTCTCGACGATGCCCGGCAGCGCCACCGCCATCGCCGAACCCTGCACCGAGGTGATCTCGTTGAAGCGGGCGACGGCAAGCATCTGGTCTTCATCAGACAGCCGCGGAAACCAAAGCTCGACGACATCCATGTTAGTGCCGGAGGCAAAGATGGAATCGGGCTTGAAGCGTTTGGTGGCGAAATCATAGCCCGCCGCGGCAAGCAGCCTGTCGGCCTTCCAGCGGTCGCCCTCCGCCGCATCCATCGCCATGAAATCGGCAACGCCGAGCCATGTTGCGTTGAAGTCGACAAGGGTGCCGTCCTTGTCGAACAATATTCCCTTGATCTCGGCCAAGCCGCTTACTCCGATCCGCGCAATCGATGGATGTGTCCCACCAGTCCGGCGGTCGAAGCGTCCCGCTTTGCGGCATTCTCCTTGCCTTCCACGACAGGCAGCAGTCCGGTCGCCAGTTCCTTGCCCAGCTCGACGCCCCACTGGTCGAAGGAATTGATGTTGAAGAGCGTGCCTTCGACGAAGACGCGGTGCTCATAGAGCGCGATCAGCCGTCCGAACGTATGCGGATCGAGTTGTCTGTAGAGGATCGTCACCGAGGGCCGGTTGCCAGAGAAGACGCGGTGCGGGGCGATCCTGTCGACTTCGGCGGGCGCCATGCCCTTTGCCAGCATCTGCGCGCGCGCTTCCTCCAGCGTGCGGCCCTTCATGAACGCCTCCGACTGAGCCAGGCAGTTGGCGAGCAACAGGTCGTGGTGATGCTTGAGATCCGGCTCATGGCCGATGGCTGCGGCGAGGAATTCGACCGGAATGAAATCGGTGCCCTGGTGCAGCAGCTGGAAGAAGGCGTGCTGGCCATTGGTGCCGGGCTCGCCCCAGACCAGCGGGCCGGTCGGCGTAGTGACAGCGCCGCCGTCGAGGGTGACGCTCTTGCCGTTCGATTCCATGTCGAGCTGCTGCAGATAGGCCGGCAGCCTCGACAGGCGCTGGTCGTAGGGAATGACGGCGCGGGCGGGGTATTGGCAGATCACCCGATGCCACCAGCCGATCAGCCCCATCAGCGCCGGCAGGTTGCTGGCCAGCGGCGCCGTCTGGAAATGTTCGTCCATCGCATGCGCGCCATCGAGAAAGGCGCGAAAATTCTTCGGGCCGACGGCGATCATCACCGGCAGGCCGATCGCGCCCCACACAGAATAACGTCCGCCGACCCAGTCCCAGAAGCCGAAGACGCGATCGGACGCAATACCGAACTTGGCCACCAGGTCGAGCGCCGTCGAGACGGCGGCGAAGTGCTTTCCGACCGCTTCCTTGCCGAGCGTCTTCTGCACCCATTCGCGCGCCGTCTCGGCATTGGTCATCGTCTCGATGGTGGTGAAGGTCTTGGAAGCAACGATGAACAGCGTGGTTTCGGCGGACAGGCCCTTCAGCGTGTCGTGGATATGGGCGCCGTCGACGTTCGACACGTAATGCGTGCGCGGCCCGTCGTGATAGGGCGCCAGCGCCAGCGTCGCCATGGCCGGGCCAAGATCGGACCCGCCGATGCCGATGTTGACGATGTCGGTGATCTTCTTGCCGGTGGCGCCGGCCGCCTTACCGGAGCGCACCGCATCGGCGAAGGCGCCCATCGCGTCGAGTACGGCGACAACCTCCGCCTTCACGTCCTGACCGTCGAGCACGATACCCTTGCCGTTCAGGTTGCGCAGCGCGGTGTGCAGCACGGCGCGGCCTTCGGTTACGTTGATCTTCTTGCCTGAGAACATCGCGGCGCGCCGGCCTTCGAGATCCGCGGCTGCCGCCAGCTGCTCCAGCAGATCCATCGCCTGCGCATCGACCGCGCATTTCGACCAGTCGAGCAGCAGGTCGCCGTCGCTGGCGGAGAATTTTTCGAAGCGCTGCGGATCAGCAGTGAAAGCCTCGCGCATGCTGCCCGATTTGGCCGCACGGTGATCGCGCAGGGCGTCGAGCTGTTTTTGAAAGGACGATTGATCCACTGCCTCACTCCGAGCCTTGAAATGCCAACATAACAGACCGGATGTTTCCGGCGCGTGTCGTCGCGGCGAACTATCTAGCCGAAATCGACTGGTTTCAATGCGCCGCGATGACGCGTTGCGTCAGGCAGCGATGACGCGTTGCCTCACAGCTGGGGATGAAGGCGTTGCGTCAGGCAGCGACGACGCGTTGCGTCGCGCTGGGGATGGTGCGTTGCGTCGCGCTGGGATGACGCACGGCGTCACGCTGGGATGACGCGTTGCGTCGCGCTGGGATGACGCGTTGCGTCACGCTGGGGAAGGATCACTGGCGTAAATCCCAGCAATCAGAAAAATTGATTGGCGCAACAGCTTGTGCCACCAGTACATTCGACTGGTCCAGCCAAGTGAAAAAAGCTGGCCATCCGAGGAACACTCCCATGCCACAGCGAAACGACACGGCCATATGGTCCGGCCTGTTCCGGATTTCGGCGGAATCCGGCCAGACCCTGCAGGCGCAAATCCGCCAAGCGATCGTCGCCGCTATCCTAGACCGGCAGATTGCCGCTTCGATGCCGCTTCCGTCCTGCCGAATCTTGGCCGAGAAACTTGGCGTGGCGCGCGGCACCGTGGTGCTGGCCTTCCAGCAGCTCGTCGACCAGGGTTTCCTGGTGGCGCGCGAACGGCGCGGCCATTTCGTCAATCCGGACGTGCTGGCGACGCCGGCCAAACCGCACCAGAAGGCGCCAGACCAGGCCAATGAGATCGACTGGAAGGCGCGCCGGCAGATCGCGGCCAGCGACATGCCGCCGCCGGCCAAGCACGACAACTGGATCAAGTCGTCCTACCCCTTCGTCTATGGCCAGTTCGATCCGGCACTATTCCCGACCGCCGAGTGGCGCGAGTGCAACCGCATGGCGCTCGCCGTGCTCGAGATCCGCAACTGGGCGTCCGACATGGTTGATCGCGACGATCCGCTTTTGATCGAGCAGATCCAGGCGCGGCTGTTGCCACGGCGCGGCATCTTCGCCAATCCCGATGAGATCATCGTCACGCTCGGCGCGCAGAACGCGCTCTACATGCTGGCGACGCTGCTGATGACCAAGGGCTCCAAGGTGGCCATGGAGGACCCCGGCTATCCCGACGCACGCTCGATCTTCCGACTGGCGGGCGCCGACGTCATACCGGTCCCGGTCGACCATTCCGGCATTGTAACTGCTTCTATTCCCAGCGATTCCGGCTTCGTCTTCGTGACGCCCAGCCACCATTGCCCGACTATGGTGCCGCTGTCGGCGGAGCGCCGGCAGGATTTGCTGGCGCGCGCCAATCGCCACAACCAGATCATCATCGAGGACGGCTATGACAGCCAGCTTCTGGACGAGGCGCCGCAGCAGGCGCTGAAGAGCCTCGACCGTTCCGGCCGGGTCATCTATGTCGGCTCGATGTCGAAGACGCTGGCTCCGGGCCTCAGGCTCGGCTACATCGTCGCCTCGGCCGGGCTGATCTCCGAGCTTCGCGCGCTGCGTCGCTTCATGCTGCGTCATCCGCCGGCCAACAACCAGCGCGCGGTCGCGCTGTTCCTGTCGCTTGGCCATCACGAGGCGCTGGTGCGGCGGCTGTCGAGCGCCTTCGACGAACGGCGCAAGCGTCTGATCCATGCGATTTCCGCCTTCCTGCCGGAGTGGCGCTCGACCGATTCCGCCGGCGGCGCGTCGCTCTGGCTCGAGGGGCCGCGCGGCACCGATTCGCGCGGGCTGGCCGAGGCCGCCGCCTCGCGCAGCGTCATCATCGAGCCTGGCGACCGTTTCTTCGACCGCACCGAAAAGCCGTCGCGCTTCATGCGGCTGGGCATCTCCTCGATCGCGCTGCAGCACATCGAGCCCGGCATCCGAGAACTGGCGACGGCGGCCGGGCGCAGGCCGGCCGCCGCTTGAGGCCTCGGCCTGGCCGGCACCGGCCGCCGTTCTTTAGCCCCCTGGCATATGTGACGGGATCGCCTGGCCCATAGGCTGTGCCAATGCCGGCGGCATAGTTCGATGGATAAGGGGACGAAGCGGGCCGATGGTGGACCAACCACCGCCGCCCGCTTCGCAGCTAAGGTGGAGTGCCTCCCATGTCAGTGGCTGTAGAGAAGCCGGATATGTCCTCGGACCAACGTTCGCGGCGTTCTGGCGGGCGCGAAGCGCGTCGCGCCATGCGGGCAGCACCGCTTGCCGACGATATCAAGCCGGTGCGCGCCGGCCTCGAAGGCGGAAGCTACGGGCCGCTCAGCGACAACGACCGCGAGCGCATTCACGAAGCGGTGCTGACGCTGCTTGAAACGGTCGGCTTCGCCAATGCCATCCCGTCCTGCATCGAAGCGCTGACCAAGGCCGGCGCCACCCTCGGCGAGGACGGCCGCATTCGTTTTCCGCGCGCGCTCGTTCTCGATACCATCAAGAAGGCGGCGCGCCATTTCACCCTGCATGGCCAGGATCCCAAGCACGACATGCTGATCCAGGGCAAGCGCGTGCATTACGGCACGGCCGGTGCTGCGGTGCATCTGGTCGACGTCGAGAAGCGCTGTTATCGCGAGTCGCTGCTGCAGGACATCTATGACGCCGCCCGCATCGTCGAAGGGCTCGACAACATCCATTTCTTCCAGCGGCCGATGGTACCGCGCGACATTCCCGATCCGCTCGATATGGATTTCAACACGCTTTACGCCTGCGTGATGGGCACGTCGAAGCATGTCGGCACATCCTTCACGGTGCGCGAGAACGTCAAGCCGGCGCTCGACATGCTCTATGCGATTGCCGGCGGCGAAGAGAATTTTCGCGCGCGGCCCTTCGTCTCCAATTCGAACTGTTTTGTCGTGCCGCCGATGAAGTTTGCCGAGGACGCCTGCGGCGTGCTCGAGGCCTGCGTCGAAGGCGGCATTCCGATCCTGCTGCTGTCGGCCGGCCAGGCGGGCGCCACGGCGCCGGCGGCGATCGCCGGTGCGGTGGTGCAAGCCGTGGCCGAAGTGCTCGCCGGCCTCGTCTATGTCAATGCCATCAAACCCGGACATCCTGCGATCTTCGGCACTTGGCCGTTCGTCTCCGACCTGAGGACTGGCGCCATGTCCGGCGGCTCGGCCGAGCAAGCGGTGCTGACCGCGGCCTGCGCGCAGATGGCGCAATTCTACGACCTGCCCGGCGGTTCGGCCGCCGGCATGACGGATTCGAAACTGCCCGACATTCAGTCCGGTTACGAAAAGGGCATCACTGACGTCATGGCCGGCCTTGCCGGCCTCAACCTTGTCTATGAATCAGCCGGCATGCACGCCTCGCTGCTCGGCTTCTGCCTGGAAAGCCTGATCATCGACAACGACATGCTCGGCCATTGCCTGCGCTGCGTGCGCGGCATCGAGGTGACCGATGAGTCGCTGTCGATAGACACCATCGCCGACGTCTGCCTGAAGGGGCCAGGTCATTATCTCGGCAACGAGCAGACGCTGCGGCTGATGCAGACGGAATATTTCTATCCGGCGGTCGGCGACCGCTTTTCGCCGAAGGAATGGAACGAGAAAGGCAGGCCCGACATCCTGCAGCGGGCGATCATCGAGAAGAAGCGCATCCTCGCCGAGCGCTTCCCGCGCCACGTGCCGAAGCCGGTCGACGACAAGCTGCGCGCCCGCTTCGGCAATCTGATCCATCTGCCGCGCAGCGGCATGGGCGGCTGAAGACTGTTCTCTCGTCAAAACTGAAACGGTCAGAGCCTAATCCATCCCGACAAATCGGGATGGGGCTCTAGCTTTCTGTTTGACCATGATCTTTTCCGAAAACCGGGTTCCAATTTTCGGGATCATGGTCTAGTCGGCGCTCAACCCGTAGCGCTCGACGACCTCGCCACTGATCAGCTTGGCATGCAGCGTCATCAGTATGATTTGCGCATCGAAGCTGCCGCCGGCCTCAAGTGCCGCCTCAAGCCGGCGCTCCGCATCCAGCCTATGCCTAAGGCCGTTGGATTGCTCGAATGCTTCCGGCCCGGCAATACAATAGCCAAGCAGCTGGGCCACCGGCGGGTAGGCTTGTGGCGGCGGCTCGTCGGGCCAGTGGTCCTTCATCAGATTGACGATGGTGAGCTTTGCTCCTTCCGGCATAAGGGCGGGATGAAGGTCGACGTTGCGTAACGCGGCGTCGAGTTGCCTGAGGTCGCCTGAACGGCCGAACATTCCAAGGAAGCCAAGGGAAGAGCGTCGTCTCGCCATGATGTTCCTATCCGAATGCCCGAAACGCCGCAAAGCCCCGCCGCAGGCAGCCGCTATGCGCTCGCCGCCAGCAACAAAACACCGGCGAGGGCCGATCCTGCCAGCGTCGGCAGCATGCCGATCTTCAGCTTCAGGATAGCGATCATGGCAGCACACGACAGCAGCGCCGCACGCCAGTCGATGGATGAGAGCACCGGCACGTCCGTTCCAAGCCCGATGTTGCGCACCTCGCCGAAAATGACGTGCAAGCCGAACCACAGAGCGAGATTCATGATGACGCCGACGACGGCAGCGGTGATCGCGCCCAGCGCCGCCGACAGCGCCTTGTTGCCGCGCAGGGATTCGATATAGGGCGCGCCGAGGAAGATCCAGAAGAAGCAAGGCGTGAACGTCGCCCACAGGGT
This sequence comes from Mesorhizobium escarrei, assembly GCF_935825525.1. GTDB lineage: Bacteria > Pseudomonadota > Alphaproteobacteria > Rhizobiales > Rhizobiaceae > Mesorhizobium > Mesorhizobium escarrei. The sequence continues at coordinate 304,474 of NZ_CAKXZT010000126.1, forward strand.
GAGCATCGCGCCAAGCGATCCGGCAAGCAGCGGGCTCAACGATCCCGATTGGCGGAACGCGGCCAGAAAGCCGACGAACTGCAGGACCAGAATGAGCGGGCCGGGCGTGGTTTCGGCAAGCCCGAGACCATCGACCATTTCACCGGGTGCGAGCCAGCCGAAGGACTCGACCGCTGCCTGCGCGACATAGGCAAGGACCGCGTAGGCGCCGCCGAAGGTGACGACCGCCATGACGCTGAAGAAGCCACCGATCTGCGTCCATACGCTGGCGGATCCGGTGAACGCCCAGATCAGCAGCACCGGCCCGAGCCAGATCGGCAGCCAGATTGCAACGGTGCGCGGCGCATGCCATCGCGTCGGCTGGGTGTGGGCCAGTTCGCCGCGCTCGAACATCAGGTCGACCGCGCCCTTGATGTCGGGAACCGCGTCCTTGCCGTGCGCCGCGCCGGAAAAAAGCGCCGGCGCAACACGATTTCCAATCCAGCCCGCCAGGCCGGCAAGCAGGACGATGAGCGGAAACGGCATGTTCAATGCATAGATGGCGATAAAGGCGGCGAGCGCGATCGAAACCATGACCCGGTTCTTCAGGGCACGTCGTCCGATCCGGATCATCGCCTCGATCACGATCGCAAGCACGGCCGCTTTCACCCCGAAAAACAGCGCCTCGACCAGAGGAGCGTCGCCATACAGCGCATAGAGGATGCTCAACGTGAGCATCACAAGCGCACCCGGCGCGACGAACAGGATGCCGGCGACCAGGCCGCCGATCGTCCGGTGCAGCAGCCAACCGATATAGACGGCGAGTTGCTGGGCTTCGGGGCCTGGCAGCAGCATGCAGTAGTTCAACGCATGCAGGAAACGTTGCTCGCCGATCCAACGCCGTTCCTCGACCAATTCCCTGTGCATGAGCGCGATCTGCCCGGCCGGCCCGCCGAAGCTGAGCAGGCCGATTTTTGCCCAGAGTTTTACGCCTTCGCGGAAGGTAGGCGCTGCCGGCACGTCGACGATCTCGTTCGTTTTGGCAGAAGTCCCCGTTTCGCTCATGACGGCTTGCCTGGCCAGTTGTGCGTCTCCTCGGTGGCATCGCGGCACCATCGGAAAAACGCATCGTAGAGCAGCATTCCTGCCTCCAGCTGTTCCAGATCGTCGCGAAACATCCGCGACAGGCCAAGCGAGGCGGCCAGGAATCCGGCAGCCTGTGGCACCAGATCGAGGCTTGCGGTGTCGGCTGCGCGTACGATCACGGCGAGGCGGTCGAGCGCCTCTGATTCGAGCCCGAACTCTTCGATCATCGTGTCGAAGGTGCAGCACTCGCCCCGATGAGTCCAGAACACATTGTCGATGTCGAAAGGCACGGCCTGAAAGCGATCCGCAACCGCCGACACTTCGGCCGCCTCGACAAAGAGGAAGACCGCGCTCGAATCGATGAAGCGACGGATCAGCCAGGGGCAGGCGATGCGATCGACCTTCGGGCGGCTCCGCGTCACCCACACGGTGCGGCCTTTTTCATCGCGGGGCGGTATCTTGCCGGCATGGATCAAAGGCCCCTTGGCATCGCGCCAGGCTTCAAACCCGCCTTCGAGGGATTCGGCACTGACGCCCTCATGCCGCAGCCATGCGGCCACGCCTTGTGAAAGCTTTTGCCCTTTTTGGCAGACGACGGTCACTCGGCTGCCGGCGAATTCGGATGCCCAGGTCGAGACGGTTTTGAAATCACGCCGGTTTGAGGCCGGCAGCAGGCGCGGATCGGCGCTGTAGTCCTCCTCGATGCGAACATCGACGATCGCGGGCGCACCCGGCAGACCAATCAGACGGGACAGTTGCGGAACGGTGATAGCGGTTGTCGACGGCATGGCGTCCACCCTCCTTGAGAGAGAAGCTTGGACGCGAACGTTGGGCTGACGCCTCACGGGGTCGTCGCGATGCACCCCTTGCCATGATCGTGGATTTGTCGCGCCCGCTTGTCAAGCGTCATGCCTGGAGCAAAGGATGCTCTGGCTCTGGCTCCGGCGGCCGGTTTGGCGGAGCCACGACATGTCTGGGAGGAAAACCATGAAAAAGACCTATCACGGCAGCTGCCATTGCGGTGCGGTGCGTTTCGAAGCCGAAATCGACCTCACTGAGGGCATCCGCAAATGCAATTGCAGCTTCTGCTGGAAACTCGGCTACCGGAAATCCTTCGCCGCCTATGAGGCCGTGCGGGTGACGGACGGCCGCGAGCGGATGCGGGAGTACAAGGCGACGCCGTCGAACTGGCCGGCAGGCGACATCAACCACTATATGTGCCCGAACTGCGGCGCGAATTTTCTGTCGCGCGGCTATCTCGACTTCATGGGCGGGAATTTCTGGGCGGTGAACGTCGCCTGCCTCGACGACGTTACCGAAGAGGAACTTGCGGCAGCCCCAATCGTCTACGAGGACGGCAAGCGCGACAGGCAGGACCAAGCGCCTGACATCACCGGCTATCTATAGTTGCTGCTTGGCGCTCTGCCTTCTCCCCTTGTGGGAGAAGGTGGCCTCGCGAAGCGAGGTCGGATGAGGGTGTTCCAGCTTGGCACCGACCGCGCTCCGTCCAGCACCCCTCTTCCGTCTCGGCGCTGCGCGCCGATCCGCCGCCCGGGGCGAGTCACGGGCCTCGCCCGCCCTTCGGGCCCCACAGGAGAGAAGGCAACAAGAGGCGTTCAGTGATTGTCCCGCGGCACGCCGCTGGTGTGCGCTACATCCTGGTATTTCACCGCCGGCTTCAGCACCATTCCTTCGGAAAACTGGTCGACCATGCCGCGCTGGATCTCCTGCCATGGCGTCTGGTGCTTGGGGTAGCGATAGCCGCCATTGTTCTGCAGCTCGGCGCGCCGGCGCGTGATCTCTTCGTCGGTGACGAGAATGTCGGCGGTGCCCTTGCGCAGGTCGATGCGGACGCGGTCGCCGGTCTTCAACAGCGCCAGCCCGCCGCCTATGGCGGCTTCGGGCGAGGCGTTGAGGATCGACGGCGAGCCTGACGTGCCCGACTGGCGGCCGTCGCCGATGCAGGCCAGCGCATGGATGCCCTTCTTGATGAGATGGGCCGGCGGCTGCATGTTGACGACTTCGGCGCCGCCGGGATAACCGATCGGGCCGGCGCCGCGCATGAACAGAATGGTGTGCTCGTCGATGCCTTGCGCCGGATCGTCGATGCGGGCGTGGTAGTCTTCGGGCCCGTCAAAGACCATGGCGTTGCCCTCGAAGGCCTCGGGGTCGTTCGGGTTCGACAGATAGCGTTCGCGGAATTCGGGCGAGATGCCGCTGGTCTTCATGATCGCCGAATCGAACAGATTACCCCTAAGATTGATGAAGCCGGCATTGGCCTTCAGCGGCTCGGCGACGGTGCGGATAACATCGAGATTCTCGTTGACGGCCCCACTGCAATTGGCGCCAATCGTCTTGCCGTTGACAGTCATGGCGTCGGGATGGGGCAGCAGCCCAGCCTTCATCAGTTCGGCGACCACCGCCGGCACACCGCCGGCATGGTGATAATCCTCGCCGAGATATTCGCCCGACGGCTGCAGGTTGACGATGAGCGGCACTTTCAGGCCGACCTTCTGCCAGTCGTCATTGTCGAGCGGCACGCCGAGATGGCGGGCGATGGCGTTGAGATGGATCGGCGCGTTGGTCGAGCCGCCGATGGCCGAGTTGACGACGATGGAGTTCTCGAAGGCCTGGCGGGTCATGATGTCGGACGGCTTCAGATCCTCATGCACCATGTCGACGATGCGTTTTCCTGTCTCATAGGCGATCTGGCCGCGCTCGCGATAGGGCGCCGGAATGGCGGCCGAGCCCGGCAGCTGCATGCCAAGCGCCTCGGCCAACGAGTTCATCGTGGTGGCGGTGCCCATTGTGTTGCAATAGCCGGTGGACGGCGCCGAGGAGGCGACGATGTCCATGAACTCGTCATAGCCGATCTCGCCGGCCGACAGGCGCTGACGCGATTCCCAGACGATGGTGCCGGAGCCGGTGCGCTTGCCCTTGTGCCAGCCGTTGAGCATCGGGCCGACCGACAGCGCGATGGCCGGGATGTTGACGGTGGCGGCGGCCATCAGCAGGGCCGGCGTCGTCTTGTCGCAGCCGATGGTGAGCACGACGCCGTCGAGCGGATAGCCATAGAGCACCTCGACCAGGCCGAGATAGGCAAGGTTGCGGTCGAGCGCGGCGGTCGGGCGTTTGCCCGTCTCCTGGATCGGGTGACACGGGAACTCGAAAGGGATGCCGCCCATCGACACGATGCCCTCGCGCACGCGCTTGGCCAGCTCGATATGATGGCGGTTGCAGGGCGACAGATCCGAGCCGGTCTGGGCGATGCCGATCAGCGGCTTGCCCGACATCAGTTCGGCGCGCGTCAGCCCGTAATTGAGGTAGCGCTCGAGGTAAAGCGCCGTCATCCCCGGATTGTCGGGATTGTCGAACCACTCCTGCGAGCGAAATTTCTTTTTCTGCGTGGGGGCGCCGGCCATCATGGTCTCCGTATTTGTATGACAAATCGATAGGACAACGCGCGAGAGCAGGCAAGAGGCACGCGCCATCCGATTCCCGGACTTTGGTGCGATAGACATGCGTTTACCCCCACGCTAGACCGCATCGGGGCTTGTCAATTTGTATCCGGGAGATTTTGATGGCTTTGGTGATCGAAGGCGAGGAACGCATCGCCGCACCCCTGCAAAAGGTGTGGGAAGCGCTGAACGACCCGGACATTCTGAGGCAGACCATCCCAGGCTGCCAAAACCTCGAAAAAAAGTCGGACACCGAGATGGCGGCGACCGTGGTGGTCAAGATCGGCCCGATCAAGGCGACGTTCAACGGCGAGGTGACGCTCAGGAATCTCAACCCGCCGCATTCCTACACCATCCAGGGCGAAGGCAAGGGCGGCATCGCCGGCTTCGCCAAAGGCGGCGCCGATGTAACGCTGACCGCCGACGGCCCGGAGGCGACGATCCTCAGATATGCGGCCAAGGCCGATGTCGGCGGCAAGATCGCCCAGCTCGGCAGCCGGCTGATCGAATCGACATCGAAGAAACTGGCCGGACAGTTTTTTTCGAGTTTTGGCGAGAAGGTGGGCGCAGCCCCTCCCCCTTGAGGGGAGGGTGGCCCGCAGGGCCGGGTGGGGTCGGTGGCGACGCGCTCCGGCATTTCTTTCCTAAGAGGTCGAGGCAGTTGAGGCGACCCCTCCCGCCTCGCTTCGCTCGGCACCCTCCCCTCGAGGGGTGTTTGAACTTGGGGGGAGGGTCACTCGAACACGATGTTCGGCACGGCGGCTTCGGCCGCGCCGCGTTCTTCGTTGACCCTGCCCCAGACGTTAGACGCGATGTCGCGGTAGATCTTCGCCTCGGCGCTATCGGGCTTCGAGACCACCACCGGCGTGCCGGCGTCTGAGCTTTCGCGGATGCCCATTTCGAGCGGCACTTCGCCGAGGAAGCTGACGCCGAGACGCTCGGCCTCGCGGCGCGCGCCGCCATGACCGAAAATGTCGTAGCGCTTGCCGGTGTCGGGGGCGAGGAAATAGCTCATATTCTCGACGATGCCCAACACCGGCACGTCGACCTTCCTGAACATGTTGAGGCCTTTTCGCGCATCGATCAGGGCCAGATCCTGCGGCGTCGAGACGATGACGGCGCCGGCCAGCGGCACCTGCTGGGCCATGGTCAGCTGCGCGTCGCCAGTGCCGGGCGGCATGTCGACGACGAGCACGTCGAGCGGACCCCACTCAACCTCGCGCAGCATTTGCGTCAAAGCCGACATCACCATCGGTCCGCGCCAGATCATTGGCGTCTCCTCATCGACGAGGAAGCCCATCGACATGACCTTCAGGCCGTAGTTCTCCATCGGCTTCAGGACCTTGCCGTCGACGGTCTGCGGCCGGCCATGGATGTTGAGCAGCCGCGGCATCGACGGGCCGTAGATGTCGGCGTCGAGCACGCCGACCCTCAGGCCGTTGGCGGCGAGGCCAAGCGCGATGTTGACGGCAGTGGTCGACTTGCCGACGCCGCCCTTGCCGGAAGCGACAGCGATGATCGCCTCGATGCCGGGCACGCCGCGCCTGCCCTGGCCGTGCGAGGCTGGAGCGTGCGGGGCCGGACGTGGCGCGGCAGCGGCTGCGGCCGCAGGTGTGGGCCTTGGGGCGGGCCTGGGGGCAGGCCTTTGCGGAACGGGAGCTTCCATGCCGCCACCCTTCTTTTCCGCCGTCAGCGCGACCACGGCGCCGGCGACACCCGGGATTGCCTTGACGACACGCTCGGCGGCGGCACGCAGCGGCTCCATCTCCTGGGCCCGGGCAGCCGGCACCGTGATCGAAAAGAACACCTTGGCATCGGCGATGAAAATCTCGGAGACCATGCCGAGGTCGACGATGTTGCCGGTGAAGTCCGGTCCGTTGACCGTCTTCAGGCGCTCGATGACGATTTCCTTGGTGACGTTTTCCTGGACGGCGGGCATCAGCTTTTCCTCTGCTTTTGCGCCTGAGATAATGCAGTTCCCGAACAGAACCAAGCGGCGGAACGACACGCACGGGCGTGGCTGCAAAAACTTGCGTCCGTTTGTCGGGCTTGCAGAGGACAAAACGTCTTTAGGGTAGAGGCACGCCGATAGCGCAAGCTGCGGTCGCCGGAAGACCAAGCAGCCCTATCTTTGCAGGGCTTCGGACGTGCTCGCCAGCAAGCAAAGGAGACCAATCATGCTCGCAAACAGCAACGCAACCGCCAATCTCGCAGTGAAGGACCTGGCCAGGGCCAAGGCCTTCTATGAAGACGTTCTGGGGCTGACGGAAGTTCACAACGAGGGTGGCGAACTGATCGTCTACAAATGCGGCGACACCAGCATCAATGTGTATCGCTCGAACTTCGCCGGAACCAACAAGGCGACGGCGGTGACCTTTATGGTCGGCGACGAGATCGAAAAGATTGTCAGCGCGCTAAGGTCGAAAGGTGTTGTTTTCGAACATTACGACATGCCTCACACGACGATCGAGGGCGACATCCACGTCGGTCACGGCATGAAGGTCGCCTGGTTCAAGGATCCCGACGGCAACATCCTGAACCTTGTGGACAGGTAGAACCTTGTGGACAGGTAGGGCTTTGTGGACAGGTAGAACCTTGTCGACACGTAGACTGGGGCGACGGCAACTTCGGTCGTATGACGATTTCGCCAGGAACAACAGCGTGCGTCTGGCGCAGCCTCACTTGGCCTTGTAGCGTCTACCCATGATCGACAAGCTGGAATTCTTCATCGCGCTGGCCAGGGAAGAGCATTTCGGCCGGGCGGCGGAGGTGTGCGGCGTCACCCAGCCGACGCTTTCGGCCGGCATCAAGCAGTTGGAGGGCCAGCTCGGCGTGATGCTGGTGCTGCGCGGCTCGCGCTTTCAAGGGCTGACGCCGGAGGGCGAACAGGTGCTGGTGTGGGCGCGCCGCATCGTCGGCGATACCCGCACCATGCGCGAGGAGATGCGGGCGGCGCGTCACGGCCTTTCGGGGCGCATCCGCATCGCCGCCATCCCGACGGCGCTGGCCATGGTGGCGCGGCTGACGACACCCTTTCGGGCAAAACATCCCGGCGTCACCTTTTCGGTGCTGTCGCGCACCTCGATCGAGGTGCTGTCGCTGCTCGGCAATTTCGACATCGACGCCGGCATCACCTATCTCGACAACGAGCCGCTGGGGCGGGTGACCAGCGTGCCCCTCTATGACGAGCGCTATCAGCTGATCACCGCGATCGGAAACCCCTATTCCGACCGCGACAAAGTGACATGGGCGGAGCTCAGCCAGCTGCCGCTCTGCCTGTTGACGCCCGACATGCAGAACCGCCGCATCATCGACCAGCATTTGGCCGAAGCCGGCACGCAGGTGCGGCCGACACTCGAATCCAATTCGATGATCGTGCTGTTCTCCCATATCCGTACCGGCAAATGGTCGTCGATCATGCCGCTCAACCTCTCGGAAACATTCGGCTTTTCCGAGCCAATCCGAGCCATTCCGATCGTCGAGCCGGACGCCAGCCACACCGTCGGGCTGGTGGCGACGCTGCGCGAGCCGCACACGCCACTGGTCTCGGCGCTGCTGGACGAGGCGATGGCGCTGGCAGACGATTTCCGCGCCCGCCACTGAGCTAGAGATTGCAGGCTGGACGGCAGCGATAGAAAATTTCTATCGAGCAACGGATCAGCTTTATTGATTTAGCGGGTTTCCTCCGATTTACTAAGCACTTAGCGGATTACTACGACCAGGGAGGGCGCTGCGTGATCATGCAGCCTGCAAGTACCGAGATCGCGTCGCGCACGGCGGCGATCGTCCAGGAGCTGAAGGGCCTCGAAGGCCCGCTGCTGCCGATCCTGCACGGCATCCAGGAAGAGTTCGGCCATGTGCCGCAGGACGCGCTGCCTGTCATCGCCGAGGCGCTGAACATCTCCAAGGCGGAGGTGCACGGCGTCGTCACCTTCTACCACGATTACCGCAGCCACCCGGCCGGCCGGCATGTGCTGAAGCTCTGCCAGGCCGAAGCCTGTCAGTCGATGGGCTCGGACGTGGTTGCCGCCAAGCTCAAGCAATTGCTGGGCATCGGCTTCCATGAGACGGCCCGCGACGGTTCAGTGACGCTGGAGCCGGTCTATTGCCTCGGGCTTTGCGCCTGCGCGCCATCGGCGATGCTGGACGGCGAGGTGATCGGCCGGCTCGATGACGAAAAGCTCGACGAGATCGTTGCCGAGGTGCGCTCATGATCCCGCGCATCTACGTTCCCGGCGATTCCGGCGCGCTGGCGCTCGGTGCGGAAAAGGTCGCCATCGCGATTGAAAAGGAATTGGCTGATCGCGGCATCGAGGCCAAGATCGTGCGCAACGGCTCGCGCGGCGCCTATTTCCTCGAGCCGATGGTCGAGGTGGCGACAGAAAAGGGCCGCGTCGCCTATGGGCCCGTGCAGCCGTCCGAGGTCAAAAGCCTGTTCGACAGCGGCTTCCTCACCGGCGGTCATCACAACCGCTGGCTGGGCGCGCCCGACAAGATCCCGTTCCTGGCCAGGCAGACGCGACTGACCTTTGCGCGCTGCGGCGTCATCAATCCGCTGTCGCTCGATCACTACAAGGCGCATGGCGGGCTGAAGGGGCTGCAGAACGCCGTGGCTATGGCGCCGGCCGAAATCGTCAAACAGGTAACGGAATCCGGCCTGCGCGGTCGCGGTGGCGCCGGCTTCCCGACCGGCATAAAGTGGAAGACGGTGCTCGATACGACCGCCGACAAAAAGTACATCGTCTGCAATGCCGACGAGGGCGACAGCGCCACCTTCGCCGACCGCATGATCATGGAGGGCGATCCCTTCGTGCTGATAGAAGGCATGGCGATCGGCGGCATCGCCACCGGCGCAACCAAGGGCTTCGTCTATATCCGCTCGGAATATCCGCATGCGGTGGCGATGATGCAAAAGGCGGTCGAGGCCGCCCGCAAGGCAGGCCTGCTCGGCCTAAACGTGCTGGGCTCGCCCAACGCCTTCGACATGGAAATCCGCGTTGGCGCCGGCGCTTATGTCTGCGGCGAGGAAACCTCGCTGCTCAACAGCCTCGAAGGCAAGCGCGGCGTGGTTCGCGCCAAGCCGCCACTGCCGGCGATCCAGGGCCTGTTCGGCAAGCCGACGGTGATCAACAACGTCATCTCGCTGGCCTCGGTGCCCGTGATCATGGACAAGGGTGCTGCCTTCTACAAGGATTTCGGCATGGGTCGCTCGCGCGGCACCATTCCGATCCAGATCGCCGGCAACGTCAGATATGGCGGCCTGTTCGAGGCGGCATTCGGCATGACGCTTGGCGAGATCGTCGACGACATCGGCGGTGGCACGGCGACTGGACGGCCGGTCAAGGCGGTGCAGGTCGGCGGGCCGCTCGGCGCCTATTTTCCACGCAGCCTGTTCGATACGCCGTTCGATTACGAAGCCTTTGCCGCCAAGGACGGGCTGATCGGCCATGCCGGCATCACCGTGTTCGACGATAGCGCCGACATGCTGAAGCAGGCGCGTTTCGCCATGGAGTTCTGCGCCATCGAAAGCTGCGGCAAGTGCACGCCCTGCCGCATCGGCTCGACGCGCGGCGTCGAGACGATCGACAAGATCGCCAGGGGTATCGAGCCGGAAAGGCAGATCGAGCTGGTGACAGACCTCTGCAACACGATGAAGTTCGGTTCGCTCTGCGCGCTGGGTGGCTTCACGCCTTATCCGGTGATGAGCGCAATCAACCACTTCCGCGATGATTTCAAGCCGGCGCCAGTCGCCGAAGCAGCAGAATAGGAGTCTCGCCATGGGTCTCATTCGGGAAATCGACTACGGCACGCCGGCCTCGACATCCGAGAAGCAGGTGACGCTGACCGTCGACGGCTTCACCGTCACCGTGCCGGAAGGCACCTCGATCATGCGCGCCTCGATGGAGGCGGGCATTGCCATTCCAAAACTCTGCGCCACCGACATGGTCGACGCTTTCGGCTCCTGCCGGCTCTGCCTGGTCGAGATCGACGGCCGCAACGGCACGCCCTCCTCGTGCACGACGCCGGTGGCGCCGGGGATGGTCGTGCACACCCAGACCGGTCGGCTGAAGGACATCCGCCGCGGCGTGATGGAGCTCTATATCTCCGACCATCCGCTCGACTGTCTGACCTGTGCTGCCAATGGCGACTGCGAATTGCAGACGCAGGCCGGCGTCGTCGGCCTGCGCGACGTACGCTACGGCTATGAGGGCGACAACCACGTTTTCAAGAAGAACGACGGCGCAGAAAACTTCAAATGGATGGCGAAGGACGAGTCCAACCCGTACTTCACCTATGATCCATCGAAATGCATCGTCTGCTCGCGCTGCGTGCGCGCCTGCGAGGAGGTGCAAGGCACTTTCGCGCTGACCATCGAGGGCCGCGGCTTCGAAAGCCGCGTGTCGCCCGGCTTGCACCAGCTTTTCATCGACAGCGAGTGCGTGTCCTGCGGCGCCTGCGTGCAGGCCTGCCCGACGGCGACGCTTTCCGAGAAATCGGTGATCAAGATCGGCCAGCCGGAGCATTCGGTCGTCACCACCTGCGCCTATTGCGGCGTCGGCTGCTCGTTCAAGGCCGAAATGCGCGGCGACGAACTGGTGCGCATGGTGCCCTACAAGAACGGCAAGGCGAACCGTGGCCATAGCTGCGTCAAGGGCCGTTTTGCCTACGGCTACTCGACCCACAAGGAGCGCATCCTCAATCCGATGATCCGCGAAAAGGTCACCGATCCATGGCGCGAGGTGTCGTGGGAAGAAGCGCTGACCCACACCGCCAGCGAGTTCCGCCGCATCCAGTACCAGTATGGCCGCACCTCGATCGGCGGCATCACCTCGTCGCGCTGCACGAATGAGGAAACCTATCTGGTGCAGAAGCTGATCCGCCAGGGTTTCCGCAACAACAATGTCGATACCTGCGCCCGCGTCTGTCATTCGCCGACCGGCTATGGCCTTGGCCAGACATTCGGCACCTCGGCCGGCACCCAGGATTTCGATTCGATCGAGCAGACCGACGTGGTGATGATCATCGGCGCCAATCCGACCGACGCACATCCGGTGTTTGCGTCGCGCATGAAGAAGCGGTTGCGCAAGGGCGCCAAGCTGATCGTGCTCGACCCGCGCCGCACCGACATCGTGCGCTCGGCCCATATCGAGGCGCAGCATCATCTGCCGCTGAAGCCCGGCACCAATGTCGCCGTGGTCACCGCGCTTGCCCATGTCATCGTCACCGAAGGCCTGTTCGACGAGGCCTTCATCCGCGAGCGCTGCGACTGGGACGAGTTCCAGGACTGGGCGTCGTTCGTGGCGCTGCCGGAAAACAGCCCGGAAGTCGTCGGACAGCTTGCCAATGTCGATCCCGAAGAGATCCGCGGCGCCGCACGGCTGTTTGCCACCGGCGGTAACGGCGCGATCTATTACGGCCTCGGCGTGACCGAGCACAGCCAGGGCTCGACCACCGTCATCGCCATCGCCAACCTCGCCATGGCGACCGGCAATATCGGCCGGCCGGGCGTCGGCGTGAATCCGCTGCGCGGCCAGAACAATGTCCAGGGCTCCTGCGACATGGGTTCGTTCCCGCATGAGCTGCCCGGCTATCGTCACGTCTCCGGCGATGCGGTGCGCGATATCTATGAGAGCCTTTGGGGCGTCAAGCTCGACGACGAGCCCGGCCTGCGCATCCCCAACATGCTGGACGCCGCCGTCGACGGCTCGTTCAAGGGCCTCTATGTGCAGGGCGAGGACATCCTGCAGTCCGACCCCGACACCAAGCATGTCGCCGCGGGCCTCGCCGCGATGGAATGTGTCGTCGTGCACGACCTCTTCCTCAACGAGACCGCCAACTACGCGCATGTCTTCCTGCCGGGCTCGACTTTCCTCGAGAAGGACGGCACTTTCACCAACGCCGAGCGCCGCATCAATCGCGTGCGCAAGGTGATGGCGCCGCGCAACGGCTTTGCGGACTGGGAAGTGACGCAGAAGCTCGCACAGACGATGGGGCTTGACTGGAATTACCAGCATCCGTCGGAAATCATGGACGAGATCGCCAAGACGACTCCGAGCTTCGCCAAGGTCTCCTTTGACTATCTGGACAAGATGGGCTCGGTGCAGTGGCCGTGCAACGAGCAGGCGCCAGAAGGCACGCCGATCATGCATATCAGCGGCTTCGTGCGCGGCAAGGGCAAGTTCATCCGCACCGAATATGTGGCGACCGACGAGAGGACGGGACCGCGCTTCCCGCTGCTGCTGACCACCGGCCGCATCCTGTCGCAGTACAATGTCGGCGCGCAGACCAGGCGTACCGACAACGTTATGTGGCACAGCGAGGACCGGCTCGAGATCCACCCGCATGACGCCGAAAACCGCGGTCTGCGCGACGGCGACTGGGTCCGCCTGACCAGCCGCTCCGGCGAGACGACGCTGCGCGCGCTGATCACCGACAAGGTGTCGCCGGGCGTGGTCTATACGACGTTCCACCACCCCGACACGCAGGCCAACGTCATCACCACCGACTTTTCCGACTGGGCGACCAACTGCCCGGAATACAAGGTGACGGCGGTGCAGGTCGGCGCGTCCAACGGACCGTCGGAATGGCAGCGCGACTATGACGAGCAGGCCCGCAACAGCCGTCGCATCGCGACCCTGGAAGCAGCGGAGTAATCTTTGAGCGCGCCCCGCAAAGCGACGACGCAGATTTCGCGGCTGGCGCACCGCGCCGGCGGCACTGCGGCCGCCAACCGGATGGTACCGGAAGAGACGCCGGTGGCGTTCTCCTTTGCCGGCACCACCCATGCGGTGATGATGGCAAGTCCAGCCGATTTCGAGGATTTCGCGCTCGGCTTCTCGCTGACCGAAGGCATTATCGCCGACGGCCGGGAAATCGAGGCGATCGAAGTCGAAGATCACGGCGCCGGCATCGACATCCAGATCAGGCTCAAGGACCAGGCCAATAGGCGCTTCGAGGCGCGGCGCCGGCGGCTGGCCGGCCCGGTCGGCTGCGGGCTGTGCGGCATTGAGTCGATCGAGGAGGCGATGCGCTCGGTCGAGGCGGTCGGTTCGTCAAAACTTACGCTTGCTGGGAGCGACATCGTCCGTTCGGTCAAGCTTTTGTCAAAAGTGCAGCCGCTGCATGCCGAGACCGGCGCGGTCCATGCCGCCGGTTTTTACGTCCCCGGCAAGGGCATTGTCATGGCGCGCGAGGATGTCGGCCGTCATAATGCGCTCGACAAGCTGGCCGGTGCGCTTGCCAAAGCCGGTATCGATGGCACCTTGGGTGCCGTTGTCGTGACGTCGCGCGTTTCGGTCGAGATGGTGCAGAAGACGGCGGCGATCGGTGCGGCCTTCGTCATCGCCGTCTCGGCGCCGACCGCGCTTGCCATCCGCACCGCCGAGGACGCCGGCATGACGCTGGTGGCTCTCGTGCGCGGCGATGATTTCGATATCTTCACCCACCCCGAACGCGTGGTTTCCGGAGTTGCCAAGCATGTCGCATGACGAAGGCCACCTCATGAGCACCAGCGAGAAGCTGGTCCGCATGGCCAACCAGATCGCCGCCTTTTTTCAATCCAAGCCGCGCGAGGAAGGCATTGCCGGCGTCGCCGAGCACATCAACAAGTTCTGGGAACCGAGGATGCGGCGGCAACTGTTCGAAATGCTGGACAATGGCGGCGAAGGCTTCAACGAGCTTGTCGTGGCCGCCTCGGCAAGGATCAAGCGGCCGGCTGCACCGGAAGCAATGGGCTTCGGCGCCGATGCCGGGGGCGTCGTTCTAGGCGGCAAAGGCCCCGGGGCCGGTGAGTTGAATGCCGGGATCGCCGCTTCGCAGAAGTAGGCTAACGGACGTGCCTCTGACGGCTCGCCGGCTTCTATTTCCGTCCACTAAAGTTTGATCTGCCGCAAGCGATACGCCTCTGCTATGTTGGGCGATCAGAAATCGTCGGGCCGGGCGGACAAATCTCGTGAGGCCGATCCAAACTCGATACGCTCGAAGTGGCGACGTGCGGATCGCCTATCAGGTGGTCGGCCAAGGTTCGTTCGATCTCGTTTTCGTGCCGGGCTTCATTTCCAATCTCGACCTGCACTGGGAAGACGAAGGCTACAGCCGGCTGCTGAAGCGGCTTTCGGCCTTCTCGCGGCTGATCCTCTTTGACAAGCGCGGCACCGGTCTATCGGACCGCATCGATACCAATCACCTACCTAGCCTTGAAACCCGCATGGACGACGTGCGGGCGGTGATGGACGCCGCCGGCAGCGGGCGTGCGGCATTGCTCGGTGCCTCGGAAGGCGCGCCAATGGCGATGCTGTTCGCTGCCACCTATCCGGAGCGGACGCGGGCACTGGCGCTCTATGGCGGCTATGCGCATTTCTACAAATGGGTAATGCCGCCCGAACGCCTCGACGCCTTCATCGAGATGGCCGAGACGGCATGGGGCACCGGCGCCACCTTGCCGCATTTCGCACCTGGCCGGGTCGACGATCCTCGTTTTGCAACATGGTGGGGGCGTTTCGAGCGGCTGTCGGCAAGCCCGACGGCGGCAGCGGCCTTGGCGCGCATGAATGCGGCGATCGACGTGCGCGGCGTGCTGGCGGCGATCAGCGCACCGACGCTGCTGGTCCATCGCCGCAACGATGCGCGCGTCGACCCCGATGCCAGCCGCTTCCTGGCAAGGAAGATCGCGAATTCGCGATTGGTCGAGGTCCCCGGGCGCGACCACCCGATCTGGACCGGCGATGTCGATGGGGTGGCCGACCTGATCGAGGAGTTCCTGACCGGAGCGCGCGCGATAGCCGAGGTGGAGCGTGTGCTGGCTGCGCTTTTGGTGACGCGCATTTACGATTCGGCACGGCTCGGTGACCGCATGTGGAGCGAGCGCAGCCAGCGCTTCCAGGAGACTTGGCGGCTGCTGGTCGGGCGCCATGGCGGCCGCGCGGCAGGCACGCATGGCGAGATGATGATCTCACGCTTCGACGGACCGGCGCGCGCCATACGCTGCGCGGCGGCGCTACGTGATGCGGCACTGGGAATCGGCGTGGCCAGCGCGCAGGGCGTGCATGTTGGTGAGGTCGAGTTGCGTGGGCCGCCAACCGGACTGACGGCGCGCGTGACGATGCAGCTTGCCACCCATGCCGGCCGCGGCGACATCATCGCTTCGCGGCTGGTGGCCGACCTGGCAACCGGCTCGGGACTTCATTTCGCCGATGCTGGCCGGATCACGCTCGACGAGCTGAGCGAGCCGCTGGCGCTGGTCCAAGTGACCTCGGAACAGCATCTGGAGCCGGCCTGCCGGCCGAAGGCCAAGACGGCCGAGCCTGCCGCGTTGACGGAACGCGAAAGCGAGGTGGTGAGCCTGATTGCCGACGGCAAGAGCAATGCCGCGATCGCCGCCGAACTCAGGCTGAGCGAGCATACGGTCAAGCGCCACGTCGCCAATATTCTGCTCAAGCTGGACCTGCCGTCGCGGGCCGCGGCTGCGGCGTTCTCGGCCAGGCACGCTGGCCCGGACGGGCCATAGGAGCCATGGCGCTTTCAGGCGAAGCGGCCGACCGTGCGCAAGTACTATCAATTCTCCATGCAGGCCAGGCGGATGCCCGCCGGGAAAGGTGCTGCAAATGGATAAAAAAATGCTGAAGTTGACACTCAAATCGCTGGTGCTGGCGGCGGGCGTTGGCGCGCTGTTGGCGATAACCCCTGCCAAGGCCGAGGACGCCTCGGCGACTGCTGCCTACAAGGATATCGAGGCGACGCTCGGCTCGGTGCCGGACATGTTCAAGACGCTGCCTGAAGTCGCTGTCGCCGGCGCCTGGGCCGAGATCAAGTCGGTGCAGCTGAACCCAAACACTGCGCTCGACGGCAAGACCAAGGAGTTGATGGGCCTGGCTGTGGCGACCCAGATCCCCTGCCAGTACTGCGTCTATTTCCATACGCGGGCGGCCAAGCTCAACGGCGCCACCGACGAGGAGATCAAGGAGGCGGTGGCGATGGCGGCGATCGTGCGTCACTGGTCGAAGATGCTGAACGGCAGCCAGGTCGATCTCGCGACTTTCAAGCAGCAGGCGGATGAGGTGTTCGCCGCCGTCAGAGCGAAGTCGCAGTGAAAAAGTCACTGCCCGACGATGAGCGCCGGGCAGCGTTTTTGATCATCAACCGCCCGATCGTGAAGACGGGCACATGGAGGAAAAAATGCAGACCAAGACACTGGCCGTGGACGGCGCGGCGATCAAGAATGCGATCGAAGGCCGTGACGGAAAGATGCTGTCGAGCTTCTATGCCGATGACGCGCTGGTGCGGGTGATCGACCGCAACAACCCGCCGAGCAAGCCGCGTGAAATCCGCGGGCGCGCGGCGATCAGCACGTTCTGGGACGACATCTGCAGCCGGGCGATGACCCACAAGGTCGACACCACCATCGCCGATGGCAACAATCTCGCCTTCACTCAGGCCTGCAGCTACCCGGACGGCACAAAGGTGTTCTGCGCGGCGATGCTGGAGCTGAAGGACGGCCAGATTGCGCGGCAGACCGTCGTGCAGGCCTGGGACGAGTGAGGAGGCAGCCATGTTCAGCGCCAGATGGCAGATCGACGCCAAGTTCGGGCACAAGCAGACAGTGCTCGACTTGTTGAAAAAATGGGAACACGAGATCGGCTCGCAGGTCGGTCTGGCCGACCTCGAGTTCCAGATCATGACCGGCTCGATCGGCGCAAGAGAGGCAACGGTCGAGTCGCATCATCAGGTCGAAAGCCTTGCCCATCTGGAGGAGTTCTTCGCCAAGATCGGCAAGATCGACGCCCACGCCAAATGGGGCAAGGAGATGGAGCCCTATGTCGTGTCGGGCACCAGCCTGTGGAACATCTATCGCATCGTGGAGTAGCAGTTCTTCTCTTCATTTACGGGAGAAGACGCCGACCGGCGGATGAGGGTTGGCGCCAGCTTGGCAAAGGCTGTGCTGCCCCTCATCCGGCCCTTCGGGCCACCTTCTCCCCGTCACGGGGAGAAGGGAGACTACCCGTGCGCAACCATCACATGGCGGACGGCGGTATAATCCTCCAGCGCATAGAGCGACATGTCCTTGCCGTAGCCGGACTGCTTCAGCCCGCCATGCGGCATCTCGTTGGTCAGCATGAAGTGGGTGTTGATCCAGGTGCAGCCATATTGCAGACGGGCCGCTGTCGCCATGGCGCGCGAGACATCCTTTGTCCACACCGAGGATGCGAGGCCATAGTCGCTGTCATTGGCCCAGTTCACCGCCTCGTCGACGTCGGAAAAACGGGTGACGGAGACGACTGGCCCGAACACTTCGCGGCGCACGATCTCGTCTTCCTGCAGCGCGCCGGCGACGACGGTCGGCTGATAGAAGAAGCCGGAGCCCTCGCCCGGCTTGCCGCCGGTGGTGATCTCGATGTGCTTCAGCTCCGAGGCGCGCTCGACGAAGCTCGAGACGCGGTCGCGTTGGCGGCGTGAGATCAGCGGCCCGATCTCGTTTTCGGTGTCGTCGGGGCGGTTGTATTTGATGGTCGAGACGGCGGAGGAA
This sequence comes from Mesorhizobium escarrei, assembly GCF_935825525.1. Classification (GTDB taxonomy): domain Bacteria; phylum Pseudomonadota; class Alphaproteobacteria; order Rhizobiales; family Rhizobiaceae; genus Mesorhizobium; species Mesorhizobium escarrei. The sequence continues at coordinate 322,519 of NZ_CAKXZT010000126.1, forward strand.
AGATCGGCGACGAGCTTTTCGTAGATCTTCCTGCCGGCATAGATGCGGCAGGCGGCGGTGCAGTCCTGGCCGGCATTGTAATAGCCGAAGGCGCGCAGGCCGTTGACCACCGCGCCGAGATCAGCGTCGTCGAAGACGATGACCGGCGCCTTGCCGCCGAGCTCGAGATGCGTGCGCTTGACCGATTTGGCGGCGGCCTGCAGCACCTTCTTGCCGGTGGCGACATCGCCGGTGATCGAGATCATGTTGATTTTCGGGTGGTTGATCAGCGTGTTGCCGACACTGTCGCCTCTGCCGAGCACGACGTTGACGACGCCCTCGGGCAGGATCTCGGCAAGGATTTTTGCCAGCTTCAGCGCCGTCAGCGGCGTCTGCTCGGACGGCTTGAAGACGACCGTGTTGCCGCCGGCAATCGCTGGCGCCAGCTTCCAGGCCATCATCATCAGTGGGTAGTTCCACGGCGCGATCGAGGCGACGACGCCGATGGCATCGCGGCGAACCATCGAAGTGTGGCCCGGGATGTATTCACCGGCGACTTGGCCGGGCATCGAGCGGACAGCGCCGGCAAAGAAGCGGTAGCAGTCGACGATCGCCGGGATTTCGTCGTTGAGCACGGCATTGATCGGCTTGCCGCAATTGAGCGCCTCGAGGGCGGCGAAATCTTGTGCCGCGGCCTCGATGCGATCGGCGATCTTCAGGAGATAGGCTGAGCGCTGCGCCGGCGTGGTGCGCGACCAGGTGACGAAGGCGTTTTCGGCCGCCAGCACCGCGGCCTCGATCTGCGACTGGCTGGCTTCGGGCAGGTTGAGGATGGTCGCCCCGGTCTTCGGATTGAGGATCGGCTCCTCGGTCTCGGCGCCCTTCTCGAATTTCGAGCCGATCAGCATCTTTGTGTCCATGGCAGTCTCTCCCTTATGGATTCTTGACGTCATTTGCCCGAACCGGCGATCTGGTCGCCGTTCTGGGTGAGGTAATACGCGACGAGGATGGGCAGCAGCGTCACCAGCACGACGACCATGGCCACGACGTTGGTGACCGGGCGCTGGCGCGGACGGATCAGCTCCTCCAGCATCCAGATCGGCAGCGTCTGCTGCTGGCCGGCGGTGAAGGTGGTGACGATGACCTCGTCGAACGACAGCGCAAACGCAAGCATGCCGCCGGCAAGCAGCGCGGTGGCGATGTTGGGCAGCACGACATGGCGAAAGGTCTGGAAGCCGTCGGCGCCGAGATCCATCGACGCCTCGATCATCGAGCCGGAAGTGCGGCGGAGGCGGGCGACGGCGTTGTTGTAAACGACGACGACGCAGAAGGTGGCGTGGCCGAGCACGATCGTCCAGAACGAGAACGGAATCTCGGCCAGCGAAAAGGCCGAACGCAGCGCGATGCCGGTGATGATGCCGGGCAGCGCGATCGGCAGGATGACCAGCAGCGAGATGGTTTCACGGCCAAAGAACCGTGTTCGCGAAACGGCGGCGGCGCAGAGCGTGCCCAGGACCAGGGCGACGAGTGTCGAGATGGCGGCGACACGGACCGACAGCGACAGCGCTTCCCACACGTCCGGGCGGTTCCAGGTGACGGCGAACCATTGCGTGGTCAGCCCCGGCGGCGGCCAGACGAAGCTCCTTTCCTCGGTCGTGAAGGCATAGATGAAGATCAGCAAGATCGGCAGATGCAGGAACAGCAGGCCGCAGGCTGCGGCGACCTTCAGGCCGAGAGGGGCCGATGATGAGCCATCAGAGCGCATCGAAGGCCCCCATGCGCTTGGCGCCCCAAAGGTAGAAGCCCATGATGACGATCGGCACAACGGTGAAGGCGGCTGCGAGCGGAATGTTGCCGGCGGTGCCCTGCTGCGAATAGACGGCCTGGCCGATGAACAGCCGCGAGGTGCCGATGATCTGCGGGATGATGTAGTCGCCGAGCGTCAGTGAGAAGGTGAAGATCGAGCCGGCGACGATGCCCGGCAGCGCCAGCGGGAACAGCACGTTGCGGAAGGTCTGGCCGGGCGAGGCGCCGAGATCGGATGAGGCCTCGACCAGATTGCCCGGCACGCGCTCGAGCGCCGCCTGCACCGGCAGGATCATGAACGGCAGCCAGACGTAGACGAAGACGATGAAGGTGCCGGTCGACGACACCGACAGCGAGTTGCCGCCGACGACCGGCAGTGACAGCCAGCCATCGAGCAGCCATAGAAGATGCAGCTTGGCGAGCAGCCAGGTCAGGATGCCTTCCTTGGCGAGAATGAGCTTCCAGGCGTAGATCTTGACCAGATAGCTCGACCACAGCGGCAGCATGATGCCGAGATAGAACAGAGCCTTCCAGCGGCCGCGCGCATAGCGCGCCGCGTAATAGGCGATGGGAAAGGCGATGATCGCCGAGACGAACGTGACCAGGGCCGCCATCGTCACCGTGCGCAGGATGATGTCGAGATTGGCGGCCTGCAGCAGGTCGCCATAGGTCTTCAGCGTGAACTGCCGGTTGATGAGGCCGGAGAATTCGTCGATCGAGAAAAAACTCTGCAACAGTAGAGCGAACAGCGAGCCGATATAGACGATGCCGAGCCACAACACCGGCGGCAGCAGCATCAACAGCAGCAGCAGCTTCGGCCTACGCCAGAACAGGTCGGACAACGAGCCGCGCACGCCGCCGCTTCCCGGCAGGATGGCGGGAGCGGGATTGGAGTTGAGCGCGGCGACTGTCATGACGCCGCTCTGTCTTGGCGATCGACGTGTGAAAGGCCGCGATCCTTCTCGCCCCCCTCGCCGTAGAGCGCCTTGCCTCGGCTATTAGCGACAGTTGCCGCAAGCGCCATCATCCCGGCTCATCCATCAAATGCAAATGCTCGCGGTTGAAGGTGAGCACGACCGCCTCACCTTCTTTCGGCAATGTGGCACCGGCCGGCACGATCGCATGCAATCTCAACCCGTCGGCGTCGAGCGCCAGTCTGGTCGTGGCGCCGAGATAGTTGGTCGAGACGAGACGGGCGGCAACGCCGTCGCCCTTGGCGGCACGGCCGATGCGAATGGATTCAGGGCGCAGGCTGCCCCAGCGATGCTGGCCGGAATAACGCTGGACGAAATCCGGCGGCAGCACGTTGGACGAGCCGACGAAATCGGCGACGAAGCGCGTCTTCGGGCGCTGGTAGATGTCCTGCGGCGTGCCGATCTGCATGATCTTGCCGTCGTTGAAGACGGCGACGCGGTCGGCCATCGACAGCGCCTCACCCTGGTCGTGGGTGACGAAGACGAAGGTGATGCCAAGCGCCTTCTGCAGCGACTTCAGCTCCTCCTGCATGTTCTCGCGCAGCTTGAGGTCGAGCGCGCCAAGCGGCTCGTCGAGCAGAAGCACCTTCGGCTGGTTGACCAGCGCGCGGGCGAGGGCGACGCGCTGGCGCTGTCCGCCGGAAAGCTGGCTCGGGCGGCGGGCGCCGTAGCCCGGAAGCCGGACCAGCGACAATGCCTCCTCGGCGGCCTTCTGCCGCTCCAGCTTGCCGACGCCCTTGACCATCAGCCCGTAGGCAACGTTGTCGAGCACGTTCAGATGCGGGAACAGCGCGTAGTCCTGGAAGACGGTGTTGACGTTGCGGCGATAGGGCGGAACGCCTTCGGCGCGTTCGCCGAAGATGGAGATCGAGCCCGATGTCGGCTGCTCGAAGCCGGCGATCAAGCGCAGGCAGGTCGTCTTACCGGAACCCGAAGGTCCAAGCATGGCGAAGAACTCGCCCGGCACGATATCGAGGTCGACCATATCGACGGCGCGCACGCTGCCGAAATGGCGCGAGACTTCTTGGAAGGAAACGGCTGATGTCATGGGCTGTCAGTCTGTTGCCGGTTTGATGTGTTGACATCGCGGCGCCGCCACGGATAGCGGGCGGGGCCAGCGAACTGCGCGGCACCCTCCCCTTGTGGGGAGGCGCGGCGAAGCCGCGGGTGGGGTCATTTGGCAAGAACTGCCGAGCGGACCCCACCCCGACGCTGCGCGTCGACCCTCCCCACAAGGGGGAGGGTAAGGGAGTTCACCGTCCGCCGATGACGCCGATATAGTCCGACACCCAGCGATAGTAAGGCACGCACTGGTCCTGGGTGGCGCATTTCGACACCGGCGTCTTCCAGAACTTGATCTTTTCGAAATTGTCGTAGCCGTTGGTCTTGCAGCCTTCGTCGCCGAGCAGTTCGTTGCCCTTGCAGGCAGCCGGCACCACCGGCAACGAACCGAACCAGGCGGAGACATCGCCCTGCACTTTTGGCGACAGCGAGTGCTCCATCCACATATAGGCGCAGTTCGGGTGGGCTGCGTCGGCTGCCAGCATGGTCGTGTCGGCCCAGCCGGTGACGCCTTCCTGGGGGATGGTCGAAGCGACCGGCTTCTTGGCTGCAATCAGCGTGTTGACCTGATAGGGCCATGAACCGGAGGCAACGACGCCTTCGTTCTGGAAATCGTCGACCTGGATGGCGGCGTCATGCCAGTAGCGGCCGACCAGCGTGCGCTGGACGCGCAGCAGATCGAGGGCGGCCTTGTACTGATCCTCGGTCAGCTCGTAGGGGTCCTTGATGCCGAGCTCCGGCTTGTGAAACATCAGATAGTTGGCGGCATCGGCGATGTGGATCGGCCCGTCATAGGCCTGGACGCGGCCCTTGTTCGACTTGCCGTCAGGCAAGGTCATCTCCTCGAAGACGACGTTCCAGCTCTTCGGCGCTTCCTTGAACACCTCGGTGTTGTACATCAGCACATTCGGTCCCCACTGGTAGGGAGCGCCGTAGTGGACGCCGCCGACCGTGAACCATGGCGCATCCTTGAGCCGGTCGTCGACCGTGTTCCAGCTCGGGATCAGATCGGTGTTGATCGGCTGGACCCGCTTGCCGGCAACGAGGCGCAGCGAAGCGTCGCCCGAGGCGGTAACGAGGTCGAAGCCGCCCTCATTCATCAGCGCGACCATCTCGTCGGAGGTGTTGGCGGTCTTGATATTGACCTTGCAGCCTGTGTTCTTCTCGAAAGACGTGACCCAATCATAGTTCTTGTCGGTTTCGCCGCGTTCGATGTAGCCGGGCCAGGCGACAATGTTGACCTGGCCCTCGCCGTTGCCGGGTTCCGTGACCTGGGCGATCGCCTGGCCGGAGAAGGCCAGCGCGACCGTCAATGCAGTGCATGACTTCAGGAATGAATTCATCGTCGATCTCCCATTTGAGGGGCCGCACTGTCGCGGCGGCTTGGTCCCTGATTGTCAGGGTGCTGTGAAATTTCCGGTTTCGCAAATTCATTTGTCAGAAAGGCGATATCGGTTTTTCCGATAGATCAGCGGCCGTTCTTGTCCTGCCGCTGACGAACCATGCGCTGCGACTGGGCAAGCCCGATGAAATCGCGCGCCGCCTGCGGCAGGCCGGAGCCGCGCCGCCAGACGGTGCCGACCTGGACAACCGGCAACGAGCCCGAAATATCGCGCGATTCGATGCGGTCGCCTTCCAGCGACCATGGCCGGTAGACGAGGTCGGGCAGCAGCGCCACGCCGGCGCCCGTAGCGACGAGGCTGCGCACCGCTTCGACCGAGCGGGTGCGGAAGGCGACATGCGGCTTGGCGGCGATCGCCGCCAGCAGTTTTCCGGTATTCTCTTCGATCTCGTCGACGGTCAGCATGATCAGCGGCTCCGACGCTATATCGCCAATGCCGATGATGTCGGCGCCGGACAGCGGATGGCCAAGCGGCAGCCATAGCCGGTAGGCCGAGACTTCGAGAATTTCCGATTGCAGGGCGGTGCGGTCGCGCAGGTTCGAGGTGACCATGACGGCGATGTCGAGCTTGCCGCCGATCAGCAGATGTTCGAGGTAGTCGCCATTGTCCTCGATGGCCGAGATCTCGACACCCGGATAGGCGCGGCGATAGCGGGCGAGAAGGTCGGACAGCACATAGCCGGCGACCAGCGAGGTGACGCCAAGCTGCAGCCGGCCGCCAGCCGCCGTTTGCTCGCCGGCGAAGGCGCGGCGCGCATCGGAAACGTCGGCAAGGATCTTTGTCGCGTGGCGCAGGAACTGGTGGCCCTTGTGGGTGATGTTGAGGCCGCGCGGATGGCGCTCGAACAGTTCGACGCCGAGATCGCCTTCGAGTTCCTTGATCGCCTGGGTGACCGACGATTGCGAGATGGACAGGTTTTGGGCGGCGCCGGACACCGTGCCTTGCTCGGCAACGGCGATGAAGAATTGCAATTGGCGAATGGTGAAGGCCATCGCCGGACTAAACACCGGGACGGCAAGGAAGAAAAGCCACCCGAACTCAGGCTCACCGCTTTACTGCTCTGGCCAGGTCAGGCCCCGCTTTCGCTGCCGGCAATGCTGAGCCGTGCGCCCGCTTGCCCAAGGGCTGCGGCGATGGCACGCGGCGGCGGCCGATCGGTGACGAGTTCGGAAAACCCGTCGAGGCCGCAGACCTGGACCAGGCCCTGGCGACCGAACTTGGTGTGGTCGGTGATGACGAGCGAGCGCTGGCCGCGCGACAGCACCATGCGGGCGAATTCCGCCTCTTCCAGATCATAGTCCATCACGCCGGTGACGGCATCGACCGCGCCGGTGGAGATCACAGCGTGGCTGACGGAAAAGCGGCTGACGAATTCGATGGCCGAGACGCCGAAGGCGGCGCCCGAATCGCTGCGCAGTTCGCCGCCGGCCATATAGACCTTGTTGCCGTTGACGGTGGCCAGCGTGCGGGCGATGTCCGAGGAGTTGGTGACCACCGTCAACCGCCGGTGGCCGAGCAGTTCGCGGGCCAGGAAAGAGGTGGTGGTGCCGGTGTCGAGCATGATCGCTTCGCCGTCGCGGATGGTGGCGGCAACCATGCGGGCGATGGCACGCTTGGCATCGGCATTCTCGCGCATGCGCCGCTCGAACGGCGCCTCGCCGGCCATCGACGGCAGGCCGACGGCGCCATGCATCTTCAGGATCGAACCGTCACTGGTCAGCGGCTTGACGTCGCGGCGCACGGTCTCCAGCGAGACGCCCAGCCGGTCGGCCAGGCTGGCGATGGTGACGGTGCCTTCCTCATGGAGGAGACGCAGGATTTCGCCATGCCGCTTCGAGTGCATCGATCTCACCCAATCGGTTTGTTGCGCTACTGACCGCTTCTAAGGCAAATTGGCCACAGTCTACAAGAATTCCCTGTGATTTCGGGCAAAAAGCCACAAGTTTCCGTTGACAAGCCAGATCACATGGCGTGACACTGGCTTGTGACAGGCTTCGGAACTGCCACGGGAGAACGATGGCAGAGCCGCACCGAAATTCGCCTGCCCGAACGTCCGGGAAATCGTCTGACGTAAGGGAAAAGGACTTTCTTGAATCCGCGGGGGCGGATGCCGGAGTCAAGGAACCCGGCACAGGGGCTCGTCGGTGCGGTGCGGGATACCGATCCCGGGATCCCGCACCGACGAGAATTTCGCATTGCTCCCTCCTGCCGGCCGCCATCTTTGCGTCGCACGCGACGCCTTGACCCCCCGCGCAACGAGGGATGAACCTGTGACCGCCGAGGACCGCATCCGCGCCCTGCCCTGCTGGACCGGCAGCATCGAGATCGCGCCGCTGCCGGGCGGCCTGAGCAACGCCAACTATCTGGTCAAGGACGCCGCCGGGCGGCATGTCGTGCGCTTTGGCCAGGACTTTCCGTTCCACCACGTCTTTCGCGAGCGCGAGGTGATGACCGCGCGCGCGGCGCATGCCGCCGGCTTCGCGCCGGCGGTCCACTATTCCGAGCCCGGCATCCTGGTAACGGAATTTCTCGGCGCCAAGACCTATGTCGCCGAAGACGTCCGCGGCAATATCGACCGCGTCGCCGCCCTGATGCGCGGCTTCCATCGCGAGATGCCCAATCATGTCACCGGCGCCGGCTTCATGTTCTGGGTATTTCACGTCATCCGCGACTATGCGCGCACGCTGGAGGAAGCCGACAGCCGCATGCGAAGCGAGTTGCCGCGGCTGCTGACGCTTGCGGACGAGCTCGAACGGGCGCAGAAATTGCTGCCAATCGTCTTCGGTCACAATGACCTTCTGCCGGCTAACATTCTGGATGACGGCAACAGGCTGTGGCTGATCGATTTCGAATATGCCGGCTTCAACACGGCGATGTTCGACCTCGCCGGCGTCGCCTCGAACGCCAGCATGAACGACGAGGAGTCCTTCGCCTTCCTGACCGCCTATTTCATGAAGGAGCCGGACGAGGCGATCCGCCGCTCGCATGCGGCCATGCAATGCGCATCGCTGCTGCGCGAGGCGATGTGGAGCATGGTTTCCGAACTTTACCTCAACGCGCCCGGCATCGACTACGTCGCCTATACCTGCGAAAACCTGACGCGGCTCGATGCCGCGCTGGAAAACTACAGAACAAAATACGGACAGAAATCATGACATTGCCCGCCCACGCCGAGATCGTCGTCATCGGCGGCGGCATAATCGGCTGTTCGACGGCTTATCATCTGGCGCGGGACCACAAGGCCGATGTCGTGCTCCTGGAACAGGGCAAACTGACTTCGGGCTCGACATGGCATGCGGCGGGGCTGGTCGGTCAGTTGCGGACTTCGGCCTCGATCACCCGCGTGCTCAAATATTCGGTCGATCTCTACAGGGGGCTGGAAGCCGAAACCGGGCTCGCCACCGGCTGGAAGATGACCGGGTGCCTGCGGCTCGCCACCAATGCCGACCGCTGGATCGAGTATAAGAGGCTGGCGACGACGGCGAAAAGCTTCGGCATGGATATGCAGTTGCTGTCACCGGCCGAGGTCGAGGCAATGTGGCCGCTGCTGGCAACCGGCGATCTCGTCGGCGCCAGCTGGCTGCCGACCGACGGCCAGGCAAGCCCTTCCGACATCACGCAGTCGCTGGCCAAAGGCGCGCGCATGCATGGCGCCAGACTGTTCGAGGATGTCCGCGTCACCGGCTTCGACATGAAGGATGGCCGCATCACAGTGGTGAAGACCAACAGGGGCGATATCGCCTGCGACAAGGTGGTGAACTGTGCCGGGCAATGGGCGCGGCAGGTCGGCGCCCTTGCCGGCATCAACGTGCCGCTGCAACCGGTGAAGCACCAGTACATTATCACCGAAAGAATAGACGGGTTGGGGAACGATGGGCCGACGATCCGCGACCCCGACCGCCGCATCTATTTCAAGGAGGAGGTCGGCGGGCTGGTGATGGGCGGCTATGAGCCGAACCCACAAGCCTGGACGACCGATCTTCCCGGCGGCGATGTCCCTGACGACTGGCAGTTTCGGCTGTTCGATGACGATTACGATCATTTCGAGCAGCATATGAACCAGGCGATCACGCGGGTTCCGGCGCTCGAAACCGTCGGCGTCAAGCAGATGATCAACGGGCCGGAGAGTTTTACGCCGGACGGCAATTTCATTCTCGGCGTGGCGCCCGAATGCGCCAACATGTTCGTCGGCGCCGGCTTCAACGCCTTCGGCATCGCGGCAGGCGGCGGCGCCGGCTGGGTGCTGGCGCAGTGGGTGGTCGACGGCGAGGCGCCACTCGACCTGTGGGTGGTCGATATCAGGCGCTTTTCCCACCTGCACCGCGACCGGCAATGGGTCCGCGACCGCACGCTGGAAGCCTATGGCAAGCACTACACGATCGGCTTCCCGCATGAGGAGTATGTCACGGGTCGGCCACGGATCGTGTCGCCGCTCTATGAACGGCTGCAAAAGCACCACGCCGTGTTCGGCTCCAAACTCGGTTGGGAGCGGCCGAACTGGTTTGCGCCCGAAGGCGTCGAGCCGAAGGACATCTATTCGATGGGCCGGCAGAACTGGTTCGCGCCGGTCGGCGACGAGCACCGGCACGTGCGCGAACACGTCGGCATCTTCGACCAGTCGTCTTTCGCCAAATACGAAATGACCGGTGCGGATGCGCTGAAGGCGCTCGACTGGATCTGCGCCAACGACATCGCCAAACCGGTCGGCCGGCTGACCTACACCCAGCTTCTCAACACGCGCGGCGGCATCGAGGCCGACCTGACCGTGGCACGGCTCGGCGAGGAACTATTCTACGTCGTCACCGGCACCGGCTTTCGGACGCATGACTTTTCGTGGATCGGCGATCATGTCGGCAAGGAGCTCGACGTGACGCTCACCGACGTCACCGAGGATTTCGGCACGCTGTCGCTGATGGGTCCGCGCGCCCGCGACGTGCTGGCCGCGGTGACCGATGCGGACGTGTCGAACACCGCTTTCCCGTTCGGACACGTGCGGGAAATCTCCATCGCCGGCCACACAGTTCGGGCGCTGCGCGTCACCTATGTCGGCGAGCTCGGCTGGGAGCTGCATGTGCCGATCGCGGCGACGGGCGAAATCTTCGACGCGCTGATGACCGCGGGCGAGAAATACAACATCCGCCCGGTCGGCTACCGGGCGCTGGAATCGCTGCGGCTGGAAAAAGGCTACCGCGCCTGGGGCTCCGACATCACGCCCAACGACACGCCGCAGGAGGCCGGCCTCGGCTGGGCGGTGAAGCTTCGCAAGAATACCGATTTTCTCGGGCGGCGGGCGCTGGAAGAGATCAGCGGCGCGGCGCTGAAAAAACGCTTTGCCGGCTTCACCGTCGATGATTGCGAGATCGTGCTGCTCGGGCGCGAAACGATCCTGCGCAACAGCGAGCCGGTTGGCTACCTGACCAGCGGCGGCTATGGCTACACGGTCGGCAAGAACATCGGCTACGGCTATGTGCGCAACGCCGACGGCGTCAGCGACGATTTCCTCACCTGCGGCGACTACGAGTTGGTGGTGGCGATGGAGCGGACGCCGGCAAAAATCCATCTCGAGCCGCTTTACGACCCGGCCGGCGCAAAGGTGAAGGCGTAGAGCAGGGCAATCGCGTCAGGGGCGGCGCAGACATCAACAAATCTAAAGCGGTCACCCTGGATCAATTCACGCGCAGAACCACCCCCCGGCTCGGCACGGTGTCGGCCTCGCCCGGCATGGAGACATAGGGCGATGTCTCCTCGGCGCGCGTGACGACGCCCTTCGCCTCGAGGTCGGCGATCCGTGCGGAAAAGCCGGCGTCCCACAGCGTGTTCTTGACCGTCAGCACGATTATCCCGCCCGGCCGGCAGATGCGGATCAGTTCGTCCAGTCCCTCAGCGCCGACATGGCCCGAGGTGAAGACGCCGGCCGATATGATGCCGGCATAGGCGTCATCCGCGAAGGGCAGCGGTCCGCCGAGCGCCAGGCAGTGAAGCGCCGAATAGACGCCCTTGCGCGCTGCCTGGGCCAGCATGCCTTCGGAAATGTCGAGCGCCTCGACCTGCGGATAGCCGGCGATCTTCAGCCACTCGCCGATGAGCCCGGTGCCGGCACCGGCATCGAGGAGCGGCGCCGCGCCGCGCGGCAGGTGGCGGGCTAGCAGGGCAAGGCAGATGGTCGGATGGCGATAACCGACCGCCGACATGTCGGCGTCGTAGGTGTCCGACCAGCGGTCGTAGAGCGCCGCCACTTCTTCAGGCCGCTTTGCTGCATAGGCTGCGGCGAGCGCACCCTCGTTTTTCCTGTCCGCCATCGCAGTCCTGTCCGCAATATCAAAGCGCCGCAGCGTCCTTAGCGCCTCCTGCAGGATCGCACGGCGCTGAAGTGAATCGCATGCCGGCAATGATAGCCAAACGGCGAAATTTGTGGAACCGTCGTCACCACAAATAAGGCGCGAAAAAAGGGCAGATGCGATGGTGGACGAGGAAGCACGCGCGGCGCTTGCAGCCATTCCGGCGCTGGCCGGCTACGAAGGACCGCTTGAGCGGCTCGGCGGCCTCACCAACCTCGTCTTCAGGGCTGGAGATGTCTGCCTGCGCATTCCCGGCAAGGGCACGGAGGAATATATCAACCGCGCCCACGAGGCGGTGGCGGCAAAGGAAGCCGCCAAGGCCGGCGTCAGCCCCGAGCTGCTGCATGTCGACGGCGAGACAGGCGTGATGGTGACGCGCTTCGTCGTCGGCGCCGACACGATGTCGCCGGAAAAGTTCAAAACCCGGCCGGGCAGTCCGGCGCGTGCCGGCAAAGCCTTCCGCAGATTGCATGCATCCGGCGCGGTGTTTCCCTTCCGCTTCGAGCTTTTTGCGATGATCGACGACTATCTGAAGGTGCTGTCGACCAAGGACGTTGCCCTGCCTGCCGGCTACCACGATGTGGTACGCGAGGCGGAAACCGTGCGCTCGGCGCTTGCCGCGCATCCCCTGCCTCTCGTCGCCTGCCACTGCGATCCGCTGTGCGAAAACTTCCTCGATACGGGCGACAGGATGTGGATCGTCGACTGGGAATATTCCGGCATGAACGATCCGCTCTGGGATCTCGGCGACCTCAGCGTCGAAGGCCAGTTTGATACGGCGCAGGAGGAAGAGATGATGCAGGCCTATTTCGGTGGCGAGCCGACGCCGGCAGAGCGCGGCCGCGTCATCATCTACAAGGCGATGTGCGACCTGTTGTGGACGCTGTGGGGGCTGATCCAGCTCGCCAACAGCAATCCGGCCGACGATTTCCGCGCCTATGCCGACGGCCGTTTTTCACGCTGCAGAGCGCTGATGGGGACGGCCGACTTCTTAAGGCATCTGGCGGCAGTGCGCGCAGGCTAAGGACCAGAGAAAATCTGGATTCTAGTTGACGCCTTTCGGCACGTTTTCGGGCGGCACGGTGTCGACCACCTTCTGGCGATGGAAGATGAACAGGCCGGCCAGCACGATGATGCCCGAGCCGATCAGGATGCGCGGGCCGGGCATGTCGCCGAAGAAGGCCAGCCCGAAGATGACGGCCCACAGCAACAGGCTGTAATGCAAGGGCGCCAGCGTCGACGCCGGCGCCAGCTTCAGCGCCCTGGTGATCATCAGATGCGCGCCGCAGGAGACGATGCCAAGAAGCAGCATCGCGCCGAAATCCAGCGAGGACGGCGTCTGCCAGTTGCCGATGGTGAGAAACCCGCCGACCAGCAGCGTGCCGATGGTTTGCCAGGTAACGAGCGAGGTGTCGCTGGTGCCGCGCAACCGCCGGTTGAGGATGATGGCGAAGGCGAATGAAATGCTTCCGGCCAGCGCGAAGGTCGACGACAGCGAAAACGCGGCCGAGGACGGTTCGAGCATGATCAGCACGCCGCAGAAGCCGACCAGGATCGCCATCCAGCGGCGCCAGCCGACCTTTTCACCAAGCAACAAATGGGACAGCGCCGCCACGTAGATCGGCCCCGCCATGTAGAAGCTCATGACGTCGGCGAGCGGCAGATAGACGACGGCGGCGTAAAACAGCGCCGTGTCGAGCGTCGTCATGACGACGCGCAAGACCTGCAGTTCCAGGCGCTCCATGCGGAACAACTTGGCCGTACCTTGACGCGCGATCATCGGACCGAGCACGAAAAAGGCGCCGATGGAACGGATCAGCACGACCTGGCCGACGGAAAAGCTGGCGACCAGCCATTTGCCCATCGCATCGTTCAACGCAAACAGGAAATCGCCGGCCAGCATCAGCAGAATGCCAGCCAAAAGCACGTTCCTGATCGTCAAATTCTGGGCTGTTGGCTGTGCCATGCCGATGTCGCTTCCTCCCGCATGAAAGCCCGGTGAGCAGCGTTCGTAGACGCAAGCAGCCGCTTTGACGAGTGGAATTCGGGAAGCCGGCCAGACCAGAGCCGGAAATCGGCTGGGCCTAGATAGCCGCTTGAACGCCTACTTTGGCCGCGCCCGAATGATGATCGGACGATAGATCACCGGCCGATCCTAGGGATCGAAGACCGACGCACTTCTGAGCTCGGCGCGGCGCGCCAGATCGATGCGCTGCAGACATTCGGCGAAGGCATCATTCTTCCTGACGAAGCCGTAGGAACGGCATTTCGCCTCGTCCGCGGCACGACGGTCTTCGGCCGTCATGCAGCCTGCACAACTCGCCGCCAACGCGATCACCATCGCCGTCTTGTGCCACATGGTGTCCTCCTCGACATAAAGCTGGAGGTTGATTTTAGACTTGGTGTCGGGACCTATCAATCGGGCCGATCGGGTTTTGAGACGGGCGATGCCTGCGGTTCACTGTTGCCGGTCGTCCGGCGATCGAGAGCCGTGTTTCCTGCCTGGACCGCTCGGCCACCACCTTGCCCCTGGCGATGACGCAGAGGCGTTCGGGGCGCAGGCGCAAGGCCTCGACCGGGTCGCCGGCATCGAGGACGACGAGACTGGCGCGTTTGCCGACCGCCAGGCCGAGATGGTCGAGGCCCATGATGGCGGCGTTGACGTTAGTGACCATGTCGAAGCAGCGCGCCATGTCGGCCGGGCTCGACATCTGGGCGACGTGAAGGCCCATGAAGGCGACGTCGAGCATGTCGGCGGTGCCCAGCGAATACCAGGGGTCGAGCACGCAATCCTGGCCCCAGCCGACGCGGATGCCGTGGGCAAGCATTTCCTTGACCCGCGTCAGGCCGCGGCGTTTGGGGAATGTGTCGTGGCGGCCCTGCAGCATGATGTTGATCAGCGGATTGGGGATCGCCGAGACGCCTGCCTCTGATATCAGCGGCAACAGCTTCGAGACATAGTAATTGTCCATCGAGTGCATCGAAGTGAGATGCGAGCCGGCGACCCTGCCCTGCATGCCGAGGCGTTGCGTCTCATAGGCCAGTTGCTCGATATGGCGCGACAGCGGATCATCGGTCTCGTCGCAATGCAGGTCGACCATGAGCCCGCGTTCTGCGGCGATTTCGCACAGTTCCGTTACCGAGCGTGTGCCGTCGGCCATGGTGCGCTCGAAATGCGGAATACCGCCGACGATGTCGACACCCATGTCGAGCGCGCGGATGGTGTTATCGCGCGCCGTCGGCGAGCGATAAAACCCATCCTGCGGGAAGGCGACCAGTTGCAGGTCGATATAAGGCGCAACCGCCTTCTTCACATCGAGCAGGGCTTCGACCGCCAGCAGCCTGGTATCGCAAACATCGACATGGCTGCGGATGGCGAGCAGGCCCATCGACACTGCCCAGTCGCAATAGGCGAGCGCGCGGTCGCGCACCGCTTCGTGCGTCAACAGCGGCTTCAGCTCGCCCCACAGCGAGATGCCTTCGAGCAGCGTGCCCGACGCGTTGATGCGCGGGATGCCCAAGGAGAGCGTGGCGTCCATGTGAAAATGCGGATCGACGAAGGGCGGCGAGATCAGATTGCCATGGGCGTCGATCGCCGTACCCGCGGTTACGTTCAGCTCCGGCTCGATGGCCGCGATCGTCTCGCCGATGATGCCGATATCGGCGATCCTGCCGTCGGGCAGCGTGCCGCCGCGGACGATAAGGTCGAAAGTCATCTACTGTCATCCCTTTGAAGAAGCAGACCTATTCCGGCACATGCCTTACCGCACCCTTGGCAGCACTGGTCGCCATCGAGGCGTAGGCGCGCAAGGCCATCGTCACCTTGCGCTTGCGCTTTTCCTCCGGCTTCCAGGCGGCGGCTCCCTTGGCCTCCATCGCGGCGCGGCGGGCGGCCAGTTTGGCATCGTCGACAGCAAGCCGGATGGTGCGGTTCGGGATATCGATCTCGATCGTGTCGCCCTCATGCACCAGCCCGATCAGCCCGCCTTCCGCCGCCTCGGGAGAGGCATGGCCGATCGACAGGCCGGAGGTGCCGCCGGAGAAGCGGCCGTCGGTGACCAGCGCACAGGCCTTGCCGAGGCCCTTCGACTTCAAATAGCTGGTCGGGTAGAGCATTTCCTGCATGCCGGGGCCGCCGCGCGGCCCTTCGTAGCGGATGACCACGACATCGCCAGCCTTGATCTCGTTGGACAGGATCGCCTTGACGCAGGCGTCCTGGCTTTCGAACACCCTGGCCGGGCCGGTGAATTTCAGGATCGATTCATCGACGCCCGCGGTCTTCACGATGCAGCCGTCGAGCGCCAGGTTGCCTTTCAGCACGGCAAGGCCACCATCCTTGGAGAAAGGATATTGGGCCGAGCGGATGACACCCTTCTCCCGGTCGAGATCGAGCTCGTCCCAGCGGCGATCCTGGCTGAAGGCAACCTGCGTCGGCACGCCGCCCGGGGCCGCCAGAAAGAAGTCGCGGACATTCTGGCTTGACGTGCGCGAGATATCCCAATGGTCGAGCGCCTCGCCGAGAGTTGCGGTGTGCACCGTCGGCAGGTCGCGGTTGATCAGTCCGGCGTTATCGAGCTGACCAAGGATCGCCATGATGCCGCCGGCGCGGTGGACGTCCTCCATGTGGACGTCGGCCTTGGCCGGCGCAACCTTGCACAGCACCGGAACCCGCCGCGACAGCCGGTCGATGTCCTCCATGGTGAAGTCGATCTCGCCCTCATGCGCGGCAGCCAGGATGTGCAGCACAGTGTTGGTCGAGCCGCCCATGGCGATGTCGAGCGTCATGGCGTTCTCGAAGGCGCCCTTCGAGGCGATGCTGCGCGGCAGCGCGGTGTCGTCGTCCTGCTCGTAGTAGCGCTGGGCGAGATCGACGATCAGGTGGCCGGCCTCGACGAACAGCCGCCTGCGGTCGGCGTGCGTCGCCAGCGTCGAACCGTTGCCGGGCAGCGATAGGCCAAGTGCCTCGGTCAGGCAATTCATCGAGTTGGCGGTGAACATGCCAGAGCAGGAGCCGCAGGTCGGGCAGGCCGAGCGCTCGATGGTCTTGACGTCCTCGTCGGAGATCTTGTCGTCGGCGGCAGCGACCATCGCGTCGACCAGGTCAAGCGCCTGCGTCTTACCGGCGAGCACCACCTTGCCGGCTTCCATCGGCCCGCCGGAGACGAAGACTGTCGGGATGTTGAGGCGCAGCGACGCCATCAGCATGCCCGGCGTGATCTTGTCGCAATTCGAGATGCAGACCATGGCGTCGGCGCAGTGGGCGTTGACCATGTACTCGACCGAGTCGGCGATCAACTCGCGCGACGGCAGCGAATAGAGCATGCCGTCATGGCCCATGGCGATGCCGTCGTCGACAGCGATGGTGTTGAACTCCTTGGCGACGCCGCCGGCCTTTTCGATCTCGCGGGCGACCAGCTGGCCGAGATCCTTGAGGTGAACATGCCCCGGAACGAACTGGGTGAAGGAATTGACGACAGCGATGATCGGCTTGCCGAAATCGGAATCCTTCATGCCGGTGGCGCGCCACAGGCCGCGGGCACCGGCCATGTTGCGGCCATGGGTGGTGGTGCGGGAGCGATAGGCAGGCATAGGCTGTCCCTTGCTGTCTGCGTCGCGCCCGGACAGGCGCGGAAAACCGGAATTGAGCGGCGTTATATACGCCGCGGTCCGGTCTGGCCACGGTTTTGCGATGCGCCAGATAGAGGAACCAGCGGCGATGGTCTCGAACCGAAGCCGGCAGCCGCACCAGGCGGTAAAAAAGAGTCGGAAGTCCTGTCGGATCGTGTTTTGCTCGAGCGTCCTTGGGCAACGGCGGGACCGGGCATCAATCGCCAGGCGGCCGTTCTACGCGTGAAAAACAAAGCCAAAACAGCCCGAGGAGCAAGAAAATGCAAAAGATCACCCCCTGCCTGTGGTTCGACGACCAGGCCGAGGAGGCCATGAACCACTACATCTCCATCTTCAAGAACTCGAAGGTGCTGAGCGTGATGCGCTGGCCCAAGGGTAGCGGCGATAATGAGGGCAAGGTGCTGGTGACCTATTTCGAGCTCGACGGCGTTCAGTTCCAGGCGCTCAACGGCGGGCCGCAATTCAAGTTCACCGAGGCAGTCTCGCTGTCCATCGACTGCAAGACGCAGGAGGAGGTCGACTATTTCTGGGACAGGCTCATCGAGGGCGGTGGCGAGCCCAGCCAGTGCAGCTGGCTGAAGGACAAATTCGGCGTCTCCTGGCAGGTCGTGCCGGAGCAATTGCCGAGGCTGCTGCAGGACCCCGACACGGAAAAGGCCGGCCGTGTCATGCAGGCGATGATGCAGATGACCAAGATCGATATCGCCAAGATCGAAGAGGCAGCCAGGGGGTGAGAACTGCGATCTTCCTTCTCCCCCTGTGGGAGAAGGTGGATCGGCGCGCAGCGCCGAGACGGATGAGGGGTGTTCCAGCGGAGTGAGACGTTGGCGTTCCCTGGAACACCTCTCATCCGTCGCCTTCGGCGACACCTTCTCCCACAGGGAGGCCTTTG
>NZ_CAKXZT010000127.1 GCF_935825525.1 Mesorhizobium escarrei
CATCACTGTGAAAAGGTACTAGTGGGGCTGTTGCACAAGGATATCGTCCTAACCATGCCGCCGTGGCGCCGCACATTCACCGGCCGCGACGAAGTGGAGCGCTTCATGACTGGCGCCTGGCCGCGTTATGAAGGCTTCCGGGCCGTGGCTGTCGTTGCAAACGGGCAGCCGGCGGCGGCCGTCTACGCCCGCCGCGACGACGGGCCGTATCTGCCGCATTCCCTGCATGTCTTGGCAGGTAGCGGAGAGATCGCCGAAGTCGTCCTGTATGCCCCGCCGCTGGGTGCGAGCCTGATTGCGGCCTTCGGCCTGCCGTCCACCGGCTCACGCATAACACCGCGTCATGATGCGGCGCAGACAGGTTTGATGTCGCGCTCGACGCCTACATCGGTCGGTCCAGGGTCCGTCAACGGCTGAGGGGTCGGGTCTGTTCACCCAGTGTCTGCTTCGGTAAAAATCGACAAGGTCGGCTCCTGGCGCGTCCCGCTAGTTCAAATATCTGAACCTCAGGAGCTCGGAAGGGTTGGTTGGGATGGAAAACGTCACTGCCACCGTTGCCTCGCACGGCTCTCATGCGTGACTAGCAGACCTATTTCAAATCGGCGATCGCAGTGTGGCCCTTGCCACGAGTCTCGGCAGACCTGTGATTTGCCGGGCTTTGCTGAAAACCCTCATAGGTTGGAATCAATCCGAGCTGGTCCAGCCATTTGACCCGCGAGCAAGTCATCACCTGAGCGCTAGGCTGATATTCGTCCGGACTGGTCATTGTGGCGGCGTGCACATGAACCTCGAGGGGCCACTTGTCGGATCGGAAATAGAGTCTCGTACCGCATGATGGGCAGAACCCCCTGAATGTTCTGGGACTACTCTCATAATGCACGACTTCGCCCGACCAGGTCAGTTGCTTGGGGCTCACACCCAGGAATGCAGTGAAAGGGGCGGAGGTGGCACGCTGACAATCGGCACAGTGGCAAACCAGGTTGCGCATGATCTGTCCGGAGCAGGTCCAGGTAACCGCTCCGCACATACAACGTCCGCTGAAATTTGCCATTGGCCCCCTGTCTCAAACCAAGGACGACGTCGTGTCCGTCACAAGCCATCTCACAATCGCCAATCGATACGCCGTTGTCGAGCATATTGGGCGACACGGCGTTAGAACGAGCCTTGTCGCTTGCGATCAAGCGTCCGCCTTGGGTCCGAATCGAGCCGTTGCGCGAAGGGCAGCTTTTGAGAAGGGCCATGAACGTCGCGAAATGGCGCGACCAAGCCGGTCGGCGCATCAGCTCGATTCGTTACAGCCAAGGAGCATTCTACGTCGCAATCGGGTGGACAGCGGGCATAGCCGGATCGCCCTTCAATGCGAAGATAGGGACCCTTTCCCGTCGTTCGGTTTTCTGAGAGCATGAGAAAGTACGCACAATCCGGGAGCCGACATTTCATGCTGACAGGAACCGACGCTAGTGAAGCGCGCCGATGGTTTGCCGAAGATCTACGTGTCTTATCGCCCGTTGTGCACAATCCTGCCATCATCGAGGCGTTCGCCAAGGTTCCGCGCGAAAAATATCTTGGTGATGGCCCGTGGCGCATTCATTCGCGATTGCAAGTCGGTACGGTCCACACGAGCCCTTCGTATGCATCCTGATGACGAGGCTGCTCTGGTATCCGAACTTTTTCACGATCCGGCTATCCTTTTCGTCGATGGCCCGCGGTGGAACGCAGTCACCCCGCACCACCCGAGACATCTCTGCTATCGGAAGCTACTGCATAATCTGGTCTCCTGAGGACCTGCCACAACTGTCGGCGAAGTTGACGGCACATGGCGATTGGTATTGCCGAGATGAGAATTCCACGATTCAATTCCTGCGATGCAAATTGACCGAAACAGTTATAGCGGAGGGCAGTTTCGCGATCTCTACGGAACCTGCGGAAGCTAAAGCCGCGGCTAACGTCGAGCGCAGGTACAAGTTGCTGTCGCGTGCAATCAAAAAACCTTCCGGAACTCGGTCGTTCAGTAGCGGAATCCGCAGCTGCCGGAAGCACCGGCCGGACCATCCTGGTCCGCAAACCCAAGTGCGCTCGACCGATCGCTATGGTTGGACCAGCGGCGATGACGTGGATGGCTGGCCACGCTGATAGACGGGTCAAGACCTTTCTCACTGGTTTTGTAGAAGGGACGATGACCGCACCGGGCTGACGCCCTTGCAGGCGATTGATGAACATTAAGTCCAGTTGATTTGCATGCGAAATGACCGAGCCGGGCCCCGGCTCCGCGGCGCCCGCGTGAGAGTCCAAATTTTGCTCCGCCGCGCGGAAATGATTGCAAAATGCCGGCCCGCCCCTCCCCTGGGTGCCGGTCATTCCCTCGGCTTTGGGTTGCGCGCGAAAGCTGGCATATCGGCATCAACCGCCGCTTGGGCTACCTGGGCCGAGCGCGGGGCATCCTCAGCCAGGAGCGTGGTCGGCCGTGTCCAACTGGTGCATGATCGGAGTTACCATAACGCCATGCATAACAATTGAACTCAGTACGGCGAAGCAGACGGTTACCCAAAGAACCGTCGCCCCCTCGAATTCAGCCTGCCCGAGTGCAAATGCGAGGTAGTAGAACGATCCAAGGCCCCGTATTCCGAAAAAAGCGATCACGGCCTTTTCGCGTGATGACGTCGGAAATCCTATTAGCCCAACCCACGCCGCGAGCGGGCGCACAACGAACAGCACCAGGGCGGTCGTGACGATCACCTGCCAACTTAAGGCGCCAAAAATCGACCCTTCTGCGATGGCTGCCCCAAAGCAGACCAGTAGGATCATCATCAGCAATCGCTCGATCTGCTCCGCGAAGTCGTGCAAGCTCTCATGATATTGGTGCTTGCGTTCGACAGACCGGAGCGCCACGGCCGCGACGAAGACTGCAAGGAAGCCATAGCCGTGCAGCATTTCGGTCGAGCCGTACGCAAGGAAGGTGATACCGAGCGCAACAAAGCCGTCTCTCGTCTCTGACAAACCCGACCGTTTGGGCAGATGAAACGTGAGGTAGCCCATAGCTTTACCGCCCAGCCACCCGATGCCAACGCCTGCGGCGATCTTCCAGAGAACATCAACGACAAGCCAGCGTGTGAAGAAAGGCTCGCCGGACGCACTGGACAGCGCAATCGCGATTGCGAGGAAGACGAACGGAAACGCCGCTCCGTCATTGAGGCCGGCCTCGGAGGTAAGAGCAAAGCGCACGTCATCCTCCTTGCCGGATTGAGGTGGACCAACCTGTATGTCGCTTGCCAGAACAGGATCAGTTGGCGCCAGAGCAGCTCCAAGCAGAAGTGCGGCGGCAAGACCAAGCCCGAGAATTGACCAGCCGAGAAATGTAATTCCTGCGATCGTCAGAGGCATGGCGATGCCGAGGAGGCGGAATGACGACTCCCAACCCCGCCAACTCACTGGCCGGTCCAGCTTCAGCCCTGCCCCCATAAGGGCGACGATGATAACCAACTCCGTGATGCGTTCGGTTAGTATCCGGTTCTCAAGTGGGTTCACCCCGACGAGCGGAGAGAATGGTGACCAGACCAAAAGAACCCCGATTCCGATGCAAACCATTGGCAGCGAAAGAGGAAGCTTCCTGAGAAACAGGGGTAGCCAGGCGGTAACGAGCACGATTGCTCCAAAAACCGCCAAGAGGAGGGCATCGGACTGCATGTGGGCTTAGACCGTTGAACGCATGTTCGAAGCGCCAACCTGCTTCCGACCCGAGCACAAACAGGAATCTCTCCTCATCCAATATTCGCCCGCCATATGCTTCCCCAGCGCGTCGCTCGACCGACGCCATCGTAACACGGACATGGAGCCGCTGTCCGCGCTTAAGGGCAGATCAGCCTCCTATAGTAGTGGGTAAGCAAATTGCAAACTGTGTTTGCATTTGCACACACTGGTCAACAGCAAGATGGCGGGCGCGGTCACCTGGGACCGGGTCGCCACACAAGCGGCAAGGGCGTTCGGCTCGCGCAATTGAGCCCGCCCAACTTGGCGCCTTCGCACGGTTTGCCGAGGCCGAGGCAATGATCATTGTCCAAGAGTTCACCGTCGTCGAAACCGCGGGTTTAGCCAAGCTGAGCGGCGATCGGCGGCCTACATGCTGAGGCGCTATCGTGGCTTATGCCTTCTCAAAATCGTTGTCTCGTTGGGCAGCGAAAGTTCGAGCAGGATTGATCCGTCCGCCGCAGATTAACTCATCGGCCATACGATCATGAGCATCGGCACGGCAACAATGACGACGAGGAACGATAGCGGCAGCCCCAGGCGTGGATAGTCGCTGAAACGGTAGCCGCCCGGTCCCATGACGAGCGTGTTGCACTGGTGGCCTATCGGGGTGAGGAAATCGCAGCCGGCGCCAATCGCGACCGCCATCAGAAATGCTTCCGGCCTGTAGCCGAGATCGCCAGCAAACTCGGCCGCGATAGGCGCCATGACCAGAACGGTGGCGGCATTGTTGAGGAATGGCGTCACGGCCATCGCGGCGACAAGGATGAGCATCAATGCGCCGGTCGCCGGAAGAATGGTCCCCAGTTTGGCAAGCTCGCCGGCAATTACCCCTGTCGCCCCCGTGCTGCGTAGCGAATCGCTGACTGGAATGAGAACGGCGAGCATGACGAGGATTGGACCGTCCAGCGATTGGTAGACGTCTCGGACCGGGATGACCCTGAAAAGCACCATCCCGACCGCGGCCGCAAAGAAAGCGACGGAGACCGGGAGCAGCCCGAACGCAGTCGCCAGCATGGCGAGAGCAAGGATGATTACCGGCACGATACCCTTGCGGACGCTGCCAAGCAGGATAGCCCTTTCTGCCAGCGGCAAGCAGCCGAGTTCGCGCAGTATCTCGGGTATCGTCGCTGCATTGCCCTGCAGCACCACGACGTCGCCCAGCCTCAGCTGGACTTCGGCCAGCCTGCGGTCGAGGCGCTCGCCGTGACGGCTGACAGCCAGGAGGTTGACATTGAAGCGGTGATAGAGGGCAAGACGCTGGGCTGTCCAGCCGATCAAAGGGGAGCTTTCACCGATGACGGCTTCGATAGCGACCAGCTCGCTGGTCGTGTCGTCCCCGCTGGCCCTGTTGCCCGTAACGCTGAGCTTGCCCTGGGAGACAAGGCGATCCAGCGCCTCTGGGTCGCCCTCGAGCAGCAGAATGTCGTTCACTTTGAGGACAACGTCGGGCAGTGGCGTCATCCGCATGGTCCGGTTGCGCAGGATCGACGTCACGACAACATCGCCGCCAGAAAGCTTAATGAGGTCTGCGACGGTTTTCCCGAGCACCGTCGAATCGCGGACAATTCGGGCCTCTGTCAGGTAATTCTTGATGTTGATGGCTTCATTCACCGACCCGCCCAGCTTTTCGCGCACCGGTAACAGCCAATAAAAAAACACCAGGAAGATCGTTCCGGCGGCGGCCAGGGCGGCTCCAACAGGTGTAAAGTCGAACATCGTGAAGGCGGTGCCGGTCAGTTCCTCCCGCACACGGGACACAACGATATTGGGAGATGTTCCCACCTGCGTCATGAGTCCACCGAGCAGTGACCCGAACGCCATAGGCATCAGGAATATCGAGGGTGAAATGCTCGACCGGCGCGCGAACTGGAAGGCTATCGGGATCATGATAGCGAGCGCGCCGATGTTCTTTACAAAGGCAGACAGGATCGTAACCACGATCACCAGCAGCGCCAGTTGCGAGCGAACGCCCGATAAGTTCGGGGCGAAGCGCTTGATGGTAACTTCCATGATGCCCGAGCGTGCTATGCCTGCGCTCACCAGCAGGGCACTGCCGACGATGACCACGATATCGTCACTGAACCCGCTGAAGGCTTGGTCGAAAGGCACGATGCCGACCGCGAGTGCAAGCAACAGTGCCGCAGCTGCGACCAGATCATATCGATACCGACCCCATACGAGCGCCGCCATCATTATGAAGATAACGGCGAACGACAGAATTTGCGGCATGGTCATGTTGCGGATGCCCCCGGCCACTCATGCAACTGATCAGAACGGCCAAACCGCCCTTTTGTTGCTTTCGCTGGTCAGGGCTTTGCTAGCACGGTTCCGTACTTGCCAAGCCCATGTCGAGCAATGTTCCTGGCTCATGGAGCCATGATCCTGGTAGCATTGCATCAAGGCGCGCGATCGGTCAGCGCGCTTGCACCTTCCTCCGCGGCGCAATGGGCGCAGCAGTAGATGATGTCATCTTGTTCGACACCATGTCCGATGATCCGGCACCCGCAATGCGGGCAGAGCGGCGCAAGTTTCTGGATCGCGCATTCGAAGCTGTCGAACGTATAGGTTTCCTCAGCCAGCTTCACTTCGAAAGCCTTGTCGTAGTCATTGCCGCATTGATCGCATCTGGCCATAGTTCTTTTCCTTCTTCTTCATTGGCTCAAGCTCGACCAACCCGCCGCATGGCGATAGGTTCCCGTCAGGTTCGTGGAGGAGTCCGAGCAGCCTCACGCGCGCCGTTCGATCAAGCGGATCACCTCCTCGATGCCCCGCGGCGCGATGTCGATTTCCTTCAGGCCCGGCGCGCCGATTGCTGCCACATTGTCGTGCCGCATAAGATCGACCTGGTTGCGCGTTATCGGCGCTCCCGGAAGGAGTTCTGCGACGCCGGCCAAGGCGTCCCACGCCGCAAACGGCACCGGCATCAGCCTGATGTGGGTACCGAGCTGTCGGGCGATCTCCCGCAGCAGTTCCCTATAGGTGTAGATGCGCGGGCCGCCGAATTCGAATATCGATGAACCCTTGTGGTTTCGGCCGTCGATCAGCCGGCTGACTGCGTCTGCGACGTCTTCCACATAGACCGGCTGAAGCCGTGTGCTACCATCGCCGAACAGCGGATAGACCGGCAGGAGACGTATCAGCCGCACAATCGTCGTGAGGAAAACGTCATCAGGTCCCGTCATGACGGCGGGACGCACAATGATGGCGCCGGGAAATGCGCTCGCCACCGCCTCTTCTCCGCGGCCACGTGCGCTAATATAATTCGAATCCGATTGAGGATCGGAGCCGATCCCCGAAATCTGGACCAACCGGTCGACCTCGCCGGCGCGCGACGCAGCGGCGAGATCAGCTGCGGCTTCCACATGCACGCGCTCAAACGTCTGGGCGCCCTGCTCGACGTAGAGACTGACGGCGTTCACGATCACCTGTGATCCGGCAATCGCCGAGCCGATCGAGGACGCATCCAATATGTCCGCCTCGACGGCTTCTGGCATCCTTGCAGTCGAAGAAAAGACCGGGCCCACACGAGCCGGGTGGCGGGATGCGGCGCGGACTGTGTAACCCGTTTCCAGGAGCCGCTTCACGATCCGGCGCCCGAGAAAGCCTGTCCCGCCGAACACGGTGACGATCCGTTCTGCGTTGAGATCGTCAGGATCCATCTGCCTCGCCATCCCTTGTTTCGCGTGCCCGCGGAGCGCCTGCCGCGAGGATTGCCTCTGGCCGGCGTATGAACCAGCCCCTTCGAACATCGGGACGGTTGGAGAACAACGCAGGAACGCTTTTTGTTCCAGTCGGCGCCGGGTTCGATCGAGGGATGGCCGATGTCGCTGTGGACGGCAAGTGTTTGACGCTGGGTTGCTTTATCCCGTGCTATCAAAAACCGATCGAGGCCCGGCTAGGTCGAAATTGACAGATCACCACTTGCAAATCGGTCGCGGCTGCCTTTTGCTCGCGCGACAGTTGTCCCATGACTGTTGAATGGTTGGCGAACGGATGAACAAAATCGATCGGCGACGGCCGGAGTCCGAAACGGACGCCACCGTAAATGCCGCGCGGCTTGGAACGCGGTTGCGCCTCGCCCGGCAGACACGGGGCATGACGCTGAAGGCGCTGGCGACAGCTGCGAACTGCTCTGAAAGCCTTTTGTCCAAGATCGAGAACGGCAAGGCTTCGCCATCCCTGCCCATGCTTCACCGTCTGGTCGAAGTTCTGGAGACCAATATCGGCTGGATGTTCGAACAGGTCGACGACGACGAGGCGATTGTGTTCCGCGCAGGCGCGCGGCCATTGATCTCGCTCGACGCGCTGAGGCGCGGCGAGGGCATCTCGCTCGAACGCATCATTCCATATTCGCCCGGACACCTGTTGCAGTGCAACATCCATCATATCGAGGCGGACGGCGAGAGCGAAGGTCCCATCCAGCATGTCGGCGAGGAAGTCGGCTACGTGCTTGCCGGCCGGATAAAGCTGATCGTCGATGGCAAGAGCCATGATCTCGCCACCGGCGATGCGTTCGTGTTCAGGTCGGAGCTGCCGCATCATTACCGCAACATCGGCAAGGAGAGAGCCAGCATTTTTTGGGTCAACACGCCAGCGACCTTCTGACGGGCGTTGTGAGATCAAATTCGTTGACAAGTATTCAAGTCTCTTGAATGTTTGCCTTGTGCTGTAGCACCAATGGGCCAGCCGAACAGGTTTGGCCCGCAAGCAAGGGGAACCGTAAATGCGTCCGTTCAAACTTCTCTTCCGTTGCGCCGCCGTCTTGGCCATCTGCTCGACAGCGATGGGATCGGCGTTCGCCGATACGTTCGCTCTCGTCAACATCAACCAGCAGGCCCTGTTCTTCAACCAGATCAACGAGGGCGCACAGAAGGCGGCCGACGCCGCCGGCGCCAAGCTGGTCATCTTCAATGCCAACAACGTGCCGAGCGCGCAAAATGACGCGATCGAGAACTACATCACACAAAAAGTCGACGGCATCATTCTGGTCGCCATCGACGTCAACGGGGTCAAGCCTGCTATCACCGCCGCGAAGGCGGCCGGCATCCCGGTGATCGCCATTGACGCGCAGATACCTGACGGCGACAACGTTGCGTTCATCGGTGTCGACAACGCCAAGGCCGGCGAGGATATCGGCAAATTCTATGCAGACTATGTGAAGTCGGAGATGGGCGGCACTGCCAAGATCGGCATTGTCGGCGCGCTCAATTCGTTCATCCAGAACCAGCGGCTCGACGGCTTCAAGAAGGCGGTCACTGACAGCGGCCTGGCGATCACCTTCCTCGACACGGTCGACGGCCAGAATGTTCAGGAGACCGCGATGAGCGCTTCGGAGAATTTGATGACCGCCAATCCGGACATGACGACGCTATATGCGACCGGCGAGCCGGCGTTGCTCGGCGCTGTTTCGGCCGTAACCAGCCAAGGCCGCACCGGCGACGTCAAGGTGTTCGGCTGGGACCTGACCAAGCAGGTCGTTCAGGGCATTGACGATGGTTGGGTGGTGGCGGTCGTCCAGCAGGACCCGGCCGGCGAAGGCAAGGCCGCTGTCGAAGCATTGGTCAAGCTCAAGAAGGGCGAAACGGTCGAGCCAATCATCAACATTCCGGTGACGATCGTGACCAAGGACAATGTCGAACAATACCGCCCGATGTTCCAGTAGCCTGCATGATGACCCATCCGCGGCGCCGCGAAGGACTACGCCGCGGATGCTTTGCTAATCCGTGGATCCAACATGAGCAGTGGCGAGACCTATCGGGTGCGGATGAGCGGCATCTCAAAGCGCTACAACGCCATTCAGACGCTCGATGACGTGTCGCTGGTGCTGAGGCCGGGCGAGGTCCTGGGGCTTGTCGGCGACAATGGCGCGGGAAAGTCGACGTTGAGCAAGGTGCTGTCGGGGGCGGTGGTTCCCGATGCCGGCACGATCGAGATCGATGGCATGCCGGTGACCTTCAGCTCGCCGGCGGAGGCGCGTGCGGCGCGCGTCGAGATGGTCTATCAGGATCTTTCGCTCTGCGACACGGTCGACGTCGCCGGCAATCTCTTTCTCGGCCGCGAGCCGCGCCGCCGCATCGCCGGCATTTCCTTTCTCGACAAGAAGCGCATGCACGAGCAAACGCGTCAGATGCTCGACCGTCTCGGCATCGTTATCGCCGACACGCGGCTCAAGGTCGAAAACCTGTCCGGCGGACAGCGACAGTCGATCGCGATCGGCCGCGCCGCTTCCTTCGAGCCGTCCGTGCTGATCATGGATGAGCCGACGGCAGCGCTTGCTGTCGCCGAGGTCGAGGCGGTGCTCGACCTGATCCGCACCGTGAGCGCCCGCGGCGTCAGTGTCATCCTGATCACCCACCGCCTTCAGGATCTGTTCCTCGTATGCGACCGCATCCAGGTCATGTACGAAGGACGCAACGTCGCCGAGCGGCTGATCGGCGAAACCAACATCGAGGATGTCGTCAACCTGATCGTCGGCCGCAAATTCAACGCTCGTTCCGCCACCAACGCCTATCGCGATGGAGCGCCAGCATGAGCGAGGTGACTTCGACCCGTTCCGCGCAGTCTCGAAGGGTCCGCGAATCCACATGGCGAGATGCGGTGCTCGCCAACGGCAGCGTCGTGTCGATCGCGCTGTTCTTTCTGGCCGTTTGCGTCATCTTCTCGGTGGCGACGGACGCCTTTCTGACGTCGCCCAACCTGCTGAACATCCTGCGGCAGTCGGCACCGCTGCTGATCGTCGCCGCGGCGATGACCTTCGTCATCACCACCGGCGGCATCGACCTTTCGGTCGGCTCCGTGCTGGCACTGGTGGCAACCTTGTCGGCGACATTGCTGCAGCTGGGCCTGCCATGGCCGCTGGTCATCCTCGCCATGCTTGCGCTGGGCGCCTTGCTTGGCGCGGTGCAGGGCTATTTCGTCGCTTATGAGGGCATCCCGGCCTTCATCGTCACGCTTGCCGGGCTTTCGGTGATCCGTGGCGTGGCGCTGCTGATCACCGGCGGCTACTCGATCCCCATCGAGCCGGGAAGCCCTTTCACGGTGCTGGGCCGCGCCTGGCTGCTTGGCGTGCCGGCGCCGGCGCTGATCGCGCTGGCGATCCTCGCGATCGCCTATATCGCCTTCAACGAGACGCCGTTCGGCCGCTACGTGACCGGCATTGGCGCCAACGCCGAAGCGGTCAGGCGCGCCGGCGTCAACACACGGCTGACGACGCTTTTCGTTTACGTGATTTCCGCCGCCGCAGCATCACTTGCGGGGATCATCATTGCTGCCCGGCTCGGATCCGGATCGTCGAATGCCGGGCAGGGTTTTGAGCTCGAAGTCATCGCTGCCGTCGTGCTTGGCGGCACCAGTCTGTTCGGCGGCCGCGGAACGATCGTCGGCACGGTGCTCGGCGCGCTTACGGTGGCCGTCATCGGCAACGGCCTGATCCTGGCGCATCTGTCGCCATTCCTGACGCCGATCGTCACCGGAACGATCATCCTGATCGCCATCTGGCTCAACTTTCGCCTGTTCCGCGGCGCCGTGCGGAGCCGTTGAGCCCATGAGTGATCTCTTCCATGAGTGATCTTTTCGATGACGCTCCCAGGCAGCGGCTGGCGATCGGAGTCGAAACCGGTCATGTGATGACCGTGCTCGGCCCGGTTCCGGTCGAAGAAATGGGCGTCACGCTGATGCACGAGCACATCTTGCTCGACGGCGCGCGCACCTGGAAATGCCCCTGTCATCCCGACGACATGGCGCTCGCCGAGCAGCCGGTGAACATCGAGATCATCGGCGAATTGCGCATGAACCCTTACGTCAACCGCGACAATGTTTCGCTCGACGACAGTGACCTGGCGCTGTCTGAGCTGCAACGCTATCGCGCACTCGGCGGCCATACCGTCGTCGACGCGACCAATATCGGCATCGGCCGCGAGCCGGAAAAGCTCGCCCGCATCAGCCGCATGTCCGGCCTGAAGATCGTCATGGGCACCGGCTTCTATCTGGAGCACACCCATCCCGAATGGCTGAAGGCGATGGATGTCGACGCGGTGACCGAGTTCATCGTCACCGACGTCGGTGGCGGCGAGACGCAGCCGCCGATCCTGGCCGGCCTGATCGGCGAGATCGGCGTCAGCAAGGACTTTACTTCAGAGGAACGAAAGTCGCTGCGAGCTTCCGCAAGAGCCTCGCGCATCACCGGCGTGCCGCTGTCAATCCATTTGCCCGGCTGGGAGCGGCTGGCGCACGATGTGCTCGATGTCGTGGAGGCCGAGGGCGCCGATCTTCGCCACACGGTGCTCTGCCACATGAACCCCAGCCACAATGACCTCGACTATCAGACAAGCCTCGCCCGGCGCGGCGCGTTCTTGGAATACGACATGATCGGCATGGATTATTATTATGCCGATCAGGACGCGCAATCGCCGTCCGACGAAGAGAATGCGCGGGCAATCGCGGCACTTGTCGAGGCCGGCTTCGGCGACCGCCTGCTGCTGTCGCAGGATGTGTTCCTCAAGATCATGCTGACCCGCTTCGGCGGTTTCGGCTACGGCTACATCCTCAAGCACTTCATACCGCGCCTGAAACGCCATGGCGTCGAGCAGCCAGCCATCGACCGCATGCTGATCGCCAATCCGAAGGCCGTGTTCGCGCGGCAGAACTAAGCGGCCCGAACTTACGGCTCAGACTTACGACGGAGTTCAAATGTCCAAGAAAAAGATCCTGCTTGCCGGTGAATCCTGGGTGTCGACCGCCACCCATATCAAGGGCTTCGACCAGTTTCCCACGGTCACCTACCACACCGGCGCCGACGAATTGCTGACGGCCCTGAAAGCGACCGACTTCGACGTGACCTTCATGCCGGCGCATGAGGCACAGCGCAGCTTTCCGCAAACAATGGGGGCGCTTTCGGCCTATGACGCGGTGGTGCTCTCCGACATCGGCGCCAATACGCTGCTTCTGCATCCCGACACCTGGGTTCACTCAAAGCCGACGCCGAACCGCTTGCGCCTGCTGCGCGATTACGTGCGCGACGGCGGCGGGCTTTTGATGTTCGGCGGCTACTATAGCTTCCAGGGCATCAATGGCGGCGCGCGCTATCGGAAGACGCCGGTCGAGGAGGTGCTGCCGGTGAACTGCCTCGCGTTCGACGACCGCGTCGAGGTGCCGGAAGGGTTTTCGCCTGTCCTGAAAGGCTCCTCGGACCATCCGATCCTGAAGGGTCTCGGTTCGGATTGGCCAGTCCTGCTCGGCTTCAACGAGGTGACGCCGAAAGACGGGGCGGAAGTTCTGGCAACAGTGTCGTCAGACTACGGATCGCTGCCACTGCTCGTCACCGGCCACTATGGCAAGGGCCGCACTGTGGCCTGGACGTCCGATGTCGGGCCGCATTGGCTGCCACCGGAGTTCATCGCCTGGAACGGCTACAAAACCCTGTTCGAACAGATGCTGAGCTGGGCGACGGGTGAGAGCTGAGCGATGCATGTCCATGTCGTCGGCAATGCCTGCGTCGACACGACGTTTCGCGTCGGCCGCTTCCCTGCCGCCGGTGAGACTTTGAACGCCTCCAGCTACGCCGATGGCCTCGGCGGCAAGGGAGCAAACCAGGCGGTTGCGGCCGCGCGCACCGGTGTTGCGGTAACGTTTTGGACGGCGCTCGGCAAGGACCGCGCAGGCACATGGATAAGGAGCCGCCTCGACAGGGAGTTGTCTGACCTCGAGGCGATTGAATTCGACCTGCCAAGCGACCGCTCGACCATCGTCATTGAGGCCAGCGGCGAGAACTTCATCGTGAGCGGCGTCGCCTGCAGCGAGGCGTTCGATCCGATCGCGCAAACCGCATTTGCGCGCCGGATCGCGTTTGGCGACATCGTAGTCTGCCAAGGAAACCTGCGGGGCGCCGCGACGGATGCCTGCCTGCAGGCAGCACAAGAAAATGGCGCGCGCACCGTCCTCAACGTCAGCCCTATCGATGCGGCGGCTCTGCCTGATTTCGGTATGGCAGAGGTGTTGGTGGTGAATCAATCCGAGGCGAAAGCGCTGACCGGCCAGGATGACATGTCAGCCGCCGCCGACGCGCTTGCGGCCAAAGGGGCCGGGACAGTCGTGATCACCCTTGGTGCGGAAGGCTGTCTCGTGCTTGGCCCGGGCCAGGGAGGATCGTTTCGTTTGCCGGCACCACATGTCGAGGCGCTCGACACCAGCGGCGCCGGCGATGTGTTTTGCGGGTGTCTGGCCGGCGGGCTTGCCCAGGGCATGTCGGTTACCTCAGGACTGAAATTCGCGCTCGCGGCTGCGGCAATTGCGGTGACTCGCCCGGGCACACTGATATCCTGTCCTTCCGCGTCTGAAATGGCGGCGCTCATCAATCAAACGGAGCTCTCATGACCCAACTCGGTCAATCAGGCGGCGACGCGCTCGTAGAACTTTTCGGCCGCACCAAGGTGGTGATCGGCGTCGTTCATCTTGCGCCGCTTCCGGGCGCGCCGCGCTATGACGGCGAGGCGGTCGAGGCTATTTATCAGCGCGGGCTCGATGATGCGAGATCCTATCTCGATGGCGGATGCGACGGCGTGATCGTCGAGAACCATGGCGACATCCCCTTTGCCAAACCTGACGATGTCGGACCGGAGACAGCGGCCTATATGGCGGTCGTTTCCGACCGTATTCGCCGCGAGCTCGGCAAGCCGGTCGGCATCAATGTGCTCGCAAACGCCGCGATCCCGGCCTTAGCGATCGCCAGTGCCGCCGGCGCGGGTTTCATCCGCGTCAATCAATGGGCGAATGCCTATGTCGCCAATGAGGGCTTTGTCGAGGGGGAGTCGGGGCGCGCGGCCCGCTACCGCGCCAGGCTGCGCGCCAACGGCATCCGTGTTTTCGCCGATGCCCATGTCAAACACGGCGCGCATGCAATCGTTGCCGACCGCCCGGTGCAGGAACTGGTCAAGGATCTGGTCTTCTTCGACGCCGACGCCATCATTGCGACCGGTCAACGCACCGGGCACGCTGCGGATCTGAGCTATATCAGCATCATCAAAGAGGCCGCCGGCCTACCGACGCTGGTCGGCAGCGGCGTGACGCCCGACAATGCCAACGATATCCTCGGCATCGTCGATGGGATCATCATCGCCAGTGCGCTGAAGCATGACGGCGTCTGGTGGAACCAGGTCGACCCGGCCCGAGTAAAGACCTTCATGGCCGGGCTGAGGCGATGATCGAGCGGGACTGGAGCGAAGTTGCGGCCTTGGGCCGCAAACGCGGAGACCCGCAGGCGACGACCCGCAGGCCGCAGTCACCTTGTCGTTGATCCCGCAGCCCATTCGGACCGATACCAGTCGACGAATTTCTTCAGCCCATCTTCGATCGAAACGCTCGGCTTGAAGCCGAAATCGCGCTCCAGCGCCGTCATGTCGGCACAGGTCCGCTCGACATCGCTGCTCTGCATCGGCTCGCTGTGGCGGATCGCTTTTACGCCGAGCAGTTTTTCCAGAGTGTCGATGAAATCGCCCAGCCGCACCGGCCGGTTGT
>NZ_CAKXZT010000128.1 GCF_935825525.1 Mesorhizobium escarrei
GGTCCGCCGAAAACCGTGTCGTCAAGTCCGACCGCCGAGCCGTGATCGGCGAGGAGAACCAGCCCGATCGCCCAGCCGCGCGCCGCTTCGACATCGACTGGAACGGCGGCGCTCCTCGAACGAAGTTGCACGAGATCGCGCGCTTCCTCGACCGAGAATTCGAGCGCCGATCGGTCGACGATGGCCATTTGGCCCTTGAGAACGAGGTCGCCCAGTTCGTCGTGGGGCAGCGTGCGGGAGATGCAGATGCAGCGGACCGTGTCAGGAAGTTCACGGAACATCACGGAAAGCACCGCCCGGAATTCGGGCGTGTCGGCGTCGTGCAAATCGTCGAGGACCAGTATGGTGTCGGGCTTCAACCGCGCGAAATAGGCTCTGAAGAAGCGCCTGGCGAACTCCTTCGGCTGCTCGGCATATTCGACGCCGAACACCGGCATGTCCGCGGCCGAGGCGAGTGACTGCGCCAGATATTGAAAGAAGCGCGCGATATCCTGGTCGCCCTCGTCGATGCGGAACCACACATGCGGTGCCGCGACGCTTTCGAGGTAGTCGATGACCGCCGTCGTCTTGCCGTAGCCGGCCGGCGCCGCCACCCAGCATACGCTCGAACGCGATTTCAGACCGATCGCTTCGAGAACGCGGTTCCGCCTCAATATCCTGGCGCTGCGCGGCGCCGCCAGCTTGGCGATCCGGCCTGTGCCCGGGAGCGGGCGCCTCGCATCGGCGTCAATGGCGTCTAGGGCGGTCATCGGGGCTCCCGCTCGACCAATATCGAGCGTCGGGTCGTGCCGTGATGACCGTCCCGCAGCCCAGATTGACCTTAGGGTAGCGCAATCGTGCGACAATTCGTAGGGGCTTCGCAGATGAAGCGGCAACGGCGGGGGCTGACGCGCAGCCAGCGGATGGACGCGATCGCCGGCCTCGTTCTGATCCTGGCAGCCCTTCTCCTGGCAAACATCCTGCTCGGAGCGTGAGGGGTGGCTGCCAGAGCGACGATAGCCCGGTGTTTCGGCAGACAGCGCAAAAC
>NZ_CAKXZT010000129.1 GCF_935825525.1 Mesorhizobium escarrei
CCTCTACTCGACCGAAGGGGGCGGCGGCTTCGGTCAACCCGATTGTTGCGATAGCATAGCCCACCGAAACGAACGGTGAAATCTTGGCCGCCTCTGTGCCCCCAACCGTCACATTCCCTGTGCAGCTGACAGTTCAGCCTTTCTCACCAACGTTCGGCCAATAGGTGCCAAACGACCAGACATTGCCTTCCGGATCGCTGCAGATGAACTCGCGGCTGCCATAATCGCGGTCGGTGAGCTCTTCCAGTATTTCGGCGCCGGCCTTTTTTGCTCTGGCATAAGCGGCATCGGCATCGTCGACGGCAACATAGATCGATTTGCCGCCACCCGGGCCCGGCGCACCGATCATCTGGCCGAACTTGTCGTCGCGTGCAGTGCCCAGCATGATCATCGAGGAGCCGAAAGTCAGTTCGGCGTGTTGGACAATGTCGCCTTCGCCGTAGTGGGCATGAACGCTAAAGCCGAAGGCTTCACCCAGCCAGTCGATCATTTTCGCGGCATTGCGGTAGCGCAAGGTGGGATAGAGCCTGGGCGGTTCGACTGACATGGTCATGACGATCTCCTTCAATTGGATTGGACGATAATCCAGTCTGGGCGAAGGCTGTTCCCACGTCTTGAAGAAATGTTACCTGTGCGCCTGAAAAAGAACCCTGCGCCTCTATGCCGGGGCGGCGAGCGCCGTCGGCGTTTCGCCGGCAAGGTCGCGGAATTCGCGCACCAGATGCGCCTGATCGGCATAGCCACAATCGGCGGCGATATCAGCCCAATCGGATTTGCCCTGCCTTGACAGGCCGAGCGCCCGGTTGAAGCGGACGATGCGCGAAAGCGTCTTGGGGCCGACGCCGATCGCGTTGGAGAATTTTCCCAAGAGATGCTTGCGGCTCCAGCCCAGCCTGTCGGCGAGCGATGCGACGCGAATGCGGCCGCCCGAGACGATGATCCGGTCATAGGCCCAGGCGATTTCGGCCTGCGTTTCACGGGCCTGGGCCAGCCGCGCGGCGACGAATGTCTCGACGATGGCAAAACGTGCGCTCCAGCCGTGCGCATTGCCAAGTCTTTCGCGCAGCGCGATGCCTTCAATCCCGAGCACATCGTCGAGGCCGACCATGCGGTCGGTCAGTTCGCTCATCGCAAGGCCGAAGAAGCGTCGGGCGCCGAGCGGGGCGAAATTGACCTGGACGCAGCAGGCGCCGCCGAGGGATTCGATCACCACCGGACCGGCATAGAGGCCGGCGGCGAAACTGGCGAAGCGGTCGTTGTCGCCCGGCTCCTTGCCGAGCCCGATGGCGAAGGGTTCGGCAAAGCTGATGACCAGCGGCACGGTCAGCGATGCATATTCGACGTTGCGGAACCGGCCGGGCATGGTTTCGCGGTAACCGCAGATGTCGGTGACTGAACCCTGGAGCCAAGGCCCGGGCGCACGCCGCACCATCTCGAACTGGTCGAGGCCAGGACTGTGGTGCTTGCTGCCGTCTTCGCTGTGGGCAGACATGAGCTTTCCTTCCGTCCGCGGATGGTAGCAGACCAGCCCTCAGAATCAAAAGCGCCCGGCTTGTGGGCCGGGCGCTCCGAGTTGCCTGAGGTCTGAGTGCTTAAGCGCCGCGAACCAGGCAGCCGCCGGCAAGCACGATATAAGCGATGAGGACGATCCACACCGAGGCCAGGGGAATGAACGCAAAAACGCCGAGAGCGGCGAGCAGGCCGATGATGGCGATAACAAGGGATATGATAAAAATAAGCTGCGTAGGCGCACTGAGATTCATGTGTGGCTCCTCCGACATGATTCGTACAACCGCATCCTATCAGGCGCGCCGTTCACACACCAATCAGCGTGCGCAGCGGGTTCGCCCTGTCGGCCAGCAGCATGATGGAACGGCCAGAAAGGATGCGGCGCAGGGCTATCGCAGCTGGGAATCCGAGGCTTTCGCTCTACGATGTACCCCCACCCCTAACCCCTCCACACAAGGGGGAGGGAGACTTCCGTTGGCGCTGACCTTGGCAAATCGCCTGCCTTTCGGCGCAAAGGGGAGTTGAAGGCGCGCGGCAGCGTTCCCTCCCCCTTGTGGGGAGGGTTAGGGTGGGGGTCTACCTTCGCAAGAATCCAAACGCGATTGCCCTGCCCGTATAGTGACGGGAGAAGTGGCGGTGAAGCGATTTGCCCCGTTCGAACCACAGCCGACCCGTTTGCGCAAGGCCGATTCCGCGCTACCTATTTTGCAACGAATCGGAAAGGGGACGCTGATGGCATTCGCATTGCTGGACCAGATACGTTCGATCTTCGAAGGCGACCCCGGCGTGCGCAAGGTCGCGGACGATCCTGTGCTGTCGGCGGAACTACTGATGCTGTTTCGCATGATTTTGGCCGACGGCACGGTCAGCGAGAGCGAAATGGCCGCCTTCAGGCGCATCTGCCGGGAAGCCTTCGGCATTCCGGAAGCCAGCATCGACAGCGTCATCGAATATCTCAACGAGTTCGGCTACGAGACCAACGGCTCGCAAGCCATCGCGCAGTTCCGTGACCTCGACGTCGAGAGGCGCAGCCTGCTTGCCCGCCATATGGCCGAGATTGCCAAGGCCGATTCGCAACTTGCCGGGACAGAGATGCAGCTCTTGCGCCGCACGCTCGACTTGCTCGACATCAGCCCAGCCGATGTGGTGAAGGCCGAAGAGTAAGCCTCTCCCAACGGTCGTCTGTTCACCCCTGTTCCTGTAACCGCCGGGTAATCGCGCGGTGCAGGTCCGGGACCGCAGCGACCAGCGCCTTCGCGGCTTCGGACTGCGGATGGTCGAGAACCGCGCTCGTCCTGCCGCGCTCGACGATCTTGCCGTCATGCATGATCATCACCTGGTCGGTGATGGCGCGGGCAACGGTCAGATCGTGGGTGATGAACAGATAGGCAACGCCGAGCTTCTGGTTGAGCTCGGCGAACAGATCGAGAATCTGGGCGCGGATCGAGACGTCGAGCGCCGAGACCGGCTCGTCGGCGACGACCAGCTTGGGGCGGGTGATGATGGCGCGGGCGATCGACAGGCGCTGGCGCTGGCCACCTGAAAATTCGTGCGGATATTTGTCCATGTCGCGTGGACTGAGACCGACCTCGTGCAAGGCCTTTGCCACCATCTCGCGCCGCTCCGCATTCGTCGGCTTTTTCTCCAGGACATGCAGTGGTTCGGCGACCAGTTTTTCGACCTTCTGGCGCGGATCGAAGGAGCCGTATGGATCCTGGAACACCACCTGCATGTCGCGGCGCGCCGGCTTGAGCTCCGCCTCGCTCTTGCCGGAGATGACTTCGCCGCGAAACCGGATCGTTCCCGATGTCGGCCCGTCCAGCGCCAGGACCATGCGGGCAAGCGTGGACTTGCCGCAACCGGAGCGCCCGACCAGCGCCACCGACTGCCCGGGATCGATCGACAACGAGACATCGTCGACGGCGCGGATCGGGGCCGCGCGCTTCAGCAGCGATTTGCGCCGTCCCGGATAGTCCCGCGTCACGCTCTCTACCTGAAGAAGAGGTTTGGCTACCTGAAGAAGAGGATTGGCAACCTGGAGCAGGGGGTTGCCTTGGCCGACTTCGTGCGTCCTGGCACGCGCCGGCACATGCATCGAGGCCTGCGCCAGCTGCCGCGTGTAGGGATGAAGCTGCTCGGATAAAGTGCGCGCCGTGTCGCCGGCCTCCATCACTTCGCCGTGGCGCAGGATCGTGATGCGCTCCGCCATTTCGGTCACCACCGCGAGGTCGTGCGAGATCAACAGCAGGCCCATGCGGTTTTCGGCGACCAGGTCGCGCAACAGATCGAGGATCTGCGCCTGCAGCACGACGTCGAGCGCCGTCGTCGGCTCGTCGGCGATCAGCAGTTTTGGTTTCAGCGCGCAGGCAATGGCGATGACGACACGCTGGCGCTGGCCGCCGGAAAGCTCGTGCGGATAGCGCGACAGCGGGAATTGCGCTGAGGGCAGGCCAACCCGGTCGAGCATTTTTCGGGCGCGGTCCTCGGCGTCGGCGCGGCTTGCCCTGGTGTGCCAGCGGATGCCTTCGGCGACCTGCTCGCCAATGGTCTTGACCGGGTTCAGCGCCGTCATCGGTTCCTGGAAAACCATGCCGATATCGTCGCCGCGCAGCGCGCACATCTGGTCTTCGCTGGCCGCAAGGATGTCGATGCCGTCGAAGGCGACGCGCCCGCTGGCGCGCGCCGCCCAGGGCAGAAGCCGCATCACCGTCAATGCCGTGATCGATTTGCCCGAGCCGGATTCGCCGACCAGTCCCATCACCTCGCCGGGCGCGACGGAGAGTTCGACATCCCTCAGAATCGGCGTGTCGCCGATCGTCAGCGACAATTTCTCGATTTCGAGCAGGCTCATCGCTGCCGCCGCGATTTCGGGTCGAGGATGTCGGCAATACCGTCGCCGAGCAAGTTCAGTCCAAGCACGGTGACGACGATCGCCATGCCTGGAAAGATCGCCATCCACGGCGCCGCCACCATGCGCGTCTGCGCGTCGAACAGCATCCGTCCCCAGCTCGGCATCGGTGGCTGTGTGCCGAGCCCGACATAGGAAAGCCCAGCTTCGGCCAGGATGCCGAGCGCGAACTGGATGGTGCCTTGCACCAGGAGCAAAGTGACGATGTTGGGCAGCACATGTTCGATGGTGATCAGTGCTTTGCCTTTTCCGGCGGCGCGCGCGGCGAGGATGAATTCGCGCGGCCAGATCGCCAGCGCGCCGGCCCGGGCGACGCGGGCGAAGACCGGGATGTTGAAAATGCCGATGGCGATGATGGCGTTGAGCGCGCCCGGGCCGAAGATAGCGGTGATCATGATCGCCGACAAAAGGGCAGGGAAGGCGAAGACGAGATCGTTCAGCCGCATCACCGCTTCGTCGACGATGCCGCCGCGCGCCGCCGCAAGGGCGCCGAGCGGCACGCCGACGCCCATGCCGATACCGACCGCCACCAGCGCCACGGCGATCGAATTGCGGGCGCCGACCATGATCATGGAAAAAATGTCGCGGCCGAAATGGTCGGTGCCGAACCAGTGCGCCGGCGAGGGTGCCTGGGTCTTGTCGGCGATGATCAGCCTGGTGACGTCAAAAGGCGTCCAGAAGAACGAGACGATGGCGACCGCCGCCACCAGTGCAGTGATGACGAAGCCGGTGAGGAACGATCGGTTGGTGAAAGCCTTGACGAGGATGTCGGCAAAATTTTCCTCCGGGATGTGGAAGCGCAACGTCATTGGCGGCTCCTCAGGCGCGGATCGACGACCGCATAGGAGAGATCGACAAGCAGGTTGACGGCGATCACGGCGGCGACCAGCAGCATGACGACGCTTTCGACGACGATCAGGTCGCGCTGGGTGATCGCCTGGAACACCAGCCGGCCGAGGCCGGGGAGATAAAAGACGTTCTCGATGATGATGGTGCCGGCGAGCAGGAAGGCGAACTGCAGGCCGAGAATGGTCAGCACCGGGATCATCGCGTTGCGCAGCGCGTGCCGCCACAACACCGCGCGATAGGGCAGGCCCTTGGCGCGGGCAGTGCGGATATAGTCCTCATTCAGCACGTCGATCAGCGCCGAACGGGTGACGCGGGCGAGGATCGCCGCTTGCGGCAGAGCGAGCGCGATCGCCGGCAGGACCAGCGATTTCAGCGCCGGCCAGACGCCGGCGCTCCAGCCAGGAAAGCCGCCGGCCGGCACCAGCCGCAGCCAGACGGCAAACAGGTAGATCAGCATCAGCGCAAACCAGAAGTTCGGCACGGCGACACCAAGCTGGGCGGCGCCCATCGCGATAGTGTCGCCGGCCCGTCCGTGCCGGCCGGCGGAAAACAGCCCGACCGGAATGGCGATGACGGTGGACAGCGCCAGCGCGATCAGCGCCAGCGGCAAAGAGACCACGATGCGCTCGCGGACCAGGTCAATGACCGGCACCGAATAGGTGTAGGAACGGCCGAAATCGAGGCTCAGCAAGCCGCCGGCCCAGTGCAGATAGCGCAGCGCAACGGGCGCGTTGAGACCCATCTGGTTGCGCAGCAACTCGACCTGGTCGGCGCTGGCGTTCATGCCCAGCATCAGCCGCGCTGGGTCACCGGGAATGATCTCTAGCACGGCGAAGACCACCATCGAGGCCAGAACCAGCGTGATGAGGGCGATGGTAAGACGTTTGAGAAGATAGGTGGTCATGACGGCAGGACCGCTGCGCCGCCTCACTCCGTCCACTTCACCTTGGTCAGATCATTGGCCTGGATCGGGGCATTTTCCCAAAAACCCTCGAGCTTGGCGTCCCAGACGCCGACTTTCGGCAGTTCGTAGAGGAAGCCGACCACGGCATCATCGGTCAGTATCTTCTGCGCCTCGCCGAGCAGCGTCATGCGCTTGGCCTCGTCGGAGGTGAGGTTCAGATCGGCGATGATCTTGTCGAAGGTCTGGTTGTCATAGTTGAAGTAATAATCCTTGCGCGAATAGATATCGATGTCGTTGGGCTCGGTGTGGGAAACGATGGTCAGGTCGTAGTCCTTCTTGGTGAAGACCTGGTCCAGCCACTGCGCCCATTCCACGGGCACGATCTGCAGGTCGATGCCGACATCGCGAAGCTGCGACGCGATGATCTCGCCGCCAAGTCGCGCATAGGGGGGTGGCGGCAGTTTAAGCGTCGCCTTGAAGCCGTTCTCCAGGCCGGCTTCCTTCAAGAGTTCCCTGGCCTTGTCGACATTGTGCGGATAGAGGCCGGTGAGATCGACATAGGACTTGTTGGCGGGCGACATATGCGAGCCGATCGGCACGCCAAGGCCGGCCGAGGCGCCGTCGATGATCGCCTTGCGGTCGAGCGCAAACGAAATCGCCTGCCTGACCTGCAGTCTGTCGAAAGGCGGCTTCTTGTTGTTCATCGAAAGGATGGTCTCCCCCTCGGTCGCGCCGATCACCACCTTGAAGCGCGGGTCGCCCTGGATCTGGGCGACGCTGTCGGGATCGAAGAAGGGGAAGGCCTGAACATCGCCGGAAAGCAGCGCCGGCACGGCGGCTGCGGCATCCGTGACGATGCGGAACTCGGCCTTGTCGAGGGACACCGGGGCACCCCAGTAAGCGTCGGACCTGATCAGCGTGATCGACGAGCCCTTGGCCCAGTTCTGGAATTTGAACGGGCCGGTGCCGACAGGCTTTTCCTTGTTGGTGTCGGCTGTCTCCGGCGCGACGATGACCGCGTCGCCCCAGCCCATATTATAGAGGAAGGAACTTTGCGGGTTCTTCAGCGTGATCCTGACCGTCGCCGGGTCGACCACCTCGACGGTATCGATGGCGGCGAACAGGCCCTTTTGCGCGTTGACGGAGTTGTCGGCACGGGCGCGGTCGAGCGAGAATTTGACGTCGTCGGCATTGAAGTCGGTGCCGTCATGGAATTTAACGCCGCTATGCAGCTTGAAAGTGTAGACCTTGCCGTCGTCGGAAACGGTCCAGCTTTCGGCCAGAGCCGGCAGAACCTCGCCGTCCGCACCGATGCGGGTCAGCCCCTCGAACACATTGGCGTAAAGCACTTCGTCGATCGCGGCCGCAGCGCCTGCGGTAGGATCGAGATGCGGAGGCTCAAGCGTAATGCCGATGACCAGATCGGTCCGCGCGGCAAGCGCCGAGGCGCCGTTGGCCAGCACCAGGGCCGCAGCGGTGAGAATGGTTTTCCACAATTTCATCGTGCAACTCCCGATATGCTCAAAAACATGCTCGAAACCCGGTGGATAGAAGCGTGATTTCGCCAAGGAGTAAATTGCGTTTCGTGTTTCCGCCCGTCACCGACTACCGAGCGCCCGCGCCCCTGAGCAGTACGTTGAGCCCGATCGCCATCACCTTGGCCGATTCGACCATGTCTGATATCCCAACCCATTCGTCGGGCCTATGGGCGAGGTCGAGAATGCCCGGGCCATAGGCGATGCAGTCATAGATGTGGCCGATGCGGGCAATGTGCTTCTGGTCGTAGGTGCCGGGCGAGATCACGTAGTCGGGCTCGCGGTCGAATATCTCCAAGATGCCCTGCGCCACTGCCTTGACCACCGGCGCATCGCGCTCGGTCATCAGCGGCAGCACCTCCATGAGATCGCGGATCTCGTAGTCGAATTTCTTGCGCTCGCGCTTCAGCCGGTCGAGGATATCGGTCACCTCGCTCTTGACCGTGCCAAGGTCCTCCTCGAGCAGGAAGCGGCGGTCGATGGTCAGCCGGCAGGAATCGGGGACATTGGGCGAGGGCAGGCCGGGCCGGAAATCCTCGGTCTGGCCGCCATGGATCGAGTTGATGTTCATGGTCGAGCGCTTTGCCCCCTCGGGCACGACAGGCATGCGCGTCACCTTGCGGTCGAGCGCCGGGAACAGCTCGTCCTCGAAAGCCCTTAGCACGGCGCCCATGTGGCGCACCGCATTGTCGCCGAGGAACGGCATCGAGCCGTGCGCGATCTCGCCCTTGGTCTCGATCTCCGCCCACCACACGCCCCGATGGCCCAGGCAGATGCGGTCCTTGTTCAACGGCTCGGGAATGATGACGTGATCGACTCTCGGCTTGGAAAAATAGCCGAGCTTGGCCAGATGGGCGACGCCGCCGAAGCCGCCGGACTCCTCGTCGACCGTGCCCGAAATCTCGATGGCGCCGGGGAAATCGGGGAACACCTCCATGAAGGCTTCAGTGGCGATGATCGAGGAGGCCAGGCCGCCCTTCATGTCGCAGGCGCCGCGGCCATAGACCTTGCCATCCCTGACGATGCCGGCGAAGGGATCGAGGCTCCAGCCGTCGCCGGCTTCGACCACGTCGATATGCGAGTTGAAATGCACGCAGGCGCCGGGCGAGCGGCCAGCGAAGCGGGCGACGACGTTGACGCGCGGGTAGCGGTCGGTGTCGCCGGGCGTGCCTTCGGCCCGGATGAATTCAACTTCGAAACCGCGCTTCTTCAGCCGCGCCCCAACATATTCGGCGCATGGCCGGTAGGCTTCGCCGGGCGGATTGATGGT
The DNA here is from genome assembly GCF_935825525.1 of Mesorhizobium escarrei. Lineage (GTDB taxonomy): Bacteria > Pseudomonadota > Alphaproteobacteria > Rhizobiales > Rhizobiaceae > Mesorhizobium > Mesorhizobium escarrei. The sequence goes on from NZ_CAKXZT010000129.1 coordinate 8,976, forward strand.
CGGAAAGCGGATCAGGTCCGCGGTCAGCGCGACCAGGTCGTCGACCCGATAATCGACCGCTTTCAGCAGGAGATCGTTCATTCGACGAATTGAGCAGCCAACGGTGCGTTTTGGCAAGCCTGTTTGCGGGTCGCGCCCTAGTTACTTGGTTACGTGCCGTCATAGCAACTATCGCGGGAAATCGTTCAAATTCGCTGCTTTGGATTGGTGAATTCGTCAGAGGTGTGTGGTTACCTCATTCACTTGCGATTAAAAGATGAAGGATAGCGTGAAGGCAGGCAGGCAAGAGCAATCAAAGGGGGTTTGATCGCATGAAAAAGACCGTTCTCATGGCAGCGTTACTGGCAACGATGCTGCTCGGTTCTTCGGTCGAGGGCTGGGCAGCCAAGCTGGTTGCAAGGATCGACGTGTCATCACAGACGATGACTGTAAGATACGGCCAGGCGGTTTACCGATGGCGCGTATCGACGGCGCGCAAAGGCTATATCACGCCGCGCGGTAGCTACCGGCCGCAACGAACGGCACGGATGTGGTATTCGCGCAAATACGACATGTCGCCGATGCCTCATTCGGTGTTCTACCGCGGCGGCTACGCCATCCACGGCACCGGCGCGGTAAAATCTCTCGGGCGCCCGGCGTCGCATGGCTGCGTGCGGCTGCATCCCCGCAATGCCGCCGCGTTCTATGCGATGGTGCGGCAAGCCGGCTTCCGCAACACGCGGATCGTGGTGACCAACTAAGTCCAGCGAGGCCCGAGAATGAAGGCCAATCGATCAAAGGTTCTGCACCGCAGCAGCGCTCATCAGCCGAAGATGCTGCGGCTCAGAATAAAGGCGCTCTGTAGCGATCCTTCGCGCCCCCCTCTGTCCTGCCGGACATCTCCCCCACGAGGGGGGAGATTGGCCTTCATCACTGATTTCGCCAACCACCAACCTTGCAAAAAGGACGCTGTCCGCGAAGCTGCCGATCTCCCCCCAAGTGGGGGAGATGTCCGGCAGGACAGAGGGGGGCGCTGTCCAGGGCGCTGTCCCTCCGCGATCAAAGGTTCTGCACCGCAGCAGCGCTCCGAGGTAACGGAATGGGTCCCCAGGGTCTGCGCCACCGCGGGAACGGCGCGTCCTGGTTCGGGAACGTGCCCATCGGGCCCGTTCGCGTCGAGGAGCGCGAGGCGAAGGGCTCACGCGGCCCGTTCGGCCGTGCGGGTACCCTCGAATTTGTTGAGGTTCATCGAAGTGAAGCCGGGGCAGGCAGCGTCGGCGCCAGCGTCCTCAAATTCGATGGCGAAGGCGAGCGTCGTCGCATCCAGGGCAGTCTTCGAAGGGCTGTAAACAGAGCCGAACAATGCGCGCTGTGGATTGGACGGGTCGACGCTGACGATGCGTGCCGCTGGCGCTTCACTGAGGAGCCGCAACATCGCCTGCGTGACGGCGACGACGCCGAACACGTTGGTCTCGAACACCGCGCCTAGCTCGTCGAGGGACGCCGCATGCGAGATGCCCTGCTTTCCCTGGGAAATGCCTGCATTGTTCACCAGGACGTCGAGGCGACCGAATTCGTTACGGATGCGCTTTTTCGCGGCGGCGATCGAGGCCTGGTTCGTGACATCGAGTTGGAGGGCAAGGGCATGCGCTCCGACGCTCTTTGCAGCCGCCTCCGCATGCTCGAGCTTACGCGACCCTACGAGCACGGTGAGGCCGTGCGTCGCCAGATCCTTGGCGATTTTGAGACCGATTCCCGTGTTGGCCGCAGTGACCAGGGCAATGGGTTTGACCCGCATGGTGATCTCCTCTTTTTGCATTGACGGTGTAGGCAAGGGCGCCATGCTGTGCTAATTTTCCAAATCGGAACCGCATTCCGTTTTATACGGAACATAGTTCCGTTTATCAAGTGGAAAAATCATGGACGACAAATCGCAGGAGCGGGGTGGTGGCTTGGAGCCCGTAAACTCGACGGATCGGCGCGTGCGTGCGGACGCGCAACGCAACTCCAAGGCGCTGCTCGAAGCAGCAATGGCAGTGTTTGCAGCTTCGGGGGTCGATGCTCCGGTGCGAGAGATCGCCGATAAGGCCGGCGTTGGCGTGGGTACGCTCTATCGGCATTTTCCGCAGCGCTCGGATCTGATCGTGGCGGTCTTCCGTAACGAAGTGGATGCCTGCGCAAATGCTGCATCCGCCATTGCGGCCGAATATGAACCCGGCGAAGCGCTCGCCCGATGGATGCAGCGTTACGTGGACTTTATCGCTGCCAAGCGTGGACTCGCCGCGGCCTTCTCCTCAGGCGATCCGGCATATGAGTCCTTGCCGCTGTATTTTCTTGAGAAACTTCGGCCCGCGCTGCAGAGCTTGCTGGATGCCGCGACCGAAGCGGGCGATGTTCGCTCGGACGTTGATGCGAAAGAATTATTGTTCGCGATTGCCAGGCTCTGCTCACCAGACCGCTACGGCGGAGGCCCCGAGCAAGCACGACGCATGGTTGGCTTGCTGGTGGATGGGCTTCGCTATGGCGCCCCTTCGGTTGGTTCGGACATCTAGGCTTCACGGAGGGGCGACGGTCGAGCGATCCAACCGAAACAAAAAAACCCGCCTCAGAGGGCGGAGCGCAGATCAACACTATGCTTAAATTCCTAGCATAGCTGCCGTCATTTGTCAAGTCGACTGGCGCTGCCTCTCGTCCTGCCGCTCAGGCTTCGCCGCGCTGTCTCGCCCGCTTGCGCTTTTTGCGCCGGCCGCTGATTTCCCATCTTTTGTGGAACCACATCCACTGGCCGGGATCCTCGCGCACCCAGCGCTCGACCACGTCGTTGAGCAGCTGGGTGGTGGCATGGACGTCGACACTGCCGCCGGCGCTGCGCGGCAAGTTCAGTTTGTCCTCGATCTCGAGCCGGAAGCGGTTGCCTGGCAAGCGCATGCAGCGCGCCGGATAGACGTCACAGTCATAGTGCCGAGCCAGGGTGCCCAGGACCCGGTTGCTCTGGCAGGGGCGGCCGAAGAACGTCGTTTCGAGCCCGCCCGAGAATTTCTGGTCGACGAGCACGCCGATATTGCCGCCCTTCTCCAGGATGGCCGCCAGCGCGAATGAAGCGCCGGTCGAGGAGGGCAGAAGCGAGCCCATGGTCGAGCGACGCGTCGAGAGGATGTAGTCGGCAAGGTAAGGGTTGTTGGGCGGACGAAACAGCGCGGTGATGTTCATGCCGAAAGTGGCTGCCGCCACCGGAAGCAGTTCGAAATTTCCGAGATGTCCGGTGAAGATGATATGCGGCTTTTGCTCGCCGGCGATATGCACGAAGTGCTCGATCCCCTTGACCTCGACGCGGCCCGGTTTGGTCGCGGCGGGATCGTAATCGAACAGGTCGTCGAGAAAAATGTATTCCGCAGCGAGGCGAGCCATGTTGCCCCACATGTCGAAAGCGATGGTCTGGATCTCGCTGTCGCTCTTCTGGGGGTAAGCCTTGCGCAGATTGGCGATGGCGACGTTGTGACGCCCCACCCACGGACCAATGCGGCGGGCGGCGCGGTCGGCGAAATTGAGCGCGCTGTCGACCGGCAGCAGGCGCAGCAGCCAAATCATCGTCATCGCGAGGCGCGCCAGCAGCCAGTAGTTGAACTGGCTCAGCCGCCTGCCGTGGCGGAACGCCAAGTCCCGCCGGAGCTTCTTGAAGGCGTTGCCGACCATTCCTAGACCATGATGTTTTCAGATGGCAGCATCATGGTCTAACCGACGCGCAGGATGATCTTGCCGAACACGTCGCGGCCTTCCATGCGCTTCAGCGCGGCGTCGATGTCGCCGAAGCCGACTTCGGTGTCGATGACCGGAGAAACCATCCCCGCTGCCATTTTTTGCATGGCGTCGGCCATGTTTTGCATGCGGCAGCCGAACGAGCCGAGCAGCTTCAGCTGCTGCTGGAACAACTGCATCAGATTGATCTGCGTCGACACGCCCGAGGTCGAGCCGCAGGTCACCAGGCGGCCGCCGCGTTTCAGGCACAGCATCGAGGCGGCAAAGGTGTCGGCGCCGACATGCTCGAAGACGACGTCGACGCCCTTCTTCCTCGTCAGCTTGCGCACGACGCCTTCGAAACGGTCGTCGCGATAGTTGATGACGTGATCGGCGCCAAGCACTTTCGCCTTGTCGATCTTGTCGTTCGAGCCGACCGTGGTGATCACGGTGCAGCCCATTTTCTTAGCCAGTTGGATCGCGGCGGAGCCGATGCCCGAGCCGCCGGCATGGATCAGGATGGTTTCGCCGGGCTGCAGCCTGGCATTGTCGAACAGCATGTGCTCGACCGTACCGAAGGTTACGGGCGCGACGGCGGCGCCGATGTCGGTCACGCCGGGGGGGGCAGGGACCAGCAGGCGTGCCGGCAGGTTTATCTTCTCTTGCGCAAAGCCGTCGAGATGGAAGCCGTGAACGCCCGAGACATGTTCGCACAAATTGTCGCGGCCTTCGCGGCAGGCACGGCAAAGCCCGCAGGTGCGCGCACCGTAGATCGACACAAGCTGCCCGGGGACAAGGCTGGAGACGCCGGGGCCGACCGCTTCGACCTCGCCCGAAGCTTCGGCGCCGACGACCAGCGGCAATTTGCGCTTGGCGAAGGCCATGCCGCGCCAGCCCCAGACGTCGATATGATTGAGCGCCACCGCCTTGATGCGCAGCGTCACTTCCCCCAACGAGGGCTGCGGCGGGGGCGGCAGGTCCACCGTTTCAAGGCGGCGGTCCTCGATAAGTTGCAATGCGCGCATTAGGCCTGTCGGTTCTGTTGCGAAGAACGGTCGCTTAGACCGGTTCCCGCGCCATGACAAGGCAGGTGTTCTGGCCGCCGAAGCCGAAGGAGTTCGACAGCACCGTGCCGACCTCGGCGTTGCGCTTCTGGTTCGGCACCACGTCGAGCACGATCGCCGGATCGGGATTGTCGTAATTGATGGTCGGCGGAATGACGCTTTCGCGCATGGTCATCAGCGAAAATGCCGCCTCGACGGCGCCGGCGGCCGACAGCGTGTGGCCGATCATCGACTTGTTTGACGAGATGGGCATCGAGCCGATCCGCTCGCCGAACACGGTCGACAGCGACAGATGCTCCATCTTGTCGTTTTCCGGCGTCGAGGTGCCGTGGGCGTTGACATAATCGATCTCGTCCTCGCCCAGGCCGGCATCGGCCAGCGCGGCGCGAACCGCGGCGATCGCCGGCGAGCCGTCCGGCTTCGAGCGGGTGCGGTGGAAGTCGTCGGCCTTCTCGCCGCAGCCGCGCAGGATGCCGAGAATGGTCGCGCCGCGCGCGAGTGCTGCCTCCAGCGATTCCAATACCAGCGCGCCAGAACCCTCAGCGAGGACAAAACCGTCGCGATCCCTGGAAAACGGCTTTGACGCCTTTTCGGGGATGTCGTTGTGGGTGGAGAGCGCCGAAAGCAGCGAGAAACGGATCAGCGCCTCGGCGGTCGCCGAGCCGTCGGCGCCGATCGACAGCGCCCGGTCGCATTCGCCGCGGCGGATCGCCTCGACGCCGAGCTGGATCGAGGTGGCGCCCGAGGCGCAGGCCGTCGACAGCGTGATCGGCAGGCCGCGCGTGCCAAAACGGTCGGCGAGCCGGTCGGCGATCGAACCGAACTGGGTGGTCTCGAAAACGTCGAGCCCCTTCAGGCCGCGCGCCACGCGAAGCAGCCGTTCGGCGCCGGCGTCGTGCTTGTCGGAATTGTAGAGCGAAAAGCGCTCGCTCCAGTCGAGCTCGACCGGCGGCGAGGCAAGGAAAAGCGGCCCGCCGAAATCGCCCCAATCAAGGCCGGCTTCGGCAACGGCTTCCTGCGCGGCGATCTCGGCGAGGTCGTAGGTAAGAAGCGAAGCGCCCCTGGAGCTCGACGGCAGGAAATCGACCATGCCGGAGATCCGGGTGTTCAGATGGTCGACCGGAAAGCGGGTGATCGGATGGATGCCGGAGACGCCCGCGGTGAGCGCTGCCCAATTGTCGGCCTTGCCGACGCCCAGCGACGTCACCACGCCGATACCGGTGACGGCGACGATCGGCCTGCCCATGTGGTCGTTCAGATTGGCCATATTTTTACCCTGACACCCCCTAGGCGGCGTTGACCAACGCCATGCCCTCGAATTGGTGATAGCCGATCGCCGTTGCAAGCACGGTCCTGGGAACGCTGTTGAACGGCTTCTCGGTGGCGGCGTCAAAAGCCGGGTAGGCGGCCTTGCGTTCGACAGCCAGTGCCGCAAGCGCCACGGCGAAGGGAAACTGCGCTTCCTTCATGTGGCCAGTCAGCGTCGAAAAACCGCGTGCGGCAATCGCCGGATTGGCGTCGAGCGCCGATTTCTCGGCAGCAGTCGCGGCATGGGCACCCGAAGCGCCTGAAATCGTCAGTAGCTCGCCGTTCGGCAATGCCGCCTGGCTGAGCAGCGCGGCAATCTCGGCATCGAGCTCGCCCTGCCGGCGTATGGCGCGTCCGGATACGACCGGGCCGAGTTCGGCATAGATCTTCCGCCCGCGGCTGATCGCGTGCTCGCGCTGTTCCAGGACGAGAAACGCGCCGCCTGATCCAGTCACCACGCCGCCGCCTTCCGCGCCCTGTCTCTGCCAGACCGGTCTCCAGGGGCCGCGATGCAGGTAGCCGGCCAGCTCATAGCCAAGCAGCATGTCGGAATGCTCGGTCTGGAAGGCGCCGCCGACCAGGATATGCGTCGACTGGCCGGAACGGATGCGCGCGGCGGCTGTCTCGACGGCGGCGACGCCGGCACCTTCCTCGCCCATGAAGGTGCGCGACGAGCCGGTCACCTTGTGGACGATCGAGATGTTGCCGGCGAGCAGGTTGGAAAGCTGCGCCAGAAACAGCGTCGGCCGCAATTCGGTGGTCAGTTTCTCGTTGAGCAGCACGTCGCGGTCGTTGCGGCTTTCCGAAGCCGCGAGAATGTCGGCGTCGACCGCCTCGTCGCGCTCGCCGCCGCCGGCAGCCACCACCATGTCCATGGTCGTGCAGAGATCGTCATTGCCCTTGATGCCGGCATCGTCCAGCGCCATGCCGGCGGCGTAGGTGCCGAGCCGCTGCCAGGTTTCCATCTGCCGCTGGTCGCCGCGCTTGGCGATCTGCAGGTTCCAGTCGATATCCGGCAGCGGGTGGATGGTGTAGGGCGAGAAGCGCGCCGCTTCGAGCACCGGCTCCAGGCCGGGCTGGACGAGCTTGCGCCAATGCGCATCCGGGCCTTCTCCCAGCGAAGAGACAAGGCCGATGCCTGATATGACGACGTCGTGGGGGCTCATGGGCGAGGGCTCATGGGGCGCTGTTGTGGTCAGGCTTGAAAACGAACCATTCAGGCGTTCTTGGCCACGACCAGCGCATCGATCTTGGCGCACAGGTTCTTCATGACGAAGTAATCGTCGGTCGAGGCCTTGCCGTCATTGACCTCTTGCGTCCACTTCTCCAGCGGCACCTTGATGCCGAATTCCTTGTCGATGGCAAAGACGATGTCGAGGAAGTCGAGGCTGTCGATGCCGAGATCGTCGATGGTGTGGCTTTCAGGGGTGATCGTGTCGATATCGATCTCACTGGTGTCGGCGATGATCTTGGCGACTTTGTCGAACGTGGTGGACAAGGGCTTTTCCTTCGGTGGCGGGCGGAATCTGTCCGCATGTGTTTGCGCGCTGTCTAATCGGTTTTTCCGGGCAGGAAAAGGCCTGAACGCCGGGCGCAGATGGGATACCCACTCCGTAAACGCAAGAAGAGCCGTTGGCTGGCCTCTTAATCAGGCAATGAATCGGTCAGAAGGTGACGCGGCCGAGCACGCGCAGGCGATCGCCTTGCGGCTCGACGATCACGGCTTCGCCTTCGCGCGGCGAGATGCCGGTGAGGGCCATTATGTTCTCCAGATGGGTGACCATGACGACATTGTCGGAGCCGGAATAGGCGCGGATCTCGTTCATGACTGCCTCGAGTTGGGCGGCTTTCTCGCTCGCGTCGGTCTTCAGCAGGTCAAGCGGGGCGAAGGGCTCGGGCTCTTCCCTGAAAGCGGTGCGAGCCGTGTCGAGGGCGCGGCAATAGCGGCTGGACAGCACGCGCTCGACCGGTGCCGCGCGGGCGGCGAACAGCGCGCCGATCTTGCGCGCCTGCTGCTTGCCGCGCACCGACAAATTGACCTGCGTCGCGCACTTCTCGATGTCGAAATTCGCCGGGTCGGTGGTGCCGGTGACCATGGCATGGCGAAGCATCACCACGTGTCCGCCGTCGCGCAGCAGCGCCCAGCCGGCCTCAGTCGCATGCGCCGCGGCGGGGATGACGAGCAGAAACAGAGCCAGGGCAGATCGAATCATCAAGCGTCCTTTTCCGGTGACCGGCAGGTGGGTTCCGGTGATCGGCATATAGGGACGGCAAAGTCAGTTGAAAGACAAGGACCTAGCCCTGGTTGTCTGCGAAGAGAGGCCCGCTTCGGAAGGTGGGGCGATTGCGCTGCAATCCAGGCTCGCCTATCAGGAGAAGAATGTCTCCACTCATCGAAACCGTCCTTTTCGTCTTCGGCCTTGTCGCGCTCGGCTATCTGGCCGGGCTCACCGGCTATCTGAAAGCCGAGGCGGGCGAGGCCATCGCCGAATTCGCCGTCGGGGTGGCGATGCCGCTGCTTCTGTTCCGCACCATGGTCAATGCCGATTTCCACGGCACCGCACCCTGGTTGTTCTGGGCCGCGTATTTCGCGGCCGCCGCAGTGACCTGGGCCGCAGGCCACCTGGTCACCACGCGGGTGTTCGGGCGCGACGCGCGTGCCGGGGTCGTTGGCGGCGTGTCGTCGGCTTTTTCCAACCTCGTCCTGCTCGGCATCCCGTTCGTCCTCGGCACGTTCGGGCCAAGTGGATTCGAAGTGCTGTCGCTGCTGATTTCCGTGCATCTGCCGACGATGATCATGGCATCGATCATCCTGTTTGAAATCTTTGGCCGCGGTGACGAGCATGTGCATCCGCTGCGCATCATCCGGCGCTTCCTTTACAAGATGTTTTCCAATCCGCTGATCGTCGGCATCCTGGCTGGATGGGTGTGGCGCATCACCGGCCTGCCATTGCCGGCGCTGGCCGTCCGGCTGGTCGACGCGCTGGCCGACATCGCCGGGCCGGTCGCGCTGTTTGCCATGGGGCTGGGCCTGTGCCGTTTCGGCATCTCCGGTAATGTGCGGCCGGCGCTGGCGCTGTCGGCGCTGAAGCTGATGCTGATGCCGGCCGTCGCGCTCGGCCTGGTCTGGCTGCTTGGCCTGCCGCCGCTGTCGGCGAAGGTCGCGGTCGTGGCGGCTGCGCTGCCATCCGGGGTGAATTCCTACCTGATCGCGACGCAGTTCAACACCGGCCAGGCATTGGCATCGAACCAGATGACCATCGCCACCGCCTGTGCAGTCGTCACCACGGCGTTCTGGCTGACGGTGGTGGTTCACGTGTTCGGATAGGGTATGTCGATATTCAGGTGAGGCCGGCCTGTGAACGGTAGTGTCGTGCGCTTTCGGCACCCACGTGCCCATAAACACGCAGCGTTTCGTTTCAAAACCCACCATCATTCTCGACCCGCGCCTGACCGGGATCTCGACACAGCTCAGCTACATCGAAGCGCAAAATCGGCCTCGCTTTGGCTGGCCCAAACCCTATATGCCATCTTGCGATTGATTGCGGGGCTTGCCCTAGGTAAAGAGCAGTGGCTCCAGGCGTGCCGGCATCGATGCGCACGCCCATCAAGGAAATCCAGACAGCGGCCCGTCAGCGCGCCGAACGGAGGCTAGACCATGCTTCAGAAAACCAGCCATTTCATGCGCCAGGCCAATCTCATCAATGGCGAGTGGGTGCAGGCCGACAGCGGCCAGACGGTCGACGTCAACAATCCGGCCACCGGCCTCAAGATCGGCACCGTGCCGAAGTCGGGCAAGCTCGAGACGCGCCGCGCCATCGAAGCAGCCGACGCCGCCTTCCAGACATGGCGCAAGACCACCGCGCTCGAGCGCTCGAAGCTGTTGCGCAAATTGCATGACGCGATGATGGACAATCAGGATGTGCTGGCCGAGCTGCTGACCATCGAACAGGGCAAGTCGCTGTTCGAATCGAAGGGCGAGATCGGTTCGGCGGCGTCCTACATATTGTGGTTCGCCGAAGAAGGCCGCCGCACCTATGGCGATGTCGTGCCGTCGCCCTGGGCGGACCGCCGCATCCTGGTGACGAAGGAGCCGGTCGGCGTCATCGCCGCCATCACGCCGTGGAATTTCCCGTCCTCGATGCTGGCCCGCAAGCTCGGCCCGGCGCTTGCCGCCGGCTGCACCGCGGTCGTCAAACCGGCGTCGCAGACGCCTTATTCAGGCCTTGCCTGGGGCGCGCTCGCCGAAGAAGTCGGCTTCCCCAAAGGCGTCATCAACATCCTGACCGGCGCCGCCGGCGAGATCGGTGACGAGATCTGCGCCAACCCATTGGTCAAGAAGATCACCTTCACCGGCTCGACCGAGGTCGGCAAGATCCTGATCCAGAAGTCGTCCGTCACCGTCAAGAAGGTGTCGATGGAACTCGGCGGCAACGCCCCGTTTCTGGTCTTCGACGACGCCGATATCGAGCGCGCCGTCGCCGGCGCGATCACCGCCAAATACCGCAATTCCGGCCAGACCTGCGTCTGCACCAATCGCTTCCTGGTCCAGGCTGGTGTCTACGACAAATTCGTCGAAAAGCTCGCCGCTGCCAGCAACGGGCTGAAGGTCGGTTCCGGCCTCGATGACGGCGTGCAGCAGGGGCCGCTGATTGACGAGAAGGCGGTGGAAAAGGTCGAGGAACTGATCGCCGACGCCACTGCCAAGGGCGGCAAGGTCGTCGCCGGCGGCAAGCGCCATGCGCTCGGCGGTTCGTTCTTCCAGCCGACGGTGATCGCCGATGCGACGCCGAAGATGCGATTTATGAAGGAAGAGATCTTTGGCCCGGTAGCACCCGTGTTCAAGTTCGAAACCGAAGAGGAGGCGATCGCACTCGCCAACGATACCGAGTTCGGCCTCGCCTGCTATTTCTACACCGGCGATCTCGGCCGCGCCTTTCGGGTCATGGAAGGGCTGAAATACGGCATGGTCGGCGTCAATGAAGGGCTGATCACCACGCCTGAGGCGCCGTTCGGCGGCGTCAAGGAATCGGGCCTTGGCAAGGAAGGCGGACATCAGGGCATCGAGGACTATCTCGACACCAAATATGTCTGCATCGGCGGCCTCGGCCTCTGATCGGTAGGGCCTGTCGACCGTCAACAGACCAAGCCGGCCCAGAGGTCGGCCGGGATCGATCAACCAACTGGCGTTTCGGGCATGGCGATGAAGGACGGCGAGGTTTTTGGCACGACGCAGGCGGGCGACGCCATCCGTCGTTTCAGCATCCGCGGCGGCGGCCTCACTGCCAACATCATCGGGCTGGGCGCCATCATCCAGGATCTGCGCCTGGCCGGGCATGACGCGCCGCTGGTGCTCGGCTATGACAGTTTCGAGCCCTATGAGACGGATACGGCCTTCTTCGGCGCCGTCGTCGGACGCTATGCCAACCGTATCCGCGATGGCCGCTTCACCATCGCCGGCCAGCGCTACCAGACCGAGCGCAACTTCCTCGACAAGCACACGCTGCATGGCGGCTCGCAAGGTTTTTCGCACCGGCCATGGGAGGTTTCGCTGCATGGCAGGGATTTTGTCACGCTGACGCTGCATGATCCCGACGGCACGATGGGCTTTCCCGGCGCGCTCGACGTGACCTGCACCTACAGGTTGAAGATCCCAGGCACGCTCAGCGTCGAGCTGACCGCCACCTGCGAGGAGCCGACGCTGTGCAATCTTACCCAGCATTCCTATTTCAACCTGGACGATGGCGGCGCCGGCGATGTCCTCGACCACCGGCTGATGCTGAACGCTCGCGCCTATCTTCCGGTCGATGGCGACCTGATCCCGACCGGCGTCGTGAAGCCGGTCGACGGCACGCCGTTCGATTTCCGTCAGGCGCGGCTGCTGCGCATAGAGAGCGAGGGCAAGCAACTCCCCTACGACCAGAATTTCTGCCTTGCCTCGACGCGCGGGCCGCTCAAGCTGGCATCATGGGCGCAAGGCGCGGCTTCCGGCGTCGAGATGGAGCTCTGGACCACGGAACCGGGCGTCCAGCTCTATACCGGCCAGTATTTGGCGCCGCCTTCGCCGGGGCTCGAACGACATCATTACAAGGCTTATTCGGGCTTCTGCCTGGAACCGCAGGTCTGGCCGGACGCACCGAACCGGCCGTATTTCCCGCAGGCCACGCTATGGCCGGGCCAGATCTACCATCATGTGACGGAATACCGGTTCCGACTGCCTGGCGCCTGACGCCGGAAGCCGGTACCGGCCTTTTGCTGTGCTGACCTTCGGTCCGGAAGGATCATGCGCAAAGTTCAAAGAGCGTCCTTGCGCTTGCATTGGGCGCGTAACGCTCTCGGATTGAAACCCGAATATTCTCAGCTATCGAGTTCGGACCCTTCTCGGACATTTGAAGGCCGATAGCCGGGATGACGCAAGCTGACCCGTAGGTGATCTTCATAGGGAGGCCGGAATGTCTGCAAAGGGGACAATTCGGCTCGTCGCAAGAGGCAAGATCTACCGCTCAGTCACCGATTTTGTTGAGAGCTCAGCAAGCCAGCGCTTCAGCCAGTCATCAGGAATTTCGTACCGCACAAGGCCAGATGGCGAATGGTCCCTGGTCGCTCGTGCAGAAAAGAGCCGGGTGCGCGCCGCAGAACCCGCCGAGGTATCCGTGCTTGCGGAAAGGACTGTCGGCGCCAGCTGGATTAGCGTAAGCTAAAGTTTGGGGATGCAGTCATGCACCGCGTGGTCACCATTGCTATCGCCGCGCTCGCGGCCCTGTTCATCTGCCCGGCGCGGGCGGAGGTGCTGATCGGTGTTGCGGGCCCGATGACCGGGAAGCTCGAATGGACTGGCACGCAGTTGAAGCGCGGCGCAGAGGTGGCTGTGGCCGACATCAATGCGGCGGGCGGCGCCCTCGGCGAGCAGGTGCGGCTCATCACGGTCGACGACTTCTGCGATCCCGAGCAAGCGGTGGCTGCTGCCCACAAGCTGGTGGCTGACGGTGTAGTGTTTGTCGTCGGGCACTACTGCTCTGGAGCCTCGATTCCGGCATCGGAGGTGTACGAGGCGGCGGGAATTCTGCAGATTTCGCCGTCCTCGACCAATCCGCTGCTGACCGAGCAGGGCCGCGCCAACGTTTTCCGGGTCTGCAGTCGCGACGATGCGCAAGGCTTCGAAGCCGGCAACTTCCTGGCCGATCATTGGGGCGGCAAGAAGATCGCGATCCTCCACGACAACACGACCTACGGGAAAGGTCTCGCCGATGAAACCAGGAAGCAGCTGAACAAGCGCGGCACGACCGAATCGATCTATGAAGCCTACGCTCCCGGGAAAGACGATTACTCGGCCGAGATCGCCTCGCTGCAGGCTGCGGATATCGCCGTGCTGTACATGGGCGGGTATCATACCGAGGCCGCGCTCATGGTTCGCGCGGCGCGCGACCGGGGCTATCCGGTTCAACTGATCTCGGGCGATGATACGGCGACCGAGGCATTCGGGCTCATTGCCGGCTCTGCCGCCGAGGGCACGCTCTTCACCTTTGTCCCCGACCCGCGCCGAAATTCCGAAGCTGCTGATGTCGTCGAACGGTTCCGCGCCGAGAACTTCGAGCCTGATTCCTGGACGCTGCACAGCTACGGAGCCGCCCAGACCTGGGCGCAGGCGGTCGAGAAGGCGGGCTCGCTGGAACCCCAGGCCGTGATCGCGTCGCTGCGTAACAATCAATTCGACACCGTGTTGGGCCGTATCGACTTTGACGACAAGGGCGATCTCACGACCCAAAGCTGGGTTTGGTACGTCTGGCGGAGTGGAGAGTACGTGCCGGTCGAGTGAGAATCCGCCGGCGCGCTGCTCGAGGGCATCTGATGCAGGGCAAATCAGCGCGATCGTTGAGATCAAGCGTCGCTGCAATGCTTGAACGCCTGGGCATACGCGGACGCCTGTTGCTGGCCTTTTTCGGCATCAGCGCCTTCGCGGTGCTCGCGACAGCAGCAGCACTTTTTGCCTTCCTGGAGGTAGGAGAGGTCGTCGACCGGATCACCAGGGATCGGGTGCCGTCGGCGCTCGCGTCCCTCCAGCTGTCGCGCCAGGCCGAGCGGGTCGCCGCCAGTGCGCCCGCCGTGCTGACTTCGACCAGCAAGGCTCAGCACAACGAGGTATCGACTGCGATCGGGGTCGAGATGACGCGCCTCGAGGAACTGCTTGCCGCTTTCAAAGGCGCCAGGCCCAGCACGGCGGTGGTGGCTGAGATCGAGGCCGCGGTGCTTGGTCTGCGGCACAATCTGAACGCTCTCGACGACCTTGTCGCCGCACGCCTCACCGTGGTCGCGCGCAAGGAGGAACTGTTACGCCGCCTGTCGGCTACGACAAGTGCAAGCCAGCGCCTTGTGGCGCCCGGTATCCTAGTGATGAACTCCAAGCTTCAGCAATGGCGGACGGTCACGGCCGACACGTCGCTAGCGTCGGATCGAGGCGCTGCGGCGACGGTCGACCTGGTCGAGGCGATTGCGGCCTACATCCCGCAGCAGAAGGCGCAGGAGGAGATCTCGGAGGTCAATGACGCACTGGCGAGGACGGCGGACGCGCCGACACCAGGCGATCTTGCGTTGCTGCTGTTCCCGCTGCGCCGGTCGCTCGCCGCGCTCGAAACGATTTCCACCGAGATCGACGAGAGGCTGCGGGTCCGGTTCCGACAGCTGGTGGACGAGTTGAAGGTGCTGATCGATGGTGAGAACAGTGTCCCGAAGGCGCGACAGGACGAGCTCGCCGTCCTGGCGCAGGGCGAAGAGCTTCTGGCCGAAAACAATCAGCTGTCGCGCACTCTTACCGCTGCCGTCGATCGCCTGGTCGCCAAGGCAGACCACGAGATCACCGCGTCCGGTCTCGAAGCCGCGGTCGTCCAGCGCTACGGCACCGGGGTTGTCCTTGGTTCCGCCTTTCTCAGCCTCTTGAGCTCGGTTCTGATCGCCTGGCTCTATGTCGACCGCAACCTTCTCGCCCGCCTGGGAGGGGTGAGCCAAAGCATGCTCGCAATCGCCGGCGGCAATCTTCGTGCGCCGCTGCCTGCCGCGGGCCGCGATGAAATCGGCCGCATGGCCGAGGCGCTCAGGCTCTTCCGGGACACCGCGGTCGAGGTCGAGGAAAAGAACCTGCGCGAGGTCGCCGAGGCCCGCCAGCGACTCGTCGATGCCATCGAGAGCATCTCCGAGGGATTCGCTCTCTACGACGGGGAGGACCGGCTGGTCCTAAGCAACAGCCGCTACCGAGAACTGCTTTACAGCGACCTCGCGATCGAACTGACGCCCGGCACGACATTCGAGCACATCATTCGCCGATCCGCTGAGCGCGGCTACATCAAGGATGCCGAGGGGCGGTTCGAGGAATGGGTCGCCGAGCGGCTCTCCCGGCACCGCAACCCTGCCGAACCGTGGGTGCAGCGGCGAGGCGACGGGCGGTGGGTCCTGATAAGCGAGCGGCGGATCACCGGCGGCGGCACGGTCGCGGTTTACTCGGACATCACCGAGCTGAAGCAACGGGAGGAGAACCTAGCCGAGAAATCCGCGGCCCTCGAGGCGCTTTCCAGCAAACTGGCGAAGTATCTGGCGCCCCAGGTGTACAACTCGATATTCACGGGCCGCCAGGACGTCAGGATCGCCAGCCAGCGGAAGAAGCTGACGATATGCTTCACTGATATCGCCGGCTTTACCGAGACCACCGACAAGATGGAGTCGGAGGACCTCACCCAACTCCTCAATCACTATCTGACGGAAATGTCGAAAATTGCTTCGGATCATGGCGCGACGATCGACAAGTATGTCGGCGACGCGATTCTCATGTTTTTCGGCGACCCGGAGACTCGCGGCGTCAAGGAGGACGCGCTCGCCTGCGTTGAGATGGCTCTCGCCATGCAGAAGCGGATGAGCGAACTTGCCGAAATCTGGCGCGACATTGGAATTGAAACACCACTGCGCTGCCGCATCGGTATCCACACCGATTACTGCACTGTCGGCAACTTCGGCAGCGAGGACCGGATGGACTACACGATAATCGGCGGCGCCGTGAACCTCGCCTCGCGTCTCGAGCAGGAGGCGCCGCCGGGTGCCGTGCTCATTTCTTATGAGACGTTTGCGCAAGTGAAGGACACGATTGACTGCGACGAACTGGGGCGCATCCACGTCAAAGGGATCGCCTATCCGGTCGCCACTTATCGCGTCATCGATGTGAAGACCAATCTTGTCGCTGCCCGTCGCGCCGTTCGAACCGAACTGCCGCATCTCAGACTAGAAGCTGAGCCCGAGCTGATGTCTGCTGACGAGCGTGACCAAGCCGCAACTGCGCTTCGAGACGTGCTCGATCGACTTTGTCACAAGCCTGGGTAGGAGGGATAGTCGCCTCCTACAGCGCTCACCTCGTCGACCAACCACAGCTGACCCCGCCCCAATCTCGTTCGACCGGAAATGGTCCTGACGCGAACTGACAGGCACCCCGCGCTGTGGCTGATCGCTCAGCTAGTGAGCAAGGTGCTTGGAGAAAAAGAGCCAAAGCCTCGCTCCTTGTTTGCGCTTGAAGGCGGGCGTCTGTCGATTTGAGTTGTGTTTGACACGGGGGCACTATGGCAATAGCGTGCTTAACTGGTATCAAAGGTATGCCAAGTGATTGGTGTTCAGATCAAGCAGCGGAAACTTTCTGACGAGGTCGCAGAACACCTCGAGCGGATGATCCGCAAGGGGGAACTGGCCGAAGCCGAGCGGCTGCCGTCGGAACGGGAACTCATGCGGCAATTCGGGGTCGGCCGCCCCTCAATCCGTGAGGCGCTGCTGCATCTGAGCAAGATGGGCCTTGTCGAGGTGAGGTCCGGCGAGCGTGCCCGCGTCACCCGCCCCACACCCCAATTCGTACTCGACGCCCTCTCAGGGCCGGCGCGGCACATGATTTCGGCCCCGGGCGGGGTTCACGACTTCCAGAGCGCGCGTTTATTTTTCGAGGTCGGGCTTGCCCGCAACGCCGCTGTGAATGCCACGCCAGAGGACATTGAAAGCCTCAGGGAGGCGCTCGAGATGAACCGACAGTCGATCGGCGACCTCACGCGCTTCGAACGCACGGACGTGGACTTCCATTACGTGCTGGCGATGATCACTCGCAATCGGATCTTCACAGCTATCCATGCGGCGTTGGCCGAATGGCTGCTCGAACAGCGGCGGACGACTTTGGCCGAAGGTGAAGACCGCAAGGCCTACGAGGCTCATCGGGAAATTTTCGAGGCGATTGCCGCGCGCGATCCGGACCGCTCCGAAGCAGCGATGCGCAGACATCTGGAATACGTGTCAAAGCGCTATCTGGAAATTGCGAGGCCCAAGTAATGACCGGCTTCGTCGTCTGGGTCGATTTCCGCCTCAAGCCGGGCGCCCGAGACAGCTTCCGAAAGCTCGTCGATGCCAATGCAACCGCGTCGGCTCGCAACGAGGCCGGCTGCCGCCGCTTTGACGTGACAGAGGCGCGCGGCGAACCGGACCGGGTCGTGCTCTACGAGATTTACGACAGCGAGGCCGCCTTCGACGAACACTGCCGGACGGCGCATTTCGACGAATTCAACACGCAAAGCGCGCCGCTCGTTGACATCAAATTGGTGACGATCTGCGACCTCGTTCTCGAGGCAACGCCTTGAACAGAGCATAATTGGATTGCGCCCTTCGGGGCGAAGGGAGGGAAGCGCATGTCAGAGTCTAGTCTCAAGGGGTTGGCTGCGCACCGACGGGTCAAGCTCGGCACGCTCGTCGCCGAATTCGCGACGCCGGGAATCGGGCACATTCTGAAATCCGCCGGCTGCGACTTCGTCTTCTTCGATATGGAGCATTCGGGCTTCAGCCTGGAAACGGTGAAGAGCGCGATCCGCTATTTCGAGGCGGCCGACCTGCCGGTTATGGTGCGTGTGCCGTCGCAGGACTATCATTTCCTCGCCCGCGCGATGGACATGGGGGCTGAAGGTCTGATCGCGCCGATGGTGAGTACGGTCGAACAGGCTCGGCACATCATCAATTCGATGAAGTACCATCCTGCTGGCGCTCGCGGCGTAGCGCTTCAGATCGCGCATGACCGCTACCGTCCGGGCTCGGTCACAGATAAATTCGAAACGGCCAACCAGCGCTCGGTGTTCATCTGCCTGATCGAGACCGCCGACGGCGTCAAGAACATCGACGGCATCGCGGGACTGGACGGGGTCGACTGTCTGTGGGTCGGACATTTCGATCTGTCGGTCTCACTCGGCGTTCCCGGGGACTTCGCCCATCCCACCTTCACCGCGGCGATGGACAAGATCGTTGCCGCCGCCAAGAAGCACAACAAATCGCTTGGACGCCTGGTACCCAGCGTCCAGCAGGGTCACGACTTCTACGCGCAAGGCTTCGATTTCATCTGCTATTCGGGCGACGTCTGGGTTCTGCACGATGCGATGGCCGACGCGGTCTCAAAGATCCGGGCCGGGTGCGAGTGAGGCGGAGGAGACGATGGCCAACGCAATGTTCAGGGTGGCGCTCTCCGGTGATTTCCGCAAGCCGGACGGCGCGCCGACCTATCCCGACTTCGACCTGGAGCTGCTGCGCAATGCGCCCGGCATCGAGATGGCATTCCTGGAATCGAACAATCCGCTGCGCGGCGATCAGCTTGAGGACTTCGATGCACTGATCCTGCTCACCCATCGCTTCGATGCGGTCAGTGTCCCTAAGAGCGGCCGCCTGGCCGTCGTTGCCCGTTTCGGAGTCGGCTACGACACCGTCGACGTCGAGGCCTGCACCGCCGCCGGCATCGCCCTGGTCATCACGCCCGATGGGGTGCGGCGGCCGGTCGCCGTATCCGTCATCACCTTCATGTTGGCACTGACCGGCAAACTGCTCACCAAGGACGCGCTGACCCGCAAGGGACCTGCCGGGTTCAATCAGCGTTCGGAACATATGGGCGTTGGTCTCGTCGGGCGTACGTTGGGGTCGCTCGGCATCGGCAACATCGGCGCCGAGGTCTTTCGCTTGGCCAAGCCCTTCGACATGAAATTCATCGCCCATGACCCGTTCGTAGATAGCAAGGTCGCTGCCGAACTCGGCATCGAACTGATCGGGCTGGAAGATCTGTTCCGCCGTGCCGATGTGCTGTCGGTGAGCTGTCCGCTAACGCCTCAGACCCATCACATCGTAAATGCCGAGCGGCTCGCCTTGATGAAGCCGACGGCTTACCTGATCAACACCGCGCGCGGTCCGATCGTCGACCAGGAGGCGCTGACGAAAGTGCTGCAGGAGCGCCGCATCGCCGGCGCGGGGCTCGACGTGCTGGAGCAGGAGCCGCCGGATGCCGACGATCCGATCCTCAAGCTCGACAACGTTATCCTGACGCCGCACGCGCTCTGCTGGACCGACCAGTGTTTTGCCGGAAACGGTGCTGCGGACGTCAAGGCGGTCATCGAGGTGCAGCACGGCCGCGAGCCGCGCGGCGTGGTCAATCGCGAGGTGCTTTCAAGCGAGGCATGGAAGAATCGGCTGGCCGGTTTCGCCGCCCGCTTCGGGACATAGGAGTACGAGCATTCGGCGCGCCGCCGCGCCTTCGCGGCGGCTTCACGAGAGGAATGCTCGACCGCCGCGCCCGCGGACGAGTGAAGGCAAACGAAAATGGGAGGACCAAGCACTATGAACGATCATGAAAAACGTGACTTTCAGGCAGGCCTCGAAGCAGAGGTCGACGCCTTTATGCGCGGTGAAACCACCCGCCGAACTTTCATAACCCGCTTCGGCCAGATGACCGGCATGCTGGCGGCGTCTGGACCGATCCTCGCCATGATGACGGATTGGGCGCTGGCGCAGCAGAAGCTCGAACTGGCAGACGCCGGTTCACCGCTCGGCCAGGCGCAGGCGGCGGCCATGAAGGCGTCGATGGAAGGCCCGGCGGATGGTTCCGCCTTCCGCGCCGTCGAGGCGGCCAAGGCGCATTCGGGCGTCACGCTGAACATGACCTACGAGGCAGGCCTGCAGGCTCTCGATCCGCGCAATTTCAGTGGACCGATGTGGGAGCAGCTTACGGGCATGAAGTCGAACGTGGTCGAACTGTCGAACCCGGACCAGTACTCCAAGGCCGTTGCCGAGCACATTGCCGGCTCCGGCGCCTATGACGTCCTCGACATCTCGCCAGCCTGGACGCCGTCGCTAGCCGATGGCGGCGTCATCGCACCCCTCGACGATTACATCGCCAAATACATGAACCCGGCCGACCTCGAGGACTATCATCCGCTCTACAAGGCGCTGCCGACCTACAAGGGCAAGATCTGGGGCTTCTTCGATGACGGCGACATGTTCGCTCTCTACTACCGCAAGGACATCTTCGAGGATCCCAAAATGGTGGAGGCCTACCAGGCCAAGTTCAACGCCAAGCTGGCGCCGCCGAAGACCTGGGAGGAATATGCCCAGATCGCCCAGTTCATCACCGACCAGATGGCGCCGAACATTTATGGCGCAGGCCATTTCCGCAAGGCGGGCAGTCCCGGCAACCAGTTCGACTTTCTACAGCAGTACCGCGCCAACGGTGGAAAACTGTTCGGCGACGACATGAAGGCCGGCTTGGTTTCGGATGCCGGCGTCAAGACGCTGCAAAACATGATTGCAGCCAATGCGGCGTCGATTCCCGGCAACAATGAACTCGACGCCGTCTCGCTGTGGGCGGCGTTCCTGACCGGCAAGGTAGCGATGATCTACTCCTGGCCGCCGTCTGGCCGCATGGCCGCGAACTATTCGCAATCGGCCACCGCAATCAACTTCATCCCGCAATCACAGATCGCCGGCAAGGTCGGCTACGCGGTCGTGCCCGGCAATCCTGAACATGCAACCGGCTACAACAAGGCGCTGTCGGCGGATTCGGCGAACCCCGAAGCGGCCTACCTGTTCATGCAATGGGCCTGCTCGCCGCCGGTCTCGCTTGCGCGCTGCATGCTGCCCTACGCCCTGCGCGATCCCTACCGCATCTCCCACTTCAAATCCGAGCTTTACGGCGCGCTGTTCCCGAGCGCCAAGGAGTATCTGAGTAATCTTAACAACTCGGCCAATGTCGGCCTCCTCGACCCGATCATGCCCGGCGCGCAGGACTATTTCCTGAGCATCGACCGCATGTGCACGGCTGTGTGGGCCGGTGCGGATCCGAAGGCGTCGCTAGAAACAGCGGCGGCCGAGTGGAATGAGACGACCGACCGGCTCGGCGTCGATTCGCAGAAGGCATTCTACACCGAGTTCCTGAAACTGCCGGGCGCTACTGCCGACAACACGGTGGAGAAGCTCGGCATGGCGGTCACCCTCTGAGCTCGGCCTGCATCAGGGACGCCGGCCGGTATTCTTGACCAAAATCGGTGTTGCGGGCGCTTGGTCCGCAACACCTCGTCGCAACCGCCAGGCAGGTTTTGGGATGTAATCGATGCAGCATACCGCAACCATCAGTCGCTTGAAGGCAGCTGGCGCCCCGCCACGACTGTCGGGCCTCGCACAATGGGCGGACCGCCACTTCAAATGGCTGCTGGTGGCGCCAGCAGTACTGCTGATCCTGGCGCTGTCGGTCTATCCGCTGCTGTTCTCGCTGGTCGTGTCTTTCATCAATTATGATTTCCAGGTGCCGGGCCACGCCTTTGTCGGATTGAAGAATTTCGAGCGCGTCGTGTTCGATCCCGTCGCGCGCTGGTCGCTTTTGCTGACAGCGTGGCTGTCGGGGATTAGCGTCGCTATCGAATTCGTTCTCGGCCTTCTGGTGGCGCTGACCATGGTTCGCAGCTTTCCGGGCCGCGGCGTGATCATGTCGATCCTGATCGTGCCGCTGTTCATCAGCCCGGTCATCGTCGGCCAGGCCTGGACGCTGCTGCTGCAGCGGCCTTTCGGGCCGACCAACTACATTTTGACGCAACTTCTGGGGCAGGAAGTGACGATCGGCTGGATGACCGAATCGCCATGGCTCTATGTTTCGCTGATTATCGCCGATGTTTGGCAGTGGACACCGTTCATGTTCGTCATCCTGCTCGCTGGGCTTACCGCCATTCCCCCGAACCTTTACGAGGCGGCGGAACTCGACGGGGTCAATGCCTGGCAAGCGTTCTGGGCGATAACCCTGCCGCATCTCGCGCCAATGATGCTGCTGGCGCTGACCTTTCGGCTGCTCGATGCAATCCGCATGTTCGATACTATCTTCATCATGACCGGCGGCGGGCCAGGCACGCGGACCTACACCGCGTCGTACTATCTCTACACCGTCGGCTTCACCCAGTTCCATCTGTCGCAGGCGACCGCCGGAAGCTGGTTGTTCCTGATCTTCACTGCGCTCGTAGTGATGCTGCTGGTGCGGCGGCTTTTGAAGACGGAGCCGGTCTGATGGCAGCCGTCGCGCCTGTCCGTCGCCCGAAACGCCGGTCGATACCGGTCGGCCGCATCCTGCTGCTCGGCTTCTTCCTGGTCTTCGTGTTGTGGCCGCTCTACTGGATGTTCAACACCTCGATCAAGCCGAGCGACGACTATCTCACTGTGCCGCCCGTCTGGTTCCCAACCGCACCCACCCTTGTCCACTATGAAGCTGCACTGTTCGCTTATCGCGGCCTCGACGGGCTGATCAACAGCCTGATCATCTCGCTGTCGGCAACGGTGCTCTCGGCCCTGTTCGGCACGCTGATGGCCTACAGCCTGGCGCGCTACAACACCGGCGGCCAGCATCTGTCGTTCTGGGTGCTGTCGCAGCGCTTCCTGCCGCCCATTGGCATCGTGCTGCCGGTGTTCCTGATCTACCGCGGCGTTGGCCTCTACGACACGCATATCGGCCTGATCATCGCCTATACGGTGTTCACGCTGCCGGTGTCGGTATGGATGATGTTCGCTTATTTCCGCGGCATGCCGAAATCGATGGAGGAGGCGGCCCTTGTCGACGGCTGCACGCGCTGGGAGGCGTTCTGGCGCGTCGCCGTGCCGCTCGCCGCGCCAGGCATCGTCGCGGCGGCGGTCTTCGCCTTCATCGCCTGCTGGACGGAGTTCTTCTTCGCGTTGATTCTGACCAGCCGCACTGCTTTCACGCTGCCAACGGTGTTTCGCGCCTTCATCGGTTTCCAGGGCGCGCAATATGGCGAGGCGGCAGCCCTGGCCATCGTCTCCCTCGTGCCGTCGATCGCGCTGGGGGTACTTGCCCAACGACATCTCGTGCGCGGGCTCACGCTCGGTGCTGTTCGCGGATAGAAAGGGTCGGCATGGCCGAAGTCAGGATCACCGGCTTGCACAAGCGCTACGGCGCCTTCCATGCCGTGCGCGGCATCGACCTGGACATTCGCGACGGCGAGTTCACCGTGCTGGTCGGCCCGTCCGGCTGTGGCAAGAGCACGCTGCTGAGGACCATCGCAGGGCTGGAGGAGAGTTCGGAAGGCACGATCGAGATCGGCGGCGAAGTGGTCAACGATTTCCGACCGCGCGACCGTGACGTGGCGATGGTGTTCCAGGACTATGCGCTTTATCCCCACATGAACGTGGCGAAAAACATTGGCTTCGGCCTGAAGGCGCGAAAAATGCCGAAATCGGAGGTGGAGGCGCGCGTCGCCGAGGCGGCGCGCATGCTTGGCATCACCCCGCTGCTCGGGCGCTTTCCGCGCCAATTGTCCGGCGGGCAACGCCAGCGCGTCGCCATCGGCCGCGCCATCGTCCGCAGCCCGCGCATTTTCCTGTTCGACGAGCCGCTGTCCAACCTCGACGCGCAGCTTCGCGACGAGATGCGCGGCGAGATCAAGCGCCTTCACCAGGACATTGCCACAACGATGATCTACGTCACCCATGACCAGATCGAAGCGATGACTCTGGCTGACCGCATCGTGCTGATGCGCGACGGGATGATCGAGCAGCAGGGCGCGCCGCTCGAGCTGTTCGAGCGCCCCGCCTCGACCTTCGTCGCTGGCTTTCTCGGTTCGCCGCGCATGAGCTTCCTGCCGGGCACGCTGAAGTTGGACGGCAGCGCTGCCGCCATCCGGCTCTCCGAGGCGCTGCTTCCGGTCGCCCCCGGCCGGAGCCTGAATGGCGCCGTTGACGGACAGGCGGTGCTGCTTGGACTGCGGCCAGAACATCTGACGCGCGCGCATGCTGCGACACCTGCGCAGGGCACGTTTCGTTACGACGCAACGATCGACCTGCTGCAGCCGACCGGCTCGCGCAGCTATGCGACCTTCCGCCTGGCCGGCGCGCCGGTGATGGCGGAACTGCAGGCGCACGACGTCAGTCGTCCCGGCGAGAGGCTGCCGATCGACATCAACATGAACCGAGCCTCGATTTTCGACGCCAAGACCGAGAGAGCGATTTGACCACGGCAGCATCTCGAGCAATCCGCTTGTGTGGGACCGAACAGGTCGATCCGCAGTTGCGGACACTGCGCGCGGGACCCTTGTCGCTCGAGTTTGGCAACGGGGCGATACGCTATGTGCGTATCGGCGGGGTCGAGGTTCTGCGCGGGATCTCATTTCTCGTACGCGACGAGAACTGGGGAACCGAAACGCCCGTTCTCGATGACCTCCAGATCGATGAAAAGCCGGATGCGTTCAGCGTCGCCTACCGTGGAACATGCGCCGGTGCGTGCGGTCGGCTGGTCTACCAGGCGCGGATCGCAGGCGGGAGCGACGGTGCGCTGTCGTTTGTGGTGGAGGCAGAGCCCGAAACTGACGTGTTGACCAACAGAACCGGCTTCGTCGTGCTGCATCCGATCGAGGGTTTGGCCGGCAAGCCGGTAAAGGTGCTGCACGAGGACGGTCGCGAAAAACTCTCGCTTTTTCCGGACTACATCGATCCTAGATGTCCGTTCACCGACATTCGCGCGCTTTCGCACGAGATCGTCCCTGGAATCTGGGCCACATGCACCATGGAAGGTGACGCCTTTGAGATGGAGGATCAGCGCAATTGGTCCGACGCCTCCTACAAAACCTATGTCCGTCCCCTGCGTCGCCCGTGGCCGTACAGATTGCCGAAAGGCGAGAAATTCACGCAGGCCGTGCGACTTCAGCTGTTGGGAACGCTCCCTGCCGGGTCTTCCAAAAACCCCAATCCATCCATCAACCTGACGATCGGCAGAGCCATCGGTCGAGTGCCCCGCATTGGCATCGGCGTCGCTGCCGACGAGGCGAAGCACGCGCTCGAAGTCCCCGAGCTCATTCGACGATTGGCTCCGCAGTGGATGGTCTGCCAAGTCGATCTCAGGTTCGGGCACGGCCAGGATGAACTTGAAAGTTACACGGCCCTGGCACAGTTGACCGGCGCTGGCGTCGTGCTTGAGATCATCACCACCGGCACGCTCGATCCCTTCGGCGAATTGGCGCCTCTCGCGGATGCTGTCCAAAGCCTCAATCCAGAAGCTGTCTCCGTCTTTCCGGCGCAGGACATGAAGTCGGTGCAGCCGGGAGCACCGTGGCCGGCGATGCCCACCTTCGAGCAAAACTACGCCGCCGCCCGCCGGGCTTTCCCCGGGGCGCCGCTGGGCGGCGGCATGGCCGCATACTTCACCGAGCTAAACCGCAAGCGTCCGCCAACCGGAGCGCTCGACTACGCAACCTTCACCACCTGTCCAAGCGTGCACGCAGCAGATGATGTCTCCGTGATGGAGACGCTTCAGGCTATCCCCCATCTGATCCGCTCTACCCGTGCTTTCATGGGCGACCGCTTGCCCCTGCGTATAGGTCCCAGTCAGCTGGGCTGCCGCGAGAACCCCTACGGCAAGTCCACTGCGCCGAATGAAGCGAACGGTCGCGTCTGTCTGAGCCGCATCGATCCTCGGCAGCGCGGCCTGTTCAATGCGGCTTGGACAGTTGGCTATTTCGCGGCCTGCGCGCGCGAGGGAATCGAGGCCGTCGCATTCGGCGACTTCACCGGCCCGTTCGGATACGTCCACAGGAAGGCCGATTTCGTGCAGCCGTGGTTTGACGAACAGGATGGCCGGATGGTGTATCCCGCTTTCCATGTCATGGCAGGCCTCTCAAAACTCAGCGGGGCCACCCTGCTGTCCGTGGGAACTTCCGGAGCTGACTGCATCGCGGCGATCGCGGCCGAAAAAGATGGGCGCACGACGCTGTGGCTCTCGAATCTCACTGCCAAAAAGCAATCCGTGCAGCTTTCGGATACGCCGATCAGCGCCCGCATTGCTCTTCTTGCTGCCGACCAGTTCGAGCGGGCGGCAGCCGATCCGAACTTCATGGAAAGTGCCGGAAGACGGTTGCATGACCAATTCATCTCTCTTGACGCCTACGCCGTGGCGCGAGTCGATCTCCACCGTTCGTCTTCGACATAGCCCGGTGGACGGTAGATTGGTGGGGTCGCGCGTTCAACGCGCCGAGGGGATCCCGCTTCCGGCGCACCCCGCCGGGTTTGATCGGCGCTCCATCGGAATAGCGCCACACTTGTTACTCCCACTGGTCGTTTTCCGATGCCAGACTATCTCAGACCCAAGAACGAGCGATGAGCAGCGAACGAGCCGCGCTTCAGCGACGAGGCGCGCGCCCAGATCAGGAGGAAGCCATGACTTCAGCAGCCGAGAGCGGACGCAAAAGCGGACAGACTGCCATGCGCACACCACCGGTGGTATCGCCGCAGGAGTGGGAAGCGGCCCACGAGCAGCTGCTCGTGAAGGAAAAGGCCCAGACCCGCGCCCGTGACGCGCTGGCCGCCGAGCGGCGGCGGATGCCGTGGATGGCGGTGGAGAAGAATTATGCGTTCGAGGGGCCTGACGGGAAGGTGAGCCTGCTCGACCTGTTCGACGGTCGGCGTCAGCTGATCGTCTACCGCGCCTTCTTCGAGCCGGGCGTGTTCGGCTGGCCCGACCATGCCTGCCGCGGCTGCTCGATGGTGGCCGACCAGGTCGCCCACCTTGCCCATCTGCACGCCCGTGACACCACTCTCGTCTTCGTCTCGCGTGCGCCTCAGGCTGACATCGCGCGGTTGAAGGCGCGGATGGGCTGGGAGATACCATGGTTCACCCTAACCGATAGCTTCGACGCCGACTTCGGCGTCGACGAGTGGCACGGCCACAACGTGTTCATCCGCGACGGCGACCGCGTGTTCCGCACCTACTTCATCAACAACCGCGGCGACGAGCAGATGGGCGGCACCTGGAACTATCTCGACATCACGCCGCTGGGCCGGCAGGAGGTCTGGGAGGACTCGCCCGAGGGCTATCCCCAGACCCCGACCTACAAGTGGTGGAACTGGCACGACAGCTACGCCGCGGATCCGGCAGCCGACAAGAAGTGGGCCGAGGTGTCGGAGGCCGGAGAGGCGGCGTTCCGGGAGGCGAGCACGAAACAATGAGCCAGACCTTCCGGTGGGTCAGACGGGCGGCGACGGTCGGTCTGAGCCGCCGCGACCGCCGCGCGCTCCCTGAGTGAGTGTCAGTTTAGTCCCGTCTTGCGAATACCGGGCGAACCCTTCCCGCCCGGTTCCAGCGCGCGCTTCCGCCTCGCCGAAGTCGAGCTGCGGCATTTTTGGCGACATCTTTCGGGATCGGCTCGATGAGACCCCAGCAAATTGGATGCACGCATTCGGCTGGGACAAACCCGCTGGAAGCGGCGACGATCGCTTGCAGGGCTCAGATCGCTCCGCCGCTGTTTATGCGGACTTGACGACCGAAAATGGGCGTTTGTAGGTGATCGGTCTCGTCCGGAAACTCGCGGCGGGAGCAGGACGGCCGACGTGAAAGCCCTGGATTTTATCTATGTCAAATTCGCGTATAAGGGCCAGCTGCTCGTCGGTTTCCACGCCCTCGACCAGGATTTTATGGCCGCGATTTCGCACCAGGGCAATAATGTCTTGCAGCATCGCCTTGCCCCTTGGGGTGCCGCAGTCATGCAGAAACGAGCGATCGATCTTCACCGTATCGAAATCGATGAGACGAAGCCATGAGAGGCCCGCGAAGCCCGTCCCGAAGTCATCAAGCCATACTCTGACCCCCAGCAGCTTCAGGTCGCTGATGCAGCGCAGAATGTCGGAATGCATCTCCATCTCCAGCCCTTCGGTGATTTCGAGGGCCAGCCTGCTGCCGGCGACGCCGGTCTCGCTCAAAATCGTCGCAACCGAAGCTGCGAAGCCGGGCGTCTTGAGCTGAATTGGAGAGACGTTGACGCTGACCACACGGACATGATCGTCCGCCAGGAGCTCGTTGCACACTGTCCTTATGGCCCAGCGCCCGAGTTCCAGGATCGCCCCAGTTCGTTCCGCAACAGGAATGAACAGGCTCGGCGGAACCGATGTACCGTCCAGCATTTTGAGGCGCATCAGAGCCTCGACGGCTTCTACTCGGCCGGACGCCACATTCTGGATCGGCTGATAGACGAGTGAAACGAGATCCTGGCCGATCGCGATCTTCAGCAAAGCCGCAATATTCTCGCTCTCGTCACTGCTCTGGGGATCGTTTGGATCGAACAGCCAGGTACAATTGCGTCCGCCTGCTTTTGCCAAATAGAGCGCACGGTCGGCCTCGTGGATGATTTTCTCCAGCTTGGCGCCGGTCTGCGGCCTGGTGAAGGCAGCGCCAACGCTCACCGTCACCACCGAGGTGCCGTCCCTGCGCTGCTGGTGGGGAAGCGCGAGGTTCTCCACCGTGCTTCGAATGGCTTCCGCAAGACCTGCGACCTGTTCCCTTTTCTCCATGCGAGCCAGAACAATGAATTCTTCCCCGCCGTAGCGGCCGATTGAGCCATTGTGCTGCGTGATCATTTCGGCGAGGGCATTGGCGACACGTATCAGGCAGCGGTCGCCTTCCTGATGTCCGTAATAGTCGTTGAACCTTTTGAAGAAGTCCACGTCGATGAGGATCGCCACAAAACCGCTGCCATGCCTTTGCCAGTCGCTCCAGTAGTCGCGCAGCTTCTCGTCGATCGCGCGCCGGTTCTCCAGGCCCGTAAGCGGATCGGTTCTCGACAGGCTCAACAGCGCCTGTCCGCGCTCGGTGGCTTCCTTGTGCTGGATCTTGGCTTCGAGGGCATTCAGGAAGACATTGTAACGTTCCTCGTTCAGCTTCCAGTTTACGTAGGATGTAAATGTGAAGCACGATATGTAGAAAGTTCCAAATACCATTTTGTACGTTAATGTGGAAGGCACGAAATAGTTAACAATGTACAATATTACCAAAATTATACTTGAAGTTACAATAGATAGGCTGAATTTAAACGTGAAAAATAGATTGGCGCTCATCATAAAGATGGTGCCGAAGACCATATAATAAGAGACGGTTTCCTTGTCCGCGCCCATAACCGCTGGCGACAACCAGCCGACATAGCCAAAGATGATGGCTGCGGCGCAAGTCACGTCAATCCATTCCGTGGCGACCCCCCGGCGAAGTTGTGCTTCCAGGGTAACCAGAGCGGTCACTCCGACGGCGAAGCGTGCCATGATCGTATAGAGCGCGACATCCGGAATCAGCAGCAGATCCGTTGCCGAAAACATGAGATAGATGGCAACGGCGATCCAAAGGCCCGGCCTGGCATCCATTCTTCGCTTCGCCTGGCCTTCCTCTCGGTAGAGATTGCGGAGCTCGTCTGACCGCGGCTGGTAGCGCGGCCCAAGCGGTTCCGCATGGGCCATATCGGCCAATGCGGATGACGCGTATTCGTTCGTCACCCTAAGCCCCATTTGAACGGGGCTTTGTATCCCGAACTCATTTCTAGCTTCTGCCCCCACGCCGGCCGACTCCTCAGGCGCGACAGCGATTGCGGCGCCTCGCAAGCAATATGCAGTCGCGCATATAGGTTTGCGTTAACTCGTATCTGGAATCCGACCCGCAAGGCGTCCAAAAAACCAGCATGGTTGGCGGGAATTTAACGACACCGCTAAAATGCCAAGGATGTGTCTTGGCAAAGATAAAATTTTAGGCAATATCTAACTATATCTAGTTAATTGTGATTATGGAGTTGTGCGGTGGCCACCATCCTCGATGGCAAAAGTCTGATTACTGCCGAGACGATCGCCGCCAGTCTTCCTCGAAAAAATATCGAGCCTCATAGCGAAGCGTTCGAAACCGCCCGCGTAGAGCTTGCGCTCATTCTCCACGCGACACACCAGCAAATCGAGAAGCGAAAGGATCCCGCGGAGATCATTCGCCGCCTGATGTCGTACCTCGAGGCAACGCGTTCCAAGGTTCATCCGGACGTCTGGCAGGCATTGATACCGGTCGTGCAGAACCACCCGGTCCTGGAGTACTTTCTCGAGGATCCGCTCACGCGGTGGTCCCATAGCAAGCCCAGAGGTTATTCCGGCGATGCGCAGTTGCTCGACTACATCTATTGCGATCCGCACGTGGCCGAGAGCGTGGAAAACGCTTCGGAGATCGGCAAGGCGCTCTATAGCCATACCAAGGATGTGCCGTCGTGCGTCGCGGCCCGGGAACGACGCGATCTTTTAACCCGATATGTCGATGAGATTGCGACCAGGAATGGACCGGAAGCCGAGGTCCTGGCGATTGCGGCCGGCCATTTAAGGGAGGCCAATTGCTCGGCCGCCTTGAAGGAGGGCCGTCTCAAGCGCTGGGTTGCGCTCGATCAGGATCCGCAGAGCGTTGGATTGATCACCCGCGACTTCCAGGGGACCGCGGTAGAGGCCATCGACGGCTCGGTACGAACCGTGCTCACAAGAGGCCACAAGCTTGGCTCGTTCGATCTCATCTACGCCTCCGGGCTTTACGACTACCTTGTGCACAAGGTCGCCGTGAAGCTCACGAAAACCTGCCTGCAGATGTTGAAGCCGAACGGGACATTCCTCTTTGCGAACTACGCAGAGGGCAACCCCGACGCCGGCTACCGGGAGACGTTCATGAACTGGGTGTTGCTGCTGCGGTCGGAGGCCGATATGTGGAACATCATCAATGCCAGCGTCGACCGCAACACCGTCGAGGCGCAGGTGTTCTTTGGCGAGAATCGCAACGTCCTGTACGGCGTCATCAAAAAGCGCGGCTAGCGACCGCATTGGGCTGCAAGGTTGCCGGCGGTTGGCGGCAGCCGGTCTGATTGCGTTTTGACCTAATCTTCGAACGCTGCCCTTAACGTCTCGAATGGCGCCAGCGCGCCGCGCACCTGGACGACGGCCGCGGCGACGCGATGCGCGCGCAGCACCGCGTCGGTCGGGGCATGGCCGGCAAGCCGGGCGGCGAGATAGGCGCCATTGAAGGAATCGCCGGCGCCGGTCGTGTCGACCGGGGCGGCGACATGCACGGCCGGAACGGGTTGCAGGGTGCCGTTTGCGGCGATCAGCGCCG
Organism: Mesorhizobium escarrei; assembly: GCF_935825525.1. GTDB lineage: Bacteria > Pseudomonadota > Alphaproteobacteria > Rhizobiales > Rhizobiaceae > Mesorhizobium > Mesorhizobium escarrei. The sequence goes on from NZ_CAKXZT010000129.1 coordinate 40,302, forward strand.
GCTCCTCGCCGTTCTTGACGACGACTTCGCCGACCAGCTTTCCCAGTCGTTCCGCGGTTTTCTGCGGCGCTGCGTCGCCGAACAGCATCTGCTCGTCGGGAAAGGTCGGCAGCGCGATGTCAGTGACTGCCAGCGCATCGAGGATCGCGGTCTGTGCTTCCTCACGCCGGCGCCACAGCCGCGGCCGATAATTGGGATCGAAGGCGACAAGCGAGCCGGTGGCGCGCGCCTTGGCCACCGCCGCCAAAAGTGTCTTGTGCGCGGCGTGATCGAGAATTGCCAAAGTGATTCCGGAAAAGTAAACAAGCGACTGATTTTCAAGGCTTTTCTCCAGAGCGGCCGCGTCGGAGGCAAGCTGCCTCGCGGCTGCATCGCCGCGCCAGTAGGTGAAGGAGCGTTCGGCGCCGGTCAGCGTGATTGCATAGAGGCCAGGCCGGGCGTCTGGTATAATCGGGCTGGCGCCGATGCCGATGCCGTTTTGCGCGAAGAAATCGATCTGGTCGCGCGAGAACGGGTCGTCGCCGAAGGCCGACACATAGGTGGCCGGCCGGTCGCCGCTCAGCGCATGCAGCGCCCAGAGCGTATTGAACGTGTCGCCGCCAAAGCCCATGCGCCAGTTCGGCCCGGCCTGGCCTGAAAGCTCGAGCATGCATTCACCGATCGATGCGACGCCGTTTCCTGCCATGTATCTCTCTCCTGGTGCATGTCGCCCACAGCTTGCGCGGCGGTTTTAGGATAACGACATGCACAAAACCAAAGACCCGGTGCTGTAGCTTTTTGCGAGCGGCAGCGCCATGCTTGGCGTCAGCGGATTTTTACACCAGCGGCGTTTTCTCAGCTGCGCTGCGGGACGCGATCTGCCCAGCGGGACGTTATTTCCTGGAAGAGGAACCGGTTTGGCATCGTTATGGCGCTACGTTCTGGCAGGTGTTGGTCTGGCTGCCTTGCTGGCCGGTATTCTCGCCGCCGTCTATCTGACCGCGCCGCAAGCGCCTCGACTTGCCGGTTCCGAGATGGCCGGCTCCGAGATTGCCCGTTCGAAAAAGACGGCGAACGGTCTGTTCGTAGCCAGTTTCGAGCCGGAGCGGGGTGTTGTCCGTCAAGGCGAGCTGCAATCCTGGCTGCTGACCCTGAGGACAAAGGCGGGAACCCCGGTGGAGGGCGCTGCGATCACGATTTCCGGCGGCATGCCGCAGCACAGGCACGGTCTGCCGACCAGCCCGCAGGCAACCGATTATCTGGGCGATGGCCGCTATCGCATCGGCGGAGTAAAATTCACAATGAGCGGATTGTGGCAGCTGCATTTCGCCATTTCCGCGGCGGCCGGATCAGACACGGTGGTCTTCAATGTGTTGCTCTGAGCGCTGGAGCAAGTTGAACCGCTTTTCGCGACTTTTCGCGCTGCTGGCGATGGCTGTGCTTGCCGGCTGCGGCAAGCCTGAGTTTTCCGATGCCGAAAAGAAGACCATCGCCTCGCTGGCGCTGTCAGCGCTGCCACCGCTGAAAGCCGACACCACCAACCGCTTCGCCGACGTGCCGGCCGCCGCCGCGCTCGGCGCGACGCTGTTTTTCGACGTCGGGATGAGCGGCGACGGCAAGGTTTCCTGCTCGACCTGCCACAAGATCGACCGGCAGTTCCAGGACGACCTGCCGCGAGCGGTCGGTGTCGGCCGCACCAACCGGGGCACCATGCCGCTGGCCGGCGTTGCGCATGATTCATGGTTCTTCTGGGACGGGCGGCGCGACAGTCTCTGGGCGCAGGCGCTGGCGCCGCTGGAAAATCCGCTGGAGCAGGCCGGCAACCGCGCCGCCTACGCGCGTTATATCAAGGCGCGATTCGGCGAGCGCTACGAGCGCATCTTCGGGCCGCTGCCCGACCTTTCAAATGTGCCGGCCAATGCCAGTCCGGTCGGCAGCGATGCCGAGAAGGCTGCCTGGAATGCCATGTCCGACGCGCAAGCCGAGGACGTCAATCGCGTCTTCGCCAATATTGGCAAGGCGATCGCCGCCTTCGAGCGATCGATCGCGCCACCGCAGACGCCCTTCGATCGGTTCGCCGCCGCCCTGGATACCGGTGTACAGGCGCCGCAAGGCGACGATGCCTTTTCGCCCGAAGAAATCCTCGGGCTAAAACTGTTCATCGGCAAGGCCAATTGCGTGACGTGCCATAGCGGGCCGCGTTTTACCGACGGCAGTTTTCACAACACCGGCGTGCCGCCGGTTAGGGGTCTTCCTCCGGATCGCGGCCGCATAGACGCGGTGGCGCAGGTCGAGGCCGATCCGTTCAACTGTTTCGGCGCGTTTCGCGATGGCGACGCCAGTGCCTGCGGCGAGCTGCGCTTCATGGTCAAGGCCGGGCCGGAACTCGTCCGCGCCTACAAGACGCCGTCGCTGCGCGGCGCCGCCACCCGTCCGCCCTACATGCATGCCGGGCAGTTTTCCTCGCTCAACGAGGTGGTGGCGCATTATTCGAAGGCGCCGGCAAGCGTCGAGGGCATATCCGAGATCCACCCGCTGCAGCTTTCTGACAGCGAGCGCGCGGCGCTGGTGGCGTTCTTGAAGACGCTGGCGGAGTGAAAAGGGCTCGGAATAAAGGCTGCTCGGTAGCGATCCTTCGCGCCCCCCTCTGTCCTGCCGGACATCTCCCCCACGAGAGGGGAGATTGGCTGTCCCCTCGGCTTTCGCCAATTTTCAACGTTGAAAAAAGGGCGCTGTCGCCGAAGCTGCCAATCTCCGCCCAAGTGGGGGAGATGCCAAGTGGTGGCAAAGAGGGCAGGACAGAGGGGGGCGCTGTCCCGCCAGCATCAAAGGTTCGTCACCGCATCAGCGCTCTCCTACTGATCCTTCACCGTCTCCATCGCCACGAAGGTCGAGGTCTGGGCGACGTGGGGCAGGGCGGAGATGCGCTCGCCGAGCACGCGGCGGTAGGCGGCGATGTCGGTGGTGCGGACTTTCAGGAGATAATCGAAGCTCGACGCCATCATGTGGCATTGCTCGATCTCCGGCACCGTTTGCACGGCGCGGTTGAAGGCGTCGAGCGCGGCCGAGCGGGTGTCGGACAATTTCACCTGGACGAAGGCGACATGGCCTTCGCCGATGCGCTCGCGATCGATGATCGCCTGGTAGCCGCGGATGATACCGTCTTTTTCCAGCCGCTTGACGCGCGCCTGCACCGGCGTCTTCGACAGGCCGACCTTTGCCGCGAGTTCCGACATCGAAAGCCGGCCGTCGCTGCCGAGCGCCGACAGGATGTTCCTGTCGATGCGGTCCAATTGGTCTTCGTTCATCGAGTCTGTGGTCAAGCTGGGGGAAAATCCGGCCCATGATAGTTCAATCGACCTGCCGTGTCGATTTCTTTGGACCGACCGAATCCAAGCTTTGTGCTAGCTTGCGCCATTCGGTCCGGTGACCGCCGGACCGCTTCCTGATGCTTGCTCTCTACAGGACCGTCATGCCAGCGCTCGATGCTATCCGCCAGCAGATCCGTGCCAATTATTTGCCTGACGAAGACGAGGCCGTGAAGCGGCTGGCCGAGGCGACAGGGCTTTCGGAGAAAGAGCGGAGGGCAATCTCGGCCCGCGCCGCCGATCTGGTGGGGGCGGTGCGCGACTCGTCCGATCCGCGGCTGATGGAGGTCTTCCTGTCCGCCTACGGCCTCTCCACCAAGGAGGGCGTGGCGCTGATGTGTCTTGCCGAAGCGCTGCTTCGGGTACCCGACACCGAGACGATGGACGACCTCATCGCCGACAAGATCGCGCCGCATGACTGGTCGGCGCATTCGGGCGGCTCAAGCTCGATTTTTGTCAATGCGTCGACCTGGGCGCTGATGCTGACCGGTCGAGTGCTCGAGGAAGGCGAGGACGGCATCGAAGGCACGCTGCGCGCCATGGTGCGCCGGCTGGGCGAGCCGGTCATCCGCAAGGCGGTCGCCGCCGCCATGCGCGAAATGGGCGAGCAGTTCGTGCTCGGCCGCACCATTGCCGAGGCCGTCAAGCGCGGCCGGCCGATGACCCAGAAAGGCTATCTCTATTCCTTCGACATGCTGGGCGAAGCCGCTCGCACCGAGGCCGACGCACTGCGCTATCTCAAGGCCTATGCCGACGCCATCTCGTCGCTCGACGCCGGCGCCAACGGCCCCGACATCCGCCAGAATCACGGCATCTCGGTCAAGCTGTCGGCGCTGCATCCGCGCTATGAAATGACGCAGAAGGAAAAGATGCTGCCTGTGATGGCCGAGCGGCTTTTGTCGCTGGCGCTGGCGGCGCGCCATTCGCGCATGGGCCTCAACATCGACGCCGAGGAGGCCGACCGGCTCGACCTGTCGCTCGAAATCATCGAGCGGGTGCTGGCTGAGCCGGAGCTTGCCGGCTGGAACGGCTTTGGCGTCGTCGTCCAGGCCTATGGTCCGCGCGCCGCCTTTGTCATCGACTGGCTCTATGCGCTGGCGAAGAAGCACGACCGCACCATCATGGTGCGGCTGGTCAAGGGCGCCTATTGGGACACCGAGATCAAGCGGGCGCAGACGCTCGGCCTCGACGGCTATCCGGTCTTCACCCGCAAGGCCAACACCGACGTGTCGTACCTAGCCTGCGCGAAAAAGCTGCTGTCGATGACCGACCGCATCTATCCGCAATTCGCCACCCACAACGCCCACACCGTCGCCGCCATCCTATCGATGGCCGGCGATCGCGACTCCTTCGAGTTCCAGCGCCTGCACGGCATGGGCGAGGCGCTGCACGAGACGGTGCGGCGGGCCGAGGGCACGCGCTGCCGCATCTATGCGCCGGTCGGCGCGCATTCCGACCTGCTTGCCTATCTGGTCCGCCGGCTGCTCGAAAACGGCGCCAATTCCTCCTTCGTCCACCAGCTCACCGACGAGGAGGTCGAGCCGGAGGATATTGCTCGCGACCCGCTCGAAACCGTCGAGAAACAGGGCCCGGCCGCCAATCCAGCGATCCCCAGCCCGTCGGCGATCTTCGGTGCTGCCCGCCGCAATTCGAAGGGATTTGACATCACCGATCCGGTAACGCTGGCCGCGATTGACAAGGCAAGGGCTGAATTCGCGGGGCCGGACCGCTGGCACGCCAGGCCGATCACCCGGGCCGCCGGCTATGGCAAGCAGCGTCCGGTGGTCAATCCGGCAAAGCCCGAGGAAGTGGTCGGCACGGTCAGCGAGGCTACCGCCAAGCAGGTTGCGACCGCCGTGCGCATCGCCGTGGAGGCGCAACCGGCCTGGGCAAGACGCCAGGTCGCCGAGCGCGCCGCCATCCTCAACCGCGCGGCCGACCTCTATGAGGCCAACGCCATCGAATTCTTCGCGCTCGCCGCCCGCGAGGCCGGCAAATCACTGGCCGACGGCGTCGCCGAAGTGCGCGAGGCGGTCGACTTCCTGCGCTATTACGCGACCGAGGCGGCCAATGCCGAAACGGGAACCGAGGCGCGCGGCGTGATCGCGTGTATCTCGCCATGGAATTTTCCGCTCGCCATCTTCACCGGCCAGATTGCGGCAGCACTCGTCACCGGCAATTCGGTCATCGCCAAGCCGGCCGAGCAGACGCCGCTGATTGCCTTCCGCGCCGTCGAATTGCTGCGCCAAGCCGGCGTGCCGGAAGACGTCATCCAGCTTCTGCCCGGCGACGGTCCCTCGGTCGGTGGCCCGCTGACCGCCGACCCGCGCATTGCCGGCGTCTGCTTCACCGGCTCGACCGAGGTCGCCAAGCTGATCGAAAAGCAACTGGCCGAGACCGCCGCGCCCGACGCCATGCTGATCGCCGAGACCGGCGGGCTGAATGCGATGATCGTCGATTCCACCGCGCTGCCCGAGCAGGCGGTGCGCGACATCCTTGCCTCGGCCTTCCAGAGCGCCGGCCAGCGCTGTTCGGCGCTGCGCGTCCTCTACGTGCAGAAGGACGTCGAGAAGAAGATGCTGGACATGCTGAAGGGCGCGATGGAAGCGCTCAGCCTCGGCGAACCCTGGCGGATATCGACCGATGTCGGGCCAGTCATCGACGAGGAGGCACAAAAATCGATCCGCGACTATTGCACTAAGATGGGCCTGCAGGGCCGGCTGATCGCCAAGCTCGAAGCGCCGAAGGATGGCCGCTTCGTGGCGCCGCATGTCTTTCGGGTCAAGGGCATCGAGGACATCGAGCGCGAGGTGTTCGGGCCGGTGCTGCACGTCGCCAGCTTCGACGCCGACGACATCGACGGGGTGATCGCGGCGATCAACCGCAAGGGTTATGGCCTGACCTTCGGCCTGCACACCCGCATCGAAGGCCGCGCCCAGCATTTCGTCGACGGTATCCATGCCGGCAACATCTATGTCAACCGCAACCAGATCGGCGCCGTGGTCGGCTCGCAGCCGTTCGGCGGCGAGGGGCTTTCCGGCACCGGGCCGAAGGCCGGCGGGCCGCACTATCTCAGGCGGTTGCGCAAGGGGCCGCAGGCGGGCATGCCTATTCCTGACGGCCGCAAGGTGACGGCGACCGAACTCGCCGACAACCTGCCAGACCCGGCGCTCGGCGGCTGGTCGACGCGGGCGGACCGCGTTGCCATGCTGAGGAAGCATTTGCGCGGCAAGGGTGCCGCGGCCATCGGCGCCGCGGCCAGCATCGATTTCGGCCAGGTCGATTTGCCCGGGCCGACCGGCGAGGCCAACACGCTGTCGCTGTCGCCGCGCGGCCGCGTGCTCTGCCTCGGACCGGACGCCGACACGCTGCTTGCCCAGACCATCCAGGCGCTCGCCGCTGGCAATGCGGTGCTGGCCGTCGCGCCGGGTGCGCCGGCGGCACTTTCATCACTGACCGGCAAGGGCCTGCCGCTGGCGGCCATCGACGGCAGGCCCGACCCGGTCGAGGCACGCGCGCTGCGTGTCGACGTCGTCGCCTTTTCCGGCACGCCCGAGGCCGCTCGCATCGTGCGAAAGGTGATCGCCGACCGCGCCGGGCCGATCGTGCCGCTGGTCAGCGAAGTGCTCAACCCGGCCGCCTATGCGCATGAGCGCGCCGTCTGCGTCGACACCACGGCCGCCGGCGGCAATGCCAGCCTGCTGGCCGCGGCGTGAGATTTCAGGCCATGACTTTTTCTGCGTTCCCGCGATTGGCGAAGGCCGAGATGACGGCCAATCTCCCCCCTCGTGGGGGAGATGTCCGGCAGGACAGAGGGGGGCGCGAAGGATCGCCGGCTTTGCTTTTTCTGCCCGCCATGTGCCGAACGTTGCGGTCTGCAAGTTGATCGAGTTGTGCGCGTCAAGTTCTGCGACAGAGTCATGGTGGGAGCAGGCATGCCTTTGATCAGCAGGCCGGCGGGACAGCACCCCCCTCTGCCCTGCCGGGCATCTCCCCCACAAGGGGGGAGATTGGCAGCTTCGCCGACGGCACCTATTTGGTCGGGGCGCTGCCGTGATCGTTCGGCAAAGGCCCAAGGGAACCATGGGTCGCCTGAGATTGATTACGCGCCCTCGACGACGGAAAAGCCTTCGAACTGCGGATGGCCGAGATAGTGCACCTTGGTGGAGCCGGCGTTGCGGTGCGCGGCGCGAAAGTTCTCGGATTTGGTCCAGGCGACAAAATCCTCATGGCTCGCCCAAACCGTGTGCGAGGCGAACAGCGTGTAGCCTTCGGCCTCGTTGAGCGGACCGCGCAGCAGATGAAGTTCCTTGAAACCTTTCATTTCGGACAGGCTGGAATCACGGTTCCTCCAGACGTCCTCAAAGACGTCCTCAGAGCCATTCTGGACCTTGAAGCGGTTCATGGCGATGTACATTGGCGGTCCTTTCAGCATTGGTGAATTGTGACGGTTGATGGTGGCCGAAACTATGAGGCGCCGGGTGTTAAAATGGACCGATCCGCGCTTTAAACACCCAACTTGACCTGCCAGTTTCGCTTGGAATGGGAGGGAACGGCGCCTGCTTGCGCACCAGTGTCAAAGCGAATTGATCAAGCTCCGCAGAACCTGAGCTTTCGGCAAGCTGTATGTCGCTGATGCTGCCGTCGGCCATGACAACGAAAACGACCCTGGCATTGTTGCGAGCGCTCGCCTGTATCGATTTCGAAACACGCCGGTTAGCGCGGGCAAGCTTGTTCTGAACTTCACCGCTGTAGCGGGATTCTATCGCATTGCCTGACGCCGCCTGCTTCTTGCCCTTGCTGGAAGCCACCGCGTCGCGTTCCTCGCCATCCGCGGCGCCGCGGGCACCGTTCGTTTCGCCGGCTCCGCGAGAACCTGGTGTCGGGCGCGGCCTTGGCGTCGGGAGCGGCGGCTGTCCGATATCGGCAGGAGGGGCCTTGGTGGTTTCGGCCGGAGCAGCCGGCTCTGCCGGCGTTTCGATCTTCGGAGCCACGCTCTGCTCGTCCAGGCGCGGGGTGTCGGCCATCATCTCTGGCACGGCGGTGGGTTGTTCGACAATCTGCGGCAAAAGCGCGGGGGGTTGCGCGGCCATTTCCCTGATGGGCCGGTCCCCGGTGGGCTGGTCGGCAGGCGGCTCGGGCTTGACCTCAGGTTTGGCCGGCCGCGGGTCGGGCACCAGGGTGACGGCCATCGCGCCCGGGGCGCGACCATTCAAGTCGCTGCCGACCACTTTGGCGCCGGTTCGATCGGCGCCTTCCATCTCGATAGCGTCCCCGGCATCAAACGTGCCGGCAGGTGCGATGAGAAAAGCGGCCGCCACCGCGGCATGAAACAGGCAGGAGGCGACGATCGCCGCCGTCCATTTGCGGCTCATGGCTGACGGTCGGGTGGCAGGCGCAAGCGGTCCGGTCGGCGCAATCGCCAGTTCGCCATCGGCGTCGGGGAGGGGACTGATGTTCTGCATGGCTCGCGGCGAGACCTGCCGCAACCGGCGCGGACTTGTCAAATCAACATCATTTGCCCCAGCGGCAACAGGCCGGCCTCGTACCCGCTTCCAGACTGCCTTTTCAGACCCCGAAGGCGATGCCGGTCTTGGTCTCGGTCTTCAGCCCACGCATGCAAGCGTCAGGCTTGATGCCGGTGCCGGCGCATTCGGTGGCGCTGTTGATCAGCACGCGGCTGACCTTGGCGCAGTCGGCGCCCGCAAGATCGAAACGCGTCACCTTGGTCTTGCCCGCCGGCAGGTCCTTGAAGTCGAGCACGGTCAGCCGGTCGACGACGCCGGCCTCGTTGAACAGCGCGATCTCGAACGCCGCCTTCGAGAGGTCGGCGCCGAGCGTATTGTTGACCACGAAGGTCAGACGGCAGCCCTTGTCGGAGGGTTGTGCGCCATTGAGCTCAAGCGTGAGAGCAGGGGCCGGCGCGGACTGTTGCGCCCACGCCGGACCCATCGCAAGCGGCATGGCCAGCACCGAGGTCAGCAGGCGAAGCGATGCCGTCACGCGTGTCATTGTCGTCAGCCTCCAAATCGCATTGTCGCCGCCAGCTTGAGCGTGACGCCTGGCTCGTAAACTACACTCGTGGCCGATGCATTCAACGGGTTGGTGTATTTGACGTCGAACAAATTGTCGGCGCGGAAGTCGACCTTGAGATTGTCGGTCGCCTGGTAGCTGGCGAAGGCGTTGACCAGCGTGTAGTCCCTGGCCACCGGGTTGCCCTTCGGCTTGCCATTATACTGTACCTCGCCGCCGACGGTCAGCTTGTCCTTCAGAAAGCGGAAGCCGAGTTGCCCGGTGACCTGCGAAGAGGGGACGGTGACGAGGTCTGCCCGCTCGCCGTCGTAAGAGATGGTGTGGCCATCGATGATCGATGCAGAAAGCCCGGCGAAACCCCAGCTCGCGTCATAGACGGCTTCCATTTCGAAGCCGCGGATCCTGGCTTCTGCAAAGTTCTGGTACTGGAAGCAGATCGGGATGCCGGGGCCGAACGGGCAGCCGCTGGTCGGGTCGAATGCCGAAAGCGTTACACCATCGATATAGTCGTCGACATCGTTGTTGAAGTAGGCCGCCTTAAAACGAAACGCGTCATCGGCTTCGAGGAGGTCGTCGTGCTTGTAGTTGACGCCGAATTCGACGGTCTTGCCGATTTCAGGCTTCAGATCAGGATTGGGGAGAAACGGAAAGCTGACGCCTGCCGGATGATTGCCGCTGATGAGGGTTTCCGACAGCGACGGAGAGCGATATCCCTCGGCATAGGTGCCGTAGAATTGCAGTCCCGAAAGGCTGGCGGTTTCGAACGGCGAGACGCCGACGGTGATGCGCGGCGACAGCCGGTCGCCGGAGGTTTCGCCGACATCGCTTTCGAGCCTGTAGCTGTCGTAACGCAGGCCGGCGATAATTTCGAGCCAGTCCCAGCTGAGCTTGTCCTGGATGTAGGCGCCGGAAACGTTTCGCTTGCCCGAAGGGGTATAGAAACTGGCGCCGCCTGCGGCGCCACCCGTCTCGACATCGTCGCCAACCCAGTCGCCGCCATAGGTCAGCTCGTGCGCAATGCCGGCGGTCTCGAACCGCGAGGTGTTCCAGATGTCGATGCCCGAAGTGCCGACATCGAAAGTCGACATCGAGCCCGCCGGCAGGACGATGGGAAGACCGGTGACCGGATCAACCGGTTTTGCGGAACCAGGCTCGTCATCTCCATGTTGGTCTTGTTATAGGAGACGTTGACGTGGAGATCGAGCCAGCTCTTGTCCTCATCGGTGATGTTGTAGCGCGCCGTGAAGGTATTCGCCTCCAGGTCGACGTCATTCACCGGTGTGCCGCCGCTGACCTCGTTCCAGCCGTCGCTCGTGCCATTCCAGCCCAGCTTCAGCTCGCTGTTTTCGCTCGGGCGGATGGTGGTCTTGAGAAGCCCGCTTAAAACGTCGAAGCCGGTGCCGTTGACCGTATCGCCGCCGCCATCCTTGTAGTCGTCGTAGTCGCGATAGACGATGTTGCCGAGGACATCCCAGTTTTCGTTGAAACGGTAGGCGCCGGCAGCGCTGGTCGTCCAGCCTTCGCCGTTGCTCTCGTGGCGTCCGGTCGCGGACGCCGCCCATGTCTCGCCGTCGCGAAGATAGTCGTCCGCGTCCTTGGTCTCGAACAGGACGACGCCGCCAATGGCCCCCGAGCCGTAGGTGTTGGCGACCGGGCCGCGAATGACGTCGACGGATTTGATGAGCTCCGGGTCGATATAGAAGGTCGATTGCGGGCCGTGGTCGGAGCGCTGGAAATTCTGTCGCGCACCGTCGACGATCACCGCGACGCGGCCGAAATCCTGCAAGCCACGGATGTTGATTGAGGAACTGACGCGCCTCGCGTCGGCCTGGACCGCCACACCCGGCACACCCAACAGCATGTCGTTAAGCCTCGTCGCCATGCGGCGTTCCAATTGCTCCTGATCGACATGGCTGACGGAGGCCAGGGAATCGATCGCCGTCTCGCTGGTGCGGCTGATGACTAGAATCTGGTCGAGCAGCGTTGCGCCTGCCGCGGCCGGCACAGCCTGCTCAGGCGTCTGCGCCTGTTTGGCCTGCTGCTGATCTGGTGCGGTTTGGGCGGCTTGTTGGGCATTGGCTGACGGGGTGAGCAGCGCGATCGCCGCAGCACCCGCCAGCAATGCCGCCATTCCGTTTGGCATCGGTCGATGCCCCAGAACGCCATGCCCCAGAATTCTATGCCAAGGATCCGGGCTGCTATTCGCCAGACCCGGCCGACCCCAATTCGCCAACCCCATGCCCCAACTCCAAATGTCCTGGTTCGATGCTGGCTGGCTGGACGCTTGCCGGCTTTTCGACGTGTCCGGCTTCTTAAATCTTGACTTTACAAGTCCGGTATTGCACTGACTAATAAACATGAGTATTTAATTCAAGAAATTAAACGGCATTTCACGCAAGCGTCGAGCCAGCCGACCAGGCCCGGCCCAGGAAAGGGATCGAACCAGATGAACACGCACAATCCCAATGACTTTCGGCCCAATGACTTTCGGCCCAGAGACGTTCGCCGCAATGACTTTCGCGATCGCGTCCGCCGTTCCGACGACAATTCGGCTCGTTTCGATCGGGTCCCGTTGACGGTGAGGACCCTGTCCAGCAACGCCCTGTTCCAGGGCGAGCACGAGATCGGCATCGAGCATCACGGAGCGCTCTACCGGTTGAAGATCACCCGCCAGGGCAAGCTCATCCTCAACAAGTAGGTAATAAGAATATGGACCAGCGCGTAAAGCCCGCGCCGCACGAGATCCGGCGGGCGCGGGCAGACAATCCGAAGACGCGCGAGCGCGATCTCGCCGCCCAGCTTGGCATTTCGGAGGCCGAGCTGGTCGCCGCGCATTGCAGCGACGGCGTCGTCCGCGTCGAGCCGCGCGTCAATGATCTTCTGACCGGCCTCGAGGCCGTCGGCGAGGTCATGGCGCTGACGCGCAATGAAAGCGCTGTGCACGAGAAGATCGGCGTCTACGACAAGGTCGTGACCGGTAACCACAATGCCATGGTGCTTGGCGAGAACATCGACCTGCGCATCTTCCCGAAAGTCTGGGCGCACGGCGTTGCCGTCGAAAAGCGCGACGGCGGCGATATCAGGCGCAGCCTGCAGTTCTTCGATAAGGCAGGCGAGGCGGTGCACAAGGTGCATCTGCGGCCGGCGTCGAACCTCTATGCCTATCAGAAGCTGGTGGGCGAACTGGAATCGCCGAACCAGGAGTCGACCGTTTCGATCTCAGAAGGCGGGCTTGAAAGCGGGGCCGAGGCTTCCGACGCTTCCGCTGACGTCGACGATCTGCGCGATCGCTGGAGCCGGCTGACCGACGTGCATCAGTTCTTCGGCATGCTGAAGACGCTGAAGCTCGACCGCCGCCAGGCGATGCGCATGGTTGGCCAGGATTTCGCCTGGCTGCTCGACAACGATGCCGTCAGCGCCATGTTTGATCATGCCGCCGAGGGCGAGATGCCGATCATGTGCTTTGTCGGCAATCGCGGCTGCATCCAGATCCATTCGGGCCCGATCAAGTCGATCAAGCCGATGGGGCCGTGTATGAACGTGCTGGACGAGGCCTTCCACCTGCATCTGCGGACCGACCACATCCAAGAGGTCTGGGCCGTGCGCAAGCCGACCAAGGACGGCCATGTCACGTCTCTCGAAGCCTATGGCGCCGACGGCAAGATGATCATCCAGTTCTTCGGCAAGCGCCATGAAGGCGAAAGCGAACGCGAGGACTGGCGGTTTCTGGCAGAGAACCTGCCGCGCATTCCAAGCCCGACGTCAGCCTGAGGAAAACGACGATGGCTCCTTTGCTTAAACGGGCCTGTGTTTTCAGAATGGCGCTTGGGGCCACGATGTGCCTTTGCGTGGCCTTTGCGCTGCCGGCCCGTGCTGCCGAAGCGACGGAGGTCTTCGCCGATCCGTCGAAGATAGCGGCCATCGGCGGTTCGATCACCGAGATCGTCTTTGCGCTCAGCGAGCAGGACCGGCTGGTCGCTCGCGATTCGACCAGCCGTTATCCCGAGGCGGCGCTCGGGCTGCCTGACGTCGGCTACATGCGCCAGCTGTCGCCGGAAGGCGTGCTGTCGGTCAATCCGTCAGGCATCCTGGCGCTGCACGGCAGCGGCCCGAAGGAAGCCGTCGACGTGCTGAAGACGAGCGTCCCGTTCATCGAGGTGCCCGAGCGTTACGACCGTGAAGGCATTCTCGAAAAGATCCGCATCGTCGGCAAGGCGCTTGGCACCGACGTCAAGGCCGATGCGCTTGCAGCCGAGATCGACGCCAGGCTGAAGGCCGGCGAAAAGCAGACGTCCGCGATCAAGGAGCGCAAGCGCGTGCTGTTCGTGCTGTCGATGCAGGGCGGCAAGATTCTCGCTTCCGGCGGCGACACCGCCGCCGACGGCATCGTCAAGCTTTCTGGCGGCGTCAATGCGATCGACGGCTATTCCGGCTACAAGCAACTGTCCGACGAGGCTGTCATCACCGCCAGGCCGGACGTGATCCTGATGATGAACAATGCCGGTCCCGGCGTATCGGACGACGAATTGTTCGCGCACCCGTCCATCCGGTCGACACCGGCGGGTGCGGCGCGCAAGGTGGTCCGCATGGATGGCGGCTATCTGCTCGGCTTCGGGCCGCGCACCGCCGACGTCATCCGCGACCTTGCCGCCTCGCTTTATGGCGGGCAGGCCGCGGACTGAGCGGGCGCCCGATGGTGGATCAATCGATCGCTGGTGCGGGCACTATGGCGACAGCATCCGATGGCGACCGTTCGCGGCGGGCGCGCATAGTCATCCTGCTTTTGTGCCTGGGACTTGCCGTTGCCGTTCTGTTGTCGCTGACCTCAGGCGCATCCGATGCCTCGGCCGTCAGCGTCATTGGCGATTGGCTGTTGGGTGCAGCACCCGGCAATGAGGCGATGAGCGCGCGAGACCGCCTGATCGTCTACGACATCCGCCTGCCGCGCGTCACGCTCGGTGTGCTGATCGGCGCAGCGCTTGCCGTCTCCGGCGCGGTGCTGCAAGGACTGTTCCGCAACCCGCTGGCAGACCCCGGTCTCATCGGCGTTTCGGCAGGAGCGAGCCTCGGCGCGGTGGCTGTCATCGTGCTTGGCGCAACGGTGCTGGCGCCGCTAATTTCAGTGCTGGGCACACTCGCTCTGCCGCTGGCGGCGCTCTGCGGCGGGCTGGCGACGACATTGCTGCTTTATCAGGTCGCCACTAGGCAAGGTCGAACATCGGTCGCCACCATGCTGCTTGCCGGCATTGCACTGGCGGCCCTTGCCATGGCACTGACCGGTATCCTGATCTTCATGGCTGACGACCGGCAGTTGCGCGACCTGACTTTTTGGCAGCTCGGCTCGCTTGCCGGCGCGACCTGGCAGAAAATCGGCTCCGTCGGGCCTGTGATCGTGCTGGCGCTGGCGGCGATGCCGTTCCTGGCGCGCGGCCTCAACGCGCTGGCGCTGGGCGAAGCCACCGCCGGCCATCTCGGCATTCCGGTGCAGCGGCTGAAATACACTGCCATCATCGGCGTTTCGGCTGCAGTCGGGGCGTCTGTCGCCGTCAGCGGTGGCATCGGCTTTGTCGGCATCGTCGTGCCGCATCTGCTGCGCCTGGCCATCGGCCCGGACAATCGTTATCTGCTGCCGGCGTCGGCCCTGCTTGGCGCTTGCCTGCTGCTGCTGGCCGATGCCGTCGCCCGCACCATCGTGGCGCCGGCGGAGCTGCCGATCGGCATCGTCACCGCGATCGCCGGCGCCCCGTTCTTCCTCTGGATCCTGCTGCGCAAGCGTGGCGTCGTTGATCTGTGAGTGGGGGACCTGTGAGTGGCGGACCCGCGAGAGGACTTTTCATGATCGAAGTGCGGGCATGATCGAAGCGCGGGATGTCTCGGTGGCGATCGGCGGCAAGCGCATCGTCGCCAATGTCGATTTCGACATGCGGCCTGGCGAAATCGCGGCCATCGTCGGTCCCAACGGTTCGGGCAAGACGACCTTCCTGAGGGCGCTGTCCGGCGATCTTGCCTATTCCGGAGAGGTCACCATCAACGGCCGCGACCTGTCGGCGATGAAACCGGTCGAGACAGCCATGCTGCGCGCCGTGCTGCCGCAGGCGACGACGCTGTCGTTTCCCTTCACGGTGCGCGAGATCGTCAGGTTCGGCCTGCTCGGCGGCCGCTCGGGCGCGCTGCCCGGCGAGGATGAGCGCCTGCCCGAACGGGCGCTGGCGCGCGTCGATCTCGACGGCTTTGCCGGCCGTTTCTACCAGGAGCTTTCGGGCGGCGAGCAGCAGCGCGTGCAGTTGGCCCGGGTGCTCTGCCAGGTCTGGGCGCCGGTCCTCGACGGCAAACCGCGCTATCTCTTCTTAGACGAGCCGGTTTCCAGCCTCGACATCAAGCACCAATTGATCATCATGAACATCGCCCGCGATTTCGTCAGAAGGGGCGGCGGCGTTGTCGCCATCCTGCACGACCTCAATTTGACGGCCATGTATGCCGACCGGATCTTCGTCATGCATCGCGGCAGGCTTGCCGCCACCGGCTCACCGCAGGACGTACTGAGCGACGATCTGATCGAAAAAGTGTTCGATTGCCGGCTGCGGGGCGGCGTGCTGCCGGCCGGAGACATGCCGTCGTCGCAGTCAGCGGCGTAAGTTCCCCTTCTTCCTTCTCCCCTTGTGAGGCC
>NZ_CAKXZT010000130.1 GCF_935825525.1 Mesorhizobium escarrei
CCTCGTCGTCGCTGTCGGCCACCGTGTTGACGAGCCCGGCCGTGCTGTTCCGCGCTTTCCGGCCGACAAGGAACAGCAAGCCCGTGAGCTGATCCGGCGCGCTCTAGAAGAGCTGAAAGCAACCGGTTCAACGCTGCGTGTCCTTGCCTCCGCGGCACCGGGTACGGACATTATTGTTCACGAGGTTTGCAAGGAACTCGGTTTCGAAAGCGTCGTCTGTCTGCCAATGCCGCCAGCTGAGTTTGCCGGAAAGGTTTTCGGCGGCCTCGACGGTTGGCGGAGGCGGTTCTTCGACCTCGTGCAAGGACGGCAGCCACGCTGTCTGAGTGATCAGGAGGGCTTGCCGCGATGGCTGCAGGCCTCCGGCTTCAATCCGTGGGAACGCGGCAATCGTTGGGTGCTCGAGATGGCGCAGACGGGCAGCGCCCGCACAATTACACTCCTCGCACTCTGGGATGGCAAGGACACCGGGGATGCACGGGGTGGAACGTCGGACATGATACAGATCGCCGAAAAGGCCGGTGTTTTTGACGTGCGAGTGATCGACGCCACTCAATTGCTGGCCTGTGATTGTGGGGGGTAACCTTCCAGTCCGCGATGCACGAGCGTTGTTCGCCGCGACGGCGGCCGCGGCCGGGTCGGCACGGCCAGGAAGACCAAGCGGGTCGATGCGCGCCCAGCTCGCATCGGAGAGATTGTTGTCACCCATATCGCATATCGCCGACGAAGGCAGAGAGACGCAGAGCAAACCTGCTGAGGCTGGAGACTGGGGTCGTCCGCAACCGCTGCCCCGAAACCGGCAATGAGCGGTACAAGGGACCTTTATCTGCGCCGGACGTTGAAGGCTGGAGCGAGTTTCAGGACAAAGGTCCGGAAATGCGCTTCCAGTAGCAGAGACCGACGGTCCTTTCCGATTCACGGCCATGGGATCAGCGCTTCGAATTCGGACTGACTATTCGGCGTTGGAGCTTCGCAGGCTGGCACGAATGTCAAATCAAAAGCGACAGGTTCGGCGACTGGCTTGTGCGTTCCGGCATACCATGGCCATCGCTCGACAGTGGCCAACTGGCGCTGGACGACGACACTTTTCGGTCGATGGCGAAGGCTTATCCGGCCGTTTCACCGTTACGCGAACTCCGGCATGCGCTGAGCGAAATGAGGCTGAACAACATCCCGGTCGGTTCGGACGGGCGCAACCGAACGCTGATTTCACCCTTCAGCTCCCGCACCGGCCGCAACCAGCCCAGTAACTCCCGCTTTCTGTTTGGCACGGCTACGTGGCTCCGCGGCCTGATAAAGCCGACGGACGGCATGGCGATTGCCTATTTGGACTTCTCAAGTCAGGAGATTGCAATCGCCGCCGCGCTGTCCGGGGATGAGCCTTGTGGCGCGCTTACGGCGATCCCTATATGCAATTCGCAATTGATGCCGGATTGGCGCCTCCCGGCGCGAATAAGGCCACGCACGGCCACTTACGTGGGCAGTGCAAGGCGATCGTGCTCGATGTGTTGTACGGAATGGGCGAGCACTGATTGGCCACCAGCGCCGGCATGATGGTCGCAGAAGCCCGCGAGATCCTGCGCCGGCACCGCGAAACCTACCGCCGCTTCTGGACCTGGGCGGAGAGCAACGTGAATGCGGCTCTTCTCGGCAGCGAGCTTACGACCCCATTCGGTTGGCGCTATCGCGTGCGACCGGACCAATTGCCGAACCAGCGATCCTTGCAGAACTGGCCGATGCAGGCCGGTGGCTCCGACATGCTGCGGCTGGCGGCCACGCGCATCGTCCAGGAGGAGGTGCGGCTCTGCGCCCCGGTCCACGACGCTGTTCTGATCGAGGCGCCGGAAGATCGGATTGAAGAGCACGTGGAGGTCACCCGGACAGCAATGATCTGGGCGAGTTCGATGGTGCTGGGCGGACCGGCATGCCGGGTGGACGCTGACATTTATCGCTTTCCGGATCGTTACATGGACGCTGATCGCGGCGCGGTCATGTGGAATCGGGTTATGGAACTGATCGGTGGCCCGCGATGGGAGCCCGGGTTAGGCGGCACGCCATGATGTTCGTGACGAGCAGAGGTTCGCGGATTCCGCGCATGTCGTTCGCGGTTCCCGCGAATACGGTTCCTATTCTTATATGTCTTACTAGTAATCCACTTCCGACGCATCTCGTTGAAACCCAATCTCAGGCAGCCCAAGGGGCATCCTCAGCTGCGAGACGCTAATGAAAAAGTCGGACACCAACGCCGCATGCCTCGCACCAGATAACGACAGTGCATTCGATCCGGCTCGCTTCCGGATGGATTTGGTTGACCCGGCAATCGACGCAATCCCGGCCAAGAAGCTGGGCCTGGGTATCAACAATCGGGTTTCTAGCTTATTTGGCGCGATCCCCCTTGGCGCAGCACGCTTCTATCCGCCACGAGCCCGGCTGCTTATCCTTCTTGCGGCGCTCTACAAACTCCACACACCAGATCTCGAGGCAGCTGGTACAAGGTCTCGACTTCCCGTTACAGCGCCGCCGGGTTGCGCGATAAGGACGTACGTGCTCGCGCCGTTGCGGCCTGTGAGAAGGTCGGCGCTATCGAAATATTGCGCACCCGTGGCAAGGCGGTTCACGTCCGCCTCACCGAGACGGCGCGTCTCGCTCATGAGATTTCGAAGAGAAGAAGGCCAGATGTGGGAACACTTTTCCGTCTAGCCGCACCTTCATGCTAACGTTGAGGGTCACGACTGCCCATATTTGAAACCGGCGTCACGGTGCACAACTTGCTCGACTTGTCGGCCGGGCCGTCACAGCTACGGACAAGGTGGTGCGTCGCGACGACACGCACACGGTCGGTTAGTGGTTCTCCCCCTGAGCGCATATGTAGCACCTCCGGCAATTTCCACGCGACACGATGATGTTCGTGCGACGTCAACGTCGCCAATCACGTCCAAGCCGTCGAACCGAATTTCGGCGCCGACCTGGCACGGCCAAGACGTGGTCGCGCCAGCTTCGTCCATTCGGTGATGTGCGGGTGGCGAGCCGCCCACACGAGCAATGCCAGTGAGATCGCAAGATCGTCGGGCCTGGATGGTTGGCAGGCAAAGATGCGATTGCCTGAGTTGGTGACCTGCACCTCAAGGAGCGGGAGATCGTCGTGCAGGCTCTGGTCCCCAACCCGCTGGTGGTCGTCGCCTGCGCTGGCCACGCGCTTGCACACCACAAGGACATTGCCTTCGTGCGGCTGGCCCAAGAGCCCTTCCATGCGCGAGCCGGGGTCGCGCACCCGCATGATCATTCTCAGGCTGTTCGCTCGCCACGGCATCGCTCCAAGGATCCGCATGGAGCTCCCTTCCGACGACGCCCTCCGGGAAGCGGTCGCGGCCGGGCTCGGCGTATCGATCCTGCCGCGCTATGCGCCGGGACTCGACCCGGCGCTCGCCCGGCTCGTCTGCCTCGACGTCGAAGGCTTTTCGAGAGCCATTGGCACTTCGCCTATCCGGTCGGCAGGCGGCTCGCGCCGGCTGCACGCGCGTTCATGGACTTCTCGCGCGCCGAGGGCAAGCAGCTTTTTCGCGAGTGCCTGCGCGGCGATCAGCCGTGCATGGTCAGCCCGCCCGAAACGCGCGGCATCTTATCCAGCCGTCCGGTCGGACTCGCGCGTCGGTAGGCTGCGCGCAGCTTGTCCGGGTTTGCCGGCGTTTCGGATGCCTGATGTCAGGCAGTTGGCTGATATCTCTCAGGCGAGGAACGTGCTAGGTTATGAACCTACCCAGAGCTCACGGGGGATTACAGGGCGGGGGTCCGTCATGAAAGCGTTCATCAGCAGCACGAGCCTCGATCTCGGCGAATACCGCGATGGCGCGCGTGAAGTGTGCAGCCGGCTGGCAGTCGTGCCGATCGGCATGGAATCGTTCGAATCGATGGGTCTCGGCGCCACCGCGGGCAGCCAGGCGAAGGTGAAAGAAGCCAATGTCTACGTCGGCATCATTGCCAACCGGTACGGATACGTCGAGGCCGGCCACGACAAGTCGGTCACGGAGCTCGAGTTCGACTATGCGGGCCAACACGGGCTCGATCGGCTATGCTTCGTGGCGGATGCCGCAGCGAAACTGCCGACGTACTCAGGTGACGATCAGGTCAAGCTCGCCGCATTCAAGGCACGCGTCGATCAGCTCATTCGAAGCACGTTCGCGACCCCGTGGGAGTTCCGCTACAAGCTGTACGACAGCCTCATCAAGTGGCTGTTCAAACAGCGTGGCGGAACCGTGCTCGAGCGCTACGTGTTTGAACCGGTATTCGCCGACTACATGCGGTTCGGCGGCCGTGGCGACGACCTGGCTCGCATACAGAAGTTCCTCGATGCGCCGGATCCCGGCTACCTGGTGATCACGGCACCTGCGGGGTATGGCAAGACCGCGCTGGCGGTGAAGATCATCGAGCTCAATCGTGAAGCGTGCGCGTATCACTTCTTCACCACGCGCTATGCCTCCGCGACGCGAGACATGCTGACCGAGCAGGGCTATCTCAGAAACGTGGTGCAGCAACTGAGGCTGTGGGAATTCTCGAACTTCGATACTTGGGAAATGCCCACCACGCTCAGCGGGTGGGTCGCGGCCTACCATCAGCTGCTCAAACGCGATTGGCGGGAGCGGCACCTCTTGTTGGTGGACGCCCTCGACGAGGCCAGCTTCGGCCTCGAGCCTTATCTCAAGGTCGTGCCGGGGAAAAACCTCAAGATCATCGTGACCGTGCGCGACGTCGGGCAGGACTGGAAGGCGAACTACGGCGTCCCGGCAACCCACACCACGCAGCTGGCGCTCGCCGGCTTTTCACCGGAGGATGTCGCGGCCGCGCTGTGCCTCGCAGGGAAGAGGGCGGCCGCTTTCGCCGATAACGCGGCGCTCCTCGCGAAGGTCGTCACGGTGACCACGCCGCAGGCCGCCGTCGCCGGCGCCGACCCGCTGTATGTCACGTTCCTGGCCGAGGCCATCGAGCGTGGCGATGTGACGCCTGCGACCGTCGGCACGCAGCCGAAGCGGTTCGAAGACTACCTGGCTACCTGGTGGAAGGGCATCGTCGCGCAGGCCGGGGCCGACACCGCGGCGCTCGATCTGCTGGGCACACTGGCCGCGGCTCTTGGCCCGATCCACAAGGACGACCTCGCCGCGCTGCACGAGAAGCTGCGGGCGTCCTGGACCGGCGACCCGATCGACCGCCTCGTTTCCGGCATGCGCCGCGTCGTCGCGGGATCCGAGAAGGAGGGCTACTCGTTCGCGCATCCGAGATTCCGCGACTACGTCAGGCGCTTTCCGGAAATCGCGCAGTACGAGCAGAAACTAATGGAGTACTGCGAAGGCTGGCGTGGAAAGAAGCGGCGCTACGCGCTGACCTATGCCGTGCGGCACTTCGGGCAGGCCCGGGAGCACGACAAATTGTTCGCCACCGTGCTGGACGAAGCGTTCCAGTCGGAGCAGAAAGAAGTGCTCGGATCGATCTGGCAGACGCTGAACGATCTCGGCAGCGCGATCCGCGCCGGTTGCGAGAACGACCGATTCATAGAGGTGCTGCGGTGTGCCGCGAACTACCGGCGGCTCGTGCAGTCAGAGGGGATTGCCGCGGCGGTCTTCACCTCCGTGCACGAGGGGCGGTTCGAGGCTGCCGCGGCGGCCGCCGATGCGTACGGGTTCGGCGCCAAGACGAGCAGCGCGTGGGTGGTGGCGCTGCGCGCTTATTTGATCTGGGCCGCCGTTCGGATGGGCAAGCGCGACGCCGCGGTTTCCTTGATCGACGCGTCGCGTCAGCAGCTGGGATTGCGCTGCCACGGCTCGGCGCTGCACGTGACCGATCTGTGCGACACACTGATTGCAAGCGCCGTCAACGCGGATCCGTCGCTCGCGGAGGACATCGGCGTCGATGCCGCGTGGGCGCCCGGCGTGCTCGCCAGACTGGGCCCGCCGGCCGCTGGCGGAGAATTGCAGCCGCTGCTCGGCAACGTCACAGGCAGAATCCGGCTGCTCGAAGAGCAGACCGGAGAGAATCCGAACCCGGAGTACACGACTACACACCTCGACGAGGAGCGGGCCGGCAACTTCATCGCCGAGTTGAGAGACTCGCTCATCAAGCTGGCCGGCGATCCGCGTGGACGCGACCTGATCGGGCGTGCGATCGCCGCCGTCGAGACCAATCCGTATCCGAGGTATCGCGACATCGGTCTCATCGGGCTCGGCGTCGCCGCCCTTGCGGTGCCGGATGCCGAATGGACCGCGGCAAGGCTCGAGACGATCCTCGAGACCGGCCTCGAAAAAGAAGGCGTCACGTTCACCTTCGATCTGGCGGCGCAGCTCCTCGACGAAGCCGAGCGTCGCGGCATGGCTGCGCCCGCTCTGGCCACGTATCTTGACCGTGCCGAGAACGCCAACGATCGATGGGGAACACGGCTCCGCCGCTTGAGTGCGCGAGCCTCTGCAAAGGCCACCCAGGGCGACATTGCCGGCGCCAAAGCCACGCTCGAATCAGCCGCGACCGCGGACGGCGGATTTGCAGGCTACATGTCCGCGCATCTGCTCTCGATCGCGAGCCGATGGTGCGAGCTCGGGATGCCCGCGCGCGTCGGCGAGCTCGGACTCGTCGGGCGCAGCCGGTCGCACGCCGGCCGTGTACGCGACCCGAAGTTCGGGACCGAGCGCAAGGAGCTCGTGGACAACTTCGAACGGTGGTTCGCCGAGCCGAGTCCGGAGTGGCCCGATGTCTCGGCGACGCTCCGCCTCACCGCCGATGCAGACGCGCGCCGCGCCTACAAGGACCTCGTGTCGGCGCGCTGGATGGCGGCGGGGAAGTGGACCGACTGGGGACACTTGATCACCGCCGCGCTGAACGACGCCACCGTGTTCGATCTGGTGATTGCCCGCATGGTGTCCCACGCGATCGTGCGTCACGGGAAAGGCGAACGCGAGTTGACCGACACGGACCTGAACGAGGCGATCGCGCTCTGCCTGGATCGGTTCGCGACGAGCCGGCCGTGGGAGCTGCCCAAGTTAAGGCCGGAGGTGGTTTGAGCGCTCGCGCGCTCGCGTGCGCGGCGCTCAGCCGTGCATCGTCAGCCCGCCCGAAACGCTCAGCACCCGGCCGGTGATGAACTCGGCGTCGTCGCTCAAAAGGAACACCACCGCGCCCGAGATGTCGTCGGGCTTCCCCAGCCGCCCGATCGGGATCGCGCGACGGTAGGCCTCGCGCAGCTTGTCCGGGTTGCCCGCGCCCTGCATGAAGCTCTCGAGCATGCCGGTCTCGGTGAGACCGGGACACACGGCATTGAGCCGCACGCCCATATCCAACACCCGCCGTGCCGTCCTCGGACCCCCTGGCGAGGCGCCCCCCGTCCGGCGAGAAGGCGACGGCGCGGACCTTGTACTTTGCACCTGTTTGCAGTCTAATCAGGAAATGAAGCTCCGGAGGCCGCCCGCGCTACTTTGTTGGCAGACGCGTTCACTCGTCAGTATCCGACTGCCGATATCCCGTAACGCCCAGCGCTACCGCTCCGACGGATATCAGCGTGGTACGGAGCGTCGAGACATGGCGCTCATGATAGTCGGCGCCAGCGTTCCTTGATTGTGAACCGGCGTGCAAAATTGACCCCCTAGCCCGTCTTATGCACGACGGAGCGTTTGAGAGGTTGGCGGATGTAGCCTAAGCGATTGATTTGGCGTAGGATTCGGTTGTCTAAGCCAGCCCTGCCACCACGTCTCGCGAGCCACACCCGCCATGACCGACGATACGTTGCTGCCGCTCTCATTTCCAGCCGTTGGGCGCAAGAAGATCACAGCTGCGTTTGACGGCGGACGCATCACCTCGGATGGTGGCGTCATGCTTTTGGCCGCGGCCGAGCGACGCCTGCAACTGGCCGACAGGTTGGCCGCTGCGATCCACGATCCGCGCGACCCACAGCGGGTGACACACGCCATGGCCGACATTCTGCGCGCCCGCATCTTTGCGATCGCATGCGGCTACGAGGATGCCAACGATCTCGACCGACTGCGCACCGACCCGGCCTTCAAGCTCGCCTGCGGGCGGCTGCCCGACAGCGGGATTGATTTGTGCTCGCAGCCGACCTGCTCGCGCCTGGAGAACCTGCCAGACCTGCGCACCGTCATCCGGCTCGGCTGGGTGCTGGTCGATCTGTGGCTGTCGAGCTATGCCGCGCCGCCCAAAAGCGTGACGCTCGACATCGACGACACGGTTGATGTCGTTCATGGGATGATCGGTGCCTTGCGACTGGGTCAACTGACCACACGGCGCGGCTGTGGGATGTGACGAACGGGAAGAGATCCGTTGCTTCAAAGGGCATCATGGGCCGGTCTGGAGTGTCGCCTTGTCCCCGGATGGGAAGACGCTTGCCACGGGCTCCAACGACTATACAGCTCAGCTGTGGGATGTGGCGACGGGAAAGGAAATTAACCGCCTGAAAGGCCATGGAGCTGCAGACAGCAGCATCACCATCACACCGGAGGGACCGGGCCCTGCAAATCATTTGAGAAACATCTTGGCGCGACTGTGGAAGGTTGCCACTGGCACCAATAAATCGCTTCGATGGCCAGGGAATCGCGTTTGTGATCCTGACCGGCGGCAAAGAAGTCCGAAAAACTTGCAGGAACTCGCCCGTCTCGCGGGTCTTTACACGTTCATCATATCGACGTTTGGGCGTCGTGTCTGCCAGGCGGTAATCCTCTCTCAGTGCTAGGAGCGGGCTGGTATTCGCCGGCACTGTGATGTTGGTCTTGGCATTTCGGCTGTCTTGGACGTGCGCGACGATGTTGAATGGCCGCTTTGTCGCACTGTACAGTCGTTGCCGCGGCAGAGAAGGGGTCAGTACGCTGGCTGTGGGTGAACGTCCGCTATCGGGCAGCGAAATGGGCTAATGAGGGCGGCTTCGGGTTCAAATTGCGTCGTAGAATGCTTGTGATGGCTTTTCATCCCGGTCGCCCAGTCGGGAGTGCGTCACGGAAACCGGCTGGTGCGACTGAGAGCCCTCAATCGCAGCCATGCTACGCTCGCCGGTGACCGGCAGACAAGCGTAATCAACTACTTAGAAGTTGCTTCTTAAGCGCCCGCGAGCAAACTGCAAACGGTGGTTTGCGGTTTGAACGCCCGGAGAATTGATCATGAAAAGTGCGGTCGCCTACTATCGACTCTCCACGCAGCGACAAGGTCGATCGGGGCTCGGCCTGGACGCTCAGCGAACCGCGATCACGCGCTTTGCCGAGGCTGAAGGCATTACCCTGCTCGCCGAGTTCCCCGAGGTCGAAACCGGCAAAGGCGCGGACGCACTCGATCGACGGCCGCAGCTCGCCGCAGCGTTGGCCACAGCGCGCCTGGCGAAGTGTCCGGTGCTGGTTGCCAAGCTTGATCGACTCTCGCGCGACGTGGCCTTCATCGCTGGGTTGATGGCGCAGCGTGTCCCATTCATCGTGGCCGAGTTGGGCGCCGATGCCGATCCATTCATGCTGCACCTCTATGCGGCTCTCGCCGAAAAGGAGCGCCGGCAAATCTCCGAGCGCACCAAGAGCGCCCTCGCCTCTCGCAAGCTGCAGGGCACAAAGCTCGGCAACCCGACGAGTGCTGGTCAGGCAGCAGCGGCAGGACGTGAGGTTCAGACGCAAGCGGCCGACCGGTTTGCCGAGACCATTCGGCCAACGATCATGTCGCTTCAGAAGGCGGGCGTAACCAGCCTACGGGGCATTTCTATCGCCCTGAACAACCGCGGCATTCGCACAGCGCGCGGCGGTGAATGGCAGGTGTCGAATGTGCGGAATATCTTGGCGAGAAAGGCGACGCCACTGGTGAAGGCGTTTTATATGCGGGAACAACGGACGCGAAGCCGTCACGCTTAAGCACCGCAGCGCTTGTTGTCCATAGTTGGGATCAGTTCCGCACTGGCCACCGTCCCGCAGGCAAGCAACGCGCATGGTTACCAAGGGGTTAAGTCGCCGTCATAATCCGGATACGTGCGAGTGTGAACCTAGCGAAGGGCATAAATTCGGCCAATCGTTCGCACAACGCGGCCGGCTACCGATTGGCAACCGACCGCGCTATAGTGACGACCGCACACTTCGCCGAGGCCTTTTCGAAATGACGAAGAAAGCGGCAAAATCCATAATGAATAACGCGCGAGACTACGGCGAGCGCGAGCGGCTGATTGTGAGCGGCGAGATGGGACGGACTCGCTGAAATATCTCGAAGCGGCCAAGTTACTCATGGCGAACGGCCCCGTCGACGACGCCAAATGGCCTGGAGGGTGAAGCGTTTCGCGTTGTGAGTTTGCCCAAGGGAGTGATCGGAAAAACGGAGATGACACCTGAAGAGCATAAGGCATTTACCGATGGCATGGATCTCTTCGCCGAGCACAAGTACCGCGAGTGCCACGATGCGGCATTGCCGCTGATACAGAAACGTATGTTTCAATGGTTAGTGCAAATCCTCATAATCAGCCTTGAGCGGGACTATCGTTTTGACTTGTTGGAAAGCTTACGTGAAGTTGCTGTTAAATCATTTTCCCATGAGGCTTGGGCCGGACTATTGTTTTCATTGAGCTTTCGTAGGGTCTCTTATGAGCAAGCCCTGGCCGCTGCGGCAGATGACTCAAAGAAGCTATGCCAAGTACTCTTCTACTGGGGCCAAGCGTTGCTGACTGAGGGCGATCGCTCTGCAGCAAAGGACTGCTTCCAAGCATGTTCAGACCTCAATGCCGAATGCGCCGAGGCCAGCATGGCGGCCGCCGAGCTGCAAAATTTCGAATCTATCGAGCAGACGCTCGAACGGGCCATCGTGCGAATTGGGATGGCTGTTAACGACAAGGACAACAAGCGAATTAAGGCAGCCTTCCACGTCGCGGCGAATCTCATCGACAATGCCGCCAAGCAGGCAACACCCCTGTCGCGGCGATTGTTCGATGTTCTTCAGGCTATAGCTGCGGAGGGGGGGATTCCTGAAGGCGATATGGCAGGTGTTGGAGCCTGTTTTCCCGCCCGCGCGTCCAACCAGCTGGCTCCGCAAATTAGCGGCTTTGCCGTTTCTAACATGGGGCAAAGTCTGAGAACAGTGCTGTCCGCACCACTGAGGCGGCTGCACTGTTGGGGCAAGCAGATTGACCCAACCACACTCGATCCACTCCAACGAAC
This sequence comes from Mesorhizobium escarrei, assembly GCF_935825525.1. Lineage (GTDB taxonomy): Bacteria > Pseudomonadota > Alphaproteobacteria > Rhizobiales > Rhizobiaceae > Mesorhizobium > Mesorhizobium escarrei. The sequence goes on from NZ_CAKXZT010000130.1 coordinate 11,160, forward strand.
CGCGCTAACGTTCGGATTTCCCATGTTCATGGGCCGGCCATTCCAGTCTCCAAATCACCCGATTTGGCACGAGCTGTTAGAGGCCGGCGTTAAGCCGGATCGCGAGGTCAGTCCGTTTTGTCGACGACGGTTTTCCGGTGAGGGTAGCCAGGACTTTCCCCGGGCACGCTACCATGTGCTATGCATGGATGCGCTAGGGAATGACAACCGGACGCTGGTTCAAGAACTAAACGCATATGTTGTCCCACAATTAACGGGCCACTGCGTTGCCACAACCGGAGAAGGCCCAGACACGATCAACCTGCTGTTCAGGGGCCTGCCCGATGAGCCCAATCCGCTCTTCTTAGCAATCCAGTCGCCTGACCGCTTTGACAATTATCTTTCGAACTTGCCAGAGGATGGGGAGACGCTTCGAAGCGCCTTACGTTCACCCGAGATTCTAAGACAGGTGGACGCACGCAACGAGCTAAGTATCCCGATCAAGTGTAGGATTGGCGAAGTCGATATGCTGGATTGCCTGGACCTGCGCTACTCTGATGCCCGGTCGTGGACGCTTGAGTTCTTGCGGCACCCTCCGGTCGGCCTCATTGGGGAGGCTTACGCCGCCCTTGCCGCTGCTCACGAGGTTGACATCCGCAAGATCGATATCTGGGCCGATGCCATGCCGGTGCTGACCGGGAAAAGCTTCGGCGGCAATCCCATTACGGATCACTTTGGAATGATGCTTCGCAATATCGGATGCGAAGGGCTGGTCTTCCCCTCGGCACGCAGTGATTACCTAGCGCACTTCGAGAACGGCACATTGGCAAACTTCTTCGGCTGGAATGTCGTCGACTACCGTGGGCTGAAGCCTTCGGGGAAGGTCGGGCTGGAATTCGGAAACATGATCGAAGAGTTGCCTGCGAGGTATGAAGTCCGCGAGGCAAGTGATGGCCCGTTTGCAGGATCGCTCCATGTTATTGGAGGTACCCTTTTTGAGAGAGTCGAAAACGAGCAGCATTTCCGCGAACGCGCTACATTGGAGTGCTCCGGGTGGCGTATGGATCACCATGAATCGCGGGTCTATCTGCGTGGATTCATGTGGTACGAGCGCAAGTATTCTATCAGCGAACCGGATTTCGAGGCGCGCTGCCCAAAATGCGGGACCTTCTATACGGACGAAGCGATCCAAATTCTACCGATCTGCCCGGTCTGTAGATATCCAGGTGACGTATGAGCAGTGAGGATATTGCAACGTCGTGGCTCGAAGGTGCGTCAGGCGAGAGCCGTTTCCGGTAGAGGTGGGTTGATCTGAGTTTAACCCTCATGTTTTCAATTGCGGCGCTGCGCGCGACCGGCCGCACCGGGCCCGATTCCTGGACCGGAGAGGGCATCGGAGCCGCCGGTCAATGACCCTCTGGCGCTAGCATCGACCCGTACACCAAGACCGCGGGTCGTCATTTCGCTCCCTTCATTGCCACCCATACCGCAATCGCGAGGAGCGCCCCGACCGCGCTCAGAAACACGTACTTGATCGGAAACGCTGAGAGGAGCCGCAGCCAGAATGGCGCCGGCTCAGGCAGGTCGCCCGGGACAATCCGGCCGTCGGACAGGAACGGCACCCAATACTTCCGGCAGAAATCCTCGTCGACGAAGTCGCTGTGCGCCAGCCTGTTGTGCCATCGGTCGACGACATCAGGGCGACCAAACCCGTAAGCGCCGGTGGCTCCGTACCCGAACGTGATCGCCGCGACGAATACCGGCCAGGAATCCTGATCAATGCTCACAGAAAGCCATTGCCGACCGGGGGCGTCCACATATGAATCACAAACTCGCTTTCTTGGGAATCCTACGATTCTCTCAACACATGAAATGCTCTAGACCTCGACAAGAGCAAGCTTCGTGTCCTTAATTCATGCTCCCTTTCGAGCGATGCTGTGTTAATCTTGACGTCGGCGAAGGCTTGGTCGACAAAGTTCTGCCAGGAGCGTTATGCAGCGGGCCAAGGAGAAACAGCCGGCATACGAGCTACCCAAACGTGATCAGCTTTACCATTCGGCCGCCGCAGCCTTCACCAGCCCGAACGAGAGGTACCGAACCGTGACGAAGTTAGACAACCAAGCCATTCGCGAGAAGTTTTCCGCGAGCTTGAAAAAGAAGCGGAACTACGCTGCCGTAAATGTGGACAAGCTCAGCAGTCTCGAGTCGGGAGTGTCACAAACACAGGAAGAGTGCCTGGCCGCCTGTATCGAGGTCGTCAATGTCATCGAGGAAAAGCCCAAGACCTGCGTGCTATCTTACCGATGGAGTAACGATGGGTTTGTTAACCTGTACGAGGCCTGTCTGCGAGCTTCGACTTGGGGATTTAAATATGCACTTTGCGACGTCGTGTCGATAAAATCGGGAGACAACGTCGCAGATTCAGTCGTTCAATTTAATCAATTTTATCGAGATTTTCCAGTTGTCCATTACTACACTGATAATTTGGCCGATTCTAGGCGGGTATGGATAGCGGGTGAGCTTCACAAGTCTTTCTTGCAAAACGCGGAGGACATACTTGCCATGATGATCAGCAACAAGTCCGATAATGAATCGATGTACACTTACGCTGTAAAAACAAAGTTGCTGATTACCTTTTTTGAGCAACATGAGCACAACAACAGATTGCCGGATGAGGAATTTGGATCAAGCAACTGCACATGTTTTAAAGAAAACACAAAGTATAACTATGAATACGTCGACAGCAGTAAAACCTCCTGTCGTGCGGAAAGGCACTTTGGAGACTTTTTTGTGTCCAGATTGAGGGACAACGTCAGTGATTTAAGAGCTGGTCGATCGATCGCTTCTAAGAATTCAACTGAAGAAGACAGAATCGCGCGACTGATCGAAGGTGTGTTGAACAGCGCCGGAGATGACTTTGCGGGCACCGTTCCTTTTGACGTGTTCTATGTACTGCAAGAATTGTTGCCAGACATAATTCAACTTAATCATGATGAGCGTAAAACACTTGGCGAGGCAAAGCACACTTGCCTTGCAAGCAAAATAACTGCGTCATTCGTCTTGTTGGCGGTGCACGGCGTACTGACGTCTGGCAAAACAAACGTATTGAGCTTTTTGCCGATATACTCAGACTGGATGACATTCATCGCGAATTTGATTATAGTTGGTGGCGAAGAAATAGACTCCCCTGCTCATGACACCGGGTATTTCCCGCAGTTTCACTCTCGAAGTATCCCCAACACGTTCACAGGCTGCAAATTTGTGTGTCACGTCGTTGAAACGTCAGACACTTTGGTGGTGCCAACCCGACTCGTTTTGAAAGTTGTACCGGAAGCGATATTCTTGGAAACGGCGCTAAACGCGTTGAATGGCAGTATATTTTGCAATTGCGATTTCAGCCGCGCGGAGAAGCATAAGCGGGTTATGATGCTGGACCAATTTGAGTCCTCGATCGCTCATCTTCGGGGCTACGCGGGTAAGACTTTTGAAATTCAAGAGTCGAACGTTTCGAGTGACGATCTCTCACTGGATTGAGATCGGCGCAGACAATTGCAGCTCGCCGTCGAGTTTGTGAGCGGTCAGCAGCGCCTTTTGCCACAGCCGGTGGCGTATGGCGTCGAGCCAGGCGACCTCCAGGCGCTAGAATAGTCCGTCGCCTCCGTCACGTCGGTCGGGGATGCTCCTCGTCAATGCCCCGATGCGGCATGCAAAGCCGGTCTATGTGAAATCGGACCATCGGATCTCCCAGTGCCAACCGCGTGCGCTCACGCTCGCTCCGTTTCAGCACTGCCTCCATCGCCCGGCAGTCGGTGAACTCCCCGCTGCGCGCCAAAGCCTGGATCTCCTGATCGCGCGAAGTGCGTACATTGTCATTTGGAGCGGCAAGCCGGACGCCTGCCGATCGAACAGTCGAATGCGGCAGGCGCTAAGACCTCAGCTGGACCCACGTCGTGGAGCGAAGGTCGCCTACGGAATGACAGTTATTGAATGAGAGGCAGACATCCCACGAGGCGAGCGCCCGGACTTGCCCTGCCGGCAGTGGATAACCGCTCCATCGCGGGATCGGCCCTAGGCCGTACCATCGGTCTCGCTCTCCTCGTCGAGCGTATCGACGGGTAAGGGAACGTCAGCACTGTTTGCAGGCTCGGAACCGAGGCATCGGGGCCTCGGAGATTATCTTGAGCTCATGTTGGCCTGCTTGAGGTCCAACTCGGCGTGTTCGCTTGATAGCGGAGCTTGGCTTCCATCGGCTGCGAGTTGCCGGGGTAGACGTCTATTTGTGTGGGTAGCGCGATAGGCTTGTCGTCGACGCAAACCCAAAACAGCATGTCCGCCTCCTTCAAAGAGGCCCCCGTGGATTTCACTGCGAAACGTTAACGGAAAGTAAGCCGGCATTCGTTGCTAGTGGCAGTCCCGGACTTGGGGGTCCGCGGCAATCGCCAGGCAACGATGAACGAACAGCCCCCTTGTGCATGTGGCTGACGGGTACAAAAAACGGAGAAGGTTAGTTTCCAGCGCCTCGTATCCCGCGGTACCTGACATGCTTGGCTGGCAAGATGGCCCGAGCCGATTGCCAGTGTTGTGGCGTCGCTCAATGGCCTAGTCAAATGGTGCTGCTCCTGCCGAGGTTGAAGCGTAAAACCTGGCGGTCCAATCAAGAAATCGGTAACGCCGGCCCACACGATCTCGTTAGAAGACGGCAAACAGTTCAAATCGCTCAAGCGGCATCGCGTGGCCCCCGCCTCTCGGAAGGAAAGTAAGCCAACGCGCCTTCGATATTCCACATAACTCGTCGCGCGGCAATTCTGCAGGCGCAGCCGAACCCTTATGACAGTATGACGCTGTTGCCGCTCCTTAAAGGTGGGAACGGAATGCATTAGGTCACGTTTTCAATCATAGAAACTGCCGGGCGCGTGAAGGACGCCGGCGTAATGGAAAGCACGAGTGTATGTCCTATCAATATTTCTCGCATGAGATCGACTCCGAAACGAACTACTGCGTCAAATGCGGACGTTTCCTGATGGAACTCCAGGAGACCACGCAATGGGTCGGGAATAATGTTATCCCCTCCTGCGTTGAAGCCTCGAACGTGTCCGCAATTAGCCACATCGTACGGAACCAGCAGGCCGATGCCCTCCAGGGTTCATTCATGCGGCCGCGGTCCAACCAGCGATAAGCCGTCTTCTGCGGGTGAAGTAAGTTTCAGCGCCAACCAATAACAGATGCTAACTCCGTTGGCTGTGATTCCCTCGCAATTTCAAGCTCTTCTACAGATTCTGTAAAGTAACGATCTTGATTTATAGCGTTTGTTCCAAAAAGATTCGGTCGATTGTCAACTCGACGTAAATAGATTACCCTGGGTTATATAGCTCCATGCTCTGCGAGCATGCTTGCTAAATAGGAAATCATGTCGCGCCATCTGTGAGTTTCGACTCCGATCGGTAGAACATGGCTTGAGATTATCTAAGGCCGGGGGGCTTTCAATGTGTCAAGCGTCAGCTTCGATACACGTCCAGGAGTCTCTTCATGTCTCTAAAGCCAAAATCATCCTCGCCCGCGGCGGTATTTGCCGCGAAAGTCACCAGTCTTGAATCCACGCCTGCCGTCGTCTCGAACGCGATCAAGACGACGCCCGGCCACGGCGTCGCCGGACGTCACGCGACGAGAGCGCTGCTCGATGCCCTGTCCGGGCACAAGGACCCGGGCATGTTCGGGCGCATGTTTCCCCAACTTGCCCCGCTCAACGTTCCAGACGCCAAGCTCCAGGTTCTCGCCGACGCGATGAAGGACCCGGATCCGGGCAGCCAGACGGGGAACAATCCGAACATTCCGGCTGGCTTCACCTATTTCGGCCAGTTCGTGGACCACGACATCACGCTTGATTTGACGTCTTTGGGAGACAAGGAAAAGGATCCGCTCGGCATTGAGAACTTCCGCACCCCGAGCGTCGACCTCGATTGCATTTACGGCCTCGGCCCTGACGGCAGCCCGCACCTCTATGCGCGCAATCCGGCCGCGGGAAACAAGCACGGCCCCAAGCTGCTGATAGGCAAGAACATCACGGTCGGCTTCGGCGGCATCACCGGCGATTTCCGCAACGACCTGCCGCGCAGCCCCGAAGGTTTTGCGCTCATCGGCGACCACCGAAATGACGAAAACCTGCTCGTGGCGCAGACGCATCTGGCCTTCCTCAAGTTCCACAACGCCGTCTGCGACATGCTATCGGCCTCAACCAACCCGCCAGCCGACATCTTCAAGGAAGCCCGCAAGATCGTCACCTGGCACTACCAGTGGATCGTGCTGCACGACTGGGTGGAGCGCTTGACCGAGCCGGGAACGGTCGCCAAAATCCTCCACAACGGCCGCAAGTTCTATCGCTTCAAGAAAGTCCCCTACATGCCGGTCGAGTTTTCGGCCGCCGCCTACCGGCTTGGCCACAGCATGGTCCGCGAGAAATATCCCCACAACAAGGTGTTCACGCTCGCCGATTTTCAACGGCTGTTCGATTTCAGCGGCCTCTCGGGTTCGATCATCGGGGACCTCGCACCAAACCCGCCGACTGGACCCATCCCGGTTTCGGCGCTGCCCAGCAACTGGATCATCGACTGGCGGCGGTTTTACGAGTTGGGGGACAGCGGCGGCGCTCCAGTAAAAATGACCCCGACACGGAAGATCGATCCGCAACTGGCACCCATCCTGCACAGCCTGCCTGGCGGCGGTGGCAATCTCGCTTTCCGCAACCTTAAGCGGGGCGTCAATCTCGGCCTCCCTTCGGGTCAGGACGTCGCCGAGCACATGAAGATCAAGAACCCGCTGACCCCGGACGAGATCGCCTCCGACAGCAACGGATCGACGGACGGACAGGCGACGAAGTCGCAAGGCCTGCACAGCAAGACACCGCTCTGGTACTACATCCTCAAAGAAGCCAAGGTCCGGCACGACGGCCTCAGGCTCGGCCCCGTGGGGTCGATCATGGTGTCGGAGGTCTTCGTCGGCCTCGTCCATGGCGACCAGAACTCCTTCCTCTGGAGGGAAAAGAACTGGAAGCCGACGCTGCCTTCGGCGACCCCCGGCGACTTCAAGATGGCCGACATGCTCCGGTTCGTGAACGACATCAATCCGATAGGAGACTGATACGTCGGCCAAATGGCTGCGGTGCTGCTTCCCGCCGCAGCCATTTCAACGGGTTGGACGAAGGGTCGTAATGGCTCTGCAGCGGAGCCCCACTTTTTGCAACTGTCGATGTGCTGGATCGTCTGCATGTCAAAGCCGTCCAGCGCTCGGCTTCTGTCCTGGCGCCCGTGTGTTCGCCTTGAACGGGCCAACACCGCTCGATGACAAGCGAGCAATCGAAAAGGTCAAGGGGCCTGCTCTGTACTAAGAGTTAGCGGCGCTCAGCAATTCGGCTCCGTCGTGCCGGGTCTGGAGAATGTTGGATTCCAGTTCCCTTCCCTCCGCCAGTCCATTTGTGAAACTATTCTCCGATCCGGCCTCAGCTGCCCAGAATGCCCGCGTTCTGCGGGGTTCCAAGAGAAAAGCTGTGCACTGCATTGAACGCTGAGGGAGCCATAGCGAACCGTTCAGCGGCTCAGGCACCACGATCATCGCCGCCGAGATGACCGGCCGCTGCTGCCATGCTGTCGAACTCAGCCCTGCCTATGTCGATGTGGCCGTGAAGCGCTGGCAGGAGTTCACTGGCCAGACAACAACGCTGGATGGTGATGGCCGCACCTTCGCTGAACTCAGCGCCGAGCGTCTGGCGGAGGCTGCCTGAGATGGCTCACAATCAGTACGGCATAAGATGACAGCATGCCTACCAGCCAATCCTCGAACATCTAGCTGTGAGTTCGGAAAAAGCCGAAGAGACGTCTCAATTTCACGTCGGGCATCAAAATGCTTTTGCCTGCGCCAAAAACCAGTCTGTTCAATCCGAAGTGATATGACACCTTAGTTGTTCTTATCACAACTAATCCACTGAAAAAGACTGAAAGAACTGTAACTATAGTCGCTTTTGCCCATGTGTAAAGGCTATAAAGCAGAGCACCTACCACGACGTGTGCTTCCTGATGGCAGCGGCAATCTGCGTCGCCGCCTGTTTGGACGCTTCATCCTGCTCGATTGCGAAGCGGGCGCCTCCTCGCTCAAAGGCTCGCCGACGACCGCATGAAGCAGCCTGAGCAACTCACCGCCGATTGGGCCGTCGGGATACGCGTGGAAGTCGAGAAAAATGCGTAGGTCGGCGAAATCCTGCAGCTCGGCGTTGTCGAGCCTTACCGGCACGAAGCGAAAGCCCTTCTTCTTCGTGGTCCGCTGCTCCATGACTTGGTACTCACGGCGCACCCAGTCGGAGTCGCGCGCGGCATTCGACCAAACGAGCACACCCCTTGGCTGGTTGCGAGCGCGTCTTCGAGCCGCGCAATCAACTGGTCGCCTGCGACGAGTACGCACTGGTCGAGGAACACTTTGTGCCCGTAACGCCGGAGCACATCGTAAAGGTTCATGACCCGCGGCCGGTTGGCCGATCGGTACGAGAGAAAAACGTTCCATTGCTCGCCATCGGCGAGCGGGCGGGGGGCGGCGCCAAATTCTAGCATCAATGGGGATCGGCATGTCGACACTCCAGCAGTGGTTGCGACTAACATGCTTCAGAATAGCTCGCGTCGAACGCCGAGCGGATATGGTCGATGCGAATGCCTTCGTTAGCTTGATAGGTGCCGGCCTGGCCATTGAGGCGCGGCATCCCATCACCGCCGGCATGATGCAGCCCAATCAATCGCCACTCGTGAGAGAACACCGGGCTGCCCGAGTTGCCACCTTCTGTGGGCGTCCGGTAATGAAGGAGCCTTCCAGCGTCTTCGTAGTCGAGCAGCTCATTATCGGCCAGCGAAAATGAAAGCGTGCCGCCTCCTGGATGTCCGATGACGATGACTCGCGCACCACGCTTGGGAAGCTGCTGAGCCAAAGGATAGGACTGGGTCAGCGGCACCGGGACATCGAGCTCCGCGACTGTGACGTCCAGCTCTTTGCGTGGAGACGACCAGAGCACCTTCGCGATCTTCAACTCCTGTGTCGGAGGCACCGTTTCATGCGCTTGCAGCGAAATGACCACCTCGCCAGGCGGTATGCCTTCGCTTTCTCCCGTCGGATCGATGACGTGCGCGTTGGTGACCAGCACCGTTTCCGGGCCGAGCTTCGAAGAGAAGTCCGAGCCGCGCATTAGGAAGCCGGTGCCGTCTCCGCGGGCGAACTCACGGCCGATGCGCGCCACGGCACGGCAGCGCTCGACGCCTTTGAGGTAGTTCTCGAGCGTGACGAAGTGGTCCTTTCCGAATACTTTCTCGTATTCTATCTTCGCGGTGGGCGACTCGAGCGCTCCGCGAACCTGCGCCGGCTGCAGGACAATGCTACCGCTTTCGACCTCGACGAGGCGTGCCCTGAGTAAGGTGAGGAGCTTGCCGCCGGGATGTCCGGGCTCATCGAGCTCCCAGATCTCTTCGAACTGTCGGAGGGTGCTGCCCAGGGCAAAGGCGTTGACTGCTGGGTGCCAGATGTACTCGGAAAGATGTCTTGCGGCTTCGTCCCACTGCCCTAGCGCGACGCACGCTTCAGCCCACGTCGCGTGATCCCAACGATCGTTCTCACGTTTCTGCTCCAGATGATCGATGATCTGTTGAGCAAGCGACTGAGGGTTTGGACCAGCCGGCGGCGAGATGCCGTGACGGCCCGCAAGCGCCAGCAGGGCGACCGCGTTAATGCCGTGCCAGGTGCGAGCCGGCGGATCGGCCGCGTAGACACGGCTGTAGCACCGGATCGCTTCGCTGATCGCGTTCTTCGGCCATGCCCCTTTCATCCTGCGCCGCGTAACGGCATTCTGTTTAACCGCACGGCCGATCAGTCCGCGCACCTCCGCCAGTTCGCTGGGTGCGAGTTTCGGGATACCGGCGAGCTGCTGCAGCTGCGCACGTGCTGCGCCAATCTTACCGCGCTCGATCATTGCCTGTGCATAGCGCTGTCGTGTCAGGCGCGTGGCGCCCCCCCGTCCAAGCAGCGCTTCCCCTATCTCTTCGCTCAGATCGAACCATCGGCTTTCGTTCAGACAAAGGATCAGCTTCTCCGTGGCCTTCTCGGAAAGCGACGCGTCGGGTGCAGCTAGTGCTGCTGTCAGCGCTGCCACCTCTGCTCGCGCCTGGTCCTTTGCGTATCTCTTCGCGGCATCGCAGATCGAGACGGCCACGCTGTCGAAGGTCGTCATGGCCACTCCACTTTCAGAAGCTTCGCTATGCGCGCACGTAGCTCCTTGCCCTGCAGGTACTTGCTGATACTATGCCGCCACTCTCCCCAGTTGGGCTCTTCCAGGTCCTCAATAACAGGTGAGCCTTTTTTCTGGTAATCGTTGGCGATTCGCGGATCGGCCCCAGCAACGAGATCGAGCCGATCGAAGATGTTGATCCACGGCCCGCGCAGTTTGTCCGACGGGAAGCCGTCCTCGCGCTTCCATTTCGGGAAAAAGTCCTGCACTTCATCGAGCCCGAGAGGACTGCCGATCGTAATGAGTCCATCAACGGGTGGGCAGTCGTCCTCGTGCATGAGGCAGTCGTAGGCGATGATCGTTCCCATGCTGTGCGACACTACGACGAGCGGGTGGCAGTCATCCTTCACCGCATGCAGATCATCCATAAAGCGCTTCCGCAGCTCGTCCCGCACCCGGAAGGTCTCGCTTGCGCGGGGCGTGAATTCCTTGTTGAAGAAGTAGAGATGCGCGTCCCGCACGAGCTTCGCCATCAGGCGATTGCGCAGCCAGGCAGGCAGCGGAACTCGCTCGTAGCGAAGCTGATCCCGTTCTGTCTTGGAAAGCGTCGCCGGGTCAAGGTCGTCTGCTGTGATGCCCACGTCGCGCGAGAGCCGTGCGACGAAGGCAGCTTCGTCAGGCGGCAGCTTGTCCGGAGCCAGTGTGACGGCCTCGTGGCCCTCGACGAGCACTTCGTCGCCCGACGCCGCACTTTCGTAAGCCGCCAGATCGGTATCAGCCGATGGATAGAGCACATTCGCCCAATACACCATCGACGATTCGACGCCGCGGTCGTCGAGGCTCACCCCGCCTTCGTGTCCGAGCTTCCGCTTCCAGAGGTTGAGCAAGTATTCATGCTCGGGTTTGTTCGAGAGGCCGTGGATAAACACGACGGTCGCCATCGCTGCTTCCCCTGGCATGAGAGTTCTTTACTAGGCTAAGGCGCGGCTCTCGACTTGTATACCCTTCTCAACGGAAATATCGGCATTGTCATATTCGGGTAGGACCGATGCGGTCCTGATACTTTACCCCCTGTGCCCGCCGGCGCGCCACATCCGGGCGATCCTGCTCACTGGCGATCAGCGTCTTTTTTTGTGACTGAGCTTCTCGGCGTGAACGAACTCCCATACCGAGCGGTAATCGACCTTCAGGCCGTGATCGCCAAGCTCGGCCACAAGACCGCGCAGTGTGAACTCCGCCGCCCGGCAGCGCCGCAGCAGCCAGTCCCGATGCTCTCCGGCAATCTTCTTCGGTCTGTGCCCACCCATCTTGCCGGGTGTCAGCTTGTTCGTCTCGCGCAAGGGGCGCACCCATCGGATGACCGTGCTGATTCCAACCCCGTAGCGCTCTGCCGCCTGACGTCGCGACAGGCTCCGGACAGCGCGGGCGCATGTTCATGAACAATCTAATATACTCGTACAGCGAGTTGGTATAGTGTGATGAAGAAAAGTTGTCGGAGGCAACTATGCCATCAGCAATTCCCGCGGGTATGTTTTCTTCTTCTGAGATACGCAAGCATCGCGACACCATTGCAGAATTTTGCGATGCGGCGGCTGATTTTCTTGACTGGGTCTTTGCCGATCACAAGGCGTTCTACGCCAAATGGGCGGTGTCTAAGTATTACGGCAACCGCAAGCCTGAGCACCGTACACGCGAACTTCGCATCAAGGAACTTCGCAAGTTCGGCAAACCGGCATTCCTAGTCGACCAGCAAGTGGCGACCGCATGCATTTTGCTGGCAATGCAGGCGGTGGAGCAAGGCTTAAACGCAACCGGCATGGGCAACACTTGGAAGAAGATCAACAATCAGCTAAAAATCGACCAGAAGTTCTACGGCACTGACCTGCAAATGATGCTGCAGCAGCTCGGGTGGAAGATTTACTACTGGAACCCGGATCCGTCGAAGAACGCACAATGGGACGCGGAGGACCAGCAGCTCAATCCGCTGAAACCGCCACGCAAGTGGATGCCGGTGTGGGGAGGGCATGCCCTCCGGTATGCATCGGTAAAAAACCGGGGCGTCTACCACGATTCGAAGGTGGACAATTCGACCGAGTTGGTCGGGTTCAAGAAAACGCAGCCTGCCGCCTTCGCCAACGTTCCTATCTTCGTCGGTATCGCACATGCGGGTTACCACGTATTCCCCGGACGTCGCGGCGAAGTGGTGGAAGCCCATTCGATGCGCCAAATGATCGCCAAGGACAACATCGAATTCTCCCCGTTTAACCCACTGGCGACGGGTGGCGGCCCGCGCTGGACCCGCTCGGAAAAATACCGCTCAGGCCTCATCGCCGTGCCATTCGATTTCTGAGTATCGGCGGCGTTGGTTTATGCGCTTGTTCGCCTGGCTTCCTAACATTCATCGCGCTGCGGCACTTGGCGTTCAGGACTATCGCGGCGCGTGGTCGCCATCTCCTATCCAGACGGCTTCACCGCCATCGCGGGTGTTCCAAGCACAACGACGGATGGCCACGACGGCGCGCGCTTCCGGGACCTTTCCGGTAGCGTCGAGTTCTATGTCTATTCGCCCCAGGCCGGCGGTATCGCCGCAGACACTGTTTCTGATCCGGCCAAGGAAACCCCAGCCGCAGTCGCTGACCGAAAGGGCGCCACAGGCACGGTGCGCCGGATCACCTATGTCGCCAAGGACGGTTCCTACCAGCGCTCGGTTGAAGAAACTCGCAGCGCCGACGGGCTGTAGAATCTGGTTTCGGCGACAAGTATTACACGCTGGGGCCTTGCGGAGTTCGCTACGCACACAAGGCTTTCAAGGAAATGCTGAAATGATACCAGGATTGAAGCGCCACAAATCCGCTTTCGGTTGAGGCTGGTCCAAGAGGGTTGTCCGGACCGGGCTGTTATCGTGTTGAAGAAGCTGTGCAGAGCCGCGGGGCGCGACGCTTGATGCAGGCAACAGCCTGGAGGCACACTCCGTCCAAAGTTTCTGTCTGAGAGTGTCAAAGAGCCTTGGTCTGACGCTAACCAGTGAGGGGGAACGATGGCGTACGCTGTTACCGCGTCACTGTGACTGCAAGTAATCGCCATGCCTATCGAGTGAGGCTGGAAGGGGAGGTCGCCGCGGTCGGCGGCGGCTCTCGTACCGCATCGGCTGCGGGCTTGTAACTAAAACATATGTGCGACGCGACCAACCTCGATCATCGCCAGAACCACTGCTGAGGCCGCTGTAAGCAGCGCCAGAATTCGCTCGAAGTTCCTCAGGCCATGAATGTGTTGATGTGCAAGCTTCCTTCCGTCCCAATAGAGCTCGCCGTTTGACGGATCAATCCCAAGCGATCCAAGCCCCTCAATCGAGATCGCACTGACGTGTTTCGGCCAATGCTTCGGCCTATCGGTTGCTCCCATGGCCATTCCTCCGTTTGGCGCAGCCTAGCTTAATTTCAAGTATCAGAGCAACGGTCGGTATGTTTGGTAGAAGTCTCCGCGACTCTATCGTGCACACAGCCCGCCACGGCTCGGAACTGTGACATCGACATCCACCACTGGTGTGCCCCTTGGCCATCGGCACGTCCTCCGACATTGGCTCGGTTGCTGACAAACAGGCAGGATTTCATAAGGCGCTGGTGTGGGAGCCGGAGCTGAATTGTTGGCCATCTTGCACGAGGCCGTTCTGGCGTTGGCGTGTCCTGTACGCGGAGAGCTACCCGGGCGGCGTCGAAGCGACTAGCCCAGGTCCTGCCTCGCCGCCTTGGTCCGCTGGGCGAGTGGGGGATAGATTTTCAGATGGAGCGCAAAATCGATAACTTTTTTGTTTCTATTTTCTATGCTTTAGAACGATTTCGGAGTATTAACCTCTTGTCCTGAGTTTTGAATTTGGGAGAGGATGATGAACTTCAAGCTGAAGTCGGTCCGAAAACCTGCTGACACTGAGTTCGGAAGTCTTGAGGCTCGGACTGCGCCAGTGAGCGAGGAGAAGATTGCCGAGCGATTAACCGCCGCTCCAGATGGACCTCCTTCGAAGATTTCCGAATTGGTTCGTCGGCGCATTGTGATCGGAAAAAGCAAGGTCAGCATCGCGCCACCCGTCGAGAACGGTCTCGAAACCGTGTTCAACGCGGACGAGAGAACTCGTATCGTTTCCACAGATCAATATCCTTGGAAATTGATTTGTGCGCTCGAGATCGACGCAATGACCGGAACTTATGTAGGCACCGGATGGGTGGTAGGACCGCGCACACTGATTACGGCCGGGCATTGCGTGTTCGATAGTAAGCAAATGGGGGGCTGGGCTCGCGAGATCAGGGTCACGCCGGGTCGGGATCGAGAGCGCCGACCCTTCGGCTCCTTTGTCGCAAGACGTTTCTCGACGCTCAATCTCTGGACCGAAAAACAGGACGCCGACTACGACATTGCGGCGATCCATTTGGATGCAGATCTCTTTCCCGCGACAGAAGCATTTCGGGTCGGGGCGTTGCCTGACGAGGAATTACAGGACTATTTGATTAACGTTTCTGGTTATCCCGCCTCGCCGGGGGGCGGCACGGAACTTTACTGGGCGAAGAACCGGATCCGCGCCGTCACGACGCGTCGGATATTTTATGACGTCGACACGTCGGGAGGGCAGAGCGGTGGTCCTGCCTACGTCTTCCCCGACGAGAACGCGCATCCGGTCGTAGTCGGAATCCATGCCTACGGCGAAGGTGGCACGCCCGGCAGCATTGCTATGCGAGTAAATTCAGCCCCCCGCGTTCTGCCTGAAGTTGTCGAGCAAATTGAGGCTTGGCGAGATGAAGACCTGGAGAGTAGCTAACTGGCCATTGAATGCTGATGGGCGATGCCGAGAAAATTCTGCATCACGGCCGAGTCGTTCGTTCAAATGGTGAAGGCGTCTCGGAAGCGCTTGTATACGTCACGACGGGAACGGCACCGACCCCCGAAATAGCCATCCGCAGTGACGGTGCCGGCCACTTTGGAATTGCGTTGCCACCTGGCCATTTCAAGCTGCAGGCACGGACGGTGGATGGAAAACTTGGAGTGACCACAATAGTTACGGGGCCGGAAGCGAGCAGCTTCGAGATCAGCATTGCAGACTGACCGACGTCAAAAGACGCTGGTCGAACGAGGGAGAGAAACCGATGAGCGACCAGAACAATCCATTTCCCGAAACCGAGGCTGCTCCGCGGCCAGCGACCGACATCCCCGACTCTGAACTTGCCAAAGAGATTAGCAAGGCTAGCGACGAGGACCTGCACGGCGATCCGGACGATCCAAGTCCGCAGCCTTCACCAGGAGAGGCAACATCGATATCGGCATGGCGGGTTGCGAAATCCCTGCTAACACTCCGTTCACAGGTAAATAGCCTCGCGCCGAGCCGCCTAAAAAAGAGCGACGGCACGATAGGTGACCCCAGCCATCAGTCGCGAGCATCTGACCACAATCCATGGGTCAAAGACGGCACGGCAGGTGTGGTGACTGCAATGGATATCACGCACGATCCGGACCATGGCTGCAGCGCTGAAGCCATCGCGAACGCGATTACGCAAGCTAGAGACTCACGTGTAAAATACATCATATGGAACCGGAAAATCGCCAGCTCTTCTGCGGTTGGCGGCGCGCCGGCATGGGGTTGGCGGAACTATAGTGGCAGGAACGGCCATACGCATCACATCCATGTGTCTGTGAAACCCGAAAAAGCAACTTATGACAGTGAGACCGCATGGAATTTACCCCCGTCTCTGACGGCCTAGCATCCAAAATTGAATGCCGCTCCGAACGAGCGTGATGGAGGTGTTTCCGAAGCTGGTATGAAACCTTAGTGCACGAGTTCGGATTCCGGCGGAGGGTTGCCCAAACGTACTTCGTCAGGCGCTTGCGGGGCTTGTCTCGCCACTAGCGCTGATCGGCATCAGCCTCCCGTTTCGATATCAAAGGCAGCTTTTAGGGCCGCAATACTTGCTTCTGCGCTGCGAACCTCGGCGTTCAATGTTCTCCTGTCCTTTCCAACATGCTGAAGGTGGAGAGGATGATGTCACCGCTATAAGAATCAGCACATTAGAAAGAACAGTTCGAGGCTACTGCGTGGGTGCCGTTTAGCAACCTAGCTATGATGGAGAAAAATTTCCGTGCGCCGTAACCCCATGTTTCTATTGTGGATGATGGGCAGCAGCTTGGAAATGTTCGGGAGTTGAAGAAAGGCTAAGCGAATGGCCCACGTTACATTCATTCATGGTGTTGGCAACAAACCCGACGTGACTACGCTGCATGATATTTGGCTGCGCAACCTTGCCGAAGGTCCAGAGGGCCTGGACCTGGAACTAAGAGGCGTCACTTCTTCCATGGTATATTGGGCGGACGTTCTTTACAATGAGCCCGACCTAAATGTCGCCGCGTATGAAAGCGCCTCTGTATCCCCGATCGAGGAGACTTTTGCCAACGCTTCAACTGGCGTGCCGACCACCGAGAGTGCGGAAGAGGCTGCGTTCCTAGTGGGGGTGGCCGCAAAGATCGGTGGAACATTGGCAGCGACGGAGGCTGTTGCGGCGATCGCGCCGGAGAGCACGCATGAAGGCGCTGCATACGAAAGAGTGCCTCTTCCCTGGCTTGTCAAAAAAATCTTTCTCGAAACCTTCCTGCGCGACGTACATCACTACCTCTTCAATACGCAGCACAGCCCGCGGCCGGGAACCACATACCGAATTCAAAATGAGATCCGGCAGAGGTTTGTCGCAGCGCTGCAGGCTCCTATCAACAATGGGCCCCATATCGTCGTGAGCCACAGTATGGGCACTGTTATCGCCTACGATTGCCTAAAGCGCATCGACGATTGCGCCCGCGTCAATGGGCTTGTCACAATTGGAAGCCCGCTTGGGCTGGACGAGATTCAGGACAAGCTACAACCAGGTTGGACGCGGGCCGACGGGTTTCCGAGCAAGAAGGTCAGCGGATCATGGTTAAATGTCTTCGATAAGCTCGATCCGGTTTGCGGCTTCGATCCGTTTCTGGCAAACGATTTTAGAGCAACCGGATTGGCAAAGTTAGAGGATATCGAGGTATCGAATGAGGGAGCTTGGCGCCACTCTATCGTCAAGTACCTTCGCGCGCCTTCGTTCCAGAAGTCACTGAAGGAGATGCTGAGTCTTTGACAACGCACGTGTTTGATTCCGAGATATGCAGTTCGCTGGCAAACGCGTTCGACGTCCGATCGCAGGAGCGCAAATATGTCTTTCCCTACCGTCTCGTTGGACCGCCCGCTGTTGGCGCGCGATATGGGAAAGCTAGATCGTATGAGAATCAACGTCAGGCGGTCTGCAGACATCCGCAAAGGCCGGCGCGCGGTTCGCTGTTTGCCAACCGATTGCATACCTGTTGGCCTCCCTCCTTCGCTACGCAGTTCGCCTGGAAGGACCTATTGAGTCAGCCGCCTTACCTCCAGCATTCGACGACTGGAGGAGGGCTTCGATCGCACGAATCTCGCGGAGGCGTTGTTGGCGTTTAGATACATTGCTGCACGGGTTGGCCCCTGAGCCATGGCTGAGAGGCAAAACGGGGCTCTTGGGACCAGGGCTAAGTACTGGCAAAGAAAGGTAGAGTCACATGGTTGTCAATCCAAGGGCATTCATCCAGAGCGCGGAACTCGGGACGTTAGACCCGGCAGACATAGAATTGGGTGAAGTTGAAACTGAAACTGCAGCACTCAACCTCGACAAGTTACCAGACGGGGTTGTTTCCGGAACCACGCTCATCGACTTTTCAGCAGTACCTAGCATGGCGGTCCGGGCCGGTGTCTCGCTCTCGATGCTTTTTGCCAGCCGGGTCGCGACAAAGGCGATGAAGCAAGAGGATGATGAGGACGATTGGCTCGCCTCATATACGTCCAATCTTGGGCAGTTAGGCTTTTCGCTTGCTGGTTCGGCGATCATTAATTCAAAATTCAGGAAAACCGGCTTGAGGGTTCACAAGGCAATAATTCCGTTCCTGACGGTCGCCTTTGGCGGCGCGGCCGTAGGCCCGATCATTCTAGCGGGCCTTAGAAATCTTCAAGAAGCCGATGCCGGCTCTCCGTGGATAAAGCTTTTGGATCGCGAGACGCGTCGGTTCAAGGCGCGAGAACTCCACTTCGCGGCGGTCAGCAGCAACGAAACCGACACCAGCATTCGGTATGCAATCGCACGCTTGAACGTTGATCTCAACGAAACGAATATTCTATTTTTCAAGTTGACTGAGGCGGAGGCCCACTTCGAGAGCTCGACAACGACGATGTCTGCGAACAATAGTCTTTTGGCGGCGATGGAGGTCGATCTGCGGATACGCTTGGGTGCCTTGACGAAGGCGCATATTGCAAGTGCGGAACTTTAGTGGCTCGCTTTTTGAATGGGTCTGCAAATAAACGCTAGGCCTTCCGATGGACGACCCTTTAATCCGGGCTACGGTGGCCGCCGATGTCTGCCTGAAACACGGCATCCGCGAAATGTTGTCAACAGCAAGGAGCTCGTTCGGCATCGAAGCTACTCGATACTGTTGGGCGTGGACATTCTGGCCGTACTTCTGGCGCCATCTGTACAAAATCTGGAGGCGATCTTCCGGGCATGTATTGAGCGTAAACGCCGTTCGACGAACGACCGGCCCTCCTCAACCATAATTGTTCCCGAACAACGAGCTTGTCTCATGAATGTGCGGCAGAGAGAGAGAGAGAGAGAGAGAGAGAGAGAGAGAGAGAGAGAGAGAGATGGGAATAGCTGGTGAACAGTTGGCGGGACTGCAGGGGAAATTGGAGCAGCTTCAAGCTGAGAAGCAAGTATTTCTTGCCCAAGCCGACGTATACACTCAGCAGAAGGTTGCGGCGGAAGCGAAAATGGCCGCAATAAACGCGGACTTGGCAGGACAGAAGGCACTCTATCCAACGCTTGCTGGAGGGAAGCTCGAAGGTGCGGTAACGGCCGACTCAGGCGCGGGCGCAGGCGAAGCGAGCCTTCTCGCCGCGCGAATCGTCCGAAATATCGCCTGCCGGATCGCAAAGGAAATCGAGGGACTGGTCGAACCTGACAACAGGTTTATCATCTTCACCGGAACCGAGCGTCCAAACTTCGGGCGCTGGCGTGCCTTCCGAGCCTGGATCGACGCGATCGTGATCGCCTTTGAAAGATCGGATGCCAAGCTTGCCGAGGCTGATGAGCTTCGAACTAAGCTTGAGGGGGTAGAGATCGAACGAGTGCGGGGCGGCGAAAAAGAGTCCGCTGTCTCCCTGACTGCGGCAGGTGCATTGCTCGACTTTGGCGTTAAGCTCGGCAGCTATTTTCTGACTGACTACAAGACTAGCGCTGTGACCGTGACGGGAATCAACGACGACTTCCTGGCCCTTGCGGTGGCCAGCAGGCTTAAGAAATCCTGGTATCCGGCGCGATGGATGCCCTCGGCGGCAGATGCAGAGTTGGCGACGTTACTGGAAAAGGTGAACGGCCCGCAGAGAGCGTCCGTCTCGAAGATCAAGACAGCGCAAGAGAGCGCGGCAAGCTTCGCGGACCTAGCTGGGAAGGAGGCTGACAACGGCAAGAAGCTCCTGTTCCAAGAGGTGTCGCAGGCTTACAACACCGTGGTCCAGGAACTCACAGCCGCTCAGAAGCTCCTCAACGACTTGACTGCCGGGTTGATGGTTGCCGACACGAAAGGTGTGCCGCTCCTCGCCAGCATCATGGAGGAGAAGGCGATTTCCGACCGCTTGGAGATAGGCGACAAAGCCTTATTGTTGCAGCTTCATGTGCCGATTGGTTCGACCTATACAAAAAAGAACGTCTGGACTTTCTTTGGCAGAATGCCTTTCTTTGTTAGGGGCGGTGTCGCCTTAAGCTATTCTGTTGTAGAGGGAACAACAGGAAACATCTTGAAAACAGGCCAATTCGCCGAACAGAGCAAATTTTATAGGCTGCACGAGGTCTCATCGGAGTAATTTTGGCAGTTTGAGACGGTAGGCTCTCGTCAATTTTGTGTCAAACGGCTTCCAAAACGCACTCCAATCGGCGTCCAATTCTGGCTCTGACGCAATCTCGATGAAGTGTGCGTTCATGCAGCGCCGATCAATCTGGCTTGAAGGAGATCGAGCTTTCCGCGTCCGTACATCTGGCGCTTCACGAGCTTGAGTTTCGTAATCTGGCCCTCCTTCTGACCGTTTGACCAGGGTTCGGTGATCGCGGCGCGGACGGCTGCGCGGTCGCGAGGGCATTGTCAGATTAACGCGAACCGATATCAGATTCCTGCAGATAGCTGAGCTTTAGGCCGCGGCGAGTTGACGCCAGTCGGCAAGAGCGGCGGCGCGGTTGAGCTTGTAATTGTCTCGGCTGTAGAGACCGCGCTCCTGGTTGAAATGATTCTGCACGGACGAATGAACGGCGGCGAATTTCTGCAAACTTCGCATCTGTCGGAAGCGAAGCATCGCGCGTTCTCGTCGTCGAAACGGCTGGTGTGAGTTCTCAGCTCGATTGTTCAGCCAGCGGCCGGTCTCCTGCCTGTCGGCGCAGCCTAGGACCTTCATCGCGGCGCCATAGGAACGCAGCTTGTCTGTCACGATCACTTTGGGTCGACCATAGTTTTTCAACGTTTTTCGCAGGAATTTCAGCGCTGCCTTTCGGTCCCGCTTCTTTGAGACAAACGCTTCAAGGACCTCGCCTTCGTGATCGACAGCCCGCCAAAGGTAGTAGGTCTGCCCGTTGATCTTGACGAAGACTTCGTCGAGGTGCCATTGCAATTGTGGCCTGGCGCGCATCCCTTGCGCCCGCTTGCGCCGGATCTCGGCGGCGAATATCGGGCCGAAACGGTTCCACCAGTACCGGATCGTCTCGTGGCTGACATCGATTCCGCGCTCGTGCAGCAGATCCTCGACATTGCGTAGTGAAAGCGGGAAGCGCACGTACAGCATCACCGCGAGGCGGATGATCTCGGGTGAGGTCTTGAAATAGCGGAACGGGCTGTGTTTTGTCATCCGCTGATGCTAGGCGACCGCATCGCCCGCTTCAATCAAACTTGCTCTGACAGTGCCGCAGCAGCAATGCGAGTGCGGTCGGATAGGTCGCAGGCGGATTTCCGTTGCTCGCGACCAGCGCCCGTGCGAGCTGCATGCGCATGTTTGGAGCTGCGGCGCGCACCTCGCGCACCTTGGTCTGGAATGCAGCGAGCTTTGCAAGCTGGTCCTTGGTCGTGGTCGCCTTGGCCGGGTCGACATCGTCCGGATAGCCCGCGATCGACTGGTGCATCGGCGAAAGCCAGTCGCGGAGCGCCAAGATGCCATCCTTGATCGGAGGCCGGAGGCCGGCGACGGTGTCGTCGGTGATGTCACCCTCCGGAAGCGGATAGCGCACGGTGCGCATCTGCACGACGTCGAACAACTGCTTCGACCAGTCAGCCGCAAGTAGGACACAGCCCAACTTCTGCGCCGCGTGCCGGATACCGACTTCGTAATAGACGTTGCCGTTCGGGATCGTCATGTCCGCCAGCACTAGATCGGCGAAATAAAGCCGCTCCAGCATCTGGCCGATGATCAATGAGCCGGTGTCCTGGTCGGCGCGGACTGGTTCATAGCCGAGATCCTTGATGACCGGAACGTAGCCGCGATCCCAAAGCGCGTTGAAATCAATCTCGGCCGGCCCGCGCCCGGGTTCGGCCTGGGTTGGCTTGCGGCCGTACGGCATGATCATGAAACAAACTGGCATCCAAGTATTCCCTCAATCCCACAACTTTCTGGTGTCCAGCCAGTAAATCCGCGATGTCTTGCGGCGCGCCTCCTCCATGAGATGTTGCGTCCCGCCCGGACCGTCGCCGCCCTCACCGTTCCACAAGCAGATGAAGGCCATCCTGTCGCCGCCAAATCGCGCTGCCGAGTCCAGCATCCACTGATTGTTGCGCTCATAGGCATTCCCGCCTTCGCCAAGCGGTCCCAGTTCGTCGGGCGCGACGCGCAGCGTCGCCTTCGCTTTGACCGCGAGATAGCGTTCGTGCCAACTGCCGTCGGCGAAATCCACCGAATTGGCAAGAAACGTCGACCCGTCGAACGGAATGTAGATTTCAACCGGCATCTCGCGCTCGAGACAGGCCTCGGCGAACAGCAGATCGCCGCCGCAAGCGCCCCCGCAAATTGCAAGGTCACCTCGGGTGACGCCAATCTTCGGCAGCGCGTCGGCAATGGCAGCGGCGGCCGCAGGCTCTTTGTCCGGGGGGAATCGCGGAATCTTTCGATCGGGCGCGTCGACCATGTGGCCGCTGAACAGTGCTACGGTACTCGGCGGTCTGACGGTTTCAACGCTGGACATCGCGACGCCTGAATTGACGGATCGGATCGCTAGATCCGAGTGCCTGAGGTGCCAAGGATAGCCGGAAGCGGTAGGCTTGTCGAAGACAGACCGCGCATAGAAAACGCACGAGATTTGGGCAGCACAGCAGCAACCGGGGCCCCGGCCTTTCCTGCGCAATGCTTTTTACCGATCAATGGCTCTACCGGATGCGCGCAACATAACAATACATCCACTGTCAGTAAGGCGACGCGACCGGTGATGCCTCCTCCGAAAGCCGTTGCCCGGCCGCTTCGCCGACTGGGACGTCCAGAAGAGCACGGAACTCTTTGATGTTATCTCGAACCTGTTGACTTTTGTCGAGATCATACTCCTTCAGAAACTGTTCGATGCTGGTGAGAAGCAAACGGACTTTCGTGGAGATTTCGGCTTTTTTGCGCCGCACCGCCGGGCGTGCCAGAGTGCGCTTTGTCGCACGGGTCGCATAGTGAAGCGGGATCAGGCTCGATCCACCGTCCACTGCCCGTAGTTTCTCGAACTCCTGTTCGAGGCACTCAACAAGCTGGCCAATGTTGGCCGAAACCGACCTCTCTTGCACAAGGTAGAAATAGATACGGTCAAACTCCCAGAGGCTCACGGCACAAGCGCTGAGCTGATCCTTTGTGAGCTTGCTTGTCTCCTTTCCATTGAACGTCCGCTGAATCTCCCACTCAGCCGGATGAATCATAATGGCCTTCTTCGCTTCAAACGAAGGTATCTTGGCGTATCGCCTCGACTCCGCTTCGAGCACGGGTGCGCAATTCGGAGCCAGCAAGTGTGTTACGAGCTGCCTTATTCTCCCGCGCCGGCTCTCGCACGCCCTCTTGATCCCGTTGCCTATTGCAAGCTTGCCGTCATCAGGACTGATCTCGAACCGATTTTCCGTCAGAAGCAGTGCGCCCATATTCATGGCATAGCCATCCAGCTCTTCAAGCAACTCGTTGTAAAGATCTAGCAGATAAGAGTTGTCGGCCTTCATGGTGGCGCCGTAGGTTCTAAGACCGGCAATCGTCTCGCGCGCACCGGTGAACCTGTCGATCCAGCTCTGCCGCGCGCACTCTTCGATCGGCTCGTTGAACGTTTTGCGTCTAAAAATCTCTTCCAGGTCGGGAATGAGTTTGTCCGCAGGCAGAGGCCCGATGGTTTTTACCGCGTCCTTGAATTTGGTCCAGTTGTCATCGAAAGCCTTCTCCCACTCCTCCCGGCGCGGCGCGTCCGGTTTCATAGAGGTCACAATCGCCGCGCAGAGCTTTTTTGTATCTTCGCGATCGAAAGTCGTCGACTGAAATGCGCCTAGCGGGCCCCTCAACTCATCCGGCGAAACCCCCAGTAGATAGGTGTAGAGCGCGCCCCCAGACTGCTTCTCATTCTTTCGGACGGCCCTGGCAAGCGCTCCGGCTTCGAAGTGAATCCATCCGGATTGCAACGCTTCCCGCGTGACGCACACGAGCCCGGCGTTGGCTCTCTCCAGCTCCTTCTCGACCGCATCGAACCAACGAGTACCCTTGGGGATGTTGTCCGACATGAACAGGCTGGTTTCCTGAAGACCTGGAATGAATTGCGGCAGGTAAGAGCCTAACACTTTCGCGAGAAGCCGGCTTCTTTCCTCAGACCAGCATATGAAAATATTCATAGTAACCTCGGCTTTCCACTCGATGCCCGGTCGAGGCGCGCATCGCGCACATCCCGCGAGACTCGTGTTCCTCGGTCATCAGTTCTCCTGCCCGATCTTCCCCAAAATTGTGGCAATACATGCGGCCTCATCCTATGCCCGGATACGTGGCACACCTAGAAAATTCAGGGCGGACGCGGCGCTCGATCGGCTGCTGTTTAGGCTTGCCGGCCGCCACCGCGCGACCAGCGTGAACAGGACTTTGCGCTGGTTGCCCGCGAACTGAACCGCAAGGGCGTGACGCTGACGCCAACAGTTTGCCCTGTCCCATGATCCCCGCGATCATCGCACCTGGCGCACGGCACTCGCGTGCGAGAGCGATTGCCTCATCGAGGTCGGCAACAGGGAAGTGACGGTTTTCTCGGCCGTCTGGGCGGCTCTCTTTCGCAATTCGGATACTCTTGCCGCGACCTTGGCATTAGCTAGCAGCCGTGATGCATTCTCATCGGCGGTCTCGTGCCTTTGCAATCGTAGCCCGCCGCCATATAGGCCCGTCGCTGGCTCATACCCTCGGCAAAACCCCGGGCGAAGGCTTCCTGACGTGCATTGAGCGTGGCTTTTGGCGGGCATAAATGAAAATAGCACAGCACACCTAGCAGAATCGAGGCACGCTACTCATGTTGACAGCCGTGCTGCCAGTCTCGGCGCTGTACCGACCCCGGCTCGGCGTGGAGATCAATCCTACCGAGCCGGGGGTGCGAGCACTGGATTGTGTGTGACAGCACTCGCAACGCGCACGATGGTTGGTGCGCGGTCTCATCGACCCGAAAGCCACGAAGAAGGTACTTACCTCGGAAACCATCCCGGGTGCGTGGTCGGATTGCGGATTGCGGCCCGCCGACCTGGAATGGTGAATTGCTTTACGAAAGATTCCTGGCAAGGGGGGCGTCTTGAGCAACGACGGCCTAACCGCAACTCGAGTCTCTGTTCAGGTCGCCAGTTAGTGTCCATAATTGCTTCTTGATGGCTCGGGTATCCTGACAACGGAGCGGCGCGAGTTGGCGAGGCCGGAAGGCGGTACGCGGTGGTGGTGAGCTCGCGGCCGGTGCCCAACAAGCGGGGAGGAATCGGAGTTCTGTGGCGCGCAGGTAATGAACGGGAAGAAGCGTATATCTTGACGCATGAAAAAGTCATACGGGCATGACAGGTGACTGAATCGGTAACTGTTTTTGTGTGTAGCACGTACGCCGATCTGACGGGGGAGCGTAGCGCCACGATCGACGCGATTGCGCAACTGAAGCTCCAACATGAGTCGATGGAGTTCTTCGGAGCAAAACCGGGGCGACCGCTGGATTCGTGTCTCGCTGAAGTCCGCAAGAGTAACGTGATCGTAGTCATCGTCGGTCACAAGTATGGAAGCCTTATTCCTGAGGGCTCGATTTCTTTTTCTGAGGCTGAGTATCAGGAGGGATATCGCAATAAGAAGCTTTGTCTCGTGTATATGCGAGACGACGGGGTGGAAGTTCCAGCAACGAACTTCGAGACCGACCCTGCCAAACTTACGGCCCTGCTTGCCTTTAAGAGCACATTGAATGAGAGGCACACTATCGCGCGGTTTCGCACCGCCAAGGATCTTGCCGGAAAAGTGCAATCCGACCTTCTCGAAAACATCGAATTGCTCAAAGATGAGAATCGTCGGCGGAAAGTATCCATTGGCACGGAGAGCGCATTCTTCGATCAACTTAGAGATATAGCGCTGAGCGCCGTGGCGGAGGGCCTCGGAGAAGCTCTAATTCTCTCCGCGTTTCGTACTGCACTGAGGGACATTCGTGGGCGACCACCAAGTGTTGGCGATCGAATTAAAGCGATCTTTTCGGACCTCCCCCGAATGCTTCCGTGGCGGTCGGACGAGCATCTCCCATGGGTTTTCATGAGTTACGCTCACGGTGACCGCAGCGTCGTCGAGGCGGTTGCCGGGGAACTACGGAGACTGAATGTGAGAACGTGGGTCGACCAGCAGGAGCTTGTTGCTGGCGATTCGCTTCTCAACGAAATTGGGCGCGGTCTCAAGCGTGCTGACGCCATGGTTTTTTTCGCATCCCGGGCTTCCTTGAAAAGCGAATGGGCACGTCACGAACTTGACTATTTCGCAGCAAATCGACTCCGCGAAACCGGGGGACCATTTTTGATCCCGGTACTCTTGGAAGACGTAGAGCTTCCGAGCTTCTTGCGCGATGTACTCTACATAGACCTGAGGAATGGGGATTCGCGCGATGCCGCTCGCAAGATCGCAGCAGCGGTACATAAAGTAGAATTCAGACCGACCGACGGGTAATAGCCAATCAAATTGATGGATCACTCCGGCTTACGCGCCACACGGCTTTAGCTAGCGCTCACCTATTCGGATTTCGTGGTGATCTGAGTCATTTGCTAATCGCAGCAGGACAAAGGCCGGTCTCGGCGCGCCCATCCCCGTGACGGCAAACGACGAGCGCGCTAGAACAATATCCCTCACGGGAGGGGCGTGACATGGCGACACTGACTGGCAGTTATTCCGATAGGGAGGAACAAGCGTAAGCGCGTAGCTGAAGCCGT
>NZ_CAKXZT010000131.1:0-44187 GCF_935825525.1 Mesorhizobium escarrei
GCGAGCGGGTTCGTTCTTTGGCGCAACTACGACCTCCAGCGTGATCGCCGGCAAGGTCTGCTTTCAGGAAGCTGCGAAGTCGATCTCTACGGCTGAGATGCGGCGCAAAGCAGCCATGCCGCCGTCGCGTGCGAGACTCTGCTTCGGGTCACAAGCAGAACAGCAGCCCCTACGGCTCGTCCCTCTCATCGCGCAAATTAGACACAACGCGGCGGTTCTGCGACCTGCAGGCGGTGTCGGGGCAGTCGCGGACGAGCCTGTCCTTGCCGTAGCCCTTGGCCCACATGCGGTTGCGGTCTATGCCGCCGGCGGCGAGGTAGTCCATCACCGCATCGGCGCGCTGCTGCGACAGCGCCGTTTCACTTGCGCCGGGATCGTCGGCGAAACCCTGCAGCTTGAGCAGCCAGCGCGGATGCTTTGCTAACCAGGCGATCTGGGTGTCGAGGGTAGCCTTGGCGACAGAATCGAGCGCGGCCGAACCTTGCGTGAAATAGGTGCGGCGGCCGACATTGAGGATAAAATCCTCCTCGCTGCCCGGCTGCACGTTCTGGAAGCCGGCAACCTCGGTGTTGGTGATGTCGGGCGTGGAAGGGGCCAGCGTGTTCCTGGTCGAGCAGGATGCGGCCAGCACCAGCAGGCCGGCGGCGAGCAGCCGGCGCGTGTTTTCCATCATGCGGTTCATGAGGCGCCAATCATTCGACAGTGGTGGAAGCGGGCGCCTGGTCGGCGATGTGCGGCAGGACCTGCACCGCAGTACCGATCGGGCAGCGCTGGTAGAGGTCGATGATGTCTTCCGGGAACATGCGGATGCAGCCGCTGGAAGCGTCGGTGCCGATGCTCCATGGCTCCAGCGTGCCATGCAGGCGGTAGCCGGTGTCGGCGCCGTTGCGGTGCAGATAGAGCGCGCGCGGCCCGAGCGGATTGTTGGACGCGCCGCCTGCGACCATGTGCGGTAGGTCCGGCTTGCGCTTACGCATTTCGGGGGGCGGGACCCATTGCGGCCACAGCGCGCGGCGGTCGATCGTCGCGCGGCCGTACCATTTGAAGCCGTCCTTGCCGACGCCGACGCCGTAGCGGATGGCGGTCTTGTTTTCCATGATGACGTAGAGGAAGTGGTGGCGGGTATCGACCACGACGGTGCCGACCGGCTCGCTGCTGAAATACTTGACGATCTGGCGATGCCATCTCTTGTCGATCTTGGCGAAGTTGGTCTTGCGATAGACAAAATTGTTGTCGCTGGCGGTACCGGCGAAAAAGGATTTTGCCGCCGCGGCTTGAGCAATATTGCTGGTTGCACCCACCGCGACCAGCGCCAGGCCGCCGAGCACGACACCCCTGCGTGATAAAACCATCGGCAATATTCCCCCCATGCCAAAAAGCCTGGCGGACCATAGTTGAGAATTACTTCGCCTCAAAGTGGAAAATGCTGCGTTGCTTCAGTCCGCCGTGTCCGGACATTCGGCAATTTGGCGGCGAGTGACCGAATTGTGACAATCTTGCCGAGGACGAACGTCTAACCTAAACCAATTCCAGGACATTAGCCAAATTGGCGCGACTGTTTGGGACCGGGCGTAGTTGCGACATTGCCCTATCCGACGTGTGAGCAATCCCGTGGGCAAACCGTGATGCATGCTTTTTTTCGTTCGGTTGCTGCGATGATTGTGGTGTCCGGCGTGGCAGGTTGCACCAGCATTTCCTACTACGCACAATCCTTGAAGGGTCACGTGGAGATCATGGCGGCGCGCCAGGATGTCGGAGAGCTGATCGACGATCCTTCAACCCCTGGGACATTGCGCGCTCGAATGGCATCGGCGAGCGCCATCCGACAGTTTGCGATAGATGAACTAGCGCTGCCGGACAACAATAGCTACCGCAGCTATGTTAACATTGGTCGGGACGCCGTGACATGGGCCGTTTTCGCCGCGCCGGAATTCTCGCTGACGCCACGAACATGGTGCTTTCCGGTGTTCGGATGCGTTCCGTACCGAGGATACTTCTCCAAAAGGTCTGCGGTTGAAACCGCTGTCGAGCTTCAGAGACAGGGCCTGGACGTCTATGTGACGGGCATCACTGCATATTCCACGCTTGGCTGGTCAAGTGACCCGCTGCTAAGCACCATGCTCAGCCAAGATGAAGCGGGTCTTGCAGGGCTGGTGTTCCATGAGCTGGCCCACCAGCGCGTCTACGTACAGGACGATTCCGCGTTCAACGAAGCGTTCGCTGTCGCCGTCGAAACAACCGGTGTAAGAAAGTGGCTGCGCGCGAATGGGGATACTGCCGGTTTGCGCCGTTACGAAGCCGACCGGAGGCGCAGAGCTCAATTTCTTGCGCTGGTGTCGCAGACCCGAGACGAGCTAAGGCACGTCTATGACGACTCCAGTACCTCGGACCAGAAGCGGGCTGCAAAGACAGCCGCGATCGAACGGCTGCGGATGCACTACCGACAGATGCGCGACAGTCGCTGGCGTGGATACCGGGGATACGATGTCTGGTTCGATTCTCCGATTAACAACGCGAAGCTCGCCGCGACTTCCGTCTACGGCGATCGGGTGGCGACGTTTCTCCGCTTGTTCGATTTGTGTTCGGGCGACTATCCACGATTCTTCGCGTCGGTTCGACGGATAGGAGCGTTAGACAAATCTGACCGCGCCGAAGCGCTCAAGGCGGCAGATTCATGCGATTGAGCCGGTCAAATCCGAAGGCAAGAAGCGGCGAATCGGTCGCTGATGTACTCGGCAGCCGGCGCAGGTGATTGAATTGACCATTTGTCGGCCGATTTCCTAGGTATTTTGACGTCGGCGGGGCCGGAAGCCGCATGTCGGCCTACAGAAGCCAAAAGCGGACTTGCCTGAACTCCCCGCTGGATCCTGGACCACAATGATTGCCGGCGGGCCGGGGCACCTCAGCGTGCGCCCCTACGAGGCCGAAAACCTCACGCTCACGCCGCGCTGCCGAAAATAAGCCTGCATTAGTTTGCGGCCCGAACGGTTGTCTGCGCCAGCCTGGTCGGATCGAACACCGCTTGTTCTATCCCCTCTCGCGTCAGCGCTGCTTTGAGCGCCGCGATATGTGCGTCGATGTCGGCATTGTTCGCTTGGAGCGATGCATAGATGCTGTCGGTCGCCTCGGCCACGGTCGGCTCGCTCACGGATGTACTCCTTTGGCTATTCGGGCGGCGGCTTAGCACAGATCAACGGCTTCGCCGATACCGATAAGACGGCTAGATTGGCGGCAACAGTGTTCCTTGGGGTCGGTTGTGAATCATAGGTTCCGCCTGAGTCGGAGATCGCAAACCATGTCGACACGAACGAGTGAGGAGGATTGGACGCACACGTTCGAGTATCCGGGCTTGCCTGCCGCGACGCATCAGCAGTCTGTTGCGCGGCCCGTTCGAGTCGGGAAAGGTTCTCCTGTTCCTTGGCGCGCGGTTCCATGGTTCACCTCCCGATGTGGCCATCAACACCCAGCCGGTGGCTTCTCGTTCCTCGACGGCGGCATTCCGGCAAACGATCCAATGTCAGTCGCTGACTAGTCTAAAGGTCGGACTTTGCCGTTTCTGAAGACGCAGA
Organism: Mesorhizobium escarrei; assembly: GCF_935825525.1. GTDB lineage: Bacteria > Pseudomonadota > Alphaproteobacteria > Rhizobiales > Rhizobiaceae > Mesorhizobium > Mesorhizobium escarrei. The sequence continues at coordinate 3,570 of NZ_CAKXZT010000131.1, forward strand.
AGCGCTCGATCCCGTTCCCCGCTGCATCGGCTACGAATGACCGGTCACGAGATGAGTCAATAATGACTTAGAGGTAACATAGTGGCCAAAAAGGCAAAATTGCGTGGCAATCGACGGCCAGCGTCAGACGGACGCGAGCCGCCCTTTTTCACTGCAGTGCGAATTCCGCTGCGTTGTTTGCGAATGCGCTGGCGCCGTGGTCGGCACGGCCGACCATTTGCCGGAACCCGGCGAAAAGCTCGCGGCCGAAGCCGAATTCATTGCCGACAAGATCGCTGTCCGCCGCCCGGCGCAGCGCGAAATCGCCGGCCGGCACCAGCACTTCCAGCGTTCCGGCGTCGGCGTCGAGCCTGATGATGTCGCCGTCATGGATCCTGGCGATCGGCCCGTCCTCGACCGCCTCCGGCGTCACATGGATCGCCGCCGGCACCTTGCCGCTGGCGCCCGACATGCGCCCGTCGGTGACCAGCGCCACATGCTGGCCGCGATCCTGGAGGACGCCGAGCACGGTGGTCAGCTTGTGCAGCTCCGGCATGCCGTTGGCTTTTGGCCCCTGGAAGCGGATGACGGCAATGAAATCGCCGGTCAACGTGCCGGCCTTGAACGCCTCGTTGAGCCCTTGCTGGCTGTCGAAAACCTTGGCCGGCGCCTCGATGATGCGCCGTTCCGGTTTCACCGCCGATGTCTTGATGACGGCGTGGCCGAGATTGCCTGAGAGCATCTTCAATCCCCCCGTCGGCTGGAACGCCTTCTTGAACGGCGCCAGCACCTTCTCGTCGCCGCTTTTGCGGGGCGAGGCCTCGCGCACCACGCCGCCATCGGGGCCGAGCCGGGCCTCGACCGCATAAGGCCGCAGCCCTTCGCCCCAAACCGTCTGGACGTCCTCGTGCAATATGCCCTCGTCGAGCAGTTCGCGGATCAGGAAGCCGAGCCCGCCGGCTGCGTGAAAATGGTTCACGTCGGCAAGGCCGTTCGGATAGACCCGCGCCAGCAGCGGCACGGCTTCCGAAAGATTCGAAATATCCTGCCAGGTAATGGCGATGCCGGCTGCGGCCGCCATGGCGATCAGGTGGATGGTGTGATTGGTCGATCCGCCGGTGGCGTGCAGGCCGACGATGCCGTTGACGATCGAGCGCTCGTCGATCATCCGGCCGGCCGGCGTGTAGGCGTTGCCGAGCGCGGTGATCGCCAGCGCCCGCTTAGTCGCCTCCCGGGTCAGCGCGTCGCGCAACGGCGTGCCCGGATTGACGAAGGAGGCGCCCGGCGTGTGCAGGCCCATGATCTCCATCAGCATCTGGTTGGAGTTCGCCGTGCCGTAGAAGGTGCAGGTTCCCGGCCCGTGATAGGATTTGGACTCGGCCTCGAGCAACTCGGCCCGTCCTGCCTTGCCTTCGGCATAGAGCTGGCGGACCTTGGCTTTCTCGTCATTGGGCAGGCCCGTCGTCATCGGCCCGGCCGGAATGAACACCGCCGGCAGATGGCCGAAGGTCAGCGCCGCAATCACCAGCCCCGGCACGATCTTGTCGCAGACGCCGAGATAGACGGCGGCATCGAACATGTTGTGCGACAGGCCGATCGCCGCCGCCATGGCGATCACATCGCGCGAGAACAGCGACAGCTCCATGCCGGGCTGGCCTTGCGTGACGCCGTCGCACATCGCCGGCACGCCGCCGGCGACCTGGGCAATGCCGCCGGCTTCGCGCGCCGCGTCCTTGATCAGCGCCGGATAAGTCTCGAAAGGCTGATGCGCCGACAGCATGTCGTTATAGGAGGTGATGATGCCGAGGTTCGGCACCCGGTCGCCACCCAGTGCCAGCTTTTCCGAAGGGCTGCACACGGCAAAGCCATGGGCGAGGTTGCCGCACGACAGCACGGCCCGGTTGGCGGTGCGGCTCGAGGCCTCGGCGATGCGGCCGAGGTAGGCTTCGCGGCCCGGCCTGGAGCGCTGGCGGATGCGCTCGGTGATGGCTTCGATGTCGCGTCTCGCGGTCATGGCGTCGGTCCTTTCAGGTGAGGTCCCGCAAACACCGTCCGGCGATCTGCCGGGACCTCGGCAAGTTGAAATCAGGGTGCCCAGAAAACCTCTACGGGCCTCTCGGCTGCGTCGAGCACGGCACGAATGGGTTTTCGCGGTTGCGATGCCATCGCGCTTTCGAATGCCTTGCGCTTGTCTTCACCTTCGATGTGCAATGCGAGGAAGCCGGCCCTGACGATCCGCGCCAGCGAAAGCGTCAGCCGCGGCTCGCCGGCGCTTGCCGCGTGAACCGGGAATACGACCCTTTCCGAGGACGGGTCGAGCAGTTTTTCCAGATTGTCGGCGTCAGGAAAAAACGACGCGGTATGGCCATCGGTTCCCATGCCAAGCACGACCACATCGAGCGGCCAGGGCAGCGACCGCAACATCCTGCTATCGGCCGCCTCCCACATATCCCCGATGCTTTCCGCCTCTTGGTAGAGCGGCACGAAACGTGCGGTTGCGGCGGCGTTTTGCAAAAGATTGGCGGCGACCAGCCCGGCGTTGGAGCGCGGAGAGGAGACCGGCACGCAACGCTCGTCGACCAGCGTCACCGTGACCTTGTTCCAGGCGATCGGGATGCTCGAAAGCGATGCGAAAAATTTCGCCGGCGTGGTGCCGCCGGAAACGGCGAGCAATGCCGTGCCGCGCTCAGCGATCGCATCGGTCAGGCGGCCTGCGACGTGGCCGGCAAGTGCTGCCGCCAGGTCCTGGCGTTCGGCGAACGCGTGCCAGCTGTAAGCGGCGCTGCTTAATTGCTCTCGTGCCATGTCCGCCCGTCGCGTTCGATCAGCGCAATCGAGGCCGAGGGGCCCCATGTGCCGGCGGTATAGCCCTGCGCCTCCTGCCTGGCGCTTTCCCATGCGTCCTGGATCGGGTCGATCCACTTCCACGCCGCCTCGACCTCGTCGCGGCGCATGAACAGCGTCTGGTTGCCACGGATGACGTCCATGATCAGTCTTTCATAGGCATCGGGGGCGCGGCCGTCGAAAGATTGCGCAAAGCTCATATCGAGCGGGATCTGGCGCAGCCGCATGCCGCCCGGCCCCGGATCCTTGATCATGATGAACTGCTTGACGCCTTCGTCGGGCTGCAGCCGGATGACCAGCTGGTTGGCGGAGATCGGCCCGGCGCTGTCGCCGAAGATCGAATGCGGGATTGGCTTGAATTCGATGACGATCTCCGAGACGCGCGTCGCCAGCCGCTTGCCCGTCCTGAGATAAAACGGCACGCCCGCCCAGCGCCAGTTGCCGATTTCGGCCTTGAGCGCGACGAAGGTCTCGGTGTTGCTGTTCTTGCCGAGCTCCTCGACATAGCCTTTCACCGGCCCGCCGGCCGAGGCCCCGGCACGGTATTGGCCGCGTACCGTGTGCTTGGGGGCTTCGTTGCCGTTGATGCGTTTCAGCCCGCGCAGAACCTTCAGCTTTTCGTCGCGCACGGCGTCGGCGTCCATCGACGACGGCGCCTCCATGGCAACGAGGCAGAGAAGCTGCAGCATATGATTCTGCACCATGTCGCGCAGCGCACCGGCCTTGTCGTAGTAGGTGACGCGGTCTTCGAGGCCGACGGTCTCGGCCACGGTGATCTGCACATGGTCGACATTGGCGGAATTCCACAGCGGCTCGTAGAGCGCATTGGCAAAGCGCAGCGCCATCAGGTTCTGCACCGTTTCCTTGCCGAGATAGTGATCGATGCGGAAAATCTGGCTTTCATGAAAATCGTCGCCGACCAGATCGTTGAGCTCGCGCGCCGAGGCGAGATCGCGCCCGATCGGCTTCTCCAGCACGATGCGCGAGTTCGGCGTGATCAGCCCGTTCTCCTTCAGCTTATGCGAGATATCGCCGAACAGCGCCGGCGCAACCGCCAGATAGAAGGCGCGGATGCATTCGCTGTCGCCGATCGCCTTCTTCAATTTGTCGAAGCCCGCGCCGGTTGTCGCGTCAGCCGAGACGTAGGAAAGCCGGGCAAGGAACGTCTTCAGCTCCGCGGCGTCGATATCGGCCGGTTTCACATGGTCGGAAATCGCCTGCCTGGCGAAGTCCTGGAATTCCTCGTCGGTCATTTTCGAGCGCGAGGTGCCGATGATGCGCGTCGGTTCGGAAAACTGATGGCCGCGCTGGCGGTGATATAGCGACGGCAAAAGCTTGCGTTCCGACAGATCGCCGGTGCCGCCGAAAATGATGAAGTCGAAAGGGTCGACGGGAATGATCTGACTGGTCATGGTCTGTCCGCTCTAACGCCGCTCGCTGTATCGCGGTTGATATAATCTAATCGATTTAGATTTTCCAGTGACACAGCGTCACATCTCAGGGCCAATCGGGTGATTGCCGATTGTTCTGAGGTGCGCCCTTGACACTGGCGCAACCCGGACGCTTGTCGGCGAGGTGGTTCCGGGAGGCCTTCGCAGATGCAGCATAGAGTGGGATCGAGGCGAAAGCCAAAGGAGAAATCGAGAGTATACTGATCTTTCGGCGGCCATTGCCGGAGGCTGCCGTGTCTTCAATCATGAGTGAGAAAGCCATGCGCCTGGAAAACAAAGTTGCCATCATCACCGGTGCCGCGTCAGGCTTCGGCGAGGGCATGGCCAAGCGTTTTGCCGAGGAGGGCGCCAAGGTCGTTGTCGCCGACCTCAACGCCAAGGGCGCCGAACGCGTCGCCAACGAGATCGGCCGGGCGGCGATCTGGACCCAGACGGACGTCTCGACCCGTTCCGAGTTCGACGAGATGGTCTATGCCGCAAAGAGTGCCTTCGGCCGCATCGACATCATAGTCAACAATGCCGGCTACACCCATCGCAACGGCGATATGCTCGAGGTCGACGAGACGACCTTCGATCTGATCACGGCCGTCAACATGAAGGCGATCTACCACGCCGCTCTGGCGGTCGTGCCGGTGATGGATAGACAAGGCGGCGGCGTCATCCTGACCACGGCTTCGACCGCCGGCATCAGGCCGCGGCCAGGCCTCACCTGGTACAATGCGTCGAAGGGCTGGGCGATCACCGCGACCAAATCCATGGCGGTGGAACTCGCGCCGAAGAACATCCGCGTCAACTGCCTGTGCCCGGTCGCCGGCGAGACCGGCATGCTGGAAAAATTCATGGGCGCCGACACACCCGAAATCCGCGAGAAATTCCGCGCGTCGATACCGCTTGGCCGGCTTTCGACGCCGCTCGACATAGCCAACGCGGCGCTCTGGCTGGCTTCGGACGAGGCGGCCTTCGTCACTGGCGTGGCGCTGGAGGTCGACGGCGGACGGTGCATCTGAGCCGTCCGGCCCTGTCGGTTTCAAGTTCGACTTGCCCGGCCCTCGCACCCGGGCGGCTGATTGCGGCAGCCAAAAGAGCCGTGGGCAACGTCAAAGAATGGCCAGGCCAATCCTAAAGCGCGTCGCGTTTGAATGGGCTCATGCGACGCGTTTTAGGTTCTTGTTTTTATGCATGTCGTTGTCGCAAAACCGCTGCGCACCCTCGCCTCAAGCCCGAGGGCATGCTTTTGCGCGACATGCATTAGGCGCCGGTCTTGACGAAGCTCTTGTAGATCCAGCCGCGTTTGCCGTTGTAGACGATCTGGCACCATTTCTTGCAGCCCATCACCTGAACCGAGGTCTTGGCTGGAATGGTGACGATGGCGGCCGCACTGTTCTTTGGACCGGTGCGCATGGTGACGCCCCTGAGGATGCGTCCGGTGTCTGCCGCGCTTGCTTGCTTGGCCTCGACCTTGGCCTGGGTGCCATCCGTCTGTGTCGCGGCCGGCAGCGGCTTCGGGGTGGGGATGGCAGCGGTTGGCGCAGCGTCCGTCGCCGTCTTGGTGGGAGCAGCGACTTTGGCAATCAATGCTGCCACTTTGGTTTTCGCTGCCGGATCGGCGAATGCCGCCGCAGCAGACGGCCTGTCTGCTTTTTCAGCCTGGCCCGCCACCTGGCCGGATGCGGTCTTCGGTCCCGATCCTGTCCAGCGAGGGTCATTGGGCGCCAGCGCCGCTATCTCGGCCTTGGCTGCAACCACCGCCGGCGAAATCGCATCGGCCTTGCTCGCACCTGGCTGCGCCGCGGCTACCCTCGACGCCGCAGCCGGCATGATCCTTGTCGTTTTCACCGGAATGCTGGAAACGATCTGCTCGGGACTGGCGACCGCTTGTCTCTCGCTGGCCGGCAATGCCAGCCATAGCGCCACCGCGGCCATGCCAAGCAGCGCTGCTGTGCCAAACGCGGCGATGACCAGATGCAGGTTCGACCGGATTTGCCGCCAGAACCTGGGCTGCATGTCGTAGCCAAACTGCATCGCAAAGCGCCGTCGTTCCGGCGCGCCGAAACTGAAGGGCTCTCTCACTCTTGCAACCTCCATTTGCGGGCCAACGTTCTTACGACCTGTGCCGGGCAACCGGCATCTGGTCGGCATCGGTCCCAATCCAACGCGGGCAGGCCCGCAAAATCCCCCTTCGACTGCCCAGAACCGGCATCCTTTGCCGGCGATTGTGGCATCACTGCGCCCTTGCCGGGCGGATTCTGCACCTTTACGATCGATTCTGCAACTTGCAAGGGATTTTGCAACCTGTGGTTATATGCGGTCCCTCAATGCATACCAGTTGAGCGCAAGAAACAGCAGAGGCGCGCGGAAGCGCCGGCCCCCGGGAAAGGCCGGAATCTTCAGGTCCTCGATCAGCCTCAGCCGGTCCCGGTTGCAGGCGACGGTTTCGGCATAGAGCTTGCCGAAAAAGTTCGACAGCATGACGCCGTGGCCGGAATAGCCGCCGACCGAGATCACATTGGGCATCACCTCGCGCACGAACGGTTTTCTCGGCATTGTGATGCCGACATAGCCGCCCCAGCCATGGGTGATCTCGACATCCCTGAGTTCAGGGTAAAGCTCGGCGATCTGCCGGCGGATGTGGACATGGATGTCTTTCGGATCGTTGACCGCGTAGATCTCGCGCCCGCCGAACAGCAGCCGCCCATCCGTCGATTTGCGGAAATAGCGCACGACGAAGCGGGAATCGTCGACCGCCTCACCGCCCGGCAGCACGTTTGAATCCCCAAGCGGCACCGTCGCGCCGATGAAGGAGCCGATCGGCATGATGTGCGCGGCACTGATCGGCTCGAGCGTGCCGCCATGGGCGTTGACGCCGACGAGACATTTCTCGGCGGATATCGTGCCTTTCGGCGTCGTGACCCTGACCTTGCCGCCAACGGACGCGATGGCGGTCGCCGGCGTCTGCTCGAACAGCTGCGCGCCCGCCTGCGCCGCCACTTTTGCCGTGCCGATCACCAGCTTCAGCGGATGGATGTGCCCGGTGCCGGTGTCGCGGGTGCCGCCGAAATAGCGCGCCGAGCCCAACCGCTCCGCCGTCTCCTTGGCGTCCATGAAGCTGATGTGCGGATAGCCGAAGCGGTTCGCCATGATCTCGGCATGTGCCTTGTAGTCGTCGACATAGCGCTGCTTGTGCGCCACCGACATCTGGCCGGGCATGTAGTCGATCTCGATCTTGTTGGCGGCGGCGAATTCGAGGAGATGCGCCTTGGCCTCTTCGGCGAGATCGAACAGCGCCTTGGCGCGGGAAAAGCCGTATTCCGCTTCGAGCTCCTCGGCCCAGGCACGCTGACCGGTGCCGAGCTGGCCGCCATTGCGGCCCGATGCGCCGTCGCCGAAACGATGCGCTTCGATCAGCACGACTTTGCTGCCCGCCTTGGCGAGGTGCACCGCCGCCGACAGGCCAGTGAAGCCGCCGCCAACGACGACGACGTCGCACTTCAGGTCACCGTCGAGCGCCGGGTATTCGGGCCGTGGACCGGCCGTGTCCTCATACCAGGAGCGGCCGGGGGAGATTGGGGATTGGTATTTCATGTGCGGTCGGGAAAGAAAAGTGAGTAGTCAGTAGTCAGTAGTAAGTAGTAAGTAGTAAGTAGTAAGTAGTAAGTAGTGAGTAGTGAGTAGTGAGTAGTGTGTAGTGAGTAGTGAGTAGTGAACGGCAGTTCGAGGAGAAATAAGTCAGGATGAGTGTCGGTACCGTCCAAGCCCCTAATTCCTAATTCCTACTCACTACTCACTCTCCACTCACACATTCAACAACAAATACTCCCGCTCCCACGGGCTGATCACTTCCATGAAGGTCTCGAATTCCGCCCGCTTTATCGCCGCATAGGTGGCGGCGAACGACTTGCCGAGCAGCGCGCAGAGTTCCCCGTCGGCTTCGAACAGGTCGACCGCCTCGAGTAGGCTGCGCGGCAGGTCGATCTCGGCTTCGTTGGCGGTGGTGAGAACCGGCGGTTCGGCCTTGATCTTGTTGGTCATGCCGATCAGCCCGCAGGCGAGCGATGCGGCCATCGCCAGATAGGGATTGGCGTCGGAGGAGGGGATGCGGTTCTCGACCCGCCTGGCTGCCGGGTCGGAGCGCGGAACACGGAAGGCGGTGGTGCGGTTGTCGTAGCCCCATTTGTTGTTGACCGGCGCCGAAGCCGACTGCGTCAGCCGGCGGTAGGAATTGACGTAGGGCGCAAACATTACCAGCGCGTTCGGCACATGTTTCTGCATGCCGCCGAGGAAATGGAAGAAGGCTTCGGTTTCCGAGCCGTCCTCGGCAGAAAAGACGTTCCTGCCGGTCTTCTTGTCGATGATCGATTGGTGGATATGCATGGCCGACCCGGGCTGCCCCTGGATCGGCTTGGCCATGAAGGTGGCATAAATCTCATGCTTCAGCGCCGCCTCGCGGATGGTGCGCTTGAACATGAACACCTGGTCGGCCAGTTCGATCGGATCGCCGTGGCGCAGATTGATCTCGAGCTGGCCGGCGCCTTCCTCGTGGATCAGCGTGTCGATCTCAAGGCCCTGGCTTTCGGAGAAATGGTAGATGTCGTCGATCAGTTCGTCGAACTCGTTGACGCCGGCGATCGAATAGCCGGCGCCACCGCCGATCGCCCGTCCTGAACGCCCGACCGGCGGGGTCAGCGGGTAGTCCGGATCGGGATTCTTGCGCACCAGGTAGAACTCGATCTCGGGCGCCACCACCGGCCTCAGCCCGCGCTTGTCGTAAGCGGCAAGCACACGCTTCAGCACGTTGCGCGGCGTGAACTCGACCGAGCGGCCGTCCTGGTGGACGAGATCGCAGATAACCGCCGCCGTCGGGTCCTCTTCCCACGGCACCACGGTCAGCGTCGAAAGGTCCGGCATCAGCTTGAGGTCGCCGTCGTCCTCCGGATAGTGGAAGCCGTTGCCGTCCTCCGGGTAGCCGCCGGAGATCGTCGTCATGAACACCGCCGAAGGCAGCGCCAGCGAGGTGTTGGAGGTGAATTTCTTCGACGGCATCATCTTGCCGCGCGCAACACCCGCCTGGTCGGGCGTGATGCATTCGATATCCTCGATGCCGCGCCATGCCAGCCAGGCGCCGACTTCCTTCCAGTTTTTCACACCACGTTGATTTTTCACGAAGGCAGGCGTGCGGATACGTCCTCCGCGGCTCGACGGACGGACTTCCTTTTTTGCAGGCGGCATCATTCACCAGATTGGGTTGCGGATTTGGGAGTATAGCCGGGGCCGGTGATGGAAGGGAAGGGGAGCGCGGTTGCGTTCGCCTGCCCAGTTGAAAACCGCCGCAAGCAGCTTAGGTTCGACGCAAGTTCAATGACCTCGGTTGAAGACGTCGAATGCGGAACAATCGTCAATTGACCACGATCGGCTTCGATGCCGACGACACGCTCTGGCAGAACGAGCAGTTCTTCCGCATCACCGAAAAACGCTTTGCCGCGCTGCTCGCCGATCATGCCGAGGAGGAGCACATCTCGGCAAGACTGCTGGAGGCCGAGAAGCGCAACCTCGCCGTATACGGCTTCGGCATCAAAGGGTTTACCCTGTCGATGATCGAAACGGCGATCGAGATTACCGAGGGTCGCGCGCCGGCCTCGGTCATCGCCGAGATTCTCGCCGCGGGCCGCGAGATGCTTGGCCATCCGATCGAGGCGCTGCCTCACGCGCGCGAAACCGTTGAAAAACTGGCGGATACCTATCGCCTGGTGCTGATCACCAAGGGCGACCTTTTCGATCAGGAACGCAAGCTGGCGCAATCGGGCCTTGGTGACCTGTTCGATGCCGTCGAGATCGTCAGCGACAAGAGCCCCGCCACTTACGTCAGCATCTTCAGCCGACACGGTGATGGCGCCGAAAAAAGCATGATGGTCGGCAATTCGCTCAAGTCGGACGTGGTGCCGGCCATCGAGGCCGGCAGTTGGGGCATCCACGTGCCGCATGAGCTGACCTGGGTGCTGGAACATGTCGAGCCGCCGGTCACCGCGCCTCGCTTCCGCCAGATTGCCGATCTCTCGGAACTGCCCGGGCTGGTCGAAAGCATCGGGAAAGCCGGCTGATCGCGTGTCTCGGCGTCGAACCGGACGTGCGCCGCAGCGCACCGGTGCCGGCGTTTCGCAATCCTTGTTGCCGGCTCCGCCAAAAGAGCCGCGCTGTCGCTGACCCCATCGCGCGGCCCCCTCCATCGCGCGGCTCTTGTACAATCCACGATGCAAAATCGTTTTCTACTTGCAAATCAGTCGCAATTGCAGAATATGCGACAAGCGTGGCGTCACAGTGCCCGCTGCCCATGCGAGTAAATCGCGACAGGAGATTTTGATGATCGAGAGATACGGGCGATTGGTTGTCGTCGGGTTGATGGCTGCGGTTTTCGCTGCGGCAGTGGCTTCAAGCCCAGCCAAAGCGCAGGAAAAATTCAAGGCCGTGACGACCTTCACCGTCATCGCCGACATGGCGAAGAACGTGGCGGGCGACGCAGCGATCGTGGAATCGATCACCAAGCCGGGCGCGGAGATCCACAATTACGCGCCGACGCCGGGCGACATTCAGCGGGCGCAGGGCGCACAGCTCATTCTGTGGAACGGGCTCAACCTCGAAATCTGGTTCGAAAAGTTCTTCCAGAACCTCAGCGACGTGCCCGGCGCCATCGTCTCCGAGGGCGTCAATCCGATGAGCATCGACGAGGGACCCTATACAGGCAAACCGAATCCGCATGCCTGGATGTCGCCGACAAACGCGCTGATCTACGTCGACAACATCCGCGACGCCTTCGTCGAGCACGATCCAGCGCATGCCGAGACCTACAAGGCCAATGCGGAAGCCTACAAGGCAAAGATAGAGGCGGCCGTCGCGCCGATCCGCGAGAAGCTTGCCTCGATCCCGCAGGACAGGCGCTGGCTGGTGTCGAGCGAAGGCGCTTTCTCCTACCTCGCACGCGATTTCGAGCTGAAGGAGCTTTATTTGTGGCCGATCAACGCTGACCAGCAGGGTACACCGCAGCAGGTTCGCAAGGTGATCGACGCCGTCCGGGAAAACAAGATCGTCGCCGTCTTCAGCGAAAGCACCGTATCGGACAAGCCGGCCCGGCAGGTCGCGCGAGAGACAGGAGCGCATTACGGCGGCGTGCTCTACGTCGACTCGCTCAGCGAGGCGGACGGCCCTGTGCCGACCTATATCGACCTGCTGCGTGTGACATCGGATACAATTCAGAAAGGCCTCGCCGCAGGGCTGTCGCAATGAACAGAGCCGTTCCGCCTCTTGCCGCCGCGCCCGAGGATGCGGGCGGCGGTCTCGCCGTCCGGGGCGCGACCGTCACCTATCGCAACGGCCACACGGCGCTGCGGGATGCGAGCTTTGAAATTCCGACCGGCACGATCACGGCGCTCGTCGGTGTCAACGGCTCGGGCAAGTCGACGCTGTTCAAAGCCATCATGGGCTTCGTGCGGCTGGCAAAGGGAGAGATTCTTGTTCTCGGACAGCCGGCCGCGGCCGCGCTGAGGAAGAACGTCGTCGCCTATGTGCCGCAGGCCGAGGAGGTCGACTGGAACTTTCCAGTCCTGGTCGAGGACGTCGTCATGATGGGTCGCTACGGCCATATGGGCATGATGCGCATTCCGAAGGCGGCCGATCGCGAGGCGGTTACATCAGCGCTTGCGCGTGTCGGCATGAGCGATTTCCGCAAGCGCCAGATCGGCGAGCTTTCTGGCGGGCAGAGGAAGCGAGTCTTCCTCGCTCGGGCGCTGGCGCAGGACGGGCGCGTCATCCTGCTCGACGAGCCCTTCACCGGCGTCGACGTCAGGACCGAGGACGCCATCGTCGAACTGCTGCGCGCACTCCGGCGCGAAGGCCGAGTGATGCTGGTCTCGACGCATAATCTGGGTAGCGTGCCGGAGTTCTGCGACCGTGCCGTGCTGCTCCGGAACACGGTCCTTGCCTACGGGCCGACAGGCCAGACCTTCACGCAGGCGAATCTGGAAAAGGCGTTCGGCGGCGCCTTGCGTCATTTCGTGCTGGGCGGCGCCGGGCTGCATGAAGACGACGACAAGCGCCGCCTTGCCGTCATCACCGACGACGAGCGGCCACTGGTCTTCTACGGAGAGAACGGAGCCATGCAGCACAAGATGCGGGAACCGGACGAATGAGTGTCCTGCTCGAGCCGTTCGGCTACGAATATATGCTCAACGCCATGTGGGTGTCCGCCCTGGTCGGCGGTGTCTGCGCCTTCCTGTCCTGCTATCTGATGCTGAAAGGCTGGTCGCTGATCGGTGACGCGCTCTCGCATTCGATCGTGCCGGGCGTCGCCGGCGCCTATATGCTTGGCCTTCCGTTCTCCATCGGCGCCTTCTTCTCCGGCGGGCTCGCCGCTGCGGCGATGCTCTTCCTCAACCAGCGCACCAAGCTGAAGGAAGACGCCATCATCGGCCTGATCTTCTCCTCCTTCTTCGGCCTCGGCTTGTTCATGGTGTCGCTGTCGCCGACCTCGGTGAATATCCAGACGATCGTGCTCGGCAACATCCTGGCCATCACTCCGGAAGACACGCTTCAGCTCGCCATCATAGGCTTCGCCTCGCTCGCCATCCTGCTGGTGAAATGGAAGGATCTGATGGTGGTCTTCTTCGACGAGAGCCATGCCCGCTCGATCGGCCTCAACCCGAGCGCGCTCAAGATCATGTTCTTCATGCTGCTATCGGCCTCCACGGTCGCCGCGCTTCAGACCGTTGGCGCTTTCTTGGTCATCTGCATGGTGGTGACCCCCGGCGCAACCGCCTATCTTTTGACGGACCGCTTTCCGCGCCTGCTCGTCATCGCGGTCGTCATCGGCGCGGCGACGAGTTTCACCGGCGCCTATGTCAGCTATTTCCTCGACGGCGCCACCGGCGGCATCATCGTCGTGTTGCAGACGCTGATCTTTCTCGCCGCCTTCTTCTTCGCTCCCAAGCATGGAATGCTGGCAGCCCGCCGCCGCTCGGCGAGGGCCTTGGAGGCCAGCCGATGAGCATCCTCGATACGCTGCTTGCCCCCTTCCAGTTCGGCTTCATGGTCAATGCCCTGATTGCTTCGGTTCTGGTCGCTGTGCCGACGGCGCTGCTCTCCTGTTTTCTCGTTCTCAAGGGCTGGTCGCTGATGGGCGACGCCATCAGCCACGCCGTCTTTCCCGGCGTGGTCATCGCTTACATCCTCGGATTCCCCTATTCGATCGGTGCCTTCGCCGCCGGGATGGTCTGCGCTCTCGCCACCGGCTTCCTCAAGGACAACAGCCGCATCAAGCAGGACACGGTAATGGGCATCGTCTTCTCCGGCATGTTCGGCCTCGGCCTGGTGCTCTACGTAAAAATCCAGTCCGACGTGCATCTCGACCACATATTGTTCGGCGACGTTCTTGGCATCGGCCTGCGCGACATCGTCGAAACCGGGCTCATTGCTGCGATCACGGCCGGCATCATCGGCATCAAGTGGCGCGACTTCCTGCTGCACGCCTTCGACCCGGCTCAGGCTCGCGCGGTTGGTCTTCGGGTCAACCTGCTCCATTACGGCCTTCTTTGCCTGATCTCGCTCACCATCGTCGGCGCGCTGAAGGCGGTCGGCATCATCATGGCCATCGCCATGCTGATCGCGCCTGGCGCCATCGCCTTCCTGCTGACAAGGAAGTTCAGCGCCATGCTGATCCTGTCGGTGGCGATCGCGGTCGCCGCATCGTTTCTCGGCGTCTATCTGTCCTTCTTCATCGACAGCGCACCGGCTCCGACCATCGTTCTCATGCTGTCCGCCGCCTTCATCGCTGCCTTCGCAGCCACCACCCTCAAAGCCGGCCGAATGGAGATCAGCGGGGAGGGCTAGAAACTGGCGGTCATTCTCTGGTCTGACGAGAGCGTCGCGCTCTCTGGATCGGCTTCACGTAGATCTCCAGTCTGTGGCTGATGATGGTGAATCCGTGCTGTCGAGCGATTTCCTCCTGGAGCCGCTCGATCTCCGCCGACTGGAACTCGATGACATCTCCGGTCTCGATGTTGATGAGATGATCGTGATGCTCGCGGGGAACGGTTTCGTATCTGGCGCGCCGATCGCCGAAGGTGTGCCGCTCCAGTATGCCCTTTTCGCGCAGAAGGCTGACGGTGCGATAGACAGTGGCGAGCGAGATCGTCGGCTCGATGGCGACAACACGGCGATGGAGTTCCACCACATCCGGATGGTCGCTGGATTCGGATAGAACGCGCATGATGACGCGGCGCGGGCCGGTGATGCGCAGTCCGAGTTCCCTGCAAAGCGCGGCGATGGTCTGTTCTGAGGACATGTCATGATCCGCCAATATCGACAGCCATGTCGCGAAGTCGGAACATGCCTGCCGATTTGTTCGAAGGTGCTATCCCAGATGCGTCGCAATTGCAAAAGGACATCGGGCGGCGTTCGCTGTCAGGCGGTCACATACTGACATAAGATATCCAGATTCGATCGCAAGAAGCGAGGAAGGGCGTGTGAGCCGGATCGGATGCCGGCTAGCTGCGTCCGAGCCCGATCAAATGGTCGATCACCGGCTGCAGCCGTTCGGTCGTGATCGGTTTGACGACCACCGCATCGACGACGCTCGGCAGGCCGAGGCTCTCCGGTGTGCCGCTTTTGGTCGAGAGCAGGATCACCGAGGGACGCGACCTGCCCGAGATGCGTCGCAGCGCGTCGATACCAGACATCAGCGCGGCGCAGTCCTTGTTGTCGGCTCCGCCATCGAGGACGATCGCTCCGGGAATCAGCGAGCGCAGCGTCGTTGCTGCCGTTTCAGGCGATTCCGAGACCGGTTTGAGCCCGGATCGTTCGACGATTTTCGAAACCACCACCCGGTTGACCGGCGATTTTCCGACGACGAGGACGCGGGTGAAGTCCGCGAGCATTTCGGGGCCTACATTCCGGCTCATCAAACTCAGCTGGTTTACAGTGCGATTCAAGGGGCGCATCAGCGGGGCGGGCACTCGTCGGTTGCAATGCAGGGTTGAAACTTTCGAAACAATTGCCGTCAGATCGCTGCCTATGTCAAGTTGAAATGGCTGACATCGAGAATATCGCAAGAACGGTTAAAATTTAAAGCAAGTTCTTTTTTGGCTTCGTATGCAAACTGGTTGAGCAAGCGCAAATCACCTGCGCAGGGACTGCGCAGGTGATGCCGGATCCACCAGCAGGGGTTGGTCGGATGTCGCTCAGCCGAGGCTTCGCTGCGTGACGATCACCGGGATCAGCAGGTCGCCCCAGTTGCCGTCGCCGCCATGGTGCCGTGCCGAGCGCACAAGCTCGACCGAGACACCGGCCTCGACCGCCTTCATCACCGACTGGTTGAGCCTGTGCAGGTCGTTGGCCAGCATGCGGATGGTCGCCTGCTGGTCGACGGTCATGGTGGTGGCCTGTTCTTCCGCCCGTTCCTTGACGCGGCTTATCGATGCCATTGGTCTTCTCCTTTATACCCCCTTTGGGGCGTTCCTCTATTTTGTTGCGTTGCTGCTATTCCGCCGCCGGTTTGAACTGGGCGTGCTCGGTCGATTCATGCATGGCCGTGGTCGAAGACCGGCCACCGCTGATCGCCATCGACACGGCGTCGAAATAGCCGGTACCGACTTCGCGCTGGTGCTTGGTCGCGGTGTAGCCGTGGGCTTCCGCCGCGAATTCAGCCTCCTGCAACTCGGAATAAGCCGCCATCTGCCGCGTCTTGTAGCCGCGGGCGAGCTCGAACATGCCGAAATTGAGCTGGTGAAAACCGGCCAGCGTGATGAACTGGAACTTGTAGCCCATAGCGCCGAGTTCCTTCTGGAACCTGGCGATCGTGGCATCGTCGAGGTTCTTCTTCCAGTTGAACGACGGCGAGCAATTATAAGCGAGAAGCTTGCCGGGATGCTGCCTGTGCACGCCCTCGGCGAACTTTTTGGCCTGCGCCAGATCCGGCTTGGAGGTTTCGCACCAGATCAGGTCGGCGTAGGGCGCGTAGGCGACGGCCCGTGCGATGCAGGGCTCGATGCCGTTCCTGACCTGATAGAAGCCCTCCACGGTACGGCCGGCGCCATAGTCGACGAAGGGCTGGTCGCGCTCGTCGATGTCGGAGGTGAGCAGCTTTGCCGCTTCCGCGTCGGTGCGCGCCACGACCAGCGTCGGCGTGCCCATGACGTCGGCAGCAAGCCGCGCGGCGTTGAGGTTGCGGATGTGTGCCGCGGTCGGGATCAGCACCTTGCCGCCGAGATGGCCGCATTTCTTCTCCGACGCCAGCTGGTCCTCGTAATGGACGCCGGCGGCACCCGCCTCGATGAAGGCCTTCATGATCTCGAAGGCATTGAGCGGTCCGCCGAAGCCGGCTTCGGCATCGGCGACAACAGGCGCGAACCAGGTGTCGACCGAAAGCCCCTTGCCTTCCGAGGTCTCGATCTGGTCGGCGCGCTGCAGGGTGCGGTTGATGCGCTTGACCAGTTCGGGCGCCGCATTGGCGGGATAAAGCGACTGGTCCGGATACATGGCGGAGGCGGTGTTGGCATCGGCCGCAACCTGCCATCCGGACAGGTAGATCGCCTTCAGCCCGGCACGGACCTGCTGCATCGCCTGGTTGCCCGACATGGCGCCAAGCGCGTTGACGAAGTCCTCTTCATGGATGAGCTTCCAGAGCCGGTTGGCGCCCATTTCGGCGAGGCTCTGCCGGATTTGGACCGAACCGCGCAGCCGCTTCACATCGTCCGGCGAGTAGGGCCGCTCGATGCCGTCGAAGCGGCCTTCTGGCGCCGAGGGGACGAGGTTGTAAAAATCAGTCATTGGTCGCTCCGACAGATAGTTGCTGGGATGGAAACGCCGCCTCATGAAAATATCTGCGTCGTTTGGGTGTGACAGCATTTACATTTTGGCGCGAGACCGGCGAGGAAAACCAGAGGATTGGCTGGAAAATAAGGGAAAACCTGTGTTGCGTTTGACAGTCATGCGCTGTAAATCTGTCATGATTGTAAAGGGCCGGCATGGCAGCGCCGCGCGGAGTCATGTAAAGTCTGTCAAGGACAGCCGAGTGGCCGATCAGAAGATCTTCGCCGGGCCGCGCATCCGCCGCATCCGCAGCGCCAAGGGCCTGACCCAGACGGCGATGGCCGAAGGGCTCGGCATCTCGCCGTCCTACCTCAATCTCATCGAGCGCAACCAGCGGCCGCTGACGGTTCAGCTGATCCTCAAGCTGGCGTCTGTCTACAAGGTCGACCCGCATGAATTGCAGGGCGAGGCGAGGGGTTCGGTCGCCGCCTTGAAGGAAGTGTTTTCAGATCCGCTGCTGGTCGGCGAATTGCCCGGTGACCAGGAGCTGATCGAGCTTGCCGAGGCGGCGCCCAACGCTTCCGCCGCGGTGATAAAACTGTTTCGCGCTTATCGCGAGCAGGCCGAGCGCCTTTCCGACCTCAACGAGCTCCTGGCGCGTGAGGGCAAAGCGACGGCACTGTCCGGCGCCCGCCTGCCGATCGACGAGGTGCACGAGATTTTCGAGCGCCGTCCGAACCATTTTGCCGCGCTCGAAGCGGAGGCCGAGGCATTCACCTCGGTGCTCGATCCAGGCGACGATCTGCTCGGTGCGCTGAAGGCTTGGCTGAAGCGCGAATACGGCATCGTCGTCAAGGTGCTGCCGGTCGCCACCATGCCGAACTGGCGCCGCCGCTACGACCGCCATTCGCAGCGTCTGTTCCTGTCCGAGCGCCTGTCGCCGTTCGACCAGTTGCGCGAGGTGGCGATGGAGGCCTGCCTGATTCGCATGACGGTCGCCGTCGCAAGCGAGATCCAGGCGCTGAAGCTGACCACGGATGAGGCCCGCCGGCTCGCCCGCTTCGAGCTTGGCCGCTACGCCGCGCACGCGCTGATGATGCCCTATCAATCCTTTCACGCAGCCGCGATACGCGCGCGTTACGACGTCGACGTGCTGCGCTCGCGCTTCGGCGTCTCCTTCGAGCAGGCGGCGAACCGGTTGACCACGCTGCAGCGGCCGGGCACGTCGGGCGTGCCGTTCTTCATGCTCGAGGTCGACAATGCCGGCAACCGCTTCCGCAAGGCTGGCAGCCAGGGATTTCCGCAGAGCCGCTTCGGCGGCGGCTGTCCAAAACTTCCCGTGCATGCCGCCTTTACCCAGCCCGGCCAGATCTTCGTCGAGGCGGTGGAAATGCCCGACGGCGCCGAGTTCCTCTGCGTCGCCCGCACGCTCGAAGGGCCACAAGGCTCGTTTTCGGAGCGTCCGCGCCGTACCGCACTTCTGCTCGGCTGCGACATCGGCTTTCGTGACGAGACCGTTTACGGCGCGGCACTGTCGGGGCCGGCTGCCGCGGCGGACGCAAAAGCCGGGCAGGGCGCCAGTCCGGCTACGCCGATTGGCCCGGCCTGCCGGCTGTGCGAACGCATCGGCTGCCTCGCCCGCGCCGAGCCGCCGGTGACGCGCCCGCTCGGCCTCGACGAGATGGTGACCGGACTAAGCGCGTTCGATTTCCAGTGACGGGCACAGCGTTTCCATCAAATTGCGCCCGGCGCATTGTTCTATCGCCCACCGCTGCCTATCAGAACGTCCATCTCAATCGTCAGCGGCTCTCCAACGCTCGGCGAAGCCAGCCCGCGCCAGACTTCCTCGCGCACTGTGACCTGCATATCTGGAGGAAGCTGGACATACTCCTGACCGCTCAATGTTGCTCCTTTGGTGATTCCGCTGAAATAATCGTCGAAAGATGAGAATTTGATGGGCCGAGTTTCAAGCTGGACATAAACCTCTTGAAACCCGGCGCGGTGGAGCAAGGAATGCAAGCATGTCGCGTCAGGGATGGAGAAGAAGCGATTTAGCTTTTCAGCTTTTTCAGGTGCGCAACGGGCGATTACCGCGCCTATTCTGGCGAACAGCGAGCGCTCCGGCGTCGTCGTCACGCTAACTGCAGTCCAGCCGTTGGGGCGCAGAACCCGACGAAACTCCGAAAGAGCTCCAAGCGGGTCCGAGAAGAACATGAGCCCAAGCTGACAGATCACCGCATCGAACCGACCATCCTCGTAAGGGAGCGCGTGGGCGTCAAACGTTGCGAGGGTGATTGGCTGGTTTTTCAAATTGCGTTTGGCAGTTTCGAGCATGGCCGGCGAGATATCGCCGGCAATCACAGAGCCGGATGGGCCTACCACGATCACTGCAGCTTGCGCTGCTGCTCCTGTACCCGTTGCGACATCGAGCACCCGATGGGCAGGCGCAATTTGCGCTGCCTTCAGCAAGGATGGAATGAACGAGTTCGTTGCGCGGGCGAACAACTCGTCATAGCCAGTCGCCGCTGTCTTGTAGAATGGCTCATCCATAGGGTCGCCTCAAAATACAATTTCTACGTCGTCACGGGACGTCTCTTGTCGCGCAGCAGCCGTCCAGCCTCGCATCGTAAACTATCCCTGCCAGCTCCGCACGACCGTCTTGCCTCGTCTGTGCGCTAGTCAGTGCGCCAAACGGAACACGGTGCTGGATCACGCCCGATCTTCGTCTTTGCGTTACGCGATTAATGCACGTTTCTGTCGTTCGCTATGCATCGTGCTGCCCCGAAATCGCCGACAGTCGCAATCATGACCGAAACATCATCATCACCGCTAGCCGTTTCGCCTGTCGTCTCGCCGCGTGACGAGCGTATCGGCTTCCTGCTGATTTTCCTGTCGGCGCTGATGTGGAGTTTCGGCGGCGCCATCGCCCGCTTCATCGACGCCGGCGACAGCTGGACCGTGGTGTTCTGGCGCTCGGTCTGGGCCGCTGCCTTCCTGATCTGCTTCATGGTCTGGCGCGACGGCTGGCACGGCACCCTAAGGTTGTTCCGCGGCATGGGCCTGCCCGGCCTTGCCGTGGCGTTCTGCTTCGCCACCGCATCGACCTCATTCGTCGTGGCGCTTGCCTACACCACCGTCGCCAACATCCTTTTGATGCAGGCCGGCGTGCCGCTCCTGGCGGCGCTGTTTGCCTGGGTGCTGTTTCGCGAACGGGTGGCCTTGGCAACCTGGGTGGCAATTGCCGCCGTCATTGCCGGCGTTGCCATCATGGTATCGGAATCGCTCGATGGCGCCGTGTCACCCATCGGCGACGGCTTGGCGCTGCTCATCGCCGTGATGTTTTCGATCGCCACCGTCATCACGCGACGCTTTGCCCATGTGCGGATGACGCCGGCGACCTGCCTGGGCACGATGCTTGCCGCCGCATTCGCGGCGTCCCAGGCATCGCAATTCGCCGTCTCCAGCAGCGACATGGGTTTCCTGTTTGCATTCGGCGTGGTCAATCTCGGTCTCGGCCTTGCCTTCTTCGCCACCGGCGCCCGGCTCGTTCCGGCGGCGGTCGCAGCGCTGCTCGGCACTTTCGAGCCGATCCTCGGCCCGATCTGGGTCTGGCTCATCCATTCCGAAGTGCCGTCGGGACGCACCATCCTTGGCGGCACGGTCGTGGTCGCGGCGTTGCTCGTGCATATCGGGCTCGAATTCAAGCGTCAGACGCGGCCCGTGCGGCCGGGTGTCACCGGTATGCCGTCGCCTAATTGATGCAGCGCACGCGCCAGAGCGAGATGAGCCATTGACAATGGCGCAGCCGCGCGGGCAGGCTGTCAATACGGCAACAACAAGACAGGCTCATCTTGCCAAGTCTCCCCTCCGGCCCGATCGAGACCGGACAACATCGTCGTATCCCTGCCCGCGCCATGGCGAGAGCCTTTGACGGCGTCGGAAGGCCACCTGGATCACGACATGGGCCTGGATCACGATATAGGAACGGGGGGCTCGGCCGCTGCGCATCGAGCCACGAAGGTATTGGCGGTTCGCGCTTGTCGCTTGTCGGAAAGCCCAATAATCTGAAGCAAACGCCCAGCCGCGCAGCCCCGCGACGAGTTGGCGATGGAACACTCATAAAAAGGAGAGACGCATGATCCGCAAAGCATTCCGGCTTTCGGCGACCTCGGCATTTCTGGCGCTTTTCACCCTCGGCGCTCATGCCCAGGACCGCGTCGTCAACGTCTATAACTGGTCGGATTACATCGACAGCTCGATCATCGACGACTTCACCAAGGAAACCGGCATCAAGGTCACCTACGACACCTTCGATTCCAACGAGCTGCTTGAGACGAAACTGCTTGCCGGCGGCAGCGGCTACGACGTTGTCGTGCCGACCGCCAATTTCCTCGCACGCCAGATCCAGGCAGGCGTGTTCCAGAAGCTCGACAAGTCGAAGCTGCCCAACATTTCCAACATGTGGGACGTCGTTTCGGAGCGCACTGCCAAGTACGATCCCGGCAACGAATATTCGATCAACTACATGTGGGGCACGGTCGGCCTCGGCTATAACGTCAAGAAAGTGCAGGAAGCGCTCGGCACCGACAAGATCGACAGCTGGGACGTGTTCTTCAACCCGGAACAGCTGGCCAAGCTGAAGGATTGCGGCGTCTATGTTCTCGATTCTCCGAGCGACATCCTGCCGACCGCCTTCAAGTATCTGGGCATCGATCCCGAGACCACGTCGCTAGACGATTTCGCCAAGGCCGAAGAAGTGATGCTGAAGATCAGGCCTTACATCCGCAAGTTCCACTCGTCGGAATATATTAACGCGCTCGCCAATGGCGACATCTGTCTGGCCGTCGGCTGGTCTGGAGACGTGTTCCAGGCGCGCGACCGTGCGACGGAGGCAAACCAGGGCGTTGAGATCGGCTATTCCGTGCCGAAAGAAGGCGCCGAAATGTGGTTCGACCAGATGGCGATCCCGGCCGACGCGCCGCATGTCGCCGAGGCGCATGAATTCCTGAACTACATGATGAAGCCGGAAGTCATTGCCAAGGCGAGCAATTACATCTTCTACGCCAACGGCAACAAGGCGTCGCAGCAGTTCATCGACAAGGAGATACTCGACGATCCGGCGATCTACCCGGACGAGGCGACGCTGGCGAAACTGTTCACCATCGCCCCCTACGATTCCAAGACCCAGCGCGTCGTCACCCGCACCTGGACCAAGATCGTCACCGGGCAGTAAGCGACAATCAACGACCCCGGCAGGGTGCTGCCGGGGTCAAGTCTTCTGGGGATAGAACGCAGGACGGAGTGGGACATGAAATCGCTTGGCAGCATCCGCAGGGATTTCGCGCCATGGAACGATCCGAACGCCAAGCCATACATCCAGTTCGACAAGGTCACCAAGAAGTTCGGTGACTTCACCGCCGTCAACAATTTGTCGCTGACCATATTCGAGCGCGAGTTCTTCGCCCTGCTCGGCGCTTCCGGCTGCGGAAAGTCGACGCTTCTGCGGATGCTCGCCGGATTCGAGGATCCGACCGCCGGCCGCATCCTGCTTGACGGCCAGGATCTGCGCGGCATCCCGCCTTACCGGCGGCCGGTCAACATGATGTTCCAGTCCTATGCGCTGTTCCCGCATATGACGGTCGAGAACAACATCGCCTTCGGCCTCAAGCAGGACGGCATGCCGAAGCCCGAGATCGCGGCGCGCGTTGGAGAGATGCTGAAGCTGGTCAAGCTCGAGCAGTTCGCCAAGCGCAAGCCGCACCAATTGTCCGGCGGCCAGCGCCAGCGCGTCGCGCTTGCCCGCTCGGTCGCTAAAAGGCCGAAGGTGCTGCTGCTCGACGAGCCGTTGGGCGCGCTGGACAAGAAGCTGCGCGAGGAAACGCAGTTCGAGCTGATGGATCTGCAGCAGTCGCTCGGCCTCACCTTCGTCGTCGTCACGCACGACCAGGAAGAGGCGATGACCATGGCCGACCGCATCGCCATCATCGACAAGGGCGAGGTGATGCAGGTGGCGACGCCGGCCGAAGTCTACGAGGCGCCGGGCTCCCGTTTCGTCGCCGGCTTTGTCGGCAACGTCAACATGTTCGAAGGCAAGATTGCGCATGGCGAGGCGGGTGCTGCAAGCATAGATGCCGGCAACGGCATCACCATCCGGACCGAGAATGCCGGCGATGCCGCAACTGGCGCGGCCGTCGCCTTCGCGATCAGGCCGGAGAAGATCAGAATATCGTCGACGAGACCGGCCGGCGCCGTCAACGCCATCGAGGGCGAGGTCTACGACATCGCCTATCTCGGCGACATGACCGTCTATCACGTCAGGCTTGATGACGGCCACGTGGTGCGGGCGAGCACGATGAACGCGGCCCGCATCACCGAGGATCCGCTGAGCTGGAACGACCGCGCCTGGGTGTCGTTCCGGCCGGATGCCGGCGTCGTGCTGACTCGATAGGGGGCGGCCATGTCGAATGCCGCTGTCACCGCTGCAACAAGCTCTCGAGCCACCGCTGCGGGCAAATCCGCCCTGGCCAGACTGGGAGAGGCCTTCGTTAGCCGTCTTGTCATCCTCATTCCGTATCTCTGGCTGGTCTTCTTCTTCCTCATTCCGTTCGTCATCGTCTTCAAGATTTCGCTGTCGCAGACGGCGATCGCCATACCGCCCTACACGCCGGTGCTCGGCTTCGGCGACGGCCTTGCCGGATTTTTCGCCCAGCTGAATGAGCTCAGCATCGACAACTACACATGGCTGACGCAGGACGCGCTCTACGTCAACGCCTATGTGACGAGCGTCATCGTCGCCGCCATCTCGACGGTGCTGACATTGCTTGTCGGCTATCCGATCGCCTACGGCATGGCCCGCGCCCCGGCGATGCTGCGCCCGACTTTGCTGATGCTGGTGATCCTGCCGTTCTGGACCTCGTTCCTGATCCGGGTCTACGCCTGGATCGGCATCCTCAAGCCTGAGGGGCTGCTCAACCAGCTGCTGCTCGCCACCGGCATCATCAGCCAGCCGCTGGTCATCCTCAATACCTATACGGCGATCTTCATCGGCATCGTCTATTCCTACCTGCCGTTCATGGTGCTGCCGCTCTATTCGGCGCTGGAAAAGATGGACTATTCGCTGATCGAGGCGGCCAAGGATCTCGGCTGCCCGCCGACCAGCGCCTTCTGGAAGATCACCTTTCCGCTGTCGCTGCCCGGCGTCATCGCCGGTTGCCTGCTGGTGTTCATCCCTGCGGTCGGCGAGTTCGTCATTCCGGACCTGCTCGGCGGCTCGCAGACGCTGATGATCGGCAAGACGCTGTGGAACGAGTTCTTCGCCAATCGCGACTGGCCGGTGTCTTCGGCCGTCGCCGTCATCCTGCTGTTGCTGCTGATCGTGCCGATCATGCTCTTCCAGCGGGCCCAGGCCCGCGCCCAGGAACAAGACAAATGAACCCGACCTGGAGCCGCTTCAACATCACTTCGATCGTGCTCGGCTTTGCCTTTCTTTACCTGCCGATCGTCCTGCTCGTCGTCTTCTCTTTCAACGAATCGAAACTGGTCACCGTCTGGGGCGGCTTCTCGACCAAATGGTACGTCTCGCTGTTCCACAACCAGGGCCTCATGGATGCCACCTGGGTAACGGCCCGCGTCGCCGTCATCTCGGCCACCGTGGCGACCGTGCTCGGCACGCTGGCGGCTCTCACCTTGACGCGCTACACGCGCTTCAAGGGCCGGACGCTGTTTTCCGGCATGGTCTTTGCGCCGCTGGTCATGCCGGAAGTCATTACCGGCCTGTCGCTGCTGCTGCTCTTCGTCGCCGTCGGTCTCGACCGCGGCTTTCTCACCGTCACGCTTGCCCACATCACCCTGACCATGTGCTTCGTCGCCGTCGTCGTGCAGTCGCGCCTGATCACGTTCGACCGCTCGCTGGAAGAAGCCGCGATGGATCTTGGCGCGCCGCCGGTGAAGACCTTCTTCCAGATCACGCTGCCGGTCATCATGCCGGCGATCATATCTGGCTGGATGCTGGCGTTCACACTGTCGCTCGACGATCTGGTCATTGCCAGCTTCACTTCAGGGCCTGGCGCCACGACGCTGCCGATGAAGATCTACAGCCAGGTTCGTCTCGGTGTGACGCCGGAGATCAACGCCGCCTGCACCATCCTGATCGCGGTTGTGGCGGTTGGGGTCATCATCGCTTCGCTCGCCAACAAGCGGCGCGAGGTCCAGCGCCAGCGCGATGAGCAGGCCGCGCAGCGGGGGTGACGAGAGCGGCAGCAGCAAAAAGCCCGCAGCAAGCACTCTCGACGACGACCGCAGCAGCCTCGTCTGCCTATTCTCCCGAAACACCGCGGCTTATCGGCGAAATGAACGGCGTGCTCCACGTTCCGCCGACGAAGAACGAAGACTGGTTGGGACCTTGGCTATTTGTCTGCGTGGCTGGCTGGTCCGCCTGAATGATGCCGCCAGACAGCGCCAGCCCGCGCCCGGCATAGGAGGCGATGCCGGAAAGCCAGATCTTGTACTTCGCCGAATTCGCTTCGGCCTTGTCGATCTTCGCCACACCGTTCGAAATGCTCGCCTTGAGTTCGGCCCCGTCGATCGGCAGCGTTCCGTCGGAGACATCGTCGAGCGCGAAGAACCCGCCCTGTTCGTTGTGTTTGAGAAACGCCGGCAGGTTGAACCGGCTCAACGCGCCCTGGCCGAATTTCGCCGAAACCGAGCCGTCGGCGTTTTCGAAAATGGAATCCCAGGTTCTGCCTGGCCCCTTGAGGATGACCGAAACGGTTCCCGTGCCGATCGGCACCAGTCGCGTCATTCCGGCTGCGGTGCCAAAAGCGCCGCCGTCGATGTCGGAGGCGAGCAGCCTCATCTCGACCTGCGTGCCTTCCGGCTTGCGATCGAAACGAAGACTGCTCTGGATGTTGCCGCCAAAGGCCGATGCATCGGAAATATCGAAGACGGCAAGTCCGTTCTTGACCTGGGCGGCGGCGGCGACGTCGGCAAGCTGGATAGCGCCTGCGGTGGCCTGCGCTGCCGATAGTCTGAGATCGAGATTGATCCGGTCGGCGACGCTTATGTCGATTTCGCCGGGGCCAGCGCCGTTCGCGGGCGCCAAAGGCGTGAAGGCGGAGAGAAACGACCGCAGGTCGAGCGTCTCGAAGGCGAGCGTACCGGAGACCACCGGGCGCGCCTCGCCAAAGGAGAAATCCAGCGCACCCATTCCCGGATTGTCGTCCAAGGCGATCTCGGTGTTTTCGAATTTGATGCGGCCGGAGGTCGCCGTGAGCTTGCTGGAGACGGAAACCGAGCCAATTGCTGCGCCCGGCGCGATGCCGGCCCGCGACCATTCGAGCGCTCGCCTGAGCGAGGGTGCGGCAAATTTTGCCTGGCCGTCGAAATAGGCGTTCTCGGACATGCTAGCCACGCCGTCGAACGAAAAACTGGCAGGGGCCGCCTTGAAGGAAAGCGTCATCGGCGCCGCACCTCCGCCAAACAGCACCAGCGGGTTTGACGATGCGGCATCCACGGCGACGCTTTCGCCGCGCCAGATCCCGGTCGCCGACAGCGTCGCATTGCTGTTCATTACGGCCCAGTTCGCCTGGCCGCTCAGGCTGCTCAGTATCTCAGCGTCCTTGCCATCGACGGAGGTCACCACGCGGCCGTTCCTGAACTCCACGGTGCCGAACGGATCAGCCGGCAGCTTGCCCAGGTCCGGCTTGGCTGGATTGGCGCTGACAACGGCGCGAGCGATGTCGATGGACCGGGTAATGCGCCCGCCCGAAGGCAGGGCGGGCAGGAAAAATCCATGTGCTGCGCGTTGAACCCTGATCGTCGGCCGGATCAGCCGCGCCGTCGAGAACACCACATTGCCACGCAACGCCGCCATGGCGGAGAGATTGACCTCGACCCGTTCAGCCTCGATCACCGGCGGCGCGGCGGTCTCTGTCCATTGCGAAAGTGTCACGTCGCTCAGGATGGCACGGAAATTCGGCCAGACCTCGATCCGTGGCGCGCCGTCGATGGTGACCCTGAAACCGCTCCACGCACTCATTTCCCAGGCGATGCGGTCGCGCACGATACGGGTCGAGGCGACGAGCGGCAGGGCGGCAACGGCTAGCGCGATGACGAGTACGGCAACGCCGATCGCCCATATTCCGCGCCGGATCAAAGGTGATGGCATGTCGCCCCGTATGCTTCCGTTCCGACAAAAAATCGCCCGACGGGTGTAACCCACGGCTGACGCATTTCAAGTCATTATGGCCCAGCGATGGCATTTGCGCACATCCGCGTCGCTCGGCCGAACAAAATCTTGCTCTGCTGCGCTGCGATATGCATAAGCGATGCCAATGCATGTCGCCAAAATGCGCAACGTTTTCGGATAACGACATGCGTAAAAACGAAAGTCTAAGGCGCGTCGCGTGAATCTCTTTAGACGTAACGTGCTTTAAGGAGGAACGATCATGGCTGGCGACGCACCGCTCTGGATACCGACCAAAGACCAGATCGACGCGGCGCCGATGACTGCCTTCATGCAGGCCGCGGCGGCCGCAACCGGCAAGGTTTTTTCCTCCTACACCGATCTTCATCGTTGGTCGATCGACGATCGCGAGGCGTTCTGGAGCCTGGTCTGGGACTTTTGCGGGATCGTCGGCGACAAGGGCGCCAGTGGGGGCGCCAGTGGGGGCGAGCGCGTGCTTGTCGATGGCGACAAAATGCCCGGCGCTGCCTTTTTTCCCGACGCGAAGCTGAACTTCGCCGAAAACCTGTTGAAGAAAACCGGGCTCGGTGACGCCATCGTCTTTCGCGGCGAGGACAAGGTCGAGCGCCGGCTCTCCTGGAACGAGTTGCATGCGCTGACCTCGCGGCTGCAGCAGCTTTTCCTGTCGCTCGGGGTGAAAAAGGGAGACCGCATCGCCGCCATGATGCCCAACATGCCTGAGACCGTCGCGGCAATGCTGGCGACAGCCTCGATCGGCGCCGTGTGGTCGTCCTGCTCTCCCGATTTCGGCGAGCAGGGCGTTCTGGACCGGTTCGGCCAGATCGAGCCTGTCGTCTTCATCGCGCCCGACGGTTACTGGTACAATGGCAAGGCGATCGAGGTCGCCGACAAGATCGCGGCGGTTGCAGCAAAGCTTCCGACCGTCGGCAAAGTGCTGATCGTCGACTATCTCGGCACGTCGACCGATGTGGCGGTGACCATCGAGAAGGCGACTGCGCTGGACGAGGCGCTGTCATCCTTTGCAGCCAAGCCCGTCACCTTCGAACGGTTGCCGTTCGCGCATCCGCTCTACATCCTGTTTTCTTCCGGAACGACCGGCATTCCCAAATGCATTGTCCATTCGGCCGGCGGAACGCTGATCCAGCATGTCAAGGAAGAACGGCTCCACGCCGGCCTGCTCGACGGCGACCGCTTCTTCTATTTCACCACCTGCGGCTGGATGATGTGGAACTGGCTGGTCTCAGGCCTGGCATCGGGCGCAACCCTTCTGCTTTACGACGGGTCGCCGTTTTATCCCAACGGCAACGTGCTGTTCGACTTTGCCGACGCCGAGAAGATGACCTATTTCGGCACCTCGGCCAAATTCATCGATTCCGTGCGCAAGGCCGGCCTCAGGCCGATCAACACGCACGATCTTTCCAGCGTGCGCACGATCTCCTCCACCGGCTCGCCACTGTCGCCGGAAGATTTCCGTTTCGTCTATGACGGCATCAAGAAAGACGTGCATCTCGCCTCGATCTCGGGCGGCACCGACATCGTCTCCTGCTTCGTGCTCGGCGTGCCGACGCAACCGGTATGGATCGGAGAGATCCAGGCACCTGGCCTCGGCCTCGCCGTCGATGTCTCGGACGACGACGGCCAGCCGCTCAGGCAGGAAAAGGGTGAGCTCGTCTGCACCAAGGCGTTTCCGGCGATGCCGATCGGTTTCTGGAACGATCCCGAAGACAAGAAATACCACGCCGCCTATTTCGAGCGCTTCGACAATGTCTGGTGCCACGGCGACTTCGCCGAATGGACCGCCCATGGCGGCCTGATCATCCATGGCCGTTCCGACGCGACGCTCAATCCGGGCGGTGTGCGGATCGGCACTGCGGAGATCTACAACCAGGTCGAGCAGATGCCGGAAATCCTCGAAGCGCTGTGCATCGGCCAGGACTTCGACAATGACGTGCGCGTCGTGCTGTTCGTGCGGCTGGCTGCCGGGGTTGAACTCGACGCCGAGCTGGAACAACGCATCCGCGCGAAAATCCGCAGCGGCGCGAGTCCGCGCCACGTGCCGGCTAAAATCGTCGCCGTCGCCGACATTCCGCGCACCAAATCGGGCAAGATCACCGAGCTCGCGGTGCGCGACGTGGTGCATGGCCGCGCCGTCAAGAATAAAGAGGCGCTGGCCAATCCCGAAGCGCTCGAGCTGTTCCGCGACCTGCCGCAGCTGGCCGATTAGTTTCTCGAGGTCCAGACGTGAGAACCGTCACGCGTTCAACCGGAGCCGAGCATGGTTAACGAAATATCTCGCTCGAATTTACCTAGATTTCATGAGTGGTACACATTGGTAAATTTTTCGCGGTGCCGGTAAGGTTTTGTTAAGGGCCGACATCGATAGTCGTGCGTAACTTGAGGGAGAAATCCCGTTCCTCTAAATCCCCAGAGGATCTGAATTCGCTCAAGCCCCCGATGTACAGCAACCGATCATTCAAGGCGTCCTGTTGGACGCCTTTCTTTTTGGAGCATCGGACCCAAAAGTGGGCACCGGTTTTGGGAAAATCCGATGCTCAAACAAAAAGACAGGGCGGCGACACGGACGACCGAAAGTCCGCCGCTCTATTCCGCCAGCACGCGGGTCGACGGGAAAGCGACTTCGACCAGAGTGCCCTCGCCGGGGGTCGAGTTGATGGTGAACCGGGCCCGGTTCGCTTCGACCATGGCCTTGGTCAGTGGCAGCCCGAGACCGGTGCCGTCGCCGCGCCCGCGCTTCAGCGCGTTGATCTGCTTGAACGGCTTGAGCGCCTGCTCGATCTCGGATTGGCTCATGCCGATGCCGGTGTCGCGCACGCGCATCACCACGTCACCGGAGTTCTCGTAGGCTGTCGATACGATCACCTGG
Source organism: Mesorhizobium escarrei (assembly GCF_935825525.1). Taxonomy (GTDB): domain Bacteria; phylum Pseudomonadota; class Alphaproteobacteria; order Rhizobiales; family Rhizobiaceae; genus Mesorhizobium; species Mesorhizobium escarrei. Next base: position 33,724 of record NZ_CAKXZT010000131.1, read on the forward strand.
CCGCCGGCCTGCGTGTAGCGAATGGCATTCGACAGGATGTTCAGCGCGATCTGGCGCACGCTGCGCAGATCGGCTACCACTTCCGGCAGCCGGGAAGCGAAACTGGAGCGGATGATGACACGTTCGCGGTTGGCTTGCGGCTGCATCATCGCCACCGTCTCGGCCAGCGTGTCGTTGAGCGACACTGCCTCATAGGCCATCTCCTGCTGGCCGGCCTCGATTTTCGAAATATCGAGCAGATCGTTGACCAGGTCGAGCACATGGTTGCCCGACCGGTTGATGTCGCGCAGATAGTCGCGGTAGCGGTCATTGGCGACCGGTCCGAACTTCTCGTCGACCATCAGCTCGGAGAACCCGATGATGGCGTTGAGCGGCGTGCGGATTTCGTGGCTGATGCGGGCGAGGAAGTCGGTCTTCTGCGAGGAGGCGCGCTCGGCCACGGCGCGCGCCTGCGTCAGATCCTCTTCGGCCCGCTTCCACTGGGTGATGTCGCGCACTACCGCGCAGAAGCCGCTGTCGTTGGGCAGCCTGCCGATGGTCATGAACAGCGGAATGAAGCGCCCCTGCGCCTCGCGTCCGATCACCTCGCGGCCGTCGTTGAGCACGCTCGCCACGCCGGGCTCGGACAATCCGTCGAGATAGTCTCGCGCGGCGCGCTGGCTTTCGATCGCGAACAGCGAGACGAAGGGCTTGCCGGTTACCTCGTCGCTGTCGAAACCAAACAGGGCTTCCGCCGGTCGGCTGATCGAGCGGATCGTTCCGTCCCGGCCGATCAGCACGACGCCGTCGGTCGCGGTGTCGATGATGGTGCGCATCTCGGCGATGCGCGCCTTGAGCTCGGAAGTGTCCGGCTGCGTCTGGTCGTCGGCGGCACCTGCTGCCTCGTCGTCGCCGGAACGGCGCACGACCAGCATCAGCGCCTTGCCGCCACGCCAGGGAACCGAGCGCAGAATGGCCTCGATCGGGAACTCCTGACCCTCACGCGTCTTCAACCGCAGCGCGTGATCGGTTCCATCGGACGCGCTGCCGTCGTAAGGATCGGCAAACAGCGCGTCGAGGCCACCGGCATCCTCCAGCTTGTCGAGCGTGTCATAGCCGGTCAGGCTGAGGAATTCCTCGTTCGCATAGTGAAGATCGTCGCCGGAATGGATGAGCAGCGGCACCGGCAGCTTGCCGAGGATCGAAACGTCCGGAGCCTTGCTGTCATCAGCAGTCGAAAAAGCCGACGGCACGAACCCCTCGAGCTTGAGCGGCGGCACCTGCAGGCGCGGCCGCTCGATCGTCGCCGGTTCGACGTCGCCGGCATCGCCGATGTCATCGGTCGGCGAACCGGTTTCACCGTCATCGGGCCGCGCCCAGTCCTCGCTGTCTTCTGCATCGCGGAAATCGGCAGCCGTCATGCTGTCGTCGTCGTCGGCAACCGATCGACTGGCGGCGTCGGTGGGCTCAGCGATCTCCTGCGCCGGCTTGTCCGGCTCGGAAACCGGCGTACCGTCGCCATTGTCGGCGACGTAGTCCCGGTCGGCGTAGTCGAGCAGCGAGCCTGAGATGTCGGACACGGTTGCTTGCGGCTGCTCACCGTCGAGCCTTGCGACGTCCTTCTCGTCTTGGACATCGGTTTCGTCTTGGACATCGGTTTCGGTCGGGACTGCCCCAGCCGGCTCTGCCGCAATTGCGGCATCGGGCGGTTCGGTCGGGGGATTGTCCTTTTTGAGCCGCTCGCCGATCTCGCGGAATGCACTGCGTTCCAGCGTCGACAGGCCTTTGTCGTTGGCCGGCTGCCGGTGCTCGGCCAACCGGATCACCTTGTCGGCAAAGCGCCGCTCCGGCTTCGGCACGATGCTCAGCGCCGGCACCTCGCCCTGGAACGGGTCGGCTTTGTCAGGCGTTTCGACGACTTCCGGCTCGACGGCCGCGGGGGCGTCGGCATTGGCGACAAGCGCCATACCGATCGCTTCCGGATCGACCACCGCATCGCCGGTGCGGGCAACGCCGAAACCGCGAAAACCTTCGAAGGCACGGCTGCGGCCGTAGACGGGCAGCGCCGCAAGGTCGACGGGTATCTTGAAATCGGTGCCGGCAACCGGCCACAGCACAGAGCGGCCGGACCAGGTATCGCGTCGGTCGAGCAGGCCGGCGATCTCGCCGGTCGCATCGAGGTCGAAGGTGGCCGCGACGTCCCTGAAGCGCCGGCCGATCACATCGGCGGCAGGCTTGCCGACGAGTTCCGCGAATTCCGGCGACAGGGCACTGAACCTGCCCTCGGCGTCGGTGCGCCAGACGAAACGCAGGGGCGCCGCCCCGCGGTCGATCGAGGGGATGGCACGCTCAGTCGGGGAGGCGGCCCTGATGGCATCTCGTGCGGAACTTTCCGCCGAAGCATCCGCCTCGACAGGACCGGATGCATCCAGTCCCGGCTTTTGCGCCTCGTCCTCGCTGGCGCTGAAATACCAATGGTCATGCTGTGGAGATATTCCGCCGGCCGCTTCCAGACCCTGCTCGGTTGAATCGGGCGCGCTTGAATCGGGCCTAGTCGAATCGGGCCCGGTGGAATCGGGAACATCATTCTCCGCCGACAGCGAAGTGTCTTCGTCGGCTGCCGGAACTGTCTGAGCTGCCGCATCCGTTTTCGCGACTGTTGCCGGCGCGTTGTCCTGTTCTGCTTTTGGCGGGATTGCGGCATCGGCCGGCGCCACCGCGCTGGGCTCGCCAGCAGGGGCTGCTTCGGAGTCCAGCTGGTTCTCGTCGATCACCACCAGCAGGTGCCGCTCATCCGTCAGCCGGGCGAGGCCGGCCGGGTAGGAAGTGGTGCCGCCCGGAACAAGGCGTTTGACGATGCGACCGCTTTCGTTCGCAACATCGGCGACAAGCGCTGCCAGCGTTTCGGGCAAGATGCCGAGTGCCGAAAAACCATCGGAAGCGGCCTCGATGTTGCCCTTGGCATCGACGAAGGCGATGAAATGACCGTCTTCGGTAAAGCCGCTGATCGCCCGAGCGGCGATCTCGGCGGCGCTGCGCGAGCCGGTCTGCGTCGCCGGCACCGCCAAGATGATCGCGTTTTCGCCGTCAGGCATTGTCACCGCGCTGGCCAGAAAGCCAACCGCGCGGCTGGTCAGGCCGGTTGCCAGCCGGACCGTGATGGCGCGGTCGCGGCCGATCTGTGGAAAACCGCTTGTCGCCATGATCTGGCGCCTGGCGATCAGCGGCAAGCCGGCCGAGGCGCCGATGATCGCCTCGATGTCGGGATAGCCGAACGCCGCTGCCCCTGGTCCGTTGGCCCAGATCACCTGTTCAAGGTCTGCTGACAAAAGGGCCACCGCGTCGCCGGCGGCAAAGCGCTGGCGGACCGCGTCGAGCACGGCGACGTCGAGGAAGGAGTAGTTTTCAGACGGCATGCGCTTTGGGAACCCTCACCGAGCGGGCGGTTTGCAGTTAACGCTTTGTTAATAAAAGCCGACGGCGCGAAGGTCCACAAGTCATAGCGTGCAACCGCCGGAATCTCTGGGCTCGTGGTTAACGTAGGGAAAGAATTTATGGTGCACTGCAACAAAGTTATTGCAATGCACAAGATTTGCCTTTATATTGCCAACATACATGAACGAGACGGCTTTCCTGTCGAAGCCGCTGCCACTGCAAAGGATGGAAAATTGTCCAGGACCAAGACCGCTGATACCATAGAAAACGTTGAATTCCCGAGCTTCGACGCTTCCAAGGCCACCGACCAGATCCGTGCTTTCGCCGAAAAGGGCGTGGAGCAGTCGAAAGAGGCCTATGCCAAGCTGAAGACCGGCGCCGAAGAGACTCAGAAGGCTCTTGAGTCCACCTTTGAGACCGCCAAGACCGTTTCCAGCGACCTGTCGCTCAAGACCATTGCCGCTCTGCGCGCCAATACCGAAGCCGGCTTGTCGCATTTCGAAGCTCTGATCGGCGCCAAGTCGCTGTCGGAAGTCGTCGAACTGCAGACCGCATTCCTGCGCAAGCAAGTCGAGATGACTGTCGAGCAGGCAAAGGATTTCCAGACCGTCGCCTCCAAGGCGGCCGAGGACGTCTCCAAGCCGATCAAGACCGCCTTCGAGAAGGCGATGAAGGAAGTTAAGGCCGCCTAATATTTGCGCATAGCTCGAAGATGCAACAAAAGGTCGCATTTCTTCGAACAGGATTATGTGAGATATAGTGGTCGAAGCGAATACCCGGCGGGTGGAACCTCCTCCCTCTGCTCTCCGGGATAACCAGCCAGCACCTCCTCCCGCTGGCTCGGAACAGGAAAAGGCCGGCACCTCCTCCCGCCGGCCTTTTTCTTTGCCCGGCGAAAATATGATGTCGATGCCGGAGCGCTCTTTCCCTACTGCGCCGCGCGCCTTCTTTGGCGCGCAAAGGACGCGGTGGAGCCTGGGATTTTGCGCAGATTAGTCCGTAAATCGATTCTGATTCTCGTGGTCATGCGTGGCCAAAAGCCTTGAATTAGACTCCGATAGCCCGTATGGACGCATCGCCGAACGAAAGAGCGGGTCGCGGAGAACGAACGTTCCCATCCCGCTCAGGCGAACGTGCCGTTGTAGCTCAGATGGTTAGAGCGCCGGATTGTGGATCCGGAGGTCGCTGGTTCGATCCCAGCCAACGGTACCATTGGCTGTCTCTGGTGCGGTTGGCTTCTTCGGTTTCGGCCGCTTCTCTTGGCTACAGGGGTCCGTTCTTTCGGAGGCAGCTCGGCCGGTGCCCCGCTTGGTTCGGATTCCTGATGCATGTCGCGCAAAAGCATGCCCTTGGGCCTGACCCAGGGCCTGAGCAAAAGCATGCCCTTGCGCCTGATCCAGGGCCTGACCCGAGGGCGCGCAGCGGTGACATGCATAAAACAAGAACTTAAAGCGCGTCGCATGAATCCCTTCAAACGCGACGCGCTTTAGCCTTAGTCAAGCTTCCGAGTAACGGCAATGTGATGCGAGATTTGGTTACCAACCATCTCAGGCGACACGTGCGGCGAAGATGTCCTTCTTCACCACCGCATGTACCCCCCAGTTTCCATCGACGACCTGGGTGATGCCGAAGTCTACTCCGATCGACATCAGGGAAATCGCCTCGTCCTCTGTTAGTCCTTTGGTTGTCATGAGGAAGTGGCGCATCTTCCGGAACGCGTCGCGTAGCGCTCTGTCGACAGACGACTTGGAATAGATGTCGCTCTGAGCGCTCGGCCCCAGTTCCTCAAGATAGTTGGCGTAGGAAAACCCATGCACCAGCCAGTCGGTTTGCGTCTCGAGCATGGGGTAGTTGAGCTCCTCGAGCGGTGTGCCGGCAAGGTCCGCTTTCTTGTGCAAGATGAGCTGGAACGTGCCGGTGAGCGAGCATTCGATCGCCGTACCGCATAATTCGCTGTCGCCTTGGCTGGCATGGGGATCACCGACCGAGAGCAGCGCGCCGTCGACGGAGACCGGATAATACATCGTGGCGCCCTTGCCGATGCGCCAGTTGTCGATGTTGCCGCCGGTGTAGCTCGGCGGAATGGTGTCAACGACGTCGGCTTCCTTCGGTGCCAGTCCGATCGTACCGAAATGCGGGCGAATAGGCAGTCTGACACCCTTCAGCACATCGTAGTTTCGTTTGGTCAGGCCGTGGTCGACCGGAACCCCGGGATAGTCGATCGTGTCATGCCTGACGCCGAACGGATCGGTCTGCGGAACCCATTGGAAATTGTAAACCGCTTCGGCCCAGCTTTTGCCGCCGGCATTGTCGACCTCGTAGATGGTGACGACCTCGCGCTTGGTGCCGCCAAGCAGGTCATTGTAGTGGAAACCCCAATTGGCCGCGGCGTTGGAGCCATATGACTTGCCGCTGAACTTGGGATTGCCGGACGGACGCGGCTCGCAATCGAGAATCCGCACCTCTAATATGTCGCCCGGCTCCGCGTCGCGGACATAGACCGGGCCGGTCATGATGTGCACGCCCTGCCCCTCACCAGAGCCTTTCTTGTACTTGGCCGGGTCGGTAGGGCCGGCGCCGCGGCGGTCGACGCCCTTCTTCTCTTTCGTCCAGAGATAGACGCTCTCTGCACCCTCGTCGCCGTCGACCATGCGCTCCAAATCATCGCCCGCATGGTGGGTGAGCGACTCGATCGTGACGATGTCACCGGAATTGACCTCGATGCGCGGCTTCAGCGATTTGCTGAAGTAGCCCCAATGCACGGTCTCGGCGTTGGCCGGCAAATAATGATAGGCGCGTTGTGCAGGCAGCTTCGATGTCGTGGCCTGCGCCAGTGCGGGTGTGACCAGCGAGATGCCACCGGCGCCCAGCGTGGCCAGACCGCTGGCTGCGAACAGGCCCCCCTTCAGAAAGCCGCGTCGCTCGGCATTTAGATCCTGCTTCAACTTCTTGTAGTGAAGCTCGAAATGCGGACAGCTGAGATCATCGCCTTTGCACATGACCAGTCCCCTTGTTTTTGTTGGAAGGAATGTGCGCGATGTTATGCACCACGCGCGCCGTCGGCAATCCAGCCAACCGGCCGCGAAAATCGATGCATCGCGCTAAGCCCTAAAAGACATAAAGTTAATTCAATGGTTTACGCTTGCGTCGGCAACATCGGCGAGCTTGAGCTCCGCCTGGTGACAGGGTAAAGTCAAGAGATTGTTCGCATGCGCACAAAGACTGTAGCCCTAAAGTCAATTCGGCGGGCGGGTCGCCTGATGACGTAACGCGTCCCGGAAAGGCCGCATGCAGTATGGCCAACAAGGACCCTCTTCTCTTATGGTTGCGGCTCTGCGATCGATCGACCACCTGCCCCTCGAACACCGCGACAAGGCGTGGCTCGACTGGTTTGAGGAGCTTTCCCTTTCCGCGTCTGTCGACGACCAGCCGATCCCGAGAGGCACCATGCACCTTCGGGCAGCGAACGCCACCACGCGCCTCGCCGACGTCTCTGGCACACCCCAGCGCATAGTGCCGATGCGCCGGGACCACGGGATTCTCTTCGCTCTCATCGTTGCTGGGCGCGGGCGTCTTGTCGCCCCGCACCAGGCGTTCGATCTCGCGGACGGCGACATGATGGTGCTGGGCACGGCCGACGACTGGTCTTTGACCTTTCGCAGTGACTTCCGCGCGTTCATACTTCAGGCGGCCGCCGGTCCGCTGGAAGCACGGCTGGGCCGCAGCGGCATCCGCTTGCCGAAGGTGCTAGCCAGCACCGTCGTCGCTGCGGTCGCGAAATCCGGATTGCGAACGCTGGGCTCCAATCTCGAGACTTCCGGTGCGGCCGATCTGACAGCCGCTGAAGTGGCTTTGACGGAACTCGTGGCAAGCGCCCTGCTCGGCGAGGTACGTGAACCGGCTGGCAGCCTGACCGGGGTGCAGACGGCGCATTTCAGGCGCGTCGCGGCGACGATTGACGCCCGGCTGTCGGACCCGGATCTTGCCTTGGCCTTGATCGCGAGACTGGAAGGCCTTTCCGTGCGCTACGCACAAAAACTGTTCGAGGGGCGCGGCGAAAGCTTCTCCGAATATGTGCGCCAGCAGCGCCTCGAACATTGCCGCATAGACCTGGCGGATCCCAACCATGCACATGAAAGCGTGGCCGCGATCGGACAGCGCTGGGGCTTTCGCGATCAATCGCATTTCAGCCGCACTTTCGGCGCGACGTTTGGAATGAGTCCCAGGCAGGTGAGGCGCGCAAGGTCGCAGACGGAGGAGGCTTATCCGCTGCGCGGCAAACCGGACGGCCGCAAGACGGCGGCGGCGCGGCCGGCCCCGATGCTGCAGGCCCCTGTGGATCGCCCGCCAACGGCAAGAGCGCGCGAACGGACGGACCATTGGCATTTGCCAGCAACAGCGGAAACCGTGCATTGGGGCTTTTTCAGCCGCTCGCTGCCGCCGGTGTTGCGCGTCGATCCGGGCGACTCAGTCACCGTTGAGACGCTCACTCAGCACGCGGGCGACGACTGGCAGCGGATGGTGGCGGGCGACAGCGGGGCTGAAAGCGTGTTCGATTGGTCACCCGAACACAAGCGCGTCGACCGTCGCGGGGCCGGTCCGGCCAACGCTTCCATCTTCGGGCGCGGCGCCGGCGAGGGGTTCGGCGTTCACATCATGACTGGCCCGATCTATGTGCGCGGCGCCGAGCCAGGCGACGTGCTCGAGATCGAGTTCGTCGAAATTCGGCCACGGCCGAGCGCTGCCTTCCCCGGCAAGGCCTTCGCATCGAACGTATCGGCATGGTGGGGGTATCATTATCACGACCTTCTGGACCGGGATGCCAAACGCGAAACGGTGACTATCTTCGAAATCGACATGCAGTGCCCGGCCGCAGCGCGGCCGCTATACAGCTACGAATGGCAGCCGCAGACCGACCCCTTCGGCGTTGTCCACGCGACGATCGACTATCCTGGCATACCCGTCGACCACAGCAAGGTTTCGCATCGCGACTTGAGTGGTAGCGGCGTGCGCATACCGGCGCGCATGCATTTCGGGTGCATCGCGGTGGCTCCGCGCGAGGCCGACCTGGTCGATTCCATTCCGCCGGGCTATTTCGGCGGCAATGTCGACAATTGGAGGATCGGAGCCGGCGCGAAGCTTTATTTGCCCGTTGCGGTTCAGGGCGCACTGCTCTCGCTCGGCGATGGACATTTCGCGCAGGCGGACGGCGAGATCAACGGCACGGGCCTTGAGTGTTCGCTGACCGGCGACATCGTCATAAAGCTACACAAGGCTGGCGACGCGTGTCCGGCTTTCCTGCGCGGTCTAAACTCGCCGCTCATAGAAACCCAGCACAGTTGGGTGATACAGAGCTTCAGCCACCCAAACTATCTCAGGGACCTGGGCAGCAACGCGCAGTCGGACGTTTACAAGACATCCACCATCGATTTGGCGCTGCGCAACGCCTTCCGCCAGACGCGCCGATTGATCATGCAGACATACGATCTCACGGAGGACGAGGTGCTGAGCATCATGTCGCTTGCTGCCGACTTCGGCATCACACAAGTCGCCGACGGAAACTTCGGCGTGCATGCCACGATCACCAAATCCGTGTTCGGCGAGCGACAGCACAGCCAGCCTACCGCTCGCCCCTGACCACCCCCTTTCGAGCCGCCTGCGAACTGAGCACGGCAGCCAGTGCTGCCGTCGTCCCGAGCCGCTCGACAACTATCGGAGATCACGCAGCGGTTTCATTGATGGCGGGTGCCCTCATAACTCCGTACCGTGCTCTTTTGTGCCACCTCAAGCGCTTGGCTGAGAGGCACCGCCTCGGAGAATAGGAAGCCCTGAGCAGTTCTGCAGCCAAGCTTGTACAGAATTTGCCGATCCGCCTCTGTTTCGACGCCCTCGGCCATGACATCGATCCCGAGCGCCCGACCAAGATCGATCACCGTTTTGACAAGCAGCCGGTCCTCCCGAGACTTGGCTAAGCCGCGAATGAAGCCTTGGTCTATTTTCACCTTGCGTATCCGACTGTCTTTGAGCGATGCCAACGTGGAAAAGCCGGTGCCGAAGTCATCGAGCGCGATGGAAATGCCGGCATGTGAAAGCCGTCCGAGCTTTTCATCTACTCTGTCCGGGTCCACTGGAGATTCTTCGGTAATCTCGATTTCGAACATCGTTGTCGGGAGGTCTCTTGCCGCCAGACCATTCAGAACCATGTCGTCGATATCGCCGGCTTCCAATTCGCGCGGTGAAACATTCATTGCCACACGAACATCTCGACGGTCAGCTTTCACCAAGCCGTCGATAAGAGCACAACAGTCGGAGAATACCGTTTGAGTTAGCAGTTGAAGCATTCCGGTTTCGCGTGCGGCTGTCATGATTTCGGGTGGAGAGATGGAACCATGGATCGGATGGGACCACCTTAGCAAGGCCTCAAAACCGATCACGGCCTCGGTGTCGAGCCTTACGATGGACTGGAACCAAGGTGCCAGCCTTCTCGCCTCTATCGCCGAATGAAGGTCGCGTTCGATGGACTGGCGACGTTGCAATTCCGTGTCGAGTTCGGCATCGAACAGGCAAAATTCGTTCCTGCCACGACGCTTGGCCGTGTAAAGGGCAACATCCGCCCGCAGCAACATTTCCGTCAGCCCCGGCCGTTCAGCCAAGTATATTCCGATCGATGCACCGATCCGGACGGACGCGACCTCAGAATAGGGGCTGGCGACTTTGGCTATGATATTGGATGCGAGGCTACTGGGAGAAAGCGAACTCCTGAGTGAGGGAAAAAACAGCACGAACTCATCGCCGCCGATACGGGCGAGCGTTGAGCCTGCCGGCGCTTCCTGCTCTATCCGGCGGGCGATCCTGACGAGCAGTTCATCACCGGTCCTGTGACCGTAGGTATCGTTGACGGATTTGAAGCCGTCCAGATCAATCAGCATTGCAACGAAGGGGCCGCCTGTATTCTCGAGCTGATTGATCGCGTGTTCGAGGCCCCGTCTGTTGAGAAGGGCCGTAAGGTGGTCCTCCCTGGAATTGCGCTCATTTTCCGCCCCAAGCGGC
>NZ_CAKXZT010000131.1:44197-175785 GCF_935825525.1 Mesorhizobium escarrei
AGCCGCTGCCTTCGCGGAAGCGGACTTGCCCTACAAACGAGCCTCGAACCAAGCCGCCGATGAAGAGCAGAACCGCAAAAGCCAGAATGTAATCCTCAAACTTGCCTTTCGCCGACAAGCAACCCACCGCGATCAGAAGCGGCGGTGTTATGAAGCTGGTCGCTGCCGCGGCATATGAACTGCCGTATGTAACCGCACCAGCTGAAATGCCGGCCAGAATAATCAGATGCAGCGGCGCTTGCGGTGTTGTGTAGCCAACAGTAAGGACGGCAAGAAAGGACCAGGCAAACCCTGCCAGAAGAGCAAGGATGCCAAACCAGCGAAGCCGCTGCGAAATCCCTGTTAAATCGTCCTGATGCCCGGTCTCCTTTAGCTGATAACGGGCGAGTCCGAGGCGGGCGGCATTTATCGCATTGACAACCAGGAACCAGATTGCGGCGGCGAAGCCTCCGCCAGAAAGGGCCTGCACCGTCAAAATCAGGGCTGACAGGATAGTGCTTATCGGCATTGACACGGAGAGACCGGCCTTCAGATCAGCAAGCTGATCTCCGAGGATTCTGGCCTCCAGCGCGTGTTGTTTCTTGGGGGCCATAGACCAGTCGGTTCGCTTCCATGCCGCTTCGCAACGTAAGCTTATGCAAGCCCACTGAAGGACGGGTTAACTACTCAGCTTGTATCAGCCTCTGCGAGGCCTTTGTATGGATCCTCCTCATTTGTGGGATGATCGAGAACATGGATCGGCAGCATGCTGGCCCTCAGGAGCTCGGCGCCGGCTTGTTTCATGCACGTCGCGCAAAAGCATACCCTCGGGCAGTTTTGCGATAACGACATGCATCAAACAAGAACGTAAAGCGTCGCATGAATCCGTTCGAACGCGACGCGCTTTAGTGCCGCGCTGCCTATGTGTCAGCCGCAATCATCGCCCGCAGCCACTGTGCGATGGCGTCGAAAGCGATCGGTTTGGTCGTGTCGACGTCAAACAGCGGTCCGCGCCGCAGCGGCTCGGCGCGCTTGGCCAGTTCGGTCAGTTCGGGAATGTAGGCCGCGCCGGGATGGCCGGCGGGACGCTGGTCGAGCCGTGCGCGATAGCGCTCGGCCAGAACCTCGCCGGGAGCATGGCACCAGATCTCGGCGGTCTGCTCGACGCCGGCCCTGCGCAGGTGATCCTCGAGCACCTGGCGCGGCTGGAAGCCGAACCAGGCGTCGACGACAAATATGGTGCCCGCCGGGGCCTCGCCGACGACTGACCAGATGGACTGGTAACTGGCGCGGCCGAGCATGCGGTTGAATTCGCGATCGCCGCCGCCGAGCACTTCGAGGAACGGGTTCTTGATCGTATCGAGCGCGAGCAATGGCCAACCCATGCGCTCGGCGATGCCGCGCGAGACGGTGCTTTTGCCGCTGGCGGGGATGCCGTTGACGAGCACGGCACGCCGGCCGGGCACGGCGCGCCTGGCGCGATCGAGCCGGACGGTCGGCAAGGACACTGGCGAGGCTTGTGCAACTGGCGCCTGTGCAACTGCAGGTTGCTCGGCGAGCGCTTGCAGACCGGCGCCGATAACGCCGGCGTCGTCGCCCAGTTGCGCCGGTTCCACCGGGCATTGGTACCACGGGGCCAGGGCAGGCGCCCTGGCAAGCGCCCGATGGGCCGCCAGGCCAAGTCCGCCGCCGAGCAGCACCAGGTCAGGGGCGAACATGGCCACGGTCGTATCGATTGCCGCACGCAGCGGCCCGGCCCAGGCTTCCAGCACGCCGCGCGCCAAGGGATCGCCACCTACATCTCGGGCAAAAAGCTGATCGACCGAAACGTCCGGACCGAGGCCTGCCCGCGCGATGTGCCGGCCGAGTGCAGTGCCTGAGCTGGTGGTTTCAACGCAGCCGCGCCGGCCGCAGACGCACGCTTCGCCTGACATGTCGACGGTGATGTGGCCGAGCTGCCCCGCCGTCCCCCTGCCGCGGACGATCCGCCGGTCCTCGACCACGGCACCGCCAATGCCGGTTCCGATCGTGAACATGACGATGCTTTCATGGCCTCTGGCGGCGCCGAGAGCCATTTCCGTGACCAGTGCCATGTTGCAATCATTGTCGATCACCACCGGCTTGCCCGCCAGGCTTTCCAGTCGTTGCGCCAGGGAGACCGAGGCGAGGTTGACATAGCCTCCGGACAAGACCGCGCCAGACGGCGCATCGACGCGTCCGGGGACGCCGATGCCGATGGCGGCGACTGCGGGAGAATCAAGCCGGCGCACCATTTCGGCGATCCGGGACAGCACGAGTTCGGGGTCCGGCGCGCTTTTCTCGGAAATTCGGTCGAGGATTTCGCCGGTGCCGGAAATACGGGCGGCGCGCAGATTGGTGCCGCCGATATCGATTCCTATGGCCATCGAACTAGAGCCTGTTCCATTTCGACTAATTCGAAATGGGGCTCTATCTTGCTGTTTGACCATGATCTTCTCCGAAAACCGGTCCCCACTTTTCGGGATCATGGTCAGAGGCATGACGTCCTGTCATGTGCTAAGCGGCTTTCTGCCGGTAATTTCCGATCACCGCCTGAAGCTCGCGCAATCTCGACACCGCGATGGTCTTAAGCCTTTCACGCTGAATGTCACGGTCAAGCGAGATGCAGTCCTTCCACAGCGACCGGCCGGCGATGACGCCTGACGCGCCGTTCCTCATCGCGATCTCGACCTGGCCCAGGAATGTTGCGTGGTTGACGCCGGCGGAGAGGACCGCCCATGGCACCTCGCCAGCCATGCTGCTGATCCTGGCGCAGGCTTCCGGCGTTCCGGGATAAGGAAGCTTGAGCACCTTTGCCCCGCATTCCAGCGAAATCCGGGTGCCCTCTTCGACGAGCCAGGGGATCTTGGCCGTATAGTCTTCAAGGCTTTCCCCTTCGAGCTGATAGGTCAGGAACTCGACGACGAGCAGGAGGTCCTCTTGCGCGAAATCGGCAATGCATTGGCGCAGAATGGCGACATTGTGCTCATTCGCCTCAGGCCTGTCGGCCCTGAGATAGACCATGATCTTGCCGCCGGTACCGCCGAGCTCGCGGACGCGGCGCGCGCCGATGCCGGGAACGAGGCGCGACAGGCGGTAACCGGCGGGCGAGACGTCGAAGCCCGAAGCGTCGAGGCCGATGAGCAGCGCCGTATCGCGGCTCAGCACCCCTTCATCGACGACCCGCGGCACCGCGCAGAGCGGATCGAGCAGCACGCAGGATGCCTGGCTGGCGAGGTATCGCGTGATGTCCGACTTGGTATCGCCCAGCATGTCGTTGGTGATCTTGGCCTGTTCTTCAGGGTCCGACGCAAGCAAGCTTCGCATGCCGCCGCGCTGGTCACAGGCGATGGCCATCATGGCCCCGTCCTTGCCGCATATCTGCTGGTAGCCGCGCAACTCTGCGGTCGTCATCTTTGTCATGGGTCTTCTGTCCGATGTTGGCGCCCATTCACCAGGCGCAGATCCGTGGAAACAAGAAAGGTTCAGTTTTTACCTGCCTCTCGGCAGGAGGTTTGCCGCTTGGCTGCGCTGTCGAACCGAGAAATTGGCCTTGGCCCGCAATCTGTCGTGGAACGAGCCCACGTTGCGAGTCAGCCGGATTTGCGCGATAACTCCCATCGGTCGATGGGTCTGTAACACATTGCTGAAAGGAATTGCAAGCTGCCTGCCCCTCCCGCACAAGATGCAGCAGCATCGCGGACGATGCTGCACACGGTCGCCAAACTGCACTATGAGGCTGATATGTCGCAGGTCGATATCGCGCGGCGGCTTGGCGTCTCCACCGCGACCATATCGCGCCTCCTGCAGCGGGCGAGAGCAGAGGGCATCGTGCGGATCGAAGTTCTCGATCTTGCAGCCCCCGAAGGCATCACCACGCAACTGGTCGAGGTACTCGGGCTTCGTGACGCCGCGGTCATCGAAACGCCGGCAGCCGGTGCGCTAACGGCACTCGCTGCGCCGCTCGGCGCCTTGCTCAAGCAAGCCGGACTGACGGCCGGCTCGGTCGTCGCCATTGGCTGGGGGCGAGCCATTCGCGAGGTGATCCAGGCAGGCCTGCCGCGCATTCCCGGCGTTCTTACCGTCGCCGCCACCGGCGGCATGCAGCAGCAGGCGGCCCATTTTCAGATCAACGAGTTTGTGCGGCTCGCCGCCGAACAGTTGGGCGGGACGCCGCATTTCATACATGCGCCCTATCTGCCGTCCTCCGAATTGCGTGAGGTCTTCCTCGGTGATGCGGCCATCCGCGACAGCGTCGCGCTTTGGGACCGGACCGACGTTGCAATCGTCGGCATCGGCCTGCCCCATGCCATCAATCCGCCCGAAGCGAGCGCGGCGACGCTGAGCGAACAGGCCCTGTTTCATGCGGCGGGAGACGTCATCCGCCATTACTTTGACGCCGAAGGCACGCTCATCCCGTGGGAGGGGGAGGGCCGGATGATCGCTATGTCGCCGGCCCAGCTTCGAGCCGTCCCCCTGGTGATCGGCGTTGCCGCCTCGCCGGAGAAGGTGATGGCAATCATCGGTGCCGTCCGCGCCAGGCTTATCAACGCTCTGGTGACGGACACGAAGACGGCCCAGGCCATCCTCGAGGCTCTCTTGCCGCGTTAATGGTTGGCCCCGATAATTGTGGGCACGCCGATGCGTGACATCGGGCACGGCTGATCGATCCAAGACCGATGGACACCAAACCCGGCTCGCGAGCCCGCCGCCGCACGAAATCATCAGTTGTGTCGGCAAAGTGTTGGGGCAATAGTCTGCGTGAGGGCTCTGCGGAGCAGGGAGATGTTGTCCGATTGAAGGCGTTTCGATCCCGGAAATACAAGGTTGCAATTTCTTTCAGCAAAGTGTTACAACCTTGCGGCTAGGAGTGCATACGCGCCGAGCGGCGCTGTTGCTTGAACCTTGCCGAGGCTAGTTACAGGACTGCGCATCAGGCTGGTCGGTTTCGACGGCCGATCTAACGAATGATCTAACGAATTGGGGGGAGCTCGGGAGGAGGCTGCCCATGACAGCAAGCAGGCGAAACCCGCTTCTCGCCGCCAGCACTTCACATAGCCGGGACGAATCGCAACGGCAAAATCTGCCAACATTATGAGGAGGATGTTATGAAGAAGATTGTTGCCGCCCTGGCGGCTCTCGCCATCTGCGCAGCGGCGCTGGTCACGCCCGCTCTGGCGCAGGACAAAAAATTCACCATTGCGCTTATTCCGGGTCTTACCACCGACGGCTTTTACATCACCATGCGCAAGGGAGCCCAGGCGGCAGCCGATGCCCTTGGCGTGACCCTGGTTTTCCAGGGCGCCCCGGATTTCAATCCGGTAACGCAAGTCCCGGTGCTTGACGCGGTCATCGCCAAGAAGCCGGACGCCATCCTGATCGCGCCGACCGACAAGGTTCAATTGGTCGAGCCCCTGCGCAAGGCCCATGACGCCGGCATTCCGGTGATCACCGTCGACACCTTCATAGGCAGCGGCGTCTACCAGACCGGCGCCGGCGAGGCGGATTTCCCACTGTCCTATATCGCCTCGGACAACGTTCTCGGCGGCGAGATCGCCGCGCGGGCATTGGCCAAGGCCATAGGCGACAAGGGCAAGGTTTACGTTTCGAACGTCAAGCCTGGCATTTCGACCACCGACCAGCGTGAAGAGGGTTTTAAGAAGGAGATGGCGGCCAACCATCCCGGCATCACCGTTCTCGAAACCCAGTTCAACGACAACGACGCCAACAAGGCCGCCTCGCAACTGCAGGCTGTGTTCGCGCGCAATCCCGATCTCGTTGGGGTGTTCGGCGCAAACCTGTTCTCGGCGCTTGGCGCGGCGAATGGCGTCCAGCAGGCCGGGCAGACCGGCACCGTCAAGGTCGTGGCGTTCGACGCGCCGACCAGCATTGTCGATAACATCAACACTGGCCTTGTCGACGTGGCGATTGCCCAGCATCCCGCGGAAATCGGCTATTTCGGCGTGGTGTCGGCCTATGCCCATCTGACCGGCCAGTCGATCCCGGTTGCGATCGGCACCGGCTTTACGATCATGGACAAGGCCAACATCGCCGACCCGAACATCTCGAAGTATCTCTATTCCGAATAAGTCCAGCCAGGCTCCTTCCGGCCTGCCGGAAGGAGCCCTGCGCCGGGTCTCTTCGACCCTGTTTGACGGAGGCCGCTCTGCGGATCGGAACCATTCATGACTTCAACATCGCCGACCGAAACGCATGTCGCTCCTCAGGCGGATCACGGTGATCCGGCCAGGAGCTGGCTCGCACGCGTCGCCGAAGGACGCGCCTGGCTGTTCCTCGCGGGCCTGATCATCTGTTTCGAGGTCTGGTCGAGGCTCTCCTTCGGCGCGACCTTCGTGCTCAACCCGTTCAACGTGCAGTCCATTGCGATATTTGCCGTGGCGCCGTTGCTGCTGGCGACCGGGCAGACCTTCGTCATCATTTCTGGAGGCATCGACCTCTCGCTGGGTTTCATCATGGGTCTCGCCGCCGTCGTCGCCGCCCACGCCACAAATATGGCTGGCGCCGCCATGCCGGTGCCTCTGGCCATGATGCTGGGCATTCTGGCGGCCGTGATCGTCGCCGGCGTGCCTGGCGTCATCAATGGCTTGCTGATCTCGCGCCTCAGAATTCCACCCTTCATCGGCACGCTTGGCATGTTTGGCGTGGCACGCGGCGCTGCCTTCCTGCTGGCCGGCGGCACGACAGTGCCGGTCCAGAATTCCTGGTTCGCGCTGCTTGGCAACGGCAGGTTCTACGGCGTGCCTTATCTCGTCATCATTGCCGCCGTCTTTGTCGTGGTGATGCACTACATCCTGAGCCAGACCCGGTTCGGCCAGCACAACTACGCCATCGGCGCCAATGTGCAGGCGGCGCGCCGCGCCGGCATCGACATCAGAGGCCACATCCTGCGGCTCTACGTGCTTTCGGCGATGTGCGCCGGCCTCGGTGGCGCGCTCTATGCAGCGCGCTTCACCGCCGGCGCCGCCCAGGCCGGCGAACCCTTGCTGCTCGACAGCGTCGCAGCCGTGGTGATCGGTGGCGCCAGCCTGTTCGGTGGCTCCGGCACCATCTTCGGGACGGTCGCCGGCGCCTTGGTCATCGCGGTCATTCAATACGGGCTGGTTTTCGTCAATGTCGAGCCGTTCTGGCAGTTCATCGCCGTCGGCCTCGTCATCATCATCTCCGTCCTTATCGACCAGGCGCAGCGCCGGTTCAGTGGAGCTCGCCAGGATGAATAGTTCCGAACAAACCGCCCCGCTTCTCGAAGTCCGGCACCTTTCGAAGCATTTCGGCGCGGTGCAGGCGCTGAACGATTTCTCCATGGCCGTGCGGCCGGGCGAAGTGGTGGCGCTGGCCGGCGACAACGGCGCCGGCAAGACGACGCTGATCAAGGCGATATCGGGCGTCTTCCAGCCGACCGGCGGTGAAATTCTGCTGAGAGGGCAGCCGGTGACGTTCGCGACGCCGCAGGAGGCGCGCGAAAAAGGCATCGAGACCATCTATCAGGATCTCGCTCTCGCCGACAATCTGTCCATCGGCGCCAATATCTTTCTCGGCCGTGAACCCATGCGCAAGGCCTTCGGATTCTTGCCGGTGCTCGACCGCAAGGCGATGGCCGTCGCCGCCAAGCAGACCATGGGGCGGCTGGATTTCCATGTCAGCCGGCTCGACGCCCCGGTCAGCAATTTCTCCGGCGGTCAACGGCAGGCCGTTGCCATCGGCCGGGCCGTCTATTGGGACGCGCAGATCCTGATCATGGACGAACCGACCGCGGCCCTCGGCGTGCCGGAGCAGCGCAAGGTCATCTCGCTCATCCACCAGCTCAAGGCACAAGGCCGGGGCGTGATCTTCATCTCGCACAATCTGCAGGACATTTTCGCCGTTTCCGACCGCATCGTCGTGCTGCGTCGCGGCATCCAGGCCGGCGAGCGCAAGATCTCAGAAACCAACCATGACGAAGTCGTCAAGCTCATGGTTGGCGGCTAATGCATTAGCCGCCCAGCATCTCAATGCGCCCGCCCGATCTCCGGCGAAATATGCTCGCCCCCGACGATGACAAAATGCCATCCAGATGCGCCGGCGCGGCGGAAAGAAGCAGGATGGCGAGCAGAGTCGACATTGCCTGAGGATGTCACTATATAGCGGCGGCTTTGGCCACGTAGCCTAGGGTCGCGCAGCGAATGGCGCCGCAGACGTGCCACGTATGTGACACTTTTTGTCATACAAATTGACTGGAATACCGGAAAATAACAAGTAGAAACAACGGCGCGATCCGGGACATGATCCCAGCCAACGGTGCCAGTCTCCTCAGGAAAATAGAATCTCCTCAAGAATTAGAATGTACTCCTTGAACCTTCGATGCCCGTCAGCCCTGTGGAGCTTGGGCAAGATCGGCTTGCCGGGTGACGACGACTCGGTTGGAATAGGAGCGTGCATCTTTTCGGGGATGCCGGCGTTTATGATTACCAACCGGCGCAGCCGCCAGGGAACAAAAGCATGAGCGAACACGCGATCGAGTTCTTGCAGGAGTGGATCGGCGAAAAGGTCCACTGCCAGTCCTCGCCGGACAGGATCGAGAAGCAGGCCGAAACCCTCGCCAGAGAATGCGCCGCCAAGGCGGCTGAGGCCGGCATACCGCTGGAGGATATCCAGGAAGAGGTCGGCGATATCAAGGAGCTTATCGCAACGAAGCTGGAAGAGGCGGCTGAGGAAGGAACGAATTCGTCTGCCGAGTGAAATGCCGAACACGGCCGGGAGGCAACTATTTGCAATCTCAGCCAATCCTAAGCCCTATGCGATGCGTGTGACGCGCCACGCAGCCTTATGGCTCCTGCCTCGCGCCGAATTTGTCGTTGAGCCATGCCTTCGGCATGGCCGGCACGAAATTGCCGTCGCGCCCGGTCATGTCGTCATTGGCGACCAGCGCATTGAGGATCGCTTCCTCCACACTCCCGATCACGGCGTCGAAGAACGGGTCGATGTCGGTATCCGGGATAAAATCGACGCTGGCGATGAGGCCTGGCGGCGCCAGCGCCGCCTCGCGGTTGGCGGTCGAAAAGGCCAGGAAAATGTCGCCCGAGCTATGATAGCCGAAGCCGCCGGTCATGGCGACGCCGAGCGGCGCCCGGCGAGCCAGGCGCTTCATCTGATGCGGCAGCAGCGGCGCATCGGTGGCGACGATCCCGATGATTGAGCCCTTTTCGGCGCGCGGCGTGCTTTCGCGGATCGCCGGTTCGATGAGATCGGGCCCGGCGCGCAACCCGCGAATGGTGAAATTGCTCCGCTTGCCGAAATTCGCCTGCACGAACGCGCCGACCGTGTAGCGCCGGCCGTGCCATTCGACGATGCGCGATGCCGTGCCGGAGCCTGCCTTGAAACCGAAGGCGATCATGCCGGTGCCGCCGCCGACGCTGCCTTCCTCGATCGATCCGCTGGTCGCGCCATCGAGGGCCGCGGCGACATGCTCAAACCTGAGATGGTGGCCGTTGATGTCGTTCAGGAACCCGTCATAGGTTTCCGCCGCCACCGGCAGCGCCCAGCCGCTGTCGAGCGCGGCCGGCAGCACGCGCTGCATCCAGCGCAGCGTCCCGTCGCGTGAAACGCCGCAGGAATGCGTGTTGGTGATGGTGATCGGCAAATTGAAGGCGCCGGTCTCCTCGATGATGTGCGAGCCGGTCAATTCGCCATTGCCGTTCTGGCCGAAAATGCCGGCAAACACCGGTGTGGCCAGTTCGGCGCGCGGTCTGGGCAGGATTGCGGTCACACCGGTGCGCACCGGGCCCTTGCCGACCACCAGCGCACCATCGCCCGAAATCAGCGTCGAATAACCGACCGCAACGCCAGCCACATCGGTGATGGCGTTGAACGGTCCGGGCGTGCCGTCAAAGCTAATGCCGAAGGCTCGCGCGCGCGGCCTGCCGGAAGGCGTCGTCTGGTGATGTGGATTGCCGGAAATCATGGCCCTCAAAACAGCGAGCCTTGACTGCCAGGCTCCTTGGCTTTGGCGGCCGGCTTTGCAATAGTTCTCGGTCTTGCCGCACCGCTGGTC
Organism: Mesorhizobium escarrei; assembly: GCF_935825525.1. Classification (GTDB taxonomy): domain Bacteria; phylum Pseudomonadota; class Alphaproteobacteria; order Rhizobiales; family Rhizobiaceae; genus Mesorhizobium; species Mesorhizobium escarrei. Next base: position 54,243 of record NZ_CAKXZT010000131.1, read on the forward strand.
GCAACCGCATCGGCGGTCCCGTCGGCGAACTCCAGCGAAAGTGCCAGCCCCGGCACCACTTCCGCCGCTTGCTTGATCACCGCGCCGTCGGCGTCTTTCACCAGGGCGAAGCCGCGCGCCAGCACCGCCTTGTGCGACAGCGTCGCCAGCAGCCGGTCGGCCTGGGTCAGTTTGCCGCGCAAGCGTTCGAGCCGCACCGAAATCACCCGGTCCTGCCGCCGCGACAGCGCAGCCAGGGCATCTGCCTTCAATTTCTGCCGCCTTGCGAGCGGAGCCGGCGACAGCCGCGCCGCGGTGCGCGAAAACCGCGTTCGCCGCTCGCGCACGATGGCGAAGAACGCCGCTTGCGCGCGGCCAAGGTCGCGGCCGGCCAGCGTGCGGGCCTCGTTCATGCGTCGCGACAGAGTGGCCGGCGTCAGCCGCTGCGCCTGAAGCCTGGCTCGCTTGCGCTGGACGCTGACGGACAGCGCCCGGCCAAGCCGGCTCGTCGCTTCGTCGAAACGCCGGCGTGGCAATGCCAGCAACTGGTCAGGCGAGGGCAGCGCCCGGGCGGCGGCACGCACCGCCTGGCGCTTGCGCTCGAAATTGCGCGACACCGCGGCCTTGAGCCGCGCGCCAAGACTGGCAAGCGTTACTTCGAGGTCGGCGCGCACGGGCACGGCGATTTCGGCGGCACCCGTCGGTGTCGGCGCCCGCACATCCGCCGCCAGGTCGATCAGCGTCCAGTCCGTTTCATGGCCGACGGCGGAGATCACCGGAATGCGCGAGGCGGCGACGGCGCGGGCCAGCGCCTCGTCATTGAACCCCCAAAGGTCCTCGAGGCTGCCGCCGCCGCGCGCCACAATCAGCAGGTCGGGGCGCGCGATGGCGCCATCCAGCGCCAGCGCGTTGAAGCCGTTGACGGCGGCAGTCACTTCGGCGCCTGCCGTTTCGCCCTGCACCCGCACCGGCCAGACCAGCACATGCAGCGGAAACCGGTCCTTGATCCGGTGGATGATGTCGCGGATGACAGAGCCTGTCGGCGAGGTGACGACGCCAATGACGCGCGGCATGAACGGCAGCAAGCGCTTGCGGCCGGCATCGAACAGGCCTTCGGCCTGCAGCCGGCGCTTGCGCTCCTCCAGCAGCGCCATCAGCGCCCCGGCGCCGGCCGGCTCCAGATTGTCGATGACGATCTGGTAGGTGGACTTTCCGGGATAGGTGGTGAGCCGGCCGGTGGCGATCACCTCCATGCCTTCTTCGGGGCGGAATTTCAACCGGTTCATCGTGGTCTTCCAGACCACGGCGTCGAGCCGTGCGCGGTCGTCCTTGAGGCAGAAATAGGCATGGCCGGAGGAATGCGGTCCGCGATAGCCTGATATTTCGCCGCGCACCCGCACATTGCCGAAAACGTCCTCGACCGTGCGCTTCAGCGCGCCGGAAATCTCGCTGACCGTGTATTCGGTGGCGTTGGTACGTGATTCGGATGCTGCGTCGCTCATTGGCCGATTGGGGGGCGGTTGTTGGCCGGCGTCAAGGCCGTCGCTCATAGCTGGCGTCATAACCCGATCTTAACCCGATCTGATGACTGTGCGGAAAAGAGAGTGGCAGGACGCATGAGCCGTCGCCTTCAACACAGCCCATTAACGTTCCAGGTCACGCTGACGGTGATGGCGCTTGCCATTTTCGCGCTGGCTATGGTCGTCGGCTTTGGCTTTTACGCCGCTGTGCAGGCGGATAGCGTCTCGCTTGAGCGGCAGAAAATCCTTTTCGCCAACGGCATGCGGGACCGGATCGCGGCGGTGGATCGCGAGCAGGAAAGCATCGCCATCTGGGACGATTCCGTCATCAATGCCAAGGCCGGCAACGAGCTCTGGATGGTCGATAACATCAGTGTCTGGATGTATTCCTACTATGGGCATGATCGGGTCTATGTACTGGATGCCGCCGATCGGCCGATCCATGCGATGCGTGAAGGAAACGTGCTGGCGCCGGCGAGTTACAGCGAGGATGAACCGGTTCTGTTGCCCACCGTCGAAAGGGTGCGCCGGTTGATCCGTGATCCGGCGAAAGAAAGCCTGGCCGGCGATCCGGTCAAATTGGCCGCAGGGGATCTGGTGGAGCTTGACGGAAAACCTGCCATCCTCAGCATCATGCCGCTGCTCCCAAGTTCCGACCGCGTCATCCAGGCGCCTGGCAGCGAATACCTGCATATCTCGGTGGATTTCATCACCGACGCGCTGCTGGCCAAGATCGCCGGGCAATATCTGTTGGCGGGCGCCCGCCTGCTGCCGTTGTCGCAGGCGGTCGGCGAGGCTGCCATTCCGCTGGTCGACTCACGCGGCGTCATCCTGGCTTATGCCGGCTGGGATCAGGAGCGGCCCGGCAGCGCGCTGGTGCGCAAGGCAGGCCCGGCCCTGATCGGTGGCGCGCTGCTCGCGGCAGGTGTCCTGGCATTCCTGCTGCGCCGCCTCCGCCGTCCATCGTCGGCGCTACAGACCAGTCAGGCCGAGGCGCAGTATCTCGCCTTCCACGACACGCTCACCGGCCTTCCCAACCGGGCGCTGTTCGAGGACCGGCTCCGGCGCGCTTTGCTCACGGCCAGTCACGAAACAGCCAAAGTGGCACTGCTTTATCTCGACCTCGACCGTTTCAAGCACGTCAACGACACGCTTGGCCATCCTGCCGGCGACGAGCTTGTCCGCCAGACCGCCGCAAGGCTCCAGCAGGCAATCCGCGAGGTCGACACGGTGGCACGGCTCGGCGGCGATGAGTTCGCCATGATCCTCATCGATGTTAACGACATCCGAGGCGCCGAAGATGTTTCGGAGGGTCTGCTTCAAAAGCTGCAGGAGCCGTTCAAGCTGGCCGACGACCAGGTTTTTGTCAGCGCCAGCATCGGCATAGCATTGTCGACCGGTCCTGATGCCGATGCGGACGACTTGCTGCGCAAGGCCGATATCGCGCTTTACGAAGCCAAGAAGAACGGCCGCGGCCGCTATCAGGTTTTCGCCGGCGACATGGACGACCTCCTGTTGCGCAAGCGCCAGGTTGAGAGCGAGCTCCGCCTTGCCCTGAATGGCGGAACCGGGATCAAGCTTGCGTATCAGCCGATCTTTGCGGCGGACGGCAGCACGATCCTCGGTGCCGAGGCGCTGATCCGCTGGGGACATGAGGTCCATGGTGGCTTGCCGCCAGCACAATTCATCGCCATCGCCGAAGAACGTGGCATGATCGGCCAGCTTGGCAAATGGGTGCTGCAAGAGGCTTGCCGCTTCGCTGTCGGCACCGAATTGCCTTGGGTGGCCGTCAACGTGTCGCCGCTGCAACTGCGCGACGCCGGTTTCGCCGAGCAACTTGCGGCGGTCCTCGCCGAGACCGGATTGGCGCCAGGGCGCCTTCAGCTCGAGATCACCGAGGGCGTGCTGTTGGACAACAACGATACGACCAGGGCGGCTCTGGCCGCCTTGCGCCAGTCGGGGATCGCCATAGTGCTCGACGATTTCGGCACCGGCTATTCGTCGCTGAACTATTTGCGCCGCCACGCCATCGACAAGCTCAAGATCGACCGCTCCTTCGTGAACCTCCTCGGCCGCGACGAGAGTTCGGAGGCGATCGTCAGGGCGCTGGTCGATCTTGCCGACGCTCTTAACGTCGGCGTCACTGCGGAAGGCCTGGAGACCGAGGAGCAAAAGGCGCTGCTCGTCGCCATGGGCTGCCGAGAGTTTCAAGGCCATCTGCTGTCGCTGCCGCTGGAGCCGGCGCAATTGCTGCGCCTGGCCGGCCTTTTGCCTGGCAAGGACAACACGCCGGCAGCAGTTTCCGCCTGATCCTTACCAGCCCGGCACGATCTGGTTCGGCTTGGTCCGCTTCATCTTCGAAAAGGCTGCGAAGTCGAAGCTTCCCGTCTCTTCGCCGAGCGGCACGGAAATATTGTCGAGGCTTTCCGAAATGTGACGGGCCAGCGCGTCGACGATTTCCGGCCGCGACGTCTGGCCGCGCATGATGCCGATCCGGCAATCGGGCAGGACGCCGAACCCGTCGGCATCGCCCAGCACCCGCATGCCGGGGCGCAGCGCGCATTCCGGCAGCACCGAGATTGCCAGGCCGGAAAGCACCGCGGCGGTGATGACGGTTGCCGAGAAGCTGGTGAACAGGATGCGGTAGTCGCGGTTCTGCCGGTCGAGCACGTCGACCGCGGCCCGCCGCCAGATGCAGTTCGGCCGGCCGAAGGCCATTGGCAGAACTTCCTGTTCATGCGTCGCATGGTTGGCTGAAGTCACCCACAGCAGCGGTTCGCGCCGCACCACTTCCGACTGGCCGTGCGCGTCACTATGCGTCACCAGCGCCAGATCGAGATTGCCGCGCTTGATATGCTCGACCAGCCCCGGCGTCGGCTCGCAGATGACGGTCAGTTCGACACGTGGGTTGGAGCGGGCGAAGCGGGCCATGATCTCGGGCAGGAAGCGATCGGCATAGTCGTCCGGGGTGCCGATGCGGATCGTGCCTTCGAGCCGCCGGTCATCGAAGGCGGCCAGCGTTTCCCGATTGAGGAACAGCAGCCGTCTTGCGTAGGAGAGCAGCCTGTCGCCTTCCTCGGTCAACCTGTTGGTGCGCCCGTCCTTTTCGAACAGCGGCTTGCCGATCCGTTCCTCCAGCCGGCGCATCTGCATGGACACCGCCGACTGTGTCCGATGCACCGCTTCCGCCGCGCGGGTGAAGCTGCCGGTGTCGACGATCGAGACGAAGGTCTGCAACTGATCGAGATCGAGTGGCGCTTTCATCGGTCTTATCCATCACTGATGTTGATGCTAAAGATTAAAAACATTCGTTGGATAAATCAATCGGGCGATGGCAAATTCTCCATTGTCCACATGAAGGCAATGCATGTCGCCTAAAAGCTTGCCCTCGGGATCGCCGAGGTGGTCATCGATTTTAGGGCAACGACATGCACCTTCTAAGTGGATCGGGACTGGAACGGCCGCTGTTGCCAGCGCCGATCACCCGTCTTCGCCCGTTTGAATGAAGGAGACTGACATGGCTACGTTTGATTTCGCCACCGAGACTTCGCGCATCACGTCGCGTCCGGCTATTGCGACGCGCGTGGTCAACACCATCTCTAACGTATATCGCGCCTGGAAAAACCGCCGCGCCTTCTATCGCCTTGGCGAGATGTCGGACGCCGAACTCGCCGACATCGGCTTGACGCGCGCCGATCTCCACGTCGCCATCGACGTGCCGTTTGGCCGCGATCCAACCGAGAGGCTTCGCGTTATTGCGGCCGATCGCACAGACACGATCGAGGATATTGCCCGCAAGGTGACCTGATCGGGCTGGTGGCGCGCCCTTGGGGCGCACGGCGCTATAGGATTTCGCAGGCTCCCACTCCCTGCCGGTTCCCCGCCGGCCCGCCTGCACGCTGCCCGGTCCTCCCAAGGATCGGGCATTTTTTTGGGTGGCGCTCAAGATCAGGTTGCGGCCGCCTGATCGGTTTAGCGCCGTTCCATGCCTCGCTTGAACTGATCGAAGATAGATTCCATGCCCTTCTGGTAATCGTCACGCTGCTGCGCGCCCGCCTCGAACATCTTGCCGAACAAATCGTCGAACGGATTGCGTGGCCTGCCGCTCGGATTGGTCTGCGGCTGCGGCGCCTGGCGCTGCGGCTGTTGCGCGCCGCCGCCGAACATATCCTGCAGCACCTTGCCGAGCGGATTGTCGCCATAGGGGCTTGATGTCTGCTGCGGCTGCTGCGTGCCGCCGAACATGTCCTGCAGCACCTTGCCGAACGGATTGTCCATCGGGCCGGGCTGCGGCGCCTGGCGCTGTTGCGGTGCCGGCGCCTGCGCGCCGCCGGCTTGCCGCATCATCTGCTCGATGATCTCGCCGAGCGGATTGCTGCCGCCGCCGAATCCGCCTGCTGCCTGCATCTGATTTGTGGTCTGCTTGAACAGGCCGCCCATCATCATCGAAGCCACGACCGGCAGCATCTGCTGCAAGATCTGCTGGCTGACGCCGCTCGCCTGCGCAGCCTGGCTGGCAACGGCGCGGGACAGGTCCTTCGAGCCGAACAGATGGCCAAGAATGCCGTTGCCTTCATCGACGCCCTGCGGCGAGAAGGCACGGCCTGCGTCTTCGAAATATTTCGCGTGCTGGCCGCTGGCCATCGCCGTCATGAAGGCGCCGAGCCCATAGGGGTCGGAGGTGCTGCGCTTCAGCCCCTGTGAAAAGGCCGGCAGCAGCGCCTCGACCGCCGATTGCGCTTGCTGCTGCGAAAGCCCGAACTGTTGGGCCAGGGCCTGCATGCCGCTGCCGTTCTGCGCCTGCGCCAGAATATCGAACAAGGAAGGCATTGGTTTTCTCCTCCGGGAAATCCTCGTAGGAGAGCCTACCGCATCGGCCCGAAAATCGGAATCGATTTTCGGAAAGCGCGTTTTTCCAGAGCTGTCGGCCAAGCCGATAGCAAACGGCTAATACGCATACTCCATGAACACCGGCTCGATCGAGCCACCCCAGCGCGTATGATAGGCGGAGAGCAGCTCCTCGGCGCTGGTGGTGCCGCGCGCGACGACTTCGTCCAGCGTGCTGAGGAACGAAGTTTCGTCGTAGCCGTCGCGGTTCTTCCGGCCGCGGTTCTTCAGCCCCATGCGCGAGATGACGAGCACGTCGCGGGCGATCTCACGCAGCGTCGTGTTGCGGAACGGCGCCGAAATGCCCTGTTCCGGCACGGCGTTGCGCATCGCCAGCACTTCTTCATAGCTCCAGCTCGAGGTCAGCGCTTCGGCCGCGTCGAGCGCCGCCGCGTCATAGAGCAGCCCGACCCAGAAGGCCGGCAGCGCGCAGATGCGCCGCCACGGCCCGCCATCGGCGCCGCGCATTTCAAGGAAACGCTTCAGTCGCACGTCGGGGAACAGCGTCGACAGATGGTTCGCCCAATCGCCCATCGTCGGCAGCCCGTCAGAAATCTCGTTGCGGGCCGCACCCGCCATGAACTGGCGGAAGGTAACGTGCGTCATGTCGTGGTAGTGGCCGTCGCGGATGACGAAGTACATCGGCACGTCGAGCGCCCATTCGACATAATCGGCGAAGCCGAAATCGGGCGAGAAACAGAAGTCGAGCAGGCCCGAGCGCTGGTTGTCGGTGTCGCGCCAGATGTCGCCGCGCCAGCTCTGAAATCCGTTGGGCCGGCCCTCGGTGAACGGCGAGTTGGCGAACAGCGCCGTCGACAGCGGCTGCAGCTTCAGCGACACCTGCATCTTGCGGCGCATGTCGGCCTCGCTCTCGAAGTCGAGATTCACCTGGATGGTGCAGGTGCGGTACATCATGTCGAGGCCCTTGGTGCCGACCTTGGGCATATAGCGCGTCATGATCTCGTAGCGCGACTTTGGCATTTTCGGCGTCTCGGCCAATGACCATTTCGGGCTGCCGCCGAGGCCGAGGAAACGGATGCCCATCGGCTCGGCGATCTCGCGTACCTGCGCCAGATGCGCATTGCCCTCGCGGCAAGTCTGGTGAATCGTCTCCAGCGGCGCGCCGGACAGTTCGAACTGGCCGCCTGGTTCCAGCGAAATCGCGCCCCGGCCGGTCGGCTCGACCAGGCCGATGATGCGGCCAGCATCCATGATCGGATCCCAGCCGAGTTTTTCCTGCATGCCTTCGAGAATGGCGCGGATGCCGTGCTCGCCGCCATAGGGGACCGGCGCATTGCCGTCGACATAGAACGGGAATTTCTCGTGTTCGGTGCCGATGCGCCATTTGTCGCGCGGCTTGTTGCCTTCGGCCAGGTGCTCGACAAGCTCGTCGACGCCTTCGATCGGCCGGAAATCGGTTGTGTCGCGCGCCATAACAAGTCCTCTGCAGCGGTCGGGCGACCGCCGGCGCTAGATGGACGAAATGTCAGTAGGCGATCAAGCGAAAAATCCTGAGCCACAGGGTAACTGGAATTGATTGACGCTGCATCTTCCTTCTCCCACAAGGGGAGAAGGAAAGAGCCTCACCAATCCCCGATTGTGGCCTGTATCACCGCCAGTGCCGCCACCGCAGCCGTGTCGGCGCGCAGGATGCGCGGACCGAGCGGAATGGCGGTGACGAAAGGCAGCGTCCTCAGCACCCTTCGTTCCTCGTCGGAAAACCCGCCCTCGGGCCCGACCAGCAGACCGAGCCTCTTCTCCCGCACCGCCTGCAGCGCCGGCAGCGGATTGTTCGTGGAAGCATCCTCGTCGCAGAAGATCAACCGCCGCTCCTTGTCCCAGCCGGCCAGCAGGCGGTCGAATTTTTCCGCTTCGCGCACCTCCGGCACCGCCAGGATGCCGCATTGTTCGGCGGCCTCGACGACATTGGCGCGCAGGCGTTCGATGCCGGGCTTTGCCACTTGCGTGTGCTGGGTAACGACCGGCTGTAGGACGCCGGCGCCCATCTCGACCGCCTTCTGCACCAGATAATCGAGCCGCCCCTGCTTTATCGGCGCAAAGCAGTAGACGAGATCGGGCAGCGGCGGCTGCGGCCGCTGCAAGGCCAGCACCTTCAGCCGCACCGCCTTTTTGGACTTGGCGGCGATTGCCGCCGACCATTCGCCGTCGCGACCGTTGAACAGCAGGATTTCGGCGCCTTCGCCGAGCCGCAGCACATGCAAGAGGTAATGGCCCTGCTGCGGGCTCGCCTCAACTTCGATATCCGGCCTGAGGTCGTCCGGCACGAATATCCGTTGTATCTTGTAATTGGCGCGCATCGCCGAGGAATGGGCGAGCCAAACCTTGGCGTCAAGTCTCGGCCGAGGGATGCCAAACCGGTTCGTAGCCTTGCCTCAGCACGGAAACGGTGGTTGTCGGCGTAAGCAGGCGGATTCGACGGCCGGCAAAACCGCCGAACCCGACCGGATCGACCCCCACACCACCGCCGTAACCTGCGAACGACCAGCGCAGTGCCTTGCCGCCACGCATCGCATAGGCGTTGCCGCCGTCCGCAACCATGGCGCCGTCCGGCAACCCGGCAAGCTCTTCTGCGACTACCACCGGTGCCTGCCCACCCGACGCCAGCCGCTCCCTATGCAGCCGCTTGTCGACCTGCGGAGCGCGCGGCTCGGCAATGCCGAAGGCAATGCCGAAGCGCCGGACGAAATCCTTGGCCCGCTCGCGCCGGCAGAAGAAGCAGGGCCGATGCCCGGCCGAGAGCGCGGTCACCTCGTCCAGGAAAAACAATTCGGTCCAGCCGGCTTTGCCACCGTTCCTGTTGCGGCCCATCGGCTCGCGCCGCACATCGCGGAATTCGCAGACGCAGATGATCCAGGCCTGCAGCGCCCAGCGCTTTTTCAGCAGCGTCTTCGTTTCGAGGTCATGGATGATGCCGCGATTGCCCATGAACAGGCCGCGCTCCGGCACGGCGTGGATGACGCCGAACGGGTCGACCCGATTCTGCAGTGGCATAGTTTTCTCCCCGAATACATGTCTTGGCCGGAATGACGGCGGCATGATATCGCTCGTCACATCTTTTTCATGTCAGCAGGTTTTTCGATGCGGGTGCTGGTGGTCCAGAATTTCGACAGTGAGGGCCTTGGCCAGATCGGCGCGGCGCTTGTCGAGGCAGGCGCCGATATCGATCTGCGCCGGCCCTATTGTGGCGAGATGCTGCCGCACGACAGCGATGCGCACGACGCCATGATCGTGCTCGGCGGCGCCCAGAATGCGCTGGACGACGAGATTTGTCCGTATTTTCCTGAGTTGCTCGACCTGACGCGCGATTTCGCCGGCAAGGATCGCGCCGTGCTCGGTATCTGCCTTGGCAGCCAGTTGGTCGCGCGCGCCTTCGGCGGCGAGAACCGGATCGGCGGCGCCTCGGAATTCGGCTGGCACAAGGTCTCGCTCACGCCGGCGGCGACGGCCGATCCGGTGCTCGCTGCGCTGCCCGAAAACTTTCCGATCTTCGAGTGGCACGACGACACTTTTGTCTTGCCCGAAAACGCCGTGCGGCTCGCCGGCAACGAGATCGCCGAGAACCAGGCGTTTCGCATCGGCCGCGCCGTCTATGGCTTTCAGTTCCATTTCGAGGCGGACCGGCCGATGGTCCGCGACTGGAGCACATCCTTCGCATCGCTCATCGCCGAACGGCACCCGGACTGGGGCGACCGGCTCGACGACGAAATGGCCCGCCACGGAGCGGATGCCGATGCCGCCGGGCTGGCCATCGCCCGCGCCTGGGTGGCGACGATCTGACGGCAGTCAGTACCGACGTTGCATATTTGGCACGCCGGTAAAAATCCGCTGTGGACAGCATGTTTCGTCCTTGGCTTGTGGCCGCCCGCCACTCTAGAAGGCACCCGCTCTGCATCGTCCGTGCAACGCGATGAACCTTTTGGGTCACTCGCGCGACACATCGCCGATACAGAAACCGCCTAGAAGCGCGAAATCGTCGAAACCTTGAGACGCATTTTCCGTTTCAACCCATTCGTAACCCGCCCCGTGCACAGATGCAGAAAGCTCAACAAGAGATGACGTCCGTGAAAGCAGCGCTTCTGTCCTTTGTCATGTTGTCGGCCATCGTCTTGTGCGGCCTCGGCACCTATGCCGGCGACGCAGCCAACAACCACAACGCTGTCGACGGCTACGGCGTCACCGCCGCGCTTCGCTAAGGCAATGACTTGAAGCGCGACGCCTTTAGGCCCTCTCGCCTGACACCACCAGGATACGCTTGTCGGCACCGTCGACGACGAGCGCGCTGAGGTTTCCCGTCTGGTAGGCGAGCGTGTCGATATTGACGCGGTTGACCATCACTTCCGCCTCCGGCACCGGCGTGTGGCCATGCACCACGATTTTTGGATGCAGGCCGGAATGGTTGTGGAAGACATCGCGGATCCAGATCAGGTCCTGGCTGCTCTGACTTTCCAGCGCAATGCCTGGCCGGATGCCGGCATGACAGAAGAAGAAGTCGCCGAACGTCAGTGAAAACGGCAGCGACTGCAGGAACTCGATATGGCTTTTCGGCACGGCCTCGACAAGTGCTGCATGGCCTTGCCGCAGTGCCGCCTCGGACCTGCCAAACCACGCGCCGCCGCCTTCATTGAGCGCCACGCCATAGGATTGCGCGGTCTGGATGCCGCCATAGCGCATGAAAAGCCCGTCCGCATCGGGCGTGTCGAGGAAGTCGAGGAAGCCGATGTCGTGGTTGCCGGCGAGCATCAGGTGGCGCGGGTCGCGTTTTCGCACTTCGATCAGGAAATCGATGACGCCCCTAGAGTCCGGGCCGCGATCGACATAGTCGCCGAGATGGATGACACGCCAGTCGGCCGGCCGCGCCTGGCGGATCTCGGCCGCGATCCGGCGGTACATGGCGGCGAGCAGGTCGAGCCGGCCATGCACGTCGCCGACCGCATAGATGCGCATGCCTTCCGGTCCGCGCGCGTCGAGGAAGTGGATGCCGGGGGCAGTCAATGCGTCCATCTCCGTGATCATGCCGTCACTAACGCCGAAGCTGATCCTTGCCCATCTCGGTTACCAGACGCTTTCCGCACAGTGCCAGCGTTATGTCCATCTCTTTGCGGATGATTTCCAAGGCTTTGGTAACCCCATCCTTGCCGAGCGCGCCGAGGCCGTAGAGGAAAGGCCGGCCGATATAGGTGCCCTTGGCGCCGAGACACAGCGCCTTCAGCACGTCCTGGCCAGAGCGGATGCCGCCATCCATATGCACTTCGATCGTGTCGCCGACCGCATCGGCGATCTCTTCCAGCACTGAGATTGACGACGGCGCGCCGTCGAGCTGGCGTCCGCCATGATTGGAGACGATGATCGCGTCGGCGCCGGTCTTGGCCGCCATCAGCGCGTCTTGCTTGTCGAGGATGCCTTTCAAGATCAGCTTGCCGCCCCAGCGTTCCTTGATCCAGGCAACGTCCTTCCACGACAGATGCGGATCGAACTGCTCCGTGGTCCACGATGAAAGCGAGGTGAGATCGCCGACGCCCTTGGCGTGGCCGACGATGTTGCGGAAGGTCCGGCGCTTGGTGCCGGCCATGCCAACGCACCAGCCCGGCCTGCTCGCCACCTGCCAGATGTGCTTCGGCGTGAAGCGCGGCGGCGCCGACAGCCCGTTGCGGATATCCTTGTGGCGCTGGCCGAGGATCTGCAGGTCGAGCGTCAGCACCAGCGCCGAGCATTTCGCCGCCTTCGCCCTGTCGATGAGACTGAGGACGAAATCCTTGTCGCGCAGCACATAGAGCTGGAACCAGAACGGCTTCTTGGTCACTGATGCGACATCCTCGATCGAGCAAATGCTCATCGTCGACAGCGTGAACGGCACGCCGAATTCCTCCGCCGCCTGCGCCGCCAGCATCTCGCCGTTGGGGTGCTGCATGCCGGTCATGCCGGTCGGCGCCAGCGCCACCGGCATCGCCACCTTCTCGCCGATCATTGTCGATTCTAGCGAGCGGTTGCTCATGTCGACCAGTACGCGCTGGCGGAACTTGATCTTTTGGAAATCCTCCTCGTTGGCCCGGTAGGTGCTTTCGGTCCATCCACCGGAATCGGCATAGTCGAAGAACATCTTCGGCACGCGGCGGCGCGCCAGGTCCTTGAGATCGGCGATGGTGAGGATCATGCTCATGGGCTTCCCGCTGGTTATCAGCTAATTCGTCGTCGTTGATTGTGTTGGCCGGCGCTCAAAAGCGTTTTCTTGCAGGCTCGCTGTCGCCGGCTTCGGAGCGCTGCATCAGCCGCAGCCGCGACACGCGTTGCCAGTCGCCGCTGCGCTCGGCCTCTGCCATGGTGCGTTCGACATGGGTGATGTGATCCATCGCCGCCTGCCGCGCGGCCGCCGGATCGCCGGCCTTGACTGCTGCGTAGATCGCCCGGTGCTGCGAAAGCAGCGCTTCGCGCGCGCCCGGCACGTTGAACACCAGGAGCCGGTTCTGGAAGACGCCCTCCGACAGCAGCCGGTAGCACGAGCGCAGCGTGTGCAACAGGATGATGTTGTGCGCGCATTCGCAGATCGCGTGGTGGAACTCGACGTCGATTTCCGCCTCGTCGTCGAAGTTGCCGGTCCGGTGCGCCTCGTTCATGCGCGCCATGATGCGGTCGAGCAACGCCAGGTCGTCGGATGTGGCGCGCCGCGCCGCGTACTCGGCCGCCACCGCTTCGATCTCGCGGCGGTATTCCAGATAGTCGGTCGCCGCCTTGCGGTGCATGGAGATCAGGTCCGTCACCGGCTTGGTGAACAGCTGGCCGATGACGTCGGCGACATGGGTGCCGCCGCCGGGCCGCGTCGTCAGCAGCCCGCGTCCTTCCAGCGCCTTCAGCGCGTCGCGCAGGATAGGCCGCGACACCTCGAACCGGCGTGCCAGCTCGCGCTCGCCCGGCAGCCTGTCGCCGGTGCGCAGAACGCCTTCGAGGATCAGGCTCTCGATCTGCTGCACCACCTCGTCGGCGGTGCGGGAATGCTCGATCCTGGAGAAAATGTCGCTCAACGGGGATGCCTGGGGATTGAACCGGTGTCGCGCAGGATAAAGCCAGTGTCGGCAACTGGTCAAATTATTTATCCAGTTCGCCCGCTTGGCCGGGTCCGACGTCGTCCCGGCATATCGCTTTCGGCTAATTTGTCGTTTGCGTGCCCCGGCAATTGGCTCTAGAGGGACGCGAGTGCACCAGGCCCGGGGGACCAGCCGTGGCAGATGACCCGTCCAACCTCGAATTCCAGCCGCGCGTCGAGGGCAGCGTCATGGGCTTTCCCGCGCATGAGGGACGGCCTGGCGCGCTCGGCGAGGTTCACGCCCGTCCGCATCCGCTGGTCGAGAAACCGCGCGTGCTGGTGCAGCTTTCGTTCATGACCGAAGCTGGGTCCGGCGTCGACCAGGCGGTGCTTTCCGAATTGTCGTGGCGCCTCGGCATCGCCGCGCCTGACCCTCATGCCCGCCACCACGCGATGAAGTGGGGCAATGGCTCGCTGCGCTGGGAACGGCATACGGAATTCTCCACCTATCTGTGGGAAGGACCGCTCTCTGAGAGCGGCCAGCGCCAGGAAGGTTCGCCTTTCGGCAACGGCTTTTCGCCGCCGGGAACGGTGATTTCCGGCATCAGGCTCGAAATCCGCAAATGGACGCAGGCGAGCGAAAGGCTGATCGCCGGCTTCGACCCGACCAGCCTGTGCTATTCGCTGGTCGAGCGCGGCAACGCCGCCATCGTCACCGATTTTCGCCAGGACGGTGACGGCATGACCCGCATGTTGGTGCTCGACCGCGGCCTGACGCCGGCACGCACCGGCGCGCTGGCGCAACGGCTGATCGATATCGAAACCTACCGCACGCTGGCCATGCTTGGCCTGCCGCTGGCGCTGATGCTGTCCGGTCGCGCCCGCCGCATCGAAGACCGGCTGGCGCAGACCACGCTGGAAATGAAGGTCGCCGAAACCCGCGACAACCAGACGCTGCTTGCCGATCTGACCGAGCTTGCCGCCGAGTTGGAGGCCGATGCAGCCTCCAGCCTCTATCGCTTCGGCGCCAGCCGCGCCTATGACGGCATCGTCCGCGAACGGCTGGAGGCGCTGGAGGAAGAGGCGGTGCCCGGCTACGACACCTGGGGCGGCTTCCTGCAGCGCCGCGTTGCCCCCGCCATGCGCACCTGCCGTTCGGTCGAGGAGCGTCAGGCCAATCTGTCGACCAAGCTCACCCGCGCCACCACGCTGCTGCGCACCTGGGTTGACGTCGAGGTCGAGAAGCAGAACCGCGATCTGCTGGCGTCGATGAACAACCGCGCCCGCCTGCAATTGCGGCTGCAGCAGACAGTGGAGGGTCTCTCGGTCGCGGCCGTCTCCTACTACGTCGTCGGCCTCGTCGGCTACGTCGCCAAGGGCGCCTCGATCTTCGGCCGTGCCTTCGCGCCCGAGGTCGTCACCGCCGCCTCGGTGCCGCTCGCCATCCTGCTGGTCTGGTGGGGCGTGCGCCGAGTGCGCCGCCTGCACTCCGAACCCGCCAAGCCGGCGGGCGAACAGGCAGGTAATCTCCCCCCTTGAGGGGGAGATGTCGCCGAAGGCGACAGAGGGGGCGTCTCGCATGGAGCGCCAACCTCGTTTCGTGGCCAAAGCAGGATTTGCAACAAGCGCCTGCCGCTGGTAAAAGATTTTTACCAGTCGATCAAAGGAGACTGTTTGATGTCCGGCCTGCTAATGCCGAAGCCAGACGACGCCACGATGCGGCGGCGCGACGAGATCGTCGCCGATATGCGCATCATCGTGCCGGGCGAGGGCGTCGTCGACGCTGCCAACGCAATGCGCGCCTTCGAGAGCGACGGCCTCACCGCCTATCGGCAGTTGCCGCTGGTCGTGGTGCTGCCAGAAACGGTGGCGCAGGTCTCGCGCGTGCTGAAATATTGCAACGACCGCAACATTCGCGTCGTGCCGCGCGGCTCCGGCACCTCGCTGTCCGGCGGCGCGCTGCCGCTCAAAGACGCCGTCCTGCTGGTGATGAGCAGGTTCAACCGCATTCTCGAGATCGATTTTCCCAACCGCATCGCCGTCGCCCAGCCGGGCGTCACCAATCTCGGCATCACCACCGCCGTCGAGCAGGAGGGCTTTTATTACGCCCCCGATCCATCCTCCCAGATCGCCTGCTCGATCGGCGGCAACGTCGCGGAGAATTCCGGCGGCGTGCATTGCCTGAAATACGGTCTTACCGCCAACAATGTGCTCGGTATCGAGATGGTGCTGATGAACGGCGAGGTGGTGCGGCTCGGCGGCAAGCATCTCGACGCCGAAGGCTACGACCTGCTCGGGGTGATGACCGGTTCCGAAGGGCTGCTCGGCGTCGTCACCGAGGTCACCGTGCGCATCCTGAAGAAGCCGGAGACGGCGCGCGCGCTGCTGATCGGGTTCCCGACCAGCGAGCAGGGCGGCCAATGCGTCGCCGACATCATCGGCGCCGGCATCATCCCGGGCGGCATGGAGATGATGGACCGCCCGGCGATCCATGCGGCCGAGGATTTCGTCCATGCCGGCTATCCCTTGGATGTCGAGGCGCTGCTGATCGTCGAGCTCGACGGGCCGGGCGTCGAGGTCGATCATTTGATCGGCCTGGTTGAGGCAATCGCCTATAGGAACGGCTCGACCACATGCCGCACCTCGCAGTCGGAACAGGAGCGGCTGAGCTTCTGGGCCGGCCGCAAAGCTGCCTTTCCGGCAGTCGGCCGCATCTCGCCCGACTATTACTGCATGGACGGCACCATCCCGCGCAAGGAACTGCCGCGCGTCCTGCATGGCATGCGCGAACTCTCCGAAAAATACGGGCTCGGCGTCGCCAATGTTTTCCATGCCGGCGACGGCAACCTGCATCCGCTGATCCTCTATGACGCCAACGTGCCGGGCGAGCTCGACAAGGCGGAAAGTTTCGGCGCTGACATCCTGCGGCTTTGCGTCAAGGTCGGCGGCGTGCTGACCGGCGAGCACGGCGTCGGCGTCGAGAAGCGCGACCTGATGCCGGAAATGTTCAACCAGATCGACCTCGACCAGCAGATGCGGGTCAAATGCGCTTTCGACCCCAACCATCTGCTCAACCCGGGCAAGGTGTTTCCGCAGCTGCGCCGCTGCGCCGAGCTCGGACGCATGCACGTGCATCGCGGGCAGACGGCGTTTCCGGAAATTCCGAGGTTTTGAGGTGATGGGGTCTCGCCTCACTAACGCCGCGATCCTTCGCGCCCCCCTCTGTCCTGCCGGACATCTCCCCCACAAGGAGGGAGATTGGCTGTCATTTTCGCTTGCGCCAATCGCCAACGTTGCTGAACGAGCGGCAGCGGCGAAGCTGCCAATCTCCCCCCATGTGGGGGAGATGTCCGGCAGGACAGAGGGGGGCGCGAAGGAACTCGACTTATCGTCCTTCGAGGTGGTTATGTCGCCATGACCACCTTCACCCCCGCCACCGCAGACGAAACCCTCGCCACCGTCGCCTGGGCGGCGGCGGAAGAATCGCCGCTCGAAATTCTTGGCCAGGGTTCCAAGCGCGGCATCGGCCGTCCGCTGCAGACCGAGCACACGCTCGACCTGACGAAACTGTCAGGCGTGACACTCTACGAACCGGCCGAACTGGTGCTGTCGGCAAAGGCCGGCACGCCGCTCGCCGAGATCGAAAAACTACTTGCCGAGAACGGTCAGCAGCTGGCCTTCGAGCCATTGGACTATGGCCCGCTGCTCGGCGGCGAAAAGGGAAAAGGCACGATCGGCGGCGTTTTGGCCGCGAACCTTTGCGGTCCGCGCCGGCTGAGGGCCGGGGCGGCGCGCGACCATATTCTTGGCATAGCGGCGGTTTCGGGTCGCGGCGAGGCCTTCAAGTCGGGCGGTCGCGTGGTCAAGAACGTCACCGGCTACGACCTGTCCAAGCTCATGGCCAACAGCTGGGGCACGCTTGCCGTCCTCACCGACGTCACCTTCAAGGTGCTGCCCGCTGCCGAAACCGAAGTCACGCTGGCCTTGCGCGGCCTGCTCGACGATCACGCCGCCGCCGCCATGGCGCTGGCGCTCGGCTCCAGCGCGGAAGTGTCGAGCGCTGCCCATTTGCCCGAACGCGTTGCCGCACGGGTTGCCGGCGGCAGTCTCGGCAGCACTGCCGCGACATTGCTCCGCGTCGAGGGGTTCGGCCCGTCGGTCGCCTACCGCATCGCCGCGCTGAAAGACCTGCTCGGAAATGCCGGCCCGCTCGAGGAAATTTCGGGCGAGATCTCGCGCTCCGTCTGGCGCGATATCAGAGATTGCGCGCCGTTTGCCGACGGCCTGGAAAAGCCGGTGTGGCGCGTGTCGATGGCGCCGGCGCAAGGCCACCAGATGGTGCTGGCGCTGCGCATGCAGGCGGCCGTCGATGCCTTCTATGACTGGCAGGGCGGACTGATCTGGCTGCGCATGGAGCAAGACGATCCCGAAGCCGATCTTCTGCGCGGACTGGTGCGACAGTATGGCGGCGGTCATGCGACGCTGGTGCGCGCCGCCCCTTCGCATCGCGCCGCTGTGCCGGTGTTCGAGCCGCAGGCGCCGCAACTGGCAACGTTGTCGGCCAGGCTCAAGGCCGAATTCGATCCAAAGGCGATCCTCAACCCCGGCCGCATGGCTTAGGAGGTACGAGATGCAGACCAATTTCTCAGCTGCCCAGCTTGCCGATCCGCATGTCGCGGAATCGGAAAAGATCCTGCGCAAATGCGTGCATTGCGGCTTCTGCACGGCCACCTGTCCGACCTATGTGACGCTTGGCAACGAGCTGGATTCGCCGCGCGGGCGGATCTACCTGATCAAGGACATGCTGGAGAACGGCCGCCCGGCCGATAAGGAGATCGTCACCCATATCGACCGTTGCCTGTCCTGCCTCGCCTGCATGACAACCTGCCCGTCGGGCGTCAATTACATGCATCTGGTCGATCATGCCCGCGCCCATATCGAGGAAACCTACAGGCGGCCGCTGCCCGATCGCCTGACGCGCGCAGTACTGGCCTTTCTCCTGCCTTATCCCTCGCGGTTTCGCGCCGCGCTCAAGCTGGCGAGGCTCGGCCAGCCATTCGCCGGTCTGTTGGAAAAGATCCCGGCGCTGAAGCCGCTGGGCGCGATGCTCAAGCTCGCCCCGGCGTCGGTTCCCGCGGCCTCGCCAATGGCTTCCCCGGGCATCCATGCCGGGCAGGGCACGAGGAAAAACGGCCGCGCCGCCATTCTCACCGGCTGCGCGCAGTCCGTCCTCGATCCCGCCATCAACGACACGACGATCGCGCTGCTGACGCGGCTGGGCGTCGAGGTCGTGGTTCCCGAGGGCGAGGGCTGCTGCGGCGCGCTGGTGCATCATATGGGCCGCGAGGCGGCAGCGCTTGCCTCGGCCAGGCGCAATGTCGACGCCTGGACGCGCGCCATCGAGCAAGGCGGCCTCGACGCCATCGTCATCACCGCGTCGGGCTGCGGCACCACCATCAAGGATTATGGTTTCATGCTGCGCCTCGATCCCGCCTATGCCGACAAGGCGGCGCGGGTGTCGGCGCTGGCCAGGGACATCACCGAATATCTGGTGGAACTCGAGCTGCCCGAGCCGGTGCGCCAGCCCGGCACCATCGTCGCCTATCACTCCGCCTGCTCGATGCAGCACGGCCAGAAGATCACCCGCCAACCGAAGGAGCTTCTGGCAAGGGCCGGCTTCGTCGTGCGCGAGCCGCGCGAGGGGCACCTGTGCTGCGGCTCGGCCGGCACCTACAACATCCTGCAATCCGAGATTTCGGCTCAACTGCGAGACCGCAAAGTCAGGAGTATCGAGGCAACCGGTGCTGAAATCGTCGCCACCGGCAACATCGGCTGCATCACCCAGATTGCGTCCGCCGCGAAGATGCCGGTGGTGCACACGATAAAGCTGCTCGACTGGGCCTATGGCGGGCCGAAGCCGGAGGGCGTTCCGGACAGCAGGGCAGCCGTTGCGGCGGGGTGATCCACCGGCGCTGCCGGCTTATTCCGCCGCGAGCTTGTCCACCCCGCCGTAGGTAGCCTGGTAACGCGCGCGCTGGCGGCTGAGCGCCACCATCGTGTTGCGCAAAAGAATCGCCACGGTGATCGGGCCGACGCCGCCCGGCACCGGCGTGATCCAGGACGCCACTTCCTTGACGCTCTCTGCGTCGACGTCGCCGACGATGCGGCTCTCCCCGTCCGGTCCGATCTCGGCATTGATGCCGATGTCGATGACGGCCGCACCGGGCTTGACCATGTCGGCCTTGATCAGCCGCGGCTTGCCGACGGCGACGAACAGCGCATCGGCACGCCGCGCATGCGCTGCCACCGAGCGCGTCATGTGATGGCACACCGTCACTGTCGCACCCTCGCTCATCAGCAGGAAGGCGATCGGCTTGCCGACGATCTCAGAATGGCCGACGATGACGACCTCGAGCCCCTTGAGATCGAGACCTGTCTCCTTGAGCAGTTCGACCGAGGCGGCCGCCGTGCAGGGTGCGAGGTCGAGCTGGTTGTAGACGATGTTGCCGATCGAGGCTGGATGCATGCCCTCGACGTCCTTGAGCGGATGCACCGCCGCCTGAAGCGTCTTGATCGGGATATGCACCGGCACCGGCCGCTGGATAATGATACCGGTGACGCGCGGATCGGCGTTCAGGCCGTGGATCGCTGCTTCGAGTTCGCCTGCGGTGATGTCGGCGGGAAATCGTCTTTCCTCGAAACCGATACCGGCCAGTGCCGCCTTGGCGCGCTGGTTGCGCACATAGACATCGACAGCATCTGTGTCGCCGACGGTGATCGATATCAGTTTGGGCGGAAAACCTTCGGCGGTGGCGATCGCTGCATCCTCGCGCACCGAGGCGATGATGCGTTGGGCGACCGGACCGCCCCGGAGATAGCGGCTGTCATCGGACAGGGACATTGAGATAGGCCTTTGTCTGGAAGCGTTGCAGCCGACATAGCAAAATACCGAGGAGAATGGCAGCGAGAATGCGAACCGCCATGCCTCGGGCGCGACGTACCACCCGACCCTGCCAAACTATCCTATCGCGTCGCGGAAACAGAAAGGGCAGCGCGGTTTGCCGCGCTGCCCTTTCGTGACTGACCGTATCCCCACACGGCCCGTCCCCCGTATTCCGATGTTCCAGAGTCTTCTGGACAGACTCGGCAACAAAATCAACCGCAGATTACATCACCACAACCGTCGTGCCAACATCGACCCGCTCATAGAGGTCGACGACGTCCTCGTTGCGCATGCGGATGCAGCCCGACGACACGGCGCCGCCGATCGTCCATGGCTGGTTGGTGCCGTGGATGCGGTAGAGTGTCGAGCCGAGATAAAGCGCGCGCGCGCCGAGCGGGTTCTCGACGCCGCCGGCGACATAGGTCGGCAGATAACGGCCTTTGGCGGCCTCACGCGAAATCATCACCGCCGGCGGCCGCCATTCGGGCCAGACCTTCTTCTGCGAGATCTTGTGCTTGCCGGCCCATTCGAAGCCCGGCTTGCCGGTGCCGACGCCATAGCGCCGCGCCTTGCCGTTGTTCTCGACCAGATAGAGGAAATTCTCCCTCGTATCGATGACGATCGTGCCCGGCTTCTCCGGACCGTCATAGGCGACTTCCTGCGGTAGGTAAATCGGGTTGATCTGCGGGCGCGCGACGATGCGCTTCTTGGCCGGCGCCTGCATCGCGGCCGTGTGCAGCTGAGCCGGTTGCGCCTGCCGTTGAGAACGGCGCTGCGGCTTTTGCATCTCTTGCCGGTTCTGGCGGACGATGCCCGGCGCGCGGCCAAGCTGCAGCACCCAGGGCGCCGAAAGGTCGGGGCTGACCATCACCGGCGGCCTGTCGGCATAGCGGTCATTGGCGCTGGAGGATGTAGCGGCAGTGGCCAGCACGGCTGCGGCGCCGAGCAGCGGGAACAAAAATGTCTTCATCGGAACGCACCTTGATCGTCGAACACGCCGGGGCAAAAGCGTTCCCCGATTGCGCAGACATTGGGCGCGGAGCGGCAACCGAAACGTGAATCGGAATGCGTAAAATGCTGCATTGTCAGTAAACCTTTCGGTGTGGTTACCGGCCGGTTCAGGAATCTGGTAAAGCCGCGGTAAAGGCAGCGCTGAGGCGCGTTAACCAATGGAATTCCTCCATGGATGAGAAGACAGGCCTGCTCGCCGGCCCCGATGGGTTCGCACGCTGCTTCTGGCACGGCAATCTGCCGGATTATCTGCATTACCACGATCACGAATGGGGCCGGCCGGTCACCGACGACCGCAGGCTGTTCGAAAAGATCTGTCTCGAAGGCTTTCAGTCGGGCCTGTCCTGGCTGACCATATTGCGCAAGCGCGAGAATTTCCGCGAGGCGTTCGCCGGCTTCGATATCGACAAGATCGCCGCCTTCACCGAACAGGATGTCGAGCGCCTGCTCGGCAATGCCGGCATCATTCGCCACCGCGGCAAGATCGTCTCGACCATCAACAACGCCAAGCGCGCGCGGGAATTGGCCAACGAGGCCGGCTCGCTGGCGGCCTGGTTCTGGAAGTTCGAACCCGGCCCGGACGAACGGCCCGAAATCGTCGATCTCGCCCATCTGCGCGCCAACCCGACCACGGCAGTCTCGGTGCGGATTTCGAAGGAGCTGAAGAAACGCGGCTGGAGCTTTGTCGGCCCGACCACCGTCTACGCCTTCATGCAGGCCATGGGGCTGGTCAACGACCATCTTGAGGGCTGTGTCTGCCGCGAGCAGGTCGAGGCGGAGCGGAAGGCGTTCAAAAGGCCGAAGTGAGATTTCTTTTCACACCGCCGAAGCAGGCGACATAAGTCAAGCGCCGCCGGCGCCGGCCAGGAGAAGCCCGACGACGATGGCCGCCACCGTGGCAAGGGCTGGGTAGATCACCAGCAGGCCGGTCAGCAGCGCATCGCGCATGGTCGGTCCTGTACGCTCGTCCGCGGCAACCTCGAACGGTCCCGCCATTTGGGTTGCCGGCCTCGGTGCATGATGATCGGCCGGCCGCAGCCGGGACCGGTCGCGGGCGGCGCTGTCGATGATGTCGAATTTCCGTGCCGTGGTCATGGCCCGAACCCTTTGTTTCGGCGCGCTTTATCAGCTGCGATTGTGTCGGCACGATGCCGCGCTTATGGCGGAATTGTTTCGTTTTGGCCCGGTTTGTTTCAGGAATAGTCCGGCTGGCAGCCAAACGATACGTACCAGTGTCTGATCGGTTTGCGCCGCCCCTCATCTGGCTGCCGCCATCTTCTCCCCGTAAACGGGGAGAAGGACGCCCTATAGAAGATTTCGCTAATCGCAAGCGTTGCAGAAAGATCGCCGAGGCTGCGGCCAGCGGCTTCTCCCCGTTTACGGGGAGAAGGTGCCGGCAGACGGATGAGGGGCAGCGCGGCATTACCGAACTGTTCCCAGCGGCGAGACAGGTGGCAAACCCTTGCCGCGCCAAGCCCCATCGGTTAGGACACGCCCACTCCAAATAAGTCAGCTTTTACCTAGCAAAAAGACCCATGCCATGGCCGACAAATCGGAAAAGATGAAAGCGCGGCTGCCGCGCGGGCTTGTCGACCGCGGCGCCGACGATATCCGTGCCGTCGAGAAGATGATGGCGACGATCCGCTCGGTCTATGAGCTGTACGGCTTCGAGCCGGTCGACCAGCCGCTGATCGAATACACCGACGCGCTGGGCAAATTCCTGCCCGACCAGGACCGGCCGAACGAAGGCGTGTTCTCCTTCCAGGACGATGACGACCAGTGGCTGTCGCTGCGCTACGACCTGACCGCGCCGATGGCGCGCTTCGTCGCCGAGAACTTTGAGCGCCTGCCGAAACCCTATCGCAGCTACCGCTCCGGCTGGGTGTTCCGCAACGAGAAGCCCGGCCCCGGCCGCTTTCGCCAGTTCATGCAGTTCGACGCCGACACGGTGGGAACGCCGGGCGTTGCCGCGGACGCCGAGATGGCGATGATGATGGCCGACGTGATGGAAGCGCTCGGCATCAAGCGCGGCGACTATGTCATTAGGATCAACAACCGCAAGGTGCTCGACGGCGTGCTCGAGGCGATCGGACTTGGCGGCGACGAGAATGCGGGACGCCGGCTGCAGGTGCTGAGGGCGATCGACAAGCTGGACAAGCTGGGCGTCGAGGGGGTTCGTCTGCTGTTGGGCGCGGGTCGCAAGGACGAAAGCGGTGATTTCACCAAGGGCGCCGGCCTCGGCGCCGGTGAGATTGACGTGGTTCTCGAATTTCTTGCTCCTGATTCTGCAGCAATCATCCCTTCAGCAATGGTTCAGCCGCGCGAAAATCCTGCTCTCGCGAACATGAAGGGCGGCATTTTGTGGCGTCAGCCTGCCACATTGGTACACAACGAAATTAACTTGTCTGAAAATGCGCGATTTCAAGAAGGTGTGTCGGAACTGGATCAGATCCGACTCTTGGTCGAAAGCGCTGGCTATGGTTCTGATCGCATCAAAATCGACCCATCCGTCGTCCGCGGTCTCGAATATTATACCGGTCCGGTCTACGAAGCCGAGCTTCTGGCCGAAATCCCTAATGAGGACGGCCAGATCGTGCGCTTCGGTTCGGTCGGCGGTGGTGGCCGTTATGATGGCCTTGTCTCGCGCTTTCGTGGCGAGCCGGTGCCGGCGACCGGGTTTTCGATCGGCGTCTCCAGGCTGATGACGGCGCTGAAGAACCTCGGCAAGCTCGACACGTCGGACGTCATCGCGCCGGTCGTCGTGCTCACCATGGACAAGGACACGGAAAGCCTCGGCCGCTACCAGAAGATGGTGGCCGCGCTGCGTGCCGCCGGCATCCGCTCCGAAATGTATCTCGGCGGCGCCGGCATGAAGGCGCAGCTCAAATATGCCGACCGCCGCGGCAGCCCGGTCGCCATCATCCAGGGCGGCGACGAGCGCGCCAAGGGCGAGGTGCAGATCAAGGATTTGATCGAAGGTGCCCGCATGTCGGCGGAGATCGCCGACAACGCTGAATGGCGCGCGGCGCGCCCGGCTCAGGTGACCGTGGCGGAAAGCGATCTGGTTGGCGAGGTCAAGAAGATACTCGCGGCGCAGGCCGAGGAGCGGGCGCGTGGCAAGTAGAGGTCGCGTTTCGTCGCGCCCCCCTCTGTCCTGCCGGACATCTCCCCCACAAGGGGGGAGATCGGCCGTCGTCACCGTTTTCGCCAATCACCGACGCTGGAAGGCTGGAGCTGCCATTGAAGCTGCCGATCTCCCCCCAAGTGGGGGAGATGTCCGGCAGGACAGACGGGGGCGCCGTGGAGCGCCGACCTCCGCGCTCCGTCCAGCACCCCTCATCCGGCTCGGCGCTGCGCGCCGATCCACCTTCTCCCACAAGGGGAGAACGGAAGGGCGCCTGCCATGACCTCCCGCTATCCCGCCATCGCATCAGACATCGCCAAGCTGTTCGCCGCGCGCAACACCCACGCGGTGGAAGTCGCGGTGCTGCAGCCGGCCGATCCGTTCCTCGACATGGCCGGCGAGGATCTCCGCCGCCGTATTTTCCTCACCGAAAGCGAGACCGGACAGACGCTTTGCCTGCGGCCCGAATTCACTATTCCTGTCTGCCTCGACCACATTGCCAGCCAGGCCGGCACACCGCGCCGCTATTCCTATCTCGGCGAGGTGTTTCGCCAGCGCCGCGAGGGCGGAAATGAATTCTTCCAGGCCGGCATCGAGGATCTCGGCGACCGCGACATCGCACAGGCCGATGCGCGTTCGCTGGCTGATGCGCATGCGCTGCTTTCGCTGGTGCTGCCGGGCCAGGAAGTAACGATCACGCTCGGCGACCAGACCGTTTTCGAGGCGGTGCTCGCCGCACTCGGCCTGCCGCGCGGCTGGCGCATGCGGCTGGCCCGCGCCTTCGGTTCGGCGGCGATGCTGGAGGCAGCGCTTGCCGACCTCGCCAATCCGCCGCGCAACGGCCAGCTCGCCGGCGCGGTCGCAGCCCTTGTACTCGACGGCGATCTGGAAGCGCTTTCCTCGCACATCGCCGGCGGCATGGAGCAGGCGGGGCTGTCGGCCTCGGCCGGACGGTCGCCGACCGAGATTGCGCGGCGCTTGATCGAAAAGGCCGAGCTGCGCAGTGTGAGGCTGTCGAACGAGGCGTTTTCGGCGCTGAAGGATTTTCTGGCAGTCGATGTGGTGCTCGACGGCGCCGTACCGGCGCTTGAAAGCTTTGCGGCCGGCGCCGGCGTTTCGCTGGGCGCGGCACTGGAGAATTTTTCAGCGCGCGCCAAGGCGATCGAAGCGCTTGGCCTGTCCACGGCAAAAATCCGCTACGACGCCGCTTTCGGCCGCCCGCTCGATTACTACACCGGCTTGGTCTTCGAGATCGGCGCGGAAAACGGCGACCGGCCGCTGGCCGGCGGCGGCCGCTACGACCGGCTGCTGACGCTGCTCGGCGCGAAAACGCCGATTCCCGGCGTCGGCTTTTCCGTCTGGCTCGACCGCATCGAAGCGTTGCGGGAGAAGGCGAAATGATCACGCTGGCGATCCCGTCGAAGGGCCGGCTCAAGCAGCAGGCGCTGGAGGTGCTGGCCAAGGCCGGGCTTGCCGTCAGCCTGTCCGGCGACGAGCGCAAATACCGCGCCCGCATCGAAGGCGTGGAAGCGGTCGAGGTGGCGTTCCTGTCGGCGTCAGAAATCGCAGGCGAAATCGGCCAGGGCTCGGTCGACCTCGGCATCACCGGCGAAGATCTGTTGCGCGAAAGCCTCGCGGACTGGGAGGCGCGCGCGGAGATTGTCGCCCGCCTCGGTTTCGGCAATGCCGATGTCGTGGTGGCGGTGCCCGACATCTGGCTCGACGTCGATACGATGGCCGACCTCGACGATGTCGCCGCCGATTTCCGCCAACGCCACGGCCGGCGGCTCAGGATCGCCACAAAATACTGGCGGCTGACGCAGCAGTTCTTTTCGCAAAAGCACGGCATCCAGGTCTATCGCATCGTCGAGAGCCTCGGCGCCACCGAAGGCGCGCCGGCGGCAGGATTGGCCGATGTCGTCGTCGACATCACCACGTCAGGCTCGACCCTGCGCGCCAATCATCTGAAGGTTTTGGCGGACGGCGTCATCCTGCGGTCGCAAGCCTGCCTCGTCGCATCGAAGAAGCCGCGTGCGGCGGCCGACGAGGCTGTTTTGCGCGACATCGCTGCGAAGATGGGTGCCTTTCCTCCCCCTTGAGGGGAGGGTGGACAGCCGCCGAAGGCGGATGGACTGGTGGGGTCGTTGCGGCAGTGCTCGACGTGAGACGACCCCATCCGCCTTGCTCCGCGAGGCACCCTCCCCTCAAGGGGGAGGGATCGGTGCGCTCCAGTACCATCGACGGGATTTCCACCATCTCGGCAGGCTGATAGACTCGGTTGTCTGCGGAGGAGACGGCGATGCCGATCAATCTCGACGAGTTGAAGAATGCCACCAACCTGCGCGGCCGCCGCCCGCGCAATGGGGCCACGTTTGTCGCGCCGGTCGACGGCAGGGCGCATGTGTCGGGCGAGCGCACCGTGCCGCTGCTGCAGCAAACGATTCCGGCGCTGCTTTTGGACACCGTCAGCAAACACGGCACGCTCGATGCCGCCGTCTTCGTCGACCAGGACAAGCGCTTCACCTGGAGCGAACTTTCAGACACGGCGGACGCGCTGGCGGCAGGCTTCCTGGCGCTTGGCCTGGCAAAGGGCGACCGCGTCGGCATCTGGTCGCCGAACCGCTGGGAATGGCTGGTGACGCAATTCGCCACCGCCCGCATCGGCCTGATCCTGGTCAACATCAACCCGGCTTACCGGCTGACCGAACTGGACTATGCGCTGAACAAAGTCGCTTGCCGAGCGCTGGTCACTGCCGTCAAATTCAAGAGCTCCGACTATCTCGGCATGATCGAGACGCTGGCGCCCGAGATCGCGACTGCGACACCGGGCGAACTCGACGCGAAAAAATTGCCGGCGCTAAAAATTGTCATCCGCATGGGCGAGGAGCATTCGCCCGGCATGCTCAATTTCACCGACGTGCTGGCGATGGCCGGGCGCGACGAGCATGACAGCCTCGACCGGATCTCCGAGGGGCTGAAGCCCGGCGATGCCATCAACATCCAGTTCACCTCAGGCACGACAGGCGCGCCCAAGGGCGCGACGCTGACCCACAACAACATCGTCAACAACGGCAATTTCGTCACCTCGGCGATCAGGCTCACCGTCAACGACCGGCTGTGCATCCCGGTGCCGCTCTATCACTGCTTCGGCATGTCGATGGGCACGATCGGCTGCGTCACCAAGGGCGCGACGATGGTTTTCCCCGGCGAGGGGTTTGATGCCGGCGCCACGCTGAAAGCGGTGGCAGCAGAGCGCTGCACCGCTCTCTACGGTGTGCCGACCATGTTCGTCGGCCTGCTCGATCATCCGGATTTTGACACCTTCGATCTCACCAGCCTGCGCACCGGCATCATGGCCGGCTCGCCGTGCCCGATCGAGGTGATGAAGAAGGTGGTGTCGCTGATGCACATGGCGGAGGTGACAATCGCCTATGGCATGACCGAGACCAGCCCGGTGTCGTTCCAGAGCAGCGTCGACGACCCGCTGGAAAAGCGCGTCTCGACCGTCGGCCGCGTCCACCCCCATGTCGAGGTCAAGGCGATCGATGCCGACGGCGCGACTGTTGCGGTCGGCGCGCCGGGCGAGCTCTGCACGCGCGGCTATTCGGTGATGAAGGGCTATTGGGACGACGAGGAAAAAACCCGCGAGGCGATCGACAGCGACGGCTGGATGCACACCGGCGACCTCGCCACCATCGACGCCGAGGGTTATTGCAACATCGTCGGCCGGGTCAAGGATATGGTCATCCGCGGCGGCGAGAACGTCTATCCACGCGAGGTCGAGGAATTTCTCTACCGCCACCCCAAGGTCAGGGAAGTGCAGGTGTTCGGCATCCCCGATCCGAAATTTGGCGAGGAGCTTTGTGCCTGGATCGTGCTCAAGCCGGGCCAGACCGCCACCGAGCCGGAGATCAAGGCCTTCTGCGCCGGCCAGATCGCCCACTACAAGATCCCGCGCCACATCCGCTTTCGCACAGAATTGCCGATGACGGTGACCGGCAAGCCGCAGAAGTTTCTCATGCGCGAGGCGATGGTTGACGAACTGGGGCTGGTGACGCCGAAGACGGCTTGAGCGGGCAACGGGCTCCCGTTCGTCCTTACGCATTTCAAGAACAGGGGCGTTGTCTCAATGTCGGGCGACAATAACCCGGTCGAACGCGGCGTCCCCGCTGAGATCTGCGACGACGGACCCTCGAGCCGCCACCAGTGACAGGCAGCGATAATGTCGTACTGCTACCCGGGAAGTGTAGGTGTGTACTCACGCCTCGTCTTTCGCGCGCCGCGCCACTCTTCAAATCGCTGCAGAATGACGAAGAAGGAAGGCACGAAGAGAATGGCGAGGCAGGTCGAGGCGATCATGCCGGAAAAGACCGTGATGCCGATCGACTTGCGCGCGCTGGCCCCGGCGCCTGTCGCCACCACCAGCGGCGCGACACCAAGGATAAACGCGAAGGAGGTCATCAGGATGGGGCGGAAGCGCGCTCTTGCTGCCTCGATCGCCGCTTCGACGATCGGTCTGCCGGCGGCGCGCAATTCGCGCGCGACCTCGACCATCAGGATGGCATTCTTGGCCGATAGCGCAATCAGCAGGATCAGGCCGATCTGCACGTAGAGATTATTGTCGATGCCGAGGGCGTTGAGAACCAGGACCGGACCCACCAGCGACAGCGGCGCGGCCAGCAAGATCGAGATCGGGGCCAGCCAGCTCTCATATTGGCCTGCCAGCACCAGATAGACCAAGAGCAGCGCCAGGCCGAACACCAGATAGATCTGGCTGCCGACGAGCTTTTCCTGGAAGGACAGCGCCGTCCAGTCGAAGCCGGTGCCGGGCGGCAATGTGTCGGCCGCGACCTCCTCCATCAGCTTGATCGCGTCGCCCGACGAGAAACCTTGCGCCTGCACACCGATGATCGATGCCGAGGGATAAAGGTTGTAGAGACTGATCAGCGACGGGCCGACGCTTGGTGTGACCGTCAGCAGCGTTCCGAGCGGAATCATGTCGCCGTTCTGGTTGCGCACGCTCAGGCGGGCGATATTCTCGGGCGTCAGGCGGAATTGCGCATCGCCCTGCACATAGATCTGGAACACCCGCCCGAACTTGTTGAACTGACTGACATAAGTCGAGCCTAGATAACCGGCGAGCGTCTGGAAGACCTGGTCCGTAGTCAGCCCCAGGGTTTGCACCTTCTCGCGGTCGATCTCGACCGTGTATTGCGGGACGTTGGCCCGGAACGGCGCCGATACGCGCTGGATACCTGACTGCGTCTGAGCAGCTCTGGTCACCGCCGCGACCGCGCCTTGCAGCTTGGCAAGGTCGAAGCTGCCGTCACGCAACTCGACCTGCATGGTGAAGCCGGCAGCGTTGCCGATGCCCTGGATCGGCGGTGGCGGCAGCACCAGTACAGTTCCGTCACCCATGTCGGACAGATTCTTGTTGAGCGTTGCGTAGAGCGAGGCAAGATCCTCGCCCTTGCCGCGCAAGCTCCAGTCCTTGAGGATGATGTAGGCAACGCCGGCGTTTGCCAGCGTCGAGTTATTGTCGAGTGCCGAGATGCCCGCGATGGTCACGACCTGATCGACGCCCGGCGTGGCCTTGGCGAGCTTCGAAACCTGTTGCAGCGTCTCCTGTGTACGGCCAAGTGCGGCGCCGTCGGGCAGTTGAACCGAAGCGAGCAGGTAGCCCTGGTCCTCGATCGGAATGAAGCCGGTGGCCACGCGCGATATGCCGTATCCCGCCGCAGCGATAATCAGCAGCGCAATGACGACCATCACCGCACTGTGACGCACCATGGAGCCGATCAGGCCGGCATAACGGTTCTCGATGCGCTGGTAGATCGTGTTGAAGCCGCGGAAGAAGACATTGCGCTGGTCTGGCGGCACCGGGCGCCTCAGCCAGGTCGCACACTGCGTTGGCTTGAGCGTTGCCGCGTTGATGGCGCTGATTATGGCAGTTGCCGCAATCACAAGTGCGAATTGCGCGTACATTTGCCCCGTGAGCCCGGGCAGGAACGCAGCCGGGAGGAACACCGCCATCAGCACCAAGGTGATGCCGACGATCGGTCCGAACAGCGCGTTCATGGCGGCAGTCGCCGCGTCGTGGCCCGACATGCCGCGCTCCATGTTGTGAGCGGCTCCCTCGACCACGACGATGGCGTCGTCGACGACGATGCCGATGGCAAGCACGATGGCGAACAGGGTCGACAGGTTGACCGAAAAGCCGAGCGCGGCCATCGCCGCAAACGCCCCGATGATCGTCACCGGAACGGTCGTTGCCGGCACCAGCATCGCCCGCCAGTCCTGCAGGAAAAGCAGGATGACGATGAGCACCAGGACGGCGGCTTCGATCAGCGTCTTGTAGACCTCGTGGATCGCCTGGCTGACGAAAATCGTGGTGTTGAAGGGGATCGAGTATGCCAGGTCTTGCGGAAACTCGCGTGACAGTTCCTTCATCCGGGCCTCGACCTTGCCGGCCACATCGAGCGCATTGGCGCCCGGCGACAGGAAAACGGCCATGCCCGCAGCCGGCTGGCCGTCGAGATTGAAGAACTGCCCATAGGTCTGGGCGCCGAGCTCGACCCGGCCGACGTCGCGCACGCGCGTCATGTCGCCATTGGCGCCGGTCTTGACGATCACGGCGCCGAACTGATCGGGATCGTC
This sequence comes from Mesorhizobium escarrei, assembly GCF_935825525.1. GTDB lineage: Bacteria > Pseudomonadota > Alphaproteobacteria > Rhizobiales > Rhizobiaceae > Mesorhizobium > Mesorhizobium escarrei. Next base: position 85,403 of record NZ_CAKXZT010000131.1, read on the forward strand.
AAGGCGGCTGGACACCTCGACCGTGTATTGGAAGGACTGGCCGTCGGGCGCCGGCGGCGCGCCCATCTGGCCCGCGGTGACCTGCTCGCTCTGCTGCCCCAGCGCCTGGACGACGTCCTGCGTGGTAAGGCCGCGCGCCTGCATCTTCTCGGGATCGAGCCAGACGCGCATGGAATACTGGCCGGCGCCGAACACATTGACATTGCCGACCCCCGGTATCCGGGAGAGCTCATCCTTCAGCTGGATGGTCGCGTAATTGGCGAGATAAAGGCTGTCATACTGCCCTTCCGGCGAAGTCAGCGTGACGATTTCGAGGATCGAGGTCGACTTCTTCTGAACCGTGACGCCTTGCACTTGAACCGCTTGCGGTAGCCCCGCGAGCGCAGAGGACACACGGTTCTGCACACGCACTTGCGCCTGGTCAAGATCGGTGCCAATCGCGAACGTGACGGTCAGGTTATAGGTGCCATCCGATGCAGCATAGGACTGCATGTAGATCATGCCCTCGACGCCGTTAACCTGCTGCTCGATCGGCAACGCCACCGTGTCGATCACCGCACGCGCGCTCGCTCCCGGATAGCGCGTCGTCACCGAAACGGTAGGCGGCACCACGTCGGGATACTGCGCCACCGGCAGGGCAAACAGCGAGATGATGCCGATGACGACCATGAGGATGGCGATTGCGTTCGCCAGGACAGGCCGCTCGATGAAGAACTTGGAGATCATTGCGCCGCGCCGTCCGTGGCGGTCGCTTCCAGTTTCTTCTCTTGCGGTTCGATCTTCTGGCCGGGCACGGCCGTCAGCAGGCCGGAGACAAGGACATGGTCGTCCGCCGCGATACCCTTGGTGATCACTCGCAACGCGCCGACGAGTTGGCCGATCTCAACCGGACGCTGTTCGACGACATCATCCTTTCCGGCGACGAGCACGTAGCGACCCTTCTGGTCGCTACCGATCGCCCGGTCGGGAACGAGCAGCATGTCCGGCTCTACGCCCAACGGCACGCGCACACGCACGAAATAGCCCGGCAGCAGTTCCCGGCCTTCATTGGGGAGCACTGCGCGGACCGCTAGCGTGCCGGTGGCAGCGGTAACCTCTGGCGCGGCGTAGTCCAGCGTTCCCGCGTGGGGATAACCCGTCTCGCTCTGCAAGCCAACCTCAACCGGTATTTTCTTGAGATCCTGCGCGGTCATTCCACGCTTGGCCATGGCGGCGCGAATGCGCAGCACATCCTGTTCCGAGATGTTGAAATTGACGTAGATGGGGGCGAGCTGAACGATGGTCGCCAGCGTGGTGGCGCTGCCGGCGCCGACAAGCTGCCCCATCGATACCTGGCGGGAGGTGACGGTGCCCGCGAACGGCGCCTTGACCTCGGTGTAGCTCAGATTGAGTTGAGCCTGCTTGACGTCGACCGCGCTCTGCTTCTGCTTGGCGATGTCGACGTCTGCTGCCGCGGCGGCCTGGTCGGCGGTCGATTGCGAGATGATTTTCTGGGACAACAGCTCCTGCTGCCGCTTTAGGTCAGCACCGGACTGCTTGGCGGCGGCATCAGATGAACCCTGCCCGGCCTCGGCTTGCTCAAGCGCCAGCTGGTAGGAATCGGGCTCGATCAGGAACAGCCGGGCGCCGGCCTTGACCTCGTCGCCGTCCTTGTAATCGATTTCCTGGATGAAGCCCGAGACGCGCGCAACCAGGGGCGTCGTGTTCACCGCCGCGGCAATGCCGGTGGCCTCGAGATAAGGGGTCACGCTCTGCTTCATCGGGAGCGCCACGTCGACCTTGGGCGGAGGTGGCGGTACGTATGTGTTTTCCTCGCTACAAGCGGACAATAGTAGTGTAACGACGAGCAAGCCAGCCGCCTGCGCGATTCTACCCGATAGGAAAAGCATTTCCCCCTCTATATACTTCCCGGTGTATATCGCATTATATAAAAGTGATCTAATATACATGTTTGAGGGGAGTTTGTCATGCGGATTGCGTTGAGCGCGCTTTTCTTGGCAACTCAGATGGCAACCACCGTGGCGCTTGCGCAGACGGCGGCCGAGCGTGAGGCCTGCCAGGCAGATTACCAGAAGTTCTGCAAGGGCGTGTTGCCGGGCGGCGGCCACGTCATCAAATGCCTGGCCGATCACATGAGCGATCTGAAGCCCGAATGCCAAAAGGTCGTCAAGGCGAACACGCCTGGATAGCACCACTGTGCTTTCCGAACCGCAGGTGAACATGAGGTGCCGGACTGGAGCGCCGGTGGGCGAGGTCTGCGGGCGCCGGATCGTGGCCCTGTCGGCTGGTCAGGGGTCGCAATGTTGGTCCGCCCTGCGGACGCTCCGAACATTCCCGACGCATTTCAGGAGCGGACCTTCGCTTTCTTGTCCGGAACCCGGGCCAAAGCGGACAGCGACGTTAAGGTAAGCTGCCGCTCTGCGATCGCCCGGGCGAGACGGACGCTTCCGGGTGGAGAAAAGCGGTTGGCTACCTATTTCGGAAAGGGGGGATGGGGAAACAAGGCCGAAAGCCTGGCCTTAAAGCGAAAGGAACCCGCAAAATGGCAAAGAATACGATTTGCCTCTGGTACGATAAGGACGCCGAGGCTGCCGCCCGCTTCTACTCCGAGATCTTTCCTGACAGCGTGGTGGGTGCCGTGCACCGTGCACCCAGTGACTACCCGGCCGGCAAAGAAGGCGACGTGTTGACGGTCGAATTCACAGTTGCGGGCCTTCCTTGTATTGGCCTCAACGGGGGTCCCGAGTTCAAACACAACGAAGCCTTCTCGTTCCAGATCGCCACCGACGATCAGGAGGAGACCGACCGCTATTGGAATGCTATCGTCGGCAATGGCGGCCAGGAGAGCGTGTGCGGCTGGTGCAAAGACAAATGGGGGATTTCTTGGCAAATCATTCCGCGCGTGCTGACTGACGCGATGGCGGCTGGCGGCGACGAGGCAAAGCGCGCGTTTGATGCGATGATGACCATGGTGAAAATCGACGTAGCCGCGATCGAGGCGGCGCGGCGCGGTTGACGCTCCATCGCACCTTGCGGCCAAATTGCTGCCAGAGCGTGTCGCTCGCTACCCAAGTGCGGCCGTCCAGCCGCCAGCCTTGCGTTGCGGCGACCATCAGTCACTTACGACTAGAAACGGTCTGATTTCCCGGTTCGAGTCTCAAGCGGGACCACTATCCTGCTACTTTGCGTCGCGTATGCTGCATCTTCGGTATCCCTTCGATGATTTGGCGAGCGCGAACCGTGCCACTCAAAACCCGACTGACCGAACGTTTTGCGATCAGGCATCCCATCCTCCTCGCTCCTATGGGCGTGATGGCAGGCGGACGGCTTGCAGCAGCGGTGTCGAATGCCGGTGGGCTCGGTCTGATCGGCGGCGGCTATGGCGATGAAGCATGGTTGGACAGGGAGTTTGCCGCCGCGGGCAGCGCGCGCGTCGGATGCGGCTTTATCACATGGTCGCTGGCAACCAGGCCGCATCTGCTCGACCGCGTGCTGGAGCGGCAACCCGCGGCGCTCATGCTTTCATTCGGTTCGCCTGCACCCTTCGCCGCGCATATCAGAGAAGCGCGAGTGCCTATCATCTGCCAAGTCCAGTCGATGTGGCACGCCCGCGAGGCGCTCGACGTCGGCGCAGATGTAATTGTCGCGCAGGGCAAAGAAGCCGGCGGCCACAGCGGTCACCGCTCGACCTTCACGCTTGTTCCCGATATTGCCGATCTTCTGGCGAAACAGGCGCCGGAGACGCTTCTCGTGGCGGCGGGTGGCGTTGGCGACGGTCGAGCGCTTGCCGCGGCATTGCTGCTCGGCGCCGACGGCGTGCTTGTCGGCACGCGGTTCATTGTGACTGCAGAATCCGCTGCGCCGCGTGGATTCCAGGAGGCTATCATCGCCGCCGATGGCGATACGACGATCAAGACCACAACCGTCGACATTGCCCGCAACTATCGTTGGCCGACAGACGAATTCGTCGCGCGCGTGCTGAGGACTCGATTTGTCGCCGCCTGGCATGGCCGCGAAGGTCAGCTGGCTGAAGCGCCGACGCTGGCCATCCAGAGCAGCGACTATTGGGACGCCTTTTACGCTGGCGATGCTGAGAACACCGGCGTTTTGATGGGGGAAGTGGCCGGAGTGATCCGAAGCGTGGAGTCGGCTGGACGCGTGATCGACGACATGGTCGGACAAGCCGAGCGTCTGCTCGCGGACGGCCCGCGACGTATCGTCGATTGACTGCTCAGTTTCTCATTTACCCTACCTGATTAATTGCCCACCGCCTCAGCCATTGCGCGGATGATCTTTGTTTCGACGCATTCGTCGTGCCGCATTTCTTGCGCCGCCAGACCAGGCAGATAAGCGCGCGCCCGATGCCATCACCGCTGTCTTTCGCTTTCAGTCCGACGGCGCCAGGTCGGTGCTGGCAAGGCTAAACCGCCGGTCCTTCGAGCCCGTTTCTCTCGTGCGATTTCCACAGGAACCAGCCGAGGACAGTACCGAAGAAGAATGTGTGGGCAATGAACTGCACGACCGGGCTTGCTTGCAGGAACCAGGGGAATGTGATCGGCGCGCTCACATAGAAATCGACAAGCCACAAGGCCAGGCCAAAGACGCTTAGGCCGAGCGGACGCTACTTTCAGCTTCCAGGACTCTCCGGCGTTGTCACAGTGGATCGCTCGACGCTGCAGCCATGCAGCTTCCCCGCAACCGCCCCCAATCCGGCTGTTACCTCGCGCGAGACCTCAATTGGCTCCATAGATCGTAGCCCGCAAGGAGGACGCCGATGCCGACCGCAACACCTAGATCGAGATGCGGGACGAACCGGATTACGACGCCGAAAAACGCCAGAAAGACGACAAACGCCAAGACGGCCAGGAAGCGGCTCAAATTCATCTGTTGTCCTCTCGCCGCAGCATCCCGTCTCAGCCCCCGTAGATCAGGTTGGGCAGCCCGTACACGATCTGCGGGAAGATGTAGATGATGACCATGCACAGGATGACGATCAGCATATAGGGCATCATTCCGCGGAAAATATCCGAAAGCTGAACATGCGGCGGCGAAATGCCCTTGAGGTAATAAGCCGACATCGCCATGGGCGGCGACAGAAAGGCCGTTTGAAGGTTGACCGCGACGAGCACGCCGAAAAACAGCGGATCGATCTCGAAATGCGCCAACAGCGGCAGGAAGATCGGAACGAAGATCACGATGATCTCCGTCCATTCCAGCGGCCAGCCCAGGATGAAGATGATGATCTGGGCGACGATCAGAAACATCAGCGGCGACATGTCGAGGCCGGTGACGAAATCGCTGATCAGTTGCTGGCCTCCCAGATAGGCAAAGACCGAGGCGAACGTCGCGGAGCCGACGAACAGCCAGCACACCATCGCGGTCGTGCGCGCCGTCAAATAGACAGACTCCTTCAGGCGTTGCCACGTCAGGGCCTGGTAGGCGGCGGCCAGCACGACGCCGCCGAGCGCGCCGATGGCGGCAGCCTCGGAAGGCGTGGCGAGGCCGAAGAGAATAGCGCCGAGCACCGCGAGGATCAGGACCGCCAGAGGGACGAAGGAAGTCAGCAGCATCCAGCTGATTTGCAGGGCCGAATAGTGCCCTACCTCGTCTCGGGTCGGCTTCGGCGCCACCTGCGGCTGCAGCACCGCCTTCGCCACCACATAGATCAGATAAAGGCCGGCAAGCAGCAGTCCTGGAAGCAGGGCTGCCGCATACATACGGACCACCGAAACACCCGCCGTCGCGCCATAGACGATGAGCAGAATGGACGGCGGAATGAGGATGCCGAGGGTTCCGCCCGCGCAGATCACTCCCGAGGCATAGCTGATGTCGTAGCGCGCCTTCAGCATGGCGGGAAACGCCAGCAGGCCCATGAGTGTGACGACCGCGCCGACAATGCCTGTGGCCGTTGCGAAAAGGGTGCAGGTGATGAGGGCGGCGACGGCCATGGAGCCGGGAACGCGCCGGGTGGCGATATAGAGGGTGCCGAAAAGACGCTCGATGATATTGGACCGCTCGACGATGTAGCCCATGAACAGGAACAGCGGGATGGCGGTCAGCACGTCGTTCGAGATCACAGAATAGGTCTGATTCACAAACAGATCGAAGATGCGGTTGTTGAAGAAGCCGCCGATCCAATGCTCCGCAAGCGTCCAGCCGTCGGCGCCATCCTCAACCGCCCGTTCGTAGGCGCGCCACATCCGTCCCGGATTTAAATAAGCGTAGTAGCCAAAGGCGACCCCGAGCGCCATCAAAGTGAATGCAACCGGGAAGCCTAGGAAGATCGCCAGAACCAGAATGAGCAGCATCGCGACGGCGACCTGAGGATCGCTCATCTGTCTTCTCCGTCGCGGTCGGGTTGATTGTCGGGGTGGAGGAATGGGAGGTCGACTGCTTCCGAACCGTGATGCAGGACATCGAGCGTCTTGGCTTCCATCAGCACCTTCTCGGTCTCTTCCACGTCTTCAGCCGCGCGCGGCCATCTTCCGGTTCGCAGACAGACGACGCATCGGAACACCTGGGCAATCCCCTGCACGAAGAGCAGGATGCCTGCCGCCACGATGACGGCCTTGAACTGGAAGATCGGGATCCCGGCCGGGCTGTTCGAGCTTACTTCGAGATAGCGGAAGCTGCGTGCGGCATACTTCCAGCCGGCCAGAATCAGCGCCGTGACGCCCGGGAAGAAGAAAATGAAGTAGAGGACAAGTTCGACCGCCGCTTGCACGCGCGGCCTCCACAGACGGTAGATGAAATCGCCGCGCACATGCCCGTCTCGCGACAAGGTGTAAGCGCCGGCCATCATGAACATGGTGCCGTAGAGCATGTAGCTGAGGTCGAATGCCCACGCAGTCGGCGCGCTGAACAGGTATCGCACGACGACTTCATAGCTCACGCCGAGCGTCATGACGACGACGCTCCAGGCGAACACCTTGCCAAACCATGCCGAAAGTTCATCGGCGAACGCAATGTAACGGAGCATCTACTGGGTTCCGTCAGATACAATCCGGCGGTCCGCAAGACCGCTGGATTTGCCAAGCGGAGGCGCGAATTAGAGCTTCAGCTTGCCGGGGAAATAATGTTCGTATGCCAGTGTCAGGTCGGCTGAATTCATGAGCTCGTAGTAGACAACGCGTTCGACCCATTGGCGCTGGCTATCGAGCACCCGCTTCATGAACTCATCCGCCTCCAGCGTCGGGATGATCTTGTCCCAAGCCTGGAGTTGTGCGTCGAGAATCTCCTTGGAGGTGCGGTGCACGGTGACACCGTGCTCGGTCTGCAGTTTCTGCAGGTCGGCCGAATAGTTGTCGAGGGCGACTGCGGTGGTCGCGGTGCTGGCCGCCTCCACGCCATATTCGAGAATGGCTTTCAAATCGTCGTCGAGGTCGTCGAATACGTCCTTGTTGAACAGGAATTCGAACGACTCGCTCGCCTGATGATAGGACGACAGGATATAGTTCTTGGCGACGTCCTGCGAACCGAAGCGAAGGTCGGATGACGGATTATTGAATTCGAAGGCGTCGATAACCCCGCGCTCCATGGCGGGCACGATTTCACCGCCGGGCAGCTGCGCCACGCTGAGGCCGAGGTTCTGCATGAGATCGGCGGCAAGACCCACCGTCCGATACTTGAACCCCTGCAGTTCGGCGGGGGTCGTGACAGGATTCTTGAACCAGCCGAACGGCTGCGCCGGCATCGGGAAGCCATAGAAGCCGACCACGTTGAGGCCCATGATCTCCTGCGTCAGCTCACGGTAGAGATCCTTGCCGCCGCCCTGATGAAACCAGGCGAGCATGGTGGTGGCGCTGCCGCCAAACACAGGGCCAGTTCCGAAAAGCGACGCGGCCTTGTGCTTGCCGTACCAGTAGACGGGGACGGTATGCGCGGCGTCGATGACGCCGTCATTGACGCCATCCAGCACCTGGAACGCGCCGACGACCGCACCCGCGGGCAGGAGCTCGAACTTCAGCCGGCCGCCCGACATCTTTTCGACGCGCTCTATGTATAGCCGCGCGAAATCCATCCAGATGTCCGAAGCAGGCCAGGAGGTCTGCATCTTGATGGTCACCGGCGCCTGCGCCAGTACGGCCGGGGTCGCGAGCGTCGTCGCTGCAGCCGCACCGGCCGTGATGGCGGTGGACTTTTCCAGGAACCCGCGACGCGAGATTTTCTTGTCGGACATTTACTCCTCCCACTGTTGTAAACGCTTCTGCCACAACCAGAATATGCGAACTCGCCCCTTGCGCAACCAGTTTCGCTCCCGGTGGCATCGGGCGTTGCGCGTTAGGTCTGGCACAAGCGCCAATATGTTTCCGCATTCGACGATTTTAGTAGTCGGCGCGTATCCTTGTTCTGGCCTCATAACGAATGTAGGTCTGCTGCGCAGCGGGCCAAGGCGGTCGTAATGATCCCAAATGTTGGCTGTCCGCGGGAGGACCGTTTATGAAGGCATAGGGCCCATGCTCGCAGCTTGGAAATGAGATTGAGGTCAATCGGACTCTCTGACCAACATCCTCCACCTCAGGCCGCCAGCACCGCCTGATCCAGTCCGCGGATGATCTTGGCCAGTTCGACGCACTCGTCGTGCCGGACCTTGTTGCGTCGCCAGGCGAGGCAGATCGTGCGCTGCGGCATCGGTTCCTGGAAAGGCACGACCTTGAGATCGCGCATGGCGCTGGCCGGTCCTGCCGCCATTTCCGGAATGAGCGTGACGCCGAGCCCGTGCGCCACCATCTGCAGCAGCGTCGTCAGGCTGGTCGCGCCATAGCTCGCCATTGCCACCGGCCGCACGCTGCCGCACACGGCAAGCGCCTGTTCGCGCAGGCAGTGGCCTTCCTCCAGCAGCATCAGCCTTTCCAATGCCGGGCTTTCCGGCGGCACCGGCGGCGAGGCGAATGCGGGATCGCCGGCCGGCACGGCAAGGAAGAACCGGTCGGAGAAAAGCCCCTCGGTGATCAGCCCGGGCTGATCGAGGGGAAGGGCAGCGATGAAGGCATCGAGCTTTCCCAGGGCGGTGTCCTCGACCAGCGAGGCGGTCACCGCTTCACGCAATTGGAGCTGCAAGGCCGGGAAATGCCGCTTCAATTCCGGCAGCACATGCGGCAGCAGATAGGGGGCGACCGTCGGGATAATGCCGAGCCGGAAGCGACCCTCCATGGCGGGGCGGCCGCGCCGCGCCGTTGTCTCGATCTCGCGGATGTCGGCAAGAATGCGCTCGATACGCGGCAGCATGGCCAGTGCCTCGTCGGTCATCCGAACCGATTTGCCGCCGCGCTCGAACAGCCGGCAATTCAGCCGCAACTCCATCTCCGCGATCTGCGAGGACAGCGCCGGCTGGCTGACGCCGGCGAGCTTCGCCGCGCGGCCGAAATGCAGCGTCTGTGCCAGTGCCTCGAAATATTGCATCTGCCGGACGGTGAGACCAATCATAAGGAAAACCTATCGCAACAAACAGGAAAGGCAATTTGTTTTTATCGGCATTGGGGCCTAGTCTGGAACCATTCTAGAATGGCGTGGCTCAGGGCCCGTCCGGAAAATCAACAAATCCCCGGAAAATCAACAAATCCCGGAAACGACAAATCGGAGAGAACGATGGACGCAAAGACCGATGACACCAGCGCGGGAAAATGCCCGGTCGTGCACGCAACTATCGCCAGGGCCAACCGTGACTGGTGGCCGAACCAACTGAATGTCCAGGTACTCCACCAGCAATCCGCACTGTCCGATCCAATGGGCGAGGCGTTCGACTACGCCAAGGAATTCAAGAGTCTCGATCTGAACGCCGTGATCAAGGACCTGCATGCCCTGATGACGGACTCGCAGGAATGGTGGCCAGCCGACTTTGGCCATTACGGACCGCTGTTCATCCGCATGGCCTGGCACAGCGCCGGCACCTACCGAATCGGCGACGGCCGCGGCGGTGCCGGAGCCGGCCAGCAGCGCTTCGCGCCGCTCAACAGCTGGCCGGATAACGTCAATCTCGACAAGGCCCGCCGGCTGCTGTGGCCGATCAAGCAGAAATACGGCCGCAAGATCTCCTGGGCCGACCTGATGATTCTCACCGGCAACGTTGCCCTGGAAACGATGGGCTTCAAGACCTTCGGTTTTGCCGGCGGCCGCGCCGACGTCTGGGAACCCGAACAGGACATCTACTGGGGCCCCGAAGGCAAGTGGCTGGCCGACGAGCGCTACAGCGGCGAACGCGATCTCCAGAACCCTCTCGCCGCCGTGCAGATGGGTCTGATCTACGTCAACCCGGAAGGGCCGAACGGCAACCCGGATCCACTTGCCGCGGCGCGCGATATTCGCGAGACCTTCGCGCGCATGGCAATGAACGACGAGGAGACCGTCGCGCTCATCGCCGGCGGACACACTTTCGGCAAGACACACGGCGCCGGCGATGCGACGCTGGTTGGCCTCGAGCCGGAGGCCGCCGGCATCGAAGAGCAGGGGCTCGGCTGGGCGAGCACTTTTGGCACCGGCAAAGGCGGTGATGCGATCGGCAGCGGCCTGGAAGTGACGTGGACCACGACGCCAACGAAATGGGGCAACAACTTTTTCGACAATTTGTTCGGCTTCGAATGGGAGCTGACCAAGAGCCCGGCCGGCGCGCACCAGTGGACGCCGAAGGGCGGCGCCGGCGCCGGCACGGTGCCCGATGCGCACGACACGGCGAAGCGTCACGCGCCGTCGATGCTGACCACCGACCTCGCTCTGCGGTTCGATCCTGCCTACGAAAAGATCTCGCGGCGCTTCCATCAGAATCCGGACCAGTTCGCCGATGCCTTCGCCCGCGCGTGGTACAAACTGACCCACCGCGACATGGGCCCGATCGTGCGCTACCTCGGCCCGCTCGTTCCCAAGGAAGAGCTGCCGTGGCAGGATCCGATCCCCCCGGTCGACCATGTGCTGGTCGACGAGCTGGACGTGGCCGCCCTGAAGGCGAAGATTCTCGCCACCGGTCTTTCGGTGCCGCAGCTGGTCTCGACGGCCTGGGCGTCCGCCTCGACCTTCCGGGGCTCCGACAAGCGCGGCGGCGCCAACGGCGCGCGCATTCGCCTCGCGCCGCAGAAGGACTGGGACGTCAACCAGCCGGCTCAGCTGGCGAAGGTGCTGGAGAAGCTCGAAGCGATCCGCGAGGAGTTCAATGCTTCACAGTCCGGTGACAAGAAAGTCTCGCTTGCCGACCTGATCGTCATTGGCGGCGGCGCCGCGATCGAAAAGGCCGCGAAGAACGCCGGTAACGACGTGAAGGTCCCGTTCACGCCGGGGCGCATGGATGCCTCGCAGGAGCAGACCGACGTCGACTCCTTCGCCCCGCTCGAACCGACCGCCGACGGTTTCCGCAACTATCTGCGCGGCCCGCAGCGTTTGTCCCCCGAGGAGGCGCTGGTCGACCGGGCGCAATTGCTGACGCTGACCGCGCCGGAGATGACAGTCCTCGTCGGCGGCCTGCGCGTGCTCGGCGCAAACGCCGACCAGTCCAGCCACGGCGTCTTCACCAGTCGGCCTGAGACGCTGACCAACGACTTCTTCGTCAACCTGCTCGACATGGGCACGGTGTGGAAGTCGACATCGGACGCCAAGGAATTGTTCGAAGGACGCGACCGGGCGACAGGCGCGCTCAAGTGGAGCGGCACCCGCGTCGACCTCATCTTCGGTTCGCATTCCCAGCTGCGCGCTCTGGCGGAAGTCTATGCGACCGCGGACGCGGAGGAGAAATTTGCCAACGACTTCGTGGCGGCGTGGAACAAGGTGATGAACGCCGATCGCTTCGAACTCGCCTGATCCAGGAGCATGATCCCGAAAAGTGGAATCCGGTTTTTTCGGAAAGATCATGCTCAAACAAAAAAGCTAGAGCTCCATCCCGATTCCATCGGGATGGAGCTCTAGCGCCAAGGTCCGGAGCGAGACAACTTTCCGCCTGCGGTAAGTTTCTCAAGTCTCAGCAAGAAAGGCGCGGGCCGGGCCCGCGCCTTTCTTGATTCAGCCCTTCGGCCTTCAGTCCTTCTCGAAGATGCGCGTCTTGGCAACCACGCCGGCGATGGCGCCGCCGATCAGCGGTGCGACGATGAACAGCCAGAGCTGGCCGATCGCCGCACTTCCCGAAAACAGCGCTGGGCCAATCGAGCGGGCCGGATTGAGCGATGTGCCGGTCACCGGAATGATGGCGAAGTGCAGTCCCGCCAGCGTCAGGCCGATGACGAGGCCGGCAAAAGCCGTCGCGTGGCTGCCGCTGGTGACGCCGAGGATCACCGTGACGAAGGTGAAGGTTCCGATCAACTCCCACAGGAACGCCGAGCTGACACCCCACTTTGTCGCATCCCAGCCATTGGCGCCGAAGCCGCCGGTGTGGCCACCAACCTGTCCGGAGACGATGATCCACAGCGCCAGCGACGCGATGATGGCGCCGATGGTCTGTGCGATCCAGTACGGGATGACGTCCTTGGCCTGCATCCGGCCGGCAAGGAACACGCCGAGCGTCACCGCCGGGTTGAGATGCGCACCCGAGATCGGGCCGATCGCATAAGCCGCCGCGATCAGGCCGATGCCGAATGCCAGTCCGATGCCTTCCTGGCCGAGCGGCAGCGCGCCGCCGAAGCCGCCCGTCACCACCGAAGCCGTGCCGATGAACACCAGTAGAAATGTGCCTAGAACTTCCGCCAGATAAGTCTTCATTGCCCTCTCCTTGTAATTTCCCGTCGATCCGCTTGCAATTCTTGGCGAATCACGCTGCGGAAGACTATCGCAACTTCAAAAGTTTGAAAGCGCAAGCAGTGCGAGGGTCGCCAGCCAACGCCAACAGAGCTGTGTTCGATCTCGCATTCTCATAGGAGAGGTAAGGGTGAGGGACAGCGCAAACCTGAAACGAGTGCCCTCTGCCTCCAAGACTCTCACCGCTTGTGCGCGCCGGTCGCGCGCTTTAGAGCAGGACCCCGGAATTGATTTGCTGAGTAACGGATACCAAGATGCGACTGGGCGGACGGCTGGCAGCGGCCATCGAAGTGTTGGAGGATATCGGCCGGCGACACCGGCCGGTCGCCGATGCGCTGAAGGATTGGGGCCTGTCGCACCGCTTCGCCGGCGGCGGCGATCGCGCCGCGATCGGCAACATTGTCTACGACGCGCTGCGGCGAAAGCGCTCGGCCGGTTGGCTGTTGGGCGAAGATACGCCGCGCGCCATCGGTTTTGGCGCGCTGCTGCTTGAATGGAACCAGACGGCGCAGTCGTTGAACGAAGCGCTCGACGGTGACAAGTTTGCGCCGCCGCTGTTGAACGACGATGAACTGAAGGCCATCGCTGACCGCCAGGTCGACGATGCGCCGCCGGCGGTGCGCGCCGATATTCCGGATTGGTGCGAGCCGCTTTTCGAGCAGGCCTTCGGCGCAAGCTGGGTCGATGAAGGTGCGGCGCTGGCGACCCGCCCGCCGCTCGACCTCAGGGTCAACACGCTGAAGGCCGATTGCAACAAGGTGCTCGCCGAACTGGCCGAGACCGGCGCCAGGGCTGCACGAATTGCGCCGCACGGCATCCGTATCCCGCCGATCGCGGGCGACGGCAGGCACCCGAACGTGCAGGCCGAACCGGCTTTCCAGAAAGGCTGGTTCGAGGTTCAGGACGAAGGCTCGCAGATCGCCGCCACGCTGGCTGGCGCCGAGGCCGGGATGCAGGTTCTCGACTTTTGCGCCGGAGCCGGCGGCAAGACGCTGGCCCTGTCGGCGGCGATGGACAATCGCGGCCAGGTGTTTGCCCATGATGCCGAAAAGGCGCGGCTGGCGCCGATCTTCGACCGCATCCGCCGCTCCGAGAACCGCAACGTGCAAATCGTCACCAAGCCGGCGGAACTCAGCACCCTCTCGGCCCACATGGACATCGTCCTGGTCGATGCGCCGTGCACCGGCAGCGGCACCTGGCGGCGCCGGCCCGATTCCAAATGGCGGCTGACGCAGAAGCAGCTCGATGCGCGCAAGGGCGAGCAATCGGCGATCCTCGATGCCGCCAAGACCTTCGTCAAACCGGGTGGGCTGCTGGTCTACATCACCTGCTCGGTGTTCGACGAGGAGAATGGCGAGCAGGTCGCTGCCTTCCGGGATCGTGACAGCGACTTTGTTCCTGTCGATCACCGCCAGCTCTGGGACAGCCGCTTTCCCGGCCACGAGGCGGCCGCGCGAATTGGTGCCGCAGGCGGCATTTCGCTGTCGCCGGCGCTGAGCGGTACCGATGGGTTTTATGTCTGTGCGCTGCGCAAGGGTGGCTGAACCTTGCCGGCGGACGCTATTGCTGCAGTGCAGCAATAGCGATTGCCTGCCGCTCATGCCTCTGCAATAAGCTTTTCTGACAGGAGCGTGACAAGCCATGGCAGCAAAGATCGTACCCGCCCCAAACTATGAGGATCGCGTCAGGACGTCCTTTGCGCGCCAGAACGCCATGACCACCATCGGCGCCGAGCTGACCCTGGTGACGCCCGGCATCATCGAGATCGAGATGCCCTATTCGGCAGCGCTGACTCAGCAGCATGGCTTTCTTCATGCCGGCGTCATTTCGACGGCGCTGGACTCAGCCTGCGGCTATGCTGCGTTCTCGCTGATGCCGGAAAGCTCCAGCGTGCTAACCATCGAGTTCAAGGTCAATCTGCTGGCTCCGGGTCGGGGCGAGCGCTTCCTGTTCCGCGGCTCGGTGACGAAGCCCGGCCGCACCATCATCGTCGCCGACGGCCAGGCCTACGCCTTCGCCGTCGATGGCGAGGCCAAGCTGATCGCCACCATGACCGGAACCATGATGACGGTGGTCGGTCGCGATGGCATTGAAGGCTGATCCGATGCGCAAGGCCGTCAGAATTGCCGGTCGGGACGTCCTCTTCGTGATGGCCGCGCAGGCCGAATACGGCCCGCATCTGCAGCGGCTGTTTACGCCTGTCATGACCGGCGTCGGGCCGGTCGAGGCCGGCGTCAAGCTGGGCGCGGAACTGTCATGGCTCAAATCTGAAAAGGCGCTGCCGGATCTCGTCGTGTCGCTCGGCTCGGCGGGCAGCCGGACACTGGAACAGACGCAAATCTACCAGGCTGTTTCGGTCGCCTACCGCGACATCGACGCCTCGCCTCTGGGCTTCGAGAAGGGCGCGACGCCGTTTCTCGACCTGCCGGTAACCGTGCCGCTGCCGTTCAGGGTTCCCGGCATAAGGGAGGCGACGCTGTCGACCGGCGCGGCGATCATTTCCGGCAGCGCCTATGATGCGGTTGCCGAGGACATGGTCGACATGGAGACCTTCGCCTGCCTGCGTG
Organism: Mesorhizobium escarrei; assembly: GCF_935825525.1. Classification (GTDB taxonomy): domain Bacteria; phylum Pseudomonadota; class Alphaproteobacteria; order Rhizobiales; family Rhizobiaceae; genus Mesorhizobium; species Mesorhizobium escarrei. The sequence continues at coordinate 100,681 of NZ_CAKXZT010000131.1, forward strand.
CCTGCCAACTGTTCGGCGTGCCGCTCGTCGGCCTGCGCGGCATTTCCGACGGGGCTGCCGATCTCAGGCATGTCGACGACTGGAAGGAGTATCTCCATGTCATCGACGAGAAGCTGGCGGATGCGGTCACGCGGCTGGAACAGGCGATCGGGTCCGGCGCGCTGCAGTTTGGACCATCGCATGAAGGCGCGGAATCGGATTGAGGGAGACACCTTTCAACCCATTGCGCCGACTCGTTTCTTTCTCTAAACGCTCGCCATGAAGATAGCCAATCGTCCCGACACCGTCCTGCCCCACACCGTCCTGATTGTCGATTTCGGCAGCCAGTTCACGCAGCTCATCGCCAGGCGCATCCGCGAGGCCGGCGTGTTTTCCGAGATCGTGCCGTTCCAGTCGGCCGAAGCGGCGTTCAAGCGCATCAATCCGAAAGCGGTGATCCTCTCCGGCGGCCCGGCCTCGACCGGCGACATCGGCAGCCCGCGCGCGCCGCAGATCGTCTTCGATGCCGGTGTGCCGGTGCTCGGCATCTGCTATGGCCAGATGGCGATGTGCGTGCAGATGGGCGGCATCGCCGAAAGCTCCGACCATCGCGAATTCGGCCGCGCCTTCGTCGAGATCCAGAAGGACAGCCCGCTGTTCGAGGGCCTGTGGGCGCCCGGCCAGCGCCATCAGGTGTGGATGAGCCACGGCGACCGCGTCATCTCCCTGCCCAAGGGGTTCGAGGTGTTCGGCAAATCGGAAGGCTCGCCCTTCGCCATCTTCGGCAATGTCGAGCGCAAGATGTACGGCATCATGTTCCACCCCGAAGTGGTGCATACGCCGGACGGCGCCCGGCTGCTGCAAAACTTCGTCCACAAGACCGCCGGCATCGAGGGCGACTGGACGATGCGCGCCTACCGCGAGCACGCGGTCGAGACGATCCGCAAGCAGGTCGGCAAGGGCAAGGTCATCTGCGCGCTTTCGGGCGGCGTTGATTCCTCGGTCGCCGCACTGCTGATCCACGAGGCGGTCGGCGACCAGCTCACCTGCATCCTTGTCGACCACGGGCTGATGCGCAAGGACGAGGCATCAGGCGTAGTGGAGATGTTTCGCCAGCACTACAATCTGCCGCTCATCCTGGTCGACGCCTCGGACCGCTTTATCGGCGCGCTCGAGGGCGAGGCGGACCCGGAAAACAAGCGCAAGACCATCGGCCGGCTGTTCATCGAGGTGTTCGAGGAAGAGGCCGAGAAGCTCGGCGGCGCCGATTTCCTGGCGCAAGGCACGCTCTATCCCGACGTCATCGAAAGCGTCTCCTTCACCGGCGGCCCGTCGGTGACGATCAAGTCGCACCACAATGTCGGCGGCCTGCCCGAGCGCATGAACATGCAACTGGTCGAGCCGCTGCGCGAACTGTTCAAGGACGAGGTGAGGGCGCTCGGCAAGGAGCTCGGCCTGCCCGACAGCTTCATCGGCCGGCATCCGTTTCCCGGCCCCGGTCTTGCCATCCGCTGCCCGGGTGGCATCACTCGGGAAAAGCTGGAGATCCTGCGCGAAGCCGATGCCATCTATCTCGACGAGATCCGCAAGGCCGGCCTCTACGACGCCATCTGGCAGGCCTTTGCCGTGCTGCTGCCGGTGCAGACCGTCGGCGTGATGGGCGACGGCCGCACCTATGAATTCGTCTGCGCGCTGCGCGCCGTCACCTCGGTCGACGGCATGACAGCGGATTTCTACCACTACGACATGGCGTTCCTCGGCGCCGCCGCCACCCGCATCATCAACGAGGTGCGCGGCATCAATCGCGTCGTCTACGACGTGACGAGCAAGCCGCCGGGCACAATCGAGTGGGAATAAAGCTCGGTCGTTCGCGAGCACTTGGTGGCTATCGGCGGCATACCGATAACTCTTTGAACTGTAATTGTTTTCCTCTCTTTGCCTATCGCTGACTATCGCCCACAAGCGGAATCATTTGACGGTAGACGTGACGGCATTCCTTCCCTCGTCATCCTCCCGTGAAGCTAGTACCGTTAAGACCGCGCTTCCTAGTACGTTAGCTAGTCTCTGAGTAAGCCGTTGAATTTTCTACGATATGGTCGGGCCTTGACGGTATAATCGATGACGGTAAAATCTGGCGCTGGATATGTGGAAACGCGCTTAGATTGTCCTCGCCATGCTCACTGACATTGCACTTAAGAAACTGAAACCAAAAGACAAAATATACAAGGTCGCTGATCGTGACGGTATGTACGCCACGGTGTCCCCCGCAGGGCAGATCTCGTTCCGATACGACTACCGAATGAATGGTCGGCGAGAGACAGTCACGCTGGGCCGCTATGGTGAGGGTGGCATCTCGCTAGCAGAGGCGCGCGACCGCTGCATTGCCGCTCGAAAAATGGTGGCAGCCGGACAATCGCCGGCGCATGAAAAGCAGCGTGAAAAGCGGCGCCTGTCTGCAATGGCCACCTTCGGGGATGCCGGCGGGGGCTGGTTTAAGGAGGCCAAGATGGCGGATAGCACGCGCTCAATGCGCAAAGCCATCTTCGATCGAGACATCTTGCCGATTTGGGACAAGAGGCTCCTCACGGAAATAACAGCTGACGACTTGCGGGCGCTCTGCGCAAAGGTGCGCGACCGCGGCGCGCCGGCAACAGCCATTCATGTCCGGGATATTGTTAAGCAGATCTATGGTCATGCAATCCTGCACGGCGAGAAGATTCCCAATCCAGCGGACGAGGTAGGACCGGCCTCGATTGCCACGTTCGAGGCAAAAGACCGAGCATTGTCCCCCGCAGAAATCCGAATCATGCTGAACGAGTTGGGAAATGTGCCAACGTTGCCGACGATACGGCTCGGCCTAAAGCTGATCCTGCTCACGATGGTTCGGAAGGGTGAGCTGCTGGACGCTACGTGGGACGAGGTCGATTTTGAGAACGCTGTTTGGAGCATCCCCAAAGAGCGAATGAAACGGAAAAAGCCGCATAACGTCTACCTTTCGCGCCAATCCCTCGATATCCTGATTGCGCTCAAGACTTGCGCAGCGAACTCGCGATACGTGCTGCCATCTCGCTATGACGCCGACGAACCCATGTCGCGCGCCACCTTCAATCGGGTCACCATAGCCATTGTCGACCGCGCAAAAAAACAAGAATTGCCGCTTGCGCCCTTTACAGTGCACGACCTACGGCGGACCGGCTCGACACTCCTAAACGAGATCGGATTCAATCGCGACTGGATCGAAAAATGCCTTGCCCACGAAGACAGCCGTACCTCGCGCGGTGTTTATAACAAGGCTGAATATGAGCCGCAGCGTCGTCATATGCTGCAGGAATGGGCGGACATGGTTGAGGCATGGGCGGCGGGCAAAAAGCACACGCCCGTACTCCAGCCGGCTGCCGGGGCGGCGATCATCCTCGATCCGATTTGACAGGTCTCGTCTTCCGCGACCGCACGTCTGGACCTGGGACAATTTCGATCGCGCCAGCAGACGATGCGTTTCGCCTTGCCTGGACCCAGGCTTCGACCTCCGCCAGATCCCAAACAACACAGCGGGGGGTCAGATTGAAGCGTCGTGGGAACTCGCCACGCTGTTCCATCTCATAAATGGTCGTGTCCGATAAGGGGACGATTTCTCGCAATTGTGACCGGCGGACAGTTCGCACGACTTGTCGCGCCTGAATGTGCGGCAAAACGGGGAGGGACCCGTCTTCTGGTATGCTTTGGCAGCTTTCGGGTTGAATAGGCTTCTGCCATTTGACCATGTGTATGACCGGGAAGACTCCTTGGAAGCGAATGATCGCGTGTCTGCCCCAATTCCGATATAGCTCTCAATTACGACCACATCGTCGTCTTTGACCAGCAGGCGGACCTCATCAAAGGGGAGCATTCCCTAGCGGAACCTCAGGCCTGTTTCTCAAGCATTCTGATTTTGGGAACAGTGGGTTAGGGTACGGCGCGCAGACATTCGAGTCTCTTGCTCCTCCGGCAAATGCTGGAGTGTTCGACTTAGAGCCTCTTTCGATTTCACCCCTATAGGACTGAATTACATTTGGCTTTTCTCGCTGTTTGTTACACAGTTTGTCACACGGCTACAATGATCTAGTATCGCTCCAAGCTCGCTGCTTCTGACTTCGGCGCCCAATCCATCCACCTGGCGGACGCCAAGGCTCGTAGACACTCCCACCTGATTACGTCTCGGCTTGAGTCTTGAGTCAGAAGGTGACCCCAATGCAATACGCGAGGCAGCCCGCTTGAAACTTAGCTGCTTGACGAAGTTTTCGCTTTCGCCGCCGGCTAATCGGGCGATAGTTAGGGATATGGCTAAGCAAATGATCCTGATCTATCGCTGCTTTACCACGCTCTGGCCGATCCGACCCGCCGGTCGATCCTGACCCGGCTCGCCGAAATACCTGCGCGGGTGACGGATCTGGCTGGGCCCACGGGTGTACGACTGCCCACCGTGATGCGGGACCTGTCCGTGCTGGAGGAAGCAGGATCGATAAGCACGTCCAAAGAAGGGCGGATACGCACTGCGCCATCGTACCCGAGGCTCTGGACCCAGCGCGGACATGGCTCGATGAACAGCGGGCCATCTGGGAGGCTCGGCTCGACCGGTTGGACGCATTTGTGATGAACGTGATTTGATCAGACCAATTAAAAAACGCGGGATTTCAGGTAGGAATTAGCCCTCCAGAGACATAGCGACCAATCGTCTGGAGGCGCCCCTATTCGGACGGTGTTGCCGCACACCGTCTCGCCGCTAACTACTTGGCGAGCGAGAGCGCCATGGAGAAGCAAGTCTGGTGAAGGTCCCGATATCGCGGAGGAGCTTCTTGCTGGCCGCTGCGGCGGGACCGGCATTCGCGCCCATGCAAGCCAGTTTCGCCGAGGACACGGCTATGACGAACAAAATTGTGCTTCTTGGCGATTCGGTTTTTGACAACCGTGCCTATGTGACCGGCGGTGCGGATGTACTGGCCCATCTGGTGCGTCAGCTTCCGATCCGGGGTCGGCCGACCTGCTCGCCGCCGATGGCAGCGTCATGGCAGGGGTGCGCCAGCAGCTGGACCGTCTGCCAGCCGACGCCACTCATCTGGTGGTCAGCATGGGAGGTAACGACGCGCTCGGCGTTTCCTCTGTTTTGGACGCTCACTCGCGGTCCGTCGCCGACGCCTTGCTAAGACTCGCCGAAGTAAGAGAGCAGTTTTGCCTGGAGTATCGGTCGACGCTGGATGCCGTTCTGGCTGTCGAGCTGCCCACCGCCGTTTGTACGATCTACGACGTCCGGTATGCAAACCCTGAGGAGAGGCGCATTGCGGTAACGGCCCTCTCGGTCCTCAATGACTGCATTACACGAGCAGCCGCTGGGCGCGGCGTTCCAGTGATCGACCTTCGCATTATCTGCGACGAGGACGCCGACTTTTCCAACGCCATCGAGCCTTCGGAACAGGGCGGCGGCAAGATCGCTGCAGCTATCGTTTCATTTCTTACCAAGCACGAATTCCGAAGCGGGCGCGCCGAACTGATCGGTCGCTAGAGCGCCGGAATTGGCTGCGCCAATGCACCGATGTCGGTCATAGGCACGGGTGTCGCCATTTCCCGAAAGCGCAAACTGCTAATGCGGCGATGGCTGGTAGTAGCGTGGGCCAAGATCAGAAAATCTTCCTGTGGCGTTCCAGATTTCAATGCGCTCGACGATGTGTTCTGGCTTTGAGTAGCCGTCGAACTGGTTAAAATGACGATTGAGGGAGCAACCTTTGGCTGAAATCGACCGAGGGCAGGTTCTGGCGGTCGGCAGGGCGGGGATGTCGTGGCAATCACCGACAAGCTGAAGGAGCGGGTGTGTCCCGCCCCTCCGAGCTGGGGCAACTTGGCCGCATGTCGACCCGCTGAACGCTCGCCTGCGAAGATCACCATCACGGTCAGTGCTGAGCTGAATCGCGATGGCAAATCAGCTATCGTGACAAAAATGGCATACCGGTCGGACAAACTGACACAGGCGACTCTCATCGGGCCGGTTGCTCCGCCACCGAGGGTTTTTGGAACGGCGGCATCAACGCATACCCGTGTCGAATTCGTCATTCACTAGCGTGCTGCTTTGGCATCATCGAATCTACAGCTGAGGCTTTCGCATGAAATTTTGATCTACGACGAAAGCATGAGGTAAACTCCGCGAGGGATCCGTTGCGGTCGCTCAGGCAGCACCATGTGATGAACAGTCCGGGAAGAGCTCGAAATCCCGCAACATAGGTATCCTGACAGCCGAAGGGTATTCGATTGTACCAATCGTTCGCCAGTTTGCGTTCGTTTGGTGGCGTTGTTAAGGATTGCCGCCTGATTTGATTGCCCTCAACACTTCCGCGCGCCAGAATAGGGGATGTGGGGGGCGAATCATGGGCGAATCGGAAGCAGAGCCGGAAGAGGCGAACAATCGCGTCATCGAAGAGATCATCGCGGTACAGCGGGAGTTCTACTTCGAGAACAAGAATAAGGAGTCTGAGCGGCGTCGCAAGCTGCGGGAGATTATCGACCGAGCCACACCGTTGAAAGGCCAATAGCAATGTGGGTCGAACGTATCGAACTGAACGATTTCCGCTGTTTCTACGGAACCCGCGAGATCGAGTTTTCCACCGATCGGGAAAAGAACGTCACTCTCATTCACGCCGAGAACGGGGTGGGTAAAACCACCATCCTCAATGCCATGTTGTGGTGCTTCTACGGCATGACCACTCCGAAGTTCGAGCAGAAGGAGGATCTGCTCAACCACGATGCTGCACGGGCCGGCCGCACGACTGCCTATGTGGAAGTTTCCTTCGAGCATAACGGTAATTACTATCGGGCACGTCGATATGCGCCGCCAAACGCACGGTTCGCCCTGATGCGGCTGGATCGCGGCCACAGCGAGCCGCTGTCGAACCCAGACACATTCATCAACACCGTCATCCCCAAAAGCATGGCGAGCCATTTCCTGTTCGACGGGGAACATGCCGAGGTCTTTCTTGGTGAGGAGAAGCGCCACGAGATCCGCAGCGCGGTGCAGGACATTCTCGGCTGCAGTCTGGTCAAGACTGCCATCAAGGATTTGGAAGAGGTTGGCAGCCAGTACCGTCGACAGATGCCAAAGCGTGGTGGATCCAGTGCCGAAACGCTCAACGAGCAGATCGAACGGCTAGGAGAAAAGATTACTCGCAGTCACGACACGGCCGAGGTGCTGAAGGATGAGGTCGTCAGCATTCAGCAGCAGATCGCTGACATTGACGAACAGCTTAGAAATTCCTCTGCCGCTAAAGAACTTCAAGCAAGACGAGAGGACACTGAAAAAGCCCTCAAACGGGCGCGTGATCGCGAAACATCCGCCAGGGACGAAACGGTGAAATGGCTAGGCGACAATGCCCGCTTCCTGGTGTCGACAAAGCTGACGGCGCAGACCTTCGATCACCTGGAAAGCCAGGAGACCAAGGGCCGGATACCTTCTCCATACAACGAGGAATTCGTCAAAGACCTTCTCGAAATGGAGAAATGCATCTGCGGGGCGCCCCTGCATCCCGGATCCGAACCTCACCTGTTGGTGGCCGGCCTGCTAAAGAAGGCAGCAAACCATACACTGCGAAGCCGCCTGAACGCGATCCGCGCGATCATGAGCCAGCTCAAGGACAAGCGTGAACGTGCGCCTGGCGAGCTGGATGCCGCATATCGCCGTGAGGCGGAGGCCCGCGCGGAAGTCGCTAGGCTCGAACCCCTGTTGACGGAAATCTCGGAGAAACTCGTCGGCATCAATTTCGGCGAGATCGGCGAGCGTGAGCGCCGCCGGAACCAGCTGCGGAGTGAGGAACGCGACAAACAGCAGAAGGTCTGGAATGCGGAACGGGAAGCTCGAGATGCAGAGACCGACAAGCTTTCCAAGGAACGTGAGCTCGAGAAGCAGGTCCAGGGGGACGCCGAGGCCCAGATCTTCATCAAGCGATACCACCTCTGCGAAACGCTCAAAGGGCAGCTCGAGAAGGAGCTCACCGAAGACGAAACGAGCGCCCGCCGCGTTCTCGGTGCCAGCATCAACAAAATCCTGGCGCAGACGAGACGAAAGGACTTTCGGCTCAGGATGAGTCCCGAGTATGGCGTCAGTCTCGTCAACGACGCCGGCACGCAGCTCCCAAAGTCAGGTGGCGAAAACCAGCTTCTGGGTCTCGCTTTCACGGCGGCCTTGGTCGAGTTCGCCAAGCAACGCGAAAATGCCGAGGGATTTCGCCTCCTTAAAGGGACGGTTGCGCCTCTGATCCTCGACTCTCCCTTCGGCCAGCTCGATGAATCGTACCGCGCAACGGTTGCGCAGCACGTCCCCCAAATGGCTGCACAGGTGATCCTCATGGTTTCCGGATCGCAGGGATCCGGCGGTGTCGTCGAAGCGCTGCGCCCCCGTGTCGGAAAGGAGTTCGTTCTTGTGCGCCAAAACCGAGCGCCAAGGGGAGAACGCCCCGTGGAAATACGCCAGTTCCGAGGCCGTGACTTTGAGACTGCCCGGTTCGATGCAGAGTTCGACGGTACGCTGATAGAAGAGGTGGCATGACATGACCGGCCGCTCTCCGAACATCAATCGCAGTCGTGTCTACGAGGACATCGTGCAGCGTCTCGCTGCCCAACAGCTGCCGGGCACCGACCGTCGACTGTTCCCGACGATCCGCGAGCTGCTCTGCTTCGCGGCGGTATTGGGCTATTCCGAAGGCCGGAAGGTACCTCTCGACAAGAGCCAAGGGGTAGAGGACGTATCCTACCAGCAGTTTGAAGCGCGGCCGGACGCAGAGAGCCTTATCTATCTCATCGCTCTTGCCGACGCCCAGGACACCCAGGTCCTGCGCGAAGACAACGAGGAAGAGTGCGCACGCATCTTCGAGGAATATGCCAACGGCGGCTTGGGCGTCGTGAAGGACTACCTTTTGCGCGACGGTGGCGAGTACCCGGACCGCGCGCTAATGCGGCTGCTGCGTGAGCGAGGCTATTTGCAAGTGGTTCAAGCAGAGCCCGACACCGGTGCTATCTCGTTCTGATGCTTCGGGAACTCGTCCTTAAGGGTGTCTACAAATCTGACGAGGACAACATCCTCGAAGATTTCTACATGCCCGCCCTGACGGTTGCTCGGTCGTACGACCGAGCGGTCGGGTTCTTTTCGGCCGCTACGCTGAGTTATGCTGCCCAGGCGATATCCACCTTCGTGCGGCATGAGGGGCGCATGCGCCTCATCCTTGGTGCGTTTGCTGATACAGAGGACATCGAGGCTGTTTCGAAGGGCCTTGAGGCCCGCGAGCTGTCGGAGCGGATCGGGCAAGAGTTTCTCAAAGAGGTCGGTAGGGTCGACGATGCTTTGTTTCGCGATCGTTTCGAAGCGCTCGCGTGGCTCGTTGCCAAAGGCCGCCTCGACGTCAAGATCGCGCTGCGGCCGAAGGGTATGTATCACGACAAGATCGGCATCATCTCCGACGCGAACGGCGACTCGGTGGTTTTTTCGGGATCGGCCAATGAAAGCCTTCACGCGCTCCTTCCGACCCACAACTATGAATCGATCGATGTCTTCCCGAGCTGGCGACCTGAACTGGAGACCTATCATCGTCCGCATAGAGAAAGTTTCGAACGCCTATGGGCGAACAGGAGCCGCAACACTGCGGTGCTTGATATCCCGACTGCCATCCGTGAACGGCTCCTGGCAGTGGGTGAGCGGCTCAAGGCGCCGCCCGATCCCGACCGCGAATTGGCTATAGCGCGCCGCATCGCCGGCCAAGAGTCCTCAGAGGGGTTGGGGCAGGGACCGCGGGTACCCAGCACGGTCGGGGGCGTCCCCTTCAACATCAGGGATCATCAGCGCAAAGCGTTGCAGGCTTGGCAACTGACGGGCGACTACAAGGGTATCCTTGATCTTGCCACCGGTGCTGGAAAGACCATCACGGCTGCGTATGCCATCACCCACATGGCCAAGGCTATCACCGGACTGACTGTGATTATCGCGGTGCCCTATCAAAACCTGGCCGACCAATGGTGCGACAATCTCGCTCAGTTCAATATCCGCCCGTTGCGCTGCTATGTCTCCAAGGCAGCGTGGCTGGCAGAGCTTCAGAGCCTCATTCTAGACATCGAACTTGGTGTTGCACCATTCACCGCGATCGTTGTCGTCAACCGCACCGTGAAGACGCCTGAATTTCAGCAACTCATCGCCAGGATTCCTGGCCGGCAACTCCTCTGGATCGGCGACGAGTGCCATCATCACGGTTCGGCCGCCTTCAAGGATGTCCTGCCGTCACAGGCGAAATATCGGCTCGGTCTTTCCGCCACTCCACAGCACTATCTCGACAGCGATCGAAATGCTCGGCTGGAGGCGTACTACGGCAAGGTTGTGTTCACCTACTCGCTTGCCCAGGCCATCCACGACGACGTCCTCTCGCCGTACGAGTATTTCCCTCACCTTGTTGAGTTGACCGCGACGGAGGCCGACGAGTTCGTCGCCCTGTCGATAGAGATCGGGCGCACGATGGCGCGAGAGGGAGCCGGTGAGCCAAGCCTAGGACTGAAGGCGTTGATGATGAAAAGGTCTCGCGTCATCGCCTCTGCACGCAATAAGATTCCTGCTCTGCGCAATGTGCTTCGCGACCAGCCTGCGGAAGCGCACACCCTCTTCTATTGCGGTGACGGGCAGGTCGATGCTGATGACGACGACGGCGGTGACGATGCCGACCCAGAATTTTTGGGTCGGCAAATCGAGGTGGTCAGCCAGCACTTGGACGAGCTCGGGTGGACCCTCTCTCGATTCACTTCACGCGAGCCACGCAAGGAGCGTGATCACATTCTTGCCAATTTCCGGATCGGGCTCATCGACGCCATGGTCGCCATAAAGTGCCTAGACGAGGGCATCGACGTACCGGCATGCCGGACCGCGTACATCCTGGCCAGCTCGCGCGATCCGCGTCAGTTCATCCAGCGTAGAGGCCGCATTCTTCGCCGGTCCCCTGGCAAAGACGTCGCCACCATTCACGACTTTGTCGTGGTGCTACCGGAGGGTGCCGGAGATTCTGAAGGCTATGCCCGCAAGCTGATCGCGTCGGAGCTCCGTCGGGTCGCCGAGTTCGCAGGTTTGTCGCGAAACCGCGCGCACGCCTACCAGACCCTGCGGCCGGTTCTTGTTACCTATGGCCTAGAGCATCTTCTATAATTAACCCTGCTATGTGGTAGATTGGGTTACTGGCATGTTCAGCTCTGGCCGTGGGGTTCGCCGCGGATTCGGCCAATCCTTTAACGCGAGCTCCGGAGGAAGCTGCAAAGGCTCCATCGGCGGAGGCGCCTTTGAAGGGTTGGCAGCAAGCAATGCCCGCCGCCGTTCTAGTCGCTCCACCTCCAGCCGCAGCACGTCATCGATCTGTCGCGGGAACACATAGAGTTGGACGAACGGTTTGGGATCGTTTCCGAGTTTGTTCTCATAGGCCAGCTCAATCATTCGATAGTGAGCCGAGACGCGCGCGAGATAGGGCAGAACCTTTTCGTCAACCATGCCCAACTGAGAGCTGATGAGCTCTCGCAGCTCTTTCGCGTTGGTGGCAATTTCCCCCAACAGCGCTTGGTCACCAGCAGGTAGGTTCTTGCGCCAGTCTGGGTCGAAGAGCTTCTCAATCAGAAGAAAGCGATCATCACTCTGACGGCTGCGTAGATCACGGTTCATTAGCATGTTCACATGCGAGGCATGCCGGAAGGGGCCGTAGAAGCTATCGAGCCTCGTTTGGATATCCTTCTGCTCAAGTTCGTTGGCCTTCTGCCAAATGCCAGCGTCGGCGGTCTCCCTTGCCATCTTCAACGTGTAGCGGGTCGAGAAAAAGCCCACCCCTATGGCGATAATTGCGGCGATGGCGGAGAGAATGGCAGCGTAGTCGCCCGGTTCCCAGGCTGTCGACGCTGTAGCGGCCTCTTGTATCATTCAATTCTCCCAGTGGATGTTTTGAGCCGCGTACGAAAGTACGTATGTCCTGCGCCTGCCCCCGTTGCACAGGTCCGTGTATACGAATTTTGCTATTTGTGGCAGACGACGCAGCCTGCAGAAGCTTCGTCGATGCCATAGAAGTCGTCGTTCGTGAGAGTGCGTTCCCCCGCAAGGGGATTAACCCGCCGCCGCGCCAACAGACGCGCCCGCCGCTCCTCGAAATCCCGTTCGATTTGAGCCACCCGTTCCGGCTCTTCCATGTCCTCAAGGCTTTCGCCTTGGCTCCACGTAAAAGGAGAACCGTGTTCAAGGGCCGTCTTCTCGTAGCTCTTCGCGTCTTCGTAGGCTTCAGGATGTTCTCGCTTCAGCCGCACCCACTCGATTTTCTGCTGGAAGAAGCAGAAGGTGCAGCCCGACCGCGTACGCCACTGATAATATTCGGGTTCGCCCACGCCTGCGCTGTCGAGCAGGTCAATCACACCCGCGCGGTCGATGCCTGCCTCGCGGAGGGGGAAGTGCACCGACATATTTGCATGGGTCGACTGATAACCGTCTCGGCTCGGCTCGTCTGCACGGATCGCCACATAGGAGTGAACCTTGACACCGGCCGCGAGGTCCGGTTCCAGCCAATGCTCCAGCGGGCGGAGCTTGAGTTGGCGGGTGCACCACCGTGTCCGTGGCGAGGGGAGGAAATGATTGTACTCGCTCAACCAGAAATCGAAATCCCGATCGGGGTTGATGCGGGCGATCGGCCGCCCAAGGAACCCCTCCAGCCGGTCCAGGAACGAGTAGACCTCCGCCAGCTCCTTCCCCGTATCGGTGAAGAAGTATTCCAGAGGCACGTCCGGCCGCGTCTGCCGCATATGCACAGCGAGCGCCGCGCTATCGCGTCCTCCTGAAATACCTAGAATATGACGCTCTTGAGTGCCGGTCATGCAGCGTCCTCCGACAGTTTTTCCATCACCCGCGCCAGGGCAGCAAGCTCCACGCTTGACGCGACCTTTTCGTTCTTTATGCTGAGCACCAATGCATCGGCGATTAGGTGCGCCTTCGCCAGTTCCACGGCAGTAACCTCAAAGGTTCGGTGAAGCGGCCGCTCCTGAGACGCGAACCCAACCATCACCGAGATCGCCTGCGCCGTCGGCGTGCGCCCCTTCACGGTGGCGAATACTTCAGCCTCTTTGAACCGGCGCGCGAGCTTGGCCGATTCGAAGAGAGCCTGTTGGAAGTCGCGGTCCGACCAGTTTCTCGCTGGCTTGTGGACGAGTAAGCTGCCCAGCCCCTCAATATCGCCATCGCCGGACTCGAACGCCGCCGCGCGCATGGCGAACGCGTCGAGACGAAGATCCGCGCTGACACCGGCAGCGTTGTGCGCTCGCTCGATGATCCCTTCGAATGTTCCAGGATCTACTGACAGGTCCCGTGCCACGGCGTCGCGCAGGCGTTGCAGCATGTCCGGGTATGATGCCTCCGCGTGGACGAGAGCCTCATAGACGGAGGCTGCGCGATCGGATTCATAGGGTAGCGCCGCTTCAATCTCGGAGAACAGCAGGGCTTCCGGGTCATTGGCTTTCAGCACGACGTCGCGCACCACCCGCGACTTGTCGTCGAGCGAAGTCGTTCGCTGCGACCACATGGGCATCGCCTTGAACCGCTGAAACAGGGCCGACGCCACCGGCAACGCGTCAGGCTCTATTGCGATCTTCTCAGTGGAAAGTAACGACGCAAGCCGCCGCAGAAATTCTCCGTGCGCCTTCGTTCGGGCTACGCGCCGCAGCTCGACAACAGAAGGGTCCTGAAGCAGGCGGTCGACAAACAGATCGTCGATCAGCGCTTGATAGTCGCCATTGAGATAAACCGCCAAATTCGCGCGGTGCGCGAGGATATAGGCAAGCATTAGGACAGGCATTACGCCCCGCTTTAGGCCGAAGGGTCGCTCTGCCCACTTGTCGTAGATATCCGAAACCTTGAAAGCTTTTTGATCTTTGATGACCTCCCATGCTGGCCGCAGAGTGACGCCACCCCCGGTATCGGCGGGATCCGCAAACGTCCATGCACCGCCTTTAGCGATCCGATGCAGGCCGAAGGGCTCCAGCACCGTCAGGTAGAGCCCGCGTTCCGCGGGGTATCCCTCAATGCCAAGGTCCGGGTCGCTGCCCCGTTTGACCATAGCGTGCATGAGGATGCGCAGTGCCGCCATCGCGCTGGTCGAGGGTTTGTCTCGATAAAGCAGCTCCGATTGGAGGACTGGCGCATTCTCGAAGGCGAGGTCAGCCAGGTGCGACGCGACAACGCTCGCGGGCTTGCCGTGAAGGGCCTTGACCGGTTCGCCCAAGCACCACCAATCGGCGCTGCCTAGAGCGTCCTGGACCTCACGGCGGACAAGTTCAGTCCCCTGCGCGCGGCGAGCCGTCAATTCGCGGCGGGCAATACGGTCCCCTTCGAGCTGAGGGTGGGTTGCCTCGACCCGGTCGATGGCGAACAATTCACCGGCATGCTCCCGCAACAGGAAAGCAGACTTCGTCACGGCCACGGCGGCGGTGACGCCGCGCGCTTCCAAGGCATGCCCGAGCGCCTTTGCCGCAACCTGCGGCTTTGCCTCGAAAGAGTGGGCATCCGGGATCAACAGCACCAACATTCCCGATGCGCGACGTGTGTCGCGGCGCAGGCTGTCAGCTATGGCTTCGGCCCAGGGTCTGGGATTCTGCGGCACGTCTTCGCCAAGCTGCAGAACAATGTCGAACGTCCGCAACGCACCGGTCCCAAAGTAGTGGCGCTTCGCCGGGATCGCACGAAGCCCGAGGCGAGCCGGCAGGTCGCGGAACTGGTCAGGGCTGAGCCGCTCGCCTGCACGCTGCAGCGATTCGTCGAGGTCAAAGTCGCTTCCCGAGAACAGGGCAAACGTTCCAAGCCGCGGCTGCCGCAGCAGGATCGCCTTCGACACAAGGTCGTCCAGCGTCTCCGCAAGCACCGTCTCTTCTTCTTTCGTGACGCAGAGCCGCAGCGTCTCCGGCGAGGACACGACGCCGGACCCATTGCGGAAGAACTCGATTAAAGCGATCGTTTTGGTCAGACGTGCGGCGAGATCACTGCGCAAGCCCGCCCGTTCTATCGCCTCCATTGCCAGCGCCATCTGTGCGCCGTCACTTCCGGCCGCGATCGCCGACCCCATGTTGGTGATGAGATAGTCCCAGAGTAAGTCAGGACGGAACCAAGGGGTTGCACTATTCGACGGCGTCGACCGCAAATGAGCTTGAAACCCAAACGGCTCGGCCGACGAGATGAATCCGAAAACGCTGCGCTCGTTCTGCGCAAAGCGCTGCCGCGATACTGGTCCCAGCAACAGGGTGGTGACGGGATGAAGCGGCCAAGCGCCGGCGAGAATTTTCGCCAATGCCGGGACATCGGTTTGGCGGCGCTGCCCGACGATTTCGGAAACTTTCTGCGCGAGCTCGAACGCGGTCGGTGGGACCTTCGCCGCATTGATCGCATTGGATAGCAGGGCGGCCACTTCGTCCGGCAGCGACACAAAGGGGATGTTCTGGAAACGGCCCTGAACCTTCGCCCATTCATCTCGCGCTGAGCGGTTCAGCCTAGAGGCATATTGTTCGAAGGACTGATGAAGGATGCCGACAATAATCAGTTGGCCGCCCGACCGCGCTGCACGCTCGGCCAAATCCTGCAAGAAGTGAACGTCCCCACCGTCACCGATAGCGTGCTCGAGGAACTTGCCTAATTCGTCGAGCAAAAGGAGAATTCCGCCTTGCAGCGCGTCTTGCACGATACGATCGATCAGCGCCCTAGGGTCGCTGCCGGTCGCATCACGCACGCTTTTGTTCCAGCGGAGAGTGCCGGCACAAGCTTCGGCCAGGTCCGACCGCAAATCGGCCCGTCGCCCTGTCAGCGCCACAACCCGCCAGCCCTTCCCCTGCTCGGGGAACGCGGCACGGACTCTGGAGGCCATGTCTCGGCCGGCGATTTTTGACGCGATTTTGCGCTGCTCGTCGGTCCCACCGACCAGACTCGCCAAGAGCAGGGCAGCACTTGACTTGCCGCCACCGTATGGCCCGGTCCAAGTGAAAGCGCTCTGCCCGCCTTCAGCAATCCCCGCCACCATGGAAAGGAGTGACTTCTGTACGCTCCCCTGCAGCACGTAGCCGGTAAGGGGAGGCGTCCCACTTAGGTCGGCATCCAGTCGGGCCGAGCGCGCGAAACGTCGCTCAACAGTGACAATATCTGCAAGCGTCGTCATGCCGCCAACCTCGACCCGTAAGCGCGTTCCAGGAGCCTCAGTTCATCGATCCCCTCGAGCGGTTCGCGCCGCGCCACCTGCCGGAGCCCGGCCGTATCAGTCCAGACTATCGCTCCGCCGGTGACGTCGCCGATCGTCGCAAGCCGGAAGGCGACGCTCTCTTCGTCCAAGCGGAATATCCGGCCCGGAGCGCCCACGCCGTAGGCAACCGTCTCGACCGAGAGAGTCGGAGCGTCTGCA
This sequence comes from Mesorhizobium escarrei, assembly GCF_935825525.1. Classification (GTDB taxonomy): domain Bacteria; phylum Pseudomonadota; class Alphaproteobacteria; order Rhizobiales; family Rhizobiaceae; genus Mesorhizobium; species Mesorhizobium escarrei. The sequence goes on from NZ_CAKXZT010000131.1 coordinate 117,102, forward strand.
TGCCAGCGCCGCCAATATCGGATGAGGGCATAGGCGAACACGGCTTGCGAAAGGCTTTGCTTTGGTCCGCGGACGAACTCGAACTGCCCCGTGCGCAGTTCGCGGATCAGACCGAGCTCGGCGAGCAGCGGCTCCGCCGCGTCTTCCCCAATCTCGGCAGTACGGGGCGCATAGCTCCTCAGCACAACCTCAACATCGCGCTTGATCGTCTCAGCCGTTGCGCGTGCGCTCCGTGACGCGGCAATCTCGGACAGATCCTTCACGAGGTCCTGACGCTCAAACGCCGGTTGGGCAAAGACATTGAAAGCATAAAAAAATGACGTCGCCACCTCGGGAGTCGCGCAAACAGCATTGTGCACGAGCCAAATTGTGGAAGGATCCTCCAGATACGGGTCCAATCCGGTGTGGTCATCAAACAGCAGGTGGCCGAGCTCCGTCGCCTCCAGTTTCCCGTCCATCTCGCGCACAACACCGCAGGCAACTGCCCAGTAGCGCATGGACATCGCCATGTTTTTTCCCACGCCAAACCTTGAAATCGCACCCTGTTCCTGGAATGTTCCCTTCTCGGCCATGCCCGACGCTACGGCGTCGTAGGCTTTCTTCAGCCACAACAGCCGAAGCGGGAAGGTCTCGTGGCCGGAGAAGCGCAGCGCCACGGACGAATCAAGCAAGAGGTCCCTCATGAGGGAACACTACACGCTACTGGAGACGGTCTCCAGTCCGCAGACGCAGCTTTGCAACCGCGGCCGCGATTGCCTCAGCGGCGAGCACAGCGTCGTCCTCGGAATTATAGCGTCCGAAGTAAATCCTCACTGTACTTCTCAAAAGACTGTCACTTAGGCCAATAGCCCGAAGTACATGCGAGGGGGTTATCTGTCCGCTTTGGCAAGCGGAGCCCTCGGAGATAGATATTTGGTCAGATACAGCCGCTATGAGTTCGCTCGCGTCGATGCCATCGAACGCCACACTGACACTTCCTGGGAGCCGGGCGGTTGCCGCGCCATGTCGCGTGAACCGCACCTGACGCTCACGGAGCGCCTCCTCGAAGCGCTCTGCGAGCGCTCGAGTCCGCCGCGTGTCGTTGTGAAGCTCTGTCGTGGCGAGCGCCGCTGCAGCGCCAAATCCCACAACCAAAGGCGTGGCCATCGTTCCGGGCCTCAGACCACCTTCTTGATCCCCTCCGTAGAGGATCGGCTGCGGCCGGTACGCCGCAGCGCCCGACACATAGAGGGCCCCAATACCCATCGGGCCATACATCTTGTGTGACGACAGACTGACATAGTCGAAGACGCTCGCATCGAACGGCAACTTACCCACGATCTGTGCCGCATCGACGTGAAGCAGCGAGCCGCTGGCACGGACAATCTCAGCGATCGCCGCGAGGGGCTGCAATGCGCCGATCTCATTGTTGGCCGCCATCACCGACACGAGGAGCGTAGCTTTGGAGATCATTTGTGAGAGGCGCTCAAGGTTGATCACGCCATCGGCAGTCACCGGAGCCGTAGCAACCGTGATTCCCTGGCGCTCGAGAGCATGTGCGGCGTTCAGCACGCTCTTGTGCTCGATCGCGGACACAACCAACTGGGTTCGAGTATCACCTTGCGCCCGGGCAGCCAATACCGATCCGATCAGGGCGAGGTTGTTTGCCTCGGTCGCTCCGGAGGTGAAGTAGACTTCCCCGGGCATGGCACCAATCAACTCGGCCACTTGGCGACGCGCTGTCTCGACCGCGGCGTCTGCGAACCGTCCATGCCGGTGGGGTGAGTTTGGATTTCCCGCCCGCTGGTGCCACCAAGGGTCCATCGCGGCCCGCGCCTCCGGGGCAAGTGGCGTTGTCGCGTGGCCGTCGAGATAGACGGGATGAACTAAATCGACGCGCGGTCCGCGGTCCGCTTCTTGGGCAGAGTCTGCGTCAATCCCCTGCAGACCGCATTCAGCAACATTCATCTCGAAACCTTCTCGAACGGCGGGCTGTCGATGCACCCTGAATGAAGCGACAGCAGCGCTTGCCTGTCAGGCGGCACTGCGCGGCCGAGCCGTGGATCACAGCGAACACTTGAGATTTTTGTATCACAACTCCGCTCCGTCTACATGGTCGCAAGCCGCACGATGTCCCGGCGGGATTTGCGAATCAACGTGGAACGCGTACAACCCTGCAACGCTGTGAACTTGTGGATGGAATGATGCTGCCGAGAAAGCTGATTGCGGTACTACGGTCGACAAGATGGTTCAGTCCTTTGAGTACATGGTCGATCAGCCGATCAACATTTTTCCTCGCCCCGTCATCGGGGCGCTGGTAAGCCGGTATATAGCAACCCTGGCCGGCGGCATATGGAAACGCCAAACGTTCCCTGCGCGTGCCGTGAATATCTGATCAATCTGAACCGTCAAGCACCGATCCCTCAGGCGCTCCCGCCAACACCGATTCGCTTGCGCGGCTCTTTAGCTTAATCCTTTGAAAGCGTTGCGGTGCGCCGCTTGTTGTCTCCGGAAGCGACCCTAGTGTAAGAAATCCCGATCTTGTAAGCATTAACTAAAACAGGGGGAACATTGTGGGTATCTGGAACTCAAGTCCGCACCCTGTTTCAGATATACGCGACTGGCAGAGGTCGGGTCGACTTGAGGTTCGCCCGTCGTTCCAGCGGAAAGAGGTTTGGAGCCCGGCCGCGCGGATCATGCTCATCGACACGATCCTGCGACAAGTGCCAATGCCGAAGATGTTTCTTTGGAACGAGGTCGTGAATGAAAGCACCCACCGGCGCGTAATTGATGGACAACAACGTATTTCAGCTATCCTTGGGTTCCTTGACGACAAGTTTGCCCTTGAGTCTCCATATTCAGGCCCTTACGTCGGAAAGAAGTTCAGCGAGCTGCCCATCGCTGAACGGCAGAGGATTCTTCAATATCGGATCGACTTCAATGAGGCGCTAGACTTTGACGAGGCAGAGGTCCGTGAGGTCTATTCACGAGTGAACAAATATTCACTTCCACTAAACAAGCAGGAACTGAGGAAGGCGGATTATCCTGGCATCTTCCTTGAAGTGTCGACCGAACTCTCCCTAGACGATTACCTTGAGAACGCAAAAGTTTTCAGCATCGCACAGCGGCGGCGAATGGGGGACGTCGAGTTCATGTCTGAGGTGCTCGCCGGTATGCTCGAGGGCCCGCAGGACAAGAAAGGTGACCTGGACTATTTCTATTCTCGATATGCCCATTGGGGAGCTGCCGATGCCACAAAAGCGAAACAAGAGTTCCAAGCGGCGCTGCAGGACATCAAGCTCGTGTTCGACGAGCAGGTGCTCCCGCTCCGGAGTACGCGCTTCCGCCAAAAGTCCGACTTCTACTCTCTGTTTCTTTCGTTCATCGAACTCCGCCGAGCCGGGTGTAAGCTCGAGGGAAAAGATCTCGTGCCGCTGCGTCAAGACCTCAAGCTGCTCGACCAATACATCGCGCCCGAGTCCCCGGTCGACATTCTCAGCGAGTATGCGATCAAGTGCGTTTCGCAGGCCAATTCGGTGTCAAGTCGTTCCTGGCGTAAGAATTTCCTTCTCAACATCCTAGCGGGAACATACCGTCAGCGTCGGCCGGACTCGCGAACGGTTGAGATGTTCACAACGATCCTTGTGCAGCTGCAGCGCGACGAGGGGTCGCTGCTAGACGTTTGCTCGGGCTGTGACAGACCCATGAGCGAACATGAGGCAACGAACCGCGTGCTGGAGTGGCCGAAAGACGCCGCTAGCTATCAGATCACAAATTCCTGTTGGCGGGCCGCTAGTTGCCCGGCGTCCGGGAGTACCTAAATCATGGCTGTCCTCTTCTCCGGGAATGGTGAGGTAGAGCCGCGCGAGTTCGTTGAAGTCAATGACCAACTCGTCTCGTTTGCCGGGCGGCACTTTGAAGTAGCCGAGCGGATTGCGGCGGGCGGCAATGGCGTCGTGCACCGTTGCGTTGATATCGCAGATGGTTCCGACTTCGCGATTAAGTTTCAACTAGATCTGCGGCAGCGGCGCCGGTTGCGGTTCGCACGCGAGCAGGTTTTACTGAGCGAGCTGAAGCACGATCATCTGATCGTCTATGAGGATCACGGCAACGTTGCCGGCCGACAGAAGCGACGCTCCGGGTCGACGAAAGACGTCGACGTGCCTTTCCTAATCATGGGTCTCGGCACCAAGACTCTATCTGCTCTAGTGAAGGCCGAGGAGATCCCACCGGAGATATTTGTCGCGCAATTTAGGGGCCTCGCGCATGCGTTGGGTCGGATACACACTCGGGCTGTCCATAGGGACATTAAGCCCGACAATATCCTGGTTGTCGGCGATCGCTGGGTCCTGAGCGACTATGGCCTTTGCGATCCCCATGATTGTGCAGACGAAGAACGGGTCACCCCTAATTGGGAGGTTGTCGGCCCTCGATTCTGGATGTCTCCGGAAGCGAACAACCGCAGCATTGGCCGTCAGGACGTAATCAATGCCTCATCCGATGTTTTCCAACTCGCCTCTGTATTCTGGTTCGTGGTGAACCGAAGTCATCCTACAGGTGTGTTGTCGCGATCAGATTGGCATGGGCCAGACGCACTGTTCGGGCCGATTTTCAAGGCGCTGCATCATGACTCATCGATACGTCCCACCGACGGGCTAGCGTTTGCTGCTCAAATTGAGATGGCCATTCTCAGTTAACGACTTTTCGACACGCGTCATCGAGTCTCGCGCATCCCGTTTCGAGGTCCCACCGGGCGATTGTAGCGGTTGACCCAGACGGTCCCGGCCTGGATGCGCTTCGTCACCCGGATGGCGCGGGAAAGATCGCGGGTGAAGACACCCGCAGCTAGTCTATGGGTCTCGTGGTCGGCAAACATCAGCGCTTCTTCTTCGTCGGCAATGTCGTAGGTGTGATCCCTTTGATCCTGCGCCGGACCCACGTGCGGCAGCAGCCGCAGGACCTCGACGGCCCTCACGCGATGATTTAGCCTTGGGCCGCTCACCTTATTGAGCTCATCCCGCCGAGCTGCTCGACTGTTGCGGATCGCGCAGCGAATCCGTTGCCTCTTCTCTCTGTACGGAACAGATAGGGCCCAGGCGCAAATTGTTGATCTCGCTCGCTATCGAAACAGTGCGTGATTGCGGGTGATCCAAGATCTCCGTCGGATATGGAGCAGGATTATTGTGCACAACCTGCTCGCTGTTCGTAGTCATTGAAATCAGGCCAATTCGCTGTCGTCCCAGTCTAGCTGGGATTGTAAATTGGGACGCTTCGTAGTGCTTAGTCATGATTATTCCGATTGGTCACGCAGTGTCACGCTAGACAAATTTGCAGCATGACAGATCACATGCTCGCACCTGCTCTGGCGCTATAAGCCGACATTGTCCGCTGCGAGCGGCATGTTTACTAAGCGGCTTCTCACAGCTCCTGCTTGGTTGGACCAACGCACGATCTCGTTATGTCGACGTCTTGGCTGACTGACCGAACGCAACGGTACGCGCGAAGGATGGCTTGTCCTTACCGCTAAAGCAGTGTACAAATATTAATCATTGTTTCACGAGCTATGTCCGCAATGAATTACAAATAGGGAAGGGTACAGGTCATGGTAGAGAAACCAAAGACGTCTATGGCTTTTGGCGAAGTACAAGATTACGTTAAGTCGCTTATTGATAGTGGCAAAGCAGAGGTTAGGGGCGTTGACAAACCGGATGCGGGAGCATTGTACCTTTCAGCTGATGAGCTACCTGCTCTTGCGCGTTTCACTGAGCCACAAGGAATTGCTGTAAAAATACTGGGCGAAAATTCAGGTAATATGATCCGTATCGGGTTTCGGTCCTTGGTCATGTTGGACGCTGTCTCACCGAATTTTACCTCGAGCGACGGTGACTTCCAGAATATGAGCCTGGAATGCGAGACCACCTAGCGCGGATGCGAGCTACCCTTACTCCGGGCGCAACTAATTATCAGCCGGCCTAGGCTCCATGCCTAGCTCCTCGTTTTACTGGCGTCGAAGAGGGCAGCCGAAGCGGCCGCCGATCGGCGATGCCGGTTCTGTGCGACCGCGAACCCTAATGGCAGTATGAATAATGTCCGTACTGTTATCGCCAGCCCAAAAGGCATGGCAACCATTACTGACCTTCCAATACAGCGACCAAGCCTGCTTTTCATCCTTGCCGTTCAATATTTGGGCCGGATCAACCTCCGAAAGGGGGCCTGGGCCGGCGATGTACCTGTTTGGTCCATTCCGGCAAATGCTATCATCTGCATTCTGCGACCCATCAATAGGAAAGCTTACAGACACGACTCGGGCATTGATTTGTCCGGTAATTCATGGTTCGGATCGCTCATCCAGATCAGCAGTCACCCTAGCTCAAACGATCTTTGAAATCCGGAATCTAATATATGCTGGATTCTATGAAGAGGCACGGGGTCTGGCTGAAAGGTATTCCCAACAGAGCACCGATCCAACACTCTGCTGGATGCAGTATTTAAACTTACTCAGCCGATTTCTAATAAATCCTAATGATAGCGCAGTTGACGAACTTGCAAGAATTGCGAACCACGCGAGCCACGTGGATAGTTTATTGGGCTTCTACGTCGACCAATTGAGGAGTATGGCTCACTCATTTCATCGGAAGAGTTCTTGCGGAATCTTGAAAAGGCTCGAAAAGTACCTTGAGCTATTTGAACTGCAAGGAATGCCCAAAACTGATTTGCAAATATTCCGAGGGCGTGTGCTGCAGGAGAAAATCAGGTGGGCGAACGGACTGGAGGACTCCAGAGAATTGTACCGGGAGTTCGATGATCTTCTCGAGTGTCTAGATACGCAAGTACAGTTCGATACTAACGATCGACTCAATTCGAATAAGCATCGCGATCTATTGCTTAAGGAAACCTGTCTTCGTCTTTTACGTGCACGCGCTATTCACGAATGGGCCAAGGAGCGTTTTTCGCAAGCCGCCGAATATGTTCGGCGTGCAGCCGAAATTGATCCGTTCTGTCCTCAGTTGGCGGTTATTGGCGGACAGTTGTCGGAGCGGCTCAACAATATTCACGAAGCCGAATGGCAGTACGGCCGAGCAGCAGAGTTCGGAATTATTGAACGCACATTTGCCTTAGGCAGGCTTGCGCGCATGCGAAAAGACACGTCAGCTCGGACGCTCCTCAATAGAGATGCCGACGCAAGCAATGTAACTGGCTACCCACTCCCGCATCACCGAGTTCGAAACATAAAAAATGGCCCGCGGCCAAAACCTCCTATTGAACTGCAGTATGTCCTCACGGCATGGTCAAAGTCGCCCCAGAAGGTAATCCAAGGAACAAAGGGCTACGTCAGGAGGAGCGAGACATATCGCCGTTTTCCGATGTACTGGACACTCCGCTTCGACCACACGAGCACGTCGCTTCCAACGTTTGCTTATGCACCTATATATTGTTTCCAGGCTGCTAGAGATGTTCTCTCTCCTGAACCAGAGGCCCTGTTTCCGCAGCATTGTTTTCATGAGGGATTTCGAGAGCAACTCCTCTTTGCGAGCATGCCAGGATTCAAGTATTTTCCTTCCAACGAGATATGGGGAAGCAAGATAGACGATCTGGTAGGGTCAAGTAGATTTATTCAACTTCGTGAATGGATACGATGGTACGACGAGATGGGTAGTCTTAGGCAAGCCTACATACTTAGACTGTTATCGTACTTAGGATTCTTTGAAGAAGCTGCGGGACTGATGCGAGGTCGACGCGTTCAAGCAAACGCTGCCATGGATATGTACCTGCAGTATACGATGTTGTTTGTTAGACATCTTTGCGAGCCGGATACAGATTTTGATGTTCTATGCGAGGTGCTCTGGAAACAAAGACGAACCGAAGGGAGTAATATACGAACCTTGCTCTCTATTTGTATCTTGGGTGGTGTACACGCAGCGAGACGAAAACGCGATTTCGTCCGAATTGCTGTATGGCGCAGGCGAGGAGGCAAAGTACTCCAAAATCTAGAACGGTCCGTTGAACATTATTCACGATTTGAGCGTGATCTAATGTCTAGCAGATTTTGGAGATTTGCCAGCTTTGAACCATTTTTTGCGGGCGAGGCCTCTCGACTTTTGAAGGAGAGCGAGGAAAGCCTATTCCTAGCTCGGTCCTTGTCGCCGGCGACACCCAAGCAATTGATACTCAAGAAGGATAATATGTACGCGGCTATGGAAACTTACGCGCGTAGCTTACTTCACGTTGGCGACACATGGGGGGCTAGATTCGTAATTGAGAAGGCGGTGGTTGAAGCAGATCCTAAAGACGCACGCCTGTGGACTCAGTTGGGTGAGTATCGCGAGAGGTGCGGCGATCTTGAAAGCGCTGTGGCGGCATATGACACGGCGGCGCTTTTGGGGCCGCCCTATCGGATGATTGCGCTATTTAAATCAGCCAGCGTTCTAGAACGTACTGGACAATGGAACGAGGCCTCGACGAGATATATGCGCTCAGTACGATACTATCCATATGCTGTCGAATCACTTGTTTCATTGGTGCGAGTTGGAAAACAAAGTGGACGGCATCACCTTGCGTCTTGGGCGCAAGACGCCTTGGAGTGCGTACGACGAGGTGGTGAAAGTCCGAACGGCGCGGACGCAGAAAACTAGGCCTATTCCAGGATCGCAATAATGACCGGACCGGACGAATGGTCAAACTGGTTTCAATATTCTCGTTTCGGTCGCACCACGGACCGTGATGATGCACTGCAAATCGTCTTTGATGTTAGGGACCGCCTTCTTGCAATTGCCCCGCTCAGAGAGATCGATAGCTTACTCGATTTCGGATGTGGAGATGGGCTCATTGGTCTCCAGGCGGCGCTGGAGACGCCGCCTCACAGCCGAATTTACTTTGCTGACCAGTCTGAATCTGCCCTTGATCTGTGTAGAGAAAACGCGAGGCGCATGAATATTGAGAGCCGTTGTAGATACCTCCATACAGATTGTAGAGATACCTACCCGTTTGGAAACATTTCTGTGGAGTGCATACTGTCGAGAGCGGCGATCATGTATGTTGAAGATAAGTCACGACTGTTGGCCAGCTTTTATTATATCCTAAAAAATGGCGGGCACTTATGCTTTTGTGAGCCTATTAATAAATTTCGGATGTCGCCGAGTACGAGCATTCTATCAGACTATGAGTTGCCGCGCTGGCAATCCGAAATCAAAAGAATATATGAAATACTCTGCTCATCACAACGCAAATCGGCGAATTTAATGTGCGAAATAGCCCCCGAGGACATTGTGCAGTGGCTGGAGGATGCAGGATTTCAAGATATCGTATGCTTTGCGGAGTACCGTTCTCTTGTTGGGCGCCCTGGGTGGAATGAACTTTTGTATGTACGTGCAAATCCGTTTACGCCGAGTCTTTTCGAGGCAGCGCAGGATGTCATGGATTTGAATGCCTGGAAAATGTTTGAGGCTGAATTGCACGCGGAATGGAACCGAAGGAATGTACGAAGGCGCGCCGCGCTGCTGTTTTGCAAGGCTCGTAAAGGGTAGCCAAGATCGAGTGATGAACGTTCTTCGACGAGATCGCAAGGCTCACTGGCGACTGCGGAGCGCGCAGTCGCATCGAAAGCCATGCGGAGAAGCTGGCGGAGACCGCGCCCTCCGATGCCGCGCTCGCGGATGCCGATACGCCAGAAGCACTGGCGTGCGGCGATGCTCCTTGTTGCGCCCCTTCGCTCAAGCACTTTCGAGACATTGACGGTATTTTTTGCACTGCCTCAAAGGGGATTAATGCCAAGCTGCGAAAGAATAGATCCACTCGTCCCATCGATAGTCCCCGAAGCAAGGATTCGCGAGCAGCGAAAATTTGCTAATGAAATCAAAAGCCCAAAGTTTTCACGGTGTGTTCGTGTGTTGAACGAAAATAATTGCCTCTCAAAATCAGTGGGTTATCAGGGGTTGAAATGATCGAGTGGGAGTATGGAGTAGGGGTAGGCGGCTGCAGCGTAAAAGCGACAGCCTCTCGCTTCACTATCTGTGTCCCGTTAGAACGGCACGGACCTTGACGTTCTCGTCACCGGTCCGTTGGAAGAGAACGTCACAACTCAATGTCGGCGACGCCCATTCTATGTTGCACCGGCAAAAACCGACGGTCTGGAGCAGCAGAGACAAACGCATCCCACTAGTGCGGGGATTAAGCCACGGTGATCTCGATAAGGGATCCGCACATAAACTATGCCTCATCCGACTGCGGGGAGGGGAGGGCCTCGCCTCCTGCCGAAGAAATTGCCGGTTGGGGTCTCGGCGCGCAGGTCCTCCTTAGCGATCCCCAAGGCGTCGCTGAAAATCGAGGAACACTGCGTTCGTCCATCCAAATCCGCTGACGGAGCCGTAGCGATCATCGACCGGTGGGGAGTCCATCCTGACGAGCCGCGCGACCTGTTCGGCATGCTGCTGCGGGCGGCGAATTCAGCGGAGATACATCTCGCGGAGAGCCGAGCACGGACGCACTTGGTCTAAGAAAGCGAATTCTCTAACACTCAGCGCACCAACCCGAGTGACCGTCGGAATGGAGAGTCACCACTAGCCGTATAAGACCCGCGGCTTCGGTCTTTCCAAGCAGGGTACGGCTCTTGGCATTGTCGTCAGTGACCACGATATCGATCAGGGAAAGTGGGCCAATCTTGTAGGCAGCTGCTGACGTGCCCCCCGGGTTTGTCGTACGCCTTCGGTGAGGGTCGCCTTGCGCGAGCATGGCACGGTAGCGAGGCTGCGCGCTTAAGGTCGTCCTAGGAGCGTAGTTATCAGCGCAGCATGAGCCATGTGACGTTATGGACGGGCATGAGCGGCGGCATCGTTGGAGTGAAGAGGATCAGTGCCGGATACTGGCCGCGCCATTCGCGCCCGGGGCCACAGTGGCGGTGGTAGCGCGTCAGTACGATGTCGCGAATAGCCTGATCTACAAGTGGCGCCGCACGGTGAGAGCCCGCGAGACGGGCTTTACCGACGTTGTCGTGGTTCCCGATGAGCCTGTGGCCGTTCGGTGCCGGCGGCGCCACCAGCGGGATCGAGCTGGAGGTCGCCGGCAAGGTGCGGCCCTCAGGCTGAACGCTATGGCCGCGAAGGCGTGCCGTTCAGCCTGTCGACGCTTGCCGACTAGGTCGGCGCCGGCGCCGCGGCGCTGATGCTGCTGTTCAAGCGACTTGAAGCCCATGTGCTGGCCGCTTCACGTCTGCACGGCGACGACACGACGGTGCCGGTCCTGGCGAAGGGCAAGACCGATACCGGTCGATTATGGACCTATGTGCGAGATGACCGACCGTTCGGCGGCGCCGATCCGCCGGCGGCAGTGTTCTACTATTCCCGCGATCGCCGAGGCGAACATCCCGCGCCGCATCTCGCCGGCTGGAGCGACATTCTGCAGGCCGATGCCTTTGGCGGTTATGGCGATCTCTATGCCGCGTTTCGGCGATCACAGGTTTTGCTACTATTTGCTCGGGCGGATCATTTTTCTGCCTGGCCCGCGTCCAGCATCCCACCTACCAGGCCGTAGGATTCAAGTATCTTGCTTCTTTCCGCTCTTGATGGTCTGTGTCGAGTAGCGCGGGAGGAAGACCAATGATTGAATTGACATTGCTCATCGGGCAGAAGGCACAGCTCGACGGTAAAACTGTCCTTCGAATCCGAGGCACCAACGAGTACGACGCGCCCGGCGCCAAAACTCTCATTGATTGGGTTGAGCCAATGGTTGTCATCGACGAGCCAGACTACGTCGCTGGCAAGGTCCAGGGTGAACTGCCAACGTTGAGGCAGCTACAATACAAAACAGGGAAGCCCGTTTGGTTCAATGGGGCAAAAGCCTCGGGACCGTACAGACTTCTGGCCACAGAGGCGGGGGACGGCGTAAAATCCGCGTTTGTCATCGGAGGGAAGAGGCAGTTGGTGGCAAACACTCACCAAGAGGTAGCTGCTGCCATCGGCTCGGCGAAGGGTGACGTTTTGCCAATTCCGTCAGACGGTCTGCTGAGCCTCCCGGTTTTGGTTCTTGAGAACGTCAAGGCTTTTGTTTCTCCGCCTAAGCGTTGGAACTGACCGGGGGGTGCGGTGATGAGCCAACATAGATGCAACAGGTATGCGATGGAGCGCATAGGCGGTTTGCTTGAACTCCATAACATTGAGCAGGCCTTGTATGTAGCCTGAGACGGTGTCCGCAGCGGCTGGCAATCCTAGCGACAGCCCGTCAGGAGGCTACGCTTCCCGGCCTTGTTTGCATAGAAGCCCTCCGCCTCGGCTTCGAAGGCTGCGAGGCGGTCCTTGAACGAACATTTTCGATAGTTTTCAATTGTGTCCGGAGTTGCAGAGAGCAAGTACCGGGCAACGACAGCCGCCTCTATCGCATGCCGCTCCAGATAAGCAATGACGTTGGCATCGTAACCATCCGGTGTGGGCCGCGGCAGAGGCGCTTTTGCGTGTTAGACTGCTTGCATGGAGATCGACACCGACAAGATCGACGATGCCGTTCTGGGCCTGCTTTGGCTGACGCTGCATGAAGAGAGGCGCGCTTGGAAGGGGTTGGATTGGGACGCTCTGGATCGCTTGCACCAGAAGGGGCTGATCGCGAATCCAGCAAACAAGGCGAAGTCAGTGGTTCTGACAGATGAAGGCCTGCGGCGTGCAGAGGAGCTGTTCCGAACCCTGTTCACGCGGCCGACGCCATGAGCGCTGGGCGGGCGTTCCAATTCCACGCCAAGAGTCGCGCAGTGCCCATAGGGCCAGGGCCGCGGTGGCTATGGTCTTAGGAGATTTCCTGCGGCAGGTTTGGGCGGAGCGTCACCCGTAGCCCTGCGCTCGTCGGCGATTTGCCGAAGGTTGTCGATGCCGTCTTCGGTGAAGACGACGATAGTTTCGCTTAATTCGGTTACGGGATAGCCGTTGTAGGCGCTCAGGCAACCGTCTTCCGAGAACATCTCGATCGAGCAATCGCGCAAAAAGTCTTCGTCCTCTTCGAGCATCTCGGCCACGTATTTGAGAGTGTAAAGAGCGGAGTTGCGATATCCCATCTGACGGCCTCAACGATCCGGTTTGCATGTGAGCCCAATAATGAAGGCCCAGATCAGGCAGCTTTAGCTGCTGCGATCGTCAAAGGGCTCCAATTCCAGGGAAGCAAGTCCTCGAGCCGTGTGATCGGCGTGTCGGCGATGCGGGCGAGGACATCGGCCAGCCAAGCCTGCGGATCGACGTCGTTGAGCTTGGCGGTGGTGATCAGCGTCGCCATGAAGGCTGCCCGATCGGCGCCTCGATCGGAGCCTGCAAACAGCCAAGCTTTCCTGCCGAGGGCAAAACCACGCAGCGCCCGTTCGGCGGCGTTGTTGGTCAGGCAGATCCGGCCGTCGCCGAGGAAGGACGTGAAGCCGTCCCAACGCTTCAGCACATAGTCGATTGGCTCAGCAACCGGAGAACTCCGGGACAATTTTGCCCGCTCGCTCCGCATCCATTCCTCAAGCGCCTCTGCGATCGGCCGGCTTTCCTGCTGGCGTCGTTGCAGGCGTTCGTCGGCGGCAAGACCGTTGATGTCGCGCTCGATATCGAACAGCGCGTCCATGCGTTTGACCGCCTCGAGCGCGATCGGCGAGATCGGCGCGGTATCCTTGCCGCGCCTGGCGTTGGTGGCGATGTCGGCGAGCACGAAGAACTTACGACGTGCATGCGCCCAGCACAGCGCCTGGGTCAGCGGACCGGGGCCACGATCTGCCTTGAAGAGCGGATTGTAGCCGCTATAGGCGTCCGCCTGCAGAATGCCGCTAAAGGTCTTAAGATGGCGCTCGGGATGTTCCTGCCGCCGATCGCGCGAAGCATAGTAGAGTGCCGCCGGCGGCGATTGCCCGCCGAACGGCCGGTCATCCCTGACATAGGTCCAGATGCGGCCCGTATCGGTCTTGCCCTTCGCCAGAATCGGCACGGTGGTGTCGTCGCCATGAAGTCGCTCGGCGGCAAGCACTTGCGTCTCGATCAGCGCATGCACCGGCTTCAGCGCCGCGGTACAGGCTCCGACCTGATCGGCCAGTGTGGATAGGCTGAGGTCGATGCCCTCGCGGGCATAGCGCTCGCTTTGCCGGTTCAGCGGCTGGTGCTGGGCGAACTTCTCGAACAGGATCATCGCCAAAAGGTTCGGCCCGGCAAAGCCGCGCGGGGTCACGTGGAAGGGCGCCGGCGGCTGCGTAATCTTCTCGCACTCGCGGCAGGTGAACTTCTCACGCACCGTCTGGATCACCTTCCACTGGCGCGGGATCACCTCCAGCGTCTCGGTAACGTCCTCGCCAAGCTTGGCCAGCTTGGCTGAACCGCAGCACGGGCAGTTCCGGGGCGCGGCGATGACGACACGCTCACGCGGCAGATGTTCGGGGAAAGGCTTGCGCGACGGACGCTTGCGCTCGAAAGCTCGGACTGTCGATGACCGCGCGGCCAGTTCCGCTGCCAGTTCGTCCTGGCTGGCGTCGGCCTCCAACTCCTCAAGCTGCAACTCCATCTGTTCGAGAAGCCGCGCCTTGCGCTCCGAGCGGCTGCCATGGATCTCGCGCTTCAGCTTCTCGATCTCCAGTCGGAGCCGCGCGATCAGCGCATCCGAGTGCGAGTTCACCGCTTGCGCGCGGGCGGCGAGTGCTTGTGCCTCCCGGCGGGCTGCACGCTCCGCGAGGATCATCGCGTGCGCACTGGCAAGATCATCAGGAAGCTGATCGGCCGCATCGGTCATGGCGCGATGGAATCATATTCGCTCCTCCATGCCAACGATTTTGCTCATCCCGCCGAGCTCGGACGCCAGGTTTTTTGCGGCATCCGCCAGTCGATGCCTTCGAGCAGATAGCCGAGCTGAGCGGGCGTGATCACCAACGTTCCGTCGGCCGCCGATGGCCAGATGAACCGGCCGCGCTCGAGTTTCTTCGTAAACAGGCAGGCACCCTGGCCGTCATGCCAGATCACCTTGATCAGCCCTCCCTGACGCCCGCGGAAACAGAACAAGTGGCCGCTGTGCGGATCGCGCTTCAAGGTCTCCTGCACCATCAATGCGAGGCCGGGGAAGCCCTTGCGCATGTCCGTATAACCGGTGGCGAGCCACACCTTCACACCGCTCGGGATCGAGATCATCGCCGCTCCAGTACATCCAGGATCCGGCCGAGCGCCTCGCTATCGATATCACTCTCGACCCGCAGGCGACGGGCGCCGCCAAGCTCGATGGTCACCGTGCTGCTCTTCTTGCGCGATCGCGATATCGGTGGTTGCTGCGCAGGCGGTTGCGGCGCCGGCCGCGCCTCGACGACTTCCACCGCAACGAGCTGTGGCACGGTCGGCGCGGAGATCTGGCAGAGCTCCTTGCGCCACCGGAAAAGCTGGCTCACATGAATGCCAGCCGATCGCGCGATCTCGGAAACACTGGCCCCAGGCTCAAACGTCGCGGCGACCAGCCGCTCCTTCTCCTCCCGAGACCAGCGCCGGCGCCGCTCGACCGACGTGATCACTTCGATCTGATGCTTCGTCACAGGGCTACTCCTAGTGCTTGCACTAGGACTTGCAGCCTTCAGCCTACCTCAGCAAGGCGGCCGTCACCGTGGGGATACTTGGCATCCCCGCTGTCGTAGTACTTAACAATTTCCCGCATGAGTTTACTGATCTTGACCAGCAAGCCTAGGATGGGAGCGTCGACCAGCGAGAACCCTGAGGGGTTCCGCCCGGAATCCTTTACACGGGTAACAATGTCGTAGATTTCCGCACAGTCGGCGAAGAACCGCTTTGCAAATTTTTCCAGATCGGGGAGCGTGTCGCCAACAACCGGTAGAGGCGACCTTTGATATTTCGCTAGAATATCGTTGAGTTCTTTCAAGCCAGGCATGCGCTCAAACACGCCCAAGACATATTTTCTCACTATTGCAGTAGCTCTGGAAGGCTCTGAAATAGGCGACGCGCTTCAGGCCAACCGGCCTCAACAAATACCGCGATACAATCGATCAGCTTGTTGCGCCGGGCTTGATCGTCAAAGATGGCTCGGTAATCGGCAAGAAAGCGACCAACCAGTTGCACGAACAGATCCGCGCCCATGCTTTCGTGTTCATATCGCGCCACGCCCGTGGTTCGCAGCATGGCTTCTGCCATAAGATCGAAACATTGATCGGGTGCCACGGGCATAAGCTTGCTCAAGACATCAAGCAGGTGATGCACCGCGCGCGGTGTGCCCAGCGTCGTAAGCTTGGAAATCAGTGGTGCATACTCGGCCAGAAACATAACCTGGGCGGATCGCTCCTCCAACACGGGTGAGAGGACGTCATGGCCAACCGCATAGTAGATCTGATCGGCAATCTCGTTAAAAAGCTTAAGCGCTGATAGCTCCAGCGGCGTGGGCTCCTTTCCCGATAGAGGCCATGACCGCACCGCCGGTTCGAGCGTGGTGATGAGGCGTTCAATGAACTCGTTGGCTCGACGCCGGATGGCGTCGAAACGCGGATCGATCGTGTTGAGACCTAAAAGCAGATCGTCCCGAATATCAAAAAGCACACGCTGCAGCCGGGCCTCATTGGCGATGACATCGCTGAGCCAAGTGTTCAGTTCTGTGACCGAAGCTGGGCGCGCGTGATTAATAGCAAAGAACGTGATCAGGCCAACTATGGGATCCTCGCCGTGCTCCTTGATGGTTAAGCGGTGCGACAGATCAAGAGCCAGCGGTTCGAGTTGGTTGGCGTCATCGGGTGTGTTCCCAGGAAGCCGAGCGGTGAGCAAACGGAGGATCGCCGGGTTCAGTTCCTGCGCCGTTACTTCTTTTGCCAATCGCCACATCTCATCGCGATCCACGCGAGATAAACAGGGAAGAGCATAAACAAGCTGGAATCGCACGGCTGGATGACTATCTTGGAGCAGCATGGCCTCGAAACGATCCTTGATCTCGGGCCAAAACTCAGCCTTTCCAATCAATAGCGCCAGAGCTTGCGCAGCCTCAACACGCGGTGAAGGTGAGCCCCAGGACTGAAAGCGTGCAAATTTCTCTTCCGTGTCGGCAGTGACCTTCGGGTGGGCGTGCTCGGAGATTATGAGCAATCGAGCGAGCGCAGCGCTACGATGCTCGCCGGGAATCAGGTCAGCGGCAAGGCACCTTCCAAAACCTTCGGCCAGCGCGTCAAGGACGTCTTGCTCAACAGGCGGCGCAAGCGATTGTTGCGCCGATATAGCCTCGTCAAGCGCCTGGGCGGCTGAACACAGCGCCGCACCTTTTGCATCGCTTTCCTCTTGCTTGTAGGCATCGCGCGCAGCGCGCAAGACCGAGGCCAAAACAAGAAGATTCGCGGTTTCTGGTGCTTTGGTATTCACACCCTGACGAGCAAGCCAACTGTCGTCGTCATCCGAGCCCCACCGTGTGGTTATGGCAAAAGGTTTGCGGTTCTCGTAGGCGCTACCGTCCTTCCTGACATCGCGGAGGTACGATCGAGCGGCTTCCGTTGCGAGCCTGTTCTCACCAATTGTCGCAAACAGCGTGCCCAAGATTTCCTTCCGCCGTTCGTCGGGGCGCGACAATTTTGGGAAATCGAGTGCAAGCCATTCGGCCTCTGCTCGCTCACGGTCGCCACCGGAAAGATATGGGTAGGTTGCAGCGATTGCGGCAATGGCGCTGCGACGCGTATCAAGCGAGTAAAGCAGGCGCTTGTCGCCCTGAGTTGGCCATATTGAGGCGCCAAGAGTTACGGGCTGACGACTTGCGAGGTCGAATACTGTACGCCAAGCGAGCGCAATGCTAGTTTCACGCAAAATCATGCTAGGGACTGCGCGCAGGAGCTCATTATCAGTCACGCCGTCAACCCACGCCATTGCGGTGCGATAGAGCTTGGCGAAATCATCGTGGTCCTTCTCGTCGATGTCCCAAGCCCAGGCCTGACTATGGTCTTCTTCGAAAGATCGTTCCTCCCCAGCAATCCGGATCGTCTCGACCACCGGTTTATCGGACCCCGCATGTTCTTTTTCGCGCTGTGCGTGAAAGGCAGTCGCTAGCGCGCGCAATGCAACGCGTGGGAATTCTTGGAGAAGTTGGGGGAAAGCCGTGGCGAGGCTGTAGCTTGCCATGGCAAAGTCCTGAGCCGCGTTTGACGTCAGCGACAGGATCCAGCTACCCGACATGGACGTGGTCTGATCGCGGCTAAATTCACCGCCACGAAACACGCATCTGAACAAGCCGAGCACTAACTCGTCATCATCTGGCGCGAGATCGATGACCTTGTCGGCCAGTGCAGGCACTTCAATGTGACCGAACTTGGCAAAACGGTCGGGGTCAAAAATCTGGTTGAGGCGTTGGGCCGAGGCTAATGGATCGGTCGCGAAGGTCTTGGCGACAAAGGGTATGGCGTGACGTGTAAGCCAAGGGATCCGACTCTCGTCGGCTGACATGATGTCAAACAGTTTGCGGGACGCCGTGCCCAGCTGCCTAAACGACTCGGGATCGGGATCGTTTTCCAAAAGCGTGCCTATGAGGCCCCGCATGCTGCCAATCTGCGCCATGTTTGGCGCGGTCATTTGCGCCACGAGCGCGGCCCAAGGACGGACCATGATTGGATGCTTCTGGTATCCCTTCGCTAGCACATAGCCTACCAAGTATTGAAATGCACGCTCCTTGCGCGGATCGGTGGTTGTAAGAGCGCCAACAAGAGGGGCGACGTCTTCAGTCTCTTGAACCGACTCGACGGCAATGCGCGCCACTTCGACCCGCACGATCGGATCGATGTCCTCATTGCTGACGAGGGCGACAATGAAGCACCAATAGTCCGATGCCGGAACGTCCTTCTTTAGATCTTCAAGCCAATATCCCAGGGATGGAGAAATCAGGAGGCCTGCGCCGGTCGCCCTGGAGAGGTGAGGTAGCGCTTCGTTGCGGTCCGGGAGCAAGGTCAGTCGCGCGACAGCGTAATCAAACAACACATGGTGGCGGAACCCGATGCGGCGCGTCGATTCCGTCACAAGCACTCCCGCGCGTTGCAACTCATCAACCGTCGAAGCAGTCGCGGCGGGTACGCTCGTTTCGGGGATATCCACCGAGCGTCCGGAGATCATCAACATAAGAACGCTGCGCAGGCTTACCGTGGCGGGAGTCCCCAGGTGGCTTATACGCTCATCCCAATAGCGAGAGAGCAATTCGCCGCGCGTCGCGACATGCGCGAGCGATGACGCGGAAACGCCGCTGCGCAGCAGGTCGCCAACCAGCGCCAAATTGAAAGGGTTGGTGGCGAGGGCCTCCATCTTGCTGCCCCCGGCTACGATCGCGGCAGACAGCATCGGTGACTTCGCTGCAATATCCGCCTTTTCTTCTGCGCCGAGCGTTGGAACATGGATATGGCGGACGGCCGGGAAGTTTTGGTCCGCATGCGCCGCCTCGGGAGGGGTGCCCGCAAAAAGGCGTTTCCAGTCGCGCCCAAGCCGAAGGTCAAATGTCCGGACGGAAGCGACAACATGCCATCCATCCAGATTTCCGACTAGTTCAACGAGCTTCTTGTAAGTGGCTTCCGCAGCACCGCCGCGCACCGCATCAAGAGCATCGAGCAGAAGATAGGCGCCCTTTTCGGTTGGCATCTGTGACAGAACGTCAATGAGCTGATGCTTCAATCCGATATCAAGGCGCAGTGCGTCCAAGGAAATGGCACTTGCGTCGACGGCAAGGACGACAACAGTGGCGTTACTCGAGAGCCGCAGAGCTGCTTCGCGCAGGATGGCAGATTTGCCAGAACCTGGTTCTCCCGTAAGCGCCAGCGAACCTTCCACCGCACCGCGTGCAACAAGATCGACGATTGGCCGGGTGATTACCATCGGCCCCTCCGGTGCTTCGATTGCCGCGAACCGCTTGAGCCGTTTAAGGGTCTCAGCGCTGTAAGTCCGGAGGCGGGCAACATCATCACGGTAATTGGGAGGTTCGATAAGCCGGACTCGACCGGCCAAGGCGAGCCGAATGGCGGCTGTATCACCGCCTATTCCCCGCTGCGCCGCATCCGCTGCCCAGGAGACTAAGAGATCAAAAAGCCCGGTCTCGTCACCCGCAGATGCCACGATGTCGCGCAACGCCTCTTCTGCGACTTGGCGTTGGCTATCTCCGATCACAATGACGCAGCAGAGTGACAGCACACTCTGTTTCTCAGCATCGGTGATCGCTTCGCCGAAGACTTCGAGCCATGCTCTCCGTATGTGTTCGCTGAAGATCGCATGCGCACTTTGGAGATGATTGGGAAGACCGGTCGCCGCCCCGGTTCGGCAACGGTCGAGAACCTCACGAAGACTGCTCTTAATGGTCCCGACAGCCTGATCGCTTACCGCAAGAACCAATCGATCTTCCGCGGTATTGAGTGCTCGGCGGGAAGAAATTCCGTCGGCGCCTTGCTGATATTGACGGACAAATTGAACCGCAACGGAAGCGAGTTCGCTATCTTCTGCCGGCGAGAGGGCTATCGTGCGCTTTGCCTGGACGTAAAGCCTGCCGATGTCGGTTTCAATGGTAAGATCGTCGACTGCGGATGGCGTTTCGAAGCGCACCTTCCGCGGTAAGCCCGGCAGGCCGATAGCAATGCGTGAGGCTGGACGGTTGGCGAGCAGAGCCGACGCGGCGCAGGCTCCAACCCCTGACTGGAACACGACCCCGCCGGCTGTCGCACGCCCACCGCCAGTGCCGCGGCGCACTTTCGTTTTCACGACGGTTCCTGTTGGCTGTGCACCGCGCATTTTAGTGGTTTTGGATTTCCTCATAGTCCGACGATAGCAGCCGCAATATCAGTGTTAAATAACTAAACGCGAACATTGCTCTGGTAATAAGAGCCTCGCAAAGCAACGATCCACTTCACAAACTACTTTCTCAGGCCGAGGAATTTCAGCAAGGCAGCCCAAATCCATGCGACAAAGCCGAGCTGTGGTTCAAGAGCCTTATAATACGCTTCACGCCGTCTTTCTTCGGATTGGCGACCGTCTGCAATCTGCTCGTCAGTCCAGCGCGGTGCCCAGTCAATCCGACCGTCTATTATCAGATAGTGGGATCGACAGGGTAGCTGCCAGTTTCCGATTGATGGGCGTAGTGTCGCGCGGCCGTCCCGCTCAAACAGGGTCCACTCGGCCGGGCCGAGAGGCACCGATACCTTGTTGCCGCAGCCGCATGCGCAGAGATGGGCGGCTACCGCAAATTCTCTGGATACATAGAGAATGCCCGGCTCGAGCTGTTTTGGCACAAATTGGACGTGCTGGAGCGCAAGATGCTTCACGCGTCGCGCTCCGACATGACGCGGAGAGTGGTTGTGTCCATTAGTAAATGGTACGCCGAATTGTCGTCGACGTAAAAGCCGCGGAGCTGCTTGTACCTCATTACGGCCAGACTGGCGTTGAGGGCATTCAGCTCGGCGATCTGGATGTTTTCCCGGTAGACGTTGTCCGGATCATCCACGGTTTCGGCCAGATTCATGGCGCGAACTTCGCCAGCCTTTTCGGCGCCGAAATAGGTGGCTCGGAGGGTGCCCGCCAGCGGGCCTTGTTTGCGGTTCAGGCCCATTCCCACATCGATGAAGGGAATGGCCAGCGCTATCAACAGGTCAAAGATGGCTGCCCGAGCGGAGCCTTTGTCGACGCAAACAAATGCGAAAGTCACCCCTTCGAGCTCAGACGACGAGGATGCATCGATATAGGTCGGCTTCATGGACAATCCGTACCGGAAGTTGGCATAGCGCTTTTCAGCGGTCGCCGCCTTGGATTTGCCCCAGTCGCCGAGATCCAGGACGCCAGGGGACCGGAACGCGTTGTGGGGGTAAAATTTATCCCCATCGAAACCGCGGATTTCCTTAACCCGGGTCTTGGCCATGAAATCCAGGACGTAGGAGCCGGTACCGCCGAGTCCGATGATAGCAATGACGTCGTCCTTGAACACGCTGGCAAGATCCGCGATCTCGGCGCGGCTGGTCAGGGAGTCGTGCACCTTGAAGACGGAATCCGGCAGGATGTCCGGATCAACACGAAAGGTGAGAGGCGTTGCCTGCGGGTACCGCTCGAAGGCCGGCCCGGAAATCATCGCAACGTAGTGCTCGATCTTGTCGAAGAAATCCGGAAAGCCGTTCGGCGGTTTGTTGGAAAATGACCTCTGGACGGTGACGTCGTCGTGCGACAACGGAATAGTCATCTCGCCACCGGATAAATTTGCCACCGGACATCCGTCGAGCCCGTATGGCGCCGATCCGGCGAAAAAGACCTGATGGTCGTGCTGCACGTAGCGGTTCTGGTCAACAGGCACGAGCTTGCTGACGATGGAACCGGTTTGAAGCGCGCCCTCGTGGTCGAGGTACGGAATGTCCCGGACCACGAGGTGCAACGTATCAATCCGCAGGGCATAGCCCTTTTCAAGCAAACGACGGATATCGTCGTTATGACTGGCCAGTTCGATTAACACTGAAGACCATTCCTTCCTTGACTTTGACGCTGCCGCCAGGGGCTAGAATACCTTCGGGCTTGTGCCCGTCGCCACGGGTGTAAGTCACCGAGTAAGTGATCTCGGGGTGCTGCGGGTAGTCGGGGTAAGCCAGCGTCACCACTTCCGCGTAGGTGATGTCATCCTTTTTCGGGACTTCGTAGGGGCTGCCGTCAACGATGATCGTGACGGTCTTATCCTTGACCTTTGCCTTCTCCTGGGTTTCCATTTCGGGTCTCCTTGTTTGTGCCGCTAGCCGCGCGGCGGGTTGGGATCGTTGCCGTGGCTGTCGCTCTGGGCAATCCGGCCGTCCTGATTGTGGATTTTGAGTTCGGTCTGCTGGTTGCGGCTTACGCCGCGCCCGTGGTCCACCGCCTCGCGCTTGGTGTCGAAGTGCCCAGACGCCCGTTCGCCGCCGCCGAGTTTGACGTCCCAGCCTCCGGCCTTGTTAGGCACCACATGATGTGTGCCGCCGTCTCTTTTGCCTGCCATATGTTGATCTCTTTCGTCTCTGTTGAACTTAAAGTACGCCTACTCAGAACATGTTTGGCGCAGTTCGTTTCGGTTGTCAAGCACCTCGTGTGCTGCTACTCTGAACTTATCAACCGGAAAGGAGCTACCCGTGACCACGCCAATTGGCGAAAAAATTCGTACCCTGCGTAAACAAAAGGGCTTCACCCTCGACCGCTTGGCTGAACTGGCCGAGTCCAGCAAAAGCTACATCTGGGAACTTGAAAACAAGGACCCGCCGCGACCGTCCGCCGACAAGATCAGCAAAATCGCCATGGCGCTGGACGTCACGCCCGATTACCTGCTCACAGATGCAGTAGCTGTCGAAGACGCCACCGATACCGCGTTTTTCCGAAAATACCGGACAATGGATCCCAGCACGAAAGAAAAAATCCGTAAGATGCTCGATCTCATGGGCGGTGATGAATGACTCAAGTCTTCACCCCGGAGCGCTGGGCTTTCGAGATCACGCATCTCCTGAACCTGGTGCTCGGCGCCGACCGGTTTCCAATCGATGTGGCGCAAGTGGCGCTGGAGTTCTCGCGGAATCGCTTTGCGTCTGATCCCATCGTGATGGTCAAGGGAGACAACCTGCCAACCTTTGACGGAGCGCTGTATCCGGCTCCTAAGGGTCGGCCCGGGTGGGGGATCATCTACAACAACGCGATCTCTTCCAAAGGCAGGATCAATTTCACACTCGCCCACGAGTTCGGCCATTATCTCCTGCACCGCCTAGCTTATCCAAACGGTTTTGAGTGCGGGCCTCAGCAAATTGTCCGATGGGACTCGGAATATGGCCAAGTTGAGCACCAAGCGAATGTGTTCGCCGCCACGCTGCTGATGCCGCTCGATGATTTCCGACGACAGGTTCCGGCGAAAGCCAAAGTCGACCTGGCGATGCTGAAGGGCTGCGCCGAACGGTACGGGGTTTCCTTGATCGCTGCGGCCCTGCGCTGGCTTAGCTACACCGAACGCCGCGCCATCTTAGTGGTCTCTCGTGATGGATATATTCTTTGGGCGCGTTCGAGCGGACCGGCGTGGAAATCTGGCGCGTATTTCAAAACGTCGAGCGGCGGGCCGATAGAAATTCCGGCCGCAGCGTTGCCTCTCGACTCCCAGGTCCTCGTCGACGGCCGCGGCGAGCGCGACCATGCAGCCGGCGTATGGCTGAGGGAACCTGTCCATGAGATGACATTTTTAGCCGAGCAGTACGATTTCTCGCTTTCTCTGCTGGCATTAGACGATGCACCGCCTCGTCAGCTTGAGGAAGCAGACGTGGAGGAGGACACCTTCGACCGCTTCGCGGCTCAATAGGCTCGCCCAGAACCTCCAAGCCCCTCGAAGAGCTCGTGGCTGACGTTCAGGCCGGCCGGGAACCTGTCGCCGTTTCATTCGCTGTGCGCCTCGTTTCGGGGCGTCGATCAATTGAGTAAACCAGTTCTCAAGCCCTTCAAGATAGTCTGCCAGTTTCTCCATTCCGGTTGCGAACGTCCGAATATTGATCAGCTTGAGGGCCGGGCCCAGCGTGCGCTTGGCATCTCGGGTTCTTGCGTATCGAAAACTTTCACCTCGGGGATCATGCGCGTCTATCTGGCTCATATAGGAATCTACGCCATGCAGATCCTCGGACGGCAGCGGGTCTTACCCCACGATCTCACAGACGGGTTCCAGCATTGGCCTCGCCATAGTCCAGAGAGAAAGTAGATCGTGACCGCCGAGCTTTCTTTCCTGGGCGGGCGTCGTTGATTTCGCTTGGAGATCCAGAGCCATTCGGACTACGCCCTTTAAGACCAGTTCGATGTGGTGCCGGTACAGGTACACAATCGGATAGACAATAAGGTCCTGATCGACGGGCTGCTCGCACACCTTTGACGTCAGTTCGAACGCCGCCTTCCGAAAACCCGCCTTATAAGCGTGTCCGGTCTCATGCCAAGGAGGCATGCAGGCATTCAGTTGCCGAAGCCAACATTCTCGTGGAAACCACGGGGAGGAAGCGCGACCGTAGCTTCGCCTATCGCGCCTATCTGGAGTGCCTGCGAACCGGAACGGAATTGGACAGCGGCGGCTGATCGCTAACAGCCGCGAAATCATACCACGCAAAGCCCACATCCTAGGACCTGCATGAAGCCCATCTTGTGCAGCGTCCCTTGCTTAGGCGCGGAACCATACGGAGCGATACGGGAAGATTTCTGATTTTGGCCCGCGAAAAAGCCAATGAAATCAAAGTTCTTGATACATCCTCCGGGCCCACCATTCAGTCCGCCAGTTTTGGCGCCTTTTCGATCGTTTCAGAATAGCGTCGATATTTCCGTAGGTTAGCGGCAGCGTCGCGACAACGCTTGGCCGAGACAGCCGCTGAGCGGCCCAAAACGCCCTCGTTTTGGGTCTTCGTCTCTGTGGGCCCATTTCCGTAGCCAACTGTTTGGAAAAGCGGTGCTCGGCTGATGGTCGGAATCAGAGCCCGAGGAGGGCAGCCTGATCTGCCCAGGCGAGCGGAAGGCCAGACAGGCGCGACAGCTTGTGCGCTGTGAGTTCGATCGGCTGATTGCCGGCGATGATCCTGGACACGATCCTCGGCGAGAGAAAGGCCAGCGGGAGCAGCCTGCTAACTTCAGATACCGTGGTCGCGTTCAAGCTGGCGACCTCGGTCAGGCTTCGGCCAGACCCATCGGTGAGTTGATGGAGATAAAGCTGAGAGCGATGGACCACGTCGATCAAAGCAGCGTCTGGCTCAGGGCTGTTGGGCGAGGTGTCGCTAAGAACGATGCGCATCTCGACGCCGCGCCGCTTGATGTCGAATGGACGCGTGATCGACACCGTTTCAGCTTCACCGTCGGATGGGAGAACCCTGTCGAGCAGATGCTCGGACAGTGACCGGCAATCAATGTCGATGGTCAGCGCCTTCTGACCAAGGACGATGCGGCGGACAAGTTTCTGCAGCAGCGATCGCTTAACGTCAGCAGTCTCTGCAGTCCAGGCGCCGCGGACCTCAGTTGCGCGACCCACCGCATACTGGATTTCGCTGGGATCTCCCCATCGCTGAATCAAATCAGAGATTTGGCTGTAATCGCTGAGAATGCGATTCAGTTGATGTTCGACCACTGATTCAACTGCGCGGGCGGGAAGGCGCCAACCGTCGGAGTTGCTTCGTCGCTGATCAACGAACAGTTTTGAGACGTAGTAGCGGTAGCGAATGCCGCGCTTGTTGGAATGAACCGATCGTAGCTTGTTACCGTGTTCGTCAAAGAGCAGTCCGGTGAGAAGATGCTGCTGAGCGACGTTTGATGTGCCCCTGCGGCGTGGCGCCTGGGATGCCAAAAGCGCTTGCGCCGCATCGAACGCCAGACCTTCAATGATCGGCTCGTGCTCGCCGTTGTGGAGCTGATCCTTGTGCTTGATCTTGCCGACGTAGATCGGGTTCGAGAGCAGGTGATAGAGGTTGCCGCGGCCGAATGGCATCGTGACCGCAAATTTTCCATCCTGGCGTTCGCGGGTTCGAGTCGTGAGGCCGTCGCGCGCAGCTTCGTCAGCAAGATCCCGCACCGACTTCAGTACAAGATAGCGGTCGAAGAGATGTCGGACGATCTTCGCCTCGGCGTCGTCTATGACTAGCTTGCGGTGCTCCGCGCGGTACCCGAGCGGCACCACTCCGCCCATCCACATGCCCTTCTTCTTGGATGCCGCGATCTTGTCGCGGATCCGCTCAGCTGTGACCTCGCGCTCGAACTGGGCAAAGGACAGGAGCACATTGAGTGTCAGTCTGCCCATCGATGTGGTGGTGTTGAACTGCTGCGTGACGGAGACGAATGACACAGAACTGGCATCGAAGATCTCCACGATCTTCGAGAAGTCCATCAGGGAGCGGGTGAGGCGGTCGATTTTGTAGACGACCACGACATCCACCTTTTTGTCGCGTATGTCCTGAAGAAGCCGCTTCAGGGCAGGGCGCTCCATCGTCCCACCCGAGATACCGCCGTCCTCGTAGCGATCTGGGGTGAGCTTCCAACCCAATCCAATTTGCGAAGCGATGAACGCCACGCATGCCTCGCGTTGGGCATCGAGCGAGTTGAATTCCTGGTCGAGGCCTTCCTCGCTCGACTTACGGGTATAGACGGCGCAGCGCAGTCGAGGCGTCGATTTGCTGTTCATAGGCCGAAGAACCTAGGGCCGGACCAATGCGCGCCGGTGATCTTACGAGCGATCGATGACAGCGAGGGATAGACCTTGGCCTCGAAGACGAAGCCATTCTCGACCACGTCGACGATGTGGGTCTTGCCGTTCCAGTCGCGAACCAACCTCGCCCCCGGCAAAACTTGTCTGCGCTTTGAAGCGCTCGCGACCTTGATGTCGCCGATGGCAGCGTTAGGTTGCCTGTCGCGGTCGGCGAACTTCTTCTCGACCCTGTCTATGGCGGACCTGAGCATGCGACGCGTCTCGGTGGAAAATCCACCGAGACGCTTTGCCTGAAGTTGCCAGGCCGCTGCCCTGATCAGAAGTTCACGCCTGACACCCTTTGGTGGCGCGCACCTGTAGATCTTTTCCCATTGCGCTGTGAGTTCCTCACGGGAGAGGTCGCCAAAGGCGGCAACCTCTGTTTCGATGTCGAGCTTCGCACGCATGAGGATCAAGCGTCCTTCGCATCATCATCGATTCGATAGCGACGAACCCCGTCCTTCCCGACATCACTCACCAGGTTCAGGCCAAACTTCTTCTTGACTATGGCCGACATAAATCCGCGCACCGAGTGCGCCTGCCAGCCGGTGACCTCCATCATGACCTCGATCGTGGCGCCTTTCGCGAGGCGAAGTTTCTTCAGCACCAGATCCGACTTGCTCTGCTTGGTCTCATTACGAGGCGCAGGCTTCGGTGACTTTGCTGGCGTCGGTTCGGCGGTACCCTCGGCGTCACCAACTTTCTTTTTGGACGTTTTCGTCTTCCTTGCCCGGTTCATCGTGGTCGGCGGGGCGTCCCAGATGTGCTCATGCGGGGTCGATGACATTTGAAGGCATTGTCAGATTAACGCGAACCGATTTCAGTCTCCTGGAGAGGACGGATTTTTCAGGCCGCGCCGAGTTGGCGCCACTCGGCGAGAGCGGTGGCGCGGTTATGCTTGAAATTGCAGCGGGTGTAGAGATGGCGTTCCTTGTTGAAGTGGTTATGGACGGACGAGTGGATGGCTACGAATTTCTGCAGGCTTTTCATCTGCCGGAAACGAAGCATGGCTCTTTCTCGTCGCCGGAACGGCTGGTGTGAGTTCTCTGCCCGATTGTTCAGCCAGCGGCTGTTCTCATGGGATTCCGCGTTTCCGAGCTCGTTCATCGCAGCGCCATACGACCGAAGTTTGTCCGTAACAATCACCTTCGGTCGGCCAAACCTTTTCATCGTTTTCCGCAGGAATTTCAGCGCAGCCTTGCGGTCCCGCCTTTTTGAGACAAAGGCTTCGAGGACCTCGCCTTCATGGTCAACAGCGCGCCAGAGGTAAAAGGTCTCACCGTTGATCTTCACGAAAACCTCGTCCAGATGCCACTGCCATTGCGGCAAGAAACGCATCCGCTTCGCCCGCCTGCGTCGGAGCTCGGCCGCGAACATCGGGCCAAACCGGTTCCACCAGAACCGGATCGTCTCGTGGCTGACGTCGATGCCGCGCTCGTGCAGCAGGTCCTCGACGTTTCGCAACGAAAGTGGAAACCGGACATATAGCATGACCGCCAGGCGGATGATCTCGGGAGACGTCTTGAAATAGCGGAACGGGCGGAGTTTGGTCATCCTCCTAAGATGAGCCGACGCACTCCCTTCCTCAAGCGAGTTTCTTCTGACAGAGCCCCTGCTACTGGTGAGCGACATGGTGTGTCGAGCTTCCTACTCGTAGACCTCGGCATCGCTCGCGGAGCGCAAGCGTGCGATGAATTTCTGGATGCGCGGTTCTATGCCCGGATCTTCCGGGCCGGACTGGTACTCATAGCTCTCAACGTTGCCGAGATCGGACGGAATCGTCACCGCGCCCTTGCGCAACAGCAACAACTTCGAGCGGCCGCGATGGCCCCAGAACCACCCGACTTCGACCCAGACGTTCTCGCGCGCACGAGGCGCGGTGGCTGCGGGCCCGGTGGCCAGCCCGCCCATGTCGTCTGGCGTCAGGAGTGCAATGGCGCCATCCACCGATGAGGCGAAGCGTTCGAACTTGAGAGGAATCGGCTCCGTCGGCGCGAACTCGTCCTTCAGCACGATGACACGGCCGACATGCTGGAGCAGGTACTCCTTGAAGACGTCACGATCCGGACTGCGGCCGTGAATGATCATGAGCTTGGGTGCGCCCTCGATCCATGCGATCTCCAGCGCCTTTTTCAGGACGATGTCGCTGAACGGCTCCTGGAGCTGGGGGAGTTTTGCCGTTTGCCAGGGTTCGTATCCCCAGGTGGTCGGCGAGAGCACGAAGCGCTTGTTCAGCTCGGCCGCGGCGCCTCCAAAGGATCCGATGCAGGCGAGGGGTTTGCGGCTGACGGCGGCAGTCAGCCCGGCTTGCTCCGTTTTCTCGGCCCCGCCAATCAGGATGAGGGCGTCCGCCAGCTGCGTTTGGACCAGCTTCGCCACGGCCCAGGACGCCGAATCGACCTGATGCTCGACGAATACGCCCGGATTCGCTTGCCGTAGCGCAAGGAAGGGACGCTCCCAGTCGGATGACGACTCGGGACGAATCAACATGATCCGGGGGGATTCGACGGGCGTCCCCGCCAGCTTCAGTGCCTCGATCGCACCCAGAGCGGCATTGCTGTCGGCGGTGTGCTCGGAGTCACTTCCCACGATGAGGCTGTGTCCCCGTTTGATCAGCTCCGAGCCGACCCGCCGACACGCGGTACGAAATGCCTCGGGCGTTTCGCGAAGGCCTTTGTCCTCGTGTCTCCAGCTGCCAAGAACCGCGACGCGCATGGGTTCTTCTCCCCGGATGTCCTAAGGGTTCTTAGATGAGTACACTGACTGCAGCACAATACTAATAATCCGCGTGCCGCAGAGGGAAAACGTGAGCGTAAACAGTCCTCCAAATTCTGGCAATGCACCCAGGTGTTGAGCGCTCTAGGTCATGAACCCGTAAATAGGATTCCCAAATCACTGGATCGGTGATTCAACCTTCTCGAACAGGAGGTTGCCATGGCTCGCTTCGATCTGACGGACTTCGAGTGGTCGGTCATCCAACCGTTGCTTCCAAACAAGCCGCGCGGGGTTCCTCGCGTCGACGATCGGCGGGTGCTGAACGGGATATTCTGGCGGCTCCGCACGGGTGCGCCGTGGGCTGATATTCCCGAGGGCATTGTCAGATTAACGCGAACCGATTTCAGTCTCCTGGAGAGGACGGATTTTCAGGCCGCGCCGAGTTGGCGCCACTCGGCGAGAGCGGTGGCGCGGTTATGTTTGAAATTGCAGCGGGTGTAGAGATGGCGTTCCTTGTTGAAGTATGGACGGACGAGTGGATGGCTGCGAATTTCTGCAGACTTTTCATCTGCCGGAAACGAAGCATGGCTCTTTCTCGTCGCCGGAACGGCTGGTGTGAGTTCTCAGCCCGATTGTTCAGCCAGCGGCTGTTCTCATGGGATTCCACGTTTCCGAGCTGTTTCAGCGCGGCGCCATAGGACCGAAGTTTGTCCGTAACAATCACCCTCGGCCGGCCAAACCTTTTCATCGTCTTCCGCAGGAATTTCAGCGCAGCCTTGCGGTCCCGCCTTTTTGAGACAAAGGCTTCGAGGACCTCGCCTTCATGGTCAACAGCGCGCCAGAGGTAATGGGTCTCACCGTTGATCTTCACGAAAATTTCGTCCAGATGCCACTGCCATTGCGAAAACAGTCGCATCCGCGTCGCCCGCTTGCGTCGGAGCTCGGCCGCGAACATCGGGCCAAACCGGTTCCACCAGAACCGGATCGTCTCGTGGCTGACGTCGACGCCGCGCTCGTGAAGCAGGTCCTCGACGTTTCGCAACGAAAGTGGAAACCGGACGTATAGCATAACTGCCAGGCGGATGATCTCGGGAGACGTCTTGAAATAGCGGAACGGGCGGGGTTTGGTCATCCTCCTACGATGCGCTGAGGCCCTTCCCGCCTCAAGCGAGTTTCTTCTGACAGAGCCGATAATACTGTTTCCGACCCATGACAGACCATCAAGAACTGAACCGGATTTAACAGACCGCCTCTCCGGGAAGGCGACTTACGACACCTGATTGTCGTATCCTTGGCTGGGACGGGGCTCACACTCAAGAACACCGGCTCCTAACTCCAAGAAAGTCGGAGGCTCGCATGGCCAATGAAGAAGTACTTAACCTGCTTCAGAGTGGGGTGGACCTGAGCGGAGTGGACCTGCGCGGGGCGGACTTGACCGAGGCGAATCTGATCGGGGTAGACCTCCACGAGGCTAACCTGACCAAGGCGGACCTGCGCGGGGCGGACCTGCGCAACGCTAACCTGACCGAGGCGAAGCTGTCCCTGGCGTTGCTGTTCGAGGCGAACCTGACCGAGGCGAACCTGACCACGGCGGACCTGCTCGGGGCGAACCTGACCAAGGCGGACCTGACCGAGGCGAATCTGAGCCAGGCGAACCTGACCAATGCGAACCTGATCAGGGCGGACCTAACCAAGGCGAACCTGAGCGAGGCGAAACTTAGACAGGCGCTGCTAATCGAGGCGGATCTGGGCCAGGCGAACCTGACCAAGGCGGACCTGTTCGAGGCGAACCTGACCACGGCGGACCTGAGCCACGCGGACCTGACTAAGGCGAACCTGACCCTGGCGTTGCTGATCCAGTCGGATCTGACCCTGGCGTTGCTGATCCAGGCGGACCTGCGCGAGGCGAACCTAAGCAACGCGGATTTGCGCGAGGCAAACCTGAGCCTCGCGGACCTGAGCAAGGCGTTGCTGATCGAGGCGGACCTGCGCCAGGCGAACCTGAGCAAGGCGTTCCTCTACAAGGCGGACCTGCGCCGGGCGAACCTGAGCCACACGGACCTGCGCCAGGCGAACCTGACCGAGGCGAACCTGTACGAGGCGGACCTGACCGAGGCGAATCTGATCAGGGCGGACCTGACCGAGGCGAACCTGAGCTACGCGGATTTGCGCGGGGCGAACCTGCACGAGGCGCTTCTCATCCTTACCTACTTAGTCGGAACGAACCTTACAAACGCAACTCTCACCGACTGCCATATCTATGGCGTATCCGCGTGGGATCTAAAGCTGGAGGGAGCCACACAGCAGAATTTGGTTATCGCTTCTGGCTTTCCTGATGACCCCGGCATCACGGTCGATGATATTGAGGTCGGGCAGTTCATCTATCTCCTGCTCAATAACCGAAAACTCCGCAACGTCATCGACACCATCACCTCGAAAGCGGTGCTGATTCTTGGCCGCTTCACGCCCCAGCGAAAAGCCGTCCTCGATGCGATCCGCGACG
Source organism: Mesorhizobium escarrei (assembly GCF_935825525.1). Lineage (GTDB taxonomy): Bacteria > Pseudomonadota > Alphaproteobacteria > Rhizobiales > Rhizobiaceae > Mesorhizobium > Mesorhizobium escarrei. The sequence continues at coordinate 149,446 of NZ_CAKXZT010000131.1, forward strand.
AGTTGCGTGAGCACAATTACCTGCCAATCCTGTTCGACTTCGATGTCCCCGAGGGCCGGGACATAACCGAAACTGTTTCCCTACTGGCTCGCATGGCTCGCTTTATTATCGCGGACCTGACTGATCCGAGCAGCATCCCCAAGGAGTTGGAAGCAATCGTCCCTCACCTCGCGGTGCCCGTTCAACCCCTCATCGAGGGAGCAGATCGTCCGTACGCCATGTTCAAGGACTATTGGAAATACGAGTGGGTCCTCCCAGTATACCGGTATGAGGCACTTGAGCCGCTACGTATAGCCCTTGAGGAGAGGGTCATCGCCCCTGCAGAGACGAAAGTGAAAGCTTTGGAAGAACGGCGGCGTATGATTGAGGCGGAACTGACCAAGCCGTCCTAAGAAAGCCGGCCAATGACGGCCTACCGGTGCCGTCGCGTTTCACGCCCGATCGAAAATCGATCCTTGATAGGCTGCGGGAAGAGCTAGGACGGCGCAATTATTTGCCGATCTTGTTCGACTTCGAGAAGCCGGAAGGCCGCGACATCACCGAGACGGTTTCGCTCCTAGCGCGGATGGCGCGTTTCGTCGTCGCCGATCTGACCGATGCGAAGAGTCTTCCTCAGGAACTGGGGGTAATAATTCCTGACCTGCCATCTGTTCCTGTTCAGCCCCTGCTCCAGGAGGATCACAACGAGTACTCGATGTTCGAGCACTGGAAGCGCTTTCCTTGGGTACTGCCCATAGTCCAGTACAAGAAGGCGGATGACTTGCTCGCGACCATCGTGGAGCGGGTCATCGCTCCGGCGGAACGAAAGGCACTCGAGTCCCGTCGAGACGCTGGATCGCCCGGTGGATGAACATCGGTCAAGTTCCTTCCGGTGCCTCAAGACAGTGCCGCGAGTTGCCGTGCGGCCCGGATGAGATCGCGGACATCCTTCCGCGCTTTCTTGGCTTCACGGGTATGCCGCCCGTGACTTACCGGCCCTCCTCAGGACGCAAGGCGCACCCGCCTTGGCCATCGGCAAATCTCGACGCGAGGAACGCGACGAACTTTTCAAAAAAATGTAATATGCCTCTCGTTTGGGAACATTGTAACCGACGGAATGGAACACCAGAAGTGCGAGTCTCTGGTTGAATGATATCGCGGTACGGAGCAGAATGATACAGCTGCCGCGAGCAATATGGGGGCCACTATGCAGCCCAGTGCAGACAGCCCCCAGCAAGAGACGGAATTCAAGTATTGGGCCTTCATCAGCTATAGCCACGCGGATGAAGCATGGGGCACTTGGCTGCACAAGGCCCTCGAGCGCTACCGCGTGCCACGGACGCTGATTGGCCGCAGCACTCCCATCGGGAAGGTACCGAAGCGCATACTACCGGTCTTTCGCGATCGCGACGAGTTGCCGGGGGCGGCGAATCTCTCGGAGAAGATCGCACAAGCGCTCACCCGCTCCCGCTGGCTGATTGTCATCTGCTCACCGAGAGCCGCCGTCTCGCACTATGTCAATGAAGAGATCACCGCCTTCAAGCGCCTGGGTCGGACGGACCGCATCCTTTGTTTCGTCGTCGACGGTGAGCCAGGGGCGACCACACGGCCTCAGAGTGGAATGTTGGAAGCGTTCCCCGAGGCCGTCCGGTACGAGCTTGGACCGGATGGCAAGATCACCGATCGCCCCGCCGAACCGTTGGCGGCCGATGCGCGCAAAGACAAGGACGGCAAGGTAAATGCCAAGCTGAAGCTCCTGGCGGGCATTCTCGGCGTCGCCTATGACGAGCTGAAGCAGCGGGAGACGCGCCGTCGTCGCTGGCAGTTTGTCCAGCTCGCAGGTCTCGTTGTGCTGCTCAGCGCCATCATTGGCGGCGTGTGGTGGAACCGCCAGCAACTCGCTCAAGAGGAGAGCTTGAAAGGAGAGGCGCAGCGCTTGGCAAACGCCTCTTTCGCCATTCCGGAGCGGAACGCGGACGATCGACTCACGACTGCGCTCCGGGCGGTGAACCTGACCCGAGAACGGTACGGCTATGTGGTGCCCGAGGCGGAGATCGCGCTCTATCGCGCGCTGACCGACGTCAGCCCGCGTGGCAATTTCGTCGAAACCTACGAAAGCGAGCAGTTTGGCGGCTGGACCTGGCCCTTGGCACTTAACTCTGACGGCAGCCGTATGCTGGTTGCCTCGGCAATGGGCCCCACTGTCGTGCTGAACGGGAGCGCCGAGAAGATCGCTGTTCTGCAGGACGCCGAAGCTCCGTACGAGAGTGACGATGTGGCGACATTCAGCGCCGATGGAACCGAAGCGATTACGGGCGGCGCCGACGGGGCCGTTCGGTTCTGGACGCCCGATGGTGAGCTGAAAGGCCGCTTCCAGGCGCACCGTGCGACCATCCTGACGGTGGACCGAAGCGCCGACGGCTCGCTGCTTCTCACCGTGGGCTGCGACCAAGGCGAACACCAATCGTGCGAGAAGCGCTCGGCGCGGCTCTGGCGCAAACAGCAGGGCTGGGAAATGGTCGCGTCCTTCGCGCGCGGAAGATCCCGGGTGCTCGCTGGGGCGTTGTCACCGGACGGAACATGGATTGCCACTGCCGATGAAGCGGGCGCCCTGCGGTTCTGGCAACCGTCAGGGAAGTTGCTGGCCGAGCGGCTCGATGCCGGCTCTTACTGGCTCGCGCGCAGCAACTTCAGCGCCAAAGGGGATTTCCTCGTCACGGGGGGGTGCCATCCGTATCTCGAAGCGGGAATGTTCAGCCCGTTGTCCGAGGGCTTTGGGTTATGTCCTCGGCATCCGGATGGGGAGATCGACCCGAAGGTACGGCTGTACGACCGCCGAGGAAAGCTGATGCAGACTTTTCCGGGATGGCTCGCCGCCGTTGCCCCCGACGACCGCGTCCTGACAGCGAAGGACATGTGCGACGAGCAGGGGGCGTGCACTGGCGGCCGCGTGTATGTATGGCAGAAAGACGGAACGCCCCTGTCGGAAATGGCGGTGGAATCCTCGATTATTGACGTTGGGTTAAGTCCCGATGGCCAGTTCATCAAGGTTGACGAGGAGGGGCAAGACGGCGGGAGGATCACCATTCTCGGCAAGGACGGCAGAGTCCTGAACCGTCTAGGCGGCTCCCTCATGGAGCTGACGTCGTCCCGCTTCAACGGCGACGGAAGCCGCGTGGCTGCGGTCAGCTGCCCGAATCCGGCTCAGGGTGCCTGCCTCGCCAGGAGCGTACACGTATGGGACCCGAATGGTCCGCTGCTCGAGACGGAGCAGCTCAAGAGGACCATGGATCCGGAGTTTCGACTCTCGCAGACAGACGAGTTGTCTCCTGCCCTCCGCTTCAGCCCATCCGGAGCACTTCTGTTCGCGGCTAGCAATGACGGAGCTCAACCTGTAATCTGGAACATCGAGACAGGCGAGATGGTGGCACTCTCGAGTCACGCCGACATCGTGGATCATGCTGAGTTCAATCAAACGGAGACGCATGTCCTGACGAGCGGACGGAAGAACGAAACAAATGATCAGCGCTTGTCGCTTTGGGATGTCCGTGGCCAGCAATTGCGGATCTTGCATGAGGCCTACCGGGAAGACATCTATGCCCCGCCGTTCGGCGTGTCCAAGACGCTGATCGCCGCCGGCGACGAGCGGGGTATGGTTCGCGTATGGGACTGGACTGGCAAGCTGATGGCCGAGACGCAGGAGCACCGCACAGCCATTTGCTCTATGGATGTCAGCGCGACTGATGATGCCATCGCGTCGGTCGATCTTGACGGCCTGGTCCACATTTGGAATTCCGAGCTGAGCGCAACCGCGGAGATTGATGCCGGGGCCTTGAACGGCGGGAGCTACAATCGGGAAGAGACGACTTACAAGGTGCGTTTCGCCGATAACGGCAGGAAGATCCTGGTCGTCGGCCCCGGAAACATGAGCCTGTGGGATCGGCAGGGCCTGAAGTTGTGGGACACCGATATCGATAGTCTTGACTTCGCGGAGCCACAGGTCGGCGAAGATCGATTCCTCGTCCTGCAATGCACGAGACGGGGCGGCGGCGTGACCGTTGGAAGCATGCGGCGATGCCACGATTCGGTGGCAAAGCTGTGGAGCCTCCAGGGCAACGAACTTGCCTCGTTGGACGCAGGAACGGAAGGCGAGACTATGGTGACGGCCGCAACATTCAACGCAAAGGGCAATCGTATCGTCACGATCGATGATGACCGGGCAGTGCGGCTGTGGGGTGGCAACGGAAAACTGATCTTGCGGCTCCTCGCTCCGGCCCGCGCAGCAGACTTCGACCCCAACGGTGGACGCCTTGCCACAGTGGATGAAAACGGTTCCGTCCAGCTTTGGGAGGTTTGGGACGATCTCGACAAGATGGTTGTTGCGGCCGAGCAGCGGTTGGAGTTGTACCCGCGAGAGGACACACAGCCAGCCGTCGAGTGAGCACCCAGGGGGAATCCAGGGAATGGGGAATTTGGGTCAGAGTCACTGCTGTCCCACAGGAGATTTGTGAGTCTGATCAAAGGGCTAAAGCCCATTGACCGGGTGGAGATTGGTGGGCGCTTCCATATGGTCGAAAATACCCAACGAAGCGTTCATGATCGGAATAGGATCGCAGACGGAAGGGTTGATCGTTGTCATTCTGGCAAGCCGCCCGCATCCCGAACAGGGCTTCAGAACATGCCTGGGCGTTCTGCGGCTTTATCGCGATCTCGGCCGTGACCGCGCCGAGGCAATCTCGGCCCGCGCCGTCGAAATCGGCGGGCTCACCTGCAAGAGCATCGCAGCCCTCATCGCCAACCAGAAAGCTGCCCGACCCGCCACCGGACCCGGCGCCATCATGGATCACGCCAATCTGCGCGGTCCCGGATACTTCCATTAGAAGGACAAGATCATGCTGACCCATCCAACTCTCGACCTAATTGGCGCGCCCGACAGGATGAAACTGGGCACTCTTATGTGATTGTTATCTCAACTGTTTTGTGAAGGCAGATTTGCAAAGAAAGCTCTTGTCGATCACATCAGTGGTCTGCGGGCTCTTGCCGCACTCGATGGTCTCCGCAAGACCTAGGCCGACACGGCGCGGCTTGCCGGACATGATCGGCCCGCCGACATCAACGTCGCCGTCAACGTCAATTCGGGCCCGAACATCACCATCATCATCGACAAGTTGCTCGCCGTGGTCGACGACGCGGCGACGAAGGAGAAGCTGGCGGCTGCGCTGCTCGACCTTGATGGCATGTCGGTATCTGCGAGGACCACGCCTCCAATCCACACCGAGCCCCTACGGCTCCCGACAACGTAACCACCGATGGCGGAGAGGCGTTTGTTCTTATACCAGCGCTGGTGAAGATTTCATGCGGAAATTTTCCGTTCCTTTCCTAGTTCCGCAAATTTCGGCGCTTTCATCGAGGCTATGATGCGCGTTCTTCGTCGAGTTTACTCAACAAAAAGAGCGAGCTTCACCGACACGCTGGACCTGGCGCTTGTCGCATCAGGCTGCGATCGGGCGACCGTGCGACAACGGCCGCGCCTGCTTTCCGACAATGGGCCGTGTTACATCGCCGGCGAGCTGGCCGACTGGCTGCAGGATCGCGACATCGATCACACCCGCGGCGCGCCTTGCCACCCTCAGACCCAGGGCAAGATCGAGCGCTGGCACCAGACGCTCAAGAACCGCATCCTGTTGGAGAACTACTTCCTGCCGGGCGATCTCGAAGCCCAGATCGCAACCTTCGTCGACGGTTATAATCATCGGCGATACCACGAGAGCCTCGACAATCTCACACCCGCCGACGTCTACTTCGGCCGAGGCCAGACCATCCTGTTGCAACGAGAAAGGATCAAGCGAAGGACCATCGAAATGCGGCGCTTGCAGCATCGCAAAGCCGCCGCCTAAAATGCCAACCCAGATGAGCCAGAGCCTCCACTAAGTCAGGCCGCCAAACGTCTCAAAAACCTTGACGACGGACAATCTGACAATGCCTCGATTCCTCCTCCGCAAAAGGATGTTCAATTTCCGGCATTGTCAGATTAACGCGAACCGATTTCAGTCTCCTGGAGAGGACGGATTTTCAGGCCGCGCCGAGTTGGCGCCATTCGGCGAGAGCGGTGGCGCGGTTGAGCTTGAAATTGCAGCGGGTGTAGAGAGATGGCGTTCCTTGTTGAAGTGGTTATGGACGGACGAGTGGACGGCTACGAATTTCTGCAGACTTTTCATCTGCCGGAAACGAAGCATGGCTCTTTCTCGTCGCCGGAACGGCTGGTGTGAGTTCTCAGCCCGATTGTTCAGCCAGCGGCTGTTCTCATGGGATTTCGCGTTTCCGAGCTCCTTCATCGCGGCGCCATACGACCGGTGTTTGTCCGTAACAATCACCTTCGGTCGGCCAAACCTTTTCATCGTCTTCCGCAGGAATTTCAGCGCAGCCTTACGGTCCCGCCTTTTTGAGACAAAGGTTTCGAGGACCTCGCCTTCATGGTCAACAGCGCGCCAGAGGTAAAAGGTCTCACCGTTGATCCTCACGAAAACCTCGTCCAGATGCCACTGCCATTGCGGCAAGAGACGCATCCGCTTCGCCCGCTTGCGTCGGAGATCGGCCGCGAACATCGGGCCAAACCGGTTCCACCAGAACCGGATCGTCTCGTGGCTGACGTCGATGCCGCGCTCGTGCAGCAGGTCCTCGACGTTTCGCAACGAAAGTGGAAACCGGACATATAGCATGACCGCCAGGCGGATGATCTCGGGAGACGTCTTGAAATAGCGGAACGGGCGGAGTTTGGTCATCCTCCTATATGAGCCGACGCACTCCCTTCCTCAAGCGAGTTTCTTCTGACAGAGCCCAGCGGAGGGCAACGAAACCGCCATCCTCACCGGGCATCAAAGCATCGTCAATCACATTGCCTGGAGCCCGGACGGCACACGGCTGGCAACCGCCTCAGGCGACCACACCGGCCGCATTTGGGACGCCGCGACGGGCAGGGAGCTTACCGTCCTCTCCGGGCATCAAAGCATCGTCAACAACATTACCTGGAGCCCGGACGGCACGCGGCTGGCCGCTGCCTCCGATGACTTCACCGGCCGCATCTGGGACGCGGCGACGGGTAAGGAAACCGCCGTCCTCAGGGGGCACAAATTCGCGGTCAATCGCATCGCCTGGAGCCCGGACGGTGCGCGTTTGGCCACCGTCGCTGTTGACAACCTCCGCATCTGGGACGCTGCGACGGGCAAGCAGATTGACGACATCACCACCGGGCATACAAACGCCGTCAGTCACTTCGCCTGGAGCCCGGATGGTACGCGGTTAGCCACCGCTTCCTTTGACAATACCGGTCGGATTTTTTGGGTCTATCGCAACGATTTGAAGCGTCTCGCAAATTGCGCACTGGGGCAAGTCCCGCGTCTCAGCGAGACCGAACTAAGAACAACCAGATGGTCGCTTGAAGCTGCTCCGCAACCGGGGAGCATGGCCGAGGAAATCGACACGCCCTACCTTGAGCGTTGGCGCAAGGCCGAAGCCGCCTGCCGGGAATTGTCGCGAGGCGAACCGTCCGGCGACCGAGCGAAAGCGTATAGATTACAAAATCAATAGGCAGATAAGCTGTCGAGCTTTCGTGCAGGAGCCCGTCAAAAGCGCAGTCTGCCAATGCAGGACCCGCCGATGTTCGAACATGAGTACGGAATGTCTCCAAAGGAGCACTGACCGGGGATGAACATCCAGATCGTCAAACCGCAACCGGGGCCGCAGGCAGCTTTCATCCAGTGCACCGCCGATGTCGTCTGCAGGTTCGGCGCAGATACTCCGCACCGAGTTGGCCACGCGCATCACGGGATACCCGTCCTCGCAGGGTTCGAGTCCATCTCAGCTGGTTGCCTGGCTTCGCGACCAGCACCTGAAAGAGGCGGAGCGCCTTCGTCAGTCGCGTGACCGGGAGCACAAGTTCGCGCTCAGGACGAGCCAGAGGCGCGGGGCCGCTTGGTTTGTAATCGCGTTGATGGCCCTTTTGGCGATGCTCGGCCTAGGTCTGCTGGGCGTCGACACCCGCGTTGGTTCGTGGTGACCATGGGCGGGGCGCTTTTCTCGGCGGGCGCCGTGGGCGCGCTCGTAAGAGGCTTGACCACCACCACGATCACGCTAGAACCCAGGCTCGCTTCCCTGCTTGGCGTGGTGGCCGGCTTGGTGGTGGGGCTCGCTTACCTCATCCCCCAGCTTATCTTAAGAGTTCTTGTATGGTATTGTCGTTCATACTGACCCCTCATATATAATCCTGACTAAATACTTGGGCCTAACGTTTCACATCACCGGCAGCAAAAAGTAGAGCGAGGAACGAGCGGCGCTTTTTGATGTCCGGGTGCATGCGATTGTTAGGCGGCCATCCCGGCTACCTCAGGTTCTCCTCTGCCCTAAGACGGAGTGTCTCGCGTGAACCGATCGTTTCCCAGTGTCTTTGCGTAGCTGAATGCGCTCGGATGATCGGATACCAGTCTCCTGAAACACGTCCGAGGATGTTCTTCGATAACTGTGGGTCGAAGATCGTAGCTACAACACATCAAGCAAATCCCGACCGCCGACTGTACTATAGAACTCCCGTGCCTGGGTTCGCTCTGCCTCAGAGAGCTTTGAATATCTGCTCGCTATCCGCTCTCGTGCCCGACACATCTGGTCGGAAATAGTCTGCGCGGCAGTGGGATTATGTCTTAGCAGGAACTCACCCGCAGCGTGAATGTGAACGTCTAGCAGGCACTTGTGCGCCGGCGACAAATTCGGCTTGGGCAACAGCCAGGACGGCAACGATGAGCACGCTTTATCGCCTTCCAGGAAACGCAAATCCTGGTGATTGTCAAAATAGCCGCGTAACGTATAGTATATCTGATCGTCAGACGCTTCCGATGTCGCGGCATTCTCCCCAAAAAAACATACAAAGACCGCCTCGGGATCGAGCGCCGGTGCTTTGCGCCATCCTGCAAGCTGCCTGCTCAGCGATTCGAGATCCTCCAGCAGCCCTGAATCACCGGTCGACGCCTCGTCGACGATTCGTGCTAACTCCCGCGCCGCATCGAAGAAGACCCAGAAAATGTCCGGATGGATCGCCGCGGCATTCTTGATGAACAGATAGGCGTCCGCACATAGCCCTGCCGAGACGGCCGCTATTATCAGAACATGAAGAGTTCGCGCCGTTTCCGAAACGCCTTGATAAATCAGCGATGAATACGGCATCAGCAGGAATGGTTGCGAAGTACCACCCGACACCGCTCGATGAATTTCCTCGAAGGATTCGAACAAGAGGAGAGGCGGACAATGCTGAACTCCGGTGAGGACTTCGTTGACCAGCTCCGCAAAGACCTCGGCCGGGAAGGCGCGAGGCGGTTCGAGCGTTACGGCGGTCCAGGAGTCGGTATGAAAACTCGACGCGCTACCCGTCACTTTCAGACCACACTTGCAGCGGTTGCGTGGCAGCCCGTCGAGAAAATCCGACCATACCGAGCCAGGCTCCTCAGAATAGAAGTACCGCGGCCGCATGAAACATCTCAACGGTTCTCCGCAACCGGGGCAGTTCATGCTCATCACCGCCAGATTGACCAGGGACTGCTCGGTCGGTCCGTCTCCCTTGGGCGTTTCCGCGGACTCGCCGCCGCGCAGCTCCGCGTCAGGGTCGACGATCTGACGAGAATCGATGCTCCCGTCGAGATCAGCGGGCGAAACCACTTGCAATAGCGCGAGTGTCGCAGCGTCGAGGCGGCCCTCTCGTTTCCCGATGTCGAATGCAGTGTCGCCGTACTTGTCGACCACGGTACGGTCTGCGCCCGCGTTGACAAGGGCCTGAACTATCGCGGCCGACCCGTTGTGCGCAGCGTGATGAAGGGCGGTGTCACCACTGCGATCGGTGCAGTCCAGATCAACGCCCGCCGCGATCAACTGGACGACTACCTCGAGATGGCCATTCGCAGTCGCGATCAGTAGCGGCGTCGCCCGCTTCTCCGTCTTCGCATCGACAGCAGCCCCAAGGTCGAGCAGCAAGCGGACGGTGGACAGGTGACCCTCATCGGACGCTTGGAACAAGGCTGTCCCAGGGCCACCTGTGTCGCCCTCGATGTCCGCGCCCCGCTCGATGAGCAACCGAACGATCTCATCCTGACCGTTCCACGCAGCGGCGGCTAACGGCGATACGCCATTGCCGCCTTCGATGTCCGCGCCGCTCTTGAGCAGCAACTCGACGACCCGTGCGTGTCCCCCGCGAGCGGCGGCCGCTAGCGCCGAGTAGTTGGCGATCGGCCGGTCTGTATCGGAGTCTTGCTCGAGAAGTTCTTGAACTTTAGGGAGATCGCCGTGCCCCGCCGCTTCGAACAGCGCGAGATCGGAGGCCGAGATCACGCGGAACTGATGTGCAACCTCGTCGTCGTAGCTGACCTTCAGACCCGACTCGATCAGCAGGTCGAAGGTGGTCTGCTGCGAGCCGTAAATCACGCTATCACGAATGCCGGCGCCGTAGTATGGATCGGGCTCTCGAACCGGGCGATTGGCAAGCGCTTCACCGCTCGGCGACTGTTCGTACAGCCAGGGCCATGGGCGCAAGCCAAGGTGCTGGTCTCGCTCACGCAGCTCGTACCAACTACCGGAAAACCGTTCGCGCAAGATTCGATCGAAGTGCTCGTTGGCTGTCTGGGCCGAGCCGAACTGCGCAAGCACCTCGTCGGAGATGATCTTCAGATCCTCCGGTTTCGTCGCCACGGCTTTTTCGACCCCGACAAACGATCGGTAGAGCGTGTTGACCGCCAGGATCTTGTCGTTACGGTACCCGGGCCTGATGGCGATGTCGAAATCAATGCCGGTGCGGTTCGCACACAAGAGTTCCCAAAGGCACCAGATGCGCCCCAGCGTCGGCACCGGGGTTCCGGCAAAGATTACTTTGCCGATCTCGCCGATGACCGCCTCCATGTCGGTGGGCATAGATTCGATCGTGTGCTGATTATAGGCTACGAAGTCTATCCATGCGTAATGGTCGAGGTGCTCGATCGCATCCAGCGTGCCGATCTCCTGTTGGTGGGGACCGAGGAGAAGCGAGTTCCACGTGTGCGATACAAAGAAGTCCGGCTTGCCACGTTGCTCTGTCGGCACGTATGCCCAAAGCGGCGCCTGCAACGCGGACGTTAACGGCAGCACAAAGCGCTCGACCAGCGCACGCACGTTGAGCAGCGCGTACCTGGGGACCGTTGGAACCGTCATATCGGGCTGATCGTGCAGGCCCCACATGCCAGCCCTGTTGTGATACATGGCCTGCTGCGCCTGCTCGATCGCCTCGATTCGCGGTCGATTGATGTCTTCCAGCAGACTTCGCACCCACCCCACCAGCCAAGATACCCGCACCCCTCGGTGGGCGAGTGGCGCGTCGCTGTCTGACCACGAGTCAGGCGCGGAAGATACAATCTCCCCGAGCGATGGGAACCGTGGTAGCTCTACGCCGTTGCTCATTGCTTAACTCCACTTACCCCGCTCGCATTGCTACCGCCTAACGCCCCGCCTCCGCGGCAAGGCCCCAAACCGAGACTGTTCATATTTGGCAGCAACCGCAAGCGGGGCCGCGTCCACCGAGGTGGCGCACAACTTGCGATAGGCTCGCTCCGTATAGGACAGTTGGGACTGACACCCCGGCCGCCAGCACAAAGGCCCTTCGCAGCGGCAACTGCGAGGGATTCAGGCCACCGGCGATGTCTGGCAAACTTATCGCCGGTCTCGACCCGGCAGAGGCTCGCAATATTGGTGGCTGGGCTTTGTTATGCGCTTGCCGCCCGCAACGGTGGCCGCCGGTTTTGAGACGACCAGCAGGGCTTCGCTGTCGCGCGAAAAATGGTGTGGCGGACATATTCGATATCTCCAGGAAGAGGTGTCGGCGAGCGGCCGCCTTCCACCGCCACGATCCGCGCCGTGTTGTCGAAGCTCGCGGTGGCGAGGAGCTTACCGCTTCCAGGCTGAGGCTGTGTTTACCCCGGTGGGGTGGTCCAGCCTTCGCAAGTGGGCTGCCAGGACAGATCGCCGAGGTAGTTGCGCCCCTCGCTGAATGACAGATTGCGGCCCGGCCCAGTGCAGAGTTGGTGGAGCATGTCATCGAAGTTTGTGCTCCAGAGGTGGGCCGTATTGTACCAGCCCGCGGTAGCAAGCAGTTTGCCATCCCAGCTGAACGCCACATCCGCGACCTTATCATCGTGGGTGACGCGGACGACCTCGCGGCCATCCGACACCGCCACGAGTCGCACCGTCTTGTCGTTGCTGGCGCTGGCCAGCAGCTTACCATCCGGGCTGAACGCCACCGCGTTGACCGTATCATCGTGACTGATGCGGGCGAGCTCGCGACCATCGACCACCGCCACGATCCGCGCCGTCTTGTCCCGGCTACCAGTAGCTAGCAGCTTGCCGTCCGGGCTGAACGCCACCGCCACGACCGCATCGGCGTGGGCGACCCGGACGACCTTGCGGCCATCGACCACCGCCACGATCCGCGCCGTGTTGTCCAGGCTACCAGTAGCTAGCAGCTTGCCGTCCGGGCTGAACGCAACTGCAAAGACCGCAGCATCGTGCGTGACCCGGGCGACCTCGCGGCCATCGGCCACCGCCACTACCCGCGCCGTCTTGTCGTTACTGGGGCTGGCCAGCAACTTACCATCCGGGCTGAACGCCACCGTATTGACCGTATCATCGTGACCGATGCGGGCAAGGTCCTGGCCGCCGTCCACCACCACGACCCGTACCGTCTGGCACAGCCGGTTACTCAGGACACCTCGCCCATAATTGCCGCCCTCGCTGCCACTGGTTGGCGCCTGGGGAAAGCCAGTGATGCCTGGAACGCCATGCAGCGCGTTCCCTTGGTAACTATCCTCGCCCGTGTCACCCACGCCGATGCGGTCGCGGCGGTGGCGTTCAGCCCGGACGGCAACCTGCTGGCCACCGCGAGCTGGGACAAGACGGCGCGGATTGTGGTGGTGGAAGACGGCCGCGAGGTCGCCCGGGTCACGCAGGATGCTACGGTCGTGGCGGTGGCGTTCAGCCCGGATGGCAAGCTGCTTGCCACCGCGAGTGACGACAAAAACGAAAGGCCACGAGGTTGCCCGCGTCAGCCACGACGGTGCGGTCTACGGGCTGGCGTTCAGCCCGGATGGCAAACTGCTGGCCACCGCGGGCGGGGACAAGACGGCGCGGATAGTGGCGGCGGCTGATGGCCGCGAGGTCGCCCGGGTCACGCACGATGCTGCGGTCTTTGCGGTTGCGTTCAGCCCGGATGGCAAGCTGCTAGCTACTGGTAGCCGGGACGCGGCGGCGCGGATCGTGACGGTGGCGGTTGGCCGTGAGGTCGCCCCGCGTCAGCCACGACAAAGGGGTCTTGGCGATGGTGTTCAGCCCAGACTGCAAGCAGCTAGCGACTGGAAGCCGGGATGGAACGGTGCGGGTCGTGGTGGTGGACGGCGGCCGGGAGCTCGTCCGCCTCACCCACGGCGATGCGGTCAGTGCGGTGGCGTTCAGCCCGGATGGCAAGCTGCTTGCCACCGCGAGCGACGACAAAACGGCGCGCGTCATGGTAGTGGACGGCGGCCGCGAGCTCACCCGGGTCACGCACGACGAACAGGTCTACGGGCTGGCGTTCAGCCCGGATGGCAAGCTGCTCACCGCGAGTTCGTACAAGACGCTTCCGGTGCTGACCATCCATGACGAAATTCTGGTCACGGTCGATGCTGACGCCGCCGAAGCGGTTGGAACCTTGCTCGCCGGTGTGATGATCGAGGCATTCGTCGACGTCCTGCCGAACGGACCTACCAGATTTCTTGCTATTCCATGGCGTCGGTCGGACTTTGGCGGATGCCAAGGCGGACGGCAAGACTTGCGAGGATGCGACACGAGTCGCACTGGCTTCCACCAGGTTGACCTGATTTAAGGATATTCATCGCCTCCTCCGAAGCCGCCGCAATATGGAGCATGACCGCCTGGCTCGGCAACCGTGTCCGCTCCGCCGGGCCGCAGGCGGCATCCAGATTTCCTCCGTCCTTAGCGGCGCGGTTGAGGGTTCGATGATGTCAAAATAGAGGGGCTTGGCGCCCGTGTGAAGCAGTCGTGCTCGCCGCCGTGAAGAAGGGCATCATCGAGGGCACCATCGCCGAGGACCGGCACCGACGCCCTCAGCAGGTGCTCAGCGAGGGCGCGCAGGCTGCATCTCGACTTTGATCGCGTACTTGGCCGACAGGTGCGGCATCAGCCGGTCGGCGCGACGTTCGCAGCTAGATCAGCGGTCGTCAATGCGGTGCGCAGCCGGCCCGCCAGCCTCCTGATCTTCCCATTGGCGTCGACCCGCTCTTTCGGAGCCTGGACATCAACAGACCGGTTCCAATCCACGATCCTCGCTTCGATCCGGGAAAGCAGATCGAGGACTCGAGGTCGGTCGTCGGTGCTGGCGGCGCGTACCTCAATCGCTTCTAGCGCGTAATAGAGGCAGACCACCGTCGCCGGTGTGTCGCGCGCCTCGAGCAAGCTCAGTTCCCGCTCCAGGCCCTCGAGCAGATCTTCGAACGAAGGAAACGGCAGGTCTTTCGCCTTGGCCGCGTGGATGAAGAACACCAGCCGGTCGTACAGCCAGGGGCTGGTTGCCGCGTGCTTCAGCCGCCATTCCGGCGTGCTGAACTGCCCAACCGCCGCGATCTGGCTGTCCAGCTGCTGCTCGAGCGGATGAATCAGCCGGATTTTGCGCTCTTCCAGGTCCGTCAGCTCCTCATAGATCCGCGCATCGTCGAACACCGGAGGAACAGGATCGCGAAGGCGCATATACGCGGCTCTTATGGCTTCGCGCCGCCGTTCGCACACGGCGAGGCGGCCGTCGACATCGTTGAGACGCCCTTGATGATCGGTTCCGAACCTGTGCTCCTCAAGCAACTGACCGGCGATCGCCATCGCATAGCTATCCACCGCGGCACTGAGACGGTCGTACGCCAGTTGAGCGCCTGGCGGTAGCGCCGTCGCTATGCGGCTCCGTTGTTTCTCCATTGCGTCGCGAGCGATACAAGCGCCGGCATAACGATCCAGCCATCGCTGGTCGGCACAATCGTGGAACGGTTCCTGAAAAGTCTTGCGTTCGAACAGCTGGGGGAAGCGATCGAAGATCGAGACCGTGGACGGTAGTTCCAGCTGCAGCACGGTCGTGGCAAAGGTCTTCCATGGATCGGCGACCGCCTCCGGATCGACGACAGGCAGAGAAGCCGGTGCATTCACAGCCGCCGGCTGGTCGACCATGAGCCGGTTCGCCGCGTCCGGAGGAGCCGGTGCATTCACAGCCGGCTGGTCGACCATGAGCCGGTTCGGCGCGTCCGGGAACGTGTTCACGTGAGCAACTACCTGATTCAGCAGGTCGAGCACCTCTCGCTTGATCGCATGAGCATCGCGCTCGATGACGGTGCCCTGCACCAGGGCGAGCGGACCATCGAGCGACGTGGCCGGAAGATCGAACAGCACCGGAAATAGCGCGACCTCCCTGTCGCACCGGATCAATGCGCCAGCCTCGAACAGCAGCCATGGCGACGCATAGTTCTCAGGCGTGACACAGATGATGCCTGCCCGCGCGTTCTCAAGCAGACCTGCGAGATGGGAAAACCAGCTGCCTCCTTTCGGCAGGTCCGCGGACATGGAGACCACATGACTCCCGGGTCCCAGCGGGGGAGGTGGAGTCCAGTCCGGATCGTGAATCACGGACGTCATCAGCTGACGCAGAGCGTCGGCGAACAATCTGCTGCGAGTGTTCGACCAGGAAATGAAGATCTCGGACAAAATGCGTCACTCCATCAGCGCCCGGCATCCTCCGCAAGAACGGTCCCAGAGCGCGAGGCGTAGTCCAGGATGCGCTCGTCGGCCGATAGCGGTTGCCTCCATCTCGCGCGCCTAGATATTGGCTGTCGTGGCGACCCTCCCGCGACACAGTGCAGTAAAGTTGGCAATGAACGATATGCCGATACGACAAGAAAGCCAATCAGTGTCGAGCTCGTCGCCAAGGGCAAGGCTTCCCCAAGGCGCGCGCGAGTCCATCGAGAGTCAACCCGAAATAGCGAGTTCACCGGAATAATCGGACGTGCGGATCGCCAGCAGATCAATCCCCGCCGTCGCACTGGTTCGGCCACATAGCCCTTGAGCTCGTCCTTCGGCGGCCAGTCGGTCGAACATTCTCTTTTGGTTCACGGGGGTCATTTCGCGGATTGTGGCGATGTGCGCGGCGATCTCGTGCCTTGCTCTCTAGCGTCAAAAAGCAGGCCGCGAAGATCGAGGTCCGTTCGAATGGCCGGAAGGCGAAGCATCTCATCGAGAGCCGCGCGAAAGCTAGACGGTGAGATCGCACTGCGATCAGGGCGCACGAACAGCAGATGCAAAGCGCTCGGGTTGTTGGCGGCGACGCGAGCAGTATTTAGACACCAGAGTACGCCTCGCTGCATCGCGGAAGAAGTCGGCGGCGCGGCGCCCAGCTCGAAGTCTTGGAACTTCACCTCGACATTCGGTTGACTTGAAATCAATCTAGTGTAGCGGGTTTGCCACTCAGTACCTGGGACATGAACGCACTTCTCAATGAATTCATCCTCCGGGAGCGGAATCAGCAGGCGGACTTTCATGCCCTGGCTAACGCACGCCTCAGCGAAGATAATTTCAGCTCCCCGCACGCCTCGACATATCGCCAGATGGCCCTCTCCGTTCATATCCCATTCCCTGAGCTTCTCCTTAATGGCCTGCTCGAGGGGCTCGAGTTGTTGCTCGACGGAAAGATCTTCCCTGTCGAAGAAAACTCGATCTTGCCCGTCGCAGAAACCTGGATTCTCGGGGTCGTCCGTCATATGGCCGAGACAGACGACGACCTTCTCAAAGGTCTCATTGGCAAACATCCTGTCCGAGACTTCGTCCAGGACACGCATTAGACCCGATGTTGTCTCAGTGTGCAGACCCAGCTCGTGGTAAATCCTCAAGTGCGAGAGCATGGATTGGATATCGAACTTTCCTCTACCCGGCCAGTGAGCGGCCCGCTCGTATTCTCTTACCGCTTCGTCCAGGCGGCCCTCGCACAGGGCCAGTTCGGCCAAGGAAGTGCATGCCCAATATCCCCTGTCGTCTGGATCGTTCAAGTCACTCTCCCCTGCGTTTCGAACGATCTCTTTCGATTCTTTCAGGAGGTTTTCAAGGTCGCGATTGAGATGGCCATCGCATTTGAGCGCTGCGTTCTGAAGCCATGTAGCGATGGCACAGACGTTTATGGCAGCATAGTGGGACGCTCGGTTTCTGTTCAAGCGCTCCTGGTACAAATCAAGTGCTGCGTACGCGCGACCCTGGTTCTTTAAGCAAGCCTTTAGACGTTCGTCCACGTTGGTGAAGTCTTTCCAGGAATCGCACCACAGATCTTTGTTCACACGACCTAGCGCGCCGAGCCAGTTCATACTTTCATGGTGGGTGTTCTTGACTCGATTCAGGTACTCAGCTGCCTCGTTCGCGCGCCCTCGCCGGTTCAGCACCAGTCCGAGCTGACACTGCGCCTCAACGTGCATCGGATCTGCTTGTACAGCAGCCCGAAGTAGTTCCTCAGCGAACTCGAAGCGCTGTAGGCCGATCAGCGCCCATGCAGCCGTGTAGAGGACCTGCGCCGCCTGCAGACTGTTCGCGGCGTCGCCCGCAAGGGTCATGATGTCGGATGCGGCTCCCTTCCTCTGTGCCGTGCTGACCTTCTCGATCCAATCACCGTACCACCTGTTTGCGTACCCGACGCGCGCAATGTCAATTCGGGAGGTGTCAGGCGGTAAGAGGCCACGAAGCTCCTTGTAAACAGGGCTGCTGACATGCCGGGGGTCAGAATGCACGGCCCCCGCAATAAGGGCGGCAAGGCGCTGAATCTCCCGTTCAATCTCCTCTCTAATCTCGAGCCAGTCCGGCTCAACCTCCCGCTGAACCTCCGGTTTGGGTCGCTTTACGGCGAAAAGCTTCCCGCTGTACCGAAAGCTCTTGTCGACCGCGATGTCGATCGGATGATCGGCCCATCCGCCGTGGACAAGGATCGATCCCCGACCCGACAAGCCGTGGCGGACACCGAGCTCATAGAAGACGTTAGCGTTTAAGATAGAAATATCTGAGAGAACAAAATCAGATGTAGCTAGCTCGTAAAACATTCCGGTGCGGATGTCTGCGCTTGTGGTCTCTTCGCTAGACCGAAACCACGTGCAGCCGGCTTGACGCAACGCCGGAACAAGCAGCCGTTCGTAAACTGCATCGAAGTCTACCTCGAGATCCCTACGCACAGGCTTCTTTCCGTACGGCATTACGACGAAGCAACGTGGGCGAATTCGCATGGCGCTCTCTCCTGTCAGGCTTTGACGCCGTCGGCCTATACGCGCTCAGTGATGTGTTGCATCCGCAAGAACTCATTGGCCGCAAGGGAATGGAGAGTCTTTAACCGGGATTCCCAGACGATCGCAATTGTGTCTTACGTGAAACCTGGCTGAGCCGGGTGCCGAACACCGCCAGCGACAGTGCCAGCACCAGATCGTCATGCGCAGCGGCGGCCGCGGTGAATTTCATCGCCCGAGGTCCGGGCATCACCTCGAAGGCCGTTATCTCGCCGAACAGCAGCCGCCACGCGATAGGCTGCGGGTCAGCGCCTGAGAACGGCGAAACGGCGTCATGCGCACGCCTGAGATCGAGCTGTCCGAGGCCTAGGATTAGCGGCATGAACCACAACATTTTTTGCCGGCCTAGTTGTTCGCAAGGCGCATTCTGAAGCTTGATCGGCTGCGATTACGAGGACCGAGCGGTGCCCGCGACGAGTTCCACCCTGATGGCTGCAAGGACGTTGTCGTCAATACGTATACCGACGGGGGTGGCGCCTCCAGCGGAGGCGGCGGCGTCAGCTCCGACCCCTCGGATATCTCGGTCCGCTGCACCTGTGGTGCAACCGGAAGCTTCTTATTGCCCGCGCGACCGCCGATTTGTTGTATTCTCCACGGCTATGGCAAAGCAGCAAAGACCGTTGACCCAGCGACAGGAAAACCTCGTCAGGAAGGTTGCCGAAGGCATGCCAGCATCAAGAGCCTACAGGGATGCTGGCTTCGCGGCGGGCAGCGATAATTCCGCAGAGGTGCTCGCTTCGAGAACATTAAGAAAGGTTCAGGTCGCCGCACGGCTCGCCGAACTCCGTGCCGAACAGGCAAGACGGCACGAGGTGACCATCGACAGCCTTGCCCGGGAGTTCGATGAAAACCGAGCGCATGCGATTCGGCTTGAGCAGATTGGTGCGGCGGTTCAGGCCACGACCATGAAGGCAAAGCTCTTCGGGTTCATGGTCGACCGGCAGCAGGTGCAGGTCGAACATACCTTGCGAAAACCATCCGCCGATGAAAACGCCCCGATCGAGATGAGCCTTAAGGATTGGCAGGCGAAGTATGGCGGCGGCGTTCCCGACCTCGCGGAAAGCGGCAACGGCAAACTGATTGAGCACGAACACTGACCGGAATGAATATCCAGATCGTCAAACCGCAACCGGGACCGCAGGCAGCCTTCATCCAGTGCACCGCCGATGTCGTCTGCTATGGCGGCGCTCGCGGCGGCGGCAAGTCGTGGGCCATCGCGCTGGACTTCTGGCTGCATGCGGAACGGCATGGCGAAGATGCACGGGGCCTCATCCTGCGCAAGACCCGCGAAGACCTGAAGGACTTCATCGACACCGCCGGGCACATGTTTGCGGGAAGTGCGCGATATTCGGAGAAGGGGAACTTCTTCAAATTCACGAGCGGGGCGAAACTATACTGCGGCTACCTCGAACGTGAAGCCGATGCGGCCAACTACCAGGGCTGGAGCCTGACACGGCTCTATTTCGACGAGTTGACGCAGTTGACAACGCTCGATCCGGTGCTACGTCTCCTTGCGACGCTGAGATCGGCGAAGGGCATCCGGCCGCAAGCGAAATTCACCTGCAATCCGGGCGGGCCGTCGCATCACGAGGTCAAGTCGAAGTTTGTCGACCTCGGCCCCTATAACGTCACGTGGAAGGACGGTTTGAGTTGGGTATTCATCCCAGCGCGCGTTCAGGATAACCCGGCCCTGCTCCAGGCCGATCCGCGCTACATCGACCGCCTGAAGTCCACCGGAAGCCCGCAGCGGGTTCGCGCTTGGCTCGAAGGCGACTGGAACGTAACTGAAGGCGCCTTCTTCAGCGAGTTCTCGACGGCGCGGCACGTCATCCCGCCGTTTTCGGTGCCGGCGCACTGGACGAAATTCAGGTCGATGGATTGGGGGTCGGCCTCGCCCTTCGCTGTGCATTGGCTCGCGGTCGTTCAGGACGACGTCGAACATGACGGTCGCACTATCCCGCGTGGTGGGCTCGTCGTTTACAGAGAATGGTACGGAGCATCCGCGCCGAATGTCGGACTTAAGCTCACCGCCGAGGAAGTCGCCGCCGGGATCGTCGCTCGCGAGACGGATCGGGACGGCAGGCGGGAGCACGTTTCTTATGGCGTGCTGGACCCAAGCGCCTTCGCCGTCCAGAGCGGACCCAGCATCGCCGAAACCCTGATGCGGCATGGCGCGGCGTTCCGGCGGGCCGAGAACACTAGAACATCGGCCATCTCGCATGACCGGCGCAAAGGCGGATGGGACCAATTACGCGCCCGGCTCAAGGGCGATGGAGATGGCCGGCCCCTTATCTACTTCTTCGAGACGTGTCGGGACATCGTCCGGACCCTGCCACTTCTCCAACACGATCAGCACAACAATGAAGATGTCGCGACCGATGGTGACGACCATTGCGGAGATTCTATTCGCTATGCCTGCCTTTCACGACCCTACCGTGTGCACGAACCCTTCGAGGACGAGACCTCCCGCTCGCCATACCTTGTCGCGAACGCGTTCAGGTTTTCAGAGCTGCGGGATTGAAGCGATGAGGGCATCGATGGCTGAACTTATCCGTCGCAGGCAGCAGGCACAGCAAGGCCTGGACGCTGCGCGGACTGCCGGTGACCAGGAAGCCTTCCTCGATTATTTCAAGCGGCTCGCAATCCTCGATGACCAGATCGAGTCTTATCCACACGTCGCGGCGCGGTGGGTCGATCAGGTTGCCGCCGGTGCCGTCGATCTTGACGAAATCTGTGATCGCCTACGTGCCACATTCGACCTGATGGCGGGGCATCGTCTCGACGCCATCGCGCGAGGCGATCACCTCGCCGCCGAGCGTGCCGATGACGCCTTGGAGGCTCTCAGGTACCGGCTGGCGACACTGCTGCACTGACCGCAAAGGTTCGTGACCCCGCTGCCGAATGCGCGACGCCGGTCCGGTCCGACCGGCCTCGAAGCATGGCTGGAAACGTTCCAAGGCGATCCGGCTGCCGATTCGACGGAACAGTCGCTGACGATGACACCGACTTGTCTACCGTGCCGACCCCGTGCCGACCAGTGGTGCGCGCTTCGTGATTTAGGCGGAGGCAGATGCCCTATATATCATTGAGATTATGAAAGAAATTCTGGTGCCGCTTAGGTGACTCGAACACTTGACCCCATCATTACGAAGGATATGCTCGGTGCCATGAAGGCGAACGAGTATCGCGCGGCGCTGCGTGCGATGCTGTAGGCCGAGCGGGAGCGTATGCCGGCGACGGCACTGGTCGAATATGACGACGCCCGATTCCAGCCCAATAGCGGGCATCTCGTTCCCGTGGGGACGATGGGCAAGGCGACTCGTTGGCAGGCTAGATCCTGGGACAGACTCTCCCAACGCTCATCAGATTGAGACGTCTCGCTCTCCTGACACATCTGCAACAGCCCGGCGCCAGACGGCTGGCCATTCTCCGAACGCCAGGTTGGTGGTGACGATGATCGAGGTCCGTTCGTGGAGCCTGCCGATCAGGTGGAGGTGCAATTGTCCGCCGGTTTGTGCGAACGGGAGACAGCCGAGTTCATCGAGCACGACGAAGTCGAGCCGCGTGAGGCAATCGGTGATACCCCCCTGCTTGCCGCCGCAGTGCTCGGTCTTGAGCCGATTGGCGGATCGATGAACATTGAAGAATCGGCCACGTGAGCCGTTGCGGGTTACGGATCAAGGCCAGGGCAATGGCGATGGCCAGATGCGACTTGCCGGTTCCGGTGCCGCGAATGAGGACGGCATTGCGCCGGTCGGCAACAAACGTTCCGTTGGCGAAATTACGTATGAGTGGCTCGTTGACCGGCGTGCCGTCGAAGTCGAACTCCTCGATGGCGACGGTGAGTTGGTATTTGATGGAGCGCGCCTGCTTCTCAGTGATCTCGGCCGAGAGAAGGTCGCCGACGATCCTCAGCGGCTCTTGCTGGCGCTTGATACCGGTCGCCATGACCTCGTCAAAGGCGCAAACTGAAGCCGGCCCATGACGGCGATTGGCAAATGGTGGCGATCCTGGCCGCCGTTCTCAGCGATGTTCCGCGTTTCGTGCTTTTTCAGCACATCACCGAAGGCCACACTGGCAAATGATCTAGTCAGAGTCATTTGATAGTCGTCCATTGTTGTTGCCCCTGCGGACCCCATTTCAATAACCGAACGACAGTTTCATTATCCTCGACCTCGTAGGCAAGTGCCTGGACGATCGAATCGACCTGATCGTCGTGGCACGAGCCCGGAAACGAAAAGAGTTCGTTTTCGAGGTCTGAAAGCCATGCGGCTCGTTCGGGGAACCAAACACGCCCTCCTTCAAACTTGCCAGATTGGATTGCGGCCCTCGCTTGCTTTGATGCGATCGCGGGAACGGAGGACACATTGATGCCCATACCTTGTAGCTCTGCGATCAGCCCGGTACCAACACCTGCGTCTTCGATCAGAACGATCCTTGGACTATGAGTATGCCCCAGACCGAAAGCCGCGGCTTTAAGTTGAGGATAATCGAGACGTTCCCGGAACAGATCAACCAAGTAGTACCATCCGCCCCTGATCAACCAGGTGGTGCAGACCGACCAGTCATTGGCAGGCCCAATTTTGGAAGCTGTGTCCCAGCTCTGGATTATCACGTCCTCATCGTTTGGGGACGGCGCATTGGCATACCTTTTGAGCCACCTGCGTTTGAACATGGCGCCGCCGGGAGGTGCCGGGCTTTGTTGATATTGTGCCTCGAACGCATCAGAACCAAGGTCCCTTCGCAAGCGATCGAGAACCTCAAGCGGCTCGCGAGCAGGATGAAGAACCTCGTTCGCTGGTCGACGATAGATACGCTCTCTCGCAATCGGGATCTGTTCCTCTTCGACCGCGATGGCGGGCAGATTGAGAACGACCCACTCCTCCCCGGCTGTTTCCAAGACATGGCCGACGAGATCGTGAACATGAACGCGCTGGGTAACAATGACAATTGCGCCGGTACGTTTGTTATTGAGGCGGGAGGCCAGCGTTGAGCGATACCAGTCATTGACTGCCTGACGTTTGCTTTCCGAATAGGCATCAATCGCTTTCAGGGGGTCATCGATGATGATGATGTCGGCACCCCTGCCGGTAAGTGTGCCACCAATCGAGGTGGCTAACCTGGAACCATGACCGGTAAGCCCAACTTCGCTCTCCGAGTCCTTTCGTCGATCAATTCGCGTGCCCGGAAAAAGGTCGCGATACCAATCAGATGACACTACCTGTCGATAGTCGTTTTGGTGCTTGATCGACAGTTCCTGCGCGTATGTGACCGAAATGATTTCCTTGGCGGGATCGCGGCCGTGACACGAAGGCAGGAAACGCAACGGACGCCGAGATGGATTTCAGGCTTCTAGGGGGCATTGTGATGACAAGGCGGAGAATGCGCCCGTCCAAGACCTGCTGAAGGTGCCAGGCGATGGCCTGAATGTGCCAGTTTCCCAGGTAGGCGGTTCCTGGATTCAGGGTCTGGAACACCATTTGGATGAAGCTCGCAAGATTGGACCGAAGCAAAGCGGATAGGAGCTCGCGGGTTGCAGCTACTGGTTGTTTGGAGTCATTATTTTCCATCTGAGCGCCTGCAGGGTTCGGGCCAAGCAGTCGCCGGCGGCGAGGTCCCCGAGGCCGAGGGTGTCGACTTCTCAGCTCACGGGGGCTCTCCGGAAGCCACTTCCGAAAGAAGTTTGTCAGGCGCACTCTCCTTGGCGGCTGTAACGTCCGGGGCCAGTGGAGCGGTGTCGGCCGATTGTGGAGTTCCGCTGATACCTTTGCGATGTTCGGCTGGGCAAGGTTCTCTGCAGTGACTCCTTTTGGCTACAACATGGGGCACACCAATTCATTCCGGCAGGACGGCGTCTTCCTGTCGGTGTGGCGGCTTCGACAGATCGTTGTGGCGGGAGACAGGTATCGGTTCGCCGATTTGGAACTGCTTGACGTAATCATCAAGGAGCGCTCGTGCTTCGCCGTCCAGCTTTCTGGAGTCGATAGAAGTCGCGGCGCATGCACGGTCAAATTCATGCACGGTGCCGCCGTCGGCGTTCTTGGTCGGCGTGCCGCAGCGCTTCCACATCACACCAAAATGAATGTCGTACTCGACGGGGATTTGCCGGTATTACCCCTGAGGTGCTCCGGCATCCGGGTAGGAATTGATTTCATAGTGAATGAGTTTCATGCTGATATTGCGTTCTGGCGCCACAAACTTGACGACGCCGTTCATCTCCGCGACGAGGCTGGAGAGCGCCCGTCGTTCATCGGCGACTTCCGAGAGCGTCTACGAGAAAATCGTGATTGCCCGCTCAGGCACGCCGGGATTCCTTGCGCTGGGAATGCCGTCAGCTTCTCGATCTGTTTGTGGGTGGTTTTGATCATCCATGCTGCCGCTCCCAGGGCATCGGCAGCTTTCAGCGCTGCCTTCCCCTCTGGATCGCCCAGCGCGATCAGGGCTTCAGCGCGGGGCGCGTGTGCCCAATAGAGCTCCTCTCTCGTGCTGGCACTTTGATTTGCCATCAGGGCCGACGGGCCTCTCGGAGATAAGTTTGATCGCCTATCAGCGGCCTTGATCACGCGCCTGCGAACGCGATCAGCGAAGATGTGATCTGCGATCTTCACGGCGCCGGAGGTCATGCTGGCCCGGCAATCGAAAAAACAGCCGAGGTTGATCCCGGTATAGTAGTCATGCCGAACGAGGAAGCCGGCTCCGCCGTGTAGTGGCGGCTTCGAGATCGTCGAGGCGCTGCTGCTTCGTTCGTCCCGGCAGGTCGGCACGCCTCTTGTGCACGCCGCTCCAAAGGCCCGGGGTCTCTCGATCGGTTGTCTGCTCGGGATCGAGCGTGCGGAGCAACTCGATTCATAAGCCGAGGCGGCGGCCATCGGATCGTGGGGCGCCTGCTTGTCGCCGAGCTTGTAGGTGACAAAGGCAAGTTCGCGCACGACTCGCGGTCGCGAAGCGCGCTCCTCCTGCTCGGGCCGCACATCTGCTTTTCGTCGATCGTTTCAAGACGGCTTTTTCTTTCCCGAAATCAGAGGCCGCCCTGGCAGCCGCGACTTCGTCCCATAGCGCGGCACGAGTCTCCCGCCTCAGCAGGTTTCCCTGCATCTCTCTGCCTTCGTCGGCGATATGAGTGACAACAATCTCTCCGATGCGAGCAGGACGCGCATCGACCGGCTTGGTCTTCCTGGCCGTGCCGACCCGGCCAGCGGCCTCCGCCGCGGCGAACAACGCTTATACATCGCGGACTGGAAGGTTACCGCCAATAGTGCAGGCCTCATTTCAATGCGCACAAGGGTATGTGACACTACCCCTGACAACTGCATAGCCAGAACGCAAGGATTTGAAGTGACCAATGCAGTCAGGCGCCGCTTACCGGCGTCGAAGCCGCACTCACACCCGGGCGGCGGCCGTCAGCAATTGAGTGGCGTCGATCACTCGCACGTCAAAAACACCTGTCTTTTGGGCGATCTGTATCATGTCCGACGTTCCACCCCGCGCATCCCCTGTGTCCTTGCCGTCCCAGAGTGCGAGGAGTGTAGTTGTGCGGGCGCTGCCCGTCTGCGCCATCTCGAGCACCCAACGATTGCCGCGTTCCCACTGATCGAAGCCGGAGGCCTGCAGCCATCGCGGCAAGCCCTCCTGATCACTCAGACAGAGTGGCTGCCGTCCTTGCACGAGGTCGAAGAACCGCCTCCGCCAACCGTCGAGGCCGCCGAAAACTTTTCCCGCAAACTCAGCTGGCGGCATTGGCAGACAGACGATGCTTTCGAAACCAAGTTCCTTGCAAACCTCGTGAACAATAATGTCCGTACCCGGTGCCGCGGAGGCAAGGACTCGGAGCGTTGAACCGGTTGCTTTCAGCTCTTCTAGAGCGCGCCGGATCAGCTCACGGGCTTGCTGTTCCTTGTCGGCCGGAAAGCGCGGAACAGAACGGCCGGGCTCGTCAACGCGGTGGCCGACAGCGACGACGAGG